>CBCTJT010000013.1:0-128131 GCA_965147305.1 uncultured bacterium
CAGTGCATCGGGGGTTTTAACCTGAAAAGGTGTCAACCTATACCAGGACTAGTCACAATAAACCTGGCTGCATTTGCTCTCTCAGCTTTAGTTATTCAGATATGACTCTTCGCTTTTCACCTGATTTCTGCCCGCCTGCTTAGCAGAATAAAGTACCATATCAGCCTGCCTGATCAACATCTGAGACGAGCGATTTTCTCTCTCTGTATTCAGCGATGCACATCCCGCGCTCAGCGTCACCCGTTGAGAAGGTAACAGAGACGAGGCATGTGTGATGTCCTGCTCACGTACGGCTTGCACTGCAGCAGCAGCCACCTTCATCGCATGTTCAATATCGGCACCGGGCAGAACGATGGCGAACTCTTCTCCTCCATATCGTGCCACCAGATCGGTGCCGCGCAAGGAGATCGCGTTTATCGCCTGTGCCACACGCTTCAGGCATTCGTCCCCGGCCACATGGCCGTAAGTGTCGTTAAAGCGTTTGAAATAATCGATGTCGATCATCACCAGCGAAACCGGCTCATTGTGCTTATCAGCGGCCAGAATGCACTCATTCAGGTAGCGATCAAATGCACGTCTGTTCGCGAGCCCCGTTAACGCATCAGCATGCGCCAGTCTGTTCAGCGCATGGTTGGCTGCGCTCAGCTCATCGCGAAGACTGGTCAGCTCAAGCTGATAATGCAGGCTGTGCCGGGCCTGACGCAGCACGAATACCCCCATGGCAACGATGGCGGACAACAGTGCCAGACTCAGCAACACATCCTGAACGCGTCCTTTCATCCATTTAATGAACAGGCTATGCGTGTCATACCCTGCTGCAACCACCAGCGGGTAACGATCCGATCGTGCAAAACCAAAGATGCGCGGTTTGCCATCTAGTGCTGAGGTCCACTGCCCGCTTCCGCGGTTGGTGCCCTGCAGCATCTGCTGAAACAGGTGACTGGAAGAGAGATCTTTGCCAATAAAACTATCAGGCATCGGCCGTGCGTATAACACCGAACTGTCTGCCAGCATCAGGACCAGTACGTCCTTCGCCCCCATCTCGTAGTAAGCGTAAAAGTGCCGGAAGTAATCGACTTTCACCGTAGCCAGCAAAACGCCCTGAAACCCGCGCAGCGCATCGCTGATGCGAAGAGAAACGGGGATCACCAGATCGCCGGTGCTTCGGCTACGAATCACCGGACCGAGGTGAATGCTGTTGCGCGGATTGTCGCGTTGAAACCTAAAGTACTCGCGATCGGAGTTATTGATGTCTGCAGGTATCTGCGATGCAGAGGTGGCAGTCCATTTGCCTTGAGCGTCGTAATAGAAAAGCCCGTGCAGCTGTGGCAACCGCCCCTGAAGCTCCCGCATGGTCTGGCTCAGATTGCGGCTATTGATACCGGTCACCAACTGCGATTCAACGTCCCGCTGCATTTCGCGCATCGCGAGCTCAGTTTGCAAGAAGGTATCTTCCGCCTGCCGCGCCTGCGACAGCGCCAGGTTCGTCGCTGTTTCTTCACTCTGCCTGACGGTATCATTCCAGTCCTGATGCAGCGTCCATATGCTGATACCTAACACCGCGACGATAAGCACAATGCCTGCAAGCGTGATACTTCTGATGAGGGAGTGATAAAGGAGCCCTGCCTGTTCGCGCGTGTCTTTTTTATACATCCTTATCCCCATCATCTTTATCCAGCATTCAGTTAAGCAGATAAAGAGAAATGCGAAAGCTTGCCTGGCATTACCCGCTAAAAAGGCTGAACTATAGGATATTTCTTGCTGCCTGGTGTTGATAATGCGCAGGAATGATTACCAATTTATATCAGTAAAAATGACGAAGGGAGTTAAACAAGAACGTCTGAATAAAGATATGTATTTCTGTGATGATTTTTAGAATGCCATAATCAGATTTATTTTATAGACGCAATGTTGAAACTGACCTGCCTGGCAGGCCAGTTTCTATCGATGACAGGTTTTAAATATTTAATCCAGTGCGCCATTATTATTCAACCTTCTGAAGAAAGCCTTTTTATGACGCACCGGATTAACATCATGAACTGGCTTCTCTTTCAAGGCAGTTCCGACGATTGCATTACGCCGATTCAGCAATGGCCGATTTAAACTGAGCGTGCCACATATTATAAAACTTGCCCTGTTTACCCATCAACAGAGCAAAACTTCCGTTTTCGATCACTTTTCCCTCCGCCATGACCACGATTCTGTCGAACTCTTTGATGTTTCCCAGACGGTGAGTTACGGCGATAACCGTCGTGTCGAGTGAAAGGATTTCATTAAACAGGCGATGTTCAGTTTCTGGATCGAGCGAGGATGAAAACTCATCAAAAATGAACAGATTAGCTTTTCGGTATAACGCACGCGCGATCGCCAGCCTTTGCCACTGCCCGATTGAAAGCTCATCTCCGCCAAACTGCTTACCCAGTCGGGTCTGCTGCGGATGAGGAAACGCGACTTTACTGAGTAAATCGTCAACCTGAGCGGAATACGCTTCTGTGTCATATTGACTCAGTGCGATATTCTCACCGACAGTAAATTCATACTTACCGTAATCCTGGAACACGGTTGCCACCTGCTGACGGTAACCGTCAATCTCCAGACTTTTTAGTGGAACACCGGAAACGCTGATATCACCCTGATCATAGGCATACATCCGCAGCAGCATTTTAATCAGCGTGGTCTTGCCACTTCCGTTATCCCCAAGAATCGCAACTTTCTCACCCGCCCTAATCTCAAGGTCAATGCCGTCTAAGGCCTTCTTGCTCCGGCCTTCATAACCAAAACTCAGGTGCCTAATACTGAGTGAGAACGGCGTGTTATTGGGGAGTAATTTTTGGCCGTTGGTGACGGGTTCAATCTCTTCGGTCATAAAGGAGTGGTAACTATTAAAAAAGCTGCCCATTGATGTCAGATTGGCACCGTAATTCGCAATTTCATCCAGATGCGATTTCATCATCACAATGGACTGAAACACCATCACTAACGCGCCCACTGCGATATCACTACTGCGCAGATTGCTCAGGAAAAGATAAACCCCAGCAAACAGCATCACCAGGCTAATCAGCATGGCTGGAATGGGCGTAATCAACGCCCTGACACGTTGCTGGTGCATACGTTGATAAGTATTCGATGCTGACCCAGAGAATTTTTTTAGCAGATAACTACCCAGTCCATAGAGTCGGATCTCCTGTAAAAAGCTTTTATCCATGCTAACGCCATATACGTAACGCATTGCGATAGCGTCCTTAGAGTTTTTGAATAACTCGTGTACGTATTTTTTCTGGATATGGATATTGATCTTAATCATCGGTAATACGGACAAGGCACAAATGGCCGCCCCAATTCCTGAATACGCAACCAGCACCAATAGCAAGCTTCCAGCCATAACGGCGGCCCTGAATGAGTAAATAATGCAAATGATGAAATTAAGCGGTCGGTAGGCCGCTTCTTTTTTCAAAAATTCCAGCTGTTCGTAACGTTCCTTGTTATCAAAAAGGCTCAGCGTGAAAGATTCATTCATTCTGCGCATAATATTTGCACTGAAATGGCTGGTCGAAATTTCCGTCACATCACCCTGAATGAGGTTTACCAGCGGGGTCATCAGTTGAATACCCAGCAGAGACAGACACCAGATAGCAACACTGAACATCAGTGCATGGTCACTGATTTGAGGCGCATGAAGTGTGTTAATTATCTCTCCTGTCATGAAGACATTAAGCGCCGGTATCAGGCCCTGAAGAAGGACGATAGCGATAAGTGCGGTAATACGAAGTTGGCTGGATGCAAAGACGTACCTGATTGCCAATAACACTGACTGCCTCCCTTGTTGCAGTTGGAATTGATCACGCGGGTCGCAAACAATGATAGTTGAGAATGAAATTCATTTACACTAATCGCTCACCTCCAATTCGCAGCGCACAGTTGTTTAAAGCGAGCAGATTTATCAAATCTGTAATTAATAACCATTCTCACTTGCGCTATACTTCTCCCTCCCTTCCGCCAACCCGGCACGAAGGCGCAGTAACAAAGACTGGAGGATAAAGATGATCGCAGACAAGGTTATCCGCATTGCGGCGGCAATCATGATCAATACGGAGGGGCGCGTACTTTTAGTCCGCAAGCGCGGTACCCGTTATTTCATGCAGCCCGGAGGGAAAATCGAGTCGACTGAACGGCCTGTAGCTGCATTGATTCGTGAACTCAAAGAGGAACTGCAAATCAATGTCACCGAGCAGAATACCCAATATCTAGGCCAGTTCACTGACACAGCCGCAAATGAGCCCGGGCACACGCTTATCGCCGAAATATTCACTGTTCTTGCACCCACCACAACGATTACGCCAGCGGCTGAGATTGAAGAGATCACCTGGCTCCATCCATCCGATACTGCTTCGTTGCCATTAGCGCCGCTCACCGGCCAACAGATACTCCCACTAATAATGAAGACAGGTCAAAGCGCCCACTGAGTTCACGTTCACCGGCCTTTACCACTCAGGAAAAATTTCCAACGCCGATAGCAAGGAAGCCATTGCCCTATCATGTCACGACGTAAGAAAAGACTGCGCGGTGGAAACCCGGCGCAGCGGATGCAAGTTGATGAAGGTAAACACTATGGCCCTTTTTTAACGTATCTCCGCAGCCTCACCTTCATCAAGAACACCCTGATCGGTTGCTTCTATCCCTTTATCCTGATGCTCAATTTCATTCAGGATCGTTCCCCTTTATGGTTCTATGTCCCGCTGGTTATCTCGGTGATCCTCTTTCCATTCGCCAAAGTTGCGATTGAACGCATTGGTCTCTGGATTGCACCTGCACATTTTTGTCAAAAAATTGATAGTTTGAATTATCGCTTACGAAGCCTGGTCGACATGCTGTATTGGTTGTTGATCACGCTGATGATATTGCCCTTAACGGTGATCTATATTTTCCAGCTTCACTCTGACAAGCACCGACCACTGTTGTGAGCCCTGTCCGACATTTGTCCAGCGAGTCATGATGAGCGACTCCAAAGATGCAATGACGGGGGATCTGCACGTAACTCGGATCGCGGGGTGCAAGTCGATCCTGCGGAACAACCACTATAGAGAGTAAACCCCGCTTTTCATATCCAAACTCACATTGGTGATGAGGGTATCCAATCCAGGCACGCCGGCAACGCACACTTTAAGTTAGTAACCACTAACGCCAGTATTGTCGAGCCTTGCGAGGTTAGTAACCACCAGGGGGCTAGATTAAACATAACCACTATAGAGAGTAGCTACTCACTATAGTGGTTGTTTCTACTCTCTATAGTGGATGTTTGATCCTTTGCCCAGCAAATCAACGATCCTGCGATCGTTATTGGATCTTCCGGTTCCTCCGATATGTGCATTTCATTAAAATTTTACTCTCTATAGCGGTTAGCCATAAAGACAAATATCACAAATAAATCATTAATATTAGATAGTTCAATTAATTTAAGGAAAACCAATAACCGCTATGGAGAGCAACCTCACTCTCTATAGCGGTTATTAAAGGATGCGAAAATCCCGCAATCGCGTAGGTGTAAGCAGGATCACAGGTTAAGCCGCTCCTCAAACCTACCAGCAATGCTATCCACTATAGTGAGTAACTCCTCTCTATAGTGGATATCTGAAGAAGGAAAAGCAGCTTTACGCCGCGAAAGTGAATAAGCTAATGATAATAAAACAATAAATGTTGAATCTAACAGGAAACTGAACATAAATCAGACTGTTGTCTGAACAAATATCCCTCAATAATCCCCTAAAAACTCAATAAGATAGAAGTGATAACGTCACTTTAGCCGAACAACCACTATAGAGAGTACATACCTACTCTCTATAGTGGTTGTTAAAACCTGGCGACGATCCTGGATCATTCCATGACGACTAACCACAAGCAGTCCCCTCTTCTATCATACTGAAAGCTGTCATATTGCGGGTTTGGGCTGGTAATAGTGCGAACTGTGAGCGACTTCCAGATAACCACTATAGAGAGTACAAGCCTACTCTCTATAGTGGTTACTGGGTCACAAATGTCTTGATAGCAGTGAATGTGGGAGGTGAACAACGTGGATTGCAGCAGCAAATAACCGCTATAGAGAGCACTTACTCTCTATAGCGGTTATCAAATGGGGGCTAATTCAGAAGACTACTTCACTTTACCTTTGCGGATTTCCTCGAGGATCTTCAGCTCCGCTTTTGAAAGCATCACCATTTCACCCTGCGGCTCGCTGACTGCAGCAACATCATTGGTCTCGATAGGATCATCCAACTCCAGCTCATCTTCGAGAATGTCCGGCAGCTTGAGTGGCAGCTCTGCAGGTTTGAGCTTAGGCCGGCGATAGTGAATGTGGAATACCACGGAGCTACCGCGTTTTAGTTCAGTGTAATCAAGGTAACCAATGTCTTTAAGCTGTTCCATCGCCCTGCGTACGGTCGCGTTTTGCGTGATGGGACGAGATGTCAGATTCAGACGCTGTCGCAGGCGCGCCATGGAGATGGGCGCCGGATTCGGAGGCAGGCTTTCGATAAAGGTATAAAGCGCCTGAGCGGACTCCTTACGAGCCAGAGCGTTAATGGCACGTAGCTGCAGCAAAACCTTGCGATCAAACTGATACAGCTCGAACAGCTTGGGATCGGCCTGAAGCTCGACCGTATCCTTTTTGACACTGTATTTAGCGGATTGCACCAGATGCGTGACATAGAGTTCATCTTTGTCAGCAGTACCGAACTGGATGGTATTGGATGCAATGCGGATCAGCGAAGCTTCCAGTCGCTCCCTCAGCTTGGCTGAAGATCGAGAGGAAGGAATGCCACACAGTTTGACGAACTCGACGAAGGGTAAAACGACTTTGTCATTGGTGACGTTGTACTTTGCAAACGCGTGAATGATCCCGACCCACGTCTTGAAATCATTGTCCATATCGAGTCGCTGGCCAATGATCCTGATCTTCTCATAACCTTCTGATTTAACGAGCGACAGCAACTTGAGCTCGTTCGTGACATCAGTGACGGCTGTCGTGTCGTTTTTACGGTTATTGGTCGATTTTAACGTAGGAACGAACAGGCCCAATCGCATTAAAGCAACGGGTTGAACAGTGTTATCTCTGTTGGGGGTAAGTACAACCAGTTCGCCAGTTCGTTTATCTGTTTCTGAAAAGGCTTCAACTATCTTGTTGTCTTTTAGCTCATTTTCCGACATTTTCGAGGATCCGGTTTATACACAGGGACATCGCGCGTTTACTCTCTATAGCGGATACTAGCACTCACTTCATCGGTTAGACTACTCTCTATAGAGGATAATTTACTCTCTATAGCGGTTAGTTTACTCTTTATAGCGGTTACCGATATCTCCTCAGGGCTTACGGCACAAGGCTTTAACCGTAGTGGGGATCTGTTAGGAACTTCTATGAGCTTATGAGGATCTATTCTTGGATCGGGTCAGTGAATAATGGGGATAACCTTTTCTGGAAAACGGCGGCTGATCTTCAGACAATCACGCTGCATAAAACATAGTTATGCACAGCAGAAGCAGTTACACACAGCTTTCATCCTTGCCTGCTCACTACAGCGGTTATCAGTCACTCTCTTCATCGGTTGTTTCACTCATTTCATCAGTTATTTTCCTCTCCACAGCGGTTAGTTTACTCCTTATAGCGGTTATTGAGGCCCTTTCAGCCCAGTCATATCAAGGCCTTCAGCGATCCGGGATCTTCTTTGATCTCAATGGGATCTCATTATGATCGAATAATTGGATCTACCCTGTGGATAAAGGGGATAAAAAATCAGCGTTAAATGAGACTGTTAAGCAGGTTTCAGCCGGAATACGGTGATTTCGTTCAATTATGAATGTCGATCCCGAGAAAAGATCCCCTTGTATAACTCGCTGGATAGATGAGCCCAGCTTTTGGATAAACACACCATCACCAATCAGATGTTCGTAAATTCTGCCTGTACACGGTTTTTGGCGAGTTAAGGGAATTTGGCTTGCCAGACACGGGAATTGAACTTAAATCGCTTAGAACGTTGCTGAAGCGCTTAGGAGCACAGATTCAAACGGAAGGTGGATTAATGAAATGTGGGAACGTTATTAAAACAAAAGGACGTGAAAACCACGTCCTTTTTGGGATTTGCGTTGTATGAAGGAGCCTGATCAAGACTTAGAGAGGATCGCCTTAATGGCAATATCGATCTCTTCCAGCGTATTGGCAGGCAAACGGTGGAATTCATACTGCACATGGCGTTTTTCTGCATTAGTTTTGCGTTTAGCGTAAGCAGTACGATCAGAGAAATGGCCAAACTTCTCAGTGGTGACACTCTTGTTTTTCACCGGTTTAACCAACTGCTTTTTAGCTGTGGTGAAAAACGACAGGATCCGGGTTTTCTGATCATCGGAAGCCAGTTTATGCAGCGCCTGATCGTTATCCATTCGCTCTTTTACCTGAGCGACAACCTCTTTAACCGCAACACCCTCTGCTTTCGCTTCTTCTGCCACATCCAGCAGCAGTTTGTAGTCTGGAATACTGAGATCCGAAACCACTGGAATTAACTCGATGAATTCAGCAGGAACCCACGCTGCCTGAAATGCACGCGTCACTTTGGCGTTAGAGATTCCTTCTGCTTTCGCGATCTCGGTCTTGTTCATGCCCTGCGCTTCCATCATCAGGAAACGTTGACCCAATTCACGCAGATTGTGCTCTTTTGCTGTCTGGATATCAGCAGCCAGCTGGCGGGCATCACTGATATCAATTTCATCCTCGGTCACCAGAACTTCGAGGCCCGTCCCGGCAAACAAACAAGCAGCACGACGACGAGAACCATCCATAATTTCAATGCGGCCATCCACCAGACGGCCAATTGCCGGGAAGAACTGCTGCAACTCAATGGTACGCGTAATGTCTTTCACTGATTCTTCGGTGAGTGCTGATTGATCTCGCCCATTCACCTGCGCGTCAACAAAGGTTTTGGTTTCCACTTCACCACTAGGAATAAGCTGGCGACTGAATGTCGCCGTGTTACCGGATTTCAGGGTGAATACGCGTGACTGATTGCCGCTGTTGATAAAGCTCGACATCTGGGATTGGCCCATGGTGCGGCCAATTCTTTTGAGTGATTTAGGTTCGGTCACTTGGTACTCCTGATATATTCAATGCGGTCAAATACAGCGCGTGAAAAATTCTCGGCTTCCTGTTTCGCCTTTCTGAGTGCATCGGCACTGCCTGGATACGAAGTCGGATTTGCGCTGATCACCGTGTCAAACGACTCACCACAGCGCTCAAAACCATCTAAACGGGGCAATACCGCATCCAGCATCGATTTTGTGAACACCTCACGTGCATAGCTGTGAGAGGTAATATGGTCGTGTTTGGTGGTCATCTTCGACATAAAGCCAATGTTCGCCTTCAATCTCGGCTCTATGCCTTCGTTTTCAATGCGCTCAAGCATCTCCGGCAGTCGCGTCAGGTATTTCATCGTTGAGTGAAAATCAACCTGTGCTGGCGGTGTCGGCGTAAGCAGTAAGTCACTGGCGGCAATGGCATTGAGCATAAATGCATCAAGATGCGGGCCGGTGTCGATAAAGATGAAATCGTAATCTTCAGCCAGACGATCAATGACGTTGCGGCGCAGAACTTCAGAGGGTGCGATGCCAGGTAGATTCTCAGCAACCAGTGCATCCCAGTCGCTGGCGACAAAGCCATCATCTATAGAGGCAGGCATCACATCGACGCCGGGCATCACTGTAGGTTTCACAAACTGCTCACGCAGCTGCTCGGTACTGACATCGTTCAGCATCGCCTGAGCAGCGGTTTCCAGCACGGATCCGACACTGTTGGTATGGCTGAGGAACATGGTGCTAGAAGCCTGGGGATCCAAATCAATCACCAAAATTCTCAGATCGTTATGCAGCAAGCCTGGGTGAGCGCGTAAACCGTGTGCCAGGGTAACGGTCGTGACGGTTTTGGACACGCCACCTTTGAGGTTGACTACAAAAACGACGAAGGGATCTTTATGTTTGTCGCGATATTTGGGCACTTTGCGATGCCTATAGATATCGACAACGTTTTGAATGCTCATTGCATATTGAGAAGTGCTGCCGGTCTGCTTTCTGCCAAACACGTAACCCGCCTCTTCCATCTCACTGATAGCTGCAGCAACCGCGTGTTTACTCAGCAACGGTAAGTTAGCGACGGCATTACGAGTAAAGGTATGGTAGTAGCCTTGCTGATTAAATTCCTGACGCTGCTGCTCGATATGGCTGCTGAGTCCGTGCAGCATGCCATTCGCACGGTTGGCGATGTCAAACACGTCACCGTAATCACGCTTCATAAGCACCTCAATAATAATGATTTGTTGTATTGTACTAAAAAAGCTTCCGCATGCCAGTTTTTAGGTAAAAATCAATAAAAGTGGATTTTTTATTATTTGATGATTTTGTGGTTGGTGAAGATATGTCAATAAAATCAATTGGATAGATGTATTTATTTTTCACCAAACCGATCATGTCATGAAAGTCACGTTTCAGCAAACTCCCCTACCCTATCGTATTTAGCATGATATTTAAACAAAAGGTGTTCACTGGTTTGTTTGGAAAATCGTGGCTTACAATCAAGTTGATAAATGTAATGGTTGCACCGAATGTTGGTGACTATCTTAGGCTGCACACGTTTTGATATTAAAGCGGCTTTATTGATTGCAGTGATTTTCAAATTATCACCCATATGCGATTGCCAGACAAAATACGATTTCCCTTCCCTTCCCTTCCCTTTCCTCTAATTACTTTAAATGGTAACAGTTGACGTTGTTCATTGAATCATGAGCTAAAAGTTGTGACCGCACTCTTAAAAAGTGGCTAATATTGATGCGCAGATATTTTTACTATTTAATTCACTCGTTAACCCTGAATGAATTTTATAAAAAAATCTCAATTTAAGAGTGCATCTGTTGCACATTTAGCTCACATCAATGATGCGAGCTTCTTCTCTGCATTCAGTTTTTAAAAACACGTTACTAAGAATTATTTAGTGTATGTACGTGCTAACTCTTGATCTGATTAATTTAAGTGACAATAACAATTCATCTGAATACGGCGTTGGTATTGCCACCATTGTGATCACGTGTTTTTCAATGAACACCACACCACACCACACTCACATCTCATATAAATTGGAATCTATTGATAAAACTCACGGGCTTTATTATTTCAGGGCACGTCGACTTTTGTGTCTACAAACGAAGGTGTGCTCAACAATACGTGAGTCCATCGAGCCCTCGAATTTCAGAAACAAAAATGTTCTGGCAGTTTCAAAACTGGGATTGCCTTACGGTTAACTTGATTGGGATTTGATTGGAGACTTTTATCAACCCTGACACCTGAGTCTGAACTTGAGAAGCATAATGCACGTAATGTGATTAAGAGAAAAACTGGAATAGTGAGAATTTATCTAAGAATGTAGATAATTTAAGATATTTAGGTAGTAACAATTAGGACTCGAAACTTCTGGGCTGCATGTAGCATTGAGCACGTGAAAAATGTCAACCTTAGATTAGGTTGGAGCCAAGGTGGTCACACATTCTATGCAGGGAAAAGTTTGAATTTGGCTAAGCGTATGGTGATTTTCAGTCTGAAAAAATAGAATTATTTGTTATTATTCATGTGTTTAGGTTGATTTTACGGTGGTGTGAAAATCATTAGATTGAAGTATTTTACTTAAAATTAAGCTATTAAGGTCCATACCGTGTTGTCCAGCGTCCAGCGACATACATCCAACAAAGCTATCGTGTCCTACAATCTAGACAGTTCGATATACTCTGCCTCAAAAATTAATCCACTGTTAGAACATAACGTGCCGGTCATCCAACTTATGTGCGACTGACCCTTACACGTAATTATCAGATGTCTTTAGTCACACCCACTGGTGATGCAAACGAAACGGAATCTGGAGAAGGCTGAAATTTTGTTTTCAGCATAGAAGTCGCATTGCACGGAAAGCGGAAAGATAACGAATTACAGACAGTCGCTTAAGTGTAATTAGCTATCCTGAAGAGCTTCCAGAATCAGCGGCAAAGAGGTGAACGATTCGAAATACTTCATGCAAAATGTCATCGTCACCACTCACCTGGACTCGCAAAAGTTGTTCCAGATCTTCTTTAGCGCCATCACTCCAAGTACCTTCACCACCATTCAAAAACCATGGTGATTTTCAGCCTGAAAATTTCAGAAATTTTCTTTTAATACATTACCTTATAGCGTTTTCAAAAAGGTGAAAAAATGCATCTGAAAAGGTGACAATGTCATTTCAAGCTTTAAGTATCAACACTCATGACTGCGAGCCCGGAAGGGCAGGGCGCCCATTTACTGCCGGTAAGAATGCATTAATCAGTGCGTGCGGAATACAGCGAGCAAAAGCACGCCCAGTTCTACCGAGCGCAATTATACTTTGCATTGAGCTGTGTAAATCACACTAACCCTAGCGTTCACCATGGCGTTCCTGTTTAACTCACGGCACAGTTGGATAGACCTATGAACAATATCGACGTACTCATCGTTGGAGCAGGGCCCACCGGTTTGATGCTGGCACTCTGGCTCACACAGCAAGGCGTGTCGGTTAGAATCATCGACAAGAGCCTGGGGCCGGGTGAAACATCACGAGCAATGGCCGTTCAGGCCCGCACGCTGGAGTTGTATCGCCAGTTGGATTTGGCTGAAGAAACCATCGCAGCAGGCTATAAAATGCCGGCTATGAATATGTGGGCGCGGGGAGAACCGAAGGCGCGTATTCCCCTGGAGAACGCCGGGAACGACATTTCACCTTATCCGTTCGTGCTTGTCTTACCCCAGGACAGACATGAAAAAATACTGGTCGCCCGCCTGGAAACAGCAGGTGTCATCGTCGAACGGCAAACAGAATTCGTGTCGTTCAGGGAAGAGGGCGAACGTATTGTTGCTACGATCATAACCCCTACAGGGCACACAGAAACCTGCACTGCCACCTATCTTGCAGGCTGTGATGGTGCGCATTCCCCGGTGCGCCATCAAATAGGCAGTGACTTCGAAGGCGGTACTTATAATCACCTCTTCTACGTTGCAGATGTAAATGCTAGTGGAGTGACACCCGCGAATGAGGGTCACATTGCCTTCGACAAGTCTGATTTTGTCCTGGTGATGCCTTATGGGCCGGAGAATCAATATCGTTTGATCGGCACTGTTGAGAGCGAGGAAGGGGATAAGCAGCAATACTCTTTTGACGATGTCAGTCAAAGGGCCATTAGCGGATTAGGGCTCAGTATCAAACAGGTAAACTGGTTTTCAACTTACCGTGTCCATCACCGGGTGACCAATCATTTTCGTCGAGGTCGAGCCTTTTTGCTGGGGGATGCAGCACACGTCCATAGTCCGGCGGGAGGGCAGGGGATGAATACCGGTATTGCCGATGCGATAAACCTTGCGTGGAAATTGGTTGCGGTGATCAAGGCGCAGGCCCCTGAAATCTTACTGGATAGCTATGAGGCGGAGCGCAAAGGCTTCGCTCACACACTGGTGAAAACTACAGACAGAGTTTTCACCTTTATTACTGCCGCTGGCGGGTTCGCAGATTTCGTGCGTACGCACATTGCACCGGCGATCGCCAGTCAGGCCTATCAATATGGACGCGTACGAGAATACCTTTTCCGCGTCATCTCACAAACGACGATGAGCTATCCGGACAGTCCTTTAAGTGAGGGAAAAGCGGGAGAGATAAGTGCGGGCGATCGCTTACCGTATATCGCTATGGGTGAGATAGACAATTATGCATCACTGAGTAAGATAGTCTGGCAAATACACATCTACGGCACCGCCACTGAAGAAGTCAGGAACTGGTGCGATCGCCATGGTGTGGAATGGCATGTCTTCCCCTGGCAGTATGCCTTTGAGAAAAAAGGATTCAAACAGGACACCACTTACCTGATTCGACCGGATGGCTATATCGGCCTGGTGGTCACTGAAAGACACGCAGAGCATCTTTCAGCTTATGTCAGTCGTCTTGGAATACAGCGAGCTTTGTTGTTGAAACTTTGAAATTATCACCCAGCATCGATCTTAGTGGGGCACTAGGTCACCGCAGTGCTGGCATAGGTAAACTTGTCATGACCAGAAAGAATTGATGCCTATCCAAAGTGGTATGCTCGCTATCGATATCAAAGTGGTTAGGCATATGGCAGAACTGACTGTTTGCGTTTCATCTTGTGTGCGTGCAAAACCGAGCACGTTGACACCGCATGGGTTGGCTGCCATTAACACCAATACTCCACGTGCCATGCCCCCGACATTCAGTAACAGACAAAACAGTAAGACGATAGCGGGCATCACCACCAGCTTTGCTGCGGTAATGATAATGACAGCTGAGTTTGGCCGTGGTCTGAAACCAGAAAGGTTTGCGCCGAGAACGATTAATGCGCACGGCAATGCGGCTTGTGCCAGCCATGTGGCGAACTTCATGCTCCAGACTGGCAGAGTGATACCTGTCATATTCACCGCTGTGCCAATAATCAGCCCAATAATCATTGGGTTTGCCAGACTGATGAGAAGCACTTTAGTGCTAAAAGGTTCGTGAGCCGCAAAAGAGCTATACAGGCTTTGAAAACTAAATAGCAAGAGACTATGAACCGCCAGTAAAGTAAACAAAACCAGCAGACCCGATTCCCCATACATCCCTGACACCATCGCTAAACCAATCAATGCATTATTTGAAAATGAAGCAGTGAGTCCATACGCAGACGGGCGTTTTAAGTGACGATGTGAAATGACATTTATTAACGTAAAAATAAACAATGCAGGAATAAAGTAAGCCAGTAACACATGAAGATTTAACCCCTCATGAAGTGGAGCATTGACCATGCCGGTAAACAAAACCATCGGCATAAAGAATTTGAAGGCAAGATTCCCTAACGCCTTATTTGCCTGAGGGTCAATCATGCCTCTGCGAGCTGCCGCATATCCAAGCAGGATAAGTAAAAAGACTGGCAAGATAATTTCTACAACATTCACAATATCGTTGCTCCCGTAATCGTTGAGTTTCAATTTTGCCGCGCCAGATGACCGCTGTCAGTGTCCTTTTTCCCCCAATATATGATTTGGCATACTAATTGCTATCAACCTATAACCGGGTGTTAAGTGTCGCCCACCATTTTCTAAAAGGGGGGAGAGAAATGCAGTCGCTAAATTTGCGCCAGATAGAGGTGTTTCGTGCGGTCATGATCACCGGCTCGATCAACGGTGCTGCACAATTACTGTATGTGTCTCAGCCTGCAGTGAGCCGAATGTTGTCACATACCGAAGCGCGCATTGGATTTCCCTTATTTGAGCGGATTAAGGGACGTCTGTATCCCTCGCCAGAGGCACGTAGTTTATTTGATGATGTCGAATCAGTGTATCGAGATGTTCAGCGAGTAAACACAACACTGCATAATCTGGTACAGCAGCGAGAGGGAGTATTGCGTATTGTGAGTAGCCCCAGTCTGGGGCATCAATTAGTGCCAAATGCAATTGCTGCCTTCCGACAGTGCAATCAACACATTCAGGTCAGTCTCGAGTGTATGCGACATACGATGTTGCGTGATCATTTACTGGAGCAACAGGCGGACGTTGGATTTTCACTTTTTCCTGTCGACCATCCCAATTTACGGGCCGTTCCACTCAGTTATATTCGTGTGTTAGTGGTTTGCCCGAAAGACCATGAGTTGGCCCAGCTAGCCCCTGAAGCATTACCTCAGGCACTCGCCGAAATGCCGTTTATCGGTTATGCCGCCGATACGCCTTTCCACAGTTACATGCTCAAAGCGCTGGAACGTCTGGGATTAGCGTATCGGCCCAGTATTGATGTTGACTCCCCACACCATGCCTGTGCATTGGTTAAAAATGGCAGCGGTTTCTCCGTTGTCGATGAAATATCTTTCCAAGCTTCAGGTGCGGACAACATGTCGGTTCTGCCAATTCTGAATGAAGAACGCCTGACCATCAGTCTGGTACATCTACGACAAGCTCCACTGGCCCAGTTTTCACAAATGTTTGTCGAGCACCTCAGAGGCACGCTGGGGGAGGGCGGTTTTCATCTCTTCAATATGGATTAACCTTTTGTTAAGAGCGTCATTCATATTGGTATGCGACACGTAGCATTGAACCTCACACAATGAACTCATGTTCAAAAGGTTGCCGACACCGGGTCGGTTTAGTTGAGGGACTGTGTGTGCGCGAAATGATGATTGGTGGGGCTCAACTGGGCGCCATTCAAAAAAATGAGACCCGAGAAAGTGTTGTTCAGCGGATGCTTGCGTTGCTGGAAAAAGCAAGCAAGCAGGGGTGCGAGTTGGTGGTTTTTCCAGAACTGGCGCTAACCACCTTTTTTCCCCGTTGGTATATGGAAGATCAAAGCGAAGTAGACAATTGGTTTGAGCGCGAAATGCCGAGTGCAGTAACGCGCCCTCTGTTTGATTTCTCACGCGAGCATAGCATTGCGATTTCGTTTGGCTATGCGGAGCTGACACCTGAAGGGCACCATTTCAATACCTCGATTATCACCGATCGCCAGGGCAACATCGTGGGCAAATACCGCAAAGTGCACCTGCCTGGCCATGCCGAATATGAGCCTGACCGTGATTTCCAGCATCTGGAGAAACGTTATTTTGAGCCGGGTGATCTGGGTTTTCCTACCTGGGAAAATGAAGGTGCCGTCATGGGGATGTGCATCTGCAATGACCGCCGCTGGCCTGAAACCTATCGAGTCATGGGGCTGCAAGGCGTGGAGTTGATTACCCTCGGCTATAACACACCGTCGATCAATGCTCTCGAACGTGAAGAAGGTGAGACCAAGCGCCTGTTCCATTCTGAGTTGTGCATGCAGGCAGGCGCTTATCAAAACGCCACCTGGGTTGTCGGTGTGGCCAAAGCTGGCGTGGAAGATGGTTTCCCGCTGATGGGCGGCAGTGTCATTGTTGATCCAAACGGTTTTGTTGTGGCGCGAGCAACCAGTCAGGATGACGAACTGATATCCCACCGCTGTGATATGGATCTGTGCCAGTTTGGCAAATCCACCATCTTCAATTTTTCCCGCCATCGTCGTATTGAACATTACGGCATCATCACGCAGCAAACCGGCGTAGAACGCCCGTAATCAGGAGACAGTGATGAATCGTACGGTTTATCTCAATGGCGAATTTGTGGCTGAACAGGATGCCAAAATTTCAATTTTTGATCGTGGTTTTACTTTTGCGGATGCGATCTATGAAGTGACGGCCGTTCTGAACGGAAAGCTGGTGGATGTTGACCGTCATCTTTCACGTCTGCGGCGTTCATTGAAAGAGATGGCGCTGCAGCTATCGCTAACGGACGCTGCGTTACTGGATATTCACCGGCAGTTGATTGCAAAAAATAACCTGCATGAGGGGTTGGTCTATTTGCAAGTCAGTCGGGGCGTAGAGGATCGTAACTTTGCGTTTCCCGCTGAAACGACACCCGTCACCCTGGTGCTCTATACCCAGGAAAAAAACGTGATTCACAGCCCGCAAGGAGAGCTCGGTATCCGCATCATTTCTCTGCCTGATTTGCGCTGGGGACGATGTGACATCAAAACCACGCAATTGCTCTACGCCTGCCTGGCCAAAGAGCAAGCCAGGCAACGCGGCGCAGAGGATGCGTGGCTGGTCAAAGAGGGGAAGGTGACGGAAGGGACCTCCAATAATGCCTTTATTGTCACGCGAGAGGGCGTCGTCATTACCCGTGAACTCTCGTCAGCCCTGCTGCCTGGTATCACGCGCGGAACATTGATTGAGTTGTTAAGCGCGCGAGGATTCAGGCTGGAAGAACGCGGTTTTACGCTGGATGAGGCGAAAGAAGCGGCAGAAGCATTCATTACATCGTCCACCTCCTTTGTTTATCCCGTGGTGAGCATTGATGGCCAGCCGATGGGGGATGGAAAACCGGGACACCTCACCCGCCAACTACGCCAAATGTATATCGAGCATGCCGTCAATTCGGCTCGTTGAGAAGGCATCCGAACCTATTTGATTTTTTATGACATCGCCCAACCCAGCACCAGGGGCGCGAATGACTGGAGTGATAACAATGAAACGATTTCCATCCCGTACATTACTTGCCTGCTTACTTTGTATTGGCTTGAGCACTGCAATAACCGCTCCCGGTGCGATGGCGGCTGAGAAGACGCTGCATGCAGTGATGTCATCATCGCTGCGCATTCTTGATCCTATAGCGACCACCGCACAAATCACCCGCAATCACGGGTACATGATCTATGACACCCTGATAGGCATGGATGACAAGCAACAGCCGCAACCGCAAATGGCAGACTGGAAAATTTCGTCAGATGGCCTGACCTACACCTTTACATTGCGCGATGGCCTGCTTTGGCATGATGGGAAGCCGGTTACGGCCACCGATTGCGTCGCCTCGTTAAAGCGCTGGGCACACTACGATGTGGGTGGTCAGTTGATGATGAAATACGTCGACAGCCTGACAGCGACAGATGCCAAAACCATCACACTCAAGCTGGCAAAACCGTTTGGTTATGTCTTGCAGCTGCTGGCTAAACCCTCATCAGTCGCCGCTTTTATGATGCCTGAACGGGTAGCCAACACGCCTGAAGGGAAAATGATCACCGATTACACCGGCTCAGGTCCTTTCAAATTTGTGGCAAGCGAGTTCGATCCAGGAAATCGCGTGGTGTACGAGAAATTCAAAGAATACGTCCCACGTAAAGAGCCAGCCAGCGGGACAGCGGGTGGCAAAGTGGTAAACGTAGATAGGGTTGAATGGATCAACATGCCAGATCGTATGACGGCAATCAACGCGCTGGCCTCCGGAGATATCGATTTTATTGAACAGGTGCCCATTGATCTGCTGCCCGTTGTTGAGGGGAACCCGGATTTGAAATTTGGGACGCTGAGTAAATTAGGCGCTATGACCGGCGGTCGTATGAACTTCCTTTACCCTCCGTTTAATAATCCCGATATTCGTCGTGCCGCTTTATTGGCGATGAATCAAAAAGACATTCTCAATGCGCTGGTAGGCAATTCTCAATACTACAAACTCTGTGCTTCTGTCTTCGGATGCGGTACGGCACTGGAGAGTGAAGCGGGTGGCGAATCACTACTGAAAGACGGAAATATCGACGCTGCGAAAGCGTTGCTGAAAAAAGCCGGTTACGACGGTACACCCGTGGTGATCATGCAACCCACTGATGTCCCCAGTCAGGCTTCGCAGCCTGTGATTGCCGCACAGGCGTTACGCAAAGTAGGCTTCAACGTTGATTTACAGCCGATGGACTGGCAAACGCTGGTTTCCCGCCGCGCGAACCCGAATCCACCGGCTCAGGGAGGCTGGAACCTGTTCTTCACCTACTGGAATGCAGAAACCATCTGGAATCCGGTAGTCAATCCGATGCTGGCCAGCGGCGGCCGAAATGGAGCCTGGTTTGGCTGGCCGACTGATCCGCAGATGGCCCAACTGAAAATCGATTTTGCCACTGCCACTGATCCAGCAAAACAGAAAGCTATTGCGGTAGATATTCAGAAACATGCCATGGATGAGGTGAGTTATATCCCGCTGGGGCAATTTTACGATGTTGCTGCCTGGAATAACCATATCAGCCATCTGATGACTGGGCCATCAACGGTGTTCTGGAACGTTGAGAAGAACGATTGATTTTTTAACTGCATTTGGAGGTGAGTGTGGCGGGCTATTTCATTCGTCGTGTGCTGGCGGCCATCCCGGTAATGTTGGTGGTGGCGCTGTTTGTCTTTCTTTTATTGCGCCTATCGCCAGGAGATCCGGCCGCCATTATTGCGGGCGATATGGCAACGCCACAACAGTTGGCCGCCATTCGTGCGAATCTCGGTCTCGACCAACCGTTATATGAGCAATTTTTTGTCTGGATTTCACACCTGTTGCAAGGTGACTTTAGCACTTCGCTGATGGCAAAAACGCCGGTGCTGACCATGATTGGCCAACGCCTCGAACCCACCCTCAGTCTGGCGCTAGTGGCAATTTTGTTCACCATCGCGATTTCAGTACCGTTGGGGGTACTGGCAGCCTGGAAACACGGTAGCTGGCTGGACAACCTGGTGATGTCAGTTTCCGTCCTGGGCTTTTCTATCCCGGTTTTCGTTATTGGCTATCTGCTGACATCGGTGTTTGCGATTGAACTGAAATGGCTGCCCGTTCAGGGGTTTACCAGTATAACTAAAGGGCTCTGGCCTTTTGCTGAACGCATAATATTACCCGCGCTGACCTTGTCATCGGTTTATATCGCTTTAGTGGCACGCATGACGCGAGCAAGTTTACTTGAAGTCCTGGGTGAGGATTATATTCGCACGGCCCGGGCGAAAGGGTTATCGGAGATCCATGTGCTTTTACGTCATGCGCTGCGGAACGCAATGATCCCCATCTTGACAGTGATTGGTACCGGATTTGCCTTGATGATTTCGGGCGTAGTGGTAACAGAGAGCGTCTTTAATGTTCCGGGATTGGGGAGACTGATTGTGGATGCTGTGCTTGCAAGGGATTACCCGGTAATACAGGGCATGATCCTGCTAACCAGCGGAGTTTATGTTGTCATCAACCTGTTAATAGATCTCTCGTATGCACTGAGCGATCCGCGTATTCGTTATTGAAGGGGCGCCTGAGTATGAGCAAATCCATTTCGGCTGAGTTGCCAGTGCTACAGCGTCGCTGGTTTCGTCTGCCGCGTCTTCCCTGGTTAACTATCGTGGCACTTGTGGTTCTGGTATCCATTATCTGCATGGCGATCTTCGCACCATGGATTGCTAATCATGATCCCGTGGAATTATCACCCGCCACTCGACTCAAACCAGCCAGCGCTGAATTTTGGCTCGGCACTGATGCCTATGGCCGTGACCTGTTTTCACGCGTTGTCTATGGCGCCCGTATATCACTGATGGTGGGTCTCGGTGTCACGATCATGAGTGTCTTGATAGGACTGCCGCTAGGACTGCTTGCGGGCTATTTTCGACGTCTCGATGCGATCCTAATGCGCATCATGGACGGCCTGATGGCCATCCCTGGCATTTTGCTGGCTATCGCGATTGTTTCATTAAGCAGTGCCAGTCTGTGGACTGTGATGATTGCTATCATGGTGCCTGAAATCCCTCAGGTCGTGCGTCTGGTGCGTTCAAGGGTATTGTCCGCACGCGAGGAGCCCTATGTTGAGGCAGCGCTACTCTCGGGCACTTCAACTTTGAGCATCCTGACACGGCATTTGATGCCCACCACACTGGCACCGTTAATTGTCCAGAGTACCTATATTTGCGCCTCTGCAATCCTGACCGAAGCCATTCTTTCCTTTCTGGGAGCAGGCATCGGGACCGAAACGCCGACCTGGGGCAACATCATTTCTGAAGGTCGAGTCTATTTTCAGCTCAAGCCTTCACTGGTGCTTTGGCCGGGTCTGGCATTATCGCTTTGTATTCTCTCCATCAACTTGCTAGGTGATGCGGTGAGTGATGCGCTTGATCCACGCCTGAAGAAAAAAGGTAAAGCATGAGTGAATATGATCGTGACGTTATGAAGGTTGAGCATTTATCGGTGGCTACCGCACAGGGAGGACCGATTTTACAGGATGTCTCATTCTCTATTCGTTCGGGAGAAACGCTATGCCTGGTGGGGGAAAGCGGATCGGGGAAATCTGTGACTTCATTAGCTACGCTCGGCCTGTTACCGCAAGGCGCACTCAGTGTGACCAGCGGTCGCATACTGCTTGATGGCGAGGATGTCTTGCGGGCAACACCGCGTCGTTTAAAAGCGTTGCGCGGCAGCCATATGGCCATGATTTTTCAGGAACCCATGACCGCGCTTAACCCGGTGCTGACTGTAGGACGACAGATTGATGAAGTCCTGCAGGCACACACTGAATACAACGCAGCCGAGCGGCGCGCTAACGTTATGGACGCATTAGCGCAGGTACATTTACCCGATATCGAGCGTATTTACACTGCGTTCCCACATCAGCTAAGCGGTGGCCAGCGTCAGCGCATCATGATCGCGATGGCTCTGGTACTCAAACCACGTTTACTGATTGCTGATGAACCCACCACAGCGTTGGATGTGACGACCCAGCAGCAAATACTCAAACTCATCCTTGAGCTGCAAAAAAAGCAGGGAACGGCAGTGCTATTTATCACTCATGATATGGGTGTGGTAGCTGATATTGCTGATCGCATCTGCGTCATGCGCAAAGGAAAAATTGTTGAGTCTGGTGACCTGAAACAGGTACTCACGCAACCGCGAGAAGCTTATACGCAAACATTACTAGCCGCTGTGCCGAGTCTTATCCCTCGTCAGGCACGTCCGGCTGTCAGCGCTCAGGTGGTACTGGATGTCGTGGAATTAGGCAAAACCTTTGCCGCCAAAGGTGGCGCACTGAGATGGCTAGCAAAACGGCGTGAAGGCACGCGTGCGTTGCAGGACGTGACCTTCAGCCTTAAACGCGGTCGCACGCTGGGCATCGTAGGTGAAAGTGGTTCAGGGAAATCCACCATGGCGCGGTGTGTGATGCGATTACTCATGCCTGATGAGGGGGCCATTCGTATTGTGGGCAATGACATTTCAGAGTTGTCACCCTTGGGATTAAAGCCGCACCGCAAACGTATCCAGATGATATTCCAGGATCCCAATCGTTCGCTTAATCCACGCCTCACCATTGGGAAAAGTTTGTTGGAGGGCCCCATGAATCATGGAGCTTCCTTCAGTGAGGCTTGGGCGCGCGGCAAAGCTCTGCTGGAACTGGTGGGGCTGCCAGGTGATGCGATCGACCGCTTTCCGCATCAGTTCTCAGGAGGGCAGCGACAGCGTATTGCCATTGCGCGCGCGCTGGCGATGGAGCCTGATGTGATTGTCGCCGATGAGGCTGTTTCAGCTCTGGATGTTTCAGTACAGGCACAGGTCTTGCAACTGCTGGATGATATTCAGCAACGTCTGGGTGTGGCCATTTTGTTTATTACCCATGACCTGCGTGTGGCGGCGCAACTCTGCGATGACGTATTAGTGATGCAACATGGCAAGGTAGTGGAATATGGCACTGCTCATGAGGTGCTGATGGCACCACAACATGCGTACACACAACAACTTATGGGCGCGATACCGGGTAAAAACTGGGATTTTGCCGCGAAACGTGGGATCAAAAGATGACCTATGATCTACTCTTCACGCGCGTCACTGTTGTCGATGGAAGCGCGGCTGAGCCCTATCTGGCGGATGTGGGGGTTAGAGGGGATCGCATTGTCGCGATAGGACAACTGGATGAATCGGAGGCCAAAGCCAACATTACAGGCAATGGCCGATATCTCATGCCGGGTTTTATTGATGTGCACACCCATGACGACACGATGGTCATACATCAGCCTGACATGCTTCCAAAGATTTCCCAGGGAGTGACGACTGTCATTGTTGGCAATTGTGGCATCAGTGCTTCGCCTGTTGTGTTACATGGTAATCCGCCTGACCCCATGAACCTGCTGGGTGGGCGAGAAGCGTTTGCTTATCCAACATTCGAGCATTATGTTTTGGCTGTTGAAGAGGCAGTACCAGCAGTTAATGTGGCGGCGTTAATTGGCCATACCGCATTACGTGCGAATGTCATGTCTGAATTTGACCGACCCGCGAGCCCCAGTGAACAAACTCAGATGGGTATTGCTCTAAAGGCTGCGCTGGAAGCCGGTGCAATTGGTTTAAGTTCTGGGCTCGCTTACACCAATGCCAGACAGGCACCTGCCTCAGAAATGCAATCGCTGGTGGATATCGTCGGTGAAAAAGGTGCGATCTATACCACGCACATGCGTAATGAACACGATGGATTACTCAATTCGCTGGAGGAGTCGTTCAGTACTGCGCGTCAGGCAGGAGCCGATCTGGTCATCTCTCATTTAAAATGCGCCGGAGCGGGGAATTGGGGAAAGGCTCCGTTAGCTCTACAGGCACTGGAAAAGGCCGCTAGCCAACAGCCCTGTAATTGTGATTGTTATCCCTATGCCTGTAGCTCGACCACGCTGGATGCATGGCGTGTGGATGGAGAAATGGAAATCTACATTAACTGGTCTGAGCCGCATCCTGAGATGGCCCGACAGACGCTGAAAGAGATAGCCGCACAATGGGGTGTCGATCAATGGCAGGCAACTGAGCGCTTACGCCCTGCTGGTGCGATTTATCACATGATGCATGAGGAGGATGTGCAGAAAATTCTGGCCCATCCCTTGTCCATGATAGGGTCGGATGGATTACCATCTGACCCTAATCCACACCCACGTTTATGGGGGACATTTCCCCGCGTATTGGCGCATTATTGCCGGGATTTAAAACTTTTTAGTTTGGAAGAAGCCGTGCATAAGATGACGGGCCTTTCTGCTGCGCGCTTTCGTTTAAAGGATCGCGGGGTTATCAGAACGGGCGCATTTGCCGATTTGACGCTGGTGGATATGACTACGCTTGAGGATGTTGCGACCTATAGTGACCCCTGTAAGGCATCTCCCGGCATTCACCTTGTTGTGGTAAATGGAGTGATCAGTTATCAAAATGGGAAAGTCATTCAACGCAATGGCCGGATGCTAAAAGCCTGAGCAGTAAGGTTTTCGCTTTACACTTCAGCATGCTTCGCTAAGTTTCAGGGGAAGAGTTAAAGCGAAAATTCAATAGCAAATATAACGTTTTGCCACAACATGGCAAGGTGAAGGTATTAATGTGACTATATTCCTTACGCCCGGTGCTTAGCATGTAAATACACATGTGCCTCTAACGTATCGATTTGATGAGAATAATGAGCCTACGACGTTGGCATGGATTTAACGCTGCGTCAGCCAGTTAAAGCAACAGCGATTTTAAAGCGCAATAGAATTCTTCCCTAGCAACGCGTGGCACAAAGCCTCACCAACAGCACTAGCAGATTGTGGATTCTGGCCGGTAATCAGCAGACCGTCGGTCACCACATTGCACTGCCAGTTATCCGCAGGCTGGTGGCGTGCACCTCGCTCTTTGAGCGCCGCTTCCAGCATAAACGGCACCACATTCGCCATACCGACTTCCATCTCTTCGGTATCGGTGAAAGCCGCAACGTGTTTACCTTTCAACAGATATTGCCCGTTACGCAGTTTCACATTGATCAACGCTGCCGGGCCGTGGCAAACCGCTGCAACGGGTTTACCGCTCTCATACATCTGGCGCGTCAGGTATTTCAGCGCGGCATCATCGGGGAAATCCCACATTGTGCCATGCCCACCGACAAACAGGATCGCGCTGTAATCCTCACTTTTGGTCGCCGCCAGCGGTAATGTGTTGTTGAGTCGCTGCTGAAAGCCTGTGTCCTGCCAGTAGTGCTGATTGATCGCATCATCCTGGATACCATACACCGGGGGTTTCCCTCCTTTGACAGATGCGAAGACCGTGCGAATCCCGGCTGATTCGAGTACATGAAAAGGATGGATCAGTTCTGGCAGGTAGAAACCTGAGATTTCATGACCGGCGACAATATCGCGAAAACTGCTCAGCACCAGCAATACCGGTTTAACTGAGTGCGGCTGGACGCCATTCATAAATGATCCTTAAATTCTTATTCATTTTAAGCGTAATGGATGTGCTGCATCGGGGAAGGAGCCCAACGTCGCCACAGTCAGAATAATTTGCGGTGATAAATTGTTAAACGGTGGTTTGCTTATAGTGACTATAAGAGTTATTTATAACAGTGTGGTATGTAATGTTTTAACGGCGGAAAATAACGTTAAAACACTTTCCGGAAAATCAGATACCCATCAAAATAAAACTGAGCCTCCGCAGAGGCTCATTAATGGTTTAGAAGGAAGTGGTTACACCCGCATAATAAGCGCGGCCCGGTTCGTTATACGTCGAAGCACCTTCGTTCTCACGGTAGATCTGTTTATTCAGCAGATTGCTGATGCCGGCACTGAAGCGAAGGTTTTTATTCACCTCATAATTAACGCCCACACCATAAATCGCATAGGCTCCGACTTCCTTATCGGATAAGCCGCTCGCCTCTTTACGAATCTCCGCCGTAGTACGTGGATGCTGACGTCCATACATGGTCCAGCTCAGGGTGGTGGATAAGGCATCAGTCACCTGCCACTCAAGCCAGCTATTCACGGTATATTTCGGAATCAACGATAAAGGGTTACCCGTCGATTTATATTTAGACGTGAACATGTAGGTGGCATTAGTACGCCAGTTCAGCGTGTCTTCAATCAGCGGTAAGGTTAAATTTCCTTCCAGACCCTGGGTCAACGCTTTACCCCCGTTTTGCCACTGATAGATATCATAGGTCGAGGAGTACCATGAACCGGCTACTGCAACGGTTCCAAGAGAATCGGAGCCCGCGACGATTTTATTTTGATAGTCATTACGGAAGTAAGTCAGGCCTGCACTGTAACCCGCATCATTCCATTGCAAACCAATCTCTTTGTTTACACTGACTTCAGGTTTGAGATCGCCATTGCCCATTAAATAGCAACCATTGCTGCCGCTCACGGAGCATCCGTTACCACTGCTGGCGAGAAGATAACCTTCGGTTGATTGATAGAGATTCGGGGCTTTAAACACGCGAGCAATACCGGCCTTTAACTTCAGCGTGTCGGTTAAATCCTGCTGAATATTAAGGCTCGGGCTCCAGTTATGTCCGAATTTATCGCTGTAATCGAAACGCAAACCGGGAATCAACGTGGTGCCGTCAAAGGCATCAATCGTGTCTTCCAGATAGAGTGCACTCAGCTCCTGGCTGTTTTTGCTGCTGCGCTGCGATGGGTCGCCGGAAACACCGTTAATATCAATGCCTGTCGCATCCGTTTCCTGCATCGCTGCCGGGTCGTTGAGCTGCTCTTTGTTCCACTCGCCTCCGATGGTTAAGGTATGGTCCACCAGCAAGTTGAAGGGAACGGTGTATTCGTTGTTGATACGCCAGGTTTTATAGCGGCTGGTGTTGTAAGTATCGCTGTTGATCATTCCTTCTACTTTGCCAGTTGATCCTTCGGCCAGACGCGTATTGTGCGTATCCTCATAGCTCAGCGTGAGTTTGGATTGCCCCCAATCCCAGATGCCATTATGGATGAGGCTATAAGCCTGGCGGTACATGCGGTTGGTTTCGCTGCCATATAAAGTCGGTACCAGCGTACTGAGATTACTCAGGCTATATTGCGTATCCCCGGCGTAAATATTGCCCTGACGGCTGTAGGCATAATTGAAGTCGAGGAATTGTTGCTCGTTGATCTTCCACTGTAACGATGTATTGATGTCACGATTTCGCACACCTTCGCGGCCGGCTGCGTAGGAACCATTCTCGCTGGTATTGATATCGTAGGCGTCGGCGTCAGTTTTATTGATATTGCCGTATACGCGCATCGTCAGCACGTCATCAATCAGCGGGCCACTCAAACTAAAGTTCATGCGCTTCGTCGCGCCTTCATCTTTATCTTCAGGTTGATTGGTAAATAGAGAGAGTGAACCGTGCCAGTCATTGGTTGGGCGTTTGGTGACGATATTGACCACACCTCCCATCGCGCCGGATCCGTAGTGAGCCGCCGCCGGGCCGCGCAGTACATCGATGTGATCCACCATCTCAGCGGGAACCCAGTTGGTATCGCCTCGGGTATCACGCTCCCCGGTGCGGCTGTAGCGTACCGCGCTGCGCGAAGAAACAGGCACCCCATCAATCAGAATTAAGGTGTTTTCGGGACCCATGCCGCGAATATCAATCTGGCGATTATTACCGCGGCTTCCTGTGGCACTGTTACCCGTGAGATTAACGCCAGGCATTTTGCGAATAATATCTGAGAGATCATTGACCGGCGGATTGCGTTCAAGATCTTGCTGTGTAATCAATGATGCACCAGGCTGCTGCTTCAGAACATCCTCAGCTTTTGCACTGACGACCATATCCGTTTCATTCGTTGCGGTCTTCCCTGCCTTTTTTGCCGAGATGACTTTCTCACTACCGCTATCATTATTATCCAGCGATAAGACGTCATTATTATCAGCCGCCAGCACATTTCCACTGTGAACGATAATTCCAATCAGAATTGAAAGCGTTGTTTTCCTTACACCAAAGACAAAAGACATATTGTTACACCGGTTTATTATTAGTTACATATCAAATGAGGAGGAGAATAATTATCATAATCATTCTCAATATTGATATTTTTGACACATTTGGACATGTCTGATGGTGCCTGTTTACATGTCTTGCCTCAGAGATTGCAAAAGGGGCAGAGAAGTGAGCAATTGTGGAAAGATTATGAAGGTATGCGGCGGTAGCTATTTGGCATCCGCCTCAGGATTAGATGTGACGTTGTAGCCAGGCTAAGGCCAACTGGGCGCGGGCTGAGAGTGGCCATTCTGCCCGATGCACTAGCCAGATAGTGTCAACCAGCGCATCACCTTCAGCCATAACGTCAATAGTTTCAGGTCGGTTAAACGCCAGTCGTGCATAGCGGGGCAGTACCGCAAAACCAAGCCCGCGCGCGACCGGTTCTAGGATCAGACCGATCTGATTACTGAATCCGCGCTGGGGAAGGTTGCGTATGCCTGGGTTGCCCGGAAATAATCGGCTTAACAATCGTGTCGCCATCGCCTGCCCATCGGGATGGTCGATGTATCCCAGCTTTTCCAAATCGTTCCAGCCGATAATCCTCGTGTTGGCCGGTACGATCAGTTCCAGCGGTTCTTGCGCAAAGGGATGGGCCACGAGTCTTTTATCATCAGGTTTGTGTGTGACCAGCCCCATTTCGTAGCGGTTATGCAATACCGCATCGATCACTTCGCTATCCGGCGCAAAGCGGTGACGAACGGTGAGGTCGCGATGCTGCTCCTGTAATGACAACAGTAAAGGGTATAGCCGGAGCCCAATGCTGCCGGGCGAAATCACGCTGACTTCACCGCAGGTGGCTTCGGCATCACTCAGTCGCAGCATTAAGTGGTGATGAGCACGATCGATTTGCTGGCAATAATCCAGCAGCGCGCTACCGGCGGGTGTCAGTTCTAACGGACGCTTGCTTCTCAGTATCACCGGGCCTAACTGCTGTTCAATATGGCGAATATGCTGACTCACTGCTGCCTGGGTGATACCTAATCGCTCCGCGCTATCGCTAAAGCTCCCAAGTTCGGCCAGCGTGGCAAATGATTTGAGCCATTGTGGGTTCAACATAATGAAATTTTATAATCCTTATAATTGATTGTCTGTTTTCATTATAACGCCAGTTACGTAGCCTGAAGATCTTTTCATCATAAGAGATTGATCATGACGACTCCCTATCCTCGCACCTTTTCCCATATTGGCCTTTCGGTCACAGACCTTGATGCCGCCGTAAAGTTTTACACCGAAGTGATGGGCTGGTATCTGATCATGCCGCCTACGCAGATTGCGGAAGATGAATCCGCCATCGGGGTAATGTGCAGTGACGTTTTCGGTCAGGGATGGGAGAAGTTCCGCATCGCTCACCTTTCCACAGGCGACCGCGTCGGTGTCGAAATCTTTGAATTCAAGGCGGCAGCAAAACCCGAAAATAACTTTGAATACTGGAAAACCGGCGTATTCCATTTCTGCGTGCAGGACCCTGATGTAGAAGGCCTGGCGGAGAAAATTGTCGCTGCGGGTGGCAAACAACGCATGCCGGTACGCGAGTATTTCCCTGGGGAAAAACCGTATCGCATGGTCTATATGGAAGACCCGTTCGGCAACATCATCGAGATTTACAGCCACAGTTACGAACTGACCTATTCCGCAGGTGCGTATGTCTGAGCAGGAATTCGCCGTCCCCATAGACTGTTGAGGCGGGGTAATGCTATCAAGTCCACTACAACCGGTACGCATGACAGGGCGCGGTTGTTGTGATTATCGAAGCCTCCACGGTATTGATTGAAGGGTCGATCACACCAACGTGCCTGAATATCTGGAGTGATGAGCAGATGTAGTCATTAGATTAAAAACTTTATATATCATAAGGTTGTATCAGTTCCTGATATCCGGATTGGCTACCACGCACCTTGAACGCCCCATCCGTCAAATCACCTTTCTTACACCGCTCTGCTGTGCTGCTACTAGCGTTCCATCGCAGTAAAGGGTATTAACTGCCTTCTATTTGCTGTATTCTGCTGCATATTGCAATATTTTGCGGTTTTGAGATCGACATGCACAAAACAGCCAGACAAAAATTATTGATGGAGCTGCTGCTTGAACAAGGGCAGGTGGGAATTGGGCAGCTCGTCGAGCAGTTGCAGGTTTCTGCGGATACCGTGCGTCGCGACCTGGCCGATCTGGAAAAACAGGGCCTGGCGCAGAAAAATCATGGAGGTGCCGTGGCGCTGGATCTGTCAGCGATGAATCGCCACCAGCGCAGCGCACTGATTCCCGACGTCAAAATAGAACTTGGCAGGCGAGTGGCGGAAAAAATCCCGGCAGGTGCCACGCTGTTTCTGGATGCGGGCAGCACGGTACTGGCTGTCGCCACGCTGCTAAAAGGCCCTGTAACGGTCATTACCACCTCACTGGACATTGCCCATCACCTCAGTGACAAGCCGGATGTCGAACTTATTCTTTTGGGCGGCAAGTGGGATAAGCAGCAACGCCTGTTTTCCGGCAGCGCCACGCTATCTCTGCTTGAAAAGTATCGTGCAGACATCGCCATTCTGGGTGCCTGCGCGCTGCATGCCCGGTTTGGACTGAGTGCCAGCCAGGAGGGTGACGCTGAGGTGAAGCGCGCCATGCTGGCAGCAAGTAGCGAACACTGGGTGGTGGCCGATCATATGAAGCTCAACCGATGCGAACCCTATCTGGTCGCACCGCTGACCGATATCCATCAACTCTTCCTTGATGCGCCCTGGAACGAGTTCGACGTTACCGGTGCAACGCAGGTCAGCATCACAAATTCTTAATGGCAAGGAGACAGAGATGAGTATTGAAAAAGATATCAACGTTGCACTTATCGGCTACGGATTTGTCGGCAAAACATTTCATGCCCCTTTAATTCAATCCGTTCCCGGTTTGAAGCTTCATGTCGTTTCATCCGGCAGCGAGGAGAAGGTCAAAAAAGACCTGCCTGACGTCATCGTTCTCGACTCCCCGGAAGCGGCCATCCAGCATGCTGATATCGATTTGGTGGTGATCGCCTCTCCCAACGCGACACACGCGCCATTGGCTAAGCTGGCGCTGAATGCCGGTAAGCACGTGGTGGTGGATAAACCCTTTACGCTGGATCTGGAAGAGGCCAGAGAACTCGCGGCACTGGCCCACGAGAAGAAATTACTGCTTTCCGTATTTCAGAACCGCCGCTGGGATACCGATTATCTGGGCGTGAAAAAGGTCATCGATTCTGGCGCGATTGGTCAGGTCAAACATTTTGAGTCTCATATAGACCGCTTCCGTCCGGAAGTGCGTGATCGCTGGAGAGAACACGATATTCCTGGCAGCGGTCTGTGGTTTGATATAGGCCCTCATGTCATCGATCAGGCTCTGCAGCTGTTCGGGCTGCCAGAAACCGTTTCTGGTGACATCGCCGTCCTGCGCCATGGCGGTAAAATCAATGACTGGGCGCACGTCACGCTCAGCTACCCTGAGCATAAAGTGATCCTGCATGCCAGCATGCTCGCTGCGGGAGGCGTGTCACGCTTTACCGTACACGGGGATAAAGGCAGCATTGTTAAACCCAAAGCCGATCAGCAGGAAGCGCAACTCCTTGCGGGAGTCGTACCGGGCTCATCTAGCTGGGGCGAAGATCAGGATGATTTGATGGTTTTCGACAGCAATCTGCACGTCACGTCTGTCAAAACGCCAAAAGGCGACCAGCGTCAGTACTACATCCAGGTGTGTGAAGCGCTGGCGGGCAAACAAGCTAATCCTGTCTCTCCCGCTCAGGCGATTGCCGTCATGGCGGTGCTTGAAGCAGCAGTGCGTTCATCGGAGACCGGCACGGTGCAAAAACTCGCGCTTAGTGAAGCGGAAGCCGGTGCGTTTTATCATCTGAGTTAACCGGGCGGGGCTTTCCGGACAATCTTTTATACGCTGGTACAAGCCTGCCAGCGGGTTAAAAGTCTCTGGCAAGCCTGTTGTCATGCATGGAATCAATCGTGCCGCCATGGAATCTCTTATCTCCGGGCGCGGCGCGATTGATGTGTTGATCTATTTCGCGAGATTTTATCCTGGGCAATGAAGGGTGAAATTTGGTGAAATGTATGCGCGATTAGCTACGGTCATCATTGCCGTCGATGTTGCTACGCTCCATATCAGAGTGGTTGGAAATTGACCTGATTCGTATTTTGATGCATGATGGCATCAATTTGTGAATCGTATGAGGTAGCGAGATGCGTACTACAGTGACGATTGATGATGTGCTGTATGCCCAGGCTCTGGATATGGCCGATCCAGATATGGACAAGGCTGATATTTTCCGTGAAGCGATGAAAACGTTTGTTCGGGTACAAGCGGCAAAGCGCCTTGCTTCATTGGGTGGCACCGCGCCTGAAATGGAAAGCATTCCCCGCCGTCGCGAAGAACCGTCTGCATAATGTCCATTCTGGTTGATACATCTGTCTGGGTAGATCATTTCAAAAACAGAAATGAAGAGTTAGTGCGGTTACTGAGCGGGGACCTGGTATTGATTCATCCAATGGTGATTGGAGAACTTGCCTGCGGCACCCCGCCAGCGCCCCGCGTGCGCACACTCCGTGACCTGAACTTGTTACCGCAATGCCACCAAGCCAGCATGAGTGAGGTGATGGCATTTATTGAAAATAAAATGCTGTATGGACACGGGTGTGGCCTGGTGGATATCACCTTGCTTGCATCTGCTCTCATCACCCCCGGAGCAACGCTCTGGACGCTCGATAAACGGCTCGTCAAGTTAGCCAATCATCTTAATGTAGGTTATCAGCCTGTTCACTAACCCTAACTTCATCGTTAAGTTATCCCGCCCGCACAATCACAGCGAGATAAACCGCCTTCACAGTCGCTAACAACATCATATCCAACACCAATCAAACGCGTTCCGATATTCGCCGCTGCCAGTTCGGGGATATTTTAACGTCCCTGAGTTGCAACTTATCCTCAAGCTCCAGCCGTATGCCCTCACAATTACTTTCCAGATTGCCTATTTTCTTCTCGAGTTCGCAGACAGTCACTTCCGATGCCACTAATTCCAGCATATGAAAAATTTCGTGGCGCACGTGTTCACCGAAGGTTTTGGCGGATTTATGATGAATCAGCCATTCTGATAATTCTGACTTCTTATATTCGGTGGATTGTTTTCTGTAAAACTGACTGGTTTCGAGTTGTCTGATTTTGACCAGGAAGTGCGTATAAAAACACTGTATCTCACTGAGTTGTTTAATATCCATCACAACCTCATTAAATCAATTTAGTGAAAAATACGGATACCAGCCCAATAAATGGACTGGTATCGATTAGACGAAATTACAGCGGATTATCCGGCGTATCCGCCTGATCATAGGCGCCCCAGATAGTTTGATCGTAATTGATCATTGAACCGCTCATCAGCCCTGACTCATCGCTGGCGAGGAATGCCACGGCGCGCGCCACTTCTTCTGGCGAAATTAAACGGCCAAACGGCTGTTCTGCTGCGGCTTTCTCCAGCCAGTTTTCCTCGGCGCCGTGATAGGTGCGCATAATACGGTCTTCACCTTCCGATGCCATCCAACCGATATTTAGGCCATTGACGCGGATGCGGTTACGCAGCAGCGCATAGGCGGTGTTGCGTGTCAGCGTCGCCAGCGCGCCCTTGGAAGAGCAGTAGGCGGCAATAAAAGGCTGGCCCGCCAGTGATGACATTGAGCAGATATTGACGATGCTGCCTTCAATTTTTTCACGACGCATAACCTTGATCGTTTCCTGCATCAGGAAGAAGGGACCGCGCACGTTGGTGGCAAACATTTGGTCAAACAGTTCAGGCTCCGTATCGAGGATGGTTCCGCGATCGGTCATCCCGCCGGCATTCACCAGAATATCCACGCGGCTGAAGATCTCATCCGTTGTCGCCACCACTTTGCGGCAGTCTTCTACCGAGGAAAGATCGGCACGGACAAATTCAACGCGGGTTGCGCCTTCCGCATTCAGCCGGGCAGCAATCTCTTTTCCTTTTGCTTCATTGCGGCCACAGATAACCACACCCGCCGCGCCATTCTGCGCAAAGTGGCGGGCGATAGCGGCACCTAAACCCTGGGTTCCACCGGTAACAATCGCGACTTTTCCTGAAAACTGATTCATCAGATGATTCCTTCAACAATAGTGTATCCCGCTGCGCTGAGACATTTGCGCAGCGTGCCATTTCCAATACGTGCATATTCCAGCGGTGGGGCTTTGGCCGGATCCTGCTCGGCTTCCACCACAAACCACCCCTGATAGCCAATTTCAGCCAGGGTCCGGGTGATCGCCTCGAAATCGATCATCCCGTCGCCGGGCACGGTATAAACGCCTTTCAGCACCGCATCCAGGAAGCTGTCTTTATTCCAGTCGAGCGATGCTAACACCTCTTTTCTGACGTCCTTGGTGTGAACATGATTGATACGACTGCCGTGTTTTTTCAAAATGCTGAGCGGATCAACGCCCGCAAACGTCAGATGCCCCGAATCAAACAGTAGCCCAACATCTTTGCTGGTGGCTGCCATCAGACGGTCAATATCATTCTCGTCCTCGATCGCCGTCCCCATGTGATGGTGGAAGGCCAGTGGAACACCAAAATCGGTACAAAATTCAGCGAAACGAGAGAGCTTCTCACCGTATTCAGCGACTTGTGCATCCGACAGACGGCGACGCTTTGCCAGCGGGACATTCTGTTGATTCTGAATTGTCCCGGCGGTTTCACCGTAAACCAGGCAAACCGCACCGCAGTCGCGGAAGAGCTGCATTTGCGGCAGCGATTTTTTGATTTCGTCTTCGACGCTGTTATCCAGCAGGGTGCCAGAATACCAACCCGAAACCAGATCCAGCTGATATTCCCGCAGCAGCGGCTTCAACAACTCGCTGGTCTTGGGGAATTTCCCGCCGGTTTCTACCCCCTGGAAATCAGCAAGATGACTCTCACTCAGACAGGTAGCAAGGGGCGTATCCCCGCCGAGCTGAGGCAGGTCGTCGTTGGACCACGCAATCGGGGCAATACCTAATTTGGCTTTCAGCATTTTAATACTCCTGTTAAATGCCTACGCGTTGATTTTTACGCCCGGCAACGTGCTCTTCGCGGGCCTGATTAACACTTTCGCGGGCGCTCACCTCTGGCACCCCGACATCCCACCAGGCATCACCCGGTGTCCAGTCAAAGGCATGCGTGGCCAGCGTTATCACTGTGGTGCGATCGTTGCCTTTCGCCCAGACAATCGCCTCCTGCAATTCATCGAGCGAGTTCACTTTGCGGGCCAGTGCACCCATTGACTGGGCATTGGCAACGAAATCAACGTGGAACGGTTCCTGAACGCGGCAGTCTTTCAACAAGTTATTAAAGGATGCGCCGCCTTTGGCATTTTGCAGTCGGTTGATCACCGCATAGCCGCCGTTGTCACACACGATCAGAATGAATTTATGGCCCGAGAGCACGCTGGAGTAGATGTCAGAATTCATCATCATGTAGGTGCCATCGCCAATCATGACGAACACGTCACGATCCTGTTCGGCCATCGCCACACCCCAACCTGCGGACAGTTCGTAACCCATACAGGAGAAACCAAACTCGCAGTCAAAAGTGCCTGGATTTTTCACCTTCCAGCCTTTCACCAGCTCACCGGGTAAGCCGCCTGCAGCGCTGATGATGTAATCCTCGGGCGCTGCCTGGGCGTTTACTACGCCAATAACCTGTGCGTAGGTGGGATCGTCAGAGGTTTGGGTTCGCTCCTGCCGCGATGCAATCAGATCATTCCAGCCCGCAAAGGCTTTGCGACCACGCTCCAGCCAGCTGCTGTCTGCTTTCCATCCACTCAATGCCGCATCCAGCTCAGTCAGGCCTTCACGCGCGTCACATACCAGCGGAATGGCGCGGTGTTTGTGCGCATCAAAGCGCGCGGCGTTTAAGGCAATAAACTGCGCGTTGTCATCGAATACCGTCCAGGAGCCGGTGACAAAGTCCATCAGACGGGTGCCTACCGCAATAATTACATCCGCATTACCTGCCAGGTCATTGGCTGAGGTCGAGCCCAGGATGCCGACCGGTCCCATATGCAGCGGATGATCGTGGGTCAGGGCGCCTTTACCGGCGATGGTTTCAACCACCGGAATGCCATGCGCCTGGGCGAACTGCTCCAGCGCCTGTTCAGCCTGCGAGTAACGCACGCCGCCGCCTGAAATGATCAGAGGGCGCTTAGCCCGCAGCAACGTTTCTTTGGCACGCGCCAGCAGCTGCGTATCTGGACGTGGGCGCGGCATGCTGTGAACGCGAGGCTGGAAGAAGGCTTCCGGATAGTCATAGGCCATTTCCTGCACGTCCTGGCATACACCAATAAACGCGGGGCCGCAGTCACCCGGATCGAGCATGGTGGCGACTGCCTGCGGCAGGGAGGAAAGAATCTGCTCAGGCCAGGTGATGCGATCCCAGTAACGGGTGACGGCCTTGAATGCATCATTGACGGTCTGCGTAGGGTCATTGAAATGCTCGACCTGTTGCATCACCGGATCCGGCACACGGCGTGCAAAACTGTCACCGCAAATCATCAATACCGGTAAACGGCTGGTATGCGCCACACCCGCAGCGGTCAGCAGGTTGGTGGTGCCCGGACCAATGGATGCCGTAACCACCATAATCTGACGACGCACCATGGCTTTCGCGAAGCCCACGGCGGCAAAGGCCATCGACTGTTCATTCTGACCTCGCCAGGTGGGCAACGTATCTTGTACGGCTTCGAGCGCCTCACCCAGACAGGTCACGTTGCCGTGGCCAAAAATTCCATAGACCCCGGGAAACAGTGGAACGCGTTTCCCGTCAACTTCCGTAAACTGATTGCTCAGGTAGCGAACAATTGCCTGAGCTGTTGTGCAACGAATGGTAGCCATAATGTCACTCACTCTTATGGGACGCTAATAACAGCATCATGGTTTCTATCAACAACGTTATTTGCCTGATGGATAAAATGGCAATAAAAGTTGCAAATTCAGCATGCAGTTATCCCTCCCCAATAAGGGATAAGAGATAACGTTGTTACCTATTAAGCGCGGGAGCGTTTACGCGTTAAATCTGCCTGTTCCCGTTCTGTAATCGTTTCAATGCGCGGCTGCGTTTTTTCCGGATGCAGCGCACTGGCCAGCGCCATGGCTATACTTTGAGCCAGGCAAACCGGCGCGGCCAGTGAACGTGAGAAGCTGTACTCTTCTTCCGGCACCGTGAATAAAACCCGCGCGTTTTTCGCCAGCGGCGACAGCGTACTGTCGGTAATGGCGATAATCGGCAGACCTCTGGCGTGCACCTCATCCGCTATCGCGATAACTTCTTTCGCGTAATGACGGAAGGCGATGGCCATCAGCACGTCATTGTCGCGCATGTTTTTTGCCATCTGCGGCGCCAGTCCGCCTGCGGCATCGAGCAGAACCACTCTGCGATTCAGCATTGTGAACAGATAGCGCAGCAACATCGCTATCGGTTCTGAACGCAGCTGACCAATCAAATAAATGGTGTCAGCGTCCTTCAGCAGGCTGGCGGCATGATCGAGGTCATCCTCCGTCACGTTCTGCAGCAACTCCTGCAGTGTTGCGATATCACGGATCACCAGGCTTTGCAGGAAACCGGCACTGCCTTTTTGTTCATTCTTCTGTAAATCAGCTTCCAGCGCATTGATACGCTCGTTGTAGCCCGGTGCAGCGGTGGCCAGACGTGACTGAAACACGCTCTGCATTTGCTTAAAGCCGCTGTAGCCAAAAACCTGGGCAAAGCGCACCAGCACGGAAGGGTGCAAACCACATTTTGCGGCTACCGCATTGATCGACTCGAGCGCGACGGTGTTCGGGTTTTGCGTGATGTAACGCGCCGCCTGCTTATGTCGTTCAGATAACTTCGCATATCGTTCCGAAATATCGTTAACGACTTGCTCATAGGACTCGTGCGGCAAGGGAGGGGCAGCCGACTTAATTTTGCTTACTTTCGTCATGTTCGGCACACCTCTGAAGCATTGCCTTTCTCAATTTCAACTGTCTTTCGCAATAAAAATTGCAATAAGAACTTCCATGCAATTAGTTCTAACCCATTCGCTGCAGCGATGGAAAATATCTTCGTGATTTTTGTGATAGCACTCTAAGAATTCATTTTAAATTTCATGTCCTCCACTGCTGCAAGATATTCGTCATCATTTTAAATCGTTGAATATTATCAAAATAAAATCACATTTTTGGCGATTCAATCCACGACGCACCCATATTGCAATTTTTATTGCTGTGATCCTACTATTGCAATCATCAGTGCTTGCATGAGCCTCTTGCTCAGTAACAGCAAAGAGTTTCATCAGCCATCGCCCGCTCATTCAGGCCAATGCGGCGAACTCGCCGGGCCCGATTTAGATGCCAAAGGAGTAGTTAACCATGTACGACAATTTTGGACAGTTTATTGATGGCAAATGGTGCCACGGTAACGGCAAGGAACCGATTCGGGTGACTGATCCGGGTAATGGGCAGCTGCTGGGAACGATTCCCGCGGCCTCGACTGAGGATACCTTAACGGCTTTGGCCTGTGCTGAACGTTCATTTGACGGCTGGAAAAATACCCAGGCCTGGCTGCGCGCGGACTTATTACAGGCTGTTGCACGTGAAATGGTGGCGGCCACTGCTGACGCCGCGATCACCATCTCTAAAGAGAGCGGTAAGCCGGTGGCTCAGGCTAAGCGTGAGTGGGAATTGTCCATCGATCAGTTCGTCTGGCATGCCGAAGAGGCGCGCCGTATTTATGGTCGTGTCGTTGAGAGCCGCGTACCGGGTGGTCGTTGTGAAGTGACCCATGAAGCCGTGGGTGTGGTTGCCGCTTTTACCGCATGGAATTTCCCGGTGGTGCTGGTGGCACGCAAACTGGCCCCCGCGCTGGCAGCAGGCTGCACCGTGGTGCTGCGCCCTTCTAATGAAGTGCCGGGTTCCGCCATGCTGATCTTTGAGTGTCTGCGTAAAGCCGGCATTCCTGCCGGGGTGGCCAATCTGGTGGTGGGGCCGACAGCAGATACCTATGAGCCGTTAATCTCCTCGCCGGTGGTGAAAAAAGTCTCTCTTACCGGTTCAACCCAGCTTGGCCAGCAGATGATCCGCGACTCAGCCGCGACCATCAAACGCCTGAGCATGGAGCTGGGCGGTAATGCGCCGGTGATTGTGTTTGACGATGCCGATCTCGAAAAAGCGCTGGATCTCTCCGTGGCGACGAAATTCGCCAACTGCGGACAAGTTTGTGTCACCGCTGATCGTTTCTATGTCCACGAAAGCCTGTATGAGGCCTTTGTTGAAGGGTTTGCCAGCCGCACCAGCAAAATCAAAGTGGGCTACGGCCAGGAAGAAGGCACCGGCATGGGGCCGCTGATCAATACCCGTCGCCTGCAGGCGATTGAGGCCATCGTTGCGGATGCACGTGATAAAGGGGCAAAAGTGGTCACGGGCGGCCATCGCCTTGATATCAATGGCGGTTACTTCTATGCCCCCACCGTGCTGGCCAACGTACCAGACGATGCACTGGCGATTGCCGAAGAGAACTTTGGCCCTATTGCCGCTATCACTTCGTTTACTGACCACGAAGATTTGTGGGCACGCGTTAACAACTCTGCCTATGCGTTATCCGCTTACGCCTTTACCCGCGATCCGGCGCGTATTCGCGAAGCCGTGGCAAAACTCGAATCCGGCATGGTGGGCATTAACAGTTATGCGCTGGCTGCGGCAGAAGTGCCGTTCGGCGGCATCAAAGCCAGCGGAATGGGACGTGAAGGCGGTAGCGAAGGCATTCACGACTATATGAACGTCAAATTAGCCCAGATCGTTGTGTAAGGAGCAGGGATGAAACTCAATAACATTAAAGCGCGCTGGAATGACAATAAAACCGTGTTGAACGGCTGGTTGAGCATCGGTAATACCTTCAGCGCCGAGATTATGGCTCAGCAGGGTTATGACTCACTGACTATTGATTTGCAACACGGTTTTGTTGGCTATGACGAAGCCAAAACCATGCTGCAGGCCATGCGCGCCAGCGGTGTCGCGCCGATGGTTCGTGTGCCATGGCTAGAGCCGGGCATCATCATGAAAGCACTGGATGCGGGCGCCTGGGGCGTGATCTGTCCGATGGTAAATACCGCTGAACAGGCACAGCAGTTGGTTTCGTTTGTGCGCTATCCCCCGTCCGGCAGCCGCAGTTTTGGCCCGACGCGTGTCTCCATCTCGGAGGGCGCAGATTACGGCCAGTATGCTGACGATCACGTGGTGTGCTTTGCCATGATCGAAACGGCAGAAGCCTTCGACAATCTTGAAGCTATCGTGTCGACGCCGGGTCTGGACGGCGTTTACATTGGCCCGGCGGATCTGACCCTCGGTTTGACCGGACGAAAATACCGTACCGGATTTGATCGTGACGAGCCGGAAATCGTCGATGCCATCAAACACATTGTTGATGTCGCACATCGGGCAGGCAAAAAAGCGGGACTGCACAACGGTTCAGCCGCGTATGCCGCTAAGGCAGCGGAGTGGGGCTTTGATCTGGTAACCGTGTCCAACGATGTTCAGCTATTGCGCTCAGCGGCGACCGCCAGCATCCAGCAGTTCAGAGAGCTGAATGAAGGCCAATCAGTAGACAAGCGTTCTACGCAGACAGGGGGATACTGATATGCCACATGTACTGGTCGCGGGAAAAATTCATCAAGCCGGGCTGGCCGTATTACGCCAGGCAGAAGGTATCACTCTGACTCAGGTACAAGAGGTCAGCGTGGAGAGTTATGCCCCTTATCTGGCGGATGCGGATGCGTTGCTGATTCGCACTCAGCCACTGACGGCAAAGGAAATTGCGGCTGCCCCCAACCTCAAAGTCGTCTCGCGTCATGGTGTGGGTTATGACTCCGTGGATGTTGAAGCCCTGACAGAACGTAACATCCCTCTGACGATTGTGGGTGACGTGAATTCGCTGTCGGTTGCTGAGCATACGCTATCGATGCTGCTGGCTCTGGCAAAACGCATTACCTATTTCGACAGTGGCATTCGTGCAGGGGAATGGAACCGTCGCAACAGCTTCTCAGCGGTTGAGATTGCGCACCGCACGCTGTTTATCCTGGGATTTGGGCGTATTGGCCGGGAAGTGGCACGACTGGCACAGAGCTTCCGCATGAACGTGGTGGCGTACGATCCCTATCTCCCGGATGAGGTTTTCCAGCAGCAGAATGTTCGTCGCGTGACCGATATCCAGGCGGGTTTGCAACACGCTGATGCGGTCACCGTGCATTTACCGCTCAGCGGTGAAAAGCCGCTGATTGGACGCGAAGAGCTGGCGTTGATGAAGCCCGGCGCCATGCTGATCAATACCGCACGGGGTGGGATCGTCGATGAAAATGCGCTGGCTGAGTCACTCTCACAAAATCACCTCGGTGGCGCCGGACTCGATGTGTTGAAAGCCGAACCGGCGGACCTGAACGCGGCCCTGCTGCAGCACAGCGATCGCCTGATCCTCACGCCGCACACGGCCGGTCTTACGGAGGAAGCGGCGATGCGTATGTCAGTGTCCGCAGCGGAAAACATCGTCAACTTCTTTAACGGCAGTCTGGATACAAAACTGGTGGTTAATCAGCAGGTGCTCGCCCTGCATGACCTGATGAACCAATTACCTTAACAACAATAAATTACCTCTCTACTGGAGTATGTCATGGTCAGAATCGCCATTCTCGGTGCCGGCCGTATCGGACAAGTGCATGCCGCTAACGTCGCGCGCCACAAAGACGCTACGCTGGTTGCTATTGCCGATCCCTTTATTAGCAACGCGCAGTCACTGGCTGCCACCTGGGGCGGCATCGCCATCGCCGATCCGCTTGAGGCCATCAGCAATCCTGACATTGATGCTGTGATCATTGGCACGCCGACGAACACCCACGTCGAACTGATGCTGGCCGCCGCCAAAGCGGGTAAAGCGGTGCTGTGTGAGAAGCCCGTTGATTTGGATATCCGCAAAGCGGTTGCAGCGGAAGAGGCCTTAGGAGAACAGCGTAAAAAAGTCATGCTGGGCTTCAACCGCCGCTTTGATCCGGGTTTCACTGAAATCAAACAGCGCATTCAGCGAGGCGATATCGGCGATCTCCATCAGGTGATGATCTGCAGCCGCGATCCGGGTCTGGCGCCGTTAGGGTATCTGCAAACCTCCGGCGGCATCTTCCGCGACATGGTGATCCATGACTTCGACCTCGCTCGCTGGATTTTGGGAGAGGAACCCACCGAGATTTTCGCCGTCGGCAGCCGCCTGTTTGAACCCTCGCTGGAGGCGCTCGGTGACTACGACACGGTGATGGTGCAGATGCGTACCGCGTCGGGCAAACAATGTCAAATCAACTGCAGCCGTCAGGCGGTATATGGCTATGACCAGCGTATGGAAGTGTTTGGTTCAGCGGGCATGTTGTTGAATGACAATTTACGCGAAACCACCGTGCGCCATTACAGCGCTGAACAAACGGAGACGCGCGGGCCACTGCTGAATTTCTTTATGCAGCGTTACACCGATGCCTATCGTCTCGAAATGGAGGCGTTTATCAGTGCGATCAAAGACGGCACTGACTTGCCCACCACTGTGTTTGACGGTTGCCAGGCGTTACGACTGGCAGACGCGGCGCAGTTGTCGGCGGATACGCATGCGGTAGTGAAGCTCAACTAAGGAGAAGACGATGCGTAAGCTTGGAGTGGGATTAATCGGTACCGGTTTTATGGGCAAATCACACGCGATGGCGTGGCGTGCTGCCGCGTCATTCTCAGGTGAGGTGCAGCCGGTATTGATCAGCGTGGCGGATATCGATGGTGCTGCGGCTGAAAAGGCTGCAGCGCAATACGGATTCCAGCGCTGGACCACAAACTGGCAGGACCTGATTGATGATCCCGAGATAGATGTTATCTCCATCACTTCGCCCAACCGATTCCACGCTGAACAATCTCTTGCAGCGATTGCGGCGGGTAAGCACGTGCACTGTGAAAAACCTTTGGCGCCAAACAGTGCCATCGCCGAAGAGATGTATCGCGCCGCAGAAAAAGCAGGCGTGGTCACGCAGGTGGGGTTCAATTACATCAAAAACCCGTTACTCAAACACGCCAAAGAACTGATTGCGGCGGGTGAGTTGGGCGACATTACCGGCTTCCGTGGCATTCACGCCGAGGATTTCATGACCAGCCCTCAGGTGCCGTGGTCGTGGCGGCTTGATCCCACCGGTGGTGCAGGTGCGGTAGCCGACCTGGGCAGCCATATTCTGGGCATGGCGCGCTTTCTGTTAGGGCCGATTACCGAACTGTTTGCCGATCTGGACACAGTGGTAAAAGCCCGTCCGGAACAGGCGGGTTCCACCGTCCTGAAGCCGGTTGAAGTGGATGATATCGCTCGTCTCACCGTGAAGTTTGCGCGTGGCTGTGCCGGGCATATCGAAGCGAACTGGGTCGCATCCGGTCATAAGATGCAGCTGGGTTTTGAAATCACCGGGACGCGTGGCTCGCTGATTTTTAATCAGGAGCGTTTTAACGAACTGCAGTTATTCCAGTTCAGCGAACGTGAAGGCAGCAATGGGTTCCGCACTATTGTTGCGGGTCCTGAACACGCGCCTTATGGGCTGTTCTGCCCGGCGCCCGGCCATCAGATTGGTTTTAACGATCTTAAAACCATAGAGATGCTGGAGTTTATCCAGTCAATTGAACGCGGTCAGGCGGTTGGGCCAGATTTTAAAGAAGCTTACGAGATCCAGAAGCTGGTGGACGCCTCGCTGGTGTCCTCAAAAGAGCGCAGTTGGGTCTCACTGTAATCACGTAGAGGTGAGAAGGCAGGACGCCCCTGCGAGGCTGGATGCCTCAACTATTCATAGCTCAGTTGAAAGAAAGTTGCTCTGCCTGAAATAATTCAGAACGCTCATCTTTCAATTGTTCTTAATTTAATATTAGAAAGTGCCCGAATATTGAGTGTAGTCTTTCCATTATGCTGGTTTTGGTAATGGGAAAGCCATGCAATAAATCATTATCGTTTGTGCCGTATCTATTGAAGGCTATCGAAATAGACAGGGACGATAATCATTAGCAGTAGAAGTCAACCCTACGTAATAGCAGTAATAATAAAATCATCATATCAGCATCAAGCTGACGTTAACGACTATTGTGGAAGGCCAATATGAAAAAGATCATCTTACTCTGTCTTACGCTCCTCTCTATCAGTCCGTCGGTATTCGCTATTCAGGTCGGTGTCAGTATTGCCCAAATGGATGATGTATTTCTCTCGCGTCTGAGGGGATATATTATTGAACACGCTAAGCAATATCCCGATATGAAAGTCCAGTTTGAAGATGGACAGGGCGCGGTTGATAAACAATTAAGCCAGGTGCAAAGTTTTATTAGTGCCAAAGTGGATGTCATTATTGTTAACCCGGTGGATACGCAGGGCACAAAAAATATGTCTGAAGCGGCACGCAAGGCCAATATTCCGATTATTTATCTCAACCGTATGCCAGCTGATTCAAAAATGGGTAACGGAGTGAGTTATATCGGCAGCGATGAAGTGGAAGCGGGTCGCCTGCAAATGGGCTATCTCGCGGAAATGGTCAAAGATCGCAAAGACGTCAACGTCGCCATTATGAAAGGGCTGCTGAGTAACGATGCTACTCGTTTCAGAACCCAGGGCGCGAAAGAGGTGATCGCCAAGCATCCAAATATGCACGTGGTGCTGGAAGACACCGCTAAATGGATGCGTGAAGACGGTATGAACCTGATGAATAACTGGATCCTCACCGGGCAGAAAATTGACATTCTCTCCGCGAACGCCGACGAAATGGCGATCGGCGCTGCGATGGCCATTAAGAGCAACGGTCTGAATATCGGCAAAGATATTCTGGTCGGCGGGACGGACGGAGGTCCAAACGGTCTGCAGGCCATTAAAAGCGGCATGCTAACGGTGACGGTGTTCCAGGATGCAAAAACGCAGGCATTTGGTGCTGTCGATATGGCGGAGAAAGCCGCTAAAGGCGAAAAACTGCAGGACATTAACTTCATCCCGTTCCAGTTGGTCACGCCACAGAATTACCAAAAGTTTGTGACGAACTAAGCACGATTTCTTTCTGTGTCATTGGCACCTGTGCAGTCGCAGGTGCATTTTTTTCAATCGGGAGTGGATATGAAGACGATTAAAGGTCCTGGCGTTTTTCTTGCGCAGTTTGCGGGAGACAGTGCGCCTTTTAACACGCTGACAGGCATGGCGGGCTGGGCGGCAGAAAAAGGATTTAAAGGCGTGGAGATCCCGAGTTGGGACACGCGATTAATTGACCTGCGTAAAGCGGCGGAAAGCCAGACTTACGTAGATGAAATTCTCGGTGTGCTGAGTGAGCATGATCTGACGCTTACCGATCTTGCCAGCCACTTACAGGGCCAGCTAGTGGCACTGCATCCGGCATTCGATTTACCCGCCGATAGCTTTGCCCCCGAGGAAGTACGCAATCATCCTGAGCGCCGTCAGGTATGGGCGACAGAGCAGTTGTATCTGGCAGCCAAAGCCTCTCGCCGTTTTGGCCTGACAAAACACGTGACGTTTTCCGGCACCCTGTTGTGGCCCTACCTCTATCCCTATCCGCAGTGGCCAGAAGGGCTGATTGATGAAGGATTCAACGAGCTGGCGCGACGCTGGACGCCGATCCTGAATGCTTATGACGAGCAGGGCATCGATCTTTGCTATGAGATCCACCCGACGGAAGATTTGCACGATGGGCTGACCTTTGAACGCTTCCTGGAAAAAACCGGCAACCACTCACGGTGCCACATCATGTATGACCCCAGCCATCTGGTGCTGCAGGGGATCGATTATCTCACCTACATCGATCACTACCATGAGCGCATCAAAGCCTTCCACGTTAAAGACGCCGAGTTTCGCCCTAACGGTAAAACCGGAGCCTACGGCGGCTATCAGCCGTGGACCAGCCGCGCCGGACGTTTCCGTTCCCCTGGCGACGGGCAAACCGACTTCGGCGCCATTTTCTCGAAACTCACCGGTTACGATTTTGATGGCTGGGCGGTGCTTGAATGGGAATGCTGCTTCAAAAACGCGGAAGACGGCGCGCGCGAAGGGGCGCAGTTCATTGACGAGCATATTATCCGCGTCACCGGCAAATCGTTTGATGACTTCTGTAAGTCGTATGCCGACCCGTCACTGAACAAAAAAATTCTGGGAATTTAAGGAGAAAGTTATGAGTAAGTCATCTCTGCAGGGGCGCCGCATCCGTCTGGGAATGATTGGTGGCGGTGAGGGCGCGTACATCGGTGGCATCCACCGTTTTGCTTCACGCCTGGATAATGAATACGAACTGGTCGCCGGTGCATTTGATGTGAATGCAGAACGTGGGCACGCTTTCGCCGCGCAAAATCATATTGCCGCCGATCGCTCTTATAACGACTACACGGCAATGGTTGCCGCTGAAAGTGCGCGGGAAGATGGCGTGGATGTGGTGGCCATTTGCACCCCGAACTTCACTCATTTCCCGATTGCACGCGCTTTTCTTGAGGCGGGCATTGATGTTATCTGCGAAAAGCCACTGACTTCCACGCTGGATGATGCAGAAGCCCTGGCAGAAGTCGTGAAATCCACTGGTGGTTTTCTTGGCGTCACCTATACCTATTCCGGTTATCCCCTGATCATGGAAGCGCGTCATCGCGTGGCTGAGGGTTTGATTGGCAAGGTGCGTACCGTACAGGTGGAATATCCGCTGGAGTGGATGGCAACCGGTGTGGAGCTGAAGAACAATCAGCAGGCAGCCTGGCGCGTCGATCCGAAGAAAAATGGTCGTGGCGGTTCTATCGGCGATATTGGTACACATGCCTATCATCTGGCGGGCTACGTGACCGGCTTGAAAGCAGAAAGCGTGATGGCCGATCTGGCCACCTTCGTTGAAGGCAGGGCGCTGGATGACAATGCACACGTCATGATTCGCTATGAAGGCGGCGCGCGCGGACTACTCTGGTCATCGCAAGTCGCCATTGGCTGTTCGAACGCACTGCGTCTGCGGGTATTTGGCGAAACGGGCAGCCTGATGTGGTCACAGGAACAGCCCAATGAGCTGATTTTTACCGCGCTGGAAGGCTATACTCAGATCATTAAACGCGGTCGGGATGACCTGTCTGAACTGACGAAAGCACGCACTCGCACCCCGCCGGGACACCCTGAAGGTTACATCGAAGCTTTCACTAACCTGTACAGCGGTTTTGCTTCAGCACTGCGCGCGCGTGACCAGCAGCGTGAGATTCACGGCATCGGTGCGGTCGTGCCGCAGATTTATGACGGACTGAAAGGCGTGGCGTTTGTTGAAGCCGTGGTCGACAGCCATGAACAGGGCACTGTCTGGAAGACACCGAAATACAACTGATTGCGATGATTGATCAATAAAAAAGCCGGGCAGCTTAATCAGCATGCCCGGCTTAGTTTTATCCGCGATTCGTTATAAAGATCAAGGAAGCGCGTAGGCGATAACGTAATCGCCACGGTTGTCATTTGTGCCGGTGCGAGTTGCACCACCTGCCACTACAACCATGTATTGCTTACCGTCTTTACCCATGTAAGTCATTGGAGCGCCCTGACCGCCAACCGGCAGTTGACCACGCCACAACTCTTTACCGGTGTTGTTATCGAAAGCACGCACAAAGTAATCCAGTGAACCGTGGAAGAAGGTCAAGCCACCTTTGGTCACCAATGGACCACCCATGGTTGGCATACCCAGAGGGATTGACAAGCCTGGGGCAACACCATGAATCGGTGCATCTTTAATGGTGCCAACCGGTACCTGCCAACGGGTTTTACCGGTGGTCAGATCGATTGCCGTCATAGAACCAAATGGTGGTTTAAAGCACGGTACGCCCAGTGGTGACATAAACATCCCGCGTTCAACACCCCATGGGGTTCCTAACTGTTCAGAGTATTCACCTTCAGTCGTGGCTTTCAGGCCGCGGCGATCGGCTTCTTCACGCTTAATGAACTGTCCCCACTGCGCCATACGAATATCGTTGACGATCAAGGTGCCGGTCGACATATCTAATGCGCCACCACCCCAGTTAAAGCCACCGTAATAGCCTGGGTAAATCAGCGTACGTTGTTTATCAGTAATTGGAGTGAACGGCCCTTCGCTACGCATTTGCTTGAACTGAATACGGCAGTAGAGCTGATCAAAGATTGATGCGCCCCACATATCGCTCTCTTTAAGCGGCGTGGTACCGACAGAAATCGCAGAGAACGGTTGGGTATCGGCTACCTGCATACCCGGCATAACATCGGTTGGAACTTTACGATTTTCAACCGGGATAACTGGCTGACCCGTACGGCGATCCAGCACGAAGATTTCACCGCGCTTGGTCAACTGAATGAGTACGGGTGTCTTCTGACCATCTTTGCCTGGCAGGTCAAACAAGATTGGTTGGGAGGAAACGTCGTAGTCATACTGGTCTATGTTGGCGGTGCGGAAGTGCCAACGCTCCTTGCCGGTTTTCAGATCGACGGCCACGACGGCATCGTTATACTCATTAGAGTACGGATGGCGGTTGCCGGTCCAGAAGTCAGGCGTCTGGTTGCCCGTCGGGAAATAAGCCAGGCCCAGTTTTGGATCGTAAGCGGCCGTGCCCCAGAAGTTAGGCGTTTCAAGTGGGTAGGTCTCGCCGGCTGGCAGCGGGCTGCTGTCGCTGGCACCGCGTTTCGCATCCCAGGCCCAAAGAATTTTGCCACTGACCACATCATATCCACGTACCACGCCGCCAGGCTCGCCAATGGTGAGGTTATCGTTCAGACGGCCTCCCACCATGATCACGCCATCGGCCACCAGTGGCGCGGAGGTCACGTTATAGCTGCCCTGCTGGCCGCCTTTGGCGTCAGCTGGCATGTTCAGCGTCAGATCGACGTAACCGCCGTTGCCAAAGTCTTCACAGAGTTTTCCGGTTTCGGCATCCAGCGCCACGATGCGGGCGTCAATGGTGGTTTCAATGATACGTTTGCGACAGGTCGCAGCTGAGGAAGCAGGCGTCGCGGCAATTCCGCCAGGGGTCTGGTTATTAGCCGGCAACTGGTCGAGATCGGCATAGCCCACCCCACGGCATCGCTTCCAGCCCTTGTCGCTTTCAAAGACTTTAGCCTGTGGATCAAAGCGCCATTTCTCTTTGCCCGTTGTGGCGTCAATCGCAATCACCTTGCTAAGCGGTGTACACATAAACATCGTGTCACCCACTTTCAATGGTGTGGTTTGATATTCAGCACCATCAATCGCAAGGTCTCCGGTGCGATAGGTCCAGGCTACTTTTAGATCCTTGACGTTGGTGGTATTGATTTGCTTGAACTGTGCGAAGCGCTGTCCCAGGGTATTGCGGCCCCACGCGGTCCAGTCATCACCGCTATTGTCTTCTGCTGCCTGGTCGATAACTTTTGCCGGGCCAGCGCTGGCATCCGCTTCCACTTCCGGATGTACGCGGAACATGCTAGCGAAGATAGCAACGAGTGAAACAACGGCGACCAGTGAAACGATGACCGATGCCATTTTAGGCAGAGCAGGGCGGCCAGCTTCATTGGTGAGAACGGGCGAACATAGTGCAGCCAGTATGAATACAACAAGGAACGCAACGGTGCGCGGAACCAGTTGCCAGAAATCGGTACCGACCTCTGCAAATGCCCAAATGAGGCTGCAGACCAGCAATGCTAAGGACAGATAGAATGTCCATGCTTTAGCGCGGAAAAATCCAACGCCACATACGGCCATGGCCAGTCCCGCGGGTAAATAAAACCAGGAACCCCCAAGGCTGATTAAATAAGCGCCACCACCGGCTAAAGCCAGCCCGAGGATCAGTAAAAATATCCCCACTATTTTTGTGAAAATTGACGTACTACTTTTCATTTTCAGTTAACCCTTGCGTTAAAAAATCCAGCTTTTATAGAAGAGAGTATTTAAAGCGGTTATTGCTCTTGTTGCTTCCTGTCTAAAGTTTTTGAATAAATAAGGCCCATAGGGGCTCGCTCCTTTAAAATGAATTAAGGAGTTAAGGTTTTTGAATAAAGTGGCCATTGGACTATAAAATACACGCGTAAAAATCAGGGCTAATAAATAGCCTTCACCTGGTTCAATGGTTTGTATCGACAATCCAGGTGCACGAAATATTAATTTTTAGTGACCAATTGTCAATTTTTTGCGGTTTCGGTTACGCGGCGAAACATTATCATGTACATTTAAATAACAAAAGAACTTAAAGACCTCAAAAAGACCTCAAAATGAAGTTTACCATCAAACAAATTACAGCTCAGGCTGGCGTGAGCAAGGCGACGGTTGACCGGGCGCTTCATGGTCGAGGAGCCGTACATGCCCGTACTGAAACCCGGATAAAACAAGCGATTAGGGATTTAGAGTTGCAAGAACGAACCAGTCTTGCTTCTGGCAGAACCATTCCCATTGACGTCATTCTCCATACCCCGGAAAGATTCAGTAGATTGGTCTGTGATGCACTTATCGATGAAATGAGTCATTTTGTCTCGTTTCAGCTCCGTTTGCGGTTTCATTGTGTTGAAACTATTAACACGGAAGAAATGAGAAAGCTTATGTTGAAATGTGCCAATGACAGTTACGGCATCATTTTAAAAGCGGAAAATAATCCACTGATCAGTAAAACCATCGAAGAATTACAGCGGCACCGTGTGCCGGTTGTGACGATTGTGACAGACGTAGCGGATAGCAAGCGCCTTCGTTATGTTGGTATGGATAATGTCGTCGCAGGGAAGACGGCCGCTTATTTAATGTCACAGTGGATAAAAGAGGCTGAACTGGATGTCGCGGTGGTATTAAGTAGCCAGCATTTCCTGGGTGAGGCCGAACGAGTTAAGGGATTTTGCCAGGGTTTAAAAATAATGGCACCTTCACTGAATCCTGTCTGGGTGAGTGAAGGCTATGGTGTCGATGGAATGACCTTCGATGTCATGATGAATACCTTAAATCATTATCCAAATTTAAAAGCGGTTTATTGCGTGGGCGGTGGCAATGCAGCCATTCTTCGGGCGTTCAAACAGGCCGGGCGAGATATCGTCAGTTATATTGGCCATGACGTCGATGAAGAAAACCGCTTCCTGCTGACCGATCATAAATTGAATGCGGTGATTCAACATGATCTGCGAAGCGATGCGCGAACGGTATTCCAGACGCTGTTGACGTTCCACGGTTTCCTGCCCGTCATCGAGCCGACCGATCTCTTTTCCAAGGTGAACGTGGTGACGCCTTATAACGTGTAGTGTAAATCGCTGAATTAGAGTTTGCTGAATGTGAAATCAAGAAAATTCCGGCCATACTGGGAATGTGAGAAAGGAATCCATTTCAATTCTAATATCTAACCCTCTTTAATTATTTTCCTCGATAACAATCACTTCAGGTTATAAACATTTAGTGTGTTTAACGTTTATTTTGCTCAATTGAAGTAAACGCTTGCTCAGCGAATTGTAATAATTATAATTCTCATTCGCCTTCCTGGGTGGATTGGGATCCTGTAGCCGCGCACGTTGCAAACGTGAAAATCTCTCCCTTCAAAAGTTAGGCAAAAAAATATGTTTTACAGGGAATTCTGTCTCTCATTCTGACGGAGGTGGGCGTTTGCGCATCTGAACCCCCACCAGTCATCTCATTAATAACAAATTTCAAAGGATGATAATGTCTCGTTCTTCACGTCAAGCCAGGTTATTAAAGGCGAATAATCATATCGGTGTAGGCCAAACGCTGCCGGTAATCTCTTTACTGGCCTTAGTTGTCGCCACCGCTTTACACAGCCCAAAAGTTTCCGCTGCTGAAACCAGCACCCAAGAGCAAACGCTGGAAGTCACAGCGGCAGCCGGCAGCAGTAATAGCAGCCAGGACACGGATTACAACGTCCCTGTTACGCGCGCAGCCACTAAATTAGCGTTGACCGCGCGTGACACGCCGCAGTCTGTTTCGGTCATCACCAAACAGCGCATGCAGGATCAGAAGCTGGAGACGTTAACTGACGTCTTAACCAACACCACCGGCATCAGTCAGTTCAACTCCGGCGCCAACCGCAGCAATTTCTACTCCCGCGGGTTCATGATCGATAACTACCAGATCGATGGCGTGCCAGCACTGGTTGATAGCGCCTGGAACCTGGGCGACACCCTGTCGGACACGGCGGTTTATGATCGCGTTGAAGTGGTGCGTGGTGCGACCGGCCTGATGACCGGCGCGGGAAGCCCGGCGGCCTCTGTGAATATGGTGCATAAGCAGGCAGACAGCAAAACGTTCCAGGGTAATCTCTCAGCCAGCTACGGCAGCTGGGATACCCAACGCTACGTTGCCGATCTTTCCGGTCCGTTGACCGAGTCTGGCAATGTGCGTGGTCGCGTGGTGGCAGGTTATCAGGATGGCGACAGCTGGCTGGATCACTACCATACGCAGAAGAAATTCCTGTATGGCACCGTCGCGGCCGATCTCACCGATTCCACGACATTGACACTGGGTTACGATTACCAGGAAACCAACATACAAGGTGCGACCTGGGGCGGCTTGCCGACGTTCTATCTTGACGGCAGCAAAACCAACTACTCCCGCAGTACCAACCTCGCGCCGGATTGGGCCTATAACAACAGCGATTCCAAAAAGGTGTTTGCCAGCCTGAAGCAGACGTTTAATAACGGCTGGGAGCTCAATCTGAGCGGCTCGCATACTGAAGCCACCATGGACAGTAAGCTGCTGTATATCGACGGTTACTTTGATAAATCGACCGGTATCGGCGTCGGCCCTTATGCAGGCTATGACTTGTTAGGCGGCACCGGTTACAACACCGCGAAACGCAAAGAAGATACCGCAGACGCTTATGTCACCGGTCCGTACGAGCTATTTGGTCGCCAGCATGAGTTAATGGCGGGTGTCACTTATATCCGCCAGCACGATCGCTACGTCAGTGCCTCCACCAGCTTCACCTCGGCAGACGTGGGTGATTTCAATGACTGGGGTAATTATCCGGAACCGGATTGGGACGATCAGGCGCTGTCGCAGGATAATGTGATCCGTCAGAAATCCGCTTACTTAGCCACGCGCATTTCACTGGCCGATCCGCTGCATCTGATCCTTGGCGCCCGTTATACCCAATACAACGCCAACACGCTGACGCAGAATATGGAGAAGAACAACATCACGCCGTATGCAGGCTTGGTGTATGACATCAACGACACCTATTCCGCTTACGCCAGCTATACCTCGATTTTCAAACCGCAGACCTATCGTAATGCGCAGGGTGCTTATCTCTCTCCTGTCACCGGTAAAAGCTATGAAACCGGGATCAAGGGCGACTGGATGAACAGCCGCATCACCGCGTCGCTGGCGGTGTTCCGTATCGAACAGGATCACCTGGGCGCAACCGATTATGCGCTGGTGCCAGGCAGCACGGATTACGCTTACTACGAGCAGAACGGCACAGTGAGTAAGGGCGTTGAATTCGAGATCAATGGCGCAGTGACCGATAACCTGCAGATGACCTTCGGGGCAACGCGCTATGTGGCGAAAGATGGCGAGGATGCCGCGCTGAATCCAACGCAGCCGCGTACTTCACTGAAGCTGTTCACCAGCTATCGCCTGACGATGCTGCAGGATCTGACCGTGGGTGGCGGCGTGAACTGGCAGACGCACACCTGGGATAACGTAGCGGGACCAGGCGGAACGTCAACGCTGTATGCAGAGCAGGGCAGTTATGCGCTGGTGGATTTGTTCGGTCGCTATCAGGTCACCAAACAGCTCTCCGTGCAGGCCAACCTGAACAATCTGTTCGACAAGACGTATAACATCGATGTCGGCAGAAACACGGTGTACGGCGAACCGCGTAACGTTTCCATCTCGGCAAACTACCGATTCTGATTCGGCTAAATTCTCCACGGAGAAAGGCCCTGTCATAATCTGATGTCTGGAACCTTCGTGCCTGGTGTGCGGTGGTTCCAGCGCCATACCCTTCAAGCAAAGTTAACTCTGCAACACCTCAATGAATAATCACAAGTCTCTATACTTAACGTCATTCGTTAAATTGAGGGCGTAAGTTTTGACACCAGAATCTGAACATATTGATGCCATGACCTGGCACGAACTGAATAACGCAGCAAAAGACCGCCACGCCGGGTTTCGTTATCTCAACGTCTGCACCATCGACACTGAATCAAAGCCACAGGCTCGCATGATGGTGTTAAGACGAACGGACAGTGCCCAGCGGCTTTTGGAGTTTCACACCGATATCCGCAGTGCAAAATGGCAGGAATTAGCCATCAACCCCGCCGCAACGGTATTGGGTTTCTGCCCGCAATCGCGCCTGCAATTACGCTTGCAGGGATATTTTAAACGACATGATCCTTCAAGCGCTCTCGCCGAGCAAACGTGGCAAGGGTTGCCAGTATGGACGCGCAGGAGTTATACAGGCGGGCCGCCGGGAGAAGAATCGCTGTTTCCGCGCGATCAAAACCGACATGCTGAAAGTGAGGAGAGCGGGGAAGACGGTAAACGCCATTTTGGTGTGCTGATTTTTCAGGTTGAGTCGCTCGACTGGTTCCAACTTCAGCGCAATGACAACCGCAGGGCACGATTGATTTATTCCGCAACGGGAAGTCTGACTTCATTCACCTGGGTTAACCCTTGAAGATTCTGCATCCTTCCATTCCCTCGTAATAACAGCCTCGCTTTATTATCTGTGCACCGCAAATAACACGTTGTGGGTGATGTGGATGACGTCGGGGGATTACCCACGGTCTGAATTCGAAAATCAAAAAAAGTCTGCTGCACAAACCTCTCAGGTCCAACGATTTACCGTGACTCAGATCTCATTTTTCAAATCCTGACTATACTCATACCTTTCTTTACACAGTTTTTGGCTGTGTTTTTAGCAACCCATGGAAGCTCAAATGCAAAACTCTTCTCCGCCCCCATCGGATGATGGCGGCTCGCTCAATTTAACCGTGCAGCAACGTCTGTTTTTTGTGGTGTTAGTCGCCACCATGGGCGCGCTGGCGTTCGGTTATGACACGGGCATCATTTCCGGTGCTCTTCCCTATATGACTCTGCCGACCTCGCAGGGCGGACTTGATCTCACGCCCTATACCGAAGGGCTGGTCACTTCCGCGCTCACGTTCGGCTCAGCGTTCGGGGCCTTTGCGAGCGGGTTTGTCTCTGACCGCTTTGGACGACGTATCACGCTGCGCAGCCTGGCCGTGTTATTTGTTGCTGGTGCGTTAGGCACCACCATCGCGCCCAATCTTGAAATCATGGTGGTGATGCGATTTATCCTCGGATTCGCCGTGGGTGGGGGATCTTCCACCGTTCCGGTGTTTATCGCTGAGATTGCGGGTCCGAAACATCGTGCGCCGCTGGTCAGCCGTAACGAGTTAATGATTGTGTCAGGTCAGTTGCTGGCTTACGTCGTCAGTGCGGCCATGAGTCTGTTACTGCATGATCCGAGCATGTGGCGCTATATGCTGTCGCTGGCGATGATTCCGGGCGTGCTGCTGTTTGTGGGTACTTTTTTTGTGCCGGCCTCACCGCACTGGATGGTGGCTGAAGGGCGTATTAACGAGGCGTTGCGTATTCTGCGGAAATTGCGTGAGAATCCGCGCGAAATCAAAAAAGAGATGGCGGAGATGCGCCAGAACGCCCGCGAGGCTCGACAGGGGCCACCGGCTCGTGAGCTGCTGAAGGAAAAATGGGTAGTACGATTGCTGCTGCTAGGCTGTGGCATGGGGATCGTTGCACAATTCACCGGCGTGAATGCCTTTATGTATTACACGCCCATCATTCTGAAAAGTACCGGTCTGGGAACCAGCGCGTCGATCGCAGCCACGATAGGAAACGGCGTGGTATCAGTGATCGCGACCTTTGCCGGCATCAAAGCGATCAGCCATTTTGGTCGCCGACCGATGCTGATGACCGGATTATCGGTTGTTATCGCGATGCAGCTGGCGCTGGGAGCGGTGCTGGTGCTGATGCCGCACAGTTTAGTGCAAAGCCTGCTGGCGCTGGCCTGCATCCTGGTATTCCTCTTCTTTATGCAGATGTGTATTTCGCCCGTGTATTGGCTGCTGATGTCTGAGCTGTTCCCAATGAAAGTGCGGGGGGTGTTAACAGGTTCAGCGGTGGCTTTTCAGTGGATATGTAACGCCATCATTGCGTTAGCTTTCCCGCCACTGCTGTCGCTGGTGGGAAATAATGCGTTCTTTATCTTCGCCGCCATCAACGTGGCTTCGCTGGTGTTTGTCGCAGTGATGTTGCCGGAAACCCGTGGCAAATCGCTGGAAGAGATCGAATCGCACATGCGTGAACATTTTGGCGAGAACAATCCTGAAACGGTGACTTCAACGTAATGGTTTACATCGTGTCAGGACCCGCTGCTGTCCGTGTGGCTTTTGCCTGCACGGCGGCAGCGCTCTGAGCAGTACTGCACCTCTTCCCAGCAATTTTCCCACTTTTTACGCCAGGCCGTCGGTTTATGGCACTGCTTGCAGTAGCGGACGGGCAGGGATTTTTTGTTTCCTTTGAAGTCTTTCATAACGTGTTGCCTGCGATGAAGTGAGCCAGCATTCATCAGTTAAAGGAGGTTTAACCGGGTTTTACTCAATAGTCATTTTAGAACATCACCCATTTCGCGATTAACTGGCATTCAAACCCACCATTGAATACATTTATTCCACAATCATCACTTGTCGCCTTGCCGACAGTTTATTCCCCAATCGGAAGCCAACCTATCATTCAGGAACTCATTCCATGCGTAAAACAGACCATCTTGGGGGGATCACGGCGTTCGTGGCTACGGCCCAGCACGGCAGTTTTACCGCTGCCGCTGAACGACTGGGGCTCACCAAATCGGCCGTGGCCAAAAGTGTCGGCCGACTTGAGGCGCGACTTGGCGTTGAGTTGTTCCTGCGCTCGACACGACGCCTTAGCCTGACACCGGATGGCGAACGATTTCTGGCGAGCAGTCAGAGCGCCATCGAGATTCTGGAGCAGGCAGAGGCTGAGCTGACATCGCATATTGCGGAACCTTCCGGACGGTTAAGGATAGATCTGCCTGCCGCGTTTGGCAGGCAGCGCATCCTGCCTCATCTGCTGCGCACGCTCCGTCAGTATCCGGAACTCTCCATGACCGTGACGTTCAGTGAACGATTTGTCGATCCTATAGAGGAAGGAATCGACCTGGTGGTGCGTATTGGTGAACTGGCTGACAGTAGCGGACTGATAGGACGGCGTCTGACAACGCAAAAGCTGGTTATCTGTGCCTCTCCTGACTACCTGCAACGGGCCGGCGTGCCCGCTGAACCTGCTGATATGAGTCACCACCAATGTATCGTTGGCCTTCGACGCAATGAACCGAAAATCTGGCTGCTGAAGAACAGCCTGGGGCAAGTCACGCGCTTTACGCCGCCGGCGACGCATGAATTTGCTGATGGCGATGCGATGCTGGCGGCTGTGCTCGCCGGGTGCGGATTGTCTCAGCTGCCGCTGTGGCTGGTCGGGAAATATCTTGCCAGCGGCGAACTGGTTGAAGTGCTAAGTGAACATGCAGGAGGGGAAATGCCAGTGAGTGCCTTATGGCCGAAAAGCCGTCAGCTGCTGCCCAAAATCCGCTTTATGGTGGATACGCTGGTTAAGGCAGCGGAAGAAGGATTGCTGGACTGAGTCAGCATGAGAGAAAACAATTTCGCCCCCGATCGAAGGCGAAATTTTGCCGACCTAATGGCAGCTTGTTACTTAACTCTGTCTGGCTGAGCGTAAGGCTCCGGAACCTTGCCCCGCATTGTCAGCACGCTGTTTTATGAAGATGCTGATAAACGCCAGCACGGCAAAAATGATGCTGCTCAATACCACCGAACGGGTGCCAAACTCGGCAATAAACCAGCCGCCAGCCAGTGAACCAATGGTGATGCCGAGATTGGAAAACGACATGTAAAGACTGTTGGCAAATTCGGGTGCCTGGCTGGCTTCAAGCATCAGCCATGTCTGGCTAATCACCAGATCCGAAGAGTGGAATGCGCCCCAGAAAACAGTCAACAGGCACATGGCCAGTAAGGAGCTGCCCGTTATCCAGATCAACACCAGTACGAGCGCAAATAACAGCGGATAGAGGTGGGTGGTTTTCACTACGTTTTTCTGCAGGAAACTACTGAACACGAAGTTACCAATGAACCCGCAGATGCCAAATACCAGCAACAATCCACTGATGGTGTTGTTGTTCAGATGCGTGATGCCAGCAAGGTAATCGGCCACGTAGCTAAAACTGGAGAACATCGCCGCAAAGATCATCGTCACGGTGATGATGGTCAGCCACAGCTTGCCGCTACGCAGCACGCTAAGTTGGCTGGCAAAGGAGACCTTTTCTTTTGCAGGCAGGGAGGGAACGAACAACAGAATGCCGAGAAACGCAATAAAGCAGGCCACCGCCGCAAACCAGAAAGCTGCAGCCAGCGAAATATGTTCAGCCAGCAGCGTATTCAGCGGCACGCCCAGCACCAGTCCGATCGCTACACCGGCAAATATTTTGGCCGCCGCACCCGCGCTTTTCTCTTTCGGAACGGACTGGGTGGCGACCACCAGCGCAACAGAAAAGAACACCGCATGCGTAAACGCAGGCAAAATGCGGAAAATCAGCATGGTGTTGAAAACGTCAGTGGTGGCATAAATCAGGTTAGAAATCACAAACCCCAGCAGGATGGCGAGCAGCACCGTTTTCTTGTTCAAACCCGAAAGCAGTAATGTGATGAACGGCCCCGTAATGGCCACAATCACCGCGTAGATGCTCACCAGATACCCGACCTGCGTTGCCGTGACGTGTAGCTGTGAGATGAGTTTGGGCAGTAAGCCGATGATGCCAATTTCCGTGGTGATGACGCCAAAAACGGCAATGGACAGCGTCAGTAAAAGGAGTGAACCCTTGTTTTGCATTGTCATGCCTATGTTCAGGTTGTTATTAAGCAGGTGAAGATCGCCGCGCAAAAATATCCACTGTGAATAATTTCGAGGGGCGTTTAGGAAGGGGAATTCTTACGGAATTTCAAAAATGCGGAAATATCACTATGCGCGGAGGAGTGGAGACATAAATTCGTCAATGGGGAAAATGCTAGCGTCGCAGGTTTAAGGGCTGAGCGGCTCACAAAATGAGACCGCCCCTAAAAATAACCCTACAACCCTGCGACATCCTTGCCCGGGATCGCCGCGACTAAGGATTTCGTGTAGCTGTGCTGTGGCGCGCTGAAGACCTGTTGCGGGGTGCCCGTTTCAACCACATCGCCTTTGTACAGCACGATAATGTCGTCACAGATCTGGCTGGCGACGCGCAGGTCGTGGGTGATAAAAAGAATCGATACCTGGGTTTTCTGCTGCACCTCTTCAAGCAGCGCTAATACCTGCGCCTGCACGGAAACATCCAGCGCCGACACAGATTCGTCGGCAACCAGCAACAGCGGGTCAAACATCAGGGCGCGGGCAATGCCAATGCGCTGGCGCTGACCGCCGGAAAACTCGTGCGGATAGCGCTCATAGGCGCTGGGCTCCAGGCCGACCAAAGACAGCAGGCGTAGCGCTTTTTTTCGCACCTCTGTCGCCGTCATGCCGCCATGCGTGAGCGGGCCGACGGAGAGAATAGTGCCGATGGTGTGGCGCGGATTGAGAGAAGCGAAGGGATCCTGAAAAATCATCTGAATGAGCGGACGCAGCGGGCGGAATTCCACTTCGGGGATCGGCACAATATCGCGGCCGTCGAAGCGGATTTGTCCTGAGTCAGCGGCAAGCAGCTTTACCAACAGGCGTCCGAGTGATGACTTGCCTGATCCAGACTCGCCGACCACGCCCAGCGTCTGCCCTTTGCGCAATATAAAGCTGACCTTATTCAGGGCGCGCACCTCCCGGCCACGGCTAAAAAATCCGGAAGATTTACGATAGGTCTTACACAGATCAACCGCCTCCAGCACGATGGGCTGGTGATCTTTGCGCGCGCGCTCGTCCTGACGCAGATGCGGCACGGCAGCAATCAGCTGTCGAGTGTATGGATGAGCGGGGGAACTGAGTACCTTTTCGGCCGGGCCCTCTTCCACAATCTGTCCGCTGCGCATCACGATCACACGGTCGGCGATCTCCTGCACCACGCCAAAATCGTGGGTGATAAACATCACACTCATCTGCTTGCGCGTTTGCAGAGTGCGGATCAGCTGTAAAATCTGCGCCTGGGTGGTGACGTCGAGCGCGGTGGTTGGCTCATCGGCTATCAAAACGTCAGGATCCAGCGCCAGTGCCATGGCGATCATCACGCGTTGGCGCTGACCACCAGACAGGTTGAAGGGATACTGATGCTGCACGGTCTCAGGCTCCGGCAGACCGACCTCGGTCAGCAGCGAAAGCACCTTTTGCTGGCGCAACGGTGGCGTGCCTTCATTATGCGCTTCCATCACCTCGGCAATCTGCTTGCCGATGGTCATAATCGGATTCAGTGCCGACAGCGGGTCCTGGAAGATAATGGCGATGGATTTGCCTTGCAGATTGCGCAGCAGGGCGGGCGAGGCGGTTAGCAAATCGACGTCCTTGAGGCGCATCTCGCCCTGGGTGACAGTCAGCGCGGGCGGTAGCAGTCCCATCGCCGCATGTGCCGTCACCGATTTACCCGAGCCAGACTCGCCGATAATACACAGCATCTCTCCTGGCATCAGGTCAAAAGAAATATCCTCTACCGCGCAGGCGCGATCCATCCCTTTGGGCAATGAAACCGTTAAATGACGAACCGATAATAAAGCCGACTGAGGCTGGGCCATATATACTCTCGCACTGAAAAGTGGTCGGTAAGTTAAATTAGCATCGGTATTATGTGGCCGGAAAGATCGTTTTATTATGGTGAGATGTAAATTAACTGTTCAGGGCGTAATCATAAAATCCTATGGAAAAATTAGTTGTGACTGTCCACTAAATCCATTAATACTGATTTCGCAGTCACGAATTATCCGGTTAGCCCTGAAGCCCGCGAGGTGGAACGATGACGGAAGTTGCCCGTGAAACTGAATCTGAAGCCGCCACGTTTCACGACCTGGGCGGCCTCGAAAGCCTGTTAAGTTTTTATATCCGCAGCATCAATATTGCCGTTTCCCGCGATCTCGATAACAAACTTTCCGGCCTTGATGTGGCTAAAGGAACTGGGAAAATCAGTACTTTATTGATTGTTTCCCGCCATCCAGGCATTCGTCCCTCTGCCATTGCCGACCTGATTATGCGTGACCGTTCCTCTATGGGCCGTCTGGTCGATAAAATGGTGCAGCAGGGGCTGGTGATGCGCCAGAGCGACCCGGAAGACCAGCGTTCGCAGGCCCTGTATCTGACTGGCAAGGGTCAAAAGCTGGCGCAGAACGTGGTGGCGTTAACCCAGCAGCAGGACCGTGAATTCTTTCATATGGTCAGCGAGGATGAAAAAGCGCTGATGCTCAATCTGTTTAATAAAATAATGTGCTGGCATCGTCAGCAACGCAGCGATATTCGTTTTATTTAGCTGAGTTATTTATTTCACGTCTCATTGTTACAGGGTGATAAATACCCTGAGAAGGCTCTCGGCTTTTATCAATGAAATATTAAACTGGGAAATAAGATAATGCCTGGTCCACGAGTGGTGCCGGTTCACGGCGATGAAGTGTTACCGAAAAGCGTTGATGTCGTCGTCATAGGCGGCGGGATTATTGGCACCTCGACGGCACTGGAGTTGGCCGAGCAGGGGCTGCGCGTAGCGTTGTGTGAAAAGGGGCAGATTGGGCATGAACAGTCGAGCCGGAACTGGGGCTGGGTACGCATCTCACGCCGCGACCCGCGTGAAATCCCCTTGATGGCACAAGCGCTGTCAATCTGGCAATCGCTCGACCAGCGCATCGAAGCCGACACGGGTTATACCCGCGCGGGCATCGTGTTTGCCTGCCATAACCAGGAACAGATTGATCAGAACCAGCAGTGGTTGCAACAGGTAAAGGGCTATCCGGTCACCTCGAAAATGCTGGATGCCGGGCAGTTTAATCAGAAGTTTCCCGGTAACCGCATTGGGGCCGTAGGTGCGCTGTATACCCCGGAAGATGGCCGCGCCGAGCCGCAGAAAGTGGCTCCGGCGATAGCCGAAGCGGCTAGACGCAACGGCGCATTTATTCTCACCGAATGTGCGGTACGGGGTGTGGAAACCTCTGCTGGGCGAGTTTCCTCAGTCATCACCGAGCGCGGTGAAATCGCCTGTCAAAGCGTAGTGCTGGCGGGCGGGGCGTGGTCTTCGCTTTTTACCTCACGCCATGATTTGCGATTGCCGCAGCTCAAGGTGATCAACAGCGTGATCCGTACAGCGCCGTTAGAGGGCCCGACCGAGGCGCTGTGGTGCCATGGATTCGCCATTCGCAAGCGCCAGGACGGAGGATATACCGTGGCGTCTGGTCACGAAAACCTCTCGGATTTAGTGCCGGACGCGTTCCGCTACGCACACGATTTTCTCCCCGCGTTAAAAAGCGAATGGCGCTCGTTGCGCTTTCGCTTGGGTGGCCGCTTTCTCGATGAAGCGCGTCTGGATCGCCTCTGGAAGATGGATCGCGCCTCGCCGTTTGAATACTGCCGCGTGCTAGACCCCATCCCGTCTTATGCGATGGCCGATTGCGCCCTGGCGCAGCTTCAGCAGCATCTGCCTGCGTTTCAACCGGCAAAGGTCGCGCAGTATTGGGCGGGCTGCATCGACGTGGTGCCTGATGCCGTTCCGGTGATTTCCGCCGTCGATAGTAAACCCGGTTTTTTTATCGCCACCGGCTTTTCCGGTCATGGCTTTGGCATTGGTCCCGCTGCCGGGCGTTTGATGGCTGACCTGGTGCTGGGGCGTTCGCCGATCGTCGATCCGCATGCGTTTCGTTATTCGCGTTTTTCAGATGGCTCAAAAATAGAAATTCTCAGCGGCGTTTGACGCCCGCATTAACCTGACCAGAGGAATCCAGATGACTAAAAAGTTTGATGACATGCTGCCGCATCTCTCCCGACGTAAAGCGCTGACTTACCTTGTGGTTGGGGCGGCTTCGGCGGCGCTGCCGCCGATGTTCAGTTTCGGTGAGGCCTTTGCCGCGGCAGTCGCGACGCCCACCATGCGCAAAGGCCAGATGGTGATCGGCTTCTCACAAGAGCCGACAGTACTCAACCCGCATCTGCCGCACATCGAAGTCGATGAGGGCATTCACTTCAGCATTTTCGACCCGCTTTTTGCCATCAACGACAAAGGCGATTTTACACCGTCGCTGGCGAAGGAAGTACCAACGGTGGCGAACGGCGGTATCTCAGCCGATGGGTTACAGTTCCATATCAAACTGCGCGATGGGGTGAAGTGGCACGACGGCAAATCCTTCACCGCTGATGACGTGAAGTTCACGCTGGAGTTACTGGTCGATCCGGATTTTCGCAGCTGGCGCAAAACCGGGCACGAACTGGTACGCGATATCAAAGTCATCTCACCGACTGAAATCAGCTGGCGCATGGATAAACCGTTTGCGCCTTATCCGGCGATCCTCGCGTCTACCTTTATTGTGCCGCAGCACATTCTCGGCCCGGTAAAAGATAAAAACAGCGCGCCGTTTAATAACGCACCGATCGGAACCGGGCCGTTTAAGTGGCAGCAGCGCGTGCCCGGAGACCATATTGAGCTGGTGGCAAATACCGACTACTTCACTGGTGGGCCAGGTCTGGAGCGCGTGGTGTACAAATACATTCCGGACCTCAACGTGATGTACACCCAGTTTGCCTCTGGTGATATCGACGTGGTGGGGCTGCAATGGATTTCGGCTGATCATTATGACGATGCGAAAAAACTGCCGGGCAAAGTGGTGGACGTTTCCTCCAGCTCAACCATTGAGAACTTCGCCTTTAACCTGGGGCGCCCGCAATTCCAGGAGCTGGAAGTGCGCCAGGCGATCTATTACGCCATCGACAAGCAGACGATTATCGATTCGCTCTACTACGGCCTACCAAAACCGACCGAAACCTATATGCCGCCCGGCTCCGCTTACTTCAATCCAAATCTGCCTAAACACGAGTACAGCCCTGACAAGGCTAAAGCCTTGCTGGATAAAGCGGGTTGGAAAACCGGTTCCGATGGAATACGCCAGAAAAATGGCGTGCGTCTGGCGTTCACCAACTCCACGACCGCGGGCAATCATCTACGTGAGCAGATGCAGCAGTTCTTGCAGCAGTCATTCCAGGATATCGGTATTGAGATGAAGATCGCCAACCTGCCGCCGGCAGTGATGTGGGGCGAATACTGGATGATGTCGAAATTCGATACGGTGATCGTCGGCATGAGCTTCCTCACCGGAGCCGACCCGGATACCTCCGACTACCTGCGGTCGACCTCGATCCCGGCGAAAGGCGGGGCAGGGCAGAACACCTTCCAGTATCAGAGTAAAGCGGTTGACGATCTGCTCACCAAAGGTAGCACGCTGTTTGTACCGGAGGAGCGCAAGGCGGTCTACAACCAAATCCAGGAGATCGTGCGTCACGATATGCCGTTCCTGCCGCTGTTCCCATTCGCCAACGTGCGTGGCCACAAGCAGGGCGCAACCAATGTCATCCCTAACGTAAACGTGCGCATCGACAGCTGGAATGTCGCTACCTGGTATTGGGCGTAACGCCATAAGAGAGGTTCTATGCTGGGCTTTCTGCTACGGCGACTGGGCCAGAGCGTGATACTGCTTTTTCTGGTGTCGCTGATTGGTTTTGCTGCGCTGACGCTGGCTCCCGGCGGGCCGCTGTCACAGTACGCGCTGACGCCGGGCATGAGCCAGGAGGCGCTGGATCGACTGGCCGAGCAGATGGGCCTGAATCGGCCGCTGCCGGTGCAGTACTGGGACTGGCTGACGCATCTGCTGCGCGGCGACTGGGGACGATCCTATCGCGACGGGCAGCCGGTGCTTGCGGTTATCTTTTCTCACGTACCCGCTACGCTACTTCTGATGGTCACCTCGACCATCTTGGCGGTCAGTATTGGCGCCTGGGTCGGGGTGAAAAGCGCCGTGAAACGTTACAGCCTGTTTGATGATGTGGCAACCATGGCCTCGATGATCGCCCTGTCGATCCCGACATTCTGGTTCGGGCTGGTGGCGATCTATATTTTCGCGCTCAAGCTGCAGTGGTTCCCGGCCGGCAATATGTACACCGTCGGCGATGGCTCCTTTACCGATGTGTTGCACCACCTGGTGCTGCCGGTGATGGTGCTGACCTTCGTCGACGTTGCCGTCTGGAGCCGCTATATGCGCAGCGCGACGCTCGAAACCATCAACCAGGACTTTGTGAAAACGGCCCACGCTAAAGGGCTGTCGCCACGGCGCGTGTTGTTGCGCCACGTGGTGGGTAATGCGCTGTTGCCGATGATTGCACTGGCCGGAATGCAATTGCCGATGATCCTCGGCGGCGCGCTGGTGGCGGAAACCGTGTTTACCTGGCCGGGCATGGGGCGACTTTTCCTGGACAGCCTCGGCTACAGCGATTATCCGGTGGTCATGGGGCTACTGATGTTCTCGGCAATGATGGTGCTGATCGGTAATCTGGCGGCGGATGTTATCACTGCCCTGGTTGACCCGCGCATCCGTCCGGCTTAAGGAGCAAATGATGTCTGCGACTTCTGTTATGAACCCCGATGCGGGCGCTTCACGTTGGTGGCAAAACCGCACGCTACGACGTTTTATGCGCCATAAACTGGCCTGTGCAGGCCTTATCTTGATCGTATTGATGGTGCTGGCCTGCGCATTTGGCCCAATGCTACTGCCGTTTGACGATCTGCATATCGATCTGCGTAATCGCTTTGCTCCACCGCTCACCGGATGGCACCTTTTGGGCACCGATCCGCTCGGGCGAGACACCCTGGCGCGCGTGCTGATGGCCGGTCGCATCTCGTTGCTGGTCGGCTTCTTCGCCATGCTGCTCAGTATCGCCTTCGGTGCCACCATCGGCATCGTCGCGGGTTATTACGGCGGTCGCACGGGCAACGTGCTGATGCGCATTGTTGATGCCTTTCTCTCTTTTCCCAGCGTGTTTCTGCTGCTGGCGCTGGCGGCATTTCTCAAACCCAGTCCGATGATGATCACCGTGATCATCGCCATTACCAGCTGGATGGAGGTGGCGCGCATCGTCGAAACCGAAGTGCGTTCTCTGCGCGAGCGCGAGTTCATTCTGGCGGCGAAAATGCTCGGCCTCTCCGGGCGCTGGATCATGTTTCGTGAACTGCTGCCCAACGTGGTCGGGCCGATTATCGTCGCCGCCACGCTGACCGTGGCGCGTGCCATTTTGCTGGAAGCCTACATTAGCTTCCTTGGCTACGGCATCCAGCCGCCGCTGCCAAGCTGGGGAAATATGCTGAACGGGGCGCAACAATATCTGGTGCGTGCACCCTGGCTTGCTCTGGCTCCGGGTCTGGCGATCACCCTCGCGGTGACCTGTTTTAACTGTATTGGTGACGGCCTGCGGGATGCGTTAGACAGCCGCAGCCAGCATTAATCGGAGAGCGAGAACATGGCGCGTTTTTCCCCATTTGAACAATCGTTATGGTTCGCCACGGCCGCAGCCGCTCCGGAAAGCCACGTGCTGGCAAGTGAGGTGCAGGCCGATGTCTGCGTGGTTGGCGGCGGCTACACCGGGTTGACCACCGCGCTGGAACTGGCGCAGCAGGGCGTGTCGGTAGTGCTGCTCGAGGCGCAGGAAGCAGGGTTTGGGGGTTCCGGCCGTAACGCCGGGCACTGCACGCCAACCTTTACCCACTTCAGCCTGCCTCAGTTACACAAACTGCTCGGCGCGCCCTGGGCAGAGCGGCTCATTGCCCGGCAGACGCAGGCCAATCAACGTGTGACGGCGATGATCGACCGCTATCAGATTGATTGTGAATGGCAGCAGAACGGCTATATCCAGGCTGCTGCGTATCCTGGTGCATTGAAAACCATTGCTGAGAAGGTGCGTGACTATAACGTCGCTGGAGCGAACACCCGATTGTTGACGGCGAAGGAGGCCGAAGCGATGAGCGGCAGCCCGCGCTTTTACGGCGGCTGGTATCACCCTGAAGGTGGGCACCTTAATCCGCTCGGCTATGCACGCGGACTGGCGCGCGCGGTGCAACAGGAGGGTGGGCGCGTGTATACCGGTTCGGCAGTCAGCGAGGTCGTGAAGCACGGCCAGCGTTGGCGGGTAAAAGCCGCGCAAGGCAGCGTGCTGGCGGATAAGGTGATTTTCGCTACCGGGGCTTACACCATAGCGGGTTGGCCGCAGCTTGAACACAGCTTCAAGATCATGAAGGTATTAGTCGCCGCCACCCAACCGCTAAGCGCCGCCACGCGCCGCAGCGTATTGCCAGACAACACCACTCTCCATGACGGGCGTGGCGACATCTATGTCTACAAGTACAACGCCGAAGGACGCATCGTCGCTTCCATGTTTCCGATGGGCCAGCGCGGGCGCGATATGACGCTGACGCACCAGATTATGAGCGAGCGCCTGAAGTGGTTACATCCGCAAATAACTGAACCGTTGCGCGGGGACTATTTGTGGTTTGGCGAGCTGGACATGCAACAGCGCACCATTCCGCGCCTCTACCAGTTGGCGCCAGGCGTGGTGGCGGTAACCGGGCTTTCCGGTCGCGGCGTACCCACCGGCAGCATGCTGGGTTCGATCCTCAGCGAGTGGGCACTGGACATATCAGAAAACCAGCTGGCGCTCAAAATCGAACCGCTACATCGCGCCCCCTTCTGGATGGGCTTTGGTCCTCAACTCACGCTGCGTTGGTATCGCAGCCGCGACTGGTTACGCAGCAAATTACAAGGGGCGGCGCTGCCGCCTCATGCCTGATAAATGGGGGAGCAGAGATGGTAGTGACAACACAGCGCGTGGCAATGATCAGCGGAGCCAGCCGGGGGATCGGGGCGGCGATTGCCACCGAATTACTTAAAGCGGGATGGGCGGTGAGCCTGGGCTGCAGAGCGCCGCAGGAGGTTGGCCATCCTCATCCAGACCGCCAGATAAACTGCCGCTATGACGCGCTTGACCCTGCCAGTGACGAAGAGTGGATCGCCCAGACACTGGCGAAGTTTGGACGCATTGATGCGTTGATCCACAACGCCGGAGTGATGATTCCACGTTCAGTGCTGGAGGCCAGCGACGAAGAATTCGATACCCAATTCTCAGTCAACGTCAAAGCGCCGATGCGTCTCAGCCGCAAAGCCTGGCAGTATCTGGCGCTCAGTGGTGAAGGGCGGGTGGTGATGCTGGTATCGCTCTCAGGGAAGCGGGTGAAGTCGGCGCAGTCCGGACTGTACGCGATGAGCAAGTTTGCGGCACTGGCACTGGCTCATGCCCTGCGCCGAATTGGCGATCAAGACGGTATTCGTGCCACCGCTATCTGCCCTGGATTTGTCGCCACGGATATGGGCACTGCACTGACCGAGATTCCGGCGGAAAAAATGACGCAGCCAGAAGATATTGCCGTGCTGGTACGCACCTTATTGATGCTGCCGAACAGCGCCAGTATCGCGGAAATCCCGGTTAACTGGACGGTTGAAGACCAGTATTAGAGGCAAAATTATATGGGACCGAATGTAGAGTTAGTGAGCTCGTCGCCGGACTTCCCGTCGCAGACAGAAGTGGTGGTGATTGGCGGTGGGATTATCGGCGTGGCCACCGCGCTGTCGCTGGTATCACGCGGTGTACCAACGGTTCTGCTGGAGAAAGGGCGTGTGGCGGCTGAACAGTCGAGCCGCAACTGGGGCTGGTGCCGCCGAACCGGGCGTGACCTGCGTGAGCTGCCGTTAATTAATCTCAGCATGCAACTGTGGGGCGAGATGAACCAGCGCGTGCAGCAGGATACCGGATTTGCCATTACCGGGATTGCTTATGCCGCGCGCTCCGAAGCACAGTGGCAGCGCTACCAGCAGTGGTGCCGTGAGGCGCAGCAGCAGGATATTCATAGCGAACTGCTCGACGGGGCAAAGCTCAAGTCGCGTTTCTCTGGCCTGCAGGGGGATTTTAACGGCGCGTTGTTTACCGCGCTGGATGGTCGTGCCGAACCGCAGAAGGCGGCTCCGGCGATGGTGAAAGCGGCTCAGGCACTGGGGCTAAATCTGCAGCAGCACTGCGCGGTACGCAGTATCGAACGCGCGGGGGGAAAAGTGAGTGAGGTCGTGACGGAGCGCGGCATTATTCGCTGTCAATCTGTGGTGGTCGCTGGCGGTGCGTGGTCGCGGCTCCTGATGCAGGGCTGTGGCCTGACGCTTCCGCAGCTCAAAGTGTTGAGCACCGTACTGCGCACCGGGCCGACCGATTACGACCCTGGCATCTGCGTAAGCTTTGGCAAGGTCGCGCTGCGTAAACGGCAGGACGGCGGGCTGACGGTCGCCACTTCTGCGACCAGCATCAGCGATATCACGCCGGACAGCCTGCGCTTTGCGCGCCAGTATATGCCCGCCTTTCGCGCCGAGCGGCAGAATATTAACCTGCGTCTCGGCAGCCGTTTCTGGCAGGAGCTGACGCGCTGGCAGCCGGGCACACCGGATAAAATCTCACTCTATGAACGTATCCGCGTCCTGGCTCCACAGCCGGAAGCGACGGTGGTGAACACCATCGCCAGTAACCTGGTGCAGACGTTGCCGCAGTTGGGGACATTACCGATCGAACAGAGCTGGGGCGGCTATATCGATACCCTGCCGGATGCCATTCCGGTGATTTCTGCTATCGGCAACCAGCCTGGCCTGTTCCTCGCCACCGGATTCTCCGGCCACGGTTTTGGCATCGGGCCGGGGGCCGGGCAGCTCATGGCCGACCTGGTGACCAACAGCACGCCGTCGGTGGATCCGCACGCATTCCGTTTTAGTCGTTTCACCGATGGCGAAGTGGTTCGGGCCCAGCACTGGCTGTGATAATGGGCTGAACGGTAAGAGGGCCGGGCCTGCCACGTCTTTCCAGTGGGTTGCACATAATGGGCTATTAATAGAGTTGGCGACAATACCCTGTATTGAACAGTGTTAACTTAGAAGGAACCTGTGCAGTACTGCTGCTAACAACGTTAAGGGATAGAGATGAGTCACCTATTTAGTGCCGTAAAGATTGGAGAGCTTGAGCTGGAGAACCGCATCGTGATTGCCCCGATGTGCCAATACTCCGCCGATGCGGGATGTGCCAGCAGCTGGCACCGCATCCATTTAGGTTCACTGGCGCTGTCTGGCGCAGGGTTGCTGATTCTGGAAGCCACCGCTGTTGAAGCGATTGGGCGTATCTCGCCGGGAGATCTCGGGCTGTGGGATGACAAGACGGAAGCCGCGTTACATAGCGTGCTTTCTGACATTCGCGCCTGGTCACCGATCCGTTTGGGTATCCAGCTGGGCCACGCAGGGCGTAAAGCCTCATGCCGTGCGCCATGGCAGGGAGGGCATCAACTGCCGGAGAGTGAAGGTGGCTGGCAAACGGTGGCTCCTTCAGCATTGAGCTTTGCTGAACAGGATGCCGCTCCAACGGCACTGGATGAAGCGGGGCTGGCGCGCATCAAACAGGCATTTGTAGACAGCGCGCAGCGTGCGGTGCGTTTGGGTATTGAGCTGATTGAAATCCACGCGGCACACGGTTATCTACTGCACCAGTTCCTGTCGCCGCTGAGCAACCAACGTCAGGACCAATACGGTGGTTCGCTGGAAAATCGTTTACGTTTCCCACTTGAGGTGTTTGCGGCGGTACGTGCCGCCGTACCTGCTTCGATTCCGGTTGGCGTGCGCCTCTCTGCCAGTGATTGGGTTGAGGGTGGCTGGGATGTTGAGCAATCCATTGTGTTTAGCCAGCAACTGGAAGCGCAGGGTTGTGATTATGTGCACGTGTCGAGCGGTGGGCTATCACCACAGCAATCCATCACTGTGGGGCCGGGATATCAGTTGCCGTTCGCACGCGATATCCGTCAGCAGGTGAAGATGCCGGTTATTGGCGTGGGCTTGATTACCGAGCCGCAACAGGCAGAAGCGGTGGTGGAGCAGGGTGACGCCGACCTGGTCGCGTTGGGTCGTGCCGTGCTCTACAACCCGCACTGGCCATGGCAGGCTGCTGCCGCGCTGAATGCACAGGTCAAAGTACCGCCACAGTATTTACGTTCTGAACCGCATGGCGTGAAGGGCTCGCTGGTTTAATTTTAATTAGCCTGGCGGCTCTGCATTCTGAGCCGCCTATGAATCTTCTGAGTGTAAACCCTGAGTACTCCATTCCCCAATGCCATCGCTGTAAACCTCACTCATGCTCAATTTTAACCCTTTAATCGGCATCATTGAGTCACGGTTTAACAATAATGCTAATAATTATCATTTCTATTAATTTTATGTTACTTGTCGATGAACTCTGCTCATACTTCTCAACATAGGGGCGCGGCCCTAGCCTTCTCCGCTCAACAGGCTTCTTCTGTATTTACCTCTTTTGTCTCAACGGCCTCAGTACTCCGACTTAATTCTCACTGGCTAGTGGCCTCTGCACTGATGGCGAGCGCTTTCGCGCCTTCACTGGCATTAGCCAATCTGGTGGATGACAGCCATCTCGATCTCACTGTACGCACGCTGTACTACAACAATGACACACGAGGTGCCGTCAAAAATCAGCCGACCGGCGAACAGCTGGGGCAGGGATTTATTCTTAATGGCCGGTCGGGCTATACCGATGGCCCTGTTGGCTTGGGTGTCGATGCGATGGGTATGCTCGGTCTGAAGCTCTCCGGCCGGGATGGGTATAACACGTCAACCGGATTGTTTCCGCAGCACAGTGATAACAGTGCGCCGGGCAGTTTCGCTTCAGCGCGTTTTGCATTGAAGGCCAAAGTCAGCAAAACCGTGGCAAAAGCCGGATTTCAGTCATTAAACCTGCCGGTGATAAAAACCAATGATGGAAGGCTGCTGCCGTCGCTTTACCGTGGCTACACGCTGCATTCAACCGATGTTGATAATCTGGTTCTGGATGCTGGATTTATCGATCGTGTTCAAGGGCGTAACCAAACTCATTACCAGCCATTAAAGGCCACCGGCAAGGCGAGCGGATTCAGCTCTGGATTGAGCTACGCCGGTGGCCGCTACACGCCAGTTGAAGCGCTGGAACTCAGTTATTATTTCGCACAACTCAATGATTTTTATCGATAGAATTTTGTTGGTATGACGAAGACGTTGCCAGTTGGCCCCGGCAAACTGAAAGCAGATTTGCGCTATTTCAACAGCCGCGGTAATGGCAATGAGTATGGGGGAAGTGTCGATAATAATGCCTACGGAGGGATAGTCTCCTGGTCAGCGTGGGGCAATACTTTGGGGTTAGGTTATCAGCAACTGACGGGATCTAGCGGGTTCCCTTACCTCGATCTAGGTCAGACAGTGGACAGTGTCTCAACGGATACGTCCGGAGGCTCGACGGGGTTGATCAGTGAGTCACCGCTGTCGAAGTTCAAAACCGCCCATGAGCGTGCGCTGGTGGTGCGCTACAGTGCAAAACTCGATGCACTGGGCTTACCGGGCCTGAGCTTTAACAGTAGCTACGTGTCAGGCAGTCATGCGCGTGCGTCCAGCACCAGCGGTAACCAGAATGAGTGGGTGCGTACATTGGGTTTAAGTTACCAACTTCCGGAACGCGTGGCGAAAGGTGTCACTCTGGCGTGGAAAAATGTGACCTATCGTACCAACATTACCGGTACGCGTAGCCAGGACCAGAATATGCTGGTTGTGAATTGGAAGTTTGGCTTGCTGTGATTTTATGAACCCGTCCGCAGTCTATATCTAATATCGTCGCGTGATTAACAGGCTGCTTTAGTTGCCTGAGTTTTTGGTTAGGCATGAATTTTTAAGGCTGACTGACGGAGCGTGATTCAGCCACATGCCTTTCCAGAAAATCAATAAATGCGCGCACTTTCTCAGGCAAATGGCGGGTATTGGGATAGACCGCATAAATACCCTGGCGGGGAAAATAATGATCTGGCAACACGTGGATTAATTCGCCCCGAATCAATTGATCCTCGACCAGCCATGCGGGCAGGATCGCCACGCCAGCGCCCGCCAACGTAAAGGCAAGCAACGACGCTGCGCTGTCGGCCATCAGCATCGCTGCATGTCGTGCACTAAAAAGCACCGACTCTCCTGCTGGTGTAGTGATCTGCCAGCTCAAGGGGGCTGATAAGCGGCTGTGCGCAATCCACTTCGCTTCGGCGAGTTGTTCCAGAGTCTCAATAGGTTGTACGACGAGGTGCTGAGGAGCCGCTACCGGTAAAATAGCGAACCGATCGATGAGCCTGGCTTGATGGTTGGAATCCGCCAGTTGACCGAGACGGATAGCCACATCAAAACGGCCAGCAATCAAATCATCATTTTTTGATGATGAAACATGCTGTACGCGCAAATGGGGATGCTTGAGTGCGAATGCCGCCAGTGCAGGAACCACAACGTGTGCTCCGTATTCAGGCGTGGTGGTGATGCGTAGTGTGCCGCTGAGTCCGAGGTGATCGCTGCGGACATCGTCCAGTACGCGTTCTGCATCCTGCAACAGGCCCTGGCAACGATGGTAAAACTTATCACCGGTGTCTGTCGCCGCCACTCGCCGCGTGCTTCTGCTCAGTAAAGAGACGCCGAGCTCCTTTTCCAGCTGCTTTATATTAAAACTCACTACGGCTTTAGTGAGCCCTAATGTCTGGGCCGCGCCAGTGAAACTTCCAGCCTCGACCACCGCGACGAACATTTCCAGACGCTGCATGTTAATCATCACGCACTCCATTGATACAAGATGACTGTCAAAAATCGTTTGACAGTATAACCATACTGAGTGGATTTATCGCGATGATCCCGGCGCTTATACTGCGCGCATAACGGCTGATCTGGCGGAAAGAATTATGAGTTATCGTGTGCGTGTTGCCATTGTTTATTTACTGGGGTTCTTCATCGACCTGGTAAACATGTTTATTGCCAATGTTGCCTATCCTGAGATGGCGCGGCATTTTGCTGCCCCGGTCAGTCAACTGGCGTGGGTTAGTAATGCTTACATTCTAGGCCTGACGCTAGTGATACCGCTTAGCCGCTGGTGGATGGAACGTGTTGGCGCGAAGCGACTTTTTATCCTCTCACTGATTATTTTCATGGCCAGCAGTGCGGGCGTTGCCACATCACAGTCAATGTTTCACCTGATTGCATGGCGTTTATTGCAGGGAATAGGGGGTGGATTGCTCATTCCTATCGGGCAAACCATGACTTATGCGCTGTATCGCAGCCATGAACGCGCAAAACTTTCCTCTGCAGTGATGTTAGTGGCTTTACTGGCTCCGGCGCTGGCACCAGTCGCCGGTGGACTATTGATTGAAATACTTAACTGGCGTTGGGTGTTTCTGGCCAGTCTCCCGTTGGTCATCGTGGCTCTGGTATTGGCGATGTTATGGCTGAACGTGGATAAACCTACTGCTGAAGTTGGGCGGTTGGATCTGGTGGGATTGATCAGTGGGTGTAGTGGCTTAACTTTGATCCTTTTGGGTCTGACTTCATTGGGCGAATCTCAGCTTATACATCAAGGCGCGTTGATGCTTTTAGGTGGGCTGATTGTCTTTGGCGGATACGTGTGGAATGCGCTGGGTAAAAGCCAGCCGCTGGTTAATTTGCATCTGGCGAAAGATCCTCTGTTGCAGACTGCCATGCTGATTTATCAGTTTGTACCGGGTGTTTTTACCGGAGTCAGCTTGATAGCCATGCTCTACCTGCAAAATGAGTTTGGCCTGCCAGCTGCCTCTGTCGGTGCATTGATGTTGCCCTGGTCGGCCGCTTCATTTATCGCGATTAGCATTACGGGGAAGTGGTTCAATATGCTGGGCCCGCGTCCACTGTTTATTATTGGGAGTATCACTCAGGCGTTGGGCATTGGGGTGCTAGCCACCATCGGCCATCCTGCATCAGCAGTGGTGTGTGTCATCGCATTCTGTCTTATGGGATTTGGCGGCAGTTTGTGCAGCAGTACGGCGCAAAGCTCGGCCTTCCTGCAGATTCCTGACGAGCAACTGGCCGATGCCAGTGCGATATGGAATATCAATCGTCAGCTGAGTTTCTGTCTTGGCGTCACATTAGTCACCTTACTATTTAATCTGCTCGCCAACAGCAGCATATCGGTTGATCGCGCCTATCGACTTTGCTTTCTACTCGCCGCGTGTAGCGCCATAGTGCCAGTTATATGTTGCCTGCGCATTGCGAACCGAAAAATATTATTCACTCTTAATCAGGAAAAAAAATGAACCGCTATTTTCAGGAAGTTCTGGATGCACACGAAATCATTCGTCACTGGCTTGATGATGCAGAAGCGAAAGATGATCTTTGCGATAACCTATTAGCGCGTTTTAGCCCAGACTTTATGATGGTGAGTCCGGCAGGCGTCATACTGAACTTTCATGCGTTGAACCGTTTCTTCCGGGCACAGCGTGGCGCTCGTAAAGGTCTCACGCTTGATATCATGGCTATGCAGGTCGTGGCTGAAAGTGAAACGGGAGCAACGGTGTGCTACCAGGAACACCAGCAAATACCCGGACAACAATCGAGCTTGCGCTTTTCGACGGCGGTTTTTGAATTAGATCCACAGGGGCATGTGATCTGGCGTCATCTTCATGAGACGGCCTTGCAGCAGGAATGATGGTGCAGTTAACTTCAATCCATTGCTAAGCCAATGCGGCATCGGCGTTAAAAAGTGCATTCATCTGCAGTATTAGAGCATCTCCTGTTCTACATAAGTAATAAAAGCTCTGACCTTTGAATTGAGTGCAGAACGCTCGTTGACGCAGGCGTAAATATGCATGGGTGAAGATGCGATACGGCCTTCATTGCATTGGCTGGAGTGAAATAAAGCGATGAGTTGCCCATTGTCGATTAACGGTTGCGCAATAAAGCTCGCCAGGCGGGCAATACCTCCGCCATTGATTGCGATATTAGCAATGATATCAATATCGTCACTGATAAATCCGGGATTGAGTTTCGCTGTTACCAGTTGATCGTCAACTATAAACGTCCAGGGCAAAAAGCGGCCGTCGGTGGGATAACGGAAAACCAGACAGGCGTGCTGGCTTAGCTCTTCGGGGCTTTCCGGTATGCCCGCACGCTCCAGATATGCTGGAGATGCGCAGAAAATAAAAGGTAAGGATGCAATTTTCCGGGCAATCAGTTGATCGTTCAGTTGTGCTTCAATGCGAATGCTGACGTCAACACCCTCCCGACGATGGTCAACGTTGCGGTCGGTGCTAATCAACTCGATATCAATATCAGGGTAGTTCTCTTTGAAATCCGGCATCAGTGGCGCAAGCACGTAGCGCCCAAATGCCGCTGTGGTGGCGATGCAAAGTGACCCCTGCGGTTTGGTTTCCAGCGCAGCAGCCTGCGAAGCGTCATCCACATCATGTGGAATGTGACGCACTTTCTCGAAATAGCGTTTACCGCTTTCCGTGAGGGTCATACTGCGGGTGGTGCGTGATAGCAAACGCACTCCTAAATGCGATTCCAACCGGGCAAGACTCTGACTGACTGCCGCAGGGCTCATCCCTTTCGCGCGCGCCGCCGCGGCGATGCTGCCATTCTCCACCACACGTATAAAGGTAGTGATCAAGCCTAACAAATCCATAAGACCTCATTACATGATTCGTTATGTTTACTTAATAATGATTTAAGCAGTGCAGTTCTACTGACGCTTTAGTTTGATTGATAGTTTAGCGGCTGTTTCGCTAACTTTGTTTAACAGGATATCACTATGACGGATGCAGTCACCAAGAAAAACATCAATGTACGCCTTCCCAAACACACTTCACCTTACATCTTCGCACTCTATATGGCGACCATCATGGCCTTTCTCATGAGTTTGGTCATTACCTATTCGGAGTTCGGTATGGGGGTAAATTACATGATAAATGTGATGAATGCTTACAAGGTTGCCATGCCCGCCGCGTTTGTTTGTATCCTGGTTGTGCGCCCGATTGTGGTTAAGCTGGTGGGGATGACGGTGCATGGGAATTGAGAAGGATAAAGTGGTTAAGTCTTTTCAATTAGGTTGGATTCCGGTAAAGGGATAAGTCATTAGCTTTGGGGAGCTAAATGCATGCGAACGTACTGAATCCCGTTCTTTAGGAAAGGTGCCCCATCAGAGATGAAATTAAAGCGACGATAAAACGCTTCTCCGCTGAGTCGTGCATCAAGGAAAACATGTTGAACGTCATCCTCCTGCAGTTTATTAAGAACAGATTTCATCAGGAAGCTGCCAAAACCTTTCCTCTGGCACGCTTTCATTGTGGCAAATTTTCTGATTTGCCTGCAGTCCTTGCCGGTGTCAAATACGGACAGACAGCAAACGATTTCGGCCTCAAATTCCACTCCATAATGCTGAGCCAGATGGTCGCCGGGCACCCGTACAAAATCACGGCTCTGCTCAGGCCATAAAACGGCATGCCTGATGTTAAGGCACTCATCAAGGGTGATAGCTTTAAGTTCCATAGACTCGCTCCAGGTGTGAAAACGATCCCAATTTTATCAAACAACTGGATGATTTTGAATGTCATTAATCCTGGAGATTAATTAACCTGGAATAGCCTTGCGCAAGAATGTTATAGCGTCGTGCACTCTTAGGAAATTCCTAATTTTTTATTGCAATGATGAAAATATATAAAAATCCCCCCGATTATTTAGGCGCTTATTATGTTGAGCAAGGTATCTGAAAGCGCACTCCAGACCGTGTCTGGCTATCACCTACCTAATCTTGAAAATTGTCAGGCTCTATCACAGAATAGCTGCGGAGCCCGTTATCAATTAATTTTTAAACATTTTCAAGATCAATACCGGTAGCATTAGGTAGGCAAAGCGCAGCGACTATCCCTATGAGATAAGAAGCAATCGCCAGGGCTCCCATTGCGTACCCAAGATGAATATGACTGGATACAATCCCTACTATTGCAGGCATCAGTGAACCAAAGCCGCGACCAAAACTTGCACAAAAACCGGCTCCACTTCCGCGTATATATGTCGAGTAAAGCTCCGAAAATGCGGGAGTTAAGCCAGAGGCCAAGCCGCCTTGTAAGGAGCCCAGGAAAAAGCCAAGCACTAATGTAATGTTCAGACTGATATCAGCAAACATATAGACACTGACCACCGCAATTTGGCCCATCAGGAAAAGCATGATAGTTTTCCATCGACCGAATCGGTCGCTTAATCTTCCATAAAGAAACGGACCTATCAAAGACCCCAGAATATTAATTGCCAGATACCCAGACATGGATAATACCGGCAATCCTAATTCCATCCTCAGATAGGTCGGCAGCCAGGTAATCATGACATATGCCCCGCCAAATATTCCAGAGGCGAGCAATGTCGCTGTAATTGTGATGCGTAGATTCTTACCTTTGAAAATATCGCTGACACTGCTAGTATTCTTTTCTACTTTTTTTCTCAAAAAGACAGGCGATTCCGGCACCAAACGACGAATAAACCAAACGAGAATGGCTGGGACGATTCCTGCCAGGAAAAAAAGTTTCCACGCTATCTGTTGTGGGAAAAAATTGAGCAGCACAGGTAGGACTGCTAGCGAGATTGCGTAACCAATGGCGTAACCACTTTGGATAGAAGCACCCACTCGTCCCCGATAGCTGGCCCGGATCACTTCGCTGATCAATACACCGCCGACAACGACTTCACCTCCATAACCCAGTCCCTGAAGAAATCGGATGATGAGAAATTGCCAGAAATCACCGCACAGTGCGGTTAATGCTGTGAAGCAAGCCACCCACAATACCGTCAACTGCATGACACGAATACGCCCCAGGCGATCGGCCAGCATACCAGCGCTCCATCCGCCTAATGCACTGCCAATTAATGACGCGGACCCTAAAATACCTGCTTCTGATTTTGTCAGGATTGCAAGGCTCAATAATATGGGCATGACTAGCGAGTATATAGTGCTATCCATCGAATCGAGCGTGAATCCTCCAAGACAGGCCCACCATGTTTTTCGCTCATCCCTGTTTAGATTACTGTACCATCCCAATTTCATTGCTCACCTGCCATTTTATAATATTAATATGTTGAGCACCGTTTAGGTGTCGAGGATTCAAGTTTCCAAATGTTGAGGAATTTAAGTTTATAAAAACACGCGTTATTAATATCGGTGTCTGGCTAACCCAAAGTGGTGTAATTTTTCGTAACGCCACATTTTTTGATATAGATATTGAATATTGGAAAAGCACCCAGCATACCGATTGAATTTTGTCTGGGATAATGAAAATTAATTGCTCCACCAGTAAGTCGGTCGAATAAGGGTTGTTCAACCAGACACTTTTTTCGCTGCGTTTTCAATGGTTATTGCCTGTTTGCCCCTCTAATTTCATCCTGACACGCACACAGCATCCCGAATAATACCTTTCATTTAGTAAGCTATGAGTTCTATTTATGTTGTGATGGTGATCTCATCAAAGAATAAAAGCATGCGAGCCGCAATTAAATAAATTACTTATTAAACAATAAATTAAGATGATTATAAGAGTTTGGGCAATATCTTCCCTGATTAAATCGTCACCCCCTGCGAATAAACTCCGTCAATGCTCTCAGCGCAGGCGGCACCAGCCGATGGCCGGGATAATAGAGGCAGAGCGCCCCTAGATCGACATGCCAGTCCGGCAACAATCGCACTAACTTGCCCGCTTGCACATCTGCCGCGATATGTTGTTCCGACAAACAGGCAATGCCTAATCCGGCTATTGCCGCTTTGTGCATTGACGCTAAATCGCTTGCGGCAAAACGGGGTTCCCCCTGCAATTTGTAGGATTGCTGCTGATGGCTCAACTCCCAGCGATAAAGACTGCCGTCGGACATGCGCATACACAAGGTTGAGTGTTCGCTGAGTTGCTCTGGCTGCGTGGGTGCCTGTACACGATCAAGATAATCCGGCGCAGCGACCACAATCATGCGCAATTCCGGCGTCAGCTTTACCGCAATCATATCTGCGGGAATGTCTTCCGCCAGACGAATCCCGGCATCAAATCCCTCGGCCACAATATCCACCCGTTCTCTCTGGCTGCAGATATCGACACGAATGCGCGGATAACGCTGCAAGAAGGGGATAAGCACCGACTCGTACCAGAGTGAACAGCTCTCCGGGGGCACATTGAGACGCAGAATACCGGCCGGATCGTTAGGCTCGCTGCTCACCTCCTCCGATGCGCTACGAATAATTTCCAATGCTGGCGCGATTTTCTGCATAAAACGGCGCCCCGCATCCGTCAGGGCCACGCTGCGCGTGGTGCGGTTGAACAGACGCACGCCCAAACGTTTCTCCAGCGCGGCTACGGCATTGGTGATTGCAGAAGGCGACATTTCCAGCTCGCTGGCAGCGCCTTTAAAGGTGCCACGTCGCGCTACAGCCAGCATGATTTCCAGTTCAGTAATACCCGTTCGGCTCATTGATTATTCCGTTAAACGTAATACCCCTTGCAGGGTTTCGCGGATTATTCTCGCGCACTGGACATGATAATTTTCCTATTAATTCATCTCAGGAGCAGCGTCATGCACATTATTGAACACATTTACATTAATGGTAGTTTTGTTACCCCTGCCGGTAACGAGTGGCTGGACATTATCAAGCCTGCCGATGGCAGCGTTATGGGTAAAGCGCGTCTGGCAAATGAACAGGATGCCGAACGCGCCATTGCTGCTGCACATGCAGCGTTTCCCGCATTTTCGCATACTTCGGTAACGGAGCGTATCACGCTGCTGGGGCAAATGTATGACGCCGTAAAAAGCTGTGAAACGGAGCTGCATGCCGCCATCCTGGAAGAGTATGGCGCACCGACTTCACGATCGCAGTGGATGGCAAGTTATCCGGCGGACGTCATTCTCCAGGTCATCGAAGAACTGAAGCAGTATCCATTTATTCAGCAAGCTGGTCGCGCCCGTGTCCAGATGCTGCCGCTTGGCGTCGCCGGACTGATTACACCCTGGAACAGCAACGCGGGCTTTATTTGCCATAAGCTGGCGACCGCGCTGGCAGCGGGTTGCACAACAGTGATTAAGCCTAGTGAATATAGCCTGCTCCAGACCGAGGTGATCACTCAGGCGTTGCACCGCGCCGGGCTGCCTGATGGCTTGTTTAACATCGTCACCGGTCGCGGCGCTGAGGTAGGCGATGCTATCAGCCGCAGTGAGAAGGTGGCAAAAATCTCCTTCACCGGATCAACCGTTACAGGCAAAGCCATTTTGCGCACCGCCGCCGACACATTCAAACGCGTCACGCTCGAGTTGGGCGGTAAATCACCGACGCTGATCCTGCCGGACGCCGATGCTCCTGCCGCAGCAAAACTTGCCGTTCAGGCTGGATTTATCAATAGCGGACAAGCCTGTATTGCCGGCACGCGCATTTTGGTGCCTCAAGCCCGCAAAGCTGAGTTCGAGCATGCACTGGCGGCAGAAGTCGAGACACAGCATTCCGGTGATCCCGCCGATGCCAGCACCACCATCGGCCCGATGATCAATGAAAAGCAGTGGCAACGTGTACAGCACTATATTGATCTTGGCGAGCAGGAAGGCGCGCGCCTGTTAAGCGGAGGGCCAGGACGACCGGATGGGTTAACCCATGGCTGGTATATCAAACCCACACTGTTCAGCGACGTAAACCCGCAGATGCGCATTGCCCGCGAAGAGATCTTTGGGCCGGTGCTCAGCCTCATCAGCTATCGCGATGAAGCGGAAGCGATTGCGATCGCTAACGATACGGAATATGGCCTGTCGGCGCTGGTGATCGGCGCAGATGAGCAGCATGCGCGTGACGTGGGCGAGCAGATTCTGGCGGGCCGGGTGATGATCAATACGCTGGCGCACGAACCCCGCGCTCCTTTTGGTGGCTTTAACCATTCCGGAATAGGTCGGGAAATGGGGCAATGGGGGATTAGTGCCTTTCTGGAACCGCGCGCGGTGACCGTCGGCTGAGCCGGCCAGGTGCGCAGAAATGGACTTCGTGCCTGCTTCGCAGGCACGGAAATAATCAAGGCGTTGCCGGGTAACGGTCTCAGTCCAGGGCATAGGGAGTTTCCTCTGCTATGCCGTTTATATCTGTTACCCATGCGCCCGGTCTTAAGTGTTACCCATGTGCCCGGTTTGTATCTCAGTGGCGGCCTCCATTTACGCCCGAGCTTCTTTGAGCAACTGCTGAATCACCTGTTCCTGCTCCGCATAATTACCTTCTCCAAAGGCGGTGAACCGCAACTGACCATGCGCATCGAAAATATAATGTGCGGGCCAGTATTGATTACCAAAGCGATTCCAGATGCTGTAGTTATTGTCCGCTACCACGGTATACGGCAGTTGCCACTGTTTGATCGCGCGGTTCACCGCTTTTTCACCCCGTTCCCACGGATATTCCGGGGTGTGAACGCCGATGACCGCTAATCCCTGAGACTGATACTTGTTGGCCCAGTCACGTACGTGCGGCAAGGTGTGTTGGCAGTTAATACAGTCGTAGGTCCAGAAATCCACCAACACCACTTTGCCTTTTAACGTCTCAGGCGTCACCGGTGAACCGTTCAGCCATGCTGTACCACCATCCAGTGAGGGCAAATCGCTGCGAGTTTTTGGCATCACGACAGGTTCGAGGCGAGGTGTCGTTGTGGGCTGTGGAGCCCATTCGCTAAGGCGTTGTTCAAGATGCTGCGCAAACGCAGGGCCACTCTGCAACTGACTTTGTGTCCCACTGGCGATCAACGCGACCGCAGCCAGCATGAAGCCTCCCGCCACCTGGCGCAAACGCGTGGTCAATGCCAAACCCGGCCGCAATCGAGTGACTAATCCCCGTCCTGCCACGTACAGCAGCGCCAACATCAGCGCAGCACCGCTGCCATAGGCTGCCAGCAAAAGGCCAACCGAGACAGGTTCCTTCCCCACCACGGCCAGGCTGAGAATTGCGCCTAACACCGGCCCCGCACAGGGTGACCACAACATACCGGTTGCCAACCCCGCCAAAAATGCTGCCGTTAAACCGCGACGGCGATTGCTGGCATTATTGATGCGATTTCCCAACGCCACAAAGGGTTGGGTAACATGCTGAGCAATACGCTTTGACAGTAATGTCAGCGCCGTTACCGCCAAAAAGGCCAGCGCGATCCAACGTCCAGCCGCCGTGACGCTGGCAACCCAATGGCTGGCTACTGTTACCAGCAGTGCTACGGTGGTGAACATCATCACCATACCGCTCAACAGTGCCAGCAACTGCCCTTTTTGACCGCGCACGCTGGCAGACACAAACGGAATCACAGGCAAGGTACAAGGGCTGAGTAACGTCAACATGCCTGCAAAGAAAGCAATAATGAAAGACATACGGCCTCCTTAATGGGCGTTAACCGCAGCGGTGATTACACGCACCACGCTATCTGGCTGGCTCAACATCGACACATGGCTTGCCGCGACTACACTCACGTGCGCATGGATTTTTTTCGCCATCGCCCGCTCAAGATCGGGGTTGATCATGCGATCCTGGCTGCTGACCAGATACCAGCTCGGCTTTTCCACCCAGGCTGCTTGCGTGACTTTGTCGCCAAAGGCAGCGGCACGGATGGGACCCTGCGTCACCGCCAGCAGTTGCTGCTGCGCGGGTTTCAGATCTGGCGCGAAGTCCTGTGCCACCACGCTAGGTGAGATCGTCAGAAATCCCTGTGCAGTTTTACTAATCCCGGCGCTGCCTGGGGGAGCCGGATAGCTGTCGACCAGTTCAGCTGTGGATTGCCCTTTATCTGGCGCAAAGGCCGCAACATATACCAGCGCTTTGACTTTATCGTTATTACCGGCTTCGGTGATCACCGTACCGCCCCAGGAGTGACCGACCAGCACCACGTCGCCATGAGCCTGAGCAATGGCGCGTTGCGTGGCGGCGACATCATCTTGCAGGGAGGTGAGCGGCAGCTGTACGGCAATCACTTCATTATGTTTGTCCTGAAGCTGTGAGATAACACGATTCCAGCTACTGCCGTCGGCAAATGCGCCGTGGGCCAGCACGACTGTGTGCAGATTATCGGCCTGCGCAAAGGGGGTAACAGAAAGTGCCAGCAGGGTGGTGGCGAAGAGTTGAGATAATGCTTTCATAGGAACCTCGTGACAGTGGTTGAAAGGCTGCGTGCTATAGCAGTGCGCTCATTTAACCAGGCTGATGTGTTCACGAAGTGTCTGGTACCGCCCGTTTTGTCAGTCTGTATGTGTACGGGCGGTGCAGATACAAAAGGCTACAAATCGGTTTGTTGCAGAGTGATGTGGGCATCGAGCCCGCCTTCCGCCCGATTGGATAAATGCAGCGTACCAGACATCTGACTCACCAACTGCTTGGCGATCGCCAAACCCAATCCAGTTCCGCCCGTATGACGATTACGCGAGCTTTCTACCCGATAAAATGGCTCCAACACCGCCTTCAGTTCCGCTTCGGGAATGCCCGGACCGTTATCCGTGACGTGGATCTCCACGCTGTTTCCCTGAGGCGTATTCAGCACAATCCCGGCTTCGTTACCAAACTTCAGCGCGTTATCAATCAGGTTGGTCATGATGCGGCGCAGCGCCTGTGGCCTGACGGCAAAATTATCTCTGCCATGACAGGGCGTGAAACTGACTGCTTTGCCGATGTCCTGATAGTCACAAGCGATACTGTCGAGGAAAGCATTCAGACTGACGACCTGCCGCGCTTCCTCCAGCACTTCCGATGAGCGCGCATACGCAATGCCTTCCCGCACTAAGCGGCTCATGTTATCGAGATCGCCGAGTAACTTATCGCGCAACTCTGGCTGTTCCGACATCTCCACGCGCAGCTTCATGCGGGTAATCGGCGTTTGTAGATCGTGGGAGATCGCCGCCAGAATCTGGGCTCGCTCTTTGAGATGATCCTGAATACGCGTCTGCATGGCGTTAAACGCACGCGCCGCCTGCTGCACTTCCTCCGGACCGCTTTCTGGCATCAGCTGTGCGCTATTTGACGCGGGTTTCAGCCCTTCGACGGCCTGGGTGAACTGCATGAAGGGCCGCACCACTTGACGTACCGCCAGCCAGGCACAACACAGCAACAGCAGCAGTTGACCAATCAATACCGCTGGTAACCAGCGAGCGATGGCGGGCATGCGCGGCCAGAGATCCAGCGTCAGCGGCGCGCCATCGTGTAGTGTCAGATGCACCTGAATATGCTCATGCGGGCCAGGAATGGCGTGAATGCTCATCTGATAACGTCCGCCGAGGCTCTCCTGCAATGAACGGACTGCATCACGCGCACGCCAGCTGCTGGGATAGGGACCTGGCAAACCCTTCGTTAACTCATAGCGATAGTTACCGCGCTCCAGTTTTGCCAGCCAACTGGGGCGTTCTGCTGCGGGTAAACGATCAAGAATGGCGACGCTGGTCGCCACATCATATTCGAGGTTGCCGAGCATCACCGTTTTGGCACTGCTCATACGCTCGATCATCAAACTCACTAAGGTGGTGGCATTCGCCAACAACAAGCCACCCAGCACGATAATCAGCAGGCGCGCCAGTAACGATCGCGGCCACAGCTTCATTCATGCGCCTCTTTAATGATCACCGGTGCAGCCAGCACATAACCTTCGCTGCGCACTGTTTTGAGATAGGCGGGCTCACGTGCATCATCACGCAGGCGCTGGCGTAAGCGGCTGACCAGAAGATCAATGGATCGCTCGAACAGCTCTGCATCGCGACCCTGTGTCAGATTCAACAGTTGGTCGCGGTTTAATACACGCTGCGGATGATCGAGAAACACGCGCAGCAGGCGATATTCAGCCCCACTCAATGCCACAATTACGCCTTCTTGATCGATGAGATGTCGCGCAGAGGTATCTAATTGCCAGTCGCCAAAAGCGATAATGCGACCGACCTCGGTGATTTGCAGATTTGGCGGCAAGGCGCGGGTGCGGCGAAGAATGGCTTTGATGCGCGCCAACAACTCGCGGGCGACAAAGGGTTTGATCAGATAATCATCCGCGCCCATCTCCAGGCCAAGAATACGGTCGGTATCCTCGCTGCGGGCGGTGAGCATCAGAATCGGCAAGTTTCGCTGGGGATCGCTGCGTAGCTGGCGGCACAACGTCAGGCCATCGTCGCCTGGCATCATGATATCGAGCACGACCAGGTCGATAGCATTCGCCGATAACATCGCGCGCATCTCCCGTCCATTAGCGGCACCCGTCGCACGATAGCCGGACTTGATGAGGTAATCGGTAATCAGTTCACGTATATCCCGGTCATCATCAACAACCAGGATGTGATCAATGTGCTCCAAAACAACCTCCTGTTTTCAACCTACGCAAAAAGACCGGCATCATGGATGCCGGCCCTGAAAAAATCATTTTTACAGCGCAGCGGCATCGACCACCGCTTTGACAAAGTCCTGTGGATCTTCCGCTGGTGGATTATGTCCGATGTTGCCGGTGAAGGTCCGATGCTCATTTTTACCGCTGAATTTGGCGCGATACGCCTGCGGTGCTGGATGTGGCGCACCATTGTTATCCCCTTCAATGGTAATCGTTGGCACGCTAATCACCGGCAATGTGGCTAACTTTTTCTCATAAGCATCATACTTTTGCTCGCCTTTTTGCAGGCCAAGACGCCAGCGGTAGTTGCTGAGGGTCACCGCCACCTGATCCGGATTATCCAGTGCTTTAGCACTCACGTTGAAGGTGGCATCACTGAATTTCCAGCCCGGCGAGGCTTGCTGCCAAATCAGTTTGGCAAAATCATGGGTGTTTTTCGCATAGCCTTGCGCGCCGCGTTCAGTCGCGAAATAGAACTGATACCACCACTGCAACTCAGCCTGCGGCGGTAAAGCTTTTCTGCCAACATCCTGGCTGCTGATGAGATAACCGCTCACCGATACCAACGCTTTCACGCGTTCAGGCCAGAGTGCCGCCACAATATCCGCCGTGCGTGCGCCCCAGTCGAAGCCACCGAACACTGCCTGTTTGATGCCCAGCGCATCCATCAATGCCACCGTATCGGCGGCCAGCGCCGAAGGCTGGCCGTTGCGCGGGGTTTTATCGGAGAGGAAACGCGTACTGCCGTATCCGCGCAGATAAGGCACGATGACGCGATAACCCTTAGCCGCCAGTTGTGGCGCGACGTTGGCATAGCTTTGGATGTCATAAGGCCAGCCATGCAGCAGAATCACGGCTTGCCCATCGCGTGGACCGATATCGACGTAACCGACGTTCAGCACGCCTGCTTTCACCTGATGAACAGTATTAAAAGCGGCAGTGTAATCCGCCTCCATTGAAGTAGCGGCAAATGCAGAGGTTGTTGCGGTTAACACCAGTGCAGCCAGCAGCGATTGACGGACGATCTTCTTCATGATGTTTTTCTCGAATAATCAATGATGTGCAGCTTGCGCAGGCACGATGAAGTGAATGGTTTTGCTATCGATAAGTTTATGCGTGGGATCGGCGAGAATAATCGTTACCTTGTGTGGCCCGGCGGGTAATCCAACTAATATGATCGGTTCACCGCTGGTGTCCGCCCAGTGCCAGGAGTTCTCATCAACGATCACGTGGATGTGGCCGATGCGGGGTGTCACCTTCAGCGCTTCGGGGCCGAAAACCGGTTCGATGCGCAGGTTTTCAGCGCGATATTGAATGAACACCGCGCCCTTACGCAGCGGACCTGCTAACGGCGCATCCACAATTAATTTCGCCGGAGGCTGAGGAGTATCGAGTGGTGCTACGGCGGCAGCGCCCAGCACATTTCCGGCGCTGAGACCATTGAGCCTGTCGGCCCATGCACAGGTCGCCGAAGCGGCCATAATGAAAGATGAAATCAGGAGTCGGGTTAACATTGGGTTATCTCCACGCAGTTGTTGGATGCGTAAAGAAGAACACGGCAATGTACGTGGGATATGTTCAGAATGGTGGGTTGTGCAACGGGGTGTATGCGTTCAGCAGACAGATACACTGCGATACAAAACGACTATAATTTTTTTGAATTTCTGCTTTTCTTAAAACTCACAAGGATTTCGTGAACATGAAAAAGTTGCTTTACCCCATATCCATGATCTTAATCGGTGTTGTACTGACACTCTTGTCACTTTTTATACTCATGGCATTCGACCGAGTCATTCCGGCTGGTAAGGAATATCAGCAGGAATGTCCAAAGATGACTGACGCGCAGGTTAGAACCAGTCTCATCAAATCATGGCTTAGAACGGCCGCTGAGGGTGAAGAAATGGATTCGATTGGATTGTCCAGCATTTGGTTTGAGACACACCCAACGTTTTCTGACAATAGTTGGTCTGGTGAATTGAAGGTGTTTGTGGATTAAGGGCACTACTCTGCGCATGTTTATTTAGATTGTTATAACGGTTACTTCGATTATACCGGCCCATTCGAGATTGAACCCTGACCCAAAATCAGTGATAACTTTTAGGCCCTGATCCTTATTCGTTTCGCCATCAGGCGAAATCCACTCGGATAACCGTGATTGTCGTGAGGTGCGCATGGGGGCGCACCGAGTATCCTGATTAGCTTTATTGCGGGTGCCGTGCGTCCGTTAAGTGACGAAAGGGTGGCTGCGCATGGTCGCGGTAAGCATCGTCATCACTAATTTTATCCTGCAATACAGCGGGTCGCGTCGACCATATGTAGTTGGCAGATGCCAGGAAGCAAATGCTATAACCCAATAGCTCAGTGCCTTCTTCCGCCATGTTTTTTACCACGCGGTTATAGCCGTCCAGCATAAGATTTTGCCACAGCTGATGCATACCAAATAATCGGGAAAATACCAGCACGATTAATAACCCCGTAGCCGTCATCAGCCAGGTTTTGTGCCCGGTAAATCTGATCAATCCTGAAAGAATGCTTTCTGGCGATTTCATTGCAGTTGCCAGGCTTGCCAATGCTGTCAGCAGCGCAAAAATGACCCAGCTGCCATGAAATATCATATCGAAGATAAAATCGAGTTCCCTGATTAACATACATGTGTAAAAACCGCCGATGAGAATAAGCGCACCGCGTAGTTCAGGACGGCGTGACGCCGAAAAGAAAAATCCACCTGCAATTAAAGCCAGCATCACTTCCTGAGCAAGTTCAGTTATTGATGATTCATGCAAAGCGTTATGCATCCAGTTTACGTCTATATAGACCGACGACATCATCAGGGTTATAAAAACGGCAAAAAATAAAATAGCCGCACATTGGCGGCTTAAAAGTTTAATCTGTTCGCGCATGGAAATCTCTTCATGATAGTTAGCGCGCTTATTATATTGATGTCTGTGTTATTTCCTTCTCATTTTATGCGTTAGCCGGCAGCGATTTTCCCGCCAGGTGTGCCTGATAAAGCGAAGCGTAGACACCTTGCTTAGCTATTAACGCGTCGTGGCTACCTTCCTCCAGGATTTGCTGATCACCCACCACCACGATGCGGTCAGCATGTTGAATGGTCGATAAACGGTGAGCGATGATCAGTGAAGTACGGCCTTGCGAAAGTTCAGTCAGTGATTGCTGAATGGATTGCTCGGTAGCCGTGTCCAGCGCCGAGGTGGCCTCATCAAGGATCAAAATAGGGGGATTACGCAGGAATACGCGGGCAATCGACAGACGCTGTTTTTGACCTCCAGAGAGTTTCACCCCACGTTCACCCACGACGGTATCTAATCCGTCAGGCAGGCTTTGTATCAGACTATCGAGATGGGCACGCTTAGCAGCTTGCCAGATTTCATCTTCACTGGCGTCCAGTTTGCCATACGCAATATTTTCGCGAATGGTGCCGCCAAACAGAAAGACATCCTGTTGTACAATCCCTATCTGATTTCTCAGTGCACGTTGCTGGTAATCACGCACATCAACGCCATCAATACGAATGGTGCCATCTTGAACGTCGTAGAAACGGGGGATCAGTGCACAAAGTGTTGTTTTACCTGCTCCACTTGGCCCCACGAAAGCCACCGTTTCCCCGGGTTTGATCGTCAGCGTGATGTCTTTCAGAACCGGAGTGTGGCTATAACCGAAAGTGACATGATCAAAAACGATATCTCCCTTAAGGTTCGCAACGGTCTGCGCATCAGGTCGATCAACAATATCAGGCAGGGTATCGATCAGGTTAGTGAAACGGCGAAACCCCGCGATCCCTTTTGGATAGCTTTCCAGCACCGCAGAGATTTTTTCGACCGGGCGGAAGAAGACCTCGGTGAGCAAAAGAAAACCGACAAAACCGCCATAGCTCAACTCGCCTCGCAGCACATAAGCCGTTCCGGCCACCATGATGACCAACTGGGTTAAGCGCGTTGAGAGGTAGCTTAGGGTCATGCTGGTGGTCATAATCCGGTAAGCGCGCAGTTTGGTCTTTTTGTAGAGCGCGTTATCTTTGGCAAACAGTCGGGTTTCCTGTTGTTCGTTGGCAAAAGCTTTGACGACGCGAATCCCCCCGATGCTTTCCTCAATGCGGGTATTAAAATTCCCCACCTGATGAAAAAGATTTTGCCATGTTTGCGTCATCTGCCGGCCGTAACGACTCACCAGCCAGACCATGCCGGGCACGAGAACCAGCGTGATCAATGCCAGATTAAGATGCACATTGGCCATCAGAATAAATGCGCCGATAAAGGTCATCACAGCAAGGAACAGATCTTCCGGACCGTGATGGGCTATCTCGCCAACTTCTTCAAGGTCCTTGGTCACATGCGTAATAATATGCCCGGTTTTAGTATTATCGTAATAACGCAGCGAAAGGGTTTGCAGGTGTTCAAAAGCTTCCCGGCGCATATCCGTTTCAATACCGACGCCTAATGCATGCCCCCAGTAATTCACGATGGCCATAAGGCCAGTGTTAATCAGATAGATGGCTAATAATCCCAACGAGGCAAGAAGGATAAGTTCCCAGTTTTGCGCAGGGAGTAATTTATCAATAAACATCCTGACTGCCATGGGAAAGGAGAGTTCCAGCAACCCGGCGACAATGGCGCAACCAAAGTCCAGCAAAAATAGACGTTTGTAGGGAAGGTAGTAATTAAAAAATCGGCGCAACATAGCGTCTTCCTTGTTATTTCGAAGCCAGAAGGTTCATTAAATTTTGGTACTAAACAGTTCCCGGTATACAACCCTCGTCCATCATTTTTCCATCCCAGGTGCTTGAAACAGACCTTAACCATACGCTAGCCATGCCTTCCGTGCCGTGTTCAGTTGCCAGACAACAGCAGTTAAGCAGATTCAGCGATCGGTTAATACTCTTTATTGATAACGATACTGATAGTGATAGTGATTATCATTCCGTTTCGTGTAATTAACTGTAAATAAATATCTCATGCTTATCAAAAAAATTACAAAGCGTACCCTACTCTCCCTCGCAGTCTCGCAACTGCTGTTATCTTCCTCCGTGATGGCTAAGGCTATGAATGAAATGGATTTTAAGACGCATCCTTTAGGCCATGGTGTTTATGAAATGGCCTATGTGAAGGAGCGTAACGCCCTCTTCGCCGCTTCATCGCCCTCATTTGACGAGGATAAAAGGGCGGGGATGGTGTTTGAACTGGCTGCCGATACGTTGCGGATTGATAAGAAAATCCCCACAAATCGTCGTGTCTTTTCCGTGGCACTCGATGAAGAGAGCCATATCCTGTATCTCGGTAACGCGCTGGATGGTTCCGTCACCCTGCTGGATAGTCGTACCGGAAAAGAACTCCGCACGCTGCAGTTAAGCGATGATGCCGTTCCGGAAAAAAAAGCCCATGTGCGTGAAGTCGTTCTGGATAAAAAACATCATCGTCTATATGTCTCGGGTATTGGTGGGAAAGATAAAGGGTTGCTGTGGGTTGTCGATACGCAAAAACAACAGGTAATTAAAACGCTCGATAACATGGAGCCGGTTGGCTTTGCAGTCGATGAAGCGGGTAATAAAGTTTATGCCGTTACCGGAAAAGGCGAGATCATGACATTGGATGGCATATCCTCCAGTCTCATTTCCACGGTGAAAGTCGACCCTGCAGAAACCAATCATTACTTCCTGAATATCGCCCTCAATACACGTGAGGGGCTGGGCTATATCGCGGACACCAATACGCGTGACGTGCTGGTGGTTGAGCTTGATTCCGGTAAGCTCCTGCACCGTATACCCACACCCAACTCTATTGCGGTGGTCTACAATGCCGCCCGCAGTGAAATCTATGTCACCCATCGCAACGCGCGTCAAATCAGCATCATTGACGCCGGCAATTATCGCATGAAGCACACCATTGACACCTCTGCCATGCCAAACAGCATGGTGCTTTCTCCCGATGCCAGCACGCTTTACGTCAGCGTGAAGCAGGACGAAAAAACCAATAAAGACGATTACGTCCTTAAAATCGATTTAGACCAACTTTAAAAGGGATTTTTCTGTGAAAAACCAAACACGCCTGGCCGTGGCGATTGCGCTCGCCCTGAGCCATCTCCCCGTTGTCGGCTATGCCCAGGACAACACCTCGAATAACGAGAACGATCTTGTCGTGACCGCTTCTGGCTTCAGTCAGGAACGACGGGACGCACCGGCGAGTATTTCAGTGGTCGGTGAGAAGGATTTAAACACCCGATCTAATCAGAATGTCACGGAAGCGCTACGCGAAATCCCGGGTGTACTGGTCGGAAATGGACACGGCAGCCTGGCAACCGGTGATATTCAGATGCGCGGGATGGACTCGACTTATACCTCTTACATGGTAAACGGTATTAAACAGGCCACCCGTGAGTCACGTCCTTACGGCCATCACATTGGAACCGAAGCTGCCTTTATGCCCCCGCTGGCGGCGATTGAGCGCATTGAGGTGATTCGCGGACCGATGTCCTCACTTTACGGCTCCGATTCGATTGGTGGTGTCGTCAACGTCATTACTAAAAAAGCTTATAACCTCGATAAATGGACAGGAGTACTGGAGGATAATTACTTCCTGCAGGAAAAGAGTGAGTACGGCAATACCAATCAGACCAATGCCTTTGTCATGGGGCCGATTATTCCAGGCAAACTGGGTGTGAGTGTGGGTGCTGACTATCTTGATCGCCGTGATGATGACAGCCAAAGCGATGAACGCTTTGTAAAGCATCAGTCTGGGAATCTTGATGCCACGGTTTCAATGTCTCCAACCGATACCCAACTCTGGGATCTAAGTGCCTCTCGCGGGCATCAGGAAAAAACTCACAGAGCAGCCAGTCCGTGGTATTGGGGTTTTGATCGCGATGCAGCGTCGCTTTCGCAGCATGCCTGGTATGCCAACGACATGATCGAGGCGAAAAACTTCATCAGTTATGAAAAGGCCCGCACGGAGTATCGTGTTCCTGAGATGTCACCTCAGTTCATTGAGCAGCGTAACTTTGAAGCGAACAGCGCCAATACGTTCTCGCTGGGCGATCACAAGCTCACGCTGGGGGCGAACTTCACCCGTAATGAGCTGAATGACACCTTTGATGTCGAGGATAAGGCGGCGCCCGGCGTCACCCCGGTCAGCAAAATATCCCGCAATGGCTGGGCATTATTCGCGGAAGACGCATGGATGATCGTCCCGGACTTTACGCTGACAACCTCTGCTCGTCTGGATCATGACAGTTACTTCGGTTACCACGTCACGCCTAAACTCTATGGCAACTGGACGCTTAATGAAAACTGGTCGCTTAAAGGAGGTGTTTCAGCGGGATATAAGAAGCCGGATCTGCGTGAAAATAATGCGGGCTTTACCAGCGTATATGGCGCCTATCCATACTCTTACATTGGCATCGGCAACGATGAACTCAAACCGGAAAAGAGTATCAATACCGAGTTGGGGCTTTACTGGCAGCAGGATGCACTGGCGCTGGATGCCACCATTTTCCACACAAAATTTAAAGATAAGATCAGCGATTACACCATCTGTACCCAGTCGGCCACGCAGCAGTGCGAATACAATGGCTACGTTGCCGAGAGCGTCTCGCAATATTTCAACGTCAGCGACGCTGAAATCTACGGATTAGAGCTGAACGGCGACTGGCAGGCCACATCAAACCTGAAGGTTAACGCCAATTACACCTATACCCACAGTGAGCAGAAGAGCGGTGAGTACAAGGGGTATGCGTTGAGTGACTTCCCGACCAGCATGGCCAATCTCTCGGTGAACTGGATGGCGATGAGCGATCTGGAGTTGTGGACGCAGACAAGCTGGCGCAGTAACTCTCCGGACATTGGTAAGTCCAGCTCTACCGAAGCTTATGCATTGGTTGATCTGGGTGCGCGCTATCATTTGAATAAAAATATTACGCTGATGGCGGGTGTTTATAATCTGTTCGATGCAAACCCGATTTATAAAACGTCCTACAACCAGTCGGCGATGCTGGAAGGTAGACGTTATAACTTAGGGGCACGCGTCGAGTTCTGATATGAGCCGGGCCAAAAGGCCCGGCATTTTTTTCTGATGCGCCATATAAAACTCAGGCCATCAATACGTGACAAATCGCCCCAATCTGGTCCACAGCATTCAGCAGCTGTGCCGTTGGCTGGTTCGCGCAATTTAAGCGCAGGAAATTCTGTAACGCTGCTTCAGGTGAAAACAGCGGCCCCGGGCTAACCCCAATACCCAGCGCCAGTGCGCGACGGTGCACTTCCAGCGCATTGATCTGTGGCGGAAGTTCAACCCACAGCAAAAAGCCGGCTTCCGGTGCAGTAACGCGTGTGCCGGGCGGAAAACTTGCTTCAACCCGTGCGATGACGGCTCGCACACCTTCTGCAACGCGGACCTTCAAACGTCGCAGGTGCCGATCGTAGTCTCCACTGGCCAGTACGTCGCTGGTGGCGGCTTCAAGCAACGGCGCTCCCGCCCAGTCGCCGGCCATGCGCGCCTGCAATACCTGGGTGTGATAGCGGCCGGCGGCAATCCAACCTATGCGCCAGCCAGGCGCGAGCGTCTTGGACAGCGAACTGCAGTAAATCACATTGCCACTCTGATCAAAGGCCTTGCAGGCAGGAGGACGCTGTCCTTCGCCAGCGAGATCGCCATACACATCGTCCTCGATTAATGGGATGCCCGCATGTTCGAGCAAAGCCACAAGCTCCTGCTTACGCGCGACCGGCATACTGGCACCCAGCGGGTTTTGCACGGTAGGCGAGGCCAACACGGCAGCGGGTCGATGCTGCTTAATGGCGTCTGCGAGCGGTGTCAGCAATAATCCTTCAGTAGAATCGGTGGGGATTTGCAGTGCCTTCAGGCCTAAATCTTCCAGCAGCAGGAGCGTGCCGAAGTAGGCGGGTTGCTCAATCGCGACGGCATCGCCTGGCTGGCACACGGCGCGCAGTGCCAGACGCAGCGCCTGGGTTGCCCCAGCGGTAATGACAAGGTCGTCCGCACCAAACCGTGCGCCCCATTGCGCGGCACGTGTGGCAATCTTATTGCGCAGATCGGCCCGGCCCGGTGGCAGGCTGTAGCTTTGGCCATGTGCATCCAGACGACGAGCTGCCGCTTGCAGCGCCCGCTGCAGTGCCTCCGTCGGTAACCAGTTGGGATCGGGTAGCGCAGCGCCGAGGGGTATCAAACGGGTTTCCGCGCTGCTGAACAGTGAGCGCGCGACGGCTGACAGGGTCACGGGCACGGGGCCCGACAGCGCAGGCGCAGGCGGTATTTGCCGTTCGGTGTTTCGCGGACTGACGAAATAGCCCGATCGCGGACGCGCAGTAATCAATCCTTCCGCTTCCAGACAACGCAGTGCTTCTAAGGCTGTTGGCAGACTGACCTGTTCGCGTTCAGCCAGTTTACGTGCGGAGATCATCCGATCGCCGGGTCGCAGCGCACCGGAAGCAAGGGTATGACGCAGACTCTCAGCAATGCGGCGGTAATGTGGGGACGATAATGGCAGGACGGACATGTCGATCTGTACAGTCTGATTTTCGATGAATCTGACTATACAGACGATGATGAGTGCCATCTATAGTGTCGAGCATGAACCAGACAAGGAGGCACTATGCATTGCGATAACTTCGATCTTCCCCGCTATTTCCGTCGCATTAATTACACCGGTCCTGCGGCCGTCGATTCAGCCACGCTGCACGCCATCATGCGCCATCAATTGTTCTCCGTACCGTTTGAGAATCTCGATGTGCAGGCAGGGAAAGTTGTCTCGCTGGTACCTGAAGAGATCAACGACAAGATTCTGCATCAGGGGCGAGGGGGCTACTGTTATGAGGTCAACGGACTGTTCGCTATGGCGCTAGAGGCGTTAGGTATTTCCTACCGTTTTGTGGCAGCAAGACCGATGTTCTACCCGGTGCGACGTCCCAAAACCCATATGGCGCTGGTGGCGGAAGTCGATGGACGTCAGTGGCTGTGCGATCTCGGTTTTGGCAGCTACGGCATCCGTGCGCCAATAGCCTTAGATGAACTCGGTACAGACATTAAACAAGATTTCGACACGTTCAAACTCACCCGTGACGCGCATGGCGAGTACCTGCTTCAGGCGAAGGTAGAAGGGGAGTGGTGCAATCAGTACGGCTTTGATCTGTCACCGCAAGAATGGATTGATTTTGTCCCCGCGAATTACCTCAACTCGACCCATCCTGATGCGATATTTGTGCAGAAATTGCTGATTTTGCAGCATCGTCCAGAGGGGCGGGTGATCCTGTTAGGGAATATGTTGAAAACGGTGACGGCTGAGGGTGTGGAAAAGCAGCAGCTGGCGGAAGGTGAAATTGATGCTGTGCTGCAGAGCCACTTTGGGTTGGTCAGCCGCGCATAGGCCAGTCAAAGGAGCGACACAGTATTTTTTGAAAAGAATGTCTGTGTCTATAGATAACCTGGTTTTTGATAAGCTGAAGCAACACCTTGATGCAAGGTGTTGCATTGTGTAGAACAGGTGGCGCTTACATTCTTTATTATGAGGATGATCATTGATGACTCTGCATAATCCCCCACACGCGGGTGAAATCATTTCCGATATTATGGAAGACCTTAATATTGGCGTGCGTGAGCTTGCACGTGCTTTGGCGATTGCGCCTTCTACAGCATCACGAATGGTTTCTGGCCTGACGGCCATAACACCAGAGATGGCCATCAAATTGTCGGCGGTCATAGGTAGTACGCCAGCAATGTGGCTTCGTATTCAGGCGGCATATGACCTGGATAGAGCGGCAAGGAATGTTGATCTTACGGTGCTGAATACCTGTTACAAACCGGCTCCTCTCTGCGGGGCCAACTGATCATTTTTTGAAGACATCTGTCGCTACAGACTGGTTTTTTTGCCAGAGCGAAAACCTTTTTTGCTCTGGTTAGCCATAAGTCCATTAGTGCAGACTTATGGCTATTTACCTTCTTCACAATGCTGCTGAAATCACTTTAGATGTAATATCCAATTCATTATTTCCGCATCAATCCTTCCGCTGCAGCGTAATCCGCGTCAGTTCAGAAGGGCGACCTAATCTTATCGCCATTCCCGGCCAAAGCGCGGTGCCGTTATTCACATAGAGTTGCATGCCATCCACCTCATAAAGTCCCGAGACAAAGCCCGCGTTGGGTTTTGCAAACAATCGATCAAAACCGACGATCAGTCCACCATGCGTATGGCCAGAAAGCTGAAGATCGACTTTGTGCGTTGCGTTCTGGCGCGCATTGCGTGGTTGATGATCCATTAAGATTACCGGTGCACTAGCAGGCACCCCTTCCAGTGCTTGCTCCAGATTCGGCCCAGTGGCTTCTCTGCGAGAGGCTGAAACATCAGGCAGACCGGCGATCGCTAGCTCTGCGTTGCCGCGTTTAATGAGGGTATGGCTGTTGAGCAAAGGTTGCAGTCCTAACGTCGCAAGATGATCGGTCCAGCGTTGCTGTTCAAAGAAATACTCATGATTACCGGTGATGGCATAAACGCCGTCCGGCGCATGTAAACCTCTCAGCGGCTCCACGTCATTTATACGATTTTCCAGGGTGCCATCAATGACATCGCCGGTCACCAGTATCAGGTCAGCATCGAGTGTCATGGCCTTTTTCACCATGGCTGCGGTCCATGCGGCGTTGAACACTTTGGTGATATGCAGATCAGTGAGCTGAAGCAGTTGATAGCCTTCAAACTCGCGCGGCAGATTATCGATTTTGATCGTCACCTCTTTTACGGCGGGGACGCGTATGGCCTGATTGACGCCCACCGCTGACATCACCATGGCAAAGAGTGCGGCAACATAACGTACACCTGGAGTCATCTGCAGCGGGTGTCGTAGCAGCAGGGAAATGACTGTTACTGCATCAATCACTATTTGAGTGAACGCGAGGAGTAACACCGTGCCAAAGGCCCAGCTGAACAGGATGGTGACGGCGCGCGGCATTTCAGGGGAGAAGATACCGCCCGGTGTAAATCGGCTAATTAACAGATATTGAGAAGCCAGCAAAACCACCATAGATAGGATGATCTTCAACACTAACGGCATGGCTAATGGAAAAACGAATCGCGCAATAACATACCAACTCGGTATGCTGAATATCAGATGAAACATCACTCTCTTCCCTGGTTTAGGCGCTGAATCAGCGCGGAAATGAACTCATCATTTTTGAGTTATGAATTTTAATGCCCGAATTAAAGGGATCACCATGTGGGTTCTACTTCGCGATACCCTCAGTCAGCGTCGCCATCAATCGTGTCCGCCGTGACTCCAGTTCGCTAATCTGACGCTCAATATCCTCCAACCGCTGGTACTGTAATGCCTGGGTTTCAGGGCAGAAAGCCGCGCCTTCGACCATCAGCATACAATCAGGAAAGGAGCAGATTTCGGCAATGCTAAAACCGATATTGATGAGCCGTTGAATCTGACGCACCTGTGTTACTGCCTGCGGAGGAAAATAACGATACCCATTACAGGCACGTTTTGAAGTCAGTAATCCGTGCCGATCATAGTGACGGATTGCCCGAACGCTGACGCCTGACTGTTTCGCCACTTCTCCAATCGCCAACTGCATAAATCATCTCCAATGGGACGCTTGACTCTGACACCAGTGTCAGGGTTCAGGATAGCCAGGAATCATTCATATCAGGAGGCTTTTTATGCTGTTACACCTATCACGCACGCTGTGTGCGCTGTTCATCATGCTGTTTTCTACCGCACTGTTTGCTGCGGAAAAGCACTACACCGTCACTGCCCCCGATGGCGTGCGGATCGCGGTACAGGAGTCAGGCAATCCTGAAGCTTTGCCCATTATCTTTATTCATGGCTTATTGGGCAGCCATCTTAACTGGGAAAAACAGCTCAACGATCCGCAGCTACAGCGCTATCGCCTGATAACCTATGATCTTCGCGGGCATGGACTTTCCGACAAACCACAGCAGGCAGTAGCCTATAGCGATGGCAAGCGTTGGGCAGACGATCTCAAGGCGGTGATTGATCAACGCCATGCTCGAAATCCACTGCTGGTGGGATGGTCGCTTGGCGGCGCGGTCATAACCAATTATTTGGCGGCATTTGGTGACCATCAAATCAGTGGCGCAATCTATGCTGACGGAGTGGTGGAACTTACCCCGGCGTTAATCCCCGCGCATGACAACGTTTATCGCGACATGATCTCGGCAGATTTAAAAATGCATCTCGATGGCGAGCGCGCCTTCTTGCGGCTTTGCTTCTATCAGCAACCAGACAGCGAAACCTTTGAACGCCTGCTGGCGAATGCTGCAATGGCTTCCTGGTCCATGCAGCGTGCGGTGATGTCGATGACAATCCCATTGGCGCAAGGACTTAAACACGTGCGCGTACCGTTACTGTTTATATACGGTGAACATGACGCGCTGATTAATCCTGCGGCATCGCTGAAAAGAGCGAAGCAGGTGAATCCCGCTATTCAAACGCGTATTTATAGCCACTCCGGTCATGCTCCGTTTATTGAGGAGTCGACACGCTTTAACCGCGATGTAGCCGCCTTCGCTGCTGCGCTTTGATTGGCTGTAAGTCATTTAGCGGAACAGCCATGCAAGTTGCTCTGATTAAACTTACTTTGGTGACAGGCAGGCTCAGTGCAAAAAAATGAGCCTGTTTTTTAGTAGAAATAATCACACAATGGCACCGCAACGCATCAGGAATAAAGTTTTAAGCGAAGCTTGATCTCGGATTGAAATAAAGCGAAGCGGTAAACCGTCGTTATCTGTTAATAAATATATGTATTAGCACCAATAAGACGTTGTAGCATCGTTTTTTACCAATTGACAGAGAACTTTTACTGCTCACCCTAATGAAGTGTCTTTACCAGAGAACATTAAAAAAACTCGCACTTTTCACTATTTATTCCTGAATATTATCTCTGATATTATCTTCTTCCAAAGCTTGTTTAGTCCGCGTGGGCAATTCGAACGGATAGCATCCAGAGGTAACATTGGAAATAACGTACAGCATCGATTTTCAGTACAAGCGACGTGGTGAAGAAACGCCGACCCCTGCAGGAAGTGTTATTCAGACCTCTGGTGAAGAAACTCCGGTGATGTTTATCCCTTCAGTAGGTGATTACGTAGAAATCGGTGGAAATCCAGAAGAGAATGAGACACTCAGCTCTTTCAGGGGAATCGTGATCTCACGCTTTTTCCGTTATGACCGACAGTCAGAGTATGAAGTGTTCTGTCATGTAAATATTTTAGTGGAAGAGTCATTCCAGAATTTTAGGCATCTCGTTCAAGACTAGCTAACCACTTTTGATCCGGGCCTTACACCAAATTCAGACAAAACCGCCTAATGGCGGTTTTGTCGTTTAGAATCGCTGATAAGAAATTCTTAATAGATTCCGTGGTTTTCAGGGCATTGATCTGGCCGATCGTTTGTTATCAAATCAATCACAGTCAATGATTAACAATATATAGGCAGTATAAAACAGTCGGATAGTGAATCCGGCTGTCATCCATTATCAGGATTCGTCCAGAACTCTGCGTTGAAGCCCTTCAAAGCAGATCAAAAACGCTTTCCCTCAACGCTATTTAAATGTTGGAACTCCCCTCACGGATACAACCCACGCTCCTTCCTTGCCGTCAAAATCCGCTCACACGCCACGGCATAAGCCGCCGTTCGCAAACTCACTTCCAGCTGTTCCGATTTTTGCCAGATCGCGAGCAGCGCCTGCTCCATGATTTTGTCCAGTCGGGCGTTAATCTCGTCTTCGCTCCAGAAGAAGCTGGAGAAATCCTGTACCCACTCGAAATAGCTGACGGTGACGCCACCCGCGTTACAGATCACATCGGGCACTACCGTGATGTTGCGCTGGGTCAGGATATCGTCCGCCTCGGGTAACGTAGGGCCGTTGGCGCCCTCCAGCACCATGCGACACACCAGTTTTCGCGCGCGCTCTGCGGTAATTTGCCCTTCCAGCGCGGCGGGGATCAGGATATCGCAACCCTGTTCCCAAAAAGCCTCATGGCTGATGGCAGTTGCGCCATGAAACCCGGAGATGGTGCCGTGCTGCTGTTGCCAGCGAATCAGCGCTGCGATATCGATGCCGGATGAGTGATGCAGCGTGGCGCTGTGATCCTGCACCGTGACAACTTTAGCACCAGACTGCAAAAAAAGTTCGGCGGCCACGCTGCCGACATTACCGAAGCCCTGCACCGCAACGCGCGCGTTTTCCAGTTCCAGGCCAATACGTTGCGCAGTGACTTTACCGGTGACAAACACGCCGCGTCCCGTTGCCTTAACGCGACCCAGTGACCCCCCGAGATGAATCGGCTTCCCGGTCACCACGCCTGTGCTGGTGGCTCCCACATTCATCGACCAAGTGTCCATCATCCATGCCATCACCTGTGGATTGGTGCCGACGTCCGGTGCCGGAATGTCCTGCTGCGGTCCGATAATGCTGCCAATCTCGCTGGTATAGCGGCGAGTCAGTCGTTCCAGTTCCTTTTTGGATAACTCACGAGGATCGACGCGGATACCGCCTTTCGCTCCGCCAAACGGCAGATTAATCGCCGCACATTTCACCGTCATCCAGGCTGACAGCGCCATCACCTCTTCCAGCGTGACGTCCGGGTGAAAACGCACGCCGCCTTTACCCGGCCCGCGCGATAGGTTGTGCTGCACGCGGTAGCCTTCAAAATGCCTGACGCTACCATCATCCATCTCCAGCGGGATATCGACGATCAGCGCACGCTTGGGATGACGCAGCGTATCGGCCCAGCGTGACAGTTCGCCTAAATAAGGCAGAACGCGATCGACCTGCGCCAGATAGGTTGCCCACGGAGAGTGCTTATCTTCTGATACATAGGAAAGTGCAGACATTTTTTCACCTTATTACACCGCGCAGGCGCTGCCCCAAATTCAGGATGCAGTAACCCCTCACAGTGATTGTGATCATCAAAAGAATAGGGAAAAGGCCGCTGACTGGCGGCCCCGATTTACTTAGTGCGGCAGGCTTCCACACTGAACTCATTGGCGGTAGCGAAACCACGCAGGCCGCCGATCAGCACCGACATCAACTGCGTACCCACCTGTTTTTCCGTCAAGCCAACGGTATCCAGCAGGTCAAAGATTTCACGGGGATCGAACAGGATGTTCCACAGGAAAATAGCTTTATCACCAATATCCGGCAGATCCATTTCCCCCATCGCTTCGCGTAATGCCGGGCGCAGTGCATCAGCCTGCACTTTCAGGTAGTCCGCGCCTTCCCATAAACGTTCCAGGTAGCCACGACGGTTACGCATCGGCACCATTGCGGCACCGTTCTCACGCACCAGTTTGATCCAGTGCCGGCTGATATTCTCCAGCTTCTGCAGGCCTGCACAGCTCTGGCTCAGGCTAAAGTCGAGTAATAGCTGGCCCACTTCATGGCGATAGGCGTTTAGCACCTCTTCGACCGACGTAAACTGGCGATAGGCCGTGGCAACCGACACGCCGGCTTCGGCGGCAATCTCCGCCAGGCTTATCGGGTTCTCTGCATGCTCAAACAAGCGGGCTCCCGCCTGAATCAGATTTTTGCGGTTTCTTTCGGTATCACTGCGCATCGGTCTTCCCGCCATTGTGGGTTTTCATCCTGTGTTTTACGTCTTAATTCAAACCAGCCAGCGCACGCTTGAGGCGACGTACGCCTTCGACAATCGCCTCATTGCTGGCCGCGTAGGACAGGCGCAGGTGGCGCTCTCCCGCCGCACCAAACTCACTGCCTGGACGGACGGCAATGCCTTGTTCACGCAGCAGCGCGACCATATCGATTGCCGGGATCGGCAATGAATAAGAAGGGAAGCAGTAAAATGCCCCCTCGGGTTCATTGAGCGACAGCTCCGGGATGGCGTACAGACCTTCCATCATTAACTGGCGACGTTCACGGTAGACATCATACATACGTTTGACGTCGTTTTTACACTGAGTGAGTGCCACCAGTGCTGCACGCTGCACTGCACTGTTGACCGAGCCGTTGACGCTATTATGGACGCGCGCGGCGGCAGCGATCATCTCAGCCGGGCCTGCCAGATAGCCCACGCGCCAGCCGGTCATGGCGTAACTTTTCGAGAAGGTCTGACAGTACAGCGTGCGGCCAGTAAAGGCGGGCACCTGCAATACCGAAGTGAAAGGGCGATCGGTGAATACCAGATCGCTGTAAGCTTCATCCGCAATCACCAGATTGTTGTGTTTGTTAACCAGCTTACCCAGCGTTTCAATTTCTTCGCGGCTGTGCACGATGCCGGTGGGATTGCCCGGATTACAGAACACAAACAGTTTGGCGCCCTCCAGCGCTTTATCCAGACGATCCAAATCCCAGTGCAAATCGCTGCGGCACGGCATAGGAATGCAGATACCACCCGCCATATTGACCAGGTCGGCATACAGCGAATAAGTCGGATCCGGAATGACGACACGATCGCCCGGATTGACGATAGAGAGAATCGCAGCAGCCAGGCCTGCAGTACCGCCGTGGGTCACCAGCACTTCACCGTTTTTAACCGGCATGCCGCTCCGCGCAGAGACGTCGTCGGCCAGCGCCTGGCACAATGTTTTATCGCCCAGCAGGGGGGCGTAATGGGTATAACCCTGCTGCAGCGCTTCTACTGCCGCCTGAACGATGCGCGGTGGGGTATCAAAATCGGGTTCGCCCATCGCCAGCGAGACCATATCACTGCTGGAAGCGGGTTGCTGCACGCGCAGTGACGTGCGTTCGACACGCAGTACCGCTTCGGACGCTTTAAAAAGTTTGGCAGACATCATTCACCTTCCTGTGGGATCAGTTGTGGTTGAAACGCTCGGCTTTGCATTCTGCGGGCGCATTTTTCCAGCGGCTGATCTCCAGATCGCCGGAAACGTCACGCAGGAAGGTCGGCGCGACAATCAGTTCTTCAATCACCGTGCGCATTGGCAGGCTGGCGCACAGCAGGATGGCATCGGCGACATCCTCAGGCTGCACCATATGGTCACGTATGCTTTGCAGCGGCGGATTGGCGCGGTTATCCATAATCGGCGTGTTCGTTTCCCCCGGCAGAATGCAGGTCGAGCGGATGCCGTCATTGCGGAAGGTGTTGTGCAGATAGGTCATGAAGTTGCGTACGGCAGCTTTCGCGGCGCCATAGGCTGCACCGCCCAGCAGGTTTGGACGCAGCGCTGCCAGTGACGACACGGTGATGATGGTGCCGTTTTTACGCGCCAGCATGGAAGGCAACAGCGCCTGCGTCAGCAGGAACACGGCTTTCATGTTGACGTCCTGCACCTGATCCCACTCTTCTTCTTCGATCCAGCGTGCGTTGAGTGTCTTGCTGGCGCTGCCCGCGTTGTTGACCAGAATGTCGATCTCACCCAGTTCGCGCAGCGTCCAGGCAACCAGCGCATTCACCTCTTGCTTGCTGGCGATATCAGCGGCATAAGCCCAGGCTTCACCCCCCTGATCACGCAGTTCCGCCACGACCTCATCCAGCACCGCTTTGCGGCGACCGACCAGCACCACGCGCGCGCCGCGCTGCACAAAACCTGCGGCAGCCGCTTTACCAATGCCGCTGCCGGCGCCGGTGATGATCACTACTTTTCCCGTTAACTGTTCCATGCTTAGCTCCTGTTCAGTGCTGCAACGTCCACGCCGTAATCACGCAGCGCCCCCGCTTCGGTGATGTAGCCTTCCTGTAAATCCCACAGAATGGCCTGTGGATCACGTTCGGCGACCGGCATCTTGCCGCCGCCACCCGGCATCTGGATGGTGACTTCATCGCCCGGCAGGACATCGTGACGGCCAACCGGTTTGGCGAGTGATTCGCCGTTGATAGCGATAAAGTTAGGTGCACCCGCCGATCCGCCCAGCACGCCTTCTGCCGCGTGTTTCTGGCGCGAGTAGAACATGCTGTGTGAAAGCGGATATTGGCTGGTATTGCGAATCACCATGCGCTGTGCCACACCGCCGCGATAACGCCCGGCACCGCCGGAATCCGGCACGATGGCTTTTTCGAGGAACAGCAGCGGCGTAGCGGATTCAATCAGCTCAACCGGAGTGGAAGACATGTTGCCCGGGAAGCCGGTGACAATCCCGTCCGCCGCCGGTCGAGCGCCAGTGCCGCCGTTGACGCACAGGCTTTCTACGAAGCGGCGACCGTCATCGAACTGGCCGGCAAACACGTCACAGGTCACCGGTGCACTGCCCGAGTGGCCCATCACGCGTTCCGGCATGATCTCTGACAGCGCGGTGAAGATAGCGGCGTGCGCCATATGACCGACGCGGTTGCGCATTTCAACCGCACAAGGCGGGCGCGCGTTGGCAATCGATCCTTCCGGCGCCGTCACGGTAATGGATTTAAAGCAGCCTTCATTATTGGGCAGATGCGGTTCCAGCAGGCATTTCAGCGGATAGACGCTGTAGGCGTAAGTGAAAGACATCGGGCAGTTGCTGCCAAACATCGACTCAGCTGAGGAACCGGCGTAATCGATGGTGATATTGCTGCCCTCGACAATCACCGCCACATTTAGGTGAATATCGCCTTCGTAATCACCAATATCGACTGCCGCTTCATAACGACCATCCGGCACCGCTTCAATGGCTTTGCGCATTGCGGCTTCAGTCAGCGAATGGATTTTCTCTGCCAGCGGGGTGACGGATTCCAGCTTCAGGTCATCCATCAGGCCGAGCAAACCGTTGGCACCGATCTGGTTAGCGGCCAGCATCGCATGCAGATCGCCTTCCACCTGATCCGGTGCGCGAACGTTAGCGAGGAACAGATCCAGCAGTTGCTGATTCACCTGACCTTCCATCATCAGCTTGCTCGGCGGGATGAGAAATCCTTCCTCATACATGTCGCGCGATGAGCCCATATTCAGCGATCCGCCGATATCCGACATATGTGCCGCTGCGCCGGTGAAGGCCACCAGTTTGCCGTCGCGGAACACCGGTGTGACCACCGTTACGTCATTCAGGTGACCGGTGCCGAGCCAGGGATCGTTAGTGATCAGGCTGTCGCCCGGTTTCAGGGTTTCAGCCGGGAATTTCGCCAGCAAATGGCGCACGGTGGCGGGCAGGGTGCCGATAAATACCGGTACGCTGGCTTTCGGCTGTGCCAGGGAACTGCCGCTGGCATCCATCAGCAGGCAGGAGTAATCGCCCACTTCACGGATAATGCTGGAGAACGCCATGTTGACCAGCGTGGCGGCCGCTTCTTCAGAAATACTCACCAGGCGATCCCAGGTAATTCGCAGGCTGATGGGATCATCGAGAAATCGCAGATTGTCAGGGGTGGTTGTCGCCATCAGTTCAGCTCCATCAGAATATTGCCTTGTTCATCCAGCTGCGCAGAGGCACCCGGACCGACATAGATTGCACACTCTTTCTCCTGCAGCAGTGCCGGACCCTCTACTGCCACGCCCGTGACCAGCAAGCTGCGCGGGATCACGCGGCACGGGCGGTAGCCCTGTTCACGGCCGAGATACACTTGCAGGCTTTTTTCACGCGCGTCAGGTTCGGGGTGACGCAGCTGATCGGTAGTGTTGAGTTTCGGAGGCGTGGTTTGTACGCGCCCACGCCAGTTCACCACTTCCACACCTTGCCCCGGCAGCGTGCGGCCAAAGCGCGCCATATGGGCGGCTTCAAAGGTATCGACCAGCGCTTGCACATTGCCGTGGCTCAGGAAGGTGTCAGGCAGGGTGACGGTCAGTTCCGATCCCTGACCGACATAACGTACGCCAGCAAGCTTTTGCTGTACCGCGGTGGCAGGATCGGCATTCGCCGCAGCCAGTGTGGTCATCGCTTCGTCAAAGCCTTCGGCGAAGATCGCATTGATGGCGGTGACATCAATACCAGGTTGTAAGCGGCAGCGATCGGCTCGCACAAAGTCAGCACTTGGCGGCGCGGTCAACAGGCCGAAGGCGGAATAAACGCCCGCGCCGTTCGGGAAATAGACGCGTTTGACGCTGAGCTGTTTGGCCAGCGACCAGGCGTGACTCGGGCCCGCGCCACCAAATGCCAGCATGGTCATCTGCGACGGGCTGACGTTTTTCTCAACCGAATGAGTGCGCAGCGCTTCGGACATTTTGCTGTTAGCGACTTCGTGGATGCCCCATGCGGCCTCTTCAACACTCAACCCCAGCGGTGCCGCGATACGTTGGATCGCGGTGCGGGCAGCCTCCACATCGAGTCGCATCCGGCCGCCGAGGAAGGCATCCGGATCCAGCAGGCCCAGTACTAGGTTGGCGTCAGTGACCGTTGGTAGCTCTCCGCCACGGCCATAGCAAGCCGGTCCCGGCCAGGCGCTGGCGCTCTCAGGGCCAATATCCAGCAGGCCAAGTGAATCGACACGCGCGATACTGCCGCCACCGGCACCGATTTCAATCATGTCGACCACCGGCAATTTGACGGGCAAGCCGCTGCCTTTCAGCAGTCGATCGGCGCGACCGACTTCATAATCCGTGGTGATGGAAGGTTCGCCGTTGCGCACCACGCAGGCTTTCGCGGTGGTGCCACCCATATCAAAGGCCAGCACCTGATGTTCGGCGTTTTTACGGGCAAACGCGGCAGTCGCCACAATCCCGCCAGCCGGACCGGATTCAATGATGCGCGTGGGGTAATCAGCCGCTACCTGCGGCGCCATCAAACCACCGTTAGAGCCCATCACCAGCCAGTCACAGGCGAAGCCGCCTTCGCGCAGTTTGTGTTCCAGTCGTGCCATATAGCGGCGCGCTTTCGGTTGCACAAAAGCATTCATCGCGGTCAGCACGCCGCGATCGTATTCGCGGATCTCACGGGACACCTTATGAGAGACCGAGATCGATACGCCCGGCAGCTCACGGCTGAGAATCGCCTCGATTTGATTTTCATGTTCAGGCCAGGCGTAAGCGTGCATACAGAGCACCGCCACCGCTTCATAACCTTGCGTGCGCAGTTCTTCCGCCAGTTGCACCACTTCTTGCTCATCAAGCGGGGTGACCACCTCACCGCGTGCCGTGACGCGCTCAGTGACTTCATAAGCCTGCGAGCGTGTCAGCAGTGGTTTCGCCGGTGCACCGTTCAGGTCATAGATGTCATAGCGATACTCACGGCCTAACACCAGCACATCGCGGAAGCCACGCGTGACGACTAATGCGGTTTTGGCGCCGTGACGTTCCAGCAGAGCGTTAATCGCCAGCGTGGTGCCGTGGGTGATGGTGTGAATATCACCGGCGCTGAGTCCCGCCATCTCCACCAGTTGAGTCAGCCCGGTGTAAGCGCCCTCGGAAGGGTCTTCCGGCGTGGTCAGCGTTTTATGACGAATCGCTTCGCCGGTGACGTCGTTTAACAGCACCAGATCGGTAAAGGTGCCACCAATATCAAACCCTATCCGCCAGGGTGACGCGTTTTTCATAGTGACCTCGAAATCCTGAGTGAATACTTTTGTTCAGTGCTTATTCATCAGCCAGCGGCTTGCCGGCGGTCTCTTTCAGATACAGCGCGCTGATCAGCGTCAGCGCCGCGGTGAAAATCACCATGTAGCTGGGGATGCTGGCGATACCGGTCATGCCGATAAGCCAGGTCATCAGCAGGGGTGCGGAACCGCCGAAGATCACCGTCGAGAGGTTGAAGCCAATGCTGTAAGCGCTGTAACGCACGTTGGTCGGGAACATCTCGGCCAGCGTGGCCTGAATCACACCCGCGTGTCCGGCGAAGGCGAAGGCCAGCAACATGGATGCCATGCAGGCGAGCGGGAACATGCCGAGCGTCAGCAACCAGAAGCACGGCCATGCCAGCACGGCCATAGCAATGGCGGAAGCAATCAACAGCGGCTTACGGCCGAGGCGATCCGAGAGCCACGCCATCAGCGGGATAGCCCCAACGATGGTCAACAGACCGCAGGCCGTCACCATCAGGCTCTGGATCTGCTGGAAGTGCATCACCTTATTGAGATAAGTCGGCATGTAGACAAACAGAATGTAATAACCTGGACCGTTCACCGCTGGCAGGGTGATGGCCAGACCAATCGCCTTCAGATGACGTTTTGAGGAGAGCACTTCACGGAGCGGGTTACGTACCACGCGGTTGCTGGCCTTCACCATCTGGAAATGCGGTGTATCTTCAATGCGGGTACGGATGTAGACGCCGATCAGCGCCATCGGAATGGCCAGCAGGAATGGCACACGCCACATCCAGCTGTTCATGGCATCAACGCCAAACACATTGATTAGGCCGCTGATTAACAGGCTGCCGAACAGCAACGCAATAAACGATCCCATTACCAGCGGTGACATCACTACTGCACGACGATGGTCTTCCGCATATTCCGCCACGAAAGAACCGGCTCCGGACACTTCGCCACCGGCGGAGAACCCCTGCACGATACGCAGCAGGATCAGTAGTGTGGGTGCGGCCCAGCCGATGCTCTCATAGCTTGGTAACAGACCAATGGCGGCCGTTGCCAGAGAAATCATCAGCAACAGGATCGCCAGCAGTTTTTGGCGTCCAATTTTGTCACCGAGGTAACCACAAATCACGCCGCCAAACGGACGCACCACAAAGCTGACGGTGAAGCCGACATAAGTGAGCATCAATCCGGCATCGCTGGTGTTCATGTCACTGGCGGCAAACACCAGCACCAGTGAACTTACCAGCAAGCCGTAAATTCCGTAGTCATACCATTCTACAAACGAACCGACTCCACCTGCGATTGACGCGCGGCGTACAACGTTGTTCTTCGTCTTTCCATCTTTCGGCAGTGCGTAATCCATTGTTGCGGCATGTGATTTCGTCATCTGTTTTGCCCTGAGTTAAGCGTGATTAATCCCCGGAAGGCCTTAAACGGTATTGGCCTGACTTTATTTATATTGACGGGTCACTTCCGCCGTCATTTCTGCTTCACGTCGGGCAACTTCGCGCACTTCCGCCAATACCGCCTCTGCGCGCCAGAAAGGAATGACAATGATGCCGTCGTCATCACCCACCACGATATCGCCTGCCGCGCACACCACGCCGCCAATCGCCACCGGTTCACCGATCACGCCGGGCCCATTTTTGAACGGACCGGCAGGGGAAACGCCGCGACAGAAAGTGGGTAAGCCTGTGGATTCAATCACTTTGCGGTCACGCACTGCGCCATCAATCACTTGTGCGACGGCGCCAGCGTGCTGAAATCGCTGAGTGAGCTGTTCACCCACCAGCGCGCGGTCAATGTGGCCCTGGCCATTGATCATCATGACATCGCCTGGCTGGATATAATCCAGTGAACGAATAACGGCAGCGTTATCGCCGGGCGTGACCAGCACAGGAAAAGCAAAGCCGACGAACGCGGTGTGGGTTGTGACCGGAACGATCCCGGCATCGCACATGTTCAGTCTTTCCATCGCATCGCCAATATTGGCAACGGGAAAATCAGCGAATGCTGCAAGCCATTTTTTATCTGGACGGTTCCATGCTTCTGGAATACGGACGTAAGCTGTTTCAAGTGCCATGCTAACCACCTTTAAATGAAAAGTATTTATCAAGTGAGAATGTTTTATCACTTTTAAATTTGCGTTAGCAATACGTTAATCACGTTAAAAATGGGGTGTGCGAGCTGAGCTTAGGAATGTTTCCATGAAAGGGTTATTACGTAGTATAATGAAATTAATGACTATTTTTCTTTGGTGTCTCTGCATAAACGGCAGCCTGAATTTATAAATTCACTTCTATATTATTTTCTTATGGATTTATTTTGACATAACGCACAAAAATAGCGCGCCAATGGTTAAATATGACGATTGCATCACACTTATGGTGCATAAAATTATAATTGTTTAGCTATATCTCTCTTTATAACGGCTATTTTCCATTACTAAAACGCCGTTTAGCTGCACCGTTTCAGGGCAACCTTCATTGAGGTGAATAAATCTTACCGCCTATCACTAATTACTCGGCAGTTCGTCGGGTGGCTTTCACTCTTAGGACTTAAATTATCATTTTCAGCGTTCAGAACGATTTTGTTAGCATTTTAGAGCATGGATTATCAGAGTCGCATCGCGCTGTTAGCATTTCGCGCTATAGTGCGGATAAATTATCGTTTTCACCTGGATGTTAAAGGATTCAGCCGATGCTGGTGGGATTTAAGGCGCTCTGCAAGCGCTATCACATTGAACTGGTTCAGCCACTTCGAGTGGAATCGGCTATTGGCACGGTTCGCGCCACCCATGAGATCCAGGGGCGCATCGAAAAGCGCTATCCTCCGAGCTATCAACCTGACGATAGCTTCGCAGGCCATTTTGCGTTTGGCCTCAAATATGAAGAGATCCATCTGGAGTTTTTTGCCAGGCTCTTCGCTGCCATCGACCCTGAACCGATCGAAAGTTGGTGTCTGCGTGAACCCTTTGGTCAATACGCACGCCGCACCGGTTTTCTCTATGAATGGCTAACAGGCAACACGCTCACCAATGTACCCGATGTTACTAACGGCGGGTATATTGCGGCGATCTCCTCGAAGGACTATCTGACGCGCACCACAGCGCTCAAGAATAAACGCTGGCGTATCAATGATAACTTACCAGGCTCGCCTGACTTCTGCCCTGTGGTTCGCCGCACGCCTGACATTGAGAATGCCATTTCCTTCGATGTTACGGCCGCGCTGCACGAACTGGATGATACTTTCGGCGCAGATATTCTGCTGCGAACCGCCAGTTGGTTAACCTTCAAAGAATCCCGCGCCAGCTTTTTGATTGAGAAAGAGGCTGCACAGGCCGATCGTATTCAGCGTTTCGCCCATGTGATTGCGCAATATTGCGGCCAGATCGATGACCCGCTCAGTGATGAAAGCCTGCATATTCTGCAAAGAGGCATTCTTGGTCACGACGCGTTGGGACTGGGTCTGCGTCGCTCGCCGGTGTTTGTCGGACAGGCGACGATACGCGAAGATATCGTTCACTACGTCGCACCGCAGTTTGAAGATCTGCCGCTATTTATGCGCGGATTGCAGGAATTTGAATTTGCCACCCGTGGTGCAGAGCCTCTGGCCAGAGCGGGCGTAATTGCTTTCGGCTTTGTCTATATTCATCCGATGCGCGACGGTAACGGCCGTATTCACCGTTTCCTGATTAATGATTCCTTAATTCGCGACGGTGCCATTCCTGAAGGCGTTATTCTGCCGGTCTCCGCCAGTATTACCAGCTCACTGGATTTCCGTGTTGGCTATGACCGCACACTGGAAGTGTTCTCTAAACGCCTGATGCGCCGCTATGCGACCTCATGTCATTTCGGTGAGATCGTGACGTATGACGACGGTACACCCAGCAACTTCACCTTCTCCGACTACGAAGATGCGCGTTACGCCTGGCGCTACCCGGATTTAACTTCTCACGTGCTGTATACCGCTAAAGTGATTGAACACACCGTGCGAGTCGAAATGGCAGATGAAGCCAGAGTGCTGACGATATTCCAGAAGGCACAGGAACGGTTGAAGGAAGTGCTGGAGATGCCGGATCAGGATGCGAATCGGATAATCCGATCATTGAAAGATAATGGCTGGCAGGTGTCAGGGAAGTTGAGGAAAGAGTACCCGCCGCTAGAGGATACGGCAAGGGCGGAGAAGATCGTTGAGGCGGTCAAGTCGGCGTTTGAAGAAGGGAGTTAAGATTAGTTGGGTTGGACGCAATTCTGAACATAAACGCCCTTACAGGAGAACTGCATGCATCATCTTGATTTGCAAGTGTTGAACGCAGCACTGGCATGGGCTGAGGAGCATCCGGTGTGGCTATGTACGGTGCTCAGTACCTTTGGTTCGTCCCCGCGCCCGCCAGGCGCAATGATGGTTATCAGAAGCGATGGTCGCTATTACGGCTCGCTGTCGGGCGGGTGCGTGGAAGAGAGCTTTATCGCCCGAATTGGCGCCGATATTTTTTCCTCGCCCAGCCAGATTGTACGTTATGGAGACGGTGGCTTTGAGCCGGACCAGGCACTACCCTGCGGAGGCGTGCTGGACATCCTTGTGGAAAAGTTGATGCCGGGTAAAGCGTCGCTCGTCTATCTGCGCCAGATGATGTCAGCGTTGACGGGGCCGAATTCCGTTGTAAAAGCGCTAACAATACCCGAACCGTGCCGTTCGCTGCTACCTAGGGGGTATCTGAGCCGGACGCATACTCAGGTACAGGGTGCGAACATCGTGCTGACGTTGTGCGCCCCTCCCAGGGTGGTCATTGCGGGCCTCTCCAGCGTCGCACTCTACTGCGCGAACTTTGCTCAGGCTTTAGGGTTTGAAACACTGGTATGTGAGCACCGCGAGGATGTACTGCTGAATCTGGCCGATCAACTTGATGACTCTGTGAAGTTAATTAAGCAGTTTCCCGCTAGCTACCTTGAACGTGAAGGGTGTCACTCAGGCACCGCGATTCTTTCCCTTACCCATGACCCTCGCATCGACGATCTCACGATGATGGAGGCTGTAAATCTGCCCGCTTTCTATATTGGCGCCATGGGATCGCAGAACAACAGTCTGAGGCGAAAAGAGCGGTTAGTCAGGATTGGCGAACTGAATCCCGAAGAAATTAACCGGATTCATGCCCCGATTGGGATGGATATTGGCAGCAAAACACCCGCTGAAATCGCGCTATCCATTATGGCGGATGTCGTTAGCCACAAAAATGGTTTGATGGGCTCACCGCAGGACAAGGATGGCGCATCGTGAATATTGCCATTCTGGTCATGGCCGCTGGGTACAGCCGTCGCTTCAGGCAATCCGGTCGGGGAAATAAACTCGCTGCGGTAATGCAGGGTAAGCCAGTGCTTCAGCATACGCTGGATAATGTGCGGGCTACCGGTCTTGACTGCTATGTGGTGGCTCGGCCTGATGGCAGGCAACTGCATGCGTTAATGTCGGAAGAACGCATCGTGCGCTGTTCGAGTGAGGGGCTGGGGGAATCTATCGCGGCGGGCGTGAACGCCACAGCAGATTATGACGGATGGTTAATTACCCTGGCGGATATGCCTTTTATCCAGCCCTCAAGCTATCGGGCCATCAGTGAAGCGCTGCGCGACTCCCGATTGGTACGCGCACAAGTCGATGGAATACAAGGTCATCCCGTCGGTTTTCAGCAATCTTTTTACTCTCAGCTTTGTGCATTACAGGGAGACAAAGGGGCGAGGGAATTGCTAAACGCTGATGCTGTCACGTTTGTTGACTTAACCGATCGCGGTTGTATCACGGATATTGATACTATTGAGGATATTACGCGGGCTAATCAGGCTGAATGTTGATGTGGCTAAGAGACAGACCCGCTGCACGGACTTGCACACCGCACAGCGGGTAAGATTAGTTGGCGAGCGTTAAGCGGTCTGGGGTAAGGCGGCTAAGAGTTTATCCAGCGTAACCGGATAATCTCTGACCCTGACACCCGTCGCGTTGTAAATCGCGTTTACAATGGCTGCTCCGACACCGCATAATCCCAGTTCACCCACGCCTTTGGCTTTCATCGGTGAAGAGACCGGATCGGTATCATCAAGGAAGATGACTTCCTGCTCGGGAACATCCGCATGAACGGGCACCTCATAGCTTGCCATATCGTGATTCACAAACAATCCCAATCGGGTATCCACCGCCAGTTCTTCCATCAGCGCACCACCTAATCCCATTGTCATCGCACCAATGACCTGACTTCGCGCGGTTTTGGGATTGAGTATTCGACCTGCCGCACAGACGGCCAACATGCGGCGTACCCGAACTTCCCCTGTATAAACATCTACGGCCACCTCAGCAAAATGCCCGGCAAACGTGGATTGCTGATACTGCTGATCGAGGTCGCCAAACTCAATCGTGTCTTCTGCCGTCAGAGTGCCATTAGCCGCTGCCGCAGAAAGCGGGACGCTGCGATGACCTGAGCGAACTTCGCCCTCCACGAACTCGGCTTCATCAGGGTTGATGCCGAGTGCTGTTGCTACCTGTTCTCGAAGCTTGACGCAGGCGGCATAAACGCCTGCCGTCGACGTGTTCGCACCCCACTGACCACCGGACCCCGCTGAGACCGGGAAAGCGGAATCTCCCAGTTTCACTGCTACTTGTTCAAGGGGCACGCCCATCATTTCTGCCGCCGTCTGGGCGATGATGGTGTAGCTACCAGTGCCAATATCTGTCATGTCGGTTTCGACGGTGACGATGCCATGCGCATCCAGGTGCACCCGAGCGCCAGAGGGAGCGAGGAGATTGTTGCGGAATCCAGCGGCTACGCCTAAGCCCACCAGCCAGCGCCCGTCTCTTACCTGGGCAGGAAACGGATTGCGCTTTTGCCAGCCGAATTTATCTGCCCCGGTGCGCAGACACTCAATCAGCTGGCGGCGCGAGAAGGGCCGTTTGGCATCAGCGGGATCAACCTGAGTATCATTAAGGATGCGGAATTCCACCGGATCAATGCCGGCTTTCTCCGCTATCTCATCAATCGCCATTTCTAGCGCCATTAACCCCGGTGCCTCACCCGGTGCGCGCATCGCATTGCCTTCCGGCAGATCAAGCGTTGCCAGACGCAGGCCGGTCAGACGGTTAGCACCGGCATAGAGGAGTTCCGTCTGTTGCACGGCGGTCTCTGGCGTGCCGTTCGGCAAGTTACCCGACCAGCTAATATGCGAGATGCCCGTGATATGCCCGGATTTGTCGGTACCTATGCGAATATGCTGGCGCGTCGCGGGACGATGGGTGGTGTTATTAGGGATCATAGGCCGGGGGAGCATCACTTTTACCGGACGTTTCACAACGCGAGCACCCAACGCTGCCAGCAGGGCATCACTGCGCAGAAACAACTTCCCGCCAAAACCACCGCCAATATAAGGCGACAGCACCCGCACTTTTTCCAGCGGCAGGTTCAGCGTCTTCGCAAGATCGGATCGGCACCAGTTTATCATCTGGTTCGACGTCCACACCGTTACCTTGTCCTTGTCCCACATGGCCATAGAAGCATGAGGTTCCATGGCCATGTGACTCTGATCCGGCGTGCTATAGGTTTCATCCAGCACAAACGCCGCTTCGCTCAGGGCACGTTCTGCATCACCCACAGTTTTATCCGGCGTATCTTCCGGTGGCGTCGTCACGGTGGGTATTTCATGAGCAAGGCTGAAAGCGCCTTCTTCTTGCTGATAACTGACCTCCACCAGCTGGGCCGCCGCACGCGCCTGTTCAAACGTTTCCGCGACAACCAATGCAACGGCCTGATGGTAATGTTCAATACGGTATTCAGCCAGCAATGTTGCCGTGTTCATCTCCCCCTTGCTGAGTTTGCCCGCATTTTTGGCGGTAACAACGCCTAACACGCCCGGTGCGCTTTCAGCGGCTTCGGTATTAAGTGAGGTAATTTTGCCTTTGGCAATGGGGCTACCCACCACATACCCATACGTGACGTCAGGCGCCTCATCATGCCATTCATAGGCGTAAGGCGCGCTGCCGGTTGTTTTTAAAGGCCCATCAATGCGATCAAGCGGACGGCCAACGTATCTGAGTTGGTCGATGGGATTAAAACCGGCGGGTTTCTCAAATTTCATGCTTTTGCCCTCGTTTCTGCCAGCACTGAAGCCAGAGTGCGCTTCGCCAGTACCAGCTTGAATCGGTTATCCGCCGTAGGTTGTGCATCCTCGAACAACTTATCGAAAACCGGCTGAGTACCATTGGGCAGTTCGCTGTCTGCCAACGCCCGTCGCCAGGGTTGATGCGCAACACCCCCGACGGCGATCCTTCCTGTGTGATCACGCTGTACGATGGCCGCTACGGAAACCAGTGCAAATGCATAAGAGGCGCGATCGCGAACCTTACGGTAGATATGCGTGCCTCCCACTGGCGGCGGCAGGACCACCGCAGTGATAAATTCGCCCGCATTAAGCACCGTCTCAAGATGAGGCGTCTGACCCGGCGCGCGGTAGAAATCATTAATAGGAATCGCGCGCTCGCTGCCATCCGGGCTGACCGTTTCGATGGTTGCATCCAGCAGACGCATTGCCACGGCCATGTCGCTGGGATGTGTTGCAATACAATTTTGACTGGCACCGATAACAGCAAGCTGACGGCTATAACCCCCAAGTGCTGCACAGCCGCTGCCTGGCAGACGCTTATTGCAGGGCTGATTGGTGTCATAGAAATAAGGACAGCGCGTGCGTTGAAGCAGATTTCCTGCCGTCGTCGCCTGATTGCGTAACTGACCAGACGCACCAGCCAGTAACGCACGTGAGAGCACCGCATAGCCCGTCCGCACACGCATGTCTGCGGCAAGGTCGGTATTTCGCACCAGTGCACCAATACGCAGTCCGCCTTCGTCGGTGGGTTCAATCTTATCCAGCGCCAAACCGTTCACATCGATAAGATGAGCGGGAGTTTCGATCTCCAGCTTCATCAGATCGAGCAAATTGGTGCCTCCGGCAATAAACCTGGCACCGGGATTTTGCAGCGCGCGCGTGGCGGCTTCCAGGGAAGAGGTGACTTTTTCATAGCTGAAGGCTTTCACGATGTCTGACCCTCCGCGTATTCATCAATGGCGGCGAGGATGTTGGCATAGGCCCCGCAGCGGCAGATATTACCGCTCATGCGCTCGCGAATTTCATCTGCAAGTCGTGTCGGCTGTGCCAGCAGGTCCGGGGAAACGTGGCTGGGTATGCCGCCTGCAATTTCCTTCAGAACCGCCACGGAAGAGCATATTTGTCCCGGCGTGCAGTAACCGCACTGATAGCCATCATGTTTGATGAAAGCAGTCTGAAGCGGATGCAGATTGTCAGGCGTACCCAAGCCTTCAATGGTGGTGACCTCAGCGTTGTGCTGCATTACCGCCAGTGTGAGGCACGCATTAATACGTCGCCCATCTACGATAACGGTACAGGCACCGCACTGACCGTGGTCGCAGCCCTTTTTGGTTCCGGTGAGGTGCAGATGTTCGCGTAAAGCATCCAGCAGAGTGGTGCGGGTATCCAGATGGAGCGAACGTTCTTTACCATTCACTTTTAAACTTACCGGCATCATGGCGGGTGGGGGTGTGGTAGCTAGCGCGTGCTGACTTAATGTGGTCGCAACTGAAGCGCTATTGGCTGTTGCGGCGTTTTCTCGATCACGATCCTGCTGGTGGTTGACATCATGTGGGGTGCTCATACCCGGCCTCCAGTGACAAAATTAGGGTGCCTAAGGCACCTCAGTTTATAAGGTTTTTGTAAGCACTAAGCATAGACGTCAATTGGACATTGCGGGTGTGGCGGGCTATTTCTTCGCAGAAAGTAAGCGGAGCGAGAAATAAAACAACTTTTTATATGACCGATTTTAGAAATATACCGTATCGCTTATAAATTTGATTTCCCCGCATTGCTTGACGTAGCACTAGAATGTGCCGTAATGATGATTTGATGAATGGGGAAATCGTTATGTCGTTGCCACCCTTTCTCAGAGCAGAGGAACAAGTCATCATATACGATGGTATTTGTAAGCTGTGTAACGCTTGGGTTATTTTTTTGATCACTCATCGTATCGATCGGAAAATTCGCTTTGTCGCCATCCAAAGTGAGAAGGGGAAAATGTTACTAAGATACGCAGGTTTGCCTGATGAAAACATTCGAACAATTGTTCTGATTAATAAGAACCAACATTGGCTCAGGTCACAGGCCATATGCAGGGCAATGGCATTTATGCCGTGGCCCTGGAAGGCGCTGTCTGCTATTCGATTTCTGCCCAGTTTTATATCTGACTTCTTTTATAATCGTATTGCACTCAATCGCTATCGGTTATTCGGCCATTACGATGATGTTCATGAGATAGAAGGGGATTATCCTGGCAGGTTTTTATGAGCATTAATGATTGATAGTGATACTAATTTGTCGGTTCTAAACTCAAATATCGATGGCTAGACAGGGGCATGCTTCTGGCAATTTAGCCATTAAAAAAATCATTGATAGAATTTAAAGGTAATATTAATTGGCAGTCCCGTCGTAAAAGGAAGGATAAAACTCTGTGCTATTTGAATATTATGCGCCAAGTAGTTTTTCACTAAATCAGTACTTTAATAAAAGTACTATAATAAATGTACACAACGGATGTTATGTTGAATTAACGGCAATCGATTTCAATAAATATACCGCTTCAATGCCCGACATCTGAAACTGCACCCGGTGCCTCCCCGCGATATTAAGCGCAAACACTCTGGTATAAATCTCCGTCGACTTGGCGCTCCTGTGCCCGAACAGGCTCTGCAGCGCCTTGAGCGGCGTGCCGGCGTACAGCATGTGCATGGCGTAGCTGTGCCGGAAGGTGTGCAGGGTGACCGGTACCGAGAAACTGATCCCCTCTGACTGTGCTGCATCGGCGGCCTAGTTCAGTCTGGTGCGCGCGGTGCGGTCGGTGACCTCCCACAGCCGCACTTTTTCCATACGCCTGGTCTTATCGCTTCTGCGCTCAATGGGTATGCGCAGGGTGGCGATCATCATCTCCGGCTTCGTCACGTACTGCGCGCCGGACAGCGGCACCAGACGGTGGGGAGCGGTGCCGGGGCCCGATGCTCCGCCTTACCCTCCCGCTGCTTGAGCGTGGCAAGCTGCACTAACGGATACTGCTGGAGCAGCAGAAAGTCCCCTCTTGTGAGCGCGCCGGTGTTCTACAGCGTTGTGAACAGCCTCTTGCGGCGCAAATCGGGCATTAAGTGGAGTAGGGCGCTGACCTCCGGCGTCAGCAGGTACTTGAGCAGGTCGACTGCAAGGGCGGCCATCTGGCGCAGCGCCAAGGCTGCGGGATAATCAATGGCCACCGGCAGCTGCGCGGGAGGATGCGCAGCCTCCCAGGAAACGATCCCGGTCATGGCTGCCCCCCTGGTGATGTTCCGCTGCCGATTAATGAGCTGACAAACGCCTTTTCTTCTTCATGACGCCCGTTTCTGAAAAACTCCTGCTCCAGCCGGAGGGATGCCATGGCGGTCTCAATGATAGCTCTTACAACATCAACAGCACGGCGCAGGTCCACGGAAGAAACATCCACACGCGAGCCCGCTTTCGTGTAGCCGCCGCGGTGAACCAGGTCGTTCCGGAGCTCGTTAAGCTGTCCAAGGGGAAACAGCGGCCAGGCACAGGGAAAGTGCATCACGGTGGAGAAATAGTGTTGTATAAATTTTTCACTCTGAAATGTTTTGGCTGCAACGTAACGCCGCGCCGAATCCCTAAACAGTAGAAGATCACCTGTAGGTGTTTTCCTGCTTTCTTTATCACGGGCGAATGGAAGAAAATAGTTATCCCTGAAGCGACGGAGCGGCCAGTCGTGGTTGAGAAGGGCGCGGGCGCAGTACATCAGAAATGCATCAAGTACAGAAACGCTGTGGACAATTCCCATTCGCCAGACCAGTTCGGGCTGTCTTGCTTTTAATAAATCATCCAGAGCGGCAATCTCGCTGAGCGCGTAATGATAGCGGTCTTCAATACTTTCAAGAGAAGTCTTAACCCGGACATCTTCCTCATATCGGGCCATAAGCATTTCTTCAATGAATTGCTCTTCCCGCGCCTCCTGTTCCCAGGAGTAATAGTTGCCGATCTGCTCCCACGCGGGCGTGTCCGGCGACACATCCGGATAGTGCTCGGCGGCCCATGCCATAAACCGCTCTTCCTGCATGTCGAACAGATGCTCTTTGCTACTTCCCATGCTTATTTACCTATAGTCGTCTAGGGCGATAGGTTTCTTCGTCAGGCATTTTATCTGCCTCAGGTTGGGGAATCTCGCCGCCTAATATTGCTCTTTCAATTGCAGCGATGAACGCTCCTACTTCCATTGCATCTACAGGAATACCTTCCGGAGAGTGGAAAAGCTTATATTCATTCCGGATTGAGTCATTGTCACAAACACTCGATGTTATTCCTGACGCTTTCCATTTGTTATCACTCAAATCAAGAATGGCCAGAGGACGGCCCGACGGGGTCACCAGCACGGGATGAAAGTCGTGGGGGGCATCAGGATGTAATCGGCCGGAATAGATCGAAGGCACAGGATTCTTTTTTATCCACAATGCCGAATGCCCTTTGTTTTGATATGGCTTTATAAAATTTACTAACTTACCGCAACTTTCCATCGTCATATAATTACACATATAACTATATCCTTATTAGTAATAACGCTTGCAATTACCTCTCCCCCTTCTGCGCCGGATCCGCTTTCTTCCTGGATTCCGACTTTCCCGGAAGCGTAGCACGGCCGCAGCGGGCCACAAAGCGCCCTCTGCCTGGACGCCTCTTCCTGACGAATCCCGTATGTTGTGGCTCAGATAAAGGTATGAGCAATATATGTGGGGGGGTGCGCGAAATACCGCCGGCGGGTGAAACAGATCCGGTTCTTACCTTTTCCGGATCCGGTCCGGAAAAGCGAACGAAATATGTGATGAAGTTAAATTGGCTGTAATAAAGCAATAGCATCTGCCTGATGTAAAGAAAACAAGAAGCAAGCAGATAAAATAATAATTAGCTAATTAAGTGCTATGATAGCATCATAAACGCTTCTCATATAAAGGAATACTACCATGCTGAGCCAGCTGAACCTGCGCTTTCCCAGAAAGCTGATTGACAGCCTGAAGTCGCGGGCATCCGCCGAGGACACTTCGGTCAACGCCCTGGCGGGCCGTTTTATCGAAGAAAAGCTGATGGCCTCCGCGCCGGACGACGAGTGGCTGAGCCTGAACGCCGATCCGGGCGCGACCGACCTGTCGCTTTACCGGAAAATCGTGCGCGGGGAAACCTTCGGCCGCCACGCGCTGAAGCCGGCCGAGCTGCGCTGGCTCTTTACCCGCGCGCATCAGGCCACGCAGACCGGCAGCACGTTCATGAGCTGGCCGGTGATGGAGGCGCTGCTGGGCATCACCTTTGACGCGCTGGTATACGCGGCGGAGAACGGCATTCCTGTGGACGACTACTACGTTAACCGCGCCTTTGACCTGAAGGGTGAAAACTACCGCGAAGAGGCGGACCGGTTCATGGCCGGCATGCGCCGCAGCGTGGACACCGCCTGGGCCGAGTTCCTGCTGCGCCCGCTCTCGTCCGGCGCCCTGAACCTGGAGGCCTTTCCCGACGAGGCGATCGCCCGCATCTGCACCCCCGGGCGCCTGAAGGTCATTTTCCCGCTGCTCGTCCGCGCGCAGCAGTACGGGCCGGCGGCGCTGAAGGACTGGGCGGCCGCCACCGGCCTGGTGACGGAAGATCTGACCCGCGTCGTTAAGGTCAACGATGTCTGCCTGCAGGTGTGGATCCGCGGCAACCGCACGCCACAGGCGCACGGCCTCCGCCACGAGGCACCGCAGCTGAGCCTGACGCTGACGGCGGACCGGGTGGCGCTGGCGTACGGCTGGGCGATGTTCAGCGAGCTGATCCGGCTGTTTCAGACGCGGGCGTGGCTGAACGTCACCAAGGCCTGGAGCGATCGGGGCAGCCTGGCTGGGCTCTATTTTCCGCACAACGAAACGGATGACGTGATCATTTCGCTGGACGGGGTGCACTTCTTCGTGAAGCCGGACGAGTATCTACAGCTTGAAGCGGCCTTTCTGGCGGCGGTGGCGGCGCCGGACGTGACGCCGGTGCTGGATGAGCTACGCGCCCTGTACGGGGATCTCTGACGTGCGCGCCGGAGAGAGAAGGACCGGGCAGGATGCGCCGATTTCTGACGATGACGACGATCGCTACGGGTTCACGGCGGTGGCCGGCGGCCTGGCGGAAAGCATTCTTGCGCTGGAGGATGACGCCGGAACGGTGATCGGCATTGAGGGCCGCTGGGGCGCGGGTAAAACCAGCCTGCTGAACCTGCTGCTCGCCCGCCTCAGAGCCGCGAGCCCGCCCGGCACGCACGTGATCCACTTTTCACCCTGGCTGAGCGGCCCGGGTGGCAACCTTGCCGAGGCGCTGCTGCTGCCGGTGGCCGGCATTCTTCAGCAGGTCGAGTCGCAACGTGAAGAGGCTGACAGGCGCCTGAGAAAGCGCATCGCGCGGTGGTGGAAAAAGCAGGGGAAGAGCCGCAACGCCGGCGCCGCCCTGGAGGTGCTGAAGTACGTGCAGCAGACCTCCGGCCACCTGGCGCCGCTGGCGGATTTTGCCGGCAACGTCGTGCCGGGGTTTGGGCTGGCGGCAAAGGGCATGGACGCGCTGGCGAAGCTCGACCTCAGCGCGCGTAGTAAAACGGCCGCCGAGCTGCGCGGCGAGATTGAATCGCGGCTTGATTCGCTCGGGCTGACGTTTGTCGTCGTGATTGACGATCTGGACCGGCTGGAGCCCGCGCAGGCGGTGGAGGTGCTGCGCCTGGTGCGCTCGGTGGCGGATTTCACGCGCTTCCGCTACGTCATGTGCTACGACCGCGACGTGCTGGCGCACGCCGTTCAGCAGGGGCTGGGCGTGCAGGACGGCCAGCTGTACCTGCAGAAAATCGTACCGATCTCCTTCAGCCTGCCCCGACCCGAGTCGTTCACGCTGCGCAGACACTTCCGTGACGAAGCCACACAGCTTTATCGCGAGGTGCACGGCGACGCGCCGGATGCTGAAACCCTGTCTGCGCTGGAGCGGGCAACGGATGTCTATGGAGAGGCGCTGGCTACGCCGCGCGAGGTCGGCCAGGCGCTCAGCGCCATTCGCTTCCGCTATGCCGGCATGAAGGACTACGTCTGGTTCCCTGACCTGTGCCTGCTGCAGCTTATCCGCGTCACCAATCCGGCGCTTCACGACTGGGCCGAGCGCTACCTCTCGGAGCGCGCCATCGAGATGTCGGGTGACGCCACACTTGCGGATGAGGAAAAGCAGGAAATCACTGTGGCCCTGAACCACGCGCTGGCGCAGTTTCCCACCCACGCCGCCCGGTCCGGGTGGGAGCTGGGGCAGTGGGTGCCCGGGGTGCAGGGGCACAGGGAAGAGGGCGTCGCTGCGTTTCAGGATGAAAACGAACACTCATCCCACGAGGCTACGGCGCGCCGGCGCCTGGCCAGTCCGGTGTACTGGCGCTACTACTTTGCCTTCTCGGCTCCCGGCAACGTGCTGTCTGAGGGCTACGTGCAGAACATCCTCCGCCTTGCCTCAGAGGACAAGGAGGCGCTGGCGAAGCAGCTGCTGGAAAGCGTCACCGACAACGGCGTGTCGTCCCGCACCTGGTTTGAGCACATCCTTACGCGGCTGACGCCCGCTGTGACGCTTGCCGCAGGCGCGCAGGCGCGCGCTGGGCTGCTGGCTTTCCTGTTCGTTCACGCGGATGAAGTCGTGCCCTACTACCGGCAGCGCGGCCTCATGTACCGATATCAGTCGATTGGGATTGCGGAACTGGCCACGCAGCTGATCGCACAGACGCTGGACACCAGTCGTCTGGAAGCGCTAGCCATGCTGCAGGAGCTGCTCGAAGAAAGCGGCGGTACGACATGGGCCGCCATCTATTTTCGTGACGTGATGTGGCTGCACGGGGCGGCAGGTAACCGTCCGGGCAAGGAAAGCGAAAAGTTCCTTTCCGACGTCGAGCTGGAAAGGCTGCGTCAGGGAATGGCAGAAAAGATGTCGCCACCGGCGTTGGACCACGACGCGGATAAGCTGGACGAAACGGGCAGCTACCTCTGGGCGTGGCGGGATATTGCCGGCATGGAAACCGTGGACCGCTGGGTGAAAGAAGAGTGCAGCGAGGATGCAGCATTCCTGCTGTTTCTGCTGTGTATGCGCTCTCCCGTAACCAGCAGCGACAGGGGGCGTTATCTCCGGCTCGATATCACCACCGCTGAGAAACTGACGGATCAGCCAGGCCTTTACCGGGCGAGGCTTGATGAGATTGTCGCAAGAAATGACCCTGCCCTTTCCGGCCTTCAGAACGACGTGCTGGAGGCTATCCGTAACGGCAGGAACTACTGAACCGACAACAGCAGCTAAGAGGCTTCCTCAAGCGGGTATTCTGGTACCTGAGCTGCGGGCAGCTACGTGCGCTGAGTGGCCGCGTTCATGGACACGATGCCCAGACGCGGCCCCCTCGCGCCACGCCGGACTGGCGTAAATAATCGGCCAGCTGACCGCTCCCTTCCGGATGCGTCACAGATCCGACGCGCTACTCCTCTGTGTTTCCCCTGCGCCCATGTTCAGACCCTATTTGCATCAGCAAAAAACATTTCACATTAGACCGCCATTTTCTCCGCTTGACGAAGATCCGCTTCTGCCTTTTTCCGGATCTTCCGGGCAAAATGAAAGACGCAGCAGATGTAGCCCATATGCATATGTTACGCATACGCATATGCTAATCATCTGCATATCCTACACCTATACATACATCCACTTTCTACATATACTGGATCTATGCAGACCTGTTATGGCTGCACAAAAAGGCCGGTAACGGCTGGGTGTCGTAAACACATCCGGAAGGAGTAACTATGCGAACTGTATCTGTATTCAAAAACGGCAATAACCGTGCCATCCGTCTGCCCCGGGATATGGACTTTGAAGGCGTCAGCGAGCTGGAGATCGTCCGGGAAGGGGACAGCATCATCCTGCGTCCCGCCCGGCCGACCTGGGGCTCGTTCGCCGGCCTGGAAAAGGCCGATCCGGACTTTTTGGCGGAGCGCGAGGACGTTGTCAGCGACGAAGGGCGATTTGACCTGTGAACAAAATTTACATGCTCGACACCTGCATCTGCTCGTTCATCATGCGCGAGCAGCCGGACGCCGTGCTGCAGCGCCTGGCGCAGGCGGTGTTGCGAAATCAGCGTATCGTGGTCTCGGCCATCACCTACTCCGAGATGCGCTTCGGCGCCACCGGCCCGAAGGCCTCGCCGCGCCACACTGAGCTGGTTGACGCGTTCTGCGCCCGCCTCGATGCCGTCCTCCCCTGGGATCGCGCCGCGGTCGACGCCACCACGGAGATTAAGGTCGCGCTGCGCCTGGCCGGGACGCCGATCGGCCCGAACGACACGGCCATTGCCGGGCATGCCATTGCGGCCGGCGCCGTGCTGGTGACAAACAACACGCGGGAATTTGAGCGGGTGCCGGGGTTAATACTTGAAGACTGGGCGAAGTAAGCCACTCTCTTCAGGGTAATTTCTTGTATTATCCGGCAGGTTATTTCGGCGTGCCGGGTATTTTGTCCTTAAGGGTGTAGAGCCTGTCAAACTCAGCATAAGGCTCCCCGGTTTCAGCCGCATGCCGGAGCTTGGCTTCCAGCAGGTCGGGCAGAGCGATACCGTGACTGAGGGAATGATAAAGATCATAACCACTGACACAGATCACCCGTTTTCCTTTACCGAAGGCCGTCAGACCTTCATCAGTAAACCCCATCCAGCTGATGAACACTCCCCGGGCCCATTTTGCCTTGGTGCTGAGTTTCCCTTCGAATACGTGCAAATCTGCCGCCGGCGTTCGGTTCTGATGCCACTTTGCTTCCATCAGGTAAAAGTCATCATTCATCCGGAAGCTGCCGTCAATCTGTTCACCCGTGTTACGGAATGACGAACGGGGGGCAAGCTTGAAGGTACTGAACAGTTCAGCAAGCCAGGTTTCAAACCTGAAACCCCGGGGATGGGGGGCCAGGGATTTCATCGCGTTCATTTCGGCTATCAGTGAAGGCCAGTCAACACCGTTCCATACCTGAACAGGCCTGGCACCTTTGGCTGTATCGGTGTCAGCGTTTTCCAGACGGGAAATGAGTGCAAGATAGTCATTACGGCTTTGTTCGGCCTGCTCAGGCATGGACTCCATTTTGTACTGCCAGAGAGCATCAAGAACCCGCAGGGCGGTCTCGCGATCCACCTGCTTCAGCAGACATCTGACCCGTTTGGCTTTTGAGGTTCCCTCCTCCTGATAACGTTCATCATCAATATCAATGTTCAGCTCTTCATCAAAAAAAGCCGACAGCGTACGGTTGGAGAAATCGAGTATCCAGCCGGCATCGCTCTCAAACACGAGGTTAAACAGTCTCATTTCCTGCATTTTGAGTTTCACGTCAGCCTCCTGTTTTTTCATAGTTTAACGGGATGAAAGTGCAGTTGGTAATGAATTAGCGTCTGTGCTCCAGCTTTTACGTGGTCCGACTTTGTTCTTTTTCGGATCCGGCCGGATGCGCCGAACCTGACTTAGTCGATGGATTTTGTCATGGATGCACTCGGCAACGGCCGCCGGATTAAAAGCCTTACCTGTGTGGATAATTTCACAAAGGAGTGCCTGACGATCACCACTGCCTTGGGGATTACAGGCGTTCAGGTGACACACATTCTGGACACCATTGCGCTGTTTCGTGGCTATCCTGCGACGATAAGAACCGATCAGGGCCCGGAATTTACTTGTCACACGCTCGATCAATGAGCCTTTGAACATGGTGTTAAGTTACGTTTAATTTAGCCGGGCAAGGCAACTCAGAACGGATTTTTTGAGAGTTTCAACGGCCGCTTTCGAGATAAATGCCTGAATGAGCACTGGTTCAGCGATATTCTTCATGTCCGGAAAATCATTAATTACTGGCGGCAAGACTAAAACGAGTCCAGACCACATTCATCACTGAATTATCAGACGCCGGTTATTCCTGATTATGTCTGGATCATATTCGGGGTCAGGGTCAACAAACCGATATTACTAACTAATCGTTGTATCTAACACTGGGGGCAGGTGTGAGTTCAACTGATGGACGCAACACACTTATTGAACCGTTCTGCGGGTGATTC
>CBCTJT010000014.1:0-127758 GCA_965147305.1 uncultured bacterium
ATAGCTGCAATAGCTGCAATAGCTGCAATAGCTGCAATAGCTGCAATAGCTGCAATAGCTGCAACACAGCGCACACATCGCGGCTGATCAGTGAGTATGAAGTGGTTTACTTAATTTGGCCGCCAGAATTGAGAGACAAAATGTCTGCTTTTGGCACGAAGCAGACCTGCCGCAGGGCAAGATCCACTATGAACGAACAGCAGACTTTATTGAATCCACTAGATAGATTTCATAATTCCTTTTAGAAACATCAGTAATGTACCAGCCCGCCGTCTACAGCATACTGGCTGCCAGTAACATAGGATGCGTCATCGGATAGGAGAAAGAGTGCAACCGCAGCGGCTTCTTCTGCTGTGCCTGCGCGACCTAAAGGAACCTGGCTTACCACGAAATCTTCAAACTGCTGACGCGATTCCTCTGGCATAAAGTGCCTGAAGTTAGTTTCAATTGGACCTGGCACCAAAGTGTTGGCGCGAATGCCACGTTCAGCAAGCGCCGATGCCCAGCTTTTGACCATTGCGATAACGGCGCCTTTCGTCGCTGCATACAGGCTTGTCATAGCAGCACCTTCGTAAGTTGAAGAGGACGAAGTAACCAGAACGGATGCACCTGAATTAAGTGATTTTGATAGGGCGGCAAGCTGTAGCATCGGGCCGCGCACATTTGCGTTCATCATGCGATTAAAAGAATCCGCCGTTACAGATTCCGGAGAGCTGACCTCCGCGAAGCCAGCATTGAGCCATAATCCATCAAGTGAACCCCAATCGCTAATAGCTTCCTTTAGCGTATTGATGTCAACTTCGCTTGCAGAATCACTTTTCAAAATAAGCGATGTTTTAGGCAGCAGAGTACGAGCGCGTTCCAGTCTTTCTTCACTCAGTCCTGTAATGGCTACATCACCACCTTCAGTGATAATGCGCTGCGCGCCTGCTAGCCCCATGCCACTTGTACCACCAGTGATCAGTATACGTTTACCCTGAAACCTGCCCATGCTTAGTCCTTTTGTTGGCTGAGGAATGAGCATTTACCTTACGTAAACAAAACACTGCTCGTCATCTATTTCATTTCGCAACTAAGGCATTGCTGATTGCACTACAGCTTCTGGTACGGAATGGACCATCTGGCGAGATGTCAGGTCGGCTTTGAGCGTGAAGTAGATCTTGCCTTTCCGGCGCGAACAGCGTCGAAATTTGCAGGCGACCTAATATGACCTCACCAAATAAGGTGACAGAAAATCCTCCACTTCGTGTTTACCGATACCTAGCGTATAGCTGATACCTGCATTCTTTAAAATATTGAGTCCTTCCCCCCTGTTTCCTGGATGTGGGTCTTCTATAGCAACATAGACATGTTGTGGCTTCAGCTCAGCGAGTGTTAAAGCACAGGAGGGAGTTCTGCCTTCAAAAGAGCAGGGTTCAAGTGTGACAAATATTTCACATTCACTAATTGGAAAGGTGAGTTTTGAAATGGCGTCTATCTCAGCGTGATGGTGGCCCGGAGATTGTGTGAAACCTTTGGAAACCACATTACCTTCATGGACAATCACGCATCCTACAGGTGGATTTGGTCTGCATAATGGTAATGCCTGATGGGAGTATTCAAGCGCCAGCAACATGAATTCCAGCTGTTTGCTCATACACTTTTCTGCCTCAGTATGTAAGTCATAGGTTTATGATTTTTAAGGTATCAGGCATGAATGTCCACAATTTAGATTAATTAAATAACAGCTATGGGAAAACTCCGTCGATTAACAAGGATTGATGACAGGAATATCCTCTATTTATCGAGAAGCGTGAGCGGGAAATCGCGCAGGATCAACCGCCGAAGGTTTGCTGTGGTTATCAGTTTCTGCCGGGGTTCGCTTATGGGCATGGATTACGGATGATCGTTGATGCTGAGACATTGAGCCAGCAGGTTATTGAAGCTGCGGTTACGGATTTTTTGCAATGGGTGAAAGAGGAGTCGCGGGGGCAACTCAATGGGGTAACTCGGTGACTGCCAAAGCCTGAGCGCGGCATGAGCACTGACCATCAATACCCCATTGAAATAACAGGAATGTCGATAAACGCTTCCGTTCAGTTTGTTAACCTGGACGATATTTTATCCTTCAATATCAATGGTCACGATGTGCTTAGTTCTTATAAACACTTTACCAGTTGAAGTATGCCCAGCGTTCTTCTTCACCGGGTGTCATCCCGACCACGATTTTTAGGGCATTGAGTAACACATCGATTTGAACGCTATCAGAGGCATTCTGCACTTCAGTGATCAATTGCAAAATAACCGTGCCATTGGTGACTCTCACCCCACGTTGAGTGATTACACTCGCGGCTGCTTCAATCACAACGGTTTCAGCAGTTGCTTCGGCGCGAAACGCATCTAAGTGCAGGAAAGACTTCGCGCTATTGGTTGACTGTTGTGTGCTCTGATACATGATTTTATCCCTTATGTCCGCTACTCAGGCGTCATTATGGTCAGGCTGTAACGTATAACAATCGCAATCAATGGGTAGAGTGCGGGTTCTGTACAGGGTGGAATTTCGACTCATGTCGAAACGACATATGAAATAAATTTAGCGCATTTTGTCAAAATTGGGAGGGCGGTTATCACCAAAAACCGTTCTGGCATCGACCATAAATCTCGTCAGGCCAATTTATGCTCAAAGGCGTCTTAGGTTTTTGCGGATTTTTTATGCGGGGATGTTTTACATGGAGTGTGTTTATCAGCTTATGCCTGATAGCTCAGTTGCTTCACCAACGGAATAGCGAAAGGCAGATTCTGGCAACTCATTTTGAGAGTGTCGTCCCTGACAGTGTCTCCGGCCGGTGTACACTTACGCGTAACCGATGAGGTCATCCGCTTCGTCGTTGTCCGGCCGGAACCGGATTACGTCCTTTGGCTTCAGTTCATCTATCGTTAATTCAGTTCATTGTTCAGGCCAACTAAGGTCTGCAAATAAGGTATTTGCTCCTCGGCGACTGAAGGTGACTCAAAACTCATTAGCCAGTTTCTGGCTTTAGCGATTTGAGTTAACCGGTCAATATTACTCTCTGATTTAGACATCAAACCAAGCTGTGAAAAAAGGTTTGCAACACTGATTTTCTTTCGACATAAAGCAAGGCTTAATGCGGCTTCACCAATGATAATATGGCTTTTTTCGTCATCTTGAAATAACACTGAAAATCCTCCATCAGATCGAATTAATGACAACCTCAATTTAAACTTAGACGCTATTTTTTATGTTGCATTACGACTCGTCTTAATAACGTTAGGGTGTGAATTTTTATGATTAATAAAAGTGCACCTTTACATCTTTAATCTGGGGTTTGCATCATGCTGAATGGGTTTTGTTCATTTTTAATACAGGGGAAATAACGGGTTTTAATGGTTTTATAAAAAACAAATGGATTATTAATGTGTGGAAAACGCCCATTCATCAAAAGGTTAATGCACGCTTTTGCAGGCTATTCGAATAATTTTCGTTCTCTTCCTGTAGAGAACCATTTAGCTATCCAACGACATCGGCCTCTCTCCACCCGGCGGCAATCCAAACAGCCCCCGCACCCAATTAAGAAACGCACCATAAGGCCTTCCCAAAAACAGCATCATCAACGCAGCACCGAGCGTACCGCGCACCAATCCACCGCCCGACGCACCGCTAAAAGCAATGATCGCCGCATAGATCGGCACCTGAAAACTTACCAGCGCGATACTGTCCCACAGCAGCTTCGAAACCCGGCCCGACCCCGCACGCTGCATTACCCAATCGCGCCACAAACCGTAAGGGCGCGCAACCGGCACCATCAAAACGGCACCAATCAAACGGGCATGCAGCACCTGATCCCACGCCATGCCGGCGATCCATCGTTCATTAATCATGCCCGTCGTGGTGAAAAATAAAATCAGTGCAGTGGTATCCGCAATAAAGGCCGTTCGGCGCATGCTCTGGTATTGAGGTTGAGGCAAAGTGCATTTCCTATTCGGTCATGAGTTTTCAAATAAGCACCATCTGTTGTTACCAGATACCTTACGGTACATCCTGGATCATCAGAGTACGAAGAAGTTGAGTTTAGACAACGGCGGTAAACCTATAAGCCATGACCATCTCAACGGCCTTCACTGGCGTGATAAACGGGATGAGATTCAAAGATTGAGAACTTAACTCAAATTTAGTGCCACCTAGAAATAATAAACCATATAAATTACATGTGTTTTTTTGACTACACTATAGGTGATTACACATGGAAAGCGGAATCAAAGCGGTAATTAAGTCAGTACGAATGGTTGCAGTAACTGGAGCGACGACGGAATTGGGCGGTACTGTCACGGGGTCATCGGGTTTCACACTGAATGATAAAGCCGCAGTAATCGAGGGCGACATTGTTTTTTATCCAGATGGTAAGCAATCATTGGTACTTGCTGAAACTAACGCAGTCTTCAGGCAACAAGAAAGCGATGGAAAATCACATTCATTTGCGTCAACCAGAACAGTCATTGCTAATGGCGATAAAATTATCACTGCTGGTCAGAACTCATTGGCGATTATTGAGTTTGTTGGCCATGAAAGTGGCCTCTACGTTTTGGATGACACTGAAGTACAGAAACTAAAACAAGAGGGATGGCTGTGAGTATGTTGCCCGGCATCTGGACGGGCGATACAACTACACACGGTGGAATTTTGACTGAGGGCGAACCAACCTATACTTATGGCAACAAAGCCTCTGCGGTTGTTGTCGGACATAAATTTTGGTGTCCGAAATGTCTGTGCTGGTCAATTTTTGTAGAAGGGCAATCAAATTACACGATTGATGGTAGGGCAAGGGTATTACAGGGACACAAAGCGTCATGCGGTGCTAAAGCAATTCATGCTCAGGGATTTAATTACCATATCGAGGGGAAGACTCAAGGAAGCGTTGCCAGCCAAAGCAATGACCAAGAAAAGAGATATTCAGAGATAAATAGAAATAACTCACAGAATGGGGAATATTATCATTCTTTTCATCTGACGAACATTAGCAATGAGCCAGTAGGCTACATCGTATTTTCAGGGGGGGAACTTCTTGATTCGGGTCAGATTGTTGGGAAAGGTAACCTCTTGGATTTCGCCAAATCCCAAATATGTACCGATACAGATGAAGTTTTGAAAATTGCTGTTCAGGCCCCACGTCTAAAAATTTAGAAGGATGTTAAATATGGGCGTTAAAGACCCCTATGGAATATTATTATCTGATGCGATTTCTCAGGATACATACATCGTTCGGGCAGAGGAAAAAACACGATTTAGAAAACACGATTATTACACCGCATTGAAAATTGAGCCGATGGGTATCAATGATATACCTAAAGCAATGAAACGAATGAGGTGGATGAAGTCGGCTGCGCTGATGACGCGCTGGTTAACGACCCCAGGCTGGGAATGTCCCCCTGCCTGGAAATCAGGTAAGGAATTACCGCGAGGACTGGAGATCCCGGATCAGCATTGTGACGATAAAATCATCACGATGTCTTGGTTACTACGCTATCCAGCGGCAGTCAGGGCGGTAAACAAGCTACTCAATGAACGAGCGTTATCGCCTGCTGGGTTAAAGGTCACTGCAAACAGACTGAAAAAACTCGGATGGGATGGTAAGGGATCCTACACGTTTGGCAGAACCAATCTGCTTGGCAGACCCAGCATGTCTGCACGTGAGTTAGAGCAGTACTATCAGAACAACTATCTCGCGGTGGGTGATAACGCAGTGATTCACGTCATCGTGGATACGTTAGATGATATCTTTGGTGCTTTGGGAACCTATAATTTGAAAGTCGCTGTTGTTGGCACAGCATTCCGGGGCACGAATAAAGATGTGTTTTTTGAGCCATCATATGCAGGTGTATATGTAAAGGATTTCTATGATTTCAACAATGATGGCGGATACGATCAACATCTTGGACTATGGTGCGAAGAAGGGATATTGACCAGAGGCCAGGCAGCATATGCAAAATTTTTTAACATGGGTGTAACCCATCTCAAAAATAAGCATATGAAGGCCGCTGAGGTTAAAAACTCGGATTTCCTTAGATACCGAGAAAAGTATGGTTTAGGTGGAGATATTATCGTTTTCTCAGATGTGTACTGGGTGAAAATGAGCGGGGTTTATAAATTGCCGTGGGATGATATTTAACAAAAAATGCCAGCGAATCAAAGCTGGCATTTTTCAACTTCTACGTATTGCTGAAAACCACGCTGAAACTCAGTAAGTAGCTCATAACTAGAGTAATAGAGAAACAGATCCCTCTCGATTTCCTAATAAACATATAAAGCAAAGGATAAAGAACAAAGAAGACCATAAATATTACGGAGTAGAAGAATGAAAATACGATATTCCATCCGGGCATGACGCCGCTGTAGGTAAACATAAATCCAACGACAAGAGGCGGAATCACAATCTGCAGCACAGCGTAAACCGTCATGTAGCAGAGCTGGAAGCGCTTTATCTTGAATATTCCTCTGGCGGTTTCACAGACAAGTAAAGAGGACAATGTTCCTACCAGAAGACCGAGCATGTAAGGGAAGGTTTGGTAAAGCATGCTATAAATCCATTTATAGTGTGTGGTTTTGCATCATGTCATATTTCATCCATATGTAAAATATGACGCATGCTTAATCCCGCGTTTCCTCTCATTTCACCCTAGCCCAAAACCACCTCATCACACCCATCCCGCCGTTAAAACCAGACAAAACTAAATCTCCTTTCCTGCCAACCGTTTTGCACCATCCTGAAGGAACCTGCTTGATCAAACTGCCCGACATAGTAATACTGTGTTTATATACAGTATCTTTTTCGAAGGCCATCATCATGGTGTTTTATCAACCCGCGGAACTCCGCGCCATCCTCAGTTTGCCCTTGTTTATCAGTCGTGTGCCGTGTGGTTTCCCGTCACCGGCGCAGGATTACGTTGAGCAGCGTATTGACCTCAATGACCTCTGCGTGACGCATCCCAGCGCGACTTACTTCATCAAAGTCAGCGGTGACTCGATGATCGAAGGCGGAATCAGCGATGGCGATATGCTGATCGTCGATAGTGCTGTAAAACCCGAGCAGGGTGATGTGGTGGTGGCTGCCATCGCGGGGGAATTTACCGTGAAGCAGCTGATGCTGAAGCCCTGTCTGCACCTCAAACCGATGAATGCGGCGCACGCCATCATTCCCATTCCCGACCCGGATCAGTTTGAGATCTTCGGTGTCGTTAAACATGTCATCAAGACGCTAAAAAGGTGATGTTTGCGCTGGTGGATGTGAACTCATTCTATGCCTCGTGCGAGACGGTATTCAGGCCGGATCTCAAAGGCAAGCCGGTGATTGTGTTAAGCAACAATGATGGCTGCGTCATCGCGCGTTCTGCCGAGGCCAAGAAGCTGGATATCGGCATGGGCGGCCCCTATTTCAAAATCAAAGATGTGTTGCGCCGCCATAACGTGCATGTATTCAGTTCTAACTATGCGCTCTACGCCGACATGAGTCTGCGCGTGATGACAATACTGGAAGAGATGGCGCCCGCCGTTGAGATCTACTCCATTGATGAGGCGTTTATGAACCTGACGGGCGTGCGTAATTGCCGCGTGCTGGAAGAGTTCGGACGGGAAATTCAGGATCGGATCAAACGCGAAACGCATCTGGCGGTGGGGGTGGGGATCGCACCCACCAAAACCCTCGCCAAGCTGGCCAACCATGCCGCCAAGAAATGGAGCAAAACCGGCGGCGTGCTGGATCTCTCCAATCTTGAGCGGCAAAAGAAGCTGATGGCTTTAGTCGATGTGGAAGATGTGTGGGGCGTAGGGCGCCGTATTGGCAAGAAGCTGAATGCTATGGGCATCAACACCGCGCTGGATTTGTCGGAGCAGAGTACCTGGGTGATCCGCAAGCACTTCAATGTGGTGCTGGAGCGCACCGTGCGCGAGCTGCGCGGTGAGCCCTGTCTCGAACTGGAAGAGTTTGCGCCTGTGAAGCAGCAGATTGTCTGCTCACGTTCGTTTGCGGGACGCATCACGGAGTATGCCGATATGCGTGAAGCGGTGTGCAACTATGCCGTGCGCGCCGCCGAAAAGTTGCGTGGCGAGCGGCAGTATTGCCGACAGATCGGCGTGTTTATTCGCACCAGCCCGCATGCGGAAGGTGAAATCTTTTACGGCAATCAGGCGATCATTAAAGTGCTGACGCCCACCAACGACAGCCGCGATATTATCCGCGTTGCCACCGAGGCGCTGGATCGCATCTGGCGGGAAGGGTGCCGCTACATGAAAGCGGGGGTGATGTTAGGTGACTTCTTCAGTCAGGGCGTGGCGCAGCTCAATCTGTTTGATGACATCCAGCCGCAGGCGAATAGTGAAACGCTGATGCGGGTGATCGATGGTATTAATCAAAGCGGCACGGGAAAGTTATGGTTCGCCGGACAAGGAATCCAGAAATCCTGGGCGATGAAGCGCGAGATGTTGTCACCGGCGTACACCACACGATATGCGGACCTACCAGTGGCGAAGTGAATATGTTTCTTTCCAGTTAAGCGTGGCGGTATTTGGATAGACAAAATCGCTTAATTCTAAATGTGATGCCTGTCTGGTGTTTCTGCGTTTTTGTTGACGACCGATTGAGTCAAAACCGACGATAAGATAATTCGGCAAGATACTCGGAATTACCCGTATTTTAAGTAAGGGCTGTAAAACAGGAGGCTTTTTTGCTTTAATTATCAACTGTAGCAAGATGAGAGGACAGCATGACAAAAGCCTATATAACAAAATATGCATTAACCCGGGGCATTTACATCGCAGAAGGCGAACTCAAAAACGATGGCGAGGTATTTGTACAGCGCCGCGATCGTGAGTACAACTTTGAGCAGTTCTTTAAGAAAAAAGAGTTTCAGTTAACCGAAGAAGAAGCGCTGGCGCGCGCGGATAAAATGCGCTCAGTGCAACTTAAAAAGCTGGCGAAGGAATATCAAAAACTCAGTGAGATGGAATTCACGATAAAAGAGTGATCCAGATCGGATGCTAACCAGCTAATTCACTGATTATCAATGGTTCTGTTATTGCGGTGGGTATCTGAAAGAAATTCGTCAGGATTTCGAAAAAATAATGAAAACCCATTTCAATATCCACGCCAAAGTGATGTGAAACGCCGCCTGCGGGCGGCATTTTTAATTAGCTGACAGGATGAAAGTTGCCCGCCATTGCTGAGAAATAGGCCTGATGGGTAACAATAGCGAAGCGGCGAAAGGTATTGCCGATTATGTTAATCCGATGACTTAGGTTACTGTAATATTATGGACCAATAATAAGCAGAGGTTCGCGTGCGCGAGAACGAAATCGATATCCATTATTACGCCACCGAAATCCGGAAATTAGCAGCATCGCATCAGGCTGGAGAAACACTGAGTGACGTTAAATCCAGAGTGGATAGCCTCATTCAGCAAATGAAAGAGTCACTCGGCAGTGACAAAGCCTGGCAGGCGAAGAATTGGGAGGCGCTGTTGGATCAGCTGAATATCTATTTGACCAACAAGGTTGATCCGAAGTGGATGACGGTGATCTCTCATGCCAAATTCCGCATTAAAAGCCGCAGACAAACCGCCATCTATTCACGAAAACACTTCAAACAATAAGGTATTTGCCGCCCAACAGGGCGGCAAATAAGTTATCCAAGCCAATGATGGATGGCGAGATTAATCGCGCCGCCACCAACAATCAGCCAGATAAACAGCATCAACCCTAACAGCAGCGGACGAAGACCGGCTCGCTTCAGTTGACTGATGTGGGTGGTGAGACCCAGTGCGGCCATCGCCATGGCGAGTAACACGTTATCCAGTTGATTAATGACCGCAATCGCCGATGCGGGGATGAAGTGCATTGAGTTAAACAGCGCCACCAGAATGAACGCCAGCGCAAACCACGGGAAGGTAATGCGTTGTTTTTCCTCGCTGGTGGCGGGTGAACTGCGACGCACCATCACGCCGATTACCACCAGGAACGGTGCCAGCATCATCACACGCAGCATTTTGGCGATCACCGCCGCATTCTCTGTTTCCGGGCTGATGGCATGTCCGGCCGCCACCACCTGCGCCACTTCATGCATGGTTGAACCGGTATAAATACCAAATTCGCTCAGGCTCAGGCCCGGCAGTAAAGGCGAAACACTATGCCAAATCAGCGGGTAAAGGAAAATCGCCAGCGTACCGAAGATCACCACGGTAGCGACGGCCACCGCCACTTTGGACGATTCCGCTTTAATCACCGGTTCGGTCGCCAGCACGGCGGCGGCACCGCAAATGCTGCTGCCTGCACCAATCAACCACGCGGTTTCACGATCCAGCTTCAGGATTTTGCGTCCCAGCCAGCAGGCGAGGGTAAAAGTGCTGGTTAGCATCAGCACATCGATCACCACACCGCTGACGCCGACATCCAGCACCTGCTGGAAAGTGAGACGGAAACCATAAAGGATAATGCCAAGGCGCAGCAGTTTCTGTTTGGCGAACTGCACGCCCGTGTCGCACTGACCGTGCACCGTCGGGTAGAGCGTATTCCCGAGAATGATCCCGCCGATGATCGCCAGCGTCAGGGCGCCCAGCCCGAGCTGTGCGACCGAGGGCAGATTGGCGAGCCATGCGGTTGCTAACGCAATCAATGCCGTGAGCAGCAAACCGGGCGCGAAATGCGCAATGCCGTTTGATTGTTTATGTAGAGAGATATCAGCCATAACGCCTCCTGTGTTGCCGTTATGATGCGGAGGGATGGCTTAAAAGAAAAACTGATTATATCGTTAGAACAAATCTGAATAAGTGGTAAAGGCGGCATAATGCGCAAATGAAGAAGAGGAGGGCGCAGCGAAATCGGTGTTCGCGGCGCCTTATCGGGTTAAATCACCATACCCAGAATTTGCAGCGTGCTCTGCTGTGAGGCGGTGACAAACGGGATATCTTTGATGTGCTGCATGCCAAAGGCTTCCCAGAACTTACGCGCACGTACGTTCTCGGCCATCACTTCCAGCCACATGTAACCCTCCTGCTTCTCACGGGCTTCATTGATGATGCTTTGAAACATGATTTTGCCGAAGTTTTTACCGGTTTGATCGGGATTCAGGTAGAGCTTATTCAGCATGGCACCGGTCATACCGGAATCAGGCACTGGCGTATTCCAGGTGACTTTGGCAAAACCGACCGGGTGATCGGTCTCGGCGATCAGCCAGCTCTCGTTTTCTGCTGCGAGGCTGCTCTGCAACACCGACAGCCCGTATTCTTTATCGATAAACGCATCCATCTCATCGGTGGAAACCCACATATGTTTGAAGTGCGCGCTGTAGGTCATGCGTCCCAGTTGGTGAAGCAGTTCCGCGTCATCGGCCTGAGCCTTGCGTATGGTGAAATTCATGTCAGATGTCCTGTTATCCATCCCTGTTGATGTTCGTGCAGCCGAACGTTCCATCGCTAACTTTTCAGCAAGTGACCTTAACAGGGAGGTGGGGTATTCACGATCCTAAACGCAGAGTTTCGGCGCGCTTGGCGGTGTCATAAACGTATTGCAGCATCGGCTCTAAATCGGCATCGGGCCCGGAGCTGATAATTTTGCCACGCAGCCACTCGATTTCGCTGGTGATGTCGGGGTGGAAAATGGTGTTGTTCTGCGCGTTGCGCAGCCATTTCAACAGAAAGTTATTTTTGCCGCGTACGCCAGCGGGTTTGCGCGTTTTTGCATTGATCTTCAGTGCGACCAAAATGCAGTAATAGAAGTGAACGCGCTGACTGTAGCTCTGGGGGATCATCGGCTGTTACCCACCATGACATCGCTAAAGTGTGAACTTGATCGGATTTTCATCGTCCTGAATGCCTGCCTGAAAGCGCCATTTGGCGCAGATATGGGCCTTTTTCGGCCTTTTTTCCGCCTTAAATTGCGCGGTAACCGCACCATAAGCCAATCGGCGGCGCGGATGCAAGTGAGGAAAATCTGGTAAATGAGGTGTCATCAGGGAAAGGAGGCCGGGCTAAATTTAATGTCATCAAAAAGCGAAGCGTTATAAAAGGAAAGGGTGCGATTTTTTGGAGTCACAAACACCTGAAACCGACACTTTTCTCATACAAAAACCCGCTGTGCCTGGCAAAACTGTGATCTCCGTCTACACTTAACGCTGACGATGTTCGCAGTCAGGTTGCTGTGTTGGCAATAAAGTTGTGAGTTTGTGGAGAGTTACCTATCGCAGTGCCCCGTTTTTGGCCCAACCTCCTCGCCTCAGTCCAGACATTGGACTAAAACACCCAGCCTGACTTCGAACATCCTGTTACAGCCCAATGAACAGGAGGAGATGTGACCCCTGCGGTTAATCAGAACAGCACCTTGCCGTCACTCAGCGGCGGTCTTTATGCCTTCTTTTTTGATGTCGACGGCACGCTAGCGACCATTGAATCGCAACCCGAGTCGGTTTCCATCCCCGCATCGGTGCGCCAGCATCTGCAACAAATCTCCAATCTGAGTCATGGCGCTCTGGCGCTGGTATCGGGCCGTCCGATTGCGCAACTGGATGCGCTGGTTGCGCCACTGGAAGCGCCCGCTGCTGGCGTGCACGGCGCGGAACGTCGTGATGCTAGTGGGCGCGTGCATCGGCATTCACTGCCTGGCGATATTGCGCAAACGCTACAAACCGAACTGCAGCAGACCCTCGACCAATGGCCAGGCACTTTGCTGGAAGTGAAAGGGATGGCGTTCGCGCTGCACTATCGCAACGCGCCCGAGTACGAAAAATCCATCATGCAACTGGCGGAAGACGCCGTGACGCGCTTCCCTGCGCTGGCGCTACAGCCGGGCAAGTGCGTCGTTGAGCTAAAGCCGCAGGGCATCGATAAAGGTGCTGCGGTACGTGAATTTATGCAAGAAGCCCCCTTTATAGGCCGCATTCCGGTCTTCGTGGGTGACGATCTGACAGATGAAAAAGGATTTCTCGCCGTTAACGCCATGCAGGGCATTTCAGTCAAGGTCGGAGAAGGCGCCAGCCATGCGCGCTACCGTCTCGACAGCGTTGACGCGGTATGGCACTGGCTGGCGCAACTATTATTACAACTAGAACATGACATCGTCGGTAAGGAGTCAAGGTTATGAGTCGTTTAGTCGTGGTATCTAACCGTATCGCCATTCCGGACGGAGGCAGTGCCAGCGCAGGTGGTCTTGCGGTGGGCATTTTGGATGCGTTACGCACCACCGGAGGCTTATGGTTTGGCTGGAACGGAGAAATCAGTGAATTCTCTGGCGAGGAAGATGAGCCGCTTTCGCAAGTCGAACAGGATGGCATTACCTATGCCTCTCTGCCGCTCAATCAGAACGATTACGATCAGTACTACTGCCAGTTCTCTAATACCGTTATCTGGCCTGCCTTCCACTATCGTCTGGATTTAGTGCAGTATCAGCGTGAAGCCTGGGAAGGCTATTGCCGCGTGAACACTTTGCTGGCCCAACGCCTGAAGCCGCTGCTGCAACCTGACGATGTGTTGTGGATCCATGATTATCATCTGCTGCCGTTTGCTGCTGAGTTGCGCAAACTGGGCGTCAACAATCGTATCGGCTTTTTCCTGCATATCCCGTTCCCGACGCCGGAGATCTTCAATGCGCTGCCACCGCATCAGACGCTGCTGGAGATGCTGTGCGATTATGACCTGCTGGGCTTCCAGACCGAGTCCGATCGCGTGGCCTTCCTGGATAGCCTGAGCCAGTTGACGCAGTTGCAGAATAAAGGTGAGAAAAAACACCGCGCCTTTGGCAATACCTTTATGACCGATGTGTATCCGATTGGTATCGAGCCGGACAGCATTAAAGAGATGGCTGAGGGACATTTGCCACCGAAGATGGCAGCGATGAAACGTGAGCTGGGCGATGTGCAAAACATCATTGCCAGCGAGCGACTCGATTATTCCAAAGGATTGCCGGAACGTTTTCTGGCTTATGAGGCACTGCTGGAGAATTTCCCGCAGCATCGCGGCAATATCCGTTATTCACAAATTGCACCGACGTCTCGTGGCGATGTGCAGGCCTATCAGGACATTCGTCATCAATTAGAGACGGAAGCGGGGCGCATTAACGGTAAGTACGGCACGCTCGGCTGGACACCGCTCTATTATCTCAACCAGCACTTTGATCGCCGCCTGTTGATGAAAATCTTCCGCTTAACCGATGTGGGACTGGTCACGCCACTGCGTGACGGCATGAACCTGGTGGCGAAAGAGTATGTGGCCGCGCAGGACCCGGACGATCCGGGCGTGCTGGTGCTGTCACGCTTTGCCGGCGCGGCGAACGAGCTGACATCGGCACTGATCGTCAATCCTTACGATCGTGATGAAGTTGCCGCCGCACTCGACAGAGCGCTCACCATGCCACGCACGGAGCGTATCTCGCGCTACAACGACATGATGGCGGTGTTGCGCAAGCAGGATATTACCCAATGGCGTGAGAGCTTCCTGCGTGATTTAAATGCGTTGCCGGCGCGCAGCGCCGATCATGGCATGGCCAATAAAGTCGCGACCTTCCCTAAACTCGCTTAAATCTGCTTCCCGGTGCGCAAGCCTGCGCACCGTTTTCACTGCCCATCTTAAACCTGCGAAATCGTTTTCATTTCCTTATGGGGTAACTGCCTGACGTGGCAGCCAAAACCGCACATTTTGGTTAAAAAGCGTGCAATTGAATCCCAAAAAAGCTTTTTTTTCATGTCAGCCCTAAAGGTTTAGTTGGTCAGGCCGATAGTTATCTCAAATCAATACGTAAAATCTTCAATTCATTCATATCCCTAATGTAACGCTCTGTTACATCCACTGCCATTCACTAAACACTCCCTACAAAGCCCTAACAGTTCCCAGGCGCGCTGCGTCCAGTCTTCACGCTTATCTATCATCATAGTGGTAGTGCCTTTCAGCAATATTCCCTGTAAGTGATTAATTTAGAAGCAAATAATTTTACCCTAAATCAGCATTTTATGCTGCTTATCAGATCCTATATGGTTATATATCGCCGTTTAAAACCAACTCAGCAGATAAAAGATCGCATTGTCATGACAATCGCCCGCAGAGGCTAAAGGAGGGGTTTTTAGAGTGAAATATTAGCGAAACAATTCAAATTCGCTCAAAAAACGCACAACAGAAAAGCAATTCTGAAGGTTCCAGGAAAAAATTTGCCTTAAAAGTGTGACGTAGATCACACTTTATCTAAAATTTCGCACCACTCACGTTGTATGTAGAAATCAGACGATATAGATTTGCCTTGTTTTCGGATTAGTCTTAAAAAACTGTAAGCAGACGTCACGGAAGATGGTTACAACTCGATAAAAGAATGGCCTGGAGTTTTGACTACTACTGACCAATGCCCCGGTGGGGAATGAAACAGTTCAGTACACGTTGGCTTGTGCCTGATAATTTTTTGCCATCTTTAGATTTACCAACCAGCAGCCCGAACCATAGAAATTTAAATTCTGTGGCCGTATATGTGTCGCGTCTATCAGGATGGAAAAAAATGGGTACATCAGAATTACTAAAACATATATATGACATCAATCTGTCATATTTGCTTCTTGCTCAGCGTTTAATTAACCAGGAAAAAGCTTCAGCAATGTTTCGTTTAGGCATCGATGAATCGATGGCAGATGCATTGTCGCAATTAACCTTACCTGAGATGGTAAAATTAGCGGAAACCAATCAACTGGTTTGCCAGTTCCGCTTTACAGACCACAACCATATTAGCCGTTTGACTCAAGAATCACGCGTGGACGACCTGCAGCAAATCCACACCGGTATTTTATTATCCAGCCGTTTACTGCGGAGCGCGTCAAAAGATGACGTCTCTGCGAAGAAGAGGGCGGTGTAATGACCGAAAAAAGTATTGTTCAGGAAGCGCGCGATATTCAGCTGGCCATGGAGCTGATTACGTTGGGCGCACGACTGCAGATGCTGGAAAGTGAAACCCAGCTGAGCCGTGGTCGCCTGATTAAACTGTATAAAGAGCTGCGTGGTGCACCACCACCGAAAGGCATGCTGCCATTCTCGACGGATTGGTTCATGACCTGGGAACAAAACATTCACTCATCCATGTTCTGTAATGCCTGGCAGTTCTTGCTGAAAACCGGGCTGAGCAACGGTGTTGATGCAGTGATCAAAGCATATCGCTTGTATCTTGAGCAGTGTCCGCAATCGGACGAGGGCCCGCTGTTGGCGCTAACGCGTGCATGGACCCTGGTGCGATTCGTTGAAAGCGGCATGCTGGAATTGTCTGACTGTAAATGCTGTGGCGGGAGCTTTATTAACCATGCTCATCAGCCTGTTGGCAGCTTTGTTTGCAGCCTTTGCCAGCCGCCATCACGTGCCGTAAAAAGACGTAAACTTTCTGCAGATTCTGCCGATACCTTTCCACAACTGCTGGATGAACAGGTTAAACGCGCCGTTTAAGTTTGTTCGCATCGTGGAAAACATCCAGCAGCGGCTTAGCCCGCTGCTTTTTTTTGCCCACGATTTACGAATAACACCTGCGGCTCTCTGGCTTAACTTCCACCCACACGTTACGGACGTAAGGAATTTTTGTGCTGATTATTCTGGGTTATATCGTGGTCGTCGGCTCCGTGTTGGGCGGCTATATGATGGTCGGTGGCCATTTGGGCGCGCTTTATCAGCCCGCCGAGCTAATTATTATCGGCGGTGCCGGTATTGGTGCCTTTTTAGTCGGTAACAATGGCAAGTCGATCAAGAAAACATTAAAAGCCTTGCCAATGTTAATGCGCGGCTCGAAATATAACAAAGCTGTATACATGGATTTAATGGCTTTGCTCTATCGCCTGATGGCGAAATCACGTCAGCAGGGCATGCTCTCTTTAGAACGCGACATTGAAGACCCCAGCCAGAGTGAAATTTTTGCTAACTATCCGCGTATTTTGGCCGATAAACAGTTGGTGGATTTTATTACCGATTATTTACGTCTTATGGTCAGCGGAAATATGAACGCATTCGAAATCGAAGCCTTGATGGATGAAGAGATTGAAACCTACGAGCACGAATGCGAAGTACCAGCACAAAGCATATCGGCAGTGGGTGACGGCTTGCCTGCCTTCGGGATCGTGGCGGCGGTTATGGGCGTGGTGCATGCGTTGGCCTCAGCCGATCGTCCGGCAGCAGAGTTGGGCGCACTGGTAGCACACGCCATGGTGGGAACCTTCCTCGGTATCTTGCTGGCTTATGGCTTTATCTCGCCGTTGGCATCGGTGCTGCGTCAGAAATGCGCTGAAACCACCAAAATGATGCAGTGCGTCAAGGTTACCTTGCTCTCCAGCCTGAATGGTTACGCGCCGCAAATCGCCGTGGAGTTTGGCCGTAAGACGCTGTATTCCGCTGAGCGTCCGTCGTTCTCCGAGCTGGAAGAGCACGTACGTAACGCGAAAAACCCTGCGAAACAAACCTCGGATCAGAACTCATGAAGGCAGGCAATCGCCCCATTGTGCTGGTTAAAAAGCGCAAACATAAAGGTCATCATGGCAGCCACGGTTCGTGGAAGATTGCCTATGCCGACTTTATGACGGCGATGATGGCGTTCTTTATGGTGATGTGGCTGCTCTCGATTTCCAGCCCGAAAGAGTTGATTCAAATCGCAGAATACTTCCGTACGCCGCTGAAGGTCGCCCTGACCGGCGGCCAACGCAGCAGCGACAGCGAAAGCCCGATCCCCGGCGGCGGTGATGACCCGACGCGTAAAGACGGTGAAGTGAAGAAAGTGGTCGATCTGGATGCGCAAAAGAAAAAGCTAGAGGAGATTCGCCTGAATCGCCTGCGCGAGAAGCTGGATCAGCTGATTGAGGCCGATCCGCGTCTAAAAGCACTGCGTCCGCATCTGATCATCAACATGGTGGAAGAGGGGCTGCGCATTCAGATTATTGATAGCCAGAACCGCCCGATGTTCAAAACCGGTAGTGCAGAAGTGGAGCCGTATATGCGTGACATCCTGCGTGCCATTGCGCCGGTGCTGAACGATATCCCGAACAAAATCAGTCTCGCTGGCCATACGGATGATTTCCAGTATGCGTCTGGCGATCGTGGCTACAGCAACTGGGAATTATCAGCAGATCGCGCCAATGCGTCACGTCGCGAACTGGTGATTGGCGGCCTGGACGCGGGGAAAATGCTGCGCGTGGTGGGCATGGCTGACACCATGAAGTTAAAGAATCGTGGTTCGAACGATGCTGTAAACCGTCGTATCAGTCTGCTGGTGTTGAACCATGATACCCAGGCTGCGATTGAAAAAGAGAACTCTGAAAGCGATGCCGCGCAGATATCTGACCCGGCACAAATTATTCCCGACATTACCGCACCGACCGGTCCCGCTGCATCTGCTGCACCCGCAAGTTCTACCGCGACTCCGGCTTCGCCGGCCAGTGCGGTCGTCCCTGCACCAGCAGCGCAGCCAGCGGCAGGCGCGGTGACACCAGACCAACCCTCACAGCCGAGGTGATCCCGTGAGCATGGACATCAGCGATTTTTACCAGACGTTTTTCGATGAAGCCGATGAGCTGTTAGCGGATATGGAGCAACACCTGTTGGGATTGGATCCCCAGGAGCCCGATTCCGAGCAGTTGAATGCCATCTTCCGCGCCGCCCACTCCATTAAGGGCGGAGCCGGTACGTTTGGCTTTACGGTTTTACAGGAAACCACCCACATCCTGGAAAACATTCTGGATGGTGCGCGCCGCGGCGAAATGCAGCTCAGCACCGACATCATCAACCTGTTTTTGGAAACCAAAGATATTATGCAAGAACAGCTCGATGCCTATAAAACGGCGCAGGAACCCAACGCAGAAAACTTCAAATATATCTGCGAAGCACTGCGTCAGCTGGCGCTGGAAGCCAAAGGAATTGCGCCAGAACCGGCGAAAGTGGCCGATGTGGTCGACATCGCAGCGGCCCCGACAGCGGCAGCGGGTTTACGCCTGCAACTGGTCGATCTGAAAGAGAAAGAGCCGGAACTGATGCTGGAGGAGCTGGGCAATCTCGGCACCGTTTCCAACGTGGTGAAAGGCACTAACTCGCTGGAAGTGACCATTGATGGCGTCGGCAAAGACGACATCGTTGCGGTGCTCTGTTTTGTGCTTGATGAATCACAGATTCAATTCCCGGAAGGCGCGGCTGCTTCAGCAGCACCTGCCGAGCCAGTAGCGGTTGAAGCTGCTGCACCGGTGCAAACGGCTACCGTGACCGATATTACTCCGCCCGCCAAACGCGAAGCGAAACGTGCGGCTGCGCCGGCTAAAGCCAGCGAATCCAGCAGTATTCGTGTTGCGGTTGAGAAGGTCGATCAGCTGATCAACCTGGTCGGCGAGTTAGTGATTACCCAATCGATGCTGGCACAGCGTTCTGGCGAGCTGGATCCCGTGGCGCACGGCGACCTGCTGAACAGCATGGGTCAGCTGGAGCGTAACGCGCGTGACCTGCAAGAGTCGGTGATGTCGATTCGTATGATGCCGATGGAGTATGTGTTTAGCCGCTTCCCACGTCTGGTACGCGATCTGGCCAGCAAGCTGGGCAAAGAAGTGGAGCTGACGCTGCTGGGTAGCTCAACTGAATTGGATAAGAGCCTGATCGAGCGCATTATCGATCCGTTAACGCACCTGGTGCGTAACAGCCTTGACCACGGTATCGAAACGCCAGAGAGGCGTCTGGCATCGAGCAAAACAGCGGTGGGCAATCTTACGCTGTCAGCGGAACATCAGGGCGGCAATATCTGCATCGAAGTGATCGATGACGGTGCCGGTCTGAACCGTGAACGTATTCTGGCGAAAGCGCTCTCCTCTGGCCTGCCGGTCAGCGAAAGCATGAGCGATGAAGAAGTCGGCATGCTGATTTTCGCACCGGGCTTCTCAACGGCGGAACAGGTGACTGACGTGTCCGGCCGTGGCGTGGGCATGGACGTGGTAAAACGAAACATTCAGGAGATGGGCGGTCACGTCGAAATCTCCTCGAAGCAGGGTAAAGGCACCACTATTCGCATCCTGCTGCCACTGACGCTGGCCATCCTCGATGGTATGTCAGTGCGCGTTGCTGATGAGGTATTCATTCTGCCGCTGAATGCGGTGATGGAATCCCTGCAGCCAACCGCTGAAGAGCTGAAACCGCTGGCGGGTGGCGAGCGCGTACTGGAAGTGCGTGGTGAATACCTGCCGCTGGTGGAACTGTGGAATGTGTTTGATGTACAGAATGCCAAAACCGATGCCACGCAGGGCATCGTGGTGATTCTGCAGAGCGCAGGCCGTCGTTATGCACTGCTGGTGGATCAACTGATTGGCCAGCACCAGGTGGTGGTGAAGAACCTGGAAAGCAACTACCGCAAAGTGCCGGGCATTTCTGCCGCCACCATCCTCGGCGATGGTAGCGTGGCGCTGATTGTGGATGTTTCTGCACTGCAATCGTTGAACCGTGAAAAGCGTGTGGCCGGTGCCGCAGCGTAATAGATAAATAAAGGGCAAAAAAATGACTGACATGGCAACCGTGACCAAAATCGCTGGCGAAACCGTGGGCCAGGAATTCTTAGTATTCACCCTGGGTGACGAAGAGTACGGCATCGACATTCTGAAAGTGCAGGAGATCCGTGGTTACGATCAGGTAACGCGTATCGCGAACACCCCAGAGTTCATTAAGGGTGTGACTAACCTGCGCGGCGTGATTGTGCCGATCATCGATCTGCGCGTGAAGTTCGCGCAGCAAGGTGTGGAATACAACGAAAACACCGTGGTGATCGTGCTGAATCTGGAGCACCGCGTAGTGGGTATCGTGGTGGATGGCGTGTCTGACGTGCTGTCTCTGATGCAGGAACAGATTCGTCCGGCACCAGAGTTCGCGGTCACCATGTCCACCGAGTACCTGACCGGCCTCGGCGCACTGGGCGAACGTATGCTGATTCTGGTCGACATCGAGAAGCTGCTGAGCAGCGAAGAGATGGCGCTGGTGGATACGCTGCGTAGCGCGTAATCGCGTTAAACGGGCCGCTGCCTGGCGGCCCGTTATCATCACTTGTGTAAATTAATTCATTGTAATTAAACAATAATTTTCCATTATTCTTCGCATTCTCCCCTCAATAATTCCGGTCATTGGTCGATAACTGCTCTGCATCATTTTCTTCTTTTTTCCAGGGCAAACTATGTTTACGAGAATCCGCGTTGTGACCAGCTTATTGCTGGTGCTCTTCATCTTTGGTTTTCTGCAACTGGCATCCGGCTCACTGTTTTTCAAAGCACTGAGTGATGACAAAAACAGTTTTAACGTGTCGCAACTGGCGAGTCAGAATACCGCCGCCATCAACGATGCCTACATGAGCCTCAACCAGAGCCGTGTGGTGTTAACCCGTATTCAGCTACGTATGGCAACCAGCAAACTGAACGGTTCGGAACCGGACATTGCAGGTCTGTACGATGACAGCAAAGCGTTCCAGAAAAGTGCCGCTGACAACTATCAGCTGTTCAAATCTATCCCCGATACACCAGGGTTAGACCTTGAACTGAATAAGCACCTGGACGGAACTTACAGCGCCTATGCCAGCGCACTGAGCCAGATGCAGGATGCGCTGCTGGCGAAAGATTTGGTGCTGGCGGGCAAAGTACCTGTTGCACCAAACCAAAATGCCTTCCTGAGTGATTATCGAAAATGGCGTGCCAATCAGGATCAGCTGACGGCGCAGGGTGTGGCTGCGAATATGGACGCGTATCAGCGCATGATGTGGTTGCTGGGCGTGGTGCTGGCGCTGGTGATTGCCGTGATTGCGATGAGCTGGTTCGGCTTGCGTAAGATCTTAATCAAACCGCTCAACGACAACATTCAGCATATCCAGCATATCGCCCAGGGCGACCTGACGCAGAGCATTGCCATTGAAGGCCGCAACGAGATGAGCCAACTGGCGAGCAGTCTGCATGAGATGCAGCAGTCGCTGGTGCGTACCGTCAGTAATGTACGCGACGGTTCCGACGCCATCTTCACTGGCGCCAGTGAAATCTCAGCGGGTAACAACGACCTCTCCGCCCGTACGGAAGAGCAGGCCGCCTCGCTGGAACAGACCGCAGCCAGCATGGAACAGCTCACCGCCACGGTGAAACAGAACGCAGAAAACGCGCGTCAGGCGTCACAGCTGGCATTGAGCGCCTCTGAAACGGCACAGAAGGGCGGCAACGTGGTGGAAGGCGTGGTGCGTACCATGAGCGACATTTCCGGAAGCTCGAAGAAGATTGCCGACATCATTAGCGTGATCGATGGTATCGCTTTCCAGACCAACATTCTGGCGTTGAACGCGGCGGTAGAAGCGGCGCGCGCCGGTGAGCAGGGCCGTGGTTTTGCCGTGGTAGCGGGCGAAGTGCGCAGTCTGGCACAGCGCAGTGCGCAGGCGGCGAAAGAGATTAAGGGGTTGATAGAAGATTCCGTCAATCGCGTTAACAGCGGTTCGCAGCTGGTGGGCACCGCCGGTGAAACCATGAGTGAGATCGTCAGTGCGGTCACCCGCGTCACCGATATCATGGGCGAAATTGCCTCAGCGTCTGATGAGCAGAGCCGCGGGATCGATCAGGTGGGACAGGCCGTGACCGAAATGGATCGCGTCACCCAGCAAAACGCCTCGCTGGTGGAAGAGTCTGCAGCGGCAGCAGCTTCGCTGGAAGAGCAGGCTAGCCGACTGAGCCAGTCGGTGGCGGTGTTCCGTGTGCCACGTGGCGCGCAGTCCTCAGTAGCCAGTGCTGGCGTGCGCCATCCACAGATTGCGCCGCCAGTGCTGAGTGCGCCACGTAAAGCAGTGACAGCACCCGTCAGCGACAGCAACTGGGAAACCTTCTAATCACTTGTCGGGGCGTGCGCTAATTCGCTCGCTGCAGCAATATCCTTAATTTCCAGTCACATCAATGCGCCTTTATCGCTTACCCGATAAAGGCGCATTTTTTTTAATGACAATTTCTTTAGTTATAAAACACTGTAAAGAAAGTTATTGGCAGAATTATATTTCGCAAAATCCATTAAAGCCCCTCAAAATTTAACAACAGCGGTCGATAACAGCGGGAGCCGAAACGCATCACTCTCTGGAGAACCCATGTTAAAACGAATCAATGTAGTCACCAGCCTGATCGCAGTCTTGCTGGTCTTTGGTGCTTTGCAGTTAATTTCCGGCGGATTGTTCTGGTCTGCCTTACAAAAAGACAAAGAAGCTTTTGCGGTGGCGCAAACCTCCACCAACAACGTCGGCGCCATGTCCGATGCCTGGATTGAACTCAACCAGACCCGTACCGTATTAAACCGCGCGATGCTGCGCATGCAGGGTACTGCGGCCGCACAAGCGAATGGTGGCCAGCTTCAGGCGCTGATTGCACAGACCGAAAAGCAGCTGGATGTTGCTGCCGGCCATTACCAGCGTTACTACGATTTGCCGGGCACGCCAGGCTTGCCGGACGCATTGCGCGATCGTCTGGAAGCGGACTACGCCGCCTTCAATGATGGCCTGAAAGCGATGCTGGAGCGTTTAAAAGCCAACGATCTGCAGGGTATGTTTGCGCAGAACATCGAAGCCAAACAGGTGAAGATGAAAGCGACCTATGCGGAGTGGCGTACGGCGCAAAGTGCGCTGGCGGCGGAAGGCGTGGCGCAAAACCAGCAAGCGTTCCACACCATGATGTGGCTGCTGGCAGTGGTGGCGCTGGTGGTGGTGTTCGTTATTGTTGGCTGCTGGTTCGGTCTGCGTGCGGTACTGATCCAGCCATTGCATCAGCTGCTGGGCCATATCCGCCATATCGCTTCTGGCGATCTGACGCAGAATATTGCCGTGGAAGGTCGTAACGAGATGACTCAACTGGCGGCCAGCCTGCATGAGATGCAGCAGTCGCTGGTGCGTACTGTCAGCAACGTGCGTGACGGTTCTGATGCCATCTTTACTGGCGCGAGCGAAATCTCGGCAGGCAACAACGATCTCTCTGCCCGTACCGAAGAGCAGGCGGCTTCGCTGGAACAGACGGCGGCCAGTATGGAGCAGCTGACGGCGACCGTGAAACAGAACGCGGAGAACGCCCGCCAGGCTTCTCAGCTGGCGCTTAGTGCTTCTGATACCGCACGCAAAGGCGGCGAAGTGGTTGATGGCGTGGTGCGCACTATGAGTGATATCGCCGGTAGTTCGAAGAAAATCGCCGATATTATCAGCGTGATCGATGGCATTGCCTTCCAGACCAATATCCTGGCACTGAACGCGGCGGTAGAAGCGGCGCGTGCCGGTGAGCAGGGCCGTGGCTTTGCGGTGGTGGCCGGTGAAGTACGTAATCTGGCACAGCGCAGTGCGCAGGCCGCGAAAGAGATTAAAGGCCTGATTGAAGACTCGGTGAACCGGGTGAACAGCGGTTCGCAGCTGGTGGGCACCGCCGGTGAAACCATGAATGATATCGTCGGTGCGGTGACGCGCGTGACCGATATCATGGGCGAAATTGCTTCAGCATCTGATGAGCAGAGTCGCGGAATCGATCAGGTCGGCCAGGCGGTCACCGAGATGGATCGCGTGACCCAGCAGAATGCCTCGCTGGTGGAAGAGTCGGCAGCTGCCGCCGCGTCACTGGAAGAGCAGGCCAGCCGATTGAGCCAGTCAGTGGCGGTGTTCCGCGTGCCGCGTGCTTCACAGGCCACTGCCGCACTGCGTCAGCCACAGAGCGCGCAGCCGAAGCTGAATGCACCACGCAAAGCCGTGACTACACCCGTCAGTGACAGCAACTGGGAGACGTTTTAAGCGTCTTTCGTTCGGGCGCACGCAGGTGCGCCCGAACACCTGTCGGCACACTTTAATTTATCCTTGATCCTCCTTAATTCCCGCTGGTCCAACCCGTCACAGACAACATAAAGATCCCCTCGCAAGCGCCGATAACAGGAGCGATCCGCCAACCAATGAGGTGTTTATGTTTAGTCGTATTCGTGTCGTTTCCGGGCTGTTGTGTGTACTGGCGCTGTTTGCCTTGCTGCAGCTGTTTTCCGGAGGGATGTTTTTTAACACGGTGAAAGCCGATAAAGAGAATTTTGCCTACAACCAGCGTCTCAGCACGCTGCAACGGGCGATGGGCACCTCTTGGGTATCGCTGGTTCAGGCGCGTAACACGCTGAACCGTGCAGGGATCCGCTATTTGCTGGACAGCCAACAGGCTGGCTCAGGCGCAACCGTGAAAGATCTGGTGGCGCTGGCAAGTGAGGAGTTGAAAAACGCTGACCAGGCCTTTGCTGAGTTCAACGCGAATTTGTCAGAAAAAGGCAAAAACGCGGAGAACGTCAAGGTCCTGCAAGCGAACTACAACGCTTTCCGTGGTGGACTGGCTGAGCTGATTGGCTTCCTGGGTAACGGGAACTTCAAAGGCTTTGTCGATCAGCCTACTCAAGGCATGCAGGATAAATTTGAAAAGGATTACACCGCCTGGATGGGCTACAACATCGTGCTGGCGAAGCAGGGCATTGACGCCAACGAGAGCGCCTATCAGCACTCCATTATGCTGGTGATCGGCACCTTGCTGGTGACTCTGCTGGTGATTGCATTGGTGTGGAGCGGCATGCGTAACGTGCTGATTCGCCCACTGAAGCAGAGTATCGAACATATTCGTCACATTGCACGCGGCGACCTGACGCAGCAGATCGATGTCAGCATGCGCAACGAAATGGGCGAATTGCTCAGTTCACTGCAGCACATGCAGCAGGAACTGGCGAACACCGTGCGTACCGTGCGTGATGGCTCTGATGCCATTTACACCGGTGCCAGCGAAATCGCCATGGGCAACAACGATCTCTCTTCACGTACTGAACAGCAGGCCGCTTCCCTGGAAGAGACCGCTGCCAGCATGGAGCAGCTGACTGCCACCGTGAAGCAGAACGCCGAAAACGCCCGTCAGGCTTCGCAACTGGCGCTCACCGCCTCAGAAACCGCGCAGCACGGCGGCAAAGTGGTGGATGGCGTGGTCACCACCATGAAAGAGATCACCGGCAGCTCGAAGAAAATCGCTGACATCATCAGCGTGATCGATGGCATCGCCTTCCAGACCAACATTCTGGCATTGAACGCGGCGGTTGAAGCGGCACGTGCTGGCGAACAGGGTCGTGGCTTTGCGGTGGTAGCGGGTGAAGTGCGCAGTCTGGCACAGCGCAGCGCCCAGGCAGCGAAAGAGATCAAGGGTCTGATTGAAGACTCCGTGAGCCGCGTGAATACCGGTTCGGTGCTGGTGGAGAGCGCAGGCGAAACCATGACCAACATCGTCAACGCCGTCACTCGCGTCACCGACATCATGGGCGAAATCGCCTCGGCGTCGGATGAACAGAGTCGCGGAATCGACCAGGTTGGTCTGGCGGTGAACGAGATGGATCAGGTGACACAGCAGAACGCCGCGCTGGTGGAAGAGTCAGCCACGGCAGCTGCGGCACTGGAAGATCAGGCCAGTCGACTGAAACAGTCGGTTGCGGTGTTCAATATTGGTAAAGAATTTGTCGCTCAGGCCGTTAACGTATCTACAGCGCCAAAAACTTTGCGTCCAGCCGCAGCAAAAGCGCTGGCACAACCCGCAGGTGCACGTAGCGCGGACGATAACTGGGAAACCTTTTAATCCGTGTGGCCGCCGCAAGGCGGCCCAACTGGCAGCACAGCAGTAATCGCAGTATCACAATTTAATCAGTTTGTTGCCGGGTGACCTGACATGAAGAAATCGACGTTATTGGATCAAAGTGAAGCGACAACGCTGCTCTCGCAAATGGTGCAGCGCCTGCCGCTCTCAGATACGCATTTTCGTCGTATCAGCCAGCTGATCTATCAACGCGCAGGCATTGTGCTGGCCGACCACAAGCGGGAGATGGTTTACAACCGCTTAGTGCGCCGTTTACGTACGCTGAATATCGATGACTTTGGTCGCTATCTGGCGTTGCTGGAGCAAGACCAGAACAGTGCAGAGTGGCAGGCGTTTATTAACGCGCTGACCACCAATCTGACCTCATTCTTCCGCGAGGCGCATCACTTTCCGATCCTCGCGGATCATGCGCGTAAGCGCAGTGGCAGTTACAGCGTGTGGAGTACCGCCGCCTCAACCGGCGAAGAGCCGTACTCCATTGCCATGACGCTGGCGGAAACGCTGGGTACCGGACCGGGTAAGTTCCAGGTGCACGCCAGCGACATTGATACACAGGTACTGGAAAAAGCCGTGGCGGGCGTGTATCGCCAGGAAGAGCTGCGCACCTTATCGCAATCGCAGCTGCAGCGCTTTTTCCTGCGTGGCACCGGGCCGCACGAAGGCATGGTGCGCGTACGCTCCGATCTCGCCAACATGGTGAACTATTCGCAGCTGAATTTACTGGCCAACGACTGGGCGTTGCCGGGTCCGTTCGACGCAATTTTCTGTCGTAACGTGATGATCTATTTCGATAAAGAGACGCAGGAAAAAATCTTGCGCCGTTTCGTTCCCCTGCTGAAGCCCGGCGGTGTGCTGTTCGCTGGACACTCAGAGAACTTCAGCCAGATCAGTAAAGAGTTTTGGCTGCGTGGACAGACAGTCTATGGATTGACCAAGGAAAGACGATGAGCAAAATCACCGTGATGTGCGTGGATGACTCTGCGCTAATGCGACAGTTGATGACGGAGATCATCAACAGCCACGCCGATATGGAGATGGTCGCTACCGCGCCCGATCCGTTGGTGGCGCGGGATTTAATCAAGCAATACAACCCACAGGTACTGACGCTAGACGTCGAGATGCCGCGTATGGACGGCCTCGACTTCCTCGAGAAGCTGATGCGCCTGCGCCCGATGCCGGTGGTGATGGTGTCATCGCTCACCGGTAAAGGTTCGGAAGTGACGTTACGCGCGCTGGAGTTGGGCGCAGTGGATTTCGTCACCAAGCCGCAGTTGGGTATTCGCGAAGGGATGCTGGCTTATAGCCAGATGATCGCCGACAAAATTCGTGCAGCGGCACGGGCGAAATTGCATGCGCGCCCAGCGACACCGGCTCCGGTGACGCTGAAAGCCGGCCCGCTGCTGAGTAGTGAGAAGCTGATTGCGATTGGCTCTTCCACTGGCGGCACGGAGGCGATTCGCCATGTGCTGCAGCCGCTGCCCGCGACCAGCCCGGCGCTGTTGATCACCCAACATATGCCGCCAGGTTTTACCCGCTCGTTTGCCGAGCGCCTGAACAAGCTTTGTCAGATCACCGTGAAAGAAGCGGAAGATGGCGAACGTATTTTGCCCGGTCATGCCTATATCGCACCGGGCGCCATGCACATGGAGTTGGGCCGGAGTGGCGCCAACTACGTGGTGAAACTGAATGATGGCCCGCCAGTGAACCGTCATAAGCCGTCTGTTGACGTGCTGTTCCGGTCCGTGGCGGTACACGCAGGACGAAATGCCGTGGGTGTCATCCTCACCGGGATGGGTAACGACGGTGCCGCCGGGATGCTGGAAATGCATCGCGCCGGTGCCTGGACCATCGCGCAGGATGAAGCAAGTTGCGTCGTCTTTGGTATGCCGCGCGAAGCGATTGCGATGGGCGGCACCAGTGAAGTAGTCGATTTAGGACACATCAGTCAGCACATGCTGGCAAAAATTAGCGCCGGACAGGCATTGCGAATTTAACGAGCCCGTCCTGCCGGACGAGACAACACAGGAGTAGATATGGCTGATAAAAACATGCGCTTTTTGGTGGTGGATGACTTCAATACGATGCGTCGTATCGTCCGCAACCTGCTGAAAGAGCTGGGATTCAACAACGTTGAAGAAGCAGAGGACGGTGTTGATGCACTGACCAAACTGCGTGCGGGTGGTTTTGATTTCGTGGTATCCGACTGGAACATGCCCAACATGGACGGTCTGGAACTGCTGCAAACCATTCGTGCGGACGCGGCGTTGAGCAAACTGCCGGTGCTGATGGTTACCGCCGAAGCGAAAAAAGAGAACATCATTGCAGCTGCCCAGGCCGGTGCCAGCGGTTATGTAGTGAAGCCGTTCACCGCAGCCACGCTGGAAGAAAAGCTGGGTAAAATTTTCGAAAAACTGGGTATGTAAGGAGATGTGATGAGCGACCTTCCGAAACCAACCGAAGAAGCCTCGGCACACGACATTATTACCCGTATCGGCTCGCTGACGCGCATGTTGCGTGACAGCCTGCGCGAATTGGGGTTAGACCAGGCGATTGCCGAAGCGGCGGAAGCGATTCCGGACGCGCGTGACCGTCTGGATTACGTGGTGCAGATGACGGCGCAAGCGGCAGAACGCGCACTAAACTGCGTTGAAGCCGCGCAGCCACACCAGGACCAAATGGAAGCCAACGCCAACCAGCTGAAAGGCCGTTGGGATGAGTGGTTTGAAAACCCGATTGAGCTGGCGGATGCACGCGAGTTGGTTTCGGATACGCGCGAATTTCTCAGTGATGTGCCGTCGCATACCTCGTACACCAACAAGCAGCTGCTCGAGATCATGATGGCGCAGGATTTCCAGGACCTTACCGGTCAGGTTATCAAGCGCATGATGGATGTGATCCAGGAGATCGAGCGTCAGTTGCTGATGGTGCTGCTGGAGAATATGCCAGAGGCCAACGCTGCCGCGCGTAAAGACGCCAGCAGCCTGTTGAATGGCCCGCAGATCCATGCCAATGCACCTGGCGTGGTGGCGAACCAGGATCAGGTTGATGACTTGCTGGATAGCTTAGGTTTCTAATCAGCATTGAGGGGGCGGCGGCGAGTGAGCCGCCCCTGAATTGATGCTCAAATGACCGCGCGTTTTTTTGCCTCTTCAATACCTGCCACCAGCACCTGCACACCCAATGCTTCAAACGCGGCTATCTGCGCCGGAGTAATTCCGCGATCGGTGATCAAATAGTGGATTTTGCTCCAGTCACAAGGCAGAGCAAACATCGATACCTTATCGATTTTGCTGGAGTCCGCCACCACAAACACCGTACTGGCGGAATTGATCATCGCCATCTTCACTTTGATATCGGTCTCGCTGGGGAAGCTTAACCCGAGGCGCGGCGAAATACAGGCCGTGGCGAGAAACAGCTTTTCGGCCAGCACGTTTTCAAAGAAAGAAGCCGCCTTCTCCCCGGAGGTCGATAGCGTCGGAAACTTAAAGGTGCCGCCCGTTAGCAGGATATTAATCCCCGGTTCGCCCCCCAGCTTCAGCGCAATATTCACCGCCGTAGTAATCACCGATAAACGGCGAATATGACCAATCGCCTCCGCAATGGCTGTGGTCGTGGTGCCGGAATCGAAAATCACCGTATCGCCGTTATCGACATACTGCGCGGCCAGTCGGCCAATGGCTTCTTTCTCATCAAGGTGGGTTTGACGCTCAAGCAGCAGTGCGCCGGTGTTCTGCTTACCGGTCATCAGGGTGGCGCCACCGTGATAACGCTGCACATGCCCGGCTTTTTGCAGCATACGCAAATCGGTGCGGATGGTGGCTTCGGTCAGGCCAAAGGTATCGGTAAGCGCTTTAACCGTGACTGTGCCGTCTTCGCGGATCATCTCCAGGATCTTCTCACGACGCTGCTGCATATCAGCCAGCTGCTCAGTTTTGCTTTTCAATCGAAATGCTCCCTCTTTCCAATCACGGTCTGGTTTTAACCATAAGAAAACCCGTGATGATTTTACTCTGCGCGTTAGGGATTTGCGAGGCGGCTCGCACAAAGATGCATTTTCGAATGAAAATAAGATAAAGCCATGCAATTGATTTTACATACCCCCGCCAGCTGTTATTTTTATATCAAAAAACCTGATATTTTGTTATTTGCTTTAAAAACAGTCGGATAAAAATAGTTTTCATCATTTGTATGAAATTTGATCTCACCCACAAACCATTGCGAAACGATAGCTTATATTTTTGTTCGAAAATCAATATTACTGCAAACCTATCCGGCCAGAGATAACCAGAGCCGCTGAACATGCACACAGGAGAGAAGGGATGAGTGGGGAATACGATGTCAACCTGCGCTACGGCGTGAATACCGATATGGATCTCACCGGCAAAGTCGCGGTGGTGACCGGTGGCCTGGGTGGGATTGCCATGGCCAGTAACGCCATGCTGTTAGAAAAAGGTGCACGGCTGGCCCTGCTTTACCCTCCATTCGAAAGCGATCGCGTGGCGGCCGTGCAGGAACAATTTTCTGCCGATCGCGTACTGCTGGTGTGCTGTGACGTGACCGATGCTGGCTTAGTCGAGACAGCGTTCGACCAGGTTGAACAACATTATGGTCACATCGATATCCTGGTGAACTGCGCAGGTTATGTGATGTTACAGCCGGTACTGGAAACCGACTTTGCCGAGTGGCAAAAGCAGATCGCCGTCAATCTCACCGGTCCTTTCCTCTGCTCGCAAGCGGCGGGCAAACGCATGGTGCGCGCCGGTAATGGCGGCAAGATCATCAATATCGCCTCGCAAGCCGCCTCCATCGCCATTGATAACCACGTGGCCTATACCTCTGCCAAAGCCGGCTTGCTTGGCATGACCAAAGTGATGGCCAAAGAGTTCGCACCACACCGCATCAACGTCAATACCTTGTCACCCACCGTGGTGCTGACGCCGATGGGCGAAAAAGCCTGGCGCGGTGAGAAGGGCGAACAGATGAAAAAACTGATCCCATTAGGACGTTTTGCTTACACCGATGAAATTGCCGCCGCTGTGCTGTTCTTCGCCAGCAACGGCAGCGACATGATCACCGGCGCAGATTTAATGATCGATGGCGGCTTCACCATCTGGTAATGCCGCGCCAGCACCAGTACGGCCTCAACCCTGCAATAACTACAAAACAATGAGAGAGCACGAACATGAAAAAACGTACCCTGTTGTTCACTGCCATTGCCAGTTGCCTGATCGCCCAATCCAGTTTCGCTGCCGACAAAGGCACCATTATGATTCTGGTGAACTCACTGGATAACCCTTATTACGCTTCCGAAGCCAAAGGCGCCAACCTCAAAGCGCAACAGCTGGGCTATAAAACCAGCGTGCTGTCACACGGCGAAGACGTTAAGAAGCAGAGCGAGCTGATCGATGCCGCTATCGGTAAAAAAGTGCAGGGTATTGTGCTGGATAACGCCGACTCCACCGCCAGCGTTGCAGCAATTAAAAAAGCCAAAGATGCGGGGATCCCCGTAGTGCTAATCAACCGTGAGATTCCGGTAGACGATGTGGCGCTGGCGCAAATCACTCACAACAACTTCCAGGCCGGTTCTGACGTCGCCAACGTGTTTGTCGAGAAGATGGGTGAAAAGGGCAGCTATGCCGAGTTGACCTGTAACCTCGCGGACAACAACTGCGTGACGCGTTCGAAATCCTTCCACCAGGTGCTGGATCAGTATCCGGATATGAAATCTGTCGCGCGTCAGGATGCGAAAGGCACCCTGATTGATGGCAAACGCATCATGGACAGCATCCTGCAGGCGCATCCCGATGTGAAAGGCGTGATCTGTGGCAATGGCCCGGTGGCGCTGGGCGCGATTGCGGCACTCAAAGCCGCAGGTCGCAACGATGTCACCGTAGTGGGCATCGACGGCAGCAACGACGAGCGTGATGCGGTAGAAAAAGGCGATCTGAAAGCCACGGTGATGCTGCAGGCGCAGGCTATTGCCGCGCAGGGCGTGACCGATCTCGACAACTTCATCCAGAAAGGGGTTAAGCCAGAGAAACAGCGCGTGATGTTCCGCGGCATTCTGATCACCCCGGACAATGCTAAAGGCGTGCAGGACTTTAACTACAAGTCGTAATCAATAATCGGTGCGCCTGTTATGCAGGCGCCCCAGGAGAATGTGATGCACAAACGACTCTGGTTACTGCTGCCTGTCGTGATCCTTAGCGGTTGCCGCATTGTGTCGCAGCAGGAGCTGGCCGACCTGAAAAATCCCCCGAATCCGAAAATGGCCAATATTGCTCAGACCTGGCAGCAGAAACTGGTACCGCAGATTCAGCACGATGCGAAGCCGGTGGCTGAACTTCTCAACGCGCTGAAGTCCAGTAAAGATTTTGACAGCGCCTGTAAGACCTACGGCTATCGCGCACAGGAAGAGAACCCGTGTGTCTTCAGCGTCAATGTCAGTGGTGAGGTGACGGCGGTCAATACCACCTCACGTAATGGCCGCATGACGGTGAAGGATGTATCAGGCGATAACGTGACGGTGCAAATTGGGCCGATTTTCCCCGGCACGGTACTGCGTGATGCCTATAAAGGGGCCAGCTATCAGGACTTCAACGATCAGGTGCTGTTCGGCGACTACAGCCGCGCCATTAATCAGCAGGCCGCCAACATGATGAGCGCTTTCAAGCCCAAAGTCGGCGATAAAGTGCAGCTTTCTGGTGTGTTCAGCAGCTTCGATACACCTGAGCAGGTGCCGAATGTCACACCTGCTGCCATCGTGCGGCAGTAAGGAGCGGGCATGCAAAATCCTCAAAGTGACGTGATCATCGAAACCCGTAACGTGTCGCGTATTTACCCCGGCGTGACCGCGCTCGATCAGGTGAACTACCGCGTCTATCGCAACAAAGTGAACGTGCTGATTGGCGAAAATGGTGCCGGTAAATCCACCATGATGAAGATGCTGGCGGGCGTGGAAACCCCTTCATCCGGTGAAATTCTGCTGGATGGCGAAGTGGTGTCGCTCAACTCCACTCATCAGGCGGAAAAGCACGGTATCAGCATCATCTTTCAGGAACTTAACCTGTTCCCCAACATGAACGTGATGGACAACATCTTTATCGCCAATGAATTTTTCCAGCGCGGCGTGATCAACGAAAAGTATCAGTACGCGTTGGCGAAATCGTTACTGGAGCGTCTTGAGCTGGATGTTGACCCTTATGCGGCGCTGGGCGAACTGGGGATTGGCCATCAGCAGCTGGTCGAGATTGCCAGGGCGCTGTCGAAAGATACGCGCGTACTGATCATGGATGAACCCACCAGTGCGCTGAGCCAGTCTGAAGTGAAAGTGCTGTTCAACGTGATTGACCAGCTTAAACGGCGTGGCGTCACCATCATCTATATCTCGCATCGGCTGGAAGAGCTGATGGAAATTGGCGATCACATCACCATTTTCCGTGACGGTCGCTTTATCAGTGAGCGAGAAGTGCGTGATGCCTCGGTCCCCTGGATCATCGAACAGATGGTTGGTGACAAGAAAAAGCACTTTGATTATCAGCCCGCAGCACAGGGCGAGACGATTTTGCACGTCAACGGTCTGACGGCACTGCATCAGAATGGCGGTTACAAGCTCAATGATGTGTCGTTTTCGCTGCGCAAAGGAGAAGTGATCGGCATTTACGGCTTGCTGGGCGCGGGGCGCACCGAGCTGTTTAAAGGGCTGATTGGCATGATGCACTGCCAGTCTGGCAGCGTCAGTTTAAATGGCGAAGTGCTGGATAAACGCAACTTCCAGCAGCGCTTAAAGAAAGGCATTGCTCTGGTGCCGGAAGACCGACAAACCGAAGGCGTGGTGCAGTTGATGTCGATCACCGCCAACATGACGCTCAGCGATCTCAGCCTGCGCGGTTTCCGCCGTGCACTGCGCTTACTCAATCCGCGTAAAGAGCAAAGTCGCGTCGATGAAATGATTGGTCACCTCGCCATCAAAGTCAGTGACCCGGAACTGCCGATCACTTCACTCAGCGGCGGCAATCAGCAGAAAGTCGTACTGGGAAAAGCGCTGATGACCGGCCCACAGGTGGTGTTACTGGATGAACCCACGCGCGGGATTGATGTGGGGGCTAAAACAGACGTCTATCACCTGATTGGCAATCTCGCACAGCAAGGTCTGGCGGTGATGTTCTCCTCTTCGGAACTGGACGAGGTGATGGCACTGGCCGATCGCATTCTGGTGATGGCCGATGGCCGTATTACCGCCGATTTACCGCGCAGCGCGGCAACGCGAGAAGCGCTGATTAGCGCCTCAACACCGCATGATTGAGCCCGCAGGAGAGCAATAAATGAACCAGAAATACCTGCTGTATATGTACTTGCTGAAAGCGCGAACCTTTATCGCGTTGCTGATTGTGGTCGGCTTTTTCAGCTTTATGGTGCCCAACTTCCTGACCACCTCAAACCTGCTGATCATGACGCAACACGTTGCCATTACCGGGCTGCTGGCGATTGGCATGACGCTGGTGATCCTGACTGGGGGCATCGATTTGTCGGTTGGCGCGGTGGCGGGCATCTGCGGCATGGTGGCAGGGGCGCTGCTTACCAATGGGGTGCCGCTGTGGGGCGGCAATACGCTGTTCTTTAACGTGCCGGAAGTGATCCTGGTGGTGGCGCTGTTCGGCATTGTGCTGGGGCTGATCAACGGCACCGTGGTGACGCGTCTGGGTGTCGCGCCTTTTATCTGCACCCTCGGCATGATGTATGTGGCACGCGGGGCGGCACTGCTGTTCAACGATGGCAGTACGTACGCCAATTTGGTGGGTGTTCCGGCGCTGGGTAACACCGGTTTTGCCATACTGGGATCCGGCAGCGTGCTCGGTATCTACATCCCTATCTGGTTAATGGTCGGTTTCCTGCTGCTCGGCCTCTATCTGACACGTAAAACCCCGCTGGGCCGTTATATCTATGCCACCGGCGGCAATGAATCTGCGGCACGCCTGGCCGGTGTACCGATCATCAAGGTCAAAGTGTTTGTCTATGCCTTCTCCGGTTTGTGCGCGGCGCTGGTGGGATTGATCGTCGCATCCCAGCTGCAAACGGCGCATCCGATGACCGGCAACATGTTCGAAATGGATGCCATCGGAGCAACCGTATTGGGCGGAACGGCGTTGGCCGGCGGCCGTGGGCGCGTGTCGGGTTCTATCATCGGTGCTTTTGTCATCGTGTTCCTCGCCGATGGCATGGTGATGATGGGCGTCAGCGATTTCTGGCAAATGGTGATTAAAGGGCTGGTGATTGTCACTGCCGTGGTGATCGACCAGTTCCAGCAAAAATTACAAAGTAAGGTGGTGCTGCTGCGCAGACATGAAAAAAAGCAGCAATCGGCCGCCCTGCCTGAAGCAACGCATGGATAACAGGAGGCAATATGACACGCGATTTTAGTGGAAAAACGGTGGTGATTACCGGCGCATGCCGCGGGATTGGCGCGGGCATTGCCGCACGATTTGCGCGCGATGGTGCACGACTGGTGATGGTGTCCAATTCGGATCGGGTATTCACCACGGCGCGGGCGCTGGAAGAACAGTACGGCAGCGAGATTCTGGCGCTACAGGTGGATGTGACCGATGAGACGGCGGTACAGCAGCTTTACCAGCAGGCGGCGGAGCGCTTCGGCACCATTGATGTGTCGATCCAAAATGCCGGGGTAATCACTATTGATCGCTTTGATTCAATGCCAAAGAGCGACTTTGAAAAAATTCTGGCGGTCAACACCACGGCAGTGTGGCTGTGCTGCCGCGAGGCGGCGAAATATATGGTGAAGCAGGGCAGTGGCAGCCTGATCAACACCTCGTCAGGGCAGGGGCGGCAGGGCTTTATTTACACGCCACACTATGCGGCCAGTAAAATGGGTGTCATCGGCATTACTCAGAGCCTGGCGCTGGAACTGGCGCCGTGGCACATCACCGTGAATGCTTTCTGTCCGGGCATCATCGAAAGTGAGATGTGGGATTACAACGATCGCGTGTGGGGAGAAATCCTCAGCAGCGATAAAAAGCAGTATGGCAAAGGCGAGTTGATGGCGGAATGGGTGGAAAATATCCCGCTGAAACGCGCCGGACAACCGCAAGACGTCGCCGGGCTGGTGGCGTTCCTCGCCTCGGAAGATGCGCGCTACATTACCGGGCAAACCATTAATGTGGATGGCGGGCTGATTTTCTCCTAATCGCAGCAGCCGTGAGCGTCTTGCGGGGCTGTACGCAGGGCGCTCTGCGGAGCGATTTGGTGATCAAGAGAAAATGATGCCTTTTGCTAATCAGGTAATGTCCTAATTCAGCCCGGCCTTTTCTGCAAAATCGGCAGAATGTGTTAGGGTATTCCAGTACAGTTTTGTGAGCCACTTCAAATTATAAACTGGATAAAAGCCTGTTTTTGCTATGACATCTGTTTTCTCTGCATTCAAATCACTACGCATGTTGCCAGCTGCAACGGGGCTGCTTTTCACCGCGCCTGCTCTGGCGCTGGTCACTGACACGCATGTTGCTGATGCGTCCTTTAGCGATCCCGAACGCTTCCAGAAAATGGCTAGCGATCTGCCCGCACTTGGCTATGAAGATGAGAATGCGGCCTTCAGCAAAAATCTGGCAACCATCGCCAAGAGCATTGGTGAAGCCAGTCAGGACAGCACCACTGACACCACCTTTGGCCATCAAGCGGGGATTTGGGCGTTCAACCACTTTCGTGATGAAGTTGCCGATCGCGTAACCAACGAGGGCCAATCCCTGCTGTCGCCTTATGGTAAAGCGCAGATCGATTTTAACGTCGATATGGACGGTAACTTCACCGGCAGTGGCGCCTCTCTGCTCACACCGTGGGCCGATCGCTATCAATATCTGACCTTTAGTGAGGTGGGTTTTCACCAAACGGATGATGGGCTGGTGGGCAATATCGGCTTAGGGCAACGTTGGACAGCGGGTAAATGGCTGCTCGGTTACAACGGTTTTGTCGATCGCATGTTCAACAGCGGATTGCAGCGCGCTTCGGTGGGAACCGAAGCCTGGGGCGACTATCTGCGCTTCTCGGCTAACTACTATACACCGCTGTCGGGCTGGCAAAACCGTGATCCTTTCCAGCAGCAGCGAATGGCGCGCGGCTACGATTTCACCACTCAGGGCTATCTGCCGTTTTATCGCCAACTCGGCATGTCGGTAAGTTGGGAACAGTATCTGGGCAATGACGTCGATCTGTTTAGCAGCGGCAACACTTATCACAATCCGTCGGCGCTGACCTTTGGTGTCTCATATACGCCGGTGCCGCTGGTGACACTCTCTGCCAGTCACAAAACCAGTAATGAAGGAGAGAGTCAGGATCAGCTGGGTTTGCATCTTAACTATCGTTTTGGTGTGCCGCTGAGCCAGCAGTTGAGTGCCGATAACGTGGCCGAAGCGCGTTCTCTGCGCGGCAGCCGTTACGACATGGTGACGCGCAATAATACGCCGGTGGTGGAGTATCGTCAGCGCAATACCTTATCGGTGTTCCTCGCCACACCGCCATGGCAATTAAACGGCGGTGAAAGCTTGCCGCTGAAATTGCAAATCCGTAATGCGAATCCGATCACCAAAGTGGTCTGGCAGGGCGACACCCAAGCCCTGAGCCTCACGCCGGGTGCGAATCCTAACGATCCGCAAGGATGGAGCATTATTATGCCCGCATGGAATAGCGCATCGGACGCCACCAACAGCTATCGTCTGGCGGTTACGCTGGAAGACAGTAAGGGCGGTCGGGTGACCTCCAACTGGATTACGCTGCAAATTCAGGAACCTTTTAGCATCGATTCCGGTAAGGATAATCGCTTTGATTTGCTGGCGCCGTGACCACTAAATTACGGGCAAATGCATAATAAAAAAGGGCAGCTTACGCTGCCCTTTGCTCATACCCAGCCGACACTAGCCGATATGCAATGAGGGATACTCACTTAGAACTGATACACCAGACCAACAGCAGTTACGTCGTCAGTGTTGATGTTCAACGCGTTGTTATCTTTCAACAGGTTGATTTTATATTCTGCATAAGCAGACATGTTCTTGTTGAAGTAATAAGTCACGCCAACGGCAACGTATTTGAACAGATCGGTATCGCCCACGTTGTTCTCAACATCTTTCGCGCGAGAAGACACATAGCCCAGAGAAGGACGCAGGCCGTTCAGGAACTGATACTGTGCAACGGCTTCAAAGTTAACCGCTTTGTTAGCGAAACCGCTGTTGCCGATTGGGGTCGCATTCTGCGTTTCGCCATAGATGGTCGCCAGGTAAATCTGGTTAGCATCATATTTCAGACCGGCTGCCCAGCTCTGTGCTTTATCGCCACGTCCGTAGGTCGCGGTGTTCTGTGCAGTAACACGATCGAGGTTCGCATAAGCACCAACAAGGCTCAGGCCGAAATCGAAGTCATAAGAGGTTGACAGCGCAAAGCCATCACCATTCGAACGACGTACCGCCAGGTTGCTGGCAGTCGCGCTATCAGAGCGCTCGTTTTTGCCTTCGTACTGCGCGGCAAAGTTCCAGCCTTTCACCAGACCGAAGAAATCTTTGTTACGCCAGGTCAGGACACCGGTAGAACGGCCTGACAGGAAGGCATCGGTGTAACCGGAATCACCACCAAAGTACGGCAGCATATCGGTGTAACCCAGTACGTCATACACCAGACCGTAGTTACGGCCGTAGTCGATTGAACCGAACTGAGCCACTTTCAGACCCGCAAAGCCCAGACGGGTTTTGTTGCCTGAGTTGGCATCGCTGCCTTCAGAGTTGCTCAGGCTGTACTGGTATTGCCACTGACCATAGCCGGTCAGTTGGTCATTAATTTTGGTTTCGCCTTTAAAGCCCAGACGGGTATAGGAAGAAACTTCACCGTTTGAGCTGTCGTTATCAGAGAACAGATGCGAAACGTTGATTTTGCCGGTCAGGTCCAGCTTATTGCCATCTTTGTTATAGATTTCGGCGGCCTGAGCCGAAGAAAGTCCCAGCAGTAAAGGCATCACTGCTGCCAGTAAGGAGCGCTTCATCATTTATAATTTACCCTGTGATATTTTTTAATTGTGTCCCCGTCTTCGGGGTGAAAAGAAAATGACACAAAAGGTTCAAGATCAACAGTGCAATATCTGTAACTAAATATTTCTGATTGGCTTTTTGTGTGATTTTTAATCTTAACTTCCATTATATGGGATTTTACATTGGAGAAACTTATCTCGAGATCTCCATGCTATTAATCAATTTAAATACATAAATGATTGTTTTTATTAGCAATTTTTGAAATTAAAGAAAAGTAAATCCCCGTGTTTCTTTGATGGTTAAATAGCACAAGCCTATGCATTATTGTTCAATAACAAATATAGAAAACCACCTAATCATTAGCGTGGTAATTATCTGGTTAATCTCTTTGTATCCTTTTATTTCCGCTCTGATAATAACCTTAGTCACTAAATGTCGTTTAACTTACGTTTAATTAAGGCGTTGTTCAAAATACATTCAAATATGCAAAAGGATTGTTAACAAGAGGCGAATCTGCGCTGCTCTTCCCAATGTTTTTGGATGCACATTTCCTGCACATCCGTGCACCGTAAATGCACAAATTGCCCTAAAACAGGGCGTTAGCCGCGACATTTTGGCGAAATATTTCCTGTGCGATCACAAAAGCGATATTTCATTTTGTGAATGCATAAATCTGCTAAATAAATGGCTGCCCACCCATCTCCATCAGACAGATATTCACTTTTTATGCAATTAAAGTGAATGGCGACATGGCGTAACCCATTGATATTACGTTACTCAAACCTGTTTATGCATTTTTTCCGCTAGCTGGCACGCTTACTGCACTCTACAGTAGTGCTGCGACACAACAGATTTTAACAATTTTAAAACAATAGCTTCACTTAGGTGGAGCAGGAGAAATGGCTATGTCACTGCAGGTTTCACGTCACGATTTTGATCAATGGATGATGCCGGTATACGCCCCCGCGGCTTTCGTACCGGTGCGTGCTGAAGGCTCAACGCTCTGGGATCAGCAAGGTAAGGATTACATCGACTTTGCAGGCGGCATCGCGGTTAATGCATTAGGACATGCGCACCCGGCTTTGCAGCAAGCACTGACCGAGCAGGCGGGTAAGCTGTGGCACACCGGCAATGGCTATACCAACGAACCTATTTTGCGCCTGGCTAAACAGCTCATTGACGCTACCTTCGCCGATCGCGTGTTCTTCTGTAACTCCGGGGCGGAAGCCAATGAGGCGGCACTGAAGCTGGCGCGTAAAGTGGCGCACGATCGTTTTGGCGCAGAGAAAAATGGCATTGTGGCTTTCAATAATGCATTCCACGGACGCACGCTGTTTACTGTTTCAGCGGGTGGACAACCGGCTTACTCACGTGATTTTGCGCCGTTACCACCGGCGATTGAGCATGCCAACTTCAACGATCTCGCCTCTGCAGCAGCACTCATCAATGACCAAACCTGTGCCGTGATTGTTGAACCGATTCAGGGGGAAGGCGGCGTGTTACCTGCCGATCCCGCTTTCCTGCGCGGCCTGCGTGAGTTATGCGACAAACATCAGGCGACCCTGATATTCGATGAAGTGCAGAGCGGCGTAGGCCGCACCGGCTCGTTGTATGCCTACATGCACTATGGCGTGACACCGGACGTCCTGACCACCGCCAAAGCGCTCGGTGGCGGCTTCCCGATTGGCGCGATGCTGACATGCGAAGATTTGGCGCTGGTGATGGGTGTGGGCACACATGGCACCACCTACGGCGGTAACCCGCTGGCAGGTGCCGTCGCGGGTAAAGTGATGGAGCTGATTAACCAACCCGATTTTATGGCGGGCGTGGCGCAGCGCCATCAGTGGTTTGTCGATGCTCTGCAGGAGATGAATCAGCGCTTGCCGATCTTTAAAGAAGTTCGCGGTCTTGGGCTGTTGATTGGTGCCGTGCTGAATGAAGATTTTGCCGGGAAAGCGAAGCAGTTCAACCTGGCGGCGGCTGAAGAAGGCGTCATGGTGCTGATTGCCGGTGCTAACGTGGTGCGTTTCGCGCCAGCGCTGAATATCAGCGAAAAGGAAGTGAAAGAGGGACTGGCGCGCTTTGAACGTGCCTGCGCTCGCGTGCTCACAGGAGCTGCATCATGATGGTGATTCGCCCCGTCGAACGTGACGACCTTGCGCAGTTGCTGTCGCTGGCGGGCAAAACCGGGGGCGGTTTAACTTCGCTGCCCGCCGATAGCGATACACTGAAAGCGCGTATTGAGCGTTCTCTGTTGACCTGGCAGGGCGCGCTATCGCGTGCTGAACAAGGCTATGTGTTTGTGTTGGCCGACAGCGAAGACAACCGCGCTGTTGGCATCTGTGCCATTGAGGTGGCCGTGGGCCTGCAAGACCCGTGGTACAACTTCCGCGTGGGTACCCAGGTGCACGCCTCGAAAGAGTTAAATGTTTATGCCAGCTTGCCAACGCTGTCGTTGAGTAACGATCACACCGGCAGCAGCGAGCTGTGCACGCTGTTCCTCGATCCCGATTATCGCGATGGCAAAAATGGCCATCTGCTGTCGAAATCCCGTTTCTTGTTTATGGCAAATTTCCGCGACCGCTTTATGAAACATGTGGTGGCAGAGATGCGCGGTGTCAGCGATGACACCGGTCATTCCCCGTTTTGGGACAGCGTCGGCAGTCGTTTCTTCTCTATGGAGTTTCGTGAGGCCGATTTCCTTAGCGGCACCGGGCAGAAAGCCTTTATTGCCGAGCTGATGCCAAAACATCCGCTGTATATCCACTATCTCAGCGAAGCGGCGCAGAAGGTGATTGGCGAAGTGCATCCGAAAACGGCGCCCGCGCGCGCCGTGCTGGAAGCGGAAGGGTTTCGTTATCTCAATTACGTCGACATCTTTGACGGCGGCCCGACGCTGGAGTGCGAGATTGATCGCATTCGCGCCATTCGTAAAAGCCACCTGCTTCAGGCCGAAGCCGGGGAAGCGGATGAAAGCTGGCCGCTGTGTCTGGTCGCCAACGGCGATTACCAGCATTTCCGCGTGGCGCTGCTGCCCGTCGATATGGCGAGCGGGAAAGTACGTATCAATGAACATCAGCGCACGGCGTTGCGCTGCGATTATGGCGATGCATTGCGTGTGGTCACGCTGTGCCGCGAGGAGAAAAAAGCATGACGCACTTCATTAATGGTCAATGGCTGACAGGCGGCGCGGAAGCGTTAACCAAACAAAACCCGGTGAACGGTGAAACATTGTGGCAAGGTCGAGCCGCGACCGGTGCGCAGGTGGCGGCGGCTTGCGAGGCGGCACGCGCCGCCTTTCCCGCGTGGGCACGTAAGCCGTTTGCGGAACGTCAGGCGGTAGTGGAAGCCTTCGCAAAATTACTGGAGAGCCACAAAACCGCTCTGGCAGAAACCATCGCCAAAGAAACCGGGAAACCGCGCTGGGAAACCCTGACCGAAGTGCAGGCGATGATCAATAAAATCGCCATCTCGGTGAAAGCCTATCACACGCGTACTGGAGAGCAGGCTGAAGGTGAAAGTTCGCTGCGCCATCGTCCGCATGGCGTGCTTGCGGTGTTTGGTCCTTACAATTTCCCTGGCCATCTGCCGAACGGTCATATCGTTCCTGCGCTCCTGGCAGGCAATTGCGTGGTGTTTAAACCGAGTGAACTCACGCCGATGACCGCGGAAAAAACTGTCGAACTATGGGAACAGGCGGGACTGCCAGCTGGCGTGATAGCGCTGTTACAGGGTGCGCGTGAGACCGGCCAGGCGCTGGCGCATGAGCCACAAATTGATGGCCTGCTGTTTACCGGCAGCGCCGCAACCGGCTATCACCTGCATCGTCAGTTTGCCGGGCAACCTGAGAAAATGCTGGCGCTGGAGATGGGCGGTAACAATGCGCTGATCGTTGAAGATCCTTCAGACCTTGATGGTGCAGTACACATTGCGATTCAGTCTGCCTTTATTACGGCAGGGCAACGCTGCACCTGTGCACGTCGTCTGCTGGTGAAGCGTGGAGCGGCAGGCGATGCCTTCCTGCAGCGTTTGGTAGAAGTGACCGCGCGTCTGCAACCTGGTGCCTGGAATGCTGAACCGCAACCTTTTATGGGCAGCGTGATTTCGCCTGCCGCCGCCGGACATATTTACGCAGCCTGGCAGCAGCGCATCGATCTGGGTGGAAAGGTGTTGCTGGCGATGCACTGGCCGGATCGCGACAGCGCCATTATCACTCCTGGCATCATTGAGATGACGGATGTGGCGAAGCTGCCCGACGAAGAGGTGTTTGGTCCGCTGCTGCAGGTGATCCGTTACGATGAGTACGATCAGGCGATTCGCCTCGCCAACCAGACGCGCTACGGCTTGTCCTGTGGCTTGATTTCTCCGCAGCGTGCGCAGTTTGACCAGTTGTTGCTGGAAGCGCGTGCCGGGATTGTTAACTGGAATAAACCGTTAACCGGTGCCGCCAGCTCAGCGCCGTTTGGCGGAGTGGGTGCTTCCGGTAACCATCGCGCCAGTGCCTGGTATGCGGCGGATTACTGCGCGTGGCCGATGGCATCTTTGGAGAGCCCAAGCCTGGCCTTGCCGGGCAGCTTATCGCCGGGACTCGATTTCTCCGCGGAAGGAGCTGAATAATGAAAGCGTTTGAAGCCAACTTTGATGGACTGGTCGGCCTGACGCACCATTACGCCGGGCTCTCCTTTGGTAATGAAGCCTCAACGCGTAATCAGCTGCAGCCTTCTAACCCGCGTCTGGCCGCGAAGCAGGGTCTGTTGAAAATGAAAGCGCTGGCGGACATGGGCTACGTGCAAGGGGTGATTCCGCCGCATGAGCGGCCGAATATCCCGCTGCTGCGCCAGCTAGGTTTCGCTGGCACGGACGAACAGGTACTGATGAAAGCGGCTCAGCAGGCACCGCAGCTATTGTCTGCGGCCAGCTCAGCCTCGGCAATGTGGGTGGCCAATGCTGCCACCGTATCGCCTTCGGCCGATAGCGCCGATGGCCGCGTGCACTTCACCGTGGCTAACCTCAATAATAAATTCCATCGTGCCATCGAAGCGCCGGAAACCGCCGATCTGTTGCGCGCCATTTTCCGCGATCCGCAGCATTTCAGCGTGCATGACGCTCTACCGCAGGTGGCGCTGTTTGGTGATGAAGGCGCCGCCAACCATAACCGTTTTGGTGCGGAGTATGGTGATGCGGGTGTGCAGCTGTTTATTTATGGCCGTGATGGGCAACAGCAGGGCGCTTCACCCGCGCGTTATCCAGCCCGTCAAACGCGGGAAGCCAGTGCTGCGGTGGCGCGTTTGCATCAACTAGATGATGAGCGCACGCTGTTTGCTCAGCAAAACCCGCTGGTTATCGATCAGGGCGTGTTCCACAACGATGTCATCGCCGTCAGCAACCAGCAGGTGCTGTTCTGCCATGAAAAGGCGTTTGTCGATCAGCCAGCGTTATTGCAACAGCTGGCGGCACGCGTGCCCGGTTTCCAGCCTGTTGTGGTGCCACGCGATCAAGTGTCAGTGGCGGACGCGGTGAATACCTATCTGTTTAATAGCCAGCTGTTGCAGCATCCTGATGGTGGGATGCGACTGGTGCTGCCAGAAGAGTCGCGCCAGCACGCGGGCGTATGGCGCTATTTATCCGATCTGGTGGAAAGCGGTGGACCGATTCGTGAACTTACGGTGTTCGACCTGCGTGAGAGTATGTGTAACGGCGGCGGACCAGCTTGTCTGCGTTTGCGCGTGGTACTGAATGAAGCAGAGCGCCAGGCCCTGAATCCAGCGGTACTGATGAACGATCGCCTGTTCACCACCCTGAACAGCTGGGTGGATCGCCACTACCGCGATCGCCTCACGCAAGCTGATTTGGCCGATCCGCAGTTACTGCGTGAAGGACGCACCGCGCTGGATGAACTGACACAGCTGCTAGACTTAGGCAGTGTCTACGCATTTCAGCGTTAACCTCAGAGGGTAAGTGAAGCCTCTGAGTTGAAAAGGAGTGTGCATGCAGGATTTTCTACAACAAACCCTGTCAGGTAAGCCACCACAGCAGCGGCAGGGCAGCAATGCCCATTTACAGTGGCAGTGGCACGATGAGGGCATTTTATCCCTGACTCCCCATGCAACGGCGCAACAGGCATTGGTGCTGTCCGCCGGCGTGCACGGCAATGAGACGGCCCCGGTTGAGATTCTCAATCTGCTGCTGACGCCATTGTTGCGGGGAGATCAGCCGTTAGCCGTGCGCTTGCTGGTGATATTGGGCAACCCAGAGGCGTTGCGCAGCGGCAAGCGTTATCAGCAATATGACATTAACCGTTTGTTCGGTGGCCGCTGGCAGAAGGTGTCCGATTTGCCTGAAGCTCAGCGCACGCTGCGGCTGGAACAGGCGCTCGAACAGTTCTGGCGCGAATGTCGCGATCATGAAGTGCGCTGGCATCTTGATCTGCATACCGCGATTCGCGGCTCATATCATGCGCGTTTTGGCGTGATGCCGCTGAATCCTCAGCCGTGGCCACAAGACTTCCTTCACTGGCTGGCGGCGGCTGATCTGGAAGCGCTGGTGTTTCATCGTTCTCCAGGTGGCACTTTTACCCATTACAGCTGTGAACATCACGATGCGGCCAGCTGCACGCTGGAGCTGGGTAAAGCGCTGCCATTTGGTGAAAATGATCTTAGCCAGTTTGCGGCAGTGCAGCAGGCGCTGGCCGCATTGTTGTACGGTGAGCCACTGCCAGAAGTACGGGAACAGCCGCGACACTATCGTGTGGCGCAGCAGATTACCCGTCATGGCGATGAGTTTGTGCTGCACATGGGGCCAGAGACGCTGAACTTTACCGCGTTTCCTCAGGGCACGTTGCTGGCAGAAGAGGGCGAGACGCGCTACTACGTGCAACAGGCGCGCGAATATGTGCTGTTTCCCAATCCGAATGTTGCCGCAGGATTGCGTGCAGGATTGATGCTGGTGGAAGAGAACGAGCAAACGCAGGCACTGACGTTATAAATTAGGTGGGTGAAGAAAATTCACCCATTTTTCCCTTCCGCAAATCCGACAATACCGTTACACTCCTCCTTAATTCCTGCGCATTTCCCTTTGATTGTCATACTCTTTTGCAATTCCTCACGCATTTCTTCTCTTTCTCTCCATGATTGCCTGATTACTGTCTTTTATGCTTTCAGGGCTTTACTCAGACTCTGAGTAGTTGACGTTAGGCGTCGTATGCTTGTTTCCGAAGACGCGACACACCTTGTCGTCATGAAACTGAATAGTAAGGACAAATATTATGCGTAAACTCACTTCCCTGTTCCTGGCTACTGCAATGGCTCTTGGTGCTGCCAACATCGTCCACGCTGCAGCGGACAATCTGACACCACCGCCAGCAGGTAGCGAAAAACCAATGCACAAGCCGCCAATGCGTCATCACGGTATGGAGATGATGTTCAAGGGCCTGAATCTGACGGATGCGCAGAAAGCGCAGATCAAAACCATCATGCGTGACAGCCATAAAGAGATGAAACGTCCATCTCTGGAAGAACGTCGTGCCAACCACAGCATCATCGCTTCAGATACTTTCGATAAAGCGAAAGCCGAAGCGCAGGCTGAGAAAATGACCGCCAACGCGAAAGATCGTGCGGTGAGCATGATGGAAACGCAGAACAAGATTTACAACGTTCTGACGCCTGAACAGAAAAAACAGTACAACGCCAACTTTGAGAAACGTCTGACAGAGAAAGGCCCGCATGACGGTAAAATGCCGCCACCGCCGGCTGATGGCGAATAAGCCGTTTAGCTAATCGGTTTGAGACCGCCGACGTTGTCCACTGCATCTGATGCTTTGGGCAGCGTCGGCGGTTTTGTTTTAGAGTTCAATCAGTGGGAAAACCCCGGACAGCAGCGGGCGGCACAAAATTTTATAGCCGTCATGATCAAAACCCTGACGTGCGCGCTGTAGTTGACGGGCTTCGGCTTCGGTAGCAACAGATCCTAACCAGAACCAGTGATCGATAACGTGAATTTGCGTCATCGCCGTTCCTACTTCCACCATGCCGACCGGGCCTTGCCACGGCCAGCACACCACGCGCATCTGTTCCAATGCCTGATGCAACCGTTGCTGATGGGCTTCAAAGGATTCATTACCGCAGCACGCCCCGGCACAGCGTTTTAGCGCGGCGCGGAAACAGCCGCGTCCCGGCGTTAAACGCTCCAATCCCAGCAATCCATGGCACAGGCGCTGTTCATCGGCAATCGTCTTGAGTTTTTCCATGGCCGCAAAGCGACTGCGAAATAAGCCGTAGAGATTGGGTGAGCACGAGAAGTCGAGATCTTTAGCGTACACCACCTGTGGAGCGCCATCGCCAAGCTGTAACGAACACAGCTGACGATTTTTGCGCAGGCGCTTATTAAACAGCGGCTGTTGCGTTTTGATCATCTGCGCTTCCAGCAGTTGCGCACCAAGATCGCCAGCGGTGGGGATCCAGGTTACGCGCCGCGCCTGACGCAACATGTTGGCTTCATCCGGGGTGCGAAAATGCGACATCACCCGACTGCGCAGGTTGACGCTTTTGCCGATATATAACGGCAGGCTATCGCTGTCACCGTGAAAGGTGTAAACGCCGGGCTGATTGGGCAAACCTTCCAGCCATTGTCGTAAATGTTCGGGATATTGATAAATCGCGGCCGCATCAAATTCGAGGCGGTGGCTGGCTGCACGTCTGACCAAAACACACTCCGATTACTGGTTGTCTGTCCAGTATATCAGCGTGATGCTTTTCTCGCCAGTCAGGGGCAGGAGGAGGGCGTTTCCCGCGACAGCGGCGGGAAACGTAGAGCGGTTACTTTTTCCAGAAGTCGTCGAACACGGTAATCGGCGGGCGACGTTTGTGCTCGGTTTTCAGATACCAGCCTTCAATGGTCTTCGCGGCGGTGGCATCGATGGTTTGGCCTTCCAGATAAGCGTCAATCTGTTGATAGGTGACGCCAAGTGCCACTTCATCCTGCAAGCCAGGACGGTCGTCTTCCAAATCGGCAGTAGGATGCTTCAGATACAAGTGTTCCGGGCAGCCGAGGGTTTTTAACAGCTGTTTGCCCTGGCCTTTGTGCAGGCGGAAAATCGGGTTGATATCACTGCCGCCGTCACCGTATTTGGTGAAGAAACCGGTCACGGCTTCGGCCGCATGGTCGGTGCCCACCACCACGCCTTTGGTCATGCCGGCGATGCTGTATTGTGCCTTCATACGTTCACGCGCTTTCTCGTTGCCGCGCACGAAATCGGAAACCACGATGCCCGCTTCTTTCAACGCGCGCTCACTGGCGAGAATCGCTTCCTTGATATTCACGACCAAGGTGCGATCCGGCTGGATAAACGCCAGCGCATCCTGACAATCCTGCTCATCGGCTTGCACGCCATACGGCAGACGTACCGCAATAAAGGTGTAATCTTTGTCGCCGGTCTCGTCACGCAACTCGCGAATAGCGGTTTGTGACAGGATGCCGGTTAGCGTGGAGTCCTGTCCGCCGCTGATGCCGAGCACCAGGGTTTTCAGGAATGGATTGGCTTTCAGGTAGGATTTCAGAAAATCGACGCTGACGCGGACTTCCTGTTGCGGATCGATAACGGGTTTTACACCCAACGCTTCAATGATTTCCTGCTGCAGTGACATGAACCTCTCCTCAAGTCAGTAGCCTGACGGCACAATGCGAATCATCTGCTAAAGCTAACGCCTCCGCTGGCAAACAACAAGCCGCATGGCTTGTTGTCGCACTTATTTGCAGGCTTTTCAGGCGCTTTTCGGTTTTTGTGCCAACAGGATGAACATCAAAATTGCCAGCATAAAGCAGCCAAAGATGGTGCCCGTCATGCTCGCCACCGAGGTGCCGCCCAGCCCGGTCACCGGCACGGCAATGGCGCCTAAGGTGAACATGGTGACGCCAATCACCGCCGAGGCGCTGCCTGCACGGTGTCCCTGACTTTGCATCGCCAATGACGAAGCCGTGGTGGCAATCACACCGTTACTGGCGATGGTGAAAAACAATGCCAGCAGAATAATCGGCAGTGGTGCACCGGTCAGCCCGGCTAATAGCAGGCAACTCGACGCGACAAACGCCAGCGTAAGTCCGCCTTTCAGCACGCGATATTCACCCCACAGCGGGCACAAACGTGCACTGGTTTGCGATGCAATAATCAGGCCGAAGCCATTGGCGGCGAAGCAGAAGCTAAACGCCTGCGGCGACAGGCCATAGATTTGCTGTAACACAAACGGTGAAGCGCCGATGTAGGCAAACATGCCGGACATCATAAAGCCCTGCGTCAAACAGAAGCCCATGAAGGGACGATGGGTGATCACCTGGCCAAGTGCTGCCCACGCGGAAAAGATTGAGCCCTGGCTGCGGCGTTCGGCGGGCAGCGTTTCGTGCAGCTTCCAGCGCGCGAGGAAGATCAGCAATACGGCGATACACCCCAGCACCACAAAAATGCCGCGCCAGTTAAGCACCGTCATTAACACGCCGCCGAGCACCGGCGCACCAATCGGCGCCAGACCATTGACCAGCATCAGCAGGGCAAAGAAGCGAGTCAGTTCGTGGCCGCTGTACATATCGCGTGCGATAGCGCGTGACAATACTGCACCGCCAGCGCCCGCCAGGCCTTCAAACAAGCGCGCCACCAGCAGCGAGTGAATGTCTTTTGCCAGCGCGCAGCCAATCGACGCAATGAACAACAGCACCAGTGACAGCATCAGGGGGCGAATACGGCCAAATTTGTCGCTCATCGGCCCAAACAGCAATTGTCCTGCGCCGAGGCCCAGTAAACCTGCGGTTAAACTTAACTGCGCGGTGGCGGTTTCGGTGTGCAGATCGCGCGCCAGTTCAGGTAAAGCGGGCAGATACAGGTCGATGCAGAGCGGCCCGAGAGCGGCGAGCAGGCCCAGCGTAATGGCATATACCAGCCGATTAGAGTGTGCAGGTGTCATTGATCCTCTGTTTTCTTGATGTCTTGAGATTTTTTTTCCGGGGGATTATACGAAGCGCGAAGCGGCAACACAGCAACTTTACGAAAAACTAACGCTTCAGAATGGGCTTAAAGCGAAGCCATTGAGTTGATAAATCTGGATTTATGTTCCAGGCTTAGTGTGACATGGACAAAGTATGAGGAATATAAAGATGAATAAAGTGCTGGGATGTATCGCTGCCGCTGTAACGCTGGTAGCCCTGTCTGGTTGTACGACTTATGACAAAGCCGAAAGCTATGTGACTAAGCCGGTGGTTAAGGATGTGAAAAAAGGAATGACGCGCGATCAGGTTCGCCAGATTGCGGGTGCACCATCAACTGAAATCACCATGGTACATGCCCGTGGTACTTGCCAGACATACGTGATTGGCGAGCGTGATGGTAAAGCACAGACCTACTTTGTCAGTTATAACGATGTGGGCCGCGTAATGAACTACGGCTTCCAGAGCTGTAAAGACTACGATACCGATCCGCAAGCTGCTCAGTAATTCTTGCCGAATGCAAAAAGGCCCGTCAATGACGGGCCTTTTTTCGTTTAACGCTTACAGTCCATAAGGGCGGGGCACTTCAACATAATTGCCGCCCATCTCACGCTGATAGTAGTGACCTTCCTGCACGTAATAGCGTTTTCCGTTGAAATCCAGTACGCGCATCCCGCCTTCTGGCGGCGCTTCAGGCGACTGGACCACCACGTAGGTATCGCCCTGACGCTGGTAGTAGTTGCCATTCAGCATGTAATAGGTGAGACCGCCTATCAGCACCGCTGTCGCCGCTTCAGGTAAGAAGCGCAGCGGACCAGGACCGCCCCAACGTGGGCCACCACCCCAATGTGGACCTGGGCCGGGACCCCAGCCGTAAGGGTGGGCAAAACTAATGGCGGGCGTTAATAAGGTTAACGCCAGCACCGAGGCGATAACATGTTTCATCGGTGATTCTCCTGCTATGACTGATAGCAGAATTAGTCTTCTGGGGACAAAACTCAAGTGAAAAGTGGCTGATTTTTCGTCTGTTTACCATGCTTAACGCTTTCCTGACGCTAGCGCCACGATCGGGGGTAATTGCGGAGTTTTAGCCATAAAAAAACGGCAGGCGATTAGGCCTGCCGTTGATGTTATATCCGGGATTAACGATGCGCCAGTTCAGCGTGCTCGTCGCTCTCCAGCACTTTTTTGTCGGTCAAACCGAGCCAGCGGCTGGTGAGTGAACCTGCCGTCATCGAACCATTGACGTTCAATGCGGTACGGCCCATATCGATCAGCGGCTCAATGGAAATCAGCAGCGCAACCAGCGTCACTGGCAAGCCCATCGCTGGCAGCACAATCAGCGCGGCGAAGGTGGCACCGCCGCCGACACCGGCAACACCGGCCGAGCTCAGCGTAACGATACCGACCAGCGTAGCAATCCACATCGGATCAAACGGGTTGATGCCAACCGTTGGCGCGACCATCACCGCCAGCATGGTCGGATACAAACCCGCACAACCGTTCTGACCAATGGTGGCACCGAAAGAAGCCGAGAAGCTGGCAATCGATTCCGGCACACCAAGGCGGCGCGTCTGCGTTTCGACGTTCAGCGGAATACTGGCAGCACTGGAACGGCTGGTGAAAGCGAAAGTAATCACCGGCCATACTTTGCGGAAGAAGCGCATCGGGTTGATGCCGTTCACCGACAGCAGCAGGGCATGCACGCCAAACATGATCGCCAGACCGAGATAAGAGGCGACCACGAAACCGCCGAGCTTGATGATGTCTTGCAGGTTAGAACCCGCCACCACTTTGGTCATCAGCGCCAGCACACCGTATGGTGTCAGCTTCATGATCAGACGCACCAGCTTCATCACCCACGACTGCAGGGTATCAATAGCCACCAGCACGCGCTCGCCTTTGACTTTGTCATCCTTCAACAGCTGCAATGCAGCTACGCCGAGGAAGGCAGCGAAAATCACCACGCTGATGATGGAGGTTGGGTTCGCGCCCGCCATATCAGCAAACGGGTTTTTCGGGATGAAGGAGAGCAGCAACTGCGGCGTGCTGAGATCGGCAACCTTGCCAACATAGTTGCTTTGAATGGCGCTCAGACGTGCGGTTTCCTGAGCACCCTGCACCAGACCTTCCGCGCTCAGGCCAAACAGACCCGTCACCATCACACCCACCAGCGCTGAGATAGCGGTGGTGAACAGCAATACGCCAATGGTCAATACGCTGATTTTGCCGAGTGAAGAGGCGTTATGCAGACGTGCTACCGCACTCAGGATCGAGGCAAATACCAGCGGCATCACAATCATCTGCAGCAACTGGACATAACCATTACCGACGATGTTGAACCAGCCAATCGAGGCCTTCACTACTGGGCTGTTTTCGCCATAAATAGTTTGTAGCGCCAGACCGAACAACACGCCAATGACTAAACCAGTCAGTACACGTTTCGACAGACTCCAGCTTTGATTGCCAATGCGATTCAACAGAATCAGCAACGCAACGAAGGCGACGATATTAATAATGAGGGGAAAATCCATACTCGACTCCAGAGATGTGCCGCGCAGCAAGTTTGTCTGGCGCGGAAAACAGTAAGTTCCCGTCAGGGAATGTCAGGAATGTTACCAGTTCAGGAAAGTGCAGGCTTATACTCAAAAGGAATGGTTTATAACTTTATTGATTGATTTGCCTGGTTATTGACCGCTTTGACCATTAACTAATCGACCGACACCATTTTGCAGTGTATTAAACAGTTGCTCGGGCCAACCGTTGGCACCAAAAGAGGGCATGCCAGCCGGAAACCACAGTGCGTAACCGACCAATGCGAGGCAGATCGCGCGCTCCAGTTGATTGCCTTTTTGGCTATTGAGCAGCGGCAAACGGAAACGCCAGCGGCAGGGCCACAGTAAGGGAACGCCTGCGGGTGTCAACATATCGGCGACGATGTGGCTGAGATAGCCTAGCGTCATCCCCTGCAAAACATCGGCAGGCAGGAACCAGTCCGTCGGGACGTTGATCTGGAACAGCCACAGGCTGATGGCCACCGCCAGTAAGCTGTGAGTAAATCCGCGATGGCCAAAGGCACGGGCAATAGGTTGCGAGATCCATCTCAGGCGCTGGCCTAACACGGATTTAGGATGGTCGATATCGGGCAGCAGACAGGTCAGCAGCGCAGCAGGCACGAGATGCCACCAGTCGGCGCTGGCCATCACTGGCGTCAGCTCCGCACGCTTGGCAAAAATCGCGCTGGCAATGGCAAAAATGATATGGCCTTCGGCCGTCATGATGAAACCTGGCTGCAAAAACTGTCGATGCATCCAGTATAGGGATTTATCCAGTGAAATAGAACGGTGACGCTGTAACGAAGCGTTAATATTTTTCACGTTCCCGCGTCATAATGACGCGGGAAAAGAACAGGTTAGCGTGCTAACCATCCACCATCGACGGCTAAGGTGTAGCCGTGAACATAATCCGCCGCGTCAGAAGCCAGGAAGACTATCGGGCCCATCATGTCATCCGGAATACCCCAACGTCCGGCAGGGATGCGCCCGAGGATCTCTTCGTTGCGCGTTTCATCGTTGCGCAATTGTTCGGTGTTGTTGGTTGCCATATAGCCGGGAGCAATGGCATTAACGTTAATGCCGTGTTTTGCCCACTCATTTGCCATCAGACGCGTTAAGCCCATCACCGCGCTTTTCGACGCCGTATAAGAAGGGACGCGAATACCGCCCTGGAAGGAGAGCATTGAGGCGATATTAATAATTTTGCCGCCATTACCCTGAGCGATAAACTGACGCGCCACCTGCTGAGACAGGAAGAACAGGCTTTTGCTGTTGATGTTCATCACATCATCCCAATCCTGCTCGCTGAAGTTGAGGGCATCTTCACGGCGGATGATGCCTGCGTTATTCACCAGAATATCGATGCGCCCAGCCTGAGCTACGGCTTGCTCAACAATCTGCGGCACCCCTGACGGCTGAGTCAGGTCGGCCTGAATCGACCAAAAGCGGCGACCAAGGGCTTCGACTTTAGCCTGGGTATCGGCAGGTCCGGCGCGGTTAACGCCGATGATGTCGCAGCCCGCCTGCGCCAGCCCCAGTGCCATTCCCTGACCTAAACCGGTGTTGCAACCGGTCACCAGCGCAATTTTGCCTTCCAGATTAAATGCGTTAAGGATCATCTTTTGCTCCTGTTAGCGCAGCGCGCTGATGCTGACGTGGTCCATGTCATCGAATACCTGGTTTTCGCCCACCATGCCCCAGATAAAGGTATAGCGCTGTGTCCCCACTCCGGCATGAATTGACCAGCTTGGTGAGATCACCGCCTGCTCGTTGTGCACCAGTAAATGGCGCGTCTCTTGCGGCTGACCCATCATGTGGAAAACGGCACTGTCATCCGCCATATCAAAATAGAAGTACACTTCCATTCGACGTTCATGGGTATGACACGGCATGGTGTTCCACAGATTGCCGTCGTCAAGGCGCGTCAGCCCCATGGTGAGCTGGCAGGTGGGTAATACATCCGGCACGATAAATTTGTTAATTGTGCGGCGGTTTGAGGTTGCGGCATCTCCCAGCGTGGCTTTGACCGCATCTTCCAGGGTGATCTTTTTATCCGGATAACGGGTGTGTGCCGGTGCGCTGTTGTAGTAAAACTTCGCTGGTTGGTTGGCGTCGCTGCTGCGGAAAACCACGCTTTTGGCACCCTGGCCCACATATAACGCTTCCTGATGGCCCACCTCCCAGGTTTTGCCATCGACGTCAATCAAGCCCGGCCCGCCAATATTGATCACGCCCAGTTCGCGGCGTTCGAGAAAATAGCTGACGCCCAACTGCTTGCCGACTTCTTCGCCAATCGTCACCGACTGCTTCACTGGCATGACACCACCAATAATGATGCGGTCAATGTGGCTGTAAGTGAGGGTGTAATTATCGGCCTCAAAAATTTTCTCGATCAAAAATTCGCGACGTAAGCCGGCGGTGTCGAGATTTTTTGCATGCTCAGTATGAATGCTTTGACGAACGTCCATCTCAGACCTCTCAAAGTTAAAGGAAGTGTCCCGAAGCGGGTCTTTGGGCATCTTAGGCAGGATGGGATATGAATTCAATAAAAATGAAACGTTGTTTTATTTATTTGCGTGGGCGATCAAATACGCGATGTTGTTGCTGGAGTGAGTGTTGAGGAACAATGCGAAGCGTTGCCCACAGGCGGGCAACGAGAATGGATGGGCTGAGTCCTTGCCCGGCATAAGTTGTATCAGAATTAATTGAACAGATGCTCAGCTTTCAGCTGGGTCAAATTTGCCAACTTCACATTCGCCAGCGCCCAGCGCGCATCATTCGCGTACTCAGCCGCAGGCACCACAATCGAACGCATGCGCGCGGCTTTAGTGGCGATCATGCCATTGAACGAATCTTCCAGCGTAACGCAGTTCAGCGGATCCACCGCCAACTTCGCCGCCGCATCCAGATACACCTGCGGATGGGGTTTGCTATACGGCAAGGCTTCAGCTGAAGCGATCGCGTCGAAATATTTGCGCAGGTCGAACATCTCCAATACGCGCTCCAGCATAAACAGCGGTGAAGCAGAAGCGAGGGCGATTTTTAATCCCTGCTGCTGGCAAAGTTGCAATGCTTGCTCAACGCCGGGCAGCAACGGACGCGTCTCCTCAACCAATGCCAGCGCACGCGCAATGATACGTTGCGTCACTTCCGCCTGGTCCGGGCCGCTCCACGGCAAGGCTTCAAACCACATACGAACGGTTTGATCGATGCGCAGACCCAACGTATCGGGCAATTCATGGCGGCGCGTGATATCCACACCCAGACTCGCAAACACATCCAGTTCTGCTTGATCCCACAAGGGTTCAGAATCGATCAGCAATCCGTCCATATCAAAAATAGCGGCCAACACCGGGCGACGATAAGACATACAACAGCTCCGTTTGAAATTTGCCCTACCTTAACATGCGCAGCAGGGAAATCCGACTCACGGCAGGTTACGCATTTTTCAGGAAAAAAAGCCGCAGTGCAGGTAGACTTAGGGCAAAACTACTGTATGTGAAGGGAGACACCATGACTTACCAACAGGCTGGCCGTATCGCCATCCTTAAGCGAGTGGCTGGCTGGGTAATTTTTATTCCGGCGCTGCTATCCACCATTATTTCAATTCTGGGTTTCATGTTTAAACACAGTGAAAAACAGCCCGGGATTGATGCGGTTATGCTCGATTTTGTCCATGTCATGGTCGACATGATTAAATTCAACACGCCGTTTTTGAACATGTTTTGGCAAAATTCACCGGTGCCGGAGTTTCATGGCGGTGCCAATATTGGCTTCTGGATTATCTACTTCCTGATTTTCGTCGGCATTGCTTTGCAGGCGTCTGGCGCACGCATGTGGCGTCAATCACGTCACGTTAAGGAAGGCATTGAGGACCAGTTGATTCTTGAGCAAGCTAAAGGTGCAGAAGGGCGCACGCGTGCGCAGCTGGAAGAGAAAATCCATATCCCGCGTCATACCATTTTGTTGCAAGTTTTCCCGCTCTATATCCTGCCGATTGTCATCGCCATCGCCGGTTATTTTGTCCTGAAATTGCTGGGCATGCTGTAATGCGTCAGGCCGGTCTGGCCTGACGTTGTCCTAACGCATCTTCATTCAATAGCTGGTCAATCGCGAATTGTGCAGCGCTTGTCCAGTTACCTGCAAACACGTTGGCGCGGTTGAGCAAGTAATAAAGCTGATACACCGGCTGTCGTTGTGAGAACCCTTCCGCCAGCGGCCATACCGAGTGATATCCCTCGTAAATCTGGCGTGGTAATTCGACGAAGTAATTCAACATCGCGAGATCGCACTCCCGATCGCCCCAATAGCAAGCAGGATCAAACAACCAGGGTCCACTGCTGCTGTCCGCGCAGTTGGCAGGCCATAAATCGCCGTGTAGCAAAGAAGGCTGAGGATGATGATTGGCCAGCGCGCGTTGCACGCAATCGACAATCAATTCGGTATTGCCATATTGCACCCCTTTCTCAGCGGCCAGTTGCAGCTGCCAGCCAATACGCTGCTCAGCGAAGAATACCGACCAGCGGCGTAACCAACTGTTGGGCTGAGGGGAGGTGGTGATGTTGTTATCGTAATCGAGGCCAAACTGCGGTTGCTCGCTCCATTGATGAAGACGAGCTAGTTGCTGACCAAGCTGGAAGGCGCTGTGTTCGTTTAGCGCCTCTGGCTGGATATACTCCAGCAGCAAAAAGCTGCTGTCGCGGTCATTCCCGACGCCATACACTTTCGGCACGCGAACCGTCTGCGTACGCGCCAGCAAGCCCAGCTGGTCAGCTTCCCAACTGAACAAAGTGAGCATATCGCGCGTATTACATTTGACGAAGACGTCGAGATCGCCATAGCGAAGGCGCCAGGCGGGATGCACATCGCCACCGGGAAGTTCATAGCGTTCAGTGATTTCAGCTTCACCGGCGTGTTCGCTTAACAGACGACTAATGGCTGACCACATCGGGTAATCCTCTTTATTCGCTGCGTAAGTTTGATTGTAGCGCTCAAAACTTCAGCAAAACCAGTGGTGCGGCGATTATTTGTGGCGCGTCAGGGTTTTGCCTGGAGAAATTCGGATAGCGTGGTGATCTTTACATCCGCTTTACGATGTAAGGCAACATCTGCCAGCCCAGCGGCGTGTTCCGCAATCTCGTGATGTTCCAGGGCACTGATGATGCCAAAACTGTTGGTCCCCAACTCATGCGAATGACCTTCATCATCATGCAGGGTTGTGGTGTAACCGCCGTTGACCATCACGCTATTAAGGGATTGCAGATCGCCTAAGCTCTCATCGGGATAACTTAACGTGACAATGTAACGCTTCAAGTCGTGGTCACTCATCATTCACCTCATTGTAATGGAACAGATTTCAGCGTAGACCAGCGCTGCGGATAGAGCGAATTATGCGCAATTCAGGTGAGAAATGGGGGCGTAAATCTGCGTCAACAGGCTTCAGAAAATTCTTGTATCAATTGGGCTGCTATTTCGCTAATTGCCTCTTATAATGCGCAGCGGTAATGGGAAAACTCCTATTAACCATGCGGTTCCAGCGCGGAACCTGGCATTTCTGGCACCTTCATACTTTTTTACAAAACTTACCGTAAATTGCATTGATTGGCTGGGAAAACTCTTCAGACTCACTCTTTTTTAAACTGTCGTACGGGTCACATTTAATGAAAGCCTTTAATAAGCTGTCCGCTGTTTTATTGCTCTCTGCTGGAGCATTTTGTCACCAGGCATTTGCAGATAACACCGTTTTCACCTCTATGGATGACCCTTCAACGGCAAAAAAACCGTTTGAAGGCAGCGCGTCAGCCGGTTATTTGGCACAGACAGGGAATACCACCAGCTCAGCGTTGAGCGCGGCAACCAACATGACGTGGTATCAGACCAACACCGCTTACAGTTTGTGGGGCAACGCCGCGAACAACTCATCCAACGATGAGCGTTCCTCGGAGACTTACAACATCGGTGGTCGTACCCGTTACAACATGAACAGCGCGGACTATCTGTTCGGTCAGGCAAGCTGGTTGAGCGACCGTTTCAACGGTTACGACTCGCGTGACGTGCTGACTGCCGGTTACGGTCGTCAGTTACTGAACGGTCCTGTACACTCGCTGCGTGCTGAATTCGGTCCTGGTGTCCGTTACGATGACTTCCATGAAGGTGGTCACGAAACCAAGGCGCTGGGTTACGGTGCTGTGAGCTACCAGTGGCAGCTGACTGACACCACCAAATTCATCCAGGGCGTTTCGGTGTTAAGCAGCTTCGGTGAAGATACAACGCTGAACTCTGAAACCGGCTTGCAGGTTGCCATCAACGATCACTTCGCATTGAAGCTGGCATACAACGTGACCTGGAACAACAATCCGCCAGAATCTGCGCCGGATCGTACCGATACCAAAACCACCATCCAGCTCTCCTACGCGATGTAAGCGAGCCGTGATGAAAAAACCGCTGCTGGCTCGCGCCGTGCAGCGGTTTTTTTTTATCTCTCGATGGCTTAGCGCATTTTTCACGGGTTTAGATCGCGAGCGAAAGCTGCTATTATCTCCGGCGCTTTACATTCCTGGCGTCATTCCGACAATGTGGGTCTGACATTACGCCGGGTTACTCAAACAGAACTCAATGTTGCATGTAGGCTTTCGTGTGGCTTACCACTGCAATTAAGGATATGAAATGCCAGTAATTACTCTTCCTGATGGCAGCCAGCGCGTATTTGACCGTCCGGTCAGCGTGATGGACATCGCTCTGGATATTGGACCGGGCCTGGCGAAAGCCTGTATTGCCGGTCGTGTAAATGGCGAGCTGGTGGATGCGGTTGATCCGATCACCGAAGATGCTCAGGTGGCAATTATCACCGCCAAAGATGAAGCCGGTCTGGAAATTATCCGTCACTCCTGTGCGCACCTGTTAGGGCATGCGATTAAACAGCTGTGGCCGAATACCAAAATGGCGATTGGCCCGGTGATCGATAACGGCTTCTATTATGACGTCGATCTCGAACACACCCTGACGCAGGAAGATCTTGAGCTGCTGGAAAAGCGTATGCACCAGTTAGCTGAGACTAATTACGATGTTGTGAAGAAAAAGGTGAGCTGGCAGGAAGCACGTGACGTGTTTGCTGAGCGTGGCGAAAGCTACAAAACCACCATTCTTGACGAAAACATCAGCCATGACGACCGTCCTGGCCTGTATCAACATGAAGAATACATCGACATGTGCCGCGGTCCGCACGTGCCGAACATGCGTTTCTGCCATCACTTCAAACTGCAGAAAATCTCCGGTGCTTACTGGCGCGGCAACAGCGACAACAAAATGCTGCAGCGTATTTACGGTACAGCATGGGGCGATAAGAAGCAGCTGGCTGCCTATTTGCAGCGTCTGGAAGAAGCGGCGAAGCGCGATCACCGTAAAATCGGTAAGCAACTCGACCTGTATCATATGCAGGAAGAAGCACCAGGCATGGTCTTCTGGCACAACGATGGCTGGACTATCTTCCGTGAATTGGAAGTGTTCGTGCGCACCAAGCTGAAAGAGTACGATTACCAGGAAGTGAAAGGTCCGTTCATGATGGACCGCGTGCTGTGGGAAAAAACCGGCCACTGGGAAAACTACAAAGAAGCGATGTTCACCACTTCTTCAGAGAACCGTGAATATTGCATCAAGCCAATGAACTGCCCAGGCCACGTTCAGATCTTTAATCAGGGTCTGAAATCTTACCGTGACCTGCCGCTGCGCATGGCTGAGTTTGGTAGCTGCCACCGTAATGAGCCATCAGGCGCATTACACGGCCTGATGCGTGTCCGTGGTTTCACCCAGGATGATGCGCACGTCTTCTGTACCGAAGATCAGGTACGTGATGAAGTGAACAGCTGTATCCGCATGGTTTACGACATGTACAGCACCTTCGGTTTTGAAAAAATCGTGGTGAAACTGTCGACCCGTCCGGAAAAACGTATCGGTACCGATGACATGTGGGACCGTGCGGAAGTGGATTTAGCAGAAGCGCTGAAGGAGAACGAGATTCCGTTCGAATATCAGCCAGGAGAAGGTGCCTTCTACGGCCCGAAAATTGAGTTTACCCTGTACGATTGCCTCGACCGCGCATGGCAGTGTGGCACCGTTCAGCTAGACTTCTCCCTGCCAAAACGTTTGGACGCCACCTATGTGGGCGAAAATAACGATCGTCAGACGCCGGTGATGATTCACCGTGCAATTCTCGGTTCAATGGAGCGCTTTATCGGCATCCTGACCGAAGAGTTCGCGGGCTTCTTCCCGAGCTGGCTGGCACCGGTGCAGGCTGTGGTGATGAATATTACCGACAGTCAGGCAGATTATGTCAGCGAATTGACAAAGAAATTGCAGAAAGCGGGCATTCGTGTCAAAGCAGACTTGAGAAACGAGAAGATAGGCTTTAAAATCCGCGAGCACACATTACGTCGCGTCCCTTATATGCTGGTTTGCGGTGAGAAAGAGGTGGAAGCAGGCAAAGTTGCCGTGCGCACCCGCCGTGGTAAAGACCTCGGGAGCATGGACGTAGATGTGTTTGTTGAGAAGCTGCAACAAGAGATTCGCAGCCGACATCTTCACCAATTAGAGGAATAAGGTTATTAAAGGCGGAAAACGAGTACAACCAACGCGTCCGAACCGTATCAACGGCGAAATCCGTGCTACCGAAGTGCGCTTAACTGGCGTAGACGGCGAGCAACTAGGCATCGTTTCACTGCGTGAAGCAATTGAGAAAGCCGAAGAAGCTGGCGTAGATTTAGTTGAAATCAGCCCGAACGCCGAACCGCCGGTTTGCCGTATTATGGATTACGGCAAGTTCCTTTATGAAAAGAGTAAGTCTTCTAAGGAACAGAAGAAGAAGCAGAAAGTTATCCAGGTCAAGGAAATTAAATTCCGTCCTGGTACCGATGATGGCGACTATCAGGTCAAACTACGCAACCTGATTCGCTTTCTGGAAGAGGGCGATAAAGCCAAAATCACGCTGCGTTTCCGCGGTCGTGAGATGGCGCACCAGCAGATCGGTATGGAAGTGCTTAACCGCGTCCGTAAAGATCTGTGTGAAGACATGGATCTGGCGATTGTCGAGTCCTTCCCTTCGAAGATCGAAGGTCGTCAGATGATCATGGTGCTCGCACCGAAGAAGAAACAGTAGGCCTTCAAGTAATAATGCCGCGCAGCGTTCGCGCTGTGCGGATTTTTATTCGCCTGTCTGATTCATTTTATTAACAATGCGAAGTGGATATTTGTAAAAATGCCAAAGATTAAAACTGTCCGTGGCGCGGCTAAGCGCTTCAAGAAGACCGCTTCTGGCGGCTTCAAGCGTAAGCACGCGAACCTGCGTCATATTCTGACTAAGAAGTCTACCAAGCGTAAACGTCACCTGCGTCCGAAAGGCATGGTGTCTAAAGGCGATCTGGGTCTGGTTATTGCCTGCCTGCCGTACGCATAAGTAAACTTTTTATAAATCTGCCTGAATACTTTGCGTACTGCAGAGAATAGGGCATCACAGAATATGATATAGGAGAGCTCACATGGCTCGCGTAAAACGTGGTGTAATTGCTCGCGCACGTCACAAGAAAATCTTAAAACAAGCTAAAGGCTACTACGGTGCACGTTCACGTGTTTACCGCGTTGCTTTCCAGGCTGTTATCAAAGCTGGTCAGTATGCTTACCGTGACCGTCGTCAACGTAAGCGTCAGTTCCGTCAGCTGTGGATCGCGCGTATCAACGCTGCGGCCCGTCAGAACGGTATCTCTTACAGCCGTTTCATTAATGGCCTGAAAAAAGCCTCTATTGAAATCGACCGTAAGATTCTGGCTGACATCGCTGTATTCGACAAAGTGACCTTCACGGCACTGGTCGAAAAAGCAAAATCAGCTCTGGCGTAAGTCAGATGAAAAAGGGAGCTTGCTCCCTTTTTTATTGCCTGCAACTCACGCAAAAGATTGACATTTTAACCGCTGGGCTTTTCAATAGTGCGGTTTCTATCAAGATAAGGTAACGCAAGCATGCACGCTGCTATTTTCCGTTTCTTTTTTTACTTTAGCGCCTGACAATCAGGGGCTTTTGCGCATAAGAAAAGAAACGAAAAATCGCGCTGAAAGCCTCCCTCGTGGAGGCTTTTCTGTTTCTGGCGACACTTAATCGGATCTCACGGTCCTTACAAGAACTGACCAGCCCGGCTGGAAGAAGAGGAAATCATGTCCCAACTCGCAGACCTGGTGGCCCGTGCCACGGCCGCTATCGACGAGGCGGCGGATATCGCCGCCCTGGACGCCGTGCGCGTCGAATTTCTGGGTAAGAAAGGGCATCTGACGCTGCAAATGACCACCCTGCGTGAACTGCCAGCAGAAGATCGCCCGGCAGCAGGCGCGGTGATTAACGAAGCGAAGCTGCAGGTACAGGACCGGCTGACCGAGCGTAAAAACACGCTGGAAAGTGCTGAACTGAATGCGCGCCTCGCTGCTGAGACCATCGATGTCTCGCTGCCAGGTCGTCGCGTTGAGAACGGTGGTTTGCATCCGGTGACTCGCACCATTGACCGTATCGAAAACTTCTTCGGCGAGCTGGGCTTTGCGGTGGTCACTGGTCCGGAAATCGAAGATGACTATCATAACTTCGACGCACTGAACATTCCTGGCCACCACCCGGCACGTGCTGACCATGACACTTTCTGGTTCGATGCGACTCGCCTGTTGCGTACCCAGACGTCTGGCGTGCAGATCCGCACCATGAAAAATCAGCAGCCGCCGATCCGCATCATCGCGCCAGGTCGTGTATATCGTAACGACTACGATCAAACGCACACCCCAATGTTCCATCAGATGGAAGGCCTGATTGTTGATAAAGACATCAGCTTCACCAACCTGAAAGGCACGCTGCACGATTTCCTGAACAACTTCTTTGAAGAAGACCTGCAAATTCGCTTCCGTCCTTCTTACTTCCCGTTCACCGAACCGTCTGCGGAAGTGGATGTGATGGGTAAAAATGGCAAGTGGCTTGAAGTGCTGGGCTGCGGCATGGTGCACCCGAACGTATTGCGCAATGTGGGCATCGACCCGGAAGTCTACTCTGGCTTCGCCTTCGGCATGGGGATGGAGCGTCTCACCATGCTGCGTTATGGCGTGAACGATCTGCGCGCCTTCTTCGAAAATGATTTACGTTTCCTCAAACAATTCAAATAAGGGCAGGTTATCCAATGAAATTCAGTGAACTCTGGTTACGCGAATGGGTAAATCCAGCCCTGGACAGCGCTGCGCTGTCTGAGCAAATTACCATGGCCGGCCTGGAAGTGGACGGTGTGGATCCGGTCGCTGGTGCCTTCAATGGTGTGGTGGTGGGTGAAGTGGTGGAATGCGGCCAGCACCCGAACGCGGACAAACTGCGTGTGACCAAAATCAACGTGGGCGGCGATCGTCTGCTGGATATCGTCTGTGGCGCGCCAAACTGCCGCCAGGGCCTGAAAGTCGCAGTGGCAACTGTTGGCGCAGTGCTGCCGGGCGATTTCAAAATTAAAGCAGCGAAACTGCGTGGTGAACCTTCCGAAGGCATGCTGTGCTCTTTCTCTGAGCTGGGTATTTCCGACGATCACAGCGGCATTATTGAATTGCCTGCTGATGCGCCTATCGGCACTGACATCCGCAGCTATCTGCAACTGGATGACAACACCATCGAAATCAGTGTGACGCCAAACCGTGCCGATTGCCTCGGTATTATCGGTATCGCGCGCGATGTGGCAGTGGTCAATGGTTTGCCGCTCACCGAGCCAACAATTGAGCCGGCTAAAGCGACCATTACCGATACCTTCCCGATTCGCGTAGATGCTACCGACGCTTGCCCACGTTATCTGGGCCGCGTAGTGAAAGGCATCAATGTGAAAGCGGCAACGCCACTGTGGATGCGTGAAAAACTGCGCCGCTGCGGCATCCGTTCTATCGATCCGGTAGTGGATATCACGAACTACGTTCTGCTGGAACTGGGTCAGCCGATGCACGCCTTTGACCTTGACCGCATTGATGGCGGCATCGTGGTGCGCATGGCGGAAGAGGGCGAAGTGCTGACCTTGTTGGATGGCACCGAAGCCAAGCTCAGCAGCGACACGCTGGTGATTGCTGACCATCAGAAAGCGCTGGCGATGGGCGGTATTTTTGGTGGTGAGCACTCCGGTGTGAACGAAGAAACCCAAAATGTGCTGTTCGAGTGCGCCTTCTTTGAACCGCTGGCGATCACCGGCCGTGCACGTCGTCAGGGCCTTCATACCGATGCGTCGCATCGTTACGAGCGTGGTGTTGATCCGGCTCTGCAATTCAAAGCCATTGAACGCGCAACCCAACTGCTGCTGGACATCTGTGGCGGTGAAGCGGGTCCGGTTATCGATCAAACCGACGCCAGTAAACTGCCTGAGCGCGCCACCATCACGCTGCGTCGCGAAAAACTCGACCGCCTTATCGGTCACGTGATCGCCGATGAGCAGGTCACCGATATCCTGACGCGTCTCGGCTGCGAAGTGACCGTAGGTAATGGCGAGTGGACAGCCGTTGCGCCAAGCTGGCGTTTCGATATGGCGATTGAGGAAGATCTGGTTGAGGAAGTGGCCCGCGTATATGGCTACAACAACATCCCAGACGTACCGGTAAAAGCCAGCCTGATTATGACGAAGCATCGCGAAGCGGACCTGTCCCTGAAGCGCGCGCGTAACCTGTTGGTCGATAAAGGCTATCAGGAAGCGATTACTTACAGCTTCGTCGATCCAAAAGTACAGCAGCTGCTGCATCCGGGTGAAGAAGCGCTGATTCTGCCTAGCCCGATTTCTAGCGACATGTCGGCAATGCGCCTGTCACTGTGGACCGGCCTGCTCGGTGCGGTGGTGTATAACCAGAACCGTCAGCAAGGCCGTGTACGCCTGTTTGAGAGTGGTTTGCGCTTTGTTCCTGATACGCAGGCCGATCTCGGTATCCGCCAGGATCTTATGCTGGCGGGCGTTCTGAGCGGTAATCGCTACGAAGAGCATTGGGATCTGGCGCGTCAGACAGTTGACTTCTATGATTTAAAAGGCGATTTAGAATCGTTACTGGATTTGACCGGTAAACTTGATGAGATTTCTTTCCGTGCAGAAGCCAATCCGGCGCTGCATCCGGGACAGAGCGCGGCAATTTATTTACGCGGCGAACGAATCGGATTTATCGGAGTGGTTCATCCGGAGTTGGAACGTAAGCTGGATCTCAACGGCCGCACCTTAGTGTTTGAACTGCTTTGGAATAAGGTCGCAGACCGCGTCCTGCCTGACGCGCGCGAGATTTCACGCTACCCGGCGAACCGTCGTGATATCGCTGTGGTAGTGGCTGAAAACGTGCCCGCAGCAGATATCATCGCGGAGTGTAAGAAAGTTGGCGTAAATCAGGTAGTTGGCGTAAACTTGTTTGACGTGTACCGTGGTAAGGGCGTGAACGAGGGCGAAAAGAGCCTCGCGATTAGCCTGATTTTGCAGGATACCAGCCGGACACTCGAAGAAGAGGAGATTGCCGCGACCGTTGCCAAATGTGTTGCGGCATTAAAAGAGCGATTCCAGGCAACCTTGAGGGATTGAACCTATGGCGCTTACAAAAGCTGAAATGTCAGAGTACCTGTTTGAAAAACTCGGGTTGAGCAAACGCGATGCCAAAGAGTTGGTTGAGCTCTTCTTTGAAGAAGTTCGCCGCGCGTTGGAAAACGGAGAACAGGTTAAACTGTCCGGATTTGGTAATTTTGATCTGCGTGACAAAAACCAACGTCCGGGCCGTAACCCGAAGACGGGGGAAGATATTCCTATCACTGCCCGCCGAGTGGTGACCTTCCGTCCGGGACAAAAGTTGAAAAGTCGCGTTGAGAACGCGACACCGAAGGACGCTGACTAATTTCAGTATGACAAAAAGGCCGCTTAGCGGCCTTTTTTATTGGTTGTAAAATAGCCATTCTGCGCAATCTTTCCATAATGTCAGGATTTCGTAAGTATCCGGAAAATAGGATGAAAATCGGCACTGGCTGATAGTGACTGCTGCAATCCATTTGTTATAACAGCGCCATCACATAACAAGGGGTATTGCTGATGAAAAAGACAGCACTTTTACTGGGCATCCTGTTAGGCATGCCGCTGCTGGCTAGCGCCAATGTTTCCGTTAACATCAACACACCGGGTGTTTCTATTCATATCGGTGATCAGGATAAACGTGGTTACTATTGGGATGGCTACGACTGGCGTGCGCCAACCTGGTGGAAACAGCACCACAATCAACGCATCGGTACCAAAGGCCCGCACGGTTACTGGAACGGTAACGGCTGGCAGTCACAGCATCCGGGCAATACGCCGCGCCACGATAACAAACCGCAGCCGCGCGATCAGCATCATGACCAGCGTGATAACCACGATCAGCGTGACAATCACGGTCAACCGATCCCGCCTCACAAGTAAGCAAAGCTCAGCGGCACCCACTCGGTGCCGCTTTCTTTTTGCTACAATCCCACTACAATCAAATCTCTGTTTTCTCAGCCAATCTTATCTATGACTCTGTTGGACCAGCTTGCCCGTCAGGCCGATCGTCGTAGCCAGCGCTGGCTTATGCTGCTCTGTGCCGTTCTGCTGCTGCTGTTTATTCTCAGCTTGTGCGCCGGAGACAGCTGGATATCGCCAACCCAATGGTTTTCCTCTAACGGTGAACTCTTCGTCTGGCAGTTGCGCTTACCGCGCACGCTGGCCGTGTTGCTGGTGGGGGCTGCGCTGGCGGTGTGTGGCGTGGTCATGCAGGCGCTGTTCAACAATCCGCTGGCTGAACCCGGCTTACTTGGCGTGTCCAATGGCGCGGGAATTGGGTTAGTACTGGGCGTGATGCTGGGCAATGGCTCGCTGTGGAGCCTGGCGCTGGCGGCGATGGCGGGGGCGCTATTGATCACGCTGATACTGCTGCACTTCGCGCATCGTCAGCTTTCCGGCAGTCGCTTATTGCTCACGGGCGTGGCGCTCGGCATTATCTGTAGCGCAGTCATGACATGGGCCGTGTACTTTAGCACGAGCCTCGATCTGCGGCAGTTAATGTACTGGATGATGGGCGGATTTAGCGGCATTGACTGGCGCTATGGCTGGATGATGTTGGCGCTATTGCCGGTCACGCTGCTGCTGACCGCCACCGCGCGGACGCTGAATTTACTCGCGCTGGGGGAGACCTCGGCGCGTCAGTTGGGCCTGCCGTTACTGTTATGGCGTAACCTGTTAGTGCTGGCGATGGGGTGGCTGGTTGGCACCAGCGTGGCGATGGCCGGTGCAATCGGGTTTGTCGGATTGGTTATCCCCCATCTGTTACGCTTAAGCGGTTTTAGCGATCATCGTTACCTGCTGCCTGCCTCGGCGCTGGCAGGCGCTGCTGTGCTACTTGGTGCAGATATTATCGCACGACTGGTGCTGACATCGGCGGAGTTGCCAATTGGCGTGGTCACGGCCACCCTCGGCGCACCGCTGTTTATTGTGCTATTAGTGAAATCTTCGCGCTAGCTATGGCTGGCATCTCGGTCTCAACAACAGGAATCGACAATGAGCATTTATCAGACAGAACTGGTTACCCTGGACGGCGAAAACACTACGCTGGCACAGTATCAGGACAACGTACTGCTGGTGGTCAACGTAGCGTCAAAATGTGGTCTGACGGCGCAGTATGAGCAGCTTGAGTCACTGCAGAAAGCCTGGCAGGACAAAAACTTTAGCGTGCTGGGTTTCCCCTGCAACCAGTTTCTGGAGCAAGAGCCGGGCAGCAACGAAGAAATTAAAACTTTCTGCAGCACCACTTACGGTGTGACTTTCCCGATGTTTGATAAAACCGATGTGAACGGTGCAAATCGTCATCCGCTGTATGCGCAGTTAACGGCGGCACAGCCTGAAGCCGAACGTCCTGAAGGCAGCGGTTTCCTTGAGCGTATGGTGAGCAAAGGTCGTGCACCGAAAGCCGAGGGCGACATTTTGTGGAACTTCGAAAAATTCCTCATCAACAAGCAGGGCGAGGTGATTGCGCGTTTCTCTCCAGATATGACGCCTGATGATCCGATCATCCTGAAACGCGTTGAGCAGGCACTGGCAGAGTAAATGTTGTTGCAGTGTCAGGGAGTCAGCGTCGCAGGACGTCTGGCTCCTGTTGATTTCAACATCAACGCGGGCGAGTGGGTACATCTGGTTGGCCCTAACGGCGCGGGGAAAAGTACCTTGCTCACTGCGCTGTCTGGATTATTGCCATCGCAAGGCGTCATCCAGCTCGCAGGACAGTCGCTGAATACCTTAAGCGGAGCCGCGCTGGCGCAGTGGCGCGCCTGGTTACCGCAGCAACAGGCCGCGTTAGGCACCATGCCCGTCTGGCATTACCTTCGCCTGCATTTCTCTACGGCGGCACCACAGGCAGATATCACGCTGAATGATGTGCTGACGCAACTCAGCGTGCAGGACAAATTAACCCGTAAGCTGACGCAGCTCTCCGGTGGCGAATGGCAGCGTGTGCGGTTGGCCGCCGTGGTGATGCAAATCCATCCGGCTATCAATCCTCACGGCAAGCTTTTAATATTGGATGAGCCGATGACGGCACTGGATGTCGCGCAGCAGCGAGCCGTGGACAAATTGCTGCTTCAGCTGTGCCACACCGGTATTGCGGTGATTGCCAGCGGCCACGACCTCAACCACAGCTTGCGCCATGCTGACCGGGTAGGGTTGATGCATCAGGGGGAGGTGGTGATGCAGGGACGTGCACAGGATGTATTAACCGCCGCCAATCTATCTCCGTTGTACCAGGCCGAGTTTCAACAATGGGATACGCCGCAAGGCCCCTTGCTGTTTATTCCCTGAATAACATTGCCTGCTAAGCAGATTTGCCGCTAAAGTGTCAGCCGGGCGACGGATTTAGGGACATTCTGATGCGAATAACGGTATTTCTTCTGATAATGCTGCTGGCTGGATGTAGTAGCCATCGCGCACCGCCGCCTAATGGCCGTCTGTCTGATTCCATCACCGTGATTGCCCAACTCAACGATCAGTTAGGTCGCTGGCGCGGCACGCCTTATCGCTACGGCGGATTAAGCCGTGGTGGTGTGGATTGCTCTGGTTTTGTTTATCTGACCTTCCGCGATAAATTCGATTTGCAGCTGCCGCGTTCAACCGTCGACCAGACCGATATTGGCACACGCATTGATAAAAGTGATTTGCTGCCTGGCGATCTGGTTTTCTTTAAAACCGGTAGCGGTGAGAATGGTCTGCATGTGGGTATTTACGATACCGATAACACCTTTATCCATGCTTCGACCAGTCAGGGTGTGATTCGCTCTTCGCTGGATAATGTCTATTGGCGCAAGGTATTTTGGCAGGCTCGTCGTATCTGAATGATTACCATACCAGTGCTAAATGGCCTATTTTCGTCATGGTTTTCTAGCCGCTTAATTATTGAATTCTTCCCCGAATTTAACTCTCATTTAAAATGGCACTTTACCTGCGTCCGCTTTAATACTAAAAATAAGGCTGAATTTATTTAATCAGTATGGACAATAACCCCGGCTATTTGGCTTAAGTTTTATTTATGGCTTAAAACGGATTAATCAGGCATAAAATTGCGTCTCTTCTAACGTTTGGTCCTATTGCCTGACCGTTTTCATTGATATACGATGCGCCAATTGCCACTGCTTCTGGCTGCTAAAATGAAAGTCCATTTATCTGCCGACTATCAGTCGGAAACCTGGTTCTATCCAGTTTATACACTGGCGGGCCAGCTGACTGCGGTCGAGCTGGTGACGCAATTCGTCCACGACAGCGCCCCCATTACGCTGCCGCAGGATTTGCTGTTGCCGCAATTAGACGATGCGCAGCAATTACGGTTAATGCAGAGCCAGCTTTCTTTGCTGGAAAAGTACCGTGACTTTTTTGAGCTACATCAAATTACCGCTTTGGTTCGTATTGATGATTCGATGGCGTTAACGCTGCTTGAAAGTGAATTTCTGTTAAGGAAATTTAAACAACTTCCTTTTATTATTCTCGATATTAGCGAAACGTTTCCGCAATTAGCACGTGGAAAAGCGCAACCACTATTGGCCGCATTACAGCAAGAATTCCGTTTATCGCTTTCTCAATTTGGTGCGGGTAAAGCGCCTGCAACCGCCGTTTACGATAATCTGTTTAGTGTGCTGAAACTGGATAAAGCCTTTATCCAGAGCCTGGCTAAACGTGCATCCTTTACACCTTTTATACAAACGGTGATCGATAATTTCGCTGATTATGCCGACCAGCTCATTATATGTGGCGTGGATGATAACCTCATGCTTGAGAAGGTCAGTACGCTGAATGGGGCTCAACTGCAAGGCAGTTTGTTCCCGGTCGTCAAAGCGGAACGGTTAGGCGATCTTATTTATCCTGATGTTACTCTGCACACTCCCTCACAGCAGTAGTCCTTTCAACTGTCATCCGCTTACGCTCAGCGTTACACTGGCCACTATTCTATAAACTCACTGTTGGTGCTTTTCTTGTGCACCTTCTGGAGTAGTGATGCGATTTACTAATAGCTGGCAGCAAGAGTTGCCGGGATGCTATACGGCGCTGATGCCAACGCCGCTGGAAGGCGGTCGTCTGTTTTATCACAACGCGCCGCTAGCGGCAGAAATGGAACTGGATGCCGGACTATTTGCTGGGCAGGGGCACGGCGTCTGGAGCGGTCGTGAATTGCTGCCGGGTATGTCACCATTGGCGCAGGTTTACAGCGGTCATCAATTTGGCGTATGGGCCGGCCAACTGGGCGATGGGCGTGGTATTTTGCTGGGTGAACAGCAACTAACTAACGGACGTAAACTCGACTGGCATTTGAAAGGCGCGGGATTAACGCCGTATTCGCGCATGGGCGATGGCCGGGCGGTGATTCGCTCAAGCGTCCGCGAGTTCCTGGCTTCTGAAGCGCTGCATCATTTAGGTATTCCCACCACCCGCGCGCTGGCACTGGCGATTGGCGATGAGCCGGTACTGCGCGAAACGCAGGAACGCGGTGCGATGTTGATGCGCATCGCCGAAAGTCATCTGCGTTTTGGCCACTTTGAACATTTTTATTATGGCGGTGAGCAGGAAAAAGTCCGTCTGCTGGCGGATTACGCTATTCGTCATCACTGGCCACAGTTGATCGATGACGCTGACCGCTATGTGCTGTGGTTTACCGATATCGTTAAACGCACCGCCAGCCTGATCGCCCAATGGCAGAGCGTAGGCTTCGCGCATGGCGTGATGAACACCGACAACATGTCGATCCTTGGACTGACGCTCGATTATGGTCCGTATGGTTTCCTTGATGATTACCAACCCGGATTCATCTGCAATCACAGCGATTATCAGGGGCGTTACTCGTTTGAGAATCAGCCGATGATTGGTTTGTGGAATCTCAACCGTCTGGCGCATGCCTTGTCAGGACTGATGAGCACGGATCAGTTAAAGCAGGCGCTCAGCCAGTATGAAACGGAGCTGATGCGGGTTTGGGGCGAGAAGATGCGGGCTAAACTGGGGCTGCTGACCGCCGACGCCAATGACAACGCGATTCTGACGCAACTGCTGTCTCTGATGACGCAAGAGCGAAGCGATTACACCCTGACCTTCCGTTTGCTGAGCGACACTCAGCAAAATCAACAGCGCTCGCCGCTGCGCGACGAATTTATCGATCGCGATGCGTTTGATAACTGGTACGACGGCTATCGCCAGCGCCTGCTGCAGGATGAAGCATCAGATGAACAACGCCAGCAGGTGATGAAAGCGGCCAACCCGGCGCTGGTGTTGCGCAATTATCTGGCACAGCAGGTGATTGAGGAGGTGGAGCAGGGTGAAAAGGTGGCGCTGGAGCGGCTCCATCTGGCATTACAGCAGCCATTTAATGATGCGGCCGTCAGCGCCGAACTGCGCCAACGGCCGCCAGAGTGGGGCAAAACGCTGGAGGTGAGTTGCTCCAGCTAGTCTGATTAAAAACGGCTGTCGACGGCGGCAGCCAGTTTCTCAAGCACTTCGGCGCTGTCTTCCCAGCTCAGGCAGGGATCGGTAATGGACTGACCGTAGTTTAACGGCTCGCCGCTCACCACTTTCTGATTGCCTTCCTGCAGGAAACTCTCAATCATCACGCCCGCGACCGCACGCGATCCCGCACGAATTTGTGCTGCCACATCATCCGCGACGTCGCGCTGGCGACGATGCTGCTTCAGACAGTTGCCATGACTAAAGTCGATGATCAGTTGTTCCGGCAAATTAAAATCACGCAGATTGGCGGCTGCGGCCGCGACATCCTCGGCGTGATAGTTAGGTTGACGGCCACCGCGCAGAATCACATGGCCATGCGGATTACCGCTGGTCTGGTAAATCGTCATCTGACCGTGTTTATCCGGCGACAGGAACATATGGCTGACACGAGAGGCACGAATAGCATCCACCGCGATTTGCACATTGCCGTCTGTACCGTTTTTGAATCCGACCGGGCAGGACAACGCCGATGCCATTTCACGGTGAATCTGACTTTCGGTGGTGCGCGCACCAATCGCGCCCCAGCTGATCAGGTCGGCGATAAACTGGCCGATCACCATATCCAGGAACTCGGTGGCGGTCGGCATGCCGGTGGCGTTGATATCCAGCAGCAGTTTGCGTGCAATGGCGATACCGCGATTGACGTCGAAACTGCCGTCCAGATCCGGATCTGAAATCAAGCCTTTCCAGCCTACCACCGTGCGCGGTTTTTCGAAGTAAGCGCGCATCACGATTTCCAGGCGATCCTGATATCGTTCGCGTAAAACGTTCAGGCGTTCGGCATATTCCAGCGCGGCTTTGGGGTCATGAAGCGAGCAAGGGCCGATAATCACCAGCAGGCGTGGGTCTTCACCGGTTAAAATGCGTGCAATACGTTGGCGCGCAGCCGTGACGGTGGCAGCCACTTCAGGGGAAATGGGGTGTTCTTGCGCAAGCGCAGCGGGCGTTAGCAGGCTGCCGATGCGCGCGGTACGCAGTTCATCAGTCTTGTTCATTGAGATTCTCAAAATCTGTTCTTCGCAACGGTGAAATACCGGGAAGTGATGGTGGTCACAATAAACCAATAGGCCGCGAATTCAACCCGCTAAAAAGAAAGGTGAGTTAAACAAGACGGAAGCCAGGCTTTACGGCCTGGCGTACAGATCAATACATGCTGCGACGCAGACCCATAATGTCGAGGATTTTGGTGGCAATCTCCTCCACCGAATAGTTAGTACTGTTCAGGTAACGAATCTGATGCGTACGGAACAGCGCTTCCACTTCTCCCACTTCCAGGCGGCACTGGCGCATCGAGGCATAACGGGTGTTCTCTGCACGTTCCTGACGAATCGCGGCCAGACGTTCCGGATCGATGGTTAAGCCAAACAGCTTATGTTGATGGGCGCGTAACGCCGGCGGCAATTTCAGGTTATCCATATCATCAGCGATAAAAGGATAGTTTGCCGCACGCACACCAAACTGCATCGCCAGATAAAGGCTGGTGGGCGTTTTGCCGCAGCGAGAGACGCCAAGCAAAATCACCTGCGCATCTTCCAGTCCACGCAGTGAGATTCCATCATCGTGCGCTAGCGTGTAATCGATCGCGGCGATACGCGCATCATATTTGCCGAGATTGCTCGCCGTCAGGCCATGAGTACGGTGCGCCACTGGCATTGAAGAAACGCCCAGCTCACTTTGCAGCGGGCCCACTAACGCCTGCACGATGTCCTGGCAAAAGCCTTCACTTTCCAGAATGATTTCACGCACATCCGGGGTGACGATAGAAAAGAACACAATTGGACGTACGCCGCTTTGCTGGTAGAGCGCATTTATCTGCGCCTTGACCGCCTGAGCGCGTTGAACATTCTCTACGAAGGGCAGGGTCACGCTATTGATATTGACGGGGAACTGCGACAGTACGGCGTGCCCCAACACCTCCGCGGTAATGGCGGTGCCATCTGAAATGTAGAACACACTGCGCTCAGTGCTCATAGGCGAAATCCCCTCTTATTTACTTTTGCGTAACAATGTCATCGGTGATGTTTCATTTTAATTAAAAATAAAATGAAATATCCATACCTCAGGCGATAACTGCTGACAATTGATTTGTGTGATGACCAATATTAGATGAAATGCTGTTTCGAAAACGGCTATTTCCCCGCAATTTTTTATCAGCAGGTAAAAATAAAGTCTGAATCGGTTGCGCAACGAAAAGCAATGGCTAACTCTCTGAAAAGGGGAAAAATATCGTTGCGGCAATGTATCCGCGTTAAATAATCCTGTTGCGCAACTTTGATGCCAGCGGGGACTAGTCCGATTTTGCGTTTCTTTTTCTGCTTTAACGATTCAACACTTAGTCTTTATTAATTGATTGTGCCAGGCTGTTTTGGCGAATAGCAAAATGTTCCATGTGCTCCAATCATTTAAATGAAGGATAATCTCAATGTCCAATCAAGACCAACAGTCGCTAGTGCTCTGGTACAACCAGCTTGGCATGCATGATGTTGATCGGGTGGGGGGCAAGAATGCTTCCCTGGGAGAAATGATTACTAACTTGTCGTCACTGGGTGTTTCCGTGCCAAACGGTTATGCCACGACATCTTACGCCTTTAATCTGTTTCTCGATCAAAGCGGACTGAACCAGCGCATTTACGATTTGCTGGACAAAACGGATATTGATGATGTTGAAGAGCTGGCTAAGGCCGGTAAACAAATTCGTCAATGGGTTGTGGACACGCCATTCCTGCCTGAGCTGGAAGAGGCGATTCGTACGGCCTACGAGCAACTTTCCTCTGATGATGCCGACGCCTCCTTTGCGGTGCGCTCATCCGCCACCGCCGAGGATATGCCTGATGCTTCGTTCGCGGGGCAACAGGAAACCTTCCTTAACGTGCAAGGCTTCGAGGCGGTGCTGGTGGCCGTGAAGCACGTGTACGCTTCCTTATTTAACGATCGTGCGATCTCCTATCGTGTGCACCAGGGTTACGACCATCGCGGCGTTGCCTTGTCAGCCGGTATTCAGCGCATGGTGCGATCCGATCTCGCGTCTTCCGGCGTGATGTTCACCATTGATACTGAATCCGGTTTCGACCAGGTGGTCTTTATCACCTCGGCGTTCGGTCTCGGTGAGATGGTGGTGCAGGGTGCGGTGAACCCGGACGAATTCTATGTGCATAAACCGACGCTGGCAGCCAATCGCCCGGCAATCGTGCGTCGCACCATGGGTTCCAAAAAAATTCGCATGGTGTATGCCGATTCTCAGGAGCACGGTGAGCAGGTACGCATTGAAGATGTCGATCAGGAGCAGCGAGACCGCTTTAGCCTGACCGATGACGAAGTGCAGGATCTGGCGCGGCAGGCGGTGTTGATTGAGCAGCATTACAAGCGCCCAATGGATATCGAGTGGGCCAAAGATGGTCACACCGGTAAGCTGTTTATTGTGCAGGCGCGTCCTGAAACCGTGCGTTCTAACGGCCAGATGATGGAGCGTTATACCCTGCAAGGTAAAGGCAAGGTGCTGGTTGAAGGCCGTGCTATCGGTCACCGCATTGGCGCGGGTGAAGTGAAAGTGATTCACGACATCAGCGAAATGCACCGCATCGAGAAAGGTGACGTGCTGGTCACCGACATGACCGACCCGGATTGGGAACCGATCATGAAGAAGGCCTCCGCGATTGTGACCAACCGTGGCGGTCGTACTTGCCATGCGGCGATCATCGCGCGTGAGTTGGGCATTCCTGCTGTCGTCGGCTGCGGCGATGCCACCGATCACTTGAAAGATGGCCACAAAGTGACGGTTTCCTGTGCTGAAGGTGATACGGGCTATGTTTACCATGACTTGCTGGACTTTGAAGTCACCAGCTCGCAGGTAGACACCATGCCGGATCTGCCGCTGAAAATCATGATGAACGTCGGTAACCCGGATCGCGCCTTTGACTTCGCTTGCCTGCCAAATGAAGGTGTCGGTCTGGCGCGTCTGGAGTTCATCATCAACCGTATGATTGGCGTGCACCCGAAAGCGCTGCTGGAATTTGACCAGCAAACGCCGGAATTGCAGCAGCAGATTCGTCAAATGATGAAAGGCTTCGATGATCCGGTTGAGTTCTACATCGCACGTCTGACTGAAGGGATCGCCACGCTGGGCGCCGCCTTTGCGCCTAAACGCGTGATTGTGCGTCTCTCTGATTTTAAAACTAACGAATACGCCAACCTGGTAGGCGGCGAGCGTTACGAACCAGAAGAAGAGAACCCGATGCTGGGCTTCCGTGGCGCCGGTCGCTACGTGGCGGACAGCTTCCGCGATTGCTTCGCGCTGGAGTGTGAAGCGGTGAAACGCGTGCGTAACGAAATGGGTCTGACTAACGTCGAGATTATGATTCCATTTGTGCGTACCGTTGACCAGGCGGCGGCCGTGGTTGAAGAACTCGGTAAACAGGGCCTGAAACGCGGTGAGAACGGTCTGAAGTTGATCATGATGTGTGAGATCCCGTCAAACGCCTTGCTGGCTGAACAGTTCCTGCAGTATTTCGATGGCTTCTCTATCGGTTCAAACGACATGACGCAGCTGACACTGGGTCTGGATCGCGACTCTGGCGTGGTGTCTGCACTGTTTGATGAGCGCAACGAAGCCGTGAAAGCGCTGCTGTCGATGTCAATTCAAGCCGCCAAGAAACAGGGCAAATACGTTGGGATTTGTGGGCAGGGTCCTTCGGACCATGAGGACTTCGCTGCATGGTTGATGGAGCAGGGCATTGATAGCCTGTCCCTGAACCCGGATACCGTGGTGCAAACCTGGTTGAATCTGGCGGAATTGGACGCTGCTAAGCAGTAATCAGACATCAATTAGGGCGCGTTCGGGGTAAATCTGAAGCGTCCTTGATGAAATCATTAAGGCCAGCACTGCTGGCCTTATCTTATTCTATAAAAAATGCAAAAAAAAAGCCCATCACAGGGGATGGGCAAAGACTACACACAGCAATTCTTCACTTTACTCAGGGGAAAAAGGTTGTTTAAAAATCAGTGGTTTGATCTCAAACATAGGATTCATGTTATTCATCAGGCCTGCTGGCGTCTTTAAGAATCCTCTTATTAGTTTAAAGCTGATAATCTTTTCTACGCTTTTTTAACGGTTGCGCCTGATGATTCAGTTCGAAAAATAATCATTCCGTTAGCGAAATCCACCTAAAGCGCCTAAATCTGCGTTTTTTCTTAAAAATCGCTTATGGAAAATAAACTGTATTGTAGGCAATTATGTGACAGCGATTAAGTTGCTTTCAGCGCGGTGGGTAAGGCAAATCAGGATTGGGAGAAGAAAGCGGTGCATTTGGCTGCACCGCTCGAGGGAAAGTTCTGCTTTAAGGTTGCTCTTCATCGTGTTCGGCAAGCGCTTCGATGGCCGTTTGCGGGTCATCATCCGGAGCAGGAGCTTCATGCATCCACACGGAAACCAAACGATAGGATACCGCTAACACCACCGGGCCAATAAACAGCCCAATCATGCCGAACGCGATCAATCCACCGATAACACCGGAAAGGATTAGAATCATCGGCAGATCCGCACCCATGCGAATCAGCATCGGTCGCAACACGCTATCGAGCGTACCGACGACACAACTCCACACCAGCAATATCGTGCCCCAGGTGGTATCGCCACTCCAGTAGAGCCAGATGATGGCCGGTACCAATACCACCAGCGGCCCGAGTTGCACCAGGCACGTCAGAATCATCAGCACGGTGAGCAGAGTGGCATAAGGGATGCCGGAGATTGCCAGACCAATCCCGCCCAGCACACCTTGCACCAGCGCCGTCACCACCACGCCCAGCGCCACGGCGCGAATCGCTTGTCCGGCCAGCAGCACCGCCGCATCGCCGCGACGTCCGCCCATGCGATAAGCAAAGTGACGAATACCCTGACCAACCTGTTCACCGCGCCAGTAGAGAAGCACGCTAAACAGCAGCATTACTGCCAGATGAATCATAAAGCGGCCGAAGTGGCCAGCCTGCGCCACGAAGAAGCCTGTGGTGCGACCAATGTAAGGTTGCAGCTGATTTAAAATCGCCGTACCGCCGCCATCGACCATTTTGTGATAGCTGGAGTAGGTTTTGTTGCCGACATACGGAATTTCACGCAGCCAGACAAAATCCGGGAATACCAGATGACGTTGCGTTGCCCAGGCAATCACCGGCGCGCTGTTATCGATTAGGCTACTCACCAGCAGGGCAATCGGAATAATAAATAGCAGCAGTAACAGAATGGTCATGGCGATCACCGCCAGCGATCGTCGGCCCCATAGCAAATGCTGCAAACGGATCATTAATGGCCAGGTCGCAATCACCACCATGCTGGCCCAGGCAAAGCCCAGGATAAAGGGCTGTACCACCCACAGGCAGGCGATGATCATGATTAGAATGAACATCAACGAGAACAGCAGTTGCGGTAGATCCATACCGCGTTGCAGGCTTTTCATCACAACGTTTTGACCTCAATTAATCCTTCATGGTGGGCCGCACAGGCCCTGATCAATGATGAGCTATTTCCTGAAAATTAAACAGAAAAAAGCAGGCGTCGCGGAGGTCTTTCCTGAAAAAACAGCAGGCGATAAAAAAATATGATAAAACCAATGGTTGAAAAAAATAACCACGCAAACGTTTACAACATCTCGGTCACGCAATAATGATCCCACAGATTTCCCAGGCGCCAGGCCTCGTTCAACTGGTGCTGACATTCCTGCAGTCATTAAAAGAGCAAGGCTTCACCGGCGATGCCGCCACCAGTTATGCCGATCGTCTCTCGCTTTCCACCGATAACAGCATTTATCAGCTGTTACCTGATGCCGCGCTGTTTCCGCGTTCGACGGCGGACGTGGCGCTAATCGCGCGGTTGGCAGGTGAAATGCGGTTTAACAGCCTGGTCTTCACCCCGCGCGGCGGCGGAACCGGCACCAACGGTCAGTCACTTAATCAGGGCATCGTGGTCGACATGTCGCGCTACATGAATCGCATCCTTGAAATCAACCCTGAACAGGGCTGGGTGCGTGTGGAAGCGGGGGTGGTCAAAGACCAGCTCAATGCCTGGCTCAAACCGTACGGTTTCTTCTTCTCGCCGGAGCTTTCCACCAGTAACCGCGCCACCCTGGGCGGCATGATCAATACCGATGCATCCGGGCAGGGTTCCCTGGTCTACGGCAAAACGTCGGATCACGTGGAAGGGCTGCGGGCGGTTCTGCTCGGTGGCGATATCCTTGATACCCGCGCGATGCCCACCGAACTGGCTGAGCAACTGGCAACAACGCCAACGGCAGAAGGGCGTATCTATCATCAGGTGCTGAATCGCTGTCGTGATCAGCGCGACCTGATTCTGGAAAAATTCCCTAAGCTTAACCGCTTCCTGACCGGTTATGATTTGCGTCATGTATTCAGCGATGATCTGCAAACCTTCGATCTGACACGCCTGTTATGCGGCGCAGAAGGGACGCTGGCCTTTATTACCGAAGCACGGCTGGATATCACGCCAATCCCGAAAGTGCGCCGTCTGGTGAACATCAAATACGACTCCTTTGACTCTGCGCTGCGTAATGCTCCGTTTATGGTGGAAGCCAAAGCGTTGTCAGTGGAAACCGTTGATTCAAAAGTGCTCAATCTGGCGCGTGAAGATATTGTCTGGCATTCGGTTAAAGAGCTAATTACCGATGTGCCGGACAAGGAAATGCTTGGCCTGAATATTGTTGAATTTGCCGGTGATGATGGCGAATTGATTGAGCAGCAGGTTAACAGCCTGTGTGCACGGCTGGATGAGCTGATGGCGCAGCAGCAAGGCGGCGTGATCGGTTATCAACTGTGTAACGATTTGGGCGGTATCGAGCGCATCTATAATATGCGCAAAAAAGCGGTGGGCTTGCTGGGTAACGCCAAAGGGCGCGCCAAGCCGATTCCATTTGTAGAAGACACGGCGGTTCCACCGGAACAGCTGGCGGATTACATCGTCGATTTCCGAGCATTGCTCGACAGCCATGGCCTGAGTTACGGCATGTTTGGCCATGTGGACGCCGGTGTTCTGCACGTACGCCCGGCGCTGGATATGTGCGACCCGCAGCAAGAGATGCTGATGAAGCAAATCTCTGACGAAGTGGTGGCGCTGACCGCTCGCTACGGTGGATTACTGTGGGGTGAGCACGGCAAAGGTTTCCGCGCGCAGTACAGCCCGGAATTTTTTGGCGAGACGCTGTTTAACGAACTGCGCGCGATTAAAGCCGCCTTCGATCCCGATAACCGCCTGAACCCTGGCAAGATTTGTACCCCGCTCGGCAGCAACGAGCCGATGATGCAGGTGGATGCAGTGAAACGCGGCACCTACGATCGTCAGATTCCTGTCACGGTGCGCAGTGAGTGGCGTGGTGCCATGGAGTGTAACGGCAACGGCTTATGCTTCAATTTTGATGCGCGTAGTCCGATGTGTCCGTCGATGAAAATTACCCGTAACCGCATTCACTCGCCGAAAGGTCGCGCGACGTTGACGCGTGAATGGCTGCGTTTGCTGTCTGAGCAGGGGGTTGATCCTTCCCAGCTGGAACAGGCGCTGCCGAAACAGGGGGCCAGCCTGCGCACGCTAATCCAGCGCACGCGTAACTCCTGGCACGCGAAACAGGGGGAATATGACTTCTCCCATGAAGTAAAAGAGGCGATGTCAGGCTGTTTAGCCTGCAAAGCCTGTTCTACGCAGTGCCCGATTAAGATTGATGTGCCGAGCTTCCGTTCGCGCTTCCTGCAGCTTTACCACACGCGCTACCTTCGTCCGATGAGCGACCATCTGGTGGCGACCGTTGAGAGCTATGCGCCATTAATGGCTAAAGCGCCTAAGGTGTTTAACTTCTTCCTGAAGCAGCCGTGGGTGCGCGATCTCAGTAAAACCCACATTGGTATGGTCGGTCTGCCATTGCTTTCGTCTCCAAGCCTGAAACAGCAGCTCGGTGGTCATCCGGCCATGAGTTTGACGCTGGAACAGCTTGAAGCGCTGGATAGTACGCAACGTGAAAATTGTGTGCTGGTGGTGCAGGATCCGTTTACCAGCTATTACGAAGCACAGTTGGTGACCGACTTCGTTAAGTTGATTGAAAAGCTGGGCTATCGTCCGGTGTTATTACCCTTCTCACCAAACGGTAAAGCGCAGCATGTGAAAGGTTTCCTGCAGCGCTTTGCGCGCACAGCCGGTAAAACCGCCGAGTTACTTAATCGTGTCGCCAAATTAGGGATGCCGATGGTTGGGGTCGATCCCGCCACTGTGCTCTGTTATCGCGATGAGTATCAGGAAGTGCTCGGTGAACAACGCGGGGAATTTAAGGTGCAGCTGGTCCACGAATGGTTGCAGCAGGCCTTAGATGCGCGTGCGGTTCAAACTGCCAGCGGCGAAGCCTGGTATCTGTTTGCGCATTGCACTGAAGTCACCGCGCTACCTTCAACGCCGAATCAGTGGCAGGACATCTTTGCGCGTTTCGGTGCGAAGCTAGAAAACGTTAACGTCGGTTGTTGTGGTATGGCGGGAACGTACGGACATGAGAGCAAGAACCTCGAAAACTCGCTGGGCATCTATGAACTCTCGTGGCATCCGCAGCTACAGAAATTGCCACGTCAGCGTTGTCTGGCGACCGGTTTCTCTTGCCGCAGCCAGGTTAAACGCGCCGAGGGCAACGGCATGCGCCATCCGCTGCAAGCATTACTGGAAATGATGTAAACAAATTGTAGGAGTCGTCACAAAGCTGGATTAGAATATCCAGCCTGCGTGACGGACGAAATCACTCTGCAGGCTGGTGGCTTGATCCCACTCGCCGCTGAGCGCCAGTTGATGACACAAGCGAGTCAACGACAGGCGCGCCAGTTGATAGGCCTGAATACGGAATAAACGGTCGCGATCGGCATTGCCCATCTCCTGCACTAAGCGGTGATGGAGCTTGCCCATGGCATGCAGATAGCTTTGATCGTCGCCGTTGAGTTCGCAGATTTCTGCCATGTCGAGACAGGTGTCGTTAAAGCGACGCAGTTGGTCGATAGTACAATCGGTGCGGTTGAGCTTAGCCTGAGCCATGTAGAAGTCGACGGTGATATCACGCACCGAAAACTTATATTCATCGATTTTGTGTTGTAACCAGGCTGAGACGGTAAGCGTCATGTCGCTACCTTAAATGGGTTAATGATAATCATTATCATATTCAACCGCGTCAGGAATGCAATTCCCGCAATGAAATTTTATTGATTTCCTTTGCCTGTTACTAAAATCGGCAATAACAATCTCTTTACATTGAAGAAAGGCGTAACCTATCAATCATGACGATGTCGTAAAGTTGGATTTCTAAATTTTACGTCATTTTAACGGGTTACGCTGATGTGGCGCGCACGGGAATGCAGCACACAAGCTCGATTGAAGAGACTATGCTTAATAAAGCAACAGTAAAAAACAGCACGAGATGATTATCCCTGCAAAACAAGCGGTTGAAGTGATATCTGATATCACTACCATAGGGGGATAGCCTGAAAAGGCCCAGACATACGAGGTAGCACAATGTCATCAGTAAATGCAGCTTCCTTTTCACCTGACGATTTCGTCTGGAAAGGGCTCACGCTGACCGAATCGGCAGCGAAACAGATTCTTAACCTGGTTGAGGCGGATCCTGAAGTTAAGGGACTCAGGCTGGGTGTGAAGCAGTCCGGCTGTGCCGGTTTTGGGTACGTTATGGATCTGACAAAAGAGCCAGCCGATGACGACCTGACGTTTGAGCAATTCGGCGCAAAATTATTTGTGCCGCTTCAGGCAATGCCGTTTGTTGACGGCACCGAACTGGATTATGTCCGTGAAGGCCTGAACCAGATTTTTAAATTCAACAACCCTAAAGCTCAGCACGCCTGCGGGTGCGGTGAGAGCTTTGGCGTCGAGTAAGTAAAATGTCACGACACAGCGAAGCATCTGACGAAGTACAAACGTGGGAAGGTAGCCTGAATTACAAAGAAGGCTTCTTTACCCAGTTGCAAACCGACGAATTAGCCCACGGCATCAATGAAGATGTGGTGCGCGCGATTTCGGCCAAACGTAACGAACCTGAGTGGATGCTGGAATTCCGCCTCAAGGCCTTCCGTGCCTGGTTAGAGATGGAAGAACCACATTGGCTGAAAGCGAATTACACCTCGCTCGATTATCAGGACTACAGCTACTACTCTGCGCCGTCCTGCGGCAATTGCGATGATAGCTGCGCGTCTGAGCCGGGTGCGACCCAGGCTTCTGGTAGTGTCGCGTCAAGCGATTACCTGACCAAAGAAGTGGAAGACGCTTTCAATCAGTTGGGTGTTCCGGTGCGTGAAGGACGCGAAGTTGCAGTTGATGCGATTTTTGACTCCGTATCCGTTTCCACCACCTACCGTGACAAACTGGCTGAGCAAGGCATTATCTTCTGCTCATTCGGTGAAGCGATTCACGATCATCCAGAGCTGGTGCAGAAGTATCTCGGTACTGTGGTTCCTCACAACGATAACTTCTTCGCAGCATTGAACTCCGCTGTGGCTTCTGACGGTACTTTTGTTTACATCCCAAAAGGCGTGCGTTGCCCGATGGAGCTGTCGACGTATTTCCGTATCAACGCAGCGAAAACCGGCCAGTTCGAACGTACCATCCTGATCGCCGATGAAGATAGCTACGTCAGCTATATCGAAGGTTGTTCAGCGCCCGTGCGTGATACCTATCAGCTGCACGCTGCTGTGGTTGAAGTCATCATCCACAAAAATGCTGAAGTGAAATATTCCACCGTACAGAACTGGTTCCCAGGCGGTGAAGGTGAGGGCGGTATCCTCAACTTCGTCACCAAGCGTGCGCTTTGTGAAGGCGACCACAGCAAGATGTCCTGGACGCAGTCTGAGACCGGTTCAGCTATCACCTGGAAGTACCCAAGCTGCATCCTGCGTGGTGACTACTCTGTGGGTGAGTTCTACTCCGTAGCGCTGACCAGCGGTCGCCAGCAGGCGGACACCGGCACCAAGATGATCCACATTGGTAAGAACACCAAGTCGACCATCATCTCGAAAGGGATCTCAGCCGGTAAGAGTGAGAACACCTATCGTGGTCTGGTGAAAATCATGCCAACCGCGACCAACGCGCGTAACTTCACCCAATGTGACTCGATGCTGATTGGTGCCGAATGCGGTGCGCACACCTTCCCGTATGTGGAAACGCGCAACAACACGGCACAGCTGGAACATGAAGCCACGACCTCGCGTATTGGTGAAGATCAGATGTTCTACTGCCTGCAGCGCGGCATAAGCGAAGAAGATGCGATCTCAATGATCGTCAACGGCTTCTGCAAAGACGTTTTCTCCGAGCTGCCACTGGAATTCGCCGTGGAAGCGCAAAAACTGTTGGCTATCAGCCTTGAGCACAGTGTGGGCTGATGCCACACGCGTTGCCGGAAGCAATGTGAAGGAAAGAGTATGTTAAGCATTAAAGATTTACAGGTTAGCGTTGAAGACAAAGAGATTTTGCGCGGTCTGAACCTTGAAGTGAAGCCGGGCGAAGTCCACGCCATTATGGGCCCTAACGGCTCAGGTAAAAGTACCCTGTCTGCAACGCTGGCAGGCCGTGAAGATTACGAAGTGACCGGTGGTTCTGTCAGCTTCCATGGCAAAGACCTGCTGGAGCTGGAGCCAGAAGAGCGCGCGGGCGAAGGCATCTTCATGGCGTTCCAGTATCCGGTCGAAATTCCCGGCGTCAGCAACCAATTCTTCCTGCAGACCTCTGTGAATGCGGTGCGCAAATACCGTGAGCAGGAAGAGCTGGATCGTTTTGATTTCCAGGACTTCATCGAAGACAAAATTAAACTGCTGAAGATGCCTGAAGATCTGCTGACCCGTTCAGTGAACGTTGGCTTCTCCGGTGGTGAGAAGAAGCGTAACGACATTCTGCAGATGGCCGCTCTTGAGCCAGAGCTGTGCATCCTGGACGAAACTGACTCCGGTCTGGATATCGATGCGTTGAAAATCGTAGCAGAAGGCGTTAACAGCCTGCGCGACGGTAAGCGTTCATTCATCATCGTGACCCACTACCAGCGCATCCTGGATTACATCAAGCCAGATCACGTGCACGTGCTGTATCAGGGCAAAATCGTTAAGTCTGGCGATTTCTCGCTGGTTAAACAGCTGGAGGAGCAAGGCTATGGCTGGCTTACCGACGAAGAGTGATAACGCCCTGCAACAGTGGCATCACCTGTTTGAATCACGCGGTGACGTGCGCTCTCTGCAGGCGCAGCAGCACTGGCAGCAACTGATGCGTGTCGGCTTGCCGACCCGTAAGCATGAGAACTGGAAATACACTGCGCTGGATGGCCTGTTTGCCAACCAGTTCGTGTTGCCAGAAGCGCAGACCGTGACGGCGGAGCAGGTTGCTGAACTGGCGCTGCCGGTGGATGCAATTCGTTTGGTGTTTGTTGATGGCCGCTTCCAGCCCGAGCTGAGCGCGCGCGACACCGAACTGTTCGACGTGCAACACAGCCGTGCGGCTGAACGTCGCCCACTGCCGGCTGCCGTGCAGCCAGAAGTGTTCCTGCATCTGACCGAAAGCCTGGCGGAAGAGGTGACCTCTATTCGTCTGGCGCGCGGCAAATCGGCGGCACGCCCGCTGTATTTACTGCACATCACCAGCGGTAAGGCCGATGCGCTGAACACCGTTCATCACCGTCATCACCTTGAGCTGGAGCAGAGCGCTGAAGCTGAAGTGATCGAGCATTACGTGACGCTGAACGGTGCGGCCCACTTTACCGGTGCGCGCTTTACTTTTGCCGTCGCCGACAACGCCCAGTTGAAACACATTAAGCTGGCGTTTGAAGAGAGCAGCAGTTATCACTTTGCACACAATGACATCGTGATTGGTCGTGATGCGCAGGTCAGCAGCACCAGCTTCCTGCTGGGGGCTGGCTTGTCTCGTCACAACACCAGCGTGCAGCTCAACGGTGAAAACACCCAGCTGTCACTGAACAGCCTGGTGCTGCCGATCAACGCAGAAGTGGCAGATACCCGCAGCTATCTTGAGCACAACAAAGGCTACTGCCTGAGTCGTCAGCTGCACAAAACCATCTCGCGCGATAAAGGCCGTTCGATTTTCAACGGTCACATTAAAGTAGCGAAGCATGCGCTGAAAACTGACGGACAGATGACCAACAACAACCTGTTGCTCGGTCGACTGGCGGAAGTGGATACCAAGCCGCAGCTGGAAATCTACGCGGATGACGTGAAGTGTAGCCATGGCGCGACCATTGGCCGCATCGACGATGAGCAGATGTTCTATCTGCGCTCGCGTGGTATCCCGGAAGATGCCGCCCAGCAGATGATTATCCATGCGTTCGCGGCCGAATTGACCGAGATGCTGGAAGAAGAACCGCTGCGCCAACTGGTGCTGGAACGCATCAGTGCGCGTTTCCCTGGAGTTGAGTTATGACTTTCGATCTCGAACGAATCAGAGCGGAATTTCCGATTCTGAAACGTGAGGTCAACGGACATCCGCTGGCCTACCTTGATAGCGCGGCCAGCGCTCAGCGCCCGCTCGCGGTCATCAATGCGGAAAGCTATTTTTACCAGCACGGCTATGCTGCCGTGCACCGTGGCATTCACTCGCTGAGTGCCCAGGCCACCACCGATATGGAAAACGTGCGCACGCAAGCGTCGCGTTTTCTGAATGCGGCGTCGCCAGAAGAGATTATCTTCGTTAAAGGCACCACTGAAGGCATCAATCTGGTGGCCAACAGCTGGGGCGGCAGTCAGCTGCAATCGGGCGATAACATCATCATCACGGAGATGGAGCATCATGCGAACATCGTGCCGTGGCAGATGGTGGCGCAACGCACCGGTGCTGAAATTCGTGTTCTGCCGCTTAACGAGCAGGGCGAATTAGCCCTTGAGCAGCTGAGTGGGTTGATTGACAGCCGTACACGTTTACTGGCGGTGACGCACGTGTCTAACGTGCTCGGTACCGTTAATCCGGTGAAAGCCATCGTGGCGCAGGCGAAAGCCGCTGGTGTTGTCACGCTGGTGGACGGTGCTCAGGCGGTGATGCATCACACGGTGGATGTGCAGGATATCGGTTGCGATTTCTACGTCTTCTCAGGTCATAAAATCTATGGCCCAACCGGGATTGGCGTGCTGTATGCGCGTAAAGCACTGCAGGACATCATGCCACCGTGGGAAGGCGGCGGTTCAATGATCGATCAGGTGATGCTGCCAACCGGCACCACCTGGAACACTGCCCCATGGCGTTTTGAAGCTGGCACACCGAATACCGGTGGCATTATCGGCTTAGGCGCGGCGCTTAACTGGATCAGTGAGCTGGGATTGGATGTCATCAACGAGCGTGAGACTTCACTGATGCGTTATGCATTAGATAAGCTCGCGTCGGTACCCGACCTGATTATTTACGGTCCGGCACAGCGCAGTGGCGTGGTGGCATTCAACCTCGGTAAGCATCATGCCTTTGACGTCGGGAGTTTCCTCGATCAATACGGCATTGCGATCCGCACCGGACATCATTGCGCTATGCCTTTGATGCGTCACTATGCGGTGCCCGCGATGTGTCGTGCCTCATTTGCGCTGTATAACAGTGAAGAAGAAGCCGATCGCCTGGCAGCAGGTTTGACGCGTATTCATCGTCTGCTGGGCGGTTGAGCAGATTTCAGGAGTTATCCATGGCGAATTTGCCAGATAAAGAGAAGCTGGTGCGCAACTTTAACCGTTGCGCAAACTGGGAAGAGAAGTATCTCTACATCATTGAACTCGGTGCGAAATTACCAGAATCCTCTGAAAGCTTACAGCAGCCAGAGTATGTGATTTCTGGTTGCCAGAGTCAGGTGTGGATCCGCATGACCCCACAAGCAGATGGCACCATCGGCTTTGAAGGTGACAGTGATGCTGCCATCGTTAAGGGTTTGATTGCGGTAGTATTTAGCCTCTATCAAGGCTTGCAAGCGCAGGAGATTCTCGCGCTGGATGTCGGTCATTGGTTCGCAGAATTAGAGTTGACTCAACACCTCACTCCTACACGTTCTCAAGGATTGGAAGCGATGATTCGCGCGATCCGTCATAACGCTCAAAGCCTCAGCTAAGTTACACTCTCCAGACCCCGGCATGACCGGGGTCTGTTCAATCCGACAAAGAGAAATTGCATGAAACCAGCGTTACGTTTAGCCGGTGCATTGCTGTTGTCCTGCTTCGGGCTTTCTGCACCTGCATTTGCAACGGAATATCCCCTGCCAGCCGATAACAGCCGTTTAATTGGCGAGAATACCCTGACCACTGTCCCTGACGATAAACGGCCCTTAGAGAGCATTGCATCGCATTATAAGATTGGTATGCTCGGCATGCTGGAGGCTAATCCTGGCGTCGATCCCTGGTTGCCAAAAGCGGGGACGCAGCTGACCGTGCCATTGCAGATGCTGCTGCCTGACGCGCCACGTGAAGGTATCGTCATCAACCTTGCTGAACTGCGTCTGTATTACTATCCGAAAGGGGAGAACCGCGTGGTGGTGTATCCGATCGGTATTGGCCAGTTAGGTGCGGCGACACCGAGCATGGTCACCAGCATCAGCCAGAAAATCCCCAATCCCACCTGGACGCCTACCGTCAATATCCGCAAACGCTACGCAAAAGAAGGCATCACCTTACCGGGCGTCGTCCCTGCAGGGCCAGATAACCCGATGGGGCTGTTTGCGATGCGCCTGGCACGCGGCACCGGCCAGTATCTAATCCACGGTACTAACGCTGATTTCGGTATTGGTATGCGCGTGAGCTCGGGCTGTATTCGTTTACGGCCAGATGACATCGAAGCGTTGTTCAACAGCGTGCCGAAAGGAACGCGGGTGCAGATTATCAACGAGCCTATCAAGTATGCGGTGGAACCGGATGGTAAGCGTTACGTTGAGGTGCATCAGCCGTTGTCGCGCAATGACAAAGACGATCCGCAAACCATGCCGATTGCATTGACTGCGAAATCGAAGGCGTTCATCAATAGCCAGAAAAGCGACACCACACTGGTCAAAGAAGTCATTGCACGCCGTTCTGGGATGCCAGTGCTGGTCAGCAGCGGCGAGCCCGTTACGCAGGACACAACGTTACCTGATGTGTTGCAAACGCAGCAGGAAGGCGCAGCGGCCGGAAAAGCGACGATCAGCCAGGCGATGGGTGAGAGTGGCGCAAAACCCTGATTCAGGAAGGCGCAAAATCAGGACAAAAAAAATGGTGCCACATGGGCACCATTTTTCAAACCAGAACTCTTACTTACGGTAAGAGTGAGCCTGGTTGTCCAGACGCTGGTTAGCGCGAGCTGCGTCATCTTTAGCAGCCTGAACGTCAGAACGGATTGCGTTCACGTCGTTGCTCAGCTGGTCAACTTTAGCGTTCAGAGTCTGAACGTCTGAAGACAGCTGGTCGATTTTAGCGTTGCTTGAGCAACCAGCCAGCAGAGTTGAACCCAGAATTACCGCGCCCAGTACCAGTTTAGTACGATTCATTATTAATACCCTCTAGAATTGAGTTAATCTCCATGTAGCGTTACAAGTATTACACAAAGCTTTTTGAGTTGAGAATAAATTTTTGATGAGAACATGCTTAAATTTGATCGTTCGCTCAAAGAAACAGCGTTTCGCAGAAGAAGATGAAAATATTTAGCTAAAACAGAGAGATTTAATCGGACTAACCTTAATCATGCGGGATATTGAATAGTTATTATCGATTGGAAAATTCTGGTTTTTGTATTATAGCAAGAATAAAAAAAGCGCCTAAAAAAGGCGCTTTTAAATAAAACTTCAACCAAAAATCAGAGTACGTGGACTGAAGCAGTGTTGGTCGTGCCACTTGGAACCAGTGCACCCGATACCATCACCACGACGTCGCCTTTCTGTGCGTAGCCACTTTCCAGCGCCATTTCCTTGCCAATACGGTAGAAATCATCCGTTGAGGCAATTTCAGTCACCAGACGTGTCTCAACGCCTTTGCTCAGAATCAACTGGCGTGCGGTGGTCGCATTGGTGGTTAGCGCCAGAATGGTGGCATCCGGGAAATATTTACGGATCGCTTTGGCAGACTTACCGCCTTCGGTCGCCACTACAATCACAGGGGCTTCCAGCTTCTCTGCTGTTTCTACTGCGCCGCGGCAAACCGCTTCGGTGATGCGCATTTTGCGTGAATCCTGCAGCTCACCAATACGTGATTTCATTACGCGATCGGTACGCTCACAGATGGTCGCCATGATAGTCACGGATTCCAGCGGATAACGACCCTTAGCACTCTCACCTGACAGCATTACTGCATCAGTACCATCAAGGATGGCGTTCGCCACGTCGCCTGCTTCTGCGCGGGTAGGGCGTGGGTTCTTGATCATCGAATCCAGCATCTGCGTCGCGGTGATGACCACTTTGCGCGATTTATTACATTTCTTGATCATCATCTTCTGCGCGAAGATCACTTCTTCAACCGGGATCTCAACGCCCAGGTCGCCACGTGCCACCATGATGCCGTCAGACGCTTCCAGAATCTCGTCGAAGTTGTTCAGGCCTTCCTGGTTTTCGATTTTAGAGATGATCTGGATGTGCTCACCGCCGTGGGCTTTCAAATGCTCACGGATTTCCAGCACATCTGAACGTTTACGGATGAAGGAGGCCGCAACGAAATCAACGCCTTGCTCGCAGCCGAAGATCAGGTCACGTTTGTCTTTTTCAGCCAGGGCTGGCAGCTGGATAGAAACGCCCGGCAGGTTAACGCCTTTGTTTTCACCCAGGTCACCGTTGTTCAACACGTTACATACGACAGTGTTTTCTGTCACTTCCGTAACCTGCATACCAATCAGGCCATCATCGACCAGCACGGTATTGCCGATTTTCAGGTCTTCGGTGAAACCAGCATAGGTCACAGCAACACGATCGCTGTTACCAATCACGGATTGATCGGTAGTGAAAGTGAAGGTCTGGCCCGCTTTCAGCGAAACATCGTTACCGCCTTCCAGCTTCATGGTACGAATTTCAGGACCTTTAGTGTCCAGCAGAATCGCGGCCTGACGACCGGTTTTTTCCATGACGGCACGCATGTTAGTGATGCGCTGACCATGTTCGGCATAATCCCCGTGAGAGAAGTTCAGGCGCATGACGTTCATTCCCGCTTCCAGCAGTTGAGTCAGCATCTCTTCAGATTCGGTTTTCGGACCGATGGTACAAACAATCTTGGTCTTTTTCATGTCAGCTTTTCTATAAGTTGTGATGGATGATTAAGGTTGGGATTCGCGGCGTTTGGCAGCGAAGTGAAAATTTGTATGGTGTTGGTTTGGATCGTACAGAGGTAAGAATAGGTGACAGTGGCTAAGCGTGCAGAGAAGTTATGCAGTACGCGAGGGAACTGGTTGGGCAGTGTTGCGCAAATCATTTGAGTTGTTTGCATAGGCACGTTAGCGCTGAAACCTTTCAGGTGGACAACGCGGCATAGTATAGACGCTAAGTATGCGAAAACCAATATAAAAGCGGAAAGAGAAAACGATACAGATCAAGGAAAGGGGTGTTGCGCAAAAGAGAGAAAACAAAGAGTGGTGCGCTCTAATGGACTCGAACCATCGACCCCCACCATGTCAAGGTGGTGCTCTAACCAACTGAGCTAAGAGCGCATTTTAGAAATTTGGTGCGTCCGAGTGGACTCGAACCACCGACCCCCACCATGTCAAGGTGGTGCTCTAACCAACTGAGCTACGGACGCACTTGGTGCGCTCTAATGGACTCGAACCATCGACCCCCACCATGTCAAGGTGGTGCTCTAACCAACTGAGCTAAGAGCGCAACATGCTGTCAGGGCGACAGCGGTGACGAATATTAACGGCAGGCCGCGATGCTGGCAAGGGAAAAAATGATTTTCCATGACGACTGACCAGCATCTGTGCGACCCGCTGTTTTTTTAGGCATTGCGGGGGCAAATAACGGCCTGTTCAGCCACTTAGCGGGCCGCTCGCGCCAGAATCACCTGTGACGGTAAACGTTGTAACCGACGTATACGCCAAATCATCATCACCGCTGCAGACGTCAGGCCGACAATAAATCCGCACCAGAATCCTGCTGGACCGAGTTGCGGTACCACCCAATCGGTGAGCGCCAGAATATAACCCACCGGTAAACCCAGTACCCAATAGGCAACCAGGGTAATAAAGAAGATGGAACGCGTGTCCTTATAGCCGCGCAGAATCCCGCTGCCAATGACCTGAATCGAATCTGAGAACTGATAGATAGCGGCGAGCAGCATCAGCTGAGCGGCCAGCGTAATGACTTCTGGATTGGCGGTGTATAGCGCGGCGATATGTTCACGGAAGGTGATGGTGAAAATCGCAGTGACGGCGGCCATGCTGATTCCGACACCTTGCCCGGTCCATGCCGCCACGCGCGCCTGCTCAGTTGACCCCTGCCCAAGACGATAGCCGACGCGGATGGTGGTCGCGACGCCAAGTGACAGTGGCAGAACGAACATCAGCGAGCTGAAGTTGAGCGCAATCTGATGGCCCGCGACTTTGACGATCCCCAGTGGCGATACCAGCAGTGCCACCACCGCAAACAAGGTGACTTCAAAGAACAGTGCCAGCGCAACCGGTAAGCCAAGGCTAAACAGGCGTGACAGGATGACGCGTGAGGGCGGGGACCAGCGGCTGTTCATGCGAATATCGCGCATGCTCGCCATGCGTTTCACCCAGAAGCGCATCACTATGAACATCACCCAGTAAACCGAGGCGGTGGCGACACCACATCCAACGCCGCCCAAGGCTGGCATGCCGAAATGACCATAAATGAAAACGTAGTTCAGCGGAATGTTCACCAGCAAGCCTAAAAAGCCCAGCAGCATAGCTGGCTTTGTTTTCGATAACCCTTCGCACTGATTACGCGCCACCTGGAAGAACAGGTAGCCGGGCGCACCCCACAATAAGGCATGCAGGTAACCTTCTGCTTTCGTCGCCAGTTGCGGATCGATATCGTGCATGGCATGAATCAGGTAGCCTGCATTCCACAGCACCACCATAATCAGCAATGCCACCGCCAGTGCCAGCCAGTAACCCTGACGCACTTGTTCCGCGATGCGTTCGCGTCGCCCTGAACCGTTGAATTGCGCAACGGTTGGCGTCAACGCCAGCAGAAGACCATGACCAAACAGAATGGCGGGAAGCCAGATAGAGGTGCCGACAGCAACGGCGGCCATATCCGTGGCGCTCACCGCACCGGCCATAATGGTATCCACAAAACCCATCGCCGTCTGAGCCACCTGAGCAAGGATGACCGGGATCGCGAGGGCCAGCAATTGACGCGCTTCTGTTAAATACTTCTGCACGTAACACCTGCTTAAATTAAGAAGAGAAGAGGGGTGATATCCCCAAAGAATGCGCGGCATAGTGTAGCGGCAGCGCTGCATTCCACCAAACTTTGATCGCATTTTGTTAAGTTAATTGTGTAAAGTTTGAACTCCGGCAAATTAAACCGCGCAGCCTAAGCTGTGATAAACTGGCGCAAACTTCGCAGAGGCTGAAAGTATGTTTACTGGAATTGTGCAGGGCACGGCCGAAATTATCGCCGTAGAAGAAAAAGAGTTGTTTCGTACCCATATCGTGCGTCTTCCGGAAGAACTTTTACCGGGATTAGCGTTGGGGGCATCGGTGGCCCACAACGGTTGCTGTCTGACGGTGACGGCGATTGAGGGCGATCGTGTGAGCTTCGACCTGATCAAAGAAACTCTGCGCATTACCAACCTGGGTGAATTAGCGGTTGGCGATGTGGTGAATATTGAGCGCGCGGCGAAGTTCAGTGATGAAATTGGCGGACATTTAATGTCTGGCCATATTATGACCACGGCAGAAATCTGCAAAATCATCCAGTCAGAAAATAACCGTGAAGTGTGGTTTAAATTACAGGATGCTTCGCAGATCAAATATATCCTGCATAAAGGTTTCGTCGGAATCGATGGCATCAGTCTGACCGTGGGTGACGTCACCAAAAGCAAATTCTGTGTGCACTTGATTCCGGAAACCCTGGAGCGCACCACGCTGGGTGCGAAAAAACTGGGGCACAAAGTGAACATTGAGATCGACCCACATACCCAGGCGATTGTGGAAACGGTAGAACGCGTGCTGGCACAGCGCGAAGCCGCGGCGAGCGCCCTGACTCAGGCCGCAGACGCCGAATAATTCAATAAAAAAAGGCGCCTCGGCGCCTTTTTTCAACTTAATGTCCCTTAACGCGCCACGCGTAATCCGCCTTCTTTGCCACGGCTAAATACCACTTGCCATAGCTGAATGTCACGCGCGCGGAAAGCGCCGGCACAGGCGTTGAGGTAATAACCAAACATCCGTTTGAAGCGATCGCCATATTTCTCTGCGAGCTGCGGCCACGCCGTCAGGAACCGTTCATGCCAGGCCATTAATGTGGTGTCATAATCCGCACCAAAATTATGCCAGTCTTCCATAATAAAATGCTTTTCGCTGGCATCAGCAATCTGACGCACAGACGGTAAACATCCGTTGGGGAAGATATATTTATCAATCCAGGGATCAACATTCATATCGGTGGTGATGGCACCAATGGTGTGCAGTAAAAATATGCCGTCTGGTTTGAGGTTGCGATCGGCAACGTCAAAATAAGTGGCATAGTTTTTCGGCCCCACGTGTTCGAACATGCCGACTGATACAATGCGATCGAACTGCAAATTCAAATCACGGTAATCCTGCAGCAAAATAGTGACGTCAAGACCTTCGCAACGCTGCTGCGCCAACTTCTGTTGTTCAGCAGAAATAGTCACGCCATGGACTTTAGCTCCGTAATTGCGTGCGGCAAATTCAGCCAGCCCGCCCCAGCCGCAGCCGATATCCAGCAGCGTCATGCCGGGTTCAAGCTGCAGTTTACGACAGATCATATCCAGCTTGGCCGACTGAGCCTGTTCCAGTGTTTCAGCGTCTTTCCAGTAACCACATGAGTACTGCATAAAGGGATCGAGCATCAGTGAAAAAAGATCGTTACCGAGATCGTAATGCTCTTTCCCGACAATCCAGGCGCGTTTTTTCGACTGTAAATTGGTTAAACGCGCAGCCGCAATACGCAAAGTATCTTTAAAATGACGTGGGAGTTGTTTATCCAGATGTTGTTGCAGAACGCGATGGAAAAAGACATCCAATTGTTCGCATTCCCACCAGCCATCCATATAACTTTCACCCAGACCTAACGATCCTTCCTGCAAAACACGTTTGAAAAAATCAGGATGCTTGACCTGAATATCCCAGGGGCGTGTGCCATTGACTGCAACATCAGCGCGTTCCAGTAATTCGTTGACGATGCGAAACCAGTGGTTTTCTTCAAGGCTCACTTCTTCTATACACGATGAACTCATAGCTTCTCCATCACCTTTCCGATTTGAACCTGTGGAAATAATAGTCAATTTCCTTAGGCCTGTGAGAGAACTCACGGAAAATCCGTGCGCCAGATATCCGACGTTTTACAGAGGTATGAATCTGAATAGAAATGTCTGGCACCAATCAGGAGAGGAAGATCGTGCAGACGCCATCCCAGCGACAGAGTCGCTTAAAATTAATGCAATTATGTTATTGATTTGTTGCAGAAATGCTGACCCACCGAGTATATGCTCACGTGGGTCAATATTCAACGGGTTATCGTTAGTTTGCTAACGATTATCGTTGCATCAGTGATTATCTTCGCAGGGACGGGAGGTGTGAGCAATATCACTTTGTGCGTTTAAGCTGCGTTGCCAGATGAAGCCAGCCCAGGCCAGCACTACCGTGGCGACCATCACCAGTGTGGTGTTATAGAGCGCCTGTTGTAATCCGGCCGAGACCAGCAGGCTGGCAATAAAGCACAGGCCCAATTGCAGTAGATTTTGTAAGCCTGCGGCTTTGCCCGTGGCGTGCGGGAAGGGCGCTAATGCGCTGGAAACGACAATCGGGTAGATGGCGCCATTGGCCAGTGCCATGCCGCAGAAGGGCAGCAGCAGCGCAATCAATGAAGGCGCGGGCATCATCGCGACGACAAACAGACTCAAAATACTCAGGCTATACAGAACCAACAACCACGGCAGCAGTTGCGATCCCTGATACCGGCTCAGCATCGCACGGCAACCAAAGCCACCAATCAGAAACGCGATAGTTTGTGGAATATAGCTCAGACCAATATCGGCGGGAGTTAAACCCGCAGACGCCAGAATAAACGGCGAGCCGGTTAGCCAGGCAAAGAAACTGGCGGAACAGGCGGAGTAAATCAATACGTTACCGCTGTAGATGCGCGTGGTGAGCAAATTCAGCCAGCCGGGTTGCGGTGTATTATCAGCTTTGGTTTTTTTAGGCGCGGCAAGCTGCAACGTACCGATGAGCAGCAGCACGGATATGATCGTCAGTACGACAAAGATACTGCGCCAGTGGAAATGGCCCATCAGCCATGCGCCCAGTAAAGGGGCCAGAGCGGGAGAGAGGGCAACCAGCGGCATAATGGTGGCGAAAACTTTGTTGGCCTGCGCTTTTGGGTAGCGATCGACCACCAGCGCCTGCCAGCTGACGGCCGCGGCACACACGCCTACGGCCTGCACAAAGCGCAGCACCAGCATCATATTGACGTCCGTCACCCACAACATCCCGAGGCAACCCAGGGCAAAGATCGTCAAACCTGCCAATAAAATCGGTTTACGTCCAAAACGGTCTGAAAGCGGTCCCCAGAAAACTTGCGCGCAGGCAAATCCACCGAGAAACAGGCTCAGGCTGGCGCTGATAGTACCCGGCGCGGTGGCGAAGTCGCGCTGCATATCGCCAAAAGCAGGCAGATACATATCCGTAGCGAGAAAGCCGAGCATACTGAGCACGGCAAGATAGGGCATAAATCCTTTTGACGACAACATAGTCATTCTCATTGGCAGATTAAACGCCGGGGAGTGTAAAAGAGTGCGCCATTCTTTGTGAAACGCTAATATTTGCGCAGTGCTGTTAAAATTTTTGAAGGGAAAAATATGTGGTCTGAATACGCGCTGGAAGTGGTTGATGCAGTCGCACGTAATGGCAGCTTCAGTGCGGCGGCGCAGGAGTTACATCGCGTACCCTCTGCCATAAGCTATACGGTGCGCCAGTTAGAAACCTGGTTGGCAGTGCCGTTGTTTGAACGTCAGCATCGTGAGGTGGTTTTAACGCCTGCTGGCGAGCATTTTGTACGGGAAGGACGATCTGTTATCAAAAAAATGCTGGCAACCCGCCGACAGTGCCAGCAGCTGGCGAATGGCTGGCGCGGACAGCTCAGTATTGCCGTGGATTGCATTGTAAAACCACAGCGTACCCGGCAACTGGTGAAGGATTTTTACCGTCATTTCCCGGACATGGAACTGATCATCAGTTACGAGGTATTCAACGGTGTATGGGATGCCCTGGCGGACGGGCGTGTTGATGTAGCGATTGGCGCCACTCAGGCGATTCCCGTCGGCGGACGTTTTGCATTCCAGGATATGGGCGCCCTCAACTGGCGTTGTGTTGTCAGTCCGGACCATCCTCTGGCCGCGCATAACGATCTTAATGATGAGGCGCTACGTGCCTGGCCATCACTGGTGCTGGAAGATACGTCTCGCGCACTGCCAAGACGCATGACCTGGACGCTGGATAATCAGCGACGCCTGGTGGTGCCAGAGTGGGAAACGGGGATGGATTGTTTGCAGGCGGGATTGTGCGTGGGTATGGTGCCAGGCCATCAGGCTCGGCCCTTACTCGACAATGGCACACTGGTGGAGTTATCACTGCCGCAGCCGTTTCCGGAAAGTCCCTGCTGCGTCAGTTGGTCAGAACAGCGCGCGTCACCGGCGCTGGCGTGGTTACTCGCCTATCTCGGCGATGCTGAAACGCTGAACCACGAATGGCTCAGCGAAAACCAGCATTAACGTCGGTAATCGCGGAACGGACCGTCTGCAACAGAACGCCGCTCAATCAATGTTGGCTGCACCTCAATAGTCTGTGGCTCTTCGCGCTTGCTGGTGATGCGATCCAGCAACATTTCGAGGGCCTTTTTGCCCAACTCCGCTTTCGGTTGGTGGACTGTGGTGAGCGCCGGCGTGAAATAACGGGCGTTGCGCACGTTATCATAGCCAATGACGGAGATATCCTGCGGCACGCGCAGTCCCATCTCATCAGCGGCACAAATCGCACCCATCGCCATGATATCGCCACCGCAGAACACGGCAGTCGGGCGCTGTTTCTGATTGAGGATTTGCTGCATCGCCTGATAACCCGATTCTGGCTCGAAGTCGCCCTGAACCACCCATTCCGGACGCACGGTCACGCCGGCTTCGCTCATCGCCTGCAGGAAGCCCGCATGACGACCGCCGCCCGTGTTGCGTTCCATCTGACCGGGAATCGCACCGATATCTCGGTGGCCACGCTCGATAAGGTAGCGTCCGGCCAGATAACCCCCCTGGAAGGCGTTATCCTGCACGGTATCGGTGAAGTCGCCACGTGAAGCGCCCCAGTCCATCACCACCATGGGAATATTGCGGTTCTCTTCCAGCATCTGCAGCAGATCGTCTGGATACTCAGAACACATCACCAACAGACCATCAACGCGTTTTTGCGCCATCATCGACAGGTAAGCGCGCTGTTTTTGCAGATCGTTATGTGCGTTACCCAGAATTAAGGTGTAGCCGCGTTCAAAACAGTGGTTTTCAACCGCTTCGATAATTTCTGCAAAATAGGGCGCTTCACTGGACGTCGCTAACAGTCCCAGCGTTTTGGTGTGATTCACCTTCAAACTGCGCGCAACGGCGCTCGGCGAATAGTGCAGCTCTTTAATCGCTTCCCATACGGCGTTACGCGTTTCCTCTGCGACAAAACGCGTTTTGTTGATGACATGCGAAACGGTGGTGGTGGAAACACCGGCGCGTTTCGCTACATCTTTAATTGTTGCCATGAAAAAGGTACTCCCCGGCTTATCGCAACTTACTGATAAGTATATTGTTAAACGTTTGCGTCTGCGAAGGCTTTTACGCCCTAAAATGGGGGGCAAATCTGCCGTTTCAGGCAGGGAAAATCACTTCAGCAGGCTGTAAATACAGCATGCGCAAAATCAGTTGCGCAACGAAAGGCGGCGATTCTAGCAAGCCAGCGCGGATAAGACGAGATTTTTGCCCACCGCTGTGCGAAAATTGTTTTAACCCTAATAAATGTGTGACTAAGGAGTAGTGATGAGTACAGATTTGAAGCTGGCGCTAATGACCACGGTTGGCGCACTGTTGATGATTATTGCGTTTAGCTTCACAGCCATTCTTCATTAATACAAAACGCATTAATAAAAAAAGCCGGCACTGATTAAGCGTCCGGCTTTTTTTGTGGCTAATGCCATAGGATGTTGCGCAACAGCTAGCGGATAGTTTTTGGTGTCATCATCCGGCGTGCACCGACATAGTGTTTCTGCCAGTAGTCTTCGCCTAATGCGCTAATCTGAATGTCTTTACCGGTGCGTGGTGACTGAATAAATTTACCATTGCCGAGGTAGACGCCGACATGATCGGCAGTCCCGCGATTATTGATGCGGAAGAACACCAAATCACCTTTCTCCAGCATCTCACGCTTAATGGGCGAGGCATCGTGCAGGTGATACATCTCATTCGCCGTGCGCGGGAATTTGTATTTCACCAGATCTTTATAGGCATACCACACCAGACCGCTGCAATCGAAACCGGTGTGTGGCGAAGTGCCGCCCCACTGATAAGGTTTACCCAGCTGGCCCATTAACTTCGTCATCGCGGTTTCGCGTGCTTTCTGGTAGCGCAGGCGGTGGGATTTGCTCATCTTGATGCCAGTGAGTCCCTGAACTTCATCATCCACATCAGGGGACTTTTTCGCGAGACGTTGATGGCCATACTTTTTCAATGGCGATTTCAGCAGGGATTTTTTGCGGCTGGTTTTATTTAACGCGGTTTCGGTCTTACTCTGCTTTTTCAGCTTTAACTTCTGTACGGTAGTCGTCAGGCGAGACTTTTTAGCCGTTGTTTTAACCGGACGTCGCTTGCGGCGCTCATCTTCGCGCGCACTTTTTTTCTCGGCGTTATGCAAACTGGCATTAATCGGAGCATGCTGGGAAGCAGAAGCCACGTTAAAAAACAGTTGCGCAAAAGCCAGTATGAAAAGCGTAATCAGTAAACGCATAGTCCGGTTACAGGTTAAGCAGTCTGGCAAAAAGCAGGCTGCGGCAGAGTAAGAGAAATCTGATCAACGATCAGCGCCGAAGCAATTCTAATCCACTTTTTTTCCAAAAGGTAAGGCCTTTTTCTATTAATCTGTTACCAGGTAGATAATGTCGCTAAATTGAGCGATTTCAGCTGTTTAACGCAGCGAAATTATTGCTAATTATTAATTGATTCATGCTTATACATGATATGAAAATGTTATCTGTGCTGTCAGAACTTAACAAACATGGCGATCTGCAGGTTGGTAACGCAAAATCCCGTTTTCAGTGCGGGGCTGAAGTCGCTACAATAAACAAACACGAAGTGAAGGATTAAGGAAGGCAATAATGAGTACTGTTGAAAAAATTCAGCGCCAGATCGCAGAAAACCCGATTCTGTTATACATGAAAGGTTCCCCGAAACTGCCAAGCTGCGGTTTCTCTGCGCAAGCTGTGCAGGCTCTTTCTGCCTGTGGTGAGCGCTTCGCGTATGTAGATATTCTGCAGAACCCAGATATCCGCGCTGAAATGCCGAAATTCGCCAACTGGCCAACCTTCCCGCAGCTGTGGGTGGATGGTGAGCTGGTCGGCGGTTGCGACATCATCGTGGAAATGTTCCAGCGTGGCGAACTGCAGCCGCTGGTGAAAGAAACCGCTGAGAAGTATAAAGAAGCGGAATAATTGCGAAGGCCGACAAATGTCGGCCTTTTCTTTGCGTACTCATCAGCCAATCAGCCAATCAGGCAGAGGCGTCGTTTTCCGTCTGCTCTTCACTGAAAGCCAGTGGCCAGCCGCCAAGACGTTTCCAGCGATTGACCAGCTCACAGAACAGGGTAGCCGTTTGCTCGGTGTCGTACAGCGCGGAGTGCGCCTGCGTGCTATCAAACTCCATCCCCGCAGCTTTGCAGGCTTTTGCCAAAACTGTCTGTCCCAACACTAAACCACTCAGTGCCGCAGTATCAAAAGTGGCAAACGGATGGAACGGATTACGTTTCAGGCTGGCGCGTTCGGCCGCTGCCATCACAAAGTTCAAATCGAAAGTCGCATTGTGCGCCACGATAATCGCGCGATTACAGCCATGATCTTTGGTGCCTTTACGCACCATCTTGAAAATGGCATGCAGGGCTTCGTATTCGCTCACCGCACCGCGCAAAGGATTGGAAGGATCGATACCGGTAAACGCCAGCGCTGCAGGATTGAGGATCGCGCCTTCGAACGGCTCAACGTGAAAGTGCAAGGTTTCATCACGGTGTAACCAGCCGTCCTCATCCATCTTGAGCGTGGTGGCCGCAATTTCCAGTAGTGCATCGGTTTGCGCGTTAAAGCCGGCGGTTTCGACGTCAATAACCACAGGATAAAAACCACGGAAGCGTTGATGAAGAGCGTTTAAGGCGTTCGATTCAGACATCAGGATCTCATAGCAAGAAATGGGGCAGCGCGCATTATGGCAAAAATTACAGGAGGGTGCAGCAGGAGAGGGAAGTCAGCCTGCAAATTAGCAGACTGACTTACGGCATCAGTTACCGAGGCCGTGACCAGCGTGTTTGTTTTCGATCAGCTCGATTTTGTAACCATCAGGATCTTCTACAAACGCAATAATGGTGCTGCCGCCTTTAACCGGACCGGCTTCGCGCGTCACGTTGCCGCCGACACTGCGGATACGCTCACAGGTTTCTGCAACGTTATCGACGCCCAGCGCAATATGACCATAAGCATTGCCGAGGTCGTACTTATCCACGCCCCAGTTGTAAGTCAGCTCGATCACCGCGCCTTCGCTCTCTTCGGTGTAGCCAACAAATGCCAGGGTGTATTTGTATTCAGTGTTTTCGCTCTGACGCAGTACGCGCATGCCCAGCACACGGGTATAGAAATCGATTGAACGCTGCAGATCGCCAACGCGTAACATGGTGTGAAGTAAACGCATAACATCCTCTTTTTAAAAGTCATCAGGGAATGACAAAGACTAGCAAGTATAGCCAGTTAATGCCCTGAAGAAACAGCACTGCCGCACATCCGGTGCGGCAGCTTGATTCTTACAGGCTTGGGTAATCAGTGTAGCCTTCTGCGCCGCCGCCGTAGAAACTTTCCGGGCGCTGCGGATTCAGCGGTGCGTCTTGCTGCAGACGCTCAACCAGATCCGGGTTGGCGATGAAGTCACGACCAAAGGCCACGGCATCGATCAAACCACGGGCAATCAGGTCGTCAGCTTTCTCAACGGTGTAAGCGCCAGCACCCACAATCACGCCAGGGAACAGGGCACGCACTTTTTCACGGAAAGCATCGCTGTAAGGCTGACCACCGGCCCAGTCTGGCTCGGACAGGTGCAGGTAAGCGAGACCACGTTGTCCCAGCTCAGAGATGTACCACAGCGCGGCAGCTTCTTCATCGGCACCATTTTCCAGATTCTGGAAGGCGCCGATTGGCGAGATACGAATGCCGATACGGTCGGCAGACCAGTTAGCAATCGCCGCATCCACCACTTCCAGCGCGAAACGACCACGCTTCTCAATCGAACCGCCGTATTCATCGGTGCGCTGGTTGGAACCCGGCGCCAGGAACTGATGCATCAGGTAGCCGTGGGCAGAATGCAGTTCCAGCAGATCGAAATCGGCTTCACGCGCGTTGGCCGCTGCCTGGCCGAAATCTTTTACGATCTGCTGAATTTCAGCCACGCTCAGTTCACGCGGCACCGAGGTATCTTCACGGTAAACGGTGCCATCTTCAGCACGCAGTGAGGTACGCGTGCCCGCAGCCAGAGCTGAAGGTGCAACGGGCGCTTTGCCTTCCGGCTGAACGCTGTTATGCGAGATACGACCGGTGTGCCACAGCTGCACGGCGCTGTGACCCTTCGCAGCATGAATACTTTCGTTGATCACTTTCCACGCGGCAATTTGCTGCTGAGTATGCAAACCTGGCGCACCAGCATAACCTTTCGCCTGGAAAGAGATCTGCGTTGCTTCAGTAATGATCAGACCGGCGCTGGCGCGCTGCTGATAATATTCCGCCATCAGCGGAGTAGGGATGTCGCCCGGCTCAATGCTGCGCAGACGCGTCAGCGGTGCCATAAATACACGGTTAGGTACGGTAATCGCGCCCACTTTAAGTGGGGAGAACAGCTGTTTACTCGCCATGATGACTCCTATAAGTAGACCGGTCGTCTAGAAACTGCGGTTTTTAAAAATCAGTGACCATTTAGCCACTGTTCAATGGTTTCAAGTGCCAGACTAATCGGGCCTGACTCTCGTGAAATCTTGCTTTGCAAACTGGCGCCAAGCCACAACAGGTAACAGCGCTGTGCCAGTTGCTCGGGCGTTTGTCCATACGGCAGCGGCTGTTCAGTGGCGACTTCGCTCAGACAGCGGGCATAAGTCGCGATCATAGCGCTGGCACCATGCTGTAACGCATCACGCATCGGTTCTGATAAATCGCAAACTTCCGCTGATAGCTTTACACCGAGGCAACCCACGATATGGCCTTGCTCGATAAACAGCGTTGCGCCATAGCGGAAGTGCGTCAGCAAACGTTCACGCGCTGACAAACCAGGCTGATTGAGCTGCTGTTCAACCTGCTGCAGGTAATTAACGAAATAGCGTTCCAGCAACGCGACGCCAAATGCTTCTTTGGAGCGGAAGTAGTGGTAAAACGAACCTTTCGGCACTTCTGCCAGCGCCAGCATTTCGCTCAGGCCCATTCCGGTAAAACCGCGTTGCAGACAAACCTGCTCGCCAGTAGCGAGCAGGTGTTCACGGGTTTCGTTGCGTTGCACAGTCTTGTTCATGGGCCACACAGTATTAGACCAGTCGGTCTAATGCAAATCCTATCCGGCATTTTGGCACGATCTGATCATGTCCAGTTGCGGTTGGTACTCTTGTGTTTGGATGTTGAACATGCCCAAAACCGTATGGAAAAGATTGTCTTGCGACACTTTCTCAATCGCGGCCTGCTGGCGTAAACAGGACTCATTAATGTGATAGGCCGCAGCATAGCCTGGCGACATCCACATCAGCATTGGGATGTGTGTCTGCTGTGAAGGCGCAAACATATAAGGCGCGCCATGCAGATACATTCCGTGTTCGCCCAAAGATTCACCGTGGTCTGAAAGATACACCAGCGCCACGTTAAAGCGATCGCTTAAGGCTTTGAGTTTATCAATGGTGCGGCTCACCATATCGTCGGTATAAAGCAGGGAGTTGTCATAGGTATTCACCAGCGCCTGATGATCGCAATCCTGAATTTGGTTGCTATCGCAGGTTGGCGTGAAGCGACGGAATTCTGCCGGATAACGCTGATAATAGGCCGGACCGTGGCTGCCCATTTGGTGTAACACGATAATCCCGTCGTTGTGCAGGCTATCAACATAGTTGTCAAAGCGATGCAGCAGAACATCATCCAGGCAAAAACCATCGTGACAATACTGCGATAAATTCCACTGCGTCATATCGGTGTGCGGCACACGATCGCAGGCACCTTTACAGCCGCCATCGTTTTCACGCCACAGCACGCTGACTCCAGCATGGGCGAGAATATCTAACACGCCTTCCTGATGATGTGCCTGATTGGCGTCGTAATGCTCACGCGGCATGTTGGAGAACATGCAGGGCACTGAAATGGCGGTTTCCGTGCCACAGGAACTGGCGTCGGGATAGTAGATAACCTGCTGCTTTTTCAGTTCAGGGTTGGTTTCACGCGCGTAGCCGCCGAGCGAAAAGTTTTCAGCACGTCCGGTTTCACCTACCACCAATACCACCAACGTTTTCTTCGGTTCAACCGCGATCAGCGGGCCTTTTTTAGCATCCTGCCCAATTTTGACCAGTGTTTGGCTACCTTGCAGATAACGCTGATCAACATAATGACCGGTGCCGCTGACGATATTGGCCGGGGTGATCATCTTCACCAGGCCTTTATTGTTGCGAATCAGCGAGGCGTAATCTTTGTAGAACAGCACCGCCATCAACAGAATCAGCAAAATGGCACCCAACGCTCCGGCCAAACGTTGCAGCAGGCTCCACCACCAGCGTTGTCCGGTTTTAATGCGCACCATGCAGATGGCGGCGACGGGCACTAACCCCATCAAGAGCATCCACACTACATAACCACTGCTGATCAGCGCCCCGGCTTCCTGAGCATCCGACTCAAACACGTTTTCAATCATGTTGGTGTCGATCACCGTACCGAAGCTGTGCATAAAGTAGTTAGCGGCGGCACTGGCCACTACCAGCAGAATAAGCAGCGGCTTGCGAACATAGGGCCAGGCAAGTAACGAGAAAATCAGATAGAACGCTGAGGCCAGAACCACCGGAATGCTGGCAGCAAACAGGTAATCGTGAATGCGATCGTAAGGGATGATTTCCCATGCGCGCAGCAGGAAAAGAGCGTTGAGCACGAGGGTGAAAAACAGGGCGGCGATCAGATTAAAACTGCTGGCATGGCACTGTAACTTGTTCGGGAATTTCATGAAAACTCAGTAGCAAGATGGAATGTGACAATCGTATGAATTCAATATGAGGAAAACCTTAACGCTTATTAAACAGTACCCAACCAAAGGTTTTTGCGCTGAGATCAATGGTAAATATCCATTTCCATGGTCATCACTGGATGAAATGTGGGCGAACTGCGTATACGCTTTGCACAATGTCACTATGCTGTTATCAATATTAAGCGTGTTGTTAAACCGGAGTGGATGTGGCCGAGCAATTAGAGTTCTTCCCTGTTCCCAGCCCGTGTCGCGGCATCTGTCAGAGTGATGCGCGCGGCTATTGCCGTGGCTGCCTGCGTAGCCGTGAGGAACGTTTTAACTGGATGAAGTTTACCGATGCGCAAAAACGCGATGTGTTGAGGTTATGTCGTCAACGCTGGCTGCGACTGCATCGACAACAAAAAGTCGATGAGAATCATGATCCGGAACAACCCTCACTGTTTTAAGAAAACGATGATTTGCCTTTCCGTTATACTCCCAGCTTCGCTTTCCGCTTTCGTGTTCAAGGGAGTTTACCGATGTTACAACCGCAAACTATCGCCCCGCAGGGACCTCAATTCTCACCGCTGATCGTCGGCTACTGGCGTTTGTTAGAGTGGGGCATGACGCCGCAGCAATTGGTGGCCTTTATCGAGCATCATCTGTCGTTGGGTATCACCACCGTGGACCACGCCGATATTTATGGTGATTACGGTTGCGAAGCCGCCTTCGGTGAGGCGTTGCGTCTGGCGCCGGGGCTGCGTGAAAAACTGCAGATTGTCACCAAGTGCGGCATTGCAACACGCGCCAAACCTGAACATAAGATCGGCCATTACATTACCGAGGCAAGCCATATCCTGCACAGTGCGGAAAATTCCCTGCGCTACTTCAACACCGATTATCTCGATCTGCTGCTGATTCATCGCCCGGATCCTTTAATGGATGCAGATGAAATGGCTGAAGCCTTTATGGCACTGCATCAGAGCGGCAAAGTGCGTCACTTCGGTGTGTCGAACTTTACCGCTTCCCAGTTCACGCTGCTGCAATCTCGCCTGCCGTTTAGCCTGGTCACCAACCAACTGGAAATCTCTCCGCTCGAGCAATCAACATTGCTCGATGGCACGCTCGATCAGTGTCAGCAGGTGCGCATCCGCCCGATGGCATGGTCATGTTTGGGTGGTGGACGTCTGTTTAACGATGCGCATTATCAGCCGCTGCGTGATGAGCTTGAGCAGGTAAAACAGGAAATCGGCGCGAGCAGCATTGAACAGGTGGTGTATGCGTGGGTTATGAAATTGCCAAGCCGCCCATTGCCGATCATCGGCTCTGGTAAAAGCACGCGCGTCAGCGAAGCGGCAGGGGCGTGCCAGCTGACGCTTGATCGTCAGCAGTGGTTCCGCATTCGCAAAGCAGCGCTCGGTTTTGATGTGCCCTAAGCGTAAAACTACGTCAAATTACGGCAGCCTGGCCTATTCCGGTCCAGGCTTACAGGGCATTTCAACCGTAAGGAGACGTTATGAAAAAAATTCTCATCGCCACGCTGGCGCTGGTCTGTGCTGCTGGCGCTCAGGCCGCCTCTGAAGAGGTGACATTGCATGAGGTCACCGCACAAGGCATCGGAACAGCCATTGGCAAAGTTACTATCAGCGAAACGCCATATGGTTTGCAGTTCGCTCCCGCGCTAACCGGCCTTAAGCCGGGTATTCACGGCTTCCACGTGCATGCCAAAGGCAGTTGTGAGCCTGGTCAATCGGATGGCAAAACCGTTGCAGCAGGTGCTGCCGGTGGGCATCTGGATCCACAAAACACGGGCAAACATCTCGGACCTTACGCCGATGGCCATTTGGGTGATCTACCTGCGCTTTATGTCACTGACGATGGCAAGGCAGATTATCCGGTGGTTGCGCCGCGTATAAAATCGCTGAGCGAAGTGAAAGGGAAGGCGTTGATGGTTCATGTGGGTGGTGATAATCACGCTGACCATCCGCAGCCGCTAGGCGGAGGCGGTGCCCGCTTTGCCTGCGGTGTGATTTAACCTATCAGGCGGCAGGCAATCTGCCGCCTGCATCTTTTCGCTGCCAGAAAAACTCTGACCCATTTTCTCGCTACACTCCGCACGCTATCCGTCCTATGATGTTGATTCAGGAATAAAACCTCTCAGGGGCAGGAATGAAAACGCGTGGGATTTTGCTATTATGTGTATTACTCGCGGGATGTGATCAACCCAATGAAACGCAGTTGAGGTTAGACACCAGCCGCCAGTTACAGCGCACCATTGATACCAACCCACTGCGTGCCAGTTGTGAGGATATCGCTCGTGGACGGGAGTGGCTGACCCAGCACACCCTTGAACGTTTACAGGCACAGGGCTGCCAGAATGTGTTGCGCAGTGCTACTGAAACCAATTTCCTGCATACCGAATTCTTTCACCGCGCGTTAACCACGGTTTGCGGCACCATTCGCGGTAAAAGTTTCACCGGGACGTTTCTCGACCGTCGCTTTATCTATTCGTATGAGGAGCGATACCTGGTGATTGAACCGATGACCGAGCAAGACAAGACCCGCTTTGAAGGACACAAAACCTTGCAGCAGTTGCAGGATGATTTCAATCGTCAGAGCACGCAATATTGCCAGTAATCAATCCGGCACCGCCTGACTTAACTGTGCCAATGAGCAGCGCAGGCGCCATAAAATGCCCGCCAGCGTATTGGCTTCGCTATCAGGCTGCTGCTGCAGTTGCGCAATCATTCCTTCCAGTTCATCCAGCGTGGCCTGCAACGAAGTATGACGCACGCCGCGCAGGCTCATAATCCGTTGTAAATCCTGCAAACTGCTATCGCGCATCTGCGCCAGAGTGATTGAGGACGGTCGCCATTCACGTAATTGCCAGACGATGTGGGAACAGTTAAGCAGCACCACGCCCCAGCGCAGCAGCCAGACGCGCGCCTGTTCATCGCGACTATTGCTCAACTGGCTGATGTGATGATAAATCTGCGATTCAAAGTGGCTTTCGCTCAAGCGTGGATGGCGTCGCAGCTGGTCCAGAAATGCATGGCGTAACGCGCGAATATGCCGGCGGCTACGACGCGCATCAGAACTAGGACGCAGCACCTGAAAAGCCATCCATGCCAGCAGCACGCCGCACACTTTTGCCAGATTATCGTTGAGAAAGCTTTGATAATCCCAATCCGGTGGATTGGTGACGGCAATAAATGAACCCATAAAAACGATAAACTGTCCCCACATCCCCGCGCGTTTTTTCTGTTGCAGCTTAAACAGTTGCAAGGTTATCAGTAGCGGAAACAGCACCAGCAGAAATTGCCACAGGGCGCTGATTTGTACCATCAACCCGTATTGCAGCAGAAAGCTGAACAGCGACAGCCACAGCAGGGTTTTCAGCAACAGTGACACGCTGCCACTGGGGGAAGGAGCGGAGGAGTAAAGTACGCAGGCAATGGCTGTCAGCGTCAAGGCTGCGGCACCCGAATCCCATTGTGTGCCTATCCAAAAAGCACAGCCCAGCATGATGACGCTGAAGGTGCGCAACGCACTCCAGCCAGCTTCCGCGCTGTCGCTTTCCCGCGCCAGAGAGGGAACATCCGGGGGCTGAAAGCGCGTATCGGCGTCAGCGCGTTCAATCAAACGAATCCAGCGATTCACGTTGAGATAAACCCAACAAAAGTAGCGCAGACGCTGGATAAAGGCGCGCTGACGATAATCGCCGGTTGCTTCCGGTGTCACGCTGCGCAGTATGCGCGCCAGACGATATTTATCGCACTGCGGCAATGCGAGTTCATGCAACAACTGCTGAATAGCGGAGTAAAGTTCTGGTGGTGCATCCGGCCAGTTCAGCAGCATGCGGCGCAGGCTGGAGAGAACGCTGGTCAGGCGCAACTGCTGGTGCAAAACATAGTTAAGCACGTTGTTCTGACGGCGATAGCGGTAATGGCTCCAGAATGCCTGAATACGCAGCAAGTTCATGGTGAGAATCTGACTAATGACATTCTCATGCGCGGTGCGTACGTTATCGGTGCTGCTTTGCTGCAACAGTAATACCGCATGATCGAGCAGACGGGCGTGCATCTGCCGTAACGAATTCATCAAAGTGTTGCCGTCGGATGTGCTGGGCAAAACCATCATCATCAGCCCGGCACACAGGATGCCTGAAATTACCTCACAAACACGCGCCTGAGTGATATCCCACAACTGGGTTACATCGGTAATATTGACGCTGCTGAAGGCGATGATCGCCGCGGTATAGCCGGCCAGTGAAAATGCGTAGGCAACATTGTTTTGATAGTGATTGGCGATCCAGGTACAAAACGCCAGCCAGCCGGCCATAAAAAAGGCAAAAAGCCAGGGCTCGTTAAGCGTATGCCCAGCAATCAACAGCGCGGCGGTGGCACCCAGCAAACTGCCGACAATACGCCCCAGACTTTTACTGATCGCCCCGCCAACGGTGGGGAAACTCACCACAGCTGCGGAGGTCATCGCCCAATAGGGTTCATCCAGTTGCAGCGCGTAGGCGATGGTCAGCGCCAGGCACATAGCAATCGCATTACGTAAGGCATAGCGCCATTCGCCGCCGGTTGCTTTAATCCACGGCAGATTTTGCCAGGCCAGCCACTGCAGATTCATGACGGCCTCAATGTGCGATGGAAATCGTGCATGTGGTGCCCGCCACCAGCGGAACATCATCCGGAATCGCATCCAATCGAATGCGTACCGGCACTCGCTGCGCCAGCCGCACCCACGGCACATTTGGTTTAATGTCCGGTACTAATCCGCTGTCCGTCGCAACGCTCTGATCGTAAATGGCGCGCCCGATACTCTCCACTTTGCCCTGTAAGTGAGCGCCGTTACTGTACAGCACGATTTGGGCGTCTGCGCCGGGCTGAATGTGACGCAGTTTGGTCTCTTCGAAATAACCCAACACGTAATAGGAGTGGCTATCCACCAGCGCGAACAGTGGCGTTCCGGCGGTGGCGTAGTTGCCGGGGCGCAGCGTCAGGTTGCTGATCCAACCGTCGGTGGGCGCGGTAAGGGTGGTTTGTTCCAGATTCCAGCGCGCCTGATCCAGACTCGCCTGTGCCGCTTTAGCCGTTGCTGCTGCGGCGTTCGCTGTCAGTCGAGCGGCATCCATATCTTCTGCTGAGATCACATTACGCGGCAGGCTGGCGCGGCGATTAGCCTCATGTTGGGCTTTGGCCAAATCGGATTGCGCCTTCGCTAGCTGGGCATCCGCATTATCCAGCGCGATTTGCCAGGGCACGGGATCAATTTTCAGTAAGGTGTCACCTTTATGCACAAACTGGTTGTCATGCACCTTCAGATCAATGATGCGGCCTGACACTTCAGGTGTTATATCCACCAGCTCCGCGCGCACTTTGCCATCACGTGTCCACGGTGATTGCATGTAGTAGTTCCACATCCACCAGCCGGCAATCAGGGCCAGGGCAAACACCACCAGAGTTGAAAAGTATTTAAAAGGGTTGAATTTCATGGTGATTTATCCGAGGCTCAGTATCCACAGTGCGCCAGTGACGCATAAAACAAACAGGGAAAGATCCATCAAGGTGGGATGCCAGATGTCGCCGGAGTACATCCAGCCGCGCAGCAATGGGTGGATCAGTAACCAGAAAAAGAACCCCAGCAGCACGGCTTTAAACAGCGGCGGAAAGAACAGCGAGGCACCAAATACCAGGTCAGTAAGCGGAGCGGTGGCGGAAAGTGCGGTAATGGACACGTGTCTTCATCCTTCATTGTCCCAGGTTCTCTCACAAACTAGCGTAGATGAGAGCGTGCCGTCTGGCCTGAGATTTGTAATTTGTCCTGTAAACTCGCAGAATAGTGTAAAATCTGGCTTGATAGCTAGCAAGCTAATTATAAGGAGATGAAATGGATACGCCCCTCGGAACAGACCTGTCTCGGCTGGTACGCATCTGGCGTGCCTTGATTGACCAGCGTTTGAAGCCGCTTGAGTTGACACAAACGCATTGGGTGACGTTACACAATATTCATCAACTCCCGCCAGAGCAGTCGCAAATCCAGCTGGCAAAAGCCATTGGTATTGAACAACCTTCGCTGGTGCGTACGCTGGATCAGCTGGAAGAGAAAGGTCTCATCACTCGTGCGACCTGTGCTAACGATCGTCGTGCCAAGCGCATCAAGCTGACCAAGCAAGCCGAGCCGATTATCGAGCAGGTTGAAAATGTGATTGATGCCACCCGTGACGATATCCTCTCGGGCATCAGCCTCGAAGAGATTAATCAGATGGTCACGCTGATTGCTCGACTGGAAAAAAATATTCTCGAGTTCCAACACCGCGAGAAATAAAAAAACCGACGCGCTGGCGTCGGTTTTTTTTATCTGTTCGTTTAGCGTGGTGAAACGGTCACCTGGCTGCCGTTAGACGCCATAACAACGCGCTGACCCACTGAGTAACGGGTTGCGGCCTGCTTCTGCACCACCATGATGGTGTTGCCATCGTCTTTACGGATTTCCAGCTCAACACCGTCAGACTTGTTAACCGCACCCTGCACGCCCTGGCCTGCTACGCCGCCGAGTACCGCACCACCTGCCGTGGCCAGACTACGGCCAGTACCGCCACCAATGGTGTTACCGAGGAAACCACCCAGTACCGCACCACCAATCGCGCCAATCACGTTATTTTCATCGCCACCCTGGATTTTAACCGGACGAACCGACACAAGAGTACCGTATGAAACACTTTGTACTTGTTTGGCTTCATTGGCGCTATACACATCACCGGAAAGGGTGTCATTGCTGACACAACCTGCCAGCGTCAGGCCGGTCAGTGCCACGGCTACAAAACGCTTAATCATCAGAAAGCTCCTTAATGCAAAAAAACGCCATGTTCTCGTCCTCTACAGCAAGAGTATAAGACAGAAAGCTGGCAATTGACTCTATGTCCAAATAATACGCGGCTGAGGCGAAGGATAGACCATTGCCCCTCAACAAAAATTCAATTTCGTGCTGAAAATATTTTAGGGGTGAAATGTCGTGTGCTGTGCGATGGAAAAGCGGAATTTTATCATAGAATTAGCCGCTGATATTTGCCAGGCTAAACAGAATCGTATTGAAGACTCGCACGTGGGTAAGGAACCGCTATGAAATCAGGACGCTATATTGGTGTGATGTCCGGCACCAGCCTCGATGGGGTAGATGTGGTGCTGGCGGTCATTGATGAGCATATGGTGGCGCAGCAGGCCAGCTATTGCCACCCGATGCCGCAGGAGATTCGTCAACAGGTGCTGGCCATTTGTCAGGGACAATCGTTGACCCTGTCGCAACTCGGCCAGCTGGATACCCGATTGGGCAAGCTGTTTGCCGAAGCGGTGTTGACCCTGATGCAGCGGCAATCTCTGGAAGCAAACGACATCATGGCAATAGGTTGCCATGGTCAGACCGTGTGGCATGAACCACAGAGTGACGCCCCGAATACGCTGCAGATTGGTGACAGCAATCAGATCGCCGCAGCCACGGGGGTGACGGTGGTGGCCGATTTTCGTCGTCGTGACATGGCTTTAGGCGGGCAAGGCGCGCCATTGGTTCCCGCGTTCCATCAGGCATTACTGATGGACAGCGTCGAACGGCGTATGGTGCTCAATATTGGCGGTATTGCCAATCTGTCGTTATTGATCCCCGGCCAGCCGGTGCGTGGCTTTGATACCGGCCCCGGCAATATGCTGATTGATGCCTGGATCTGGCGCCATAAAGGCGTGCCCTATGATAAGGATGCCAGCTGGGCCCGCAGTGGTCAGGTGGTGCCTGCACTGCTGGATGAGATGCTCAACGACCCTTGGTTCGCGCTGCCGCCACCGAAAAGTACCGGTCGTGAATACTTCAATCTCGGATGGGTTGAAAGGCAATTACAGCGTTTCCCGGCACTCCCACCGCAGGACGTGCAGGCCACACTCAGCGAACTCACTGCACTGACCATTGCTCAGCAAGTTCAGCTCAACGATGGCTGTGACCGCCTGCTGGTCTGTGGTGGCGGCAGTCGTAATCCGTTGCTGATGGCGCGGCTGGCGGCCCATCTGCCGGGAACGGAAGTCGGTACCACCGATGAAGCCGGGATCAGTGGCGATGATATGGAAGCGCTGGCCTTCGCCTGGCTGGCGTTTCGCACCTTATCCGGTCTGCCAGGCAATTTGCCTGCCGTCACCGGTGCACGGGAAATGAGTGTATTGGGCGCCATTTATCCGGCGAATGCCCGATTGACACGTTAAGGAGTGAAAGATGAAAAAAGTCGTTATTCTGTTGGGCTGTGCCGTCGCGCTGAGTGGCTGCGGCATGATGCACAAAGAGCCGCCGGCACCACAGACATTGCGCTATCAGTGCGGCACTTTACCGTTGACGGTAACACTGGATAATCCAAAGCAGCAGGTCAGCTTTATTCTGGATGGTAAACCGCTCACCTTAACGCAAACCGTATCGGCTTCCGGCGCGCGCTACAGCGACGGCACGTATGTCTTCTGGTCGAAAGGCAATGGCGCTTTTGTTGAGCGCAATGACAAAATCGTGATTAATGACTGTGAACTGAAAAACGCGGATGCGTCCGCCCAGTAACGAAGAGAATCAGCATGAGCGACAGTGACAGCTTGCAAAACATTGCCCATTTACGTCGTGAGTACACTCGCGGCGGGCTAAGACGTAACGATCTGCCAGACAATCCGCTGGCGTTATTTGAACATTGGCTCAAGCAGGCGTGCGATGCCCAACTGCCCGATCCTACGGCGATGACCGTCGCCACCGTCGACAGCAGTGGTCAGCCTTATCAGCGCATTGTGTTGCTGAAGCATTATGATGAGCAAGGCATGGTGTTTTACACCAACCTTGGCAGCCGTAAGGCGCTGCAACTGGCCGATAACCCGCGCATCTCGCTTCACTTCCCGTGGCACTTCCTTGAGCGCCAGGTGATGGTGCTGGGTGAGGTCGAAAAATTGACGCCGTTGGAAGTGTTGAAATACTTCAGCAGCCGCCCACGTGATAGCCAGATCGGTGCCTGGGTCTCGAAGCAATCGAGCCGTATTTCGGCGCGCGGCGTGCTGGAAGGCAAATTCCTTGAGCTGAAGCAGAAATTCCAGCAAGGCGAAGTCCCTTTACCCAGCTTCTGGGGTGGTTATCGCGTCAAATTCCACACCGTGGAGTTCTGGCAGGGCGGCGAACATCGCCTGCACGATCGCTTCCTCTACCAACGTGAAGCTGATGGCTGGACGATTGACCGTTTAGCCCCGTAAAACTGCGTTTTAACCCCTTTCAACGCTGGCGCAGTTGGCGTCAGCGCTTTATGCTATAGCCCTCATTTTTTTCGTATCCGCATCTCAGCGGAAAGCTGTGTACCAGCCTAGGTGCAGTCTGATCAATTTGGAGTCAGTGATGACCAGCAGTAACCTGATACAACAATTGCAAGAGAGGGGCTTAGTCGCCCAGGTAACGGACGAGGAAGCGTTAGCAGAGCGACTGGCGCAAGGGCCAATTGCACTCTATTGCGGCTTCGATCCGACCGCTGATAGCTTGCACTTGGGCCATCTGGTGCCGCTGCTCTGCCTGAAACGTTTTCAGGACGCCGGACACAAGCCGGTCGCGCTGGTGGGTGGTGCCACCGGTCTGATTGGCGATCCCAGCTTTAAAGCAGCAGAACGTAAACTTAACACCGCGGATACCGTGGGCGAATGGGTTGAGAAGATCCGCAACCAGGTGGCGCCTTTCCTTAGCTTCGATTGCGGTGAAAACAGCGCCATTGCGGCCAATAACTATGACTGGTTCGGCGGCATGAACGTGCTGACCTTCCTGCGCGATATCGGTAAGCACTTCTCCGTCAACCAGATGATCAACCGCGAAGCGGTGAAGCAGCGTCTGAACCGTGAAGATCAGGGCATCTCCTACACCGAGTTCTCCTACAACCTGCTGCAGGGTTATGACTTCGCGGAACTGAACAAGCGCTACGATGTGGTGCTGCAGATTGGCGGTTCCGATCAGTGGGGCAACATCACGTCAGGTATCGATCTGACGCGCCGTCTGCATCAGCAGCAGGCGTGGGGCCTGACCGTACCGTTGATCACCAAATCTGACGGCACCAAATTCGGTAAAACCGAAGGTGGCGCAGTATGGCTGGATGCAAAGAAAACCAGCCCATACAAGTTCTACCAGTTCTGGATCAACACCGCAGACTCTGACGTGTATCGCTTCCTGAAATTCTTCACCTTTATGAGCATTGAAGAGATCAATGCGCTGGAAGAAGAAGACAAGAACAGCGGTAAAGCGCCGCGCGCTCAGTATGTGCTGGCAGAGCAGGTAACACGTCTGGTGCATGGCGAAGCGGGTCTGACGGCGGCAAAACGTATTACCGACAGCCTGTTCTCAGGCAGCCTGACCGAAATGACCGAAGCGGACTTCGAGCAGTTGGCGCAGGACGGTATGCCGGTGATTAACCTGAATGCGGAAGACGATCTGCAGCAGGCGCTGGTGGCGGCTGAACTGGTGCCTTCTCGTGGCCAGGCGCGTACCATGATCGGTTCTAACGCTGTGTCGCTTAACGGTGAAAAACAATCTGACGCCGAATATCGTTTCAGCGACAGCGACAAACTGTTTGGTCGCTTCACGCTGTTGCGTCGCGGTAAAAAACACTACTGCCTGATTAACTGGCAGTAAGGTTCGAGGGCCGGTTTCCGGCCCTTTTTTATGGCAAGGCAGTACAGGGCAATCCGTACAGGGCAATAATGAAAAATATCCTCGCAATCCAGTCTCATGTGGTTTACGGCCACGCCGGTAACAGCGCCGCCGAATTCCCAATGCGTCGTATGGGCGCAAACGTTTGGCCGTTAAACACCGTACAGTTTTCTAATCACACGCAATACGGTCACTGGACCGGTACCGTGATGCCCGCTACGCATCTCACCGACATCGTCAAAGGCATTGCGGCGATTGACCGCCTGAAGACCTGTGATGCGGTGCTGAGCGGTTATTTAGGGTCTGCAGAGCAGGGCGAGCAGATTCTGGAGATCGTGCGTCAGGTAAAAGCCGCCAATCCGAACGCCTGGTTCTTTTGCGATCCGGTGATGGGTCATCCTGAGAAGGGCTGCATCGTGGCGCCTGGCGTCGCGGAGTTCCATTGCAAAATGGCGATGCCGGCCAGCGATATCATCGCGCCGAACCTGCTGGAGCTGGAAATGCTCAGCGGTCACGAAGTGGCGAATGTTGAACAAGCAGTGGTTGCCGCTCGCGCCCTGGTCGCGCAAGGACCCAAAGTGGTGCTGGTGAAGCATCTGGCGCGTGCTGGACGTCGCAGCGATCGCTTTGAAATGCTGCTGGTCACCGCTGACGAGTGCTGGCACATCAGCCGTCCGCTGGTGGACTTTGGTGTGCGTCAGCCAGTGGGCGTGGGCGATCTCACCAGTGGCTTGCTGCTGGTCGATCTGCTGCACGGCAAATCGTTACAGGATGCACTGGAGCACGTTACCGCCGCTGTGTATGAAGTGATGCTGAAAACCCATGAGATGGGCGAGTACGAGCTGCAACTGGTGGCGGCACAGGACGCGATTGCGCAACCGACTCAGCACTTTGCTGCCGAGAAGCTGTAAAGGCACGATACGTTGGAGGTAACCCTCTGCGGTTGCCTGTGAGCAGCGAACTAACAGGCGCACGGTTGTGCGCCTGAATCACGTTAAACCAAACCTTCCGCTTTCAACGCCGCCTGCACCGCCGGGCGTTCTGCCACGCGATTGAACCAGGCTTCCAGCGCTTCTAATCCACTGAGATCCAGCTTGATAGCTTTTGCCCAACGCGTCACCACAAACAGATAGACGTCGGCGACGGTATAACGCAGGCCCATCAGCCACTGCTTGTCTTGCAGCGCTTCATTCACCGTCTGATATTTCTTCTCTAACTGCGCCCGCACGATCGCTTTGTACTCTTCCGGTGTGTCCGGACGGAACAGCGGCGAGAAGGTTTTATGCAGTTCACTGCTGACAAAGCTCAGCCATTCAATGGTGTGGTAGCGCGTCAGGCTGCCGGTCGGTGCCAGTAGATTGCGGTCTGGCTTCAGATCTGCCAGGTATTGCACAATAGCAACGCCTTCGGTTAACAAGCTGCCGTCATCAAATTGCAGCGCCGGAACCTGTCCTTTGGGGTTAATCTGCCAGTAATCTTCTCCCTGCTCGGTGACCTTTTTCTGCAGGTCAACATTGACCTGGGTAAAGTCCAGCCCGCATTCACGCGCAACAATATGCGGTGACAGCGAACAGGCACCGGGCTTGCAATAGAGTTTCATCATGGCTTCTCCTGGAAGTGTGGTTGTGATCGAAACAGCATAAAACTGCTAAATAAAAATACCAGTGACAAGGATCAGGAATCCGGCGCTGCCTTAGGTCTTTTCTGCGATGAAACAGGACAGTGAAGGCAACTGTTCAAGCGCAAATTCCCAGAACTGCCGTACTTTCGGCGTCATATTTTTCACCCGCTGAGTCACCAGTTGCACCGGCAGCGGCGCAGGTTCCCACTCGGGTAATAAGTGGATCAGTCTGCCATCGCGTAAATCATCTATCACCTGATAAGAGAGTAAACGGCTAATCCCCTGACCGCCGCGCAGTGTTTCCAGCTGGCTTTCAATATCGTTGACGCGCAATCGCGGCAGGATCCGCACGCGCAAGTCCTGGGCAAAGCGCCATTCACGCGTGTGCCGCAGGCTGGTGATCAGTGCATGTTGAGTGAGTTCGCTGGGATGCGAGGGTGCCCCGGCGCGTTGTAAATAATCGGGGCTGGCCACCAGAGTGGAACGTACGCTGCCCACTTTACGTGCCACCATCGAGGAATCCTGCAGTTCGCCGATGCGCAGTGCGATATCCAGACCATTTTCGATTAAATCCTGATAGCTGTCGCTCAACACCACTTCGATCTGCATCTCGGGATGTTGCTGCAAGAAGGCATTCACCAGCGGCATGATATGTCGACGGCCGAAAGGCACGGGGGCGGTAATGCGCAGCAGCCCCTGTAAGCCGCTGTGATGCGCGCTGTCGAGCGCGTGCTGATAATCACCTAATATTTGCTGAGCCCGTTCGAACAGCTGCCAGCCCGCTTCTGTGGGCGCCAGTTGACGAGTGGTGCGTTCAATCAGGGTCGTACCCAGCCGGGACTCGAGAGCACTCAATGTGCGGGTAATAACTGGAGGGGAGCGTTGTAAAAAACGTGCAGCACTTGCCAGGCTGCCTTGCTGAATCACCGCGACAAATACCTGAAGTTCTTCAAATCTATCCATGATGATTCCAGCACGTTTAACAGGAAGTCGTCATCATGCGGGGAAGTGGATAAAAAGCGAAGCTTTGGCAGCAGGAAACGTTAAAGCGGTGGGAAGAAATGAGTAACAGGAAATAAAAAAGCCGGGCATTTGCCCGGCTGGTTCACATCGCCTGTATTACTGATTCGCGTTAGCGCTTTTCAGTTCAGGTTGTGAAGCATCACTCTGTGTCATGCGGTTCAGCAGTGGTGCGGTGATCAGCATCAGGATAGCGATCACGCCAGTCGCAATACCAATCTGCTGGAACACCTGGCTGTAAACGGCCAGTGAAGCGTGTGGATCGGTTACGTCGCTTGGCACAGCCATCAGGTTAGCCACTTTACCGGCAATCATTGCTGCGCCTGCGGTGGTCAGGAACCAGGATCCCATGATGAAGCCCATCAGGCGCTGTGGAACCAGTTGTGCCACCATCGCCAGGCCAAGACCGGAAATCATCAGTTCGCCAATACTCTGCAGCGCATAGCTAATGATCAGCCAGTTTACTGAAACGATACCGGCATCATTGGCAAACTTAGCACCGAACGGCAGCACCAGGAAAGCAGCAGAGCACAGCACCATGCCAATCGCAAATTTGTGCGGCATAGGCAGTTTGTCGCCCAGCTTGTTATACACCGCGGCCAGAATTGGGCTCGCCAGCATGATCCAGAATGGGTTCAATGCCTGGAACTGCTCAGGCTCAAAGGTGATACCCAGAATGGCATGTTCAACGTTACGAATCGCAAAGAAGTTCAGTGAAGTTGGCATCTGCATGTAGAGCACGAAGAACACAATCGCTTCAACCATCAGCAGGAAAGCCACGATCATTTTACGACGCGCTGCACCCTGCAGGGCAAAGGCTTCTTTCGCGAACACCAGCACGATCCCGATGGCAATCACGCCCAGCGCCATGCGTGCGATGGTCTGGTGATGCAACAACCAGGCGGCAATGGCGACCAGCGCAACAACACCGACCAGCGTCATCAGCAGTTTGCTGACGTTCAGGGGAGCAAAGTCAGGTTTAGAGCCGTAGTTTTTCACCAGGCGCTGGCAGAACAGGAAGTTCAGTAAAGTAATCACCAGACCCACCACGGAGAGCGAGAACGCCGCGCCCCAGCCGTAATGTGCAGCCAACCACGGAGTCAGCATCATCGAGAACAGAGAACCGATGTTGATCGACATATAGAACATGGTGAAAGCACCGTCGATGCGCGGATCATCTTTCTCATAGCAGGTAGACAGCAGAGAAGAGGGGTTGGCTTTAAACAAGCCACTACCTACGGCGATAGTCGCCATACCGACGTACACCATCGCGGTGTCATGACCTGAGAAGGCGATCAGTGCATAACCGAGAGCCAACACGATAACGCCGAGCACGATCACGCGCTTGGTGCCCAGTACTTTATCGCCCAGCCAACCGCCAATCGCGACCATGCCGTATACCAGGGCGCTGAACGAGGTGAACAGGGTAATGGAGTCCGCTTCGGACATTCCCAGCTGTTTCACCAGGTAAACGGCCATGATGGCTTGCAGACCGTAGTAGCCGAAACGCTCCCACAGTTCGATGGAGAAGATCAGATAAAACGCTTTCGGTTGCTTGAACGCGTTGAGGCTTACTGCCTCGTCAGTGTGTTTGTTTGCAGTTGACACGTGTACCTCAGTTTATACATAGCCTGTTTTACGACAGGAATTAAGTCTGCGTCGGGCTGAGCAATCCCGCGCAACATTGTTATTAGAAAGGAAAAACGGCGCCTAATTTGGCTGAATCAGGCCAACAGGGCAAGCATTTTTTGCACGCTGAAATACTTGTAACAGGTAGGGTTAATGCCGTTATAAGAAGTTGTAAATCAGTGTTAAATATTGCTGAGTGTCATTATATCAGAATAATCGTACTAACTGGAGATCCTGAAGATCATTTTCCTGATATAAACCGCTTAAGTGGCATTTTGCAGGATATAACGCTATAGATGATTATTTATACCAATATAAAGACCGCACATGAACATTTAATAAGCACAATTGCTTGATTGTTGAGCGTAATAGGCAAGCTAAAGTTTCCAATAGGCTAATTTGTTGATCCTGCGCACAAAATTACGAATTAATTAAAACGGTAAAAGAAGTAAACGATTGCGTGGTCAACATCCGTCGAGTTAATCACCACAAAGAAGAACATTTAACCGTATAAAAAGCAGGCTTTAACCAAAATGCGCGTTAACGAAAGTGAGTAGTGCCGCACTGAAATGCACTTAGACAGGTCGTTATCTTTGCTGTAACCTCGATTTTTCCCTAAAAGGACGTAACCATGACGCAGTCAGTTCGTGTCGCCCTTGTTGGCGATTACCGTGCCAATGCCGTTGCACATCAAGCCATTCCTCCAGCTGTACAGTTTGCCGCCAAATCCCTCTCGCTCGACGTCACCGCAGACTGGATCGCCTCTCCCGACATCCATCAACACAACTGGAACGATTACGATGCCATTTGGGTGGTGCCAGGCAGCCCGTATCTCAACGACGAAGCTGTGTTTGCGACGATCCGCTGGGCGCGTGAAAACCACAAACCGTTCCTGGGTTCATGTGGAGGTTTTCAGTATGCGGTGGTGGAGTACGCCCGCAATGTGCTGGGTTGGGAAGATGCCGGGCATGCGGAAACGGATGAAGGTGGGCGCTGGGTAATTGCCCCGCTGGCCTGTTCGCTGGTGGAACAGCGTGGCACGGTGACATTCGAAGCGGGCTCAAGGATTGCGCAGGCCTACGGTGCGCTCGAAAGTAATGAAGGGTATCACTGCAATTTCGGCGTGAATCCAGAATTTAGCGCCGCGCTGGCGACCAATAATCTGAAGATTACCTGCTGGGATTTAGAGCGGGATGTGCGTGGCGTAGAACTGACCGATCATCCGTTCTTTGTCGCGACGCTGTTCCAGTCGGAACGTGCGGCGCTACAAAATCGGTTATCCCCTTTGGTGGTCGCCTGGCTGCAGGCTGCAGCTAAATAATCGATTGTACAGAGAGGCTGCTTAGCCTCTCTTTACTCGTCCAGACACAGCAGGGGTTTGCGCGTGCGACCCGACTGGTGATAACTCTCGATAGCTGCGCGCCACTCGCTCAATGGAAAAATATCCACTTCGCCACACTCGCTGTTGCGCAGCAGCGGCCAGAGTTCTGAGAAAAGCTGTTGCCACTGCGCAGTGCCAATATCGCCAAGGGTGTGCCGCACATGAAACCAGTGCAGCGCCGGACGGGTAGCATTCACTCTGACTGGCGTGCCGCTTAATACCCCGTAAGCCACAAAGTGCGCGTGCTCAGGTAGCGACTGCCAGATGGACTGACCCACATCGCCTCCCACCGCATCAAACACGACATCGGTTTGCGCACTCACAGCTTCTACCGCTTCCCGCGCGTTGTCCTGCAACGCAGTCAGACCCAGGGCGTGCAACCGTTCTGCATGTGCTGACGCGCGATACACCACCACAACCCGACGCGCACCTTGCAGCTTCGCCCACTGGGCCAGCAACAGTGCGCAAGCGGAACCACCGGCAGTGATCAGGACATTTTTACCGCTGACCAGCCATTGCTGCAGCATTAGCAAGGCGGCCAGCGGATTGATATAGGCGCGAGCCGCCAGCTGACTCGTAATATCCTCTGGTACCGGAACAGCGAGCTGTGGATCGATATCAATGTATCGCTGCCAGCAGCCTGCGCCACGCAACGGCAACACGCGTCGCCCCACTAAATGTGAGTAAGCAGAGGGTGCAGAGATCACGGTGCCCACGCCTTCGTAGCCAGCGACCTGTGGCGGCGCGACACGGTGACGATAAGCACCGGTAATGGGGATCAGATCGGACGCGTTGACCGGCGCATAGTGCATTTGCACGCGTAGCATGTCAGCGGGACGTGGGGCTAAAGTGGAGGATTCCAGCGTCAGTACATCAACAGGATCGCCAAACTGCCGATACCAGAGCGCAAAATTGCGATCGGCTATCGGCATGGGTTTAGACGTCGGTTTTAGCGTCGAACTCACACAAATCTTCAATCAGGCAGGAGCCACAGCGTGGTTTACGTGCCACGCAGGTATAGCGGCCGTGCAAGATCAACCAGTGGTGACAGTCGACTTTAAAGGCAGAAGGCACCACTTTAATCAGCTTGTCTTCCACTTCTTCGACATTCTTGCCGGGGGCAAAGCGAGTGCGATTGCTGACGCGAAAAATATGCGTATCCACCGCAATGGTCGGCCAGCCAAAGGCGGTATTGAGCACCACGTTGGCGGTCTTGCGGCCGACGCCGGGCAGGGCTTCTAATGCCGCGCGGTCCTCCGGTACTTCACCACCGTGCTGTTCGATAAGAATGCGGCAGGTTTTGATGACGTTTTCCGCTTTGCTGTTAAACAGGCCGATGGTCTTGATGAACTCTTTCACACCATCAACACCCAAAGCCAAAATGGCGGCAGGGGTGTTCGCGACCGGATACATCTTCGTCGTGGCTTTGTTCACGCTGACATCGGTAGCCTGCGCGGACAGCAGCACCGCAATCAACAACTCAAAAGGTGAGCTGAAGTACAGTTCCGTGGTGGGATGCGGGTTGTCATCACGCAGGCGCGTGAGAATTTGCAGGCGCTTATCCTTATTCACACCGCTTTCCCTGTTTCACCTTGCGGCGCAGCTTCAGGTTCAGCAGCACGAAGGGCGGCACGTTGCTTCATTTTCTGATCGATCAGATATTTACCCGCCAACAGCATGCCTAAACCGATAAATGCACCCGGCGGCAGCATCGCCAGCAACATTGGTGAATCAAAATGGAACACTTCAATACGCAGCGCTTTGGCCCACGGCCCCAGCAGCTGATCCGCACCGTTAAACAGGGTGCCGCTACCGATCAATTCTCGAATAGACCCCAAAGTGACCATCGCGCAGGTCGCGCCCATACCAATGGCAAATCCATCCAGCGCGGAGAGCGGAATACTGCTCTTAGAAGCCACCGCTTCAGCACGGCCCACCACGATACAGTTGGTCACGATCAGCGGAATGAAGATTCCCAGTGACTGATACAGGCCATAAGCGTAAGCATTGATCAGCATTTGCACACAGCTCACCACCGAAGCGATGATCATCACGTAAATCGGTATACGGATTTCCGCCGGCACCCAACGACGCGAGGCGGAGATTGCGCTATTGGTGATGGTCAACACCAGCGTGGTGGCCAGGCCAAGGCCAAGAGCGTTAGTGGCGGTTGAGGTCACGGCCAGCAGCGGGCACAAGCCGAGCAGCTGCACTAAGGCGGAGTTGTTTTTCCACAGGCCGCCAACCAGCAGGTTTTTCGCTTCACTCATGGTGCATCTCCACATTCGGGCAGCGAAGAGAGCTTCGCTGGCAACGTTTCAATCAGTAATGCGGTACGTTTAGTGGCATTGACCACCGCGCGCGGGGTAATGGTCGCGCCGGTAAATTGATCAAATTCACCGCCGTCTTTTTTCACCGCAAAGTTCTTGTCGTCGGCACCGTGTACCACTTTGCCGTTAAAACTGTTGATCCAGTTGGAAATACGCAGTTCGATCTTATCGCCCAGCCCTGGTGTTTCGTGGTGTTCTACTACGCGCACGCCCAGTACTTTGCCCTGGAAATCGGCACCAACCAGCATCTGAATCGCACCAGAATAGCCGTCTGGCGCGGTGGTCTCAAGCGCTGCCGCGACAGGCTTATCACCTTTACGTGCCAGATAGAGATGATGCGGCTGGTTATTGCCTAATGCCGCTGCATCCGTCACCAGGAAACACTCTTGCTGAATATGGTTGTCATACATATCGGTTGGCACCACCTGATCGAGCAGGTTTTTTTGCTGCAGTGCCGTCTGATGTTCCACCGTAGGCTTAGTCACGTAGTTCACCACCGCTGTGACGCCGGTGGTGATCACCGCAAACGCCGCCAGCGTCACGGCATTTTTACGAATAGCATCGAACATCTTTAATCCTTGCGATGGCCGTAAACGCGCGGCTGGGTGTAGTAATCAATCAGCGGCACGCAAATGTTTGCCAGCAGTACGGCAAAGGCCACGCCGTCCGGATAACCGCCAAAGCTGCGAATCAACCACACCAGTAAACCAATCAGTGCACCATAAACCAGGCGACCACGGTTAGTCGTCGAGGCGGTGACCGGGTCGGTGGCGATAAAGAATGCGCCGAGCATGGTCGCCCCGGAGAACAAATGAATCAGCGGCGAGTTCAGCGACTCGGGCGAGAACAACCAGCCAAGGGTGGCGCAGAACGCCAGCGAAACCAGGAAACTGACGGGTATGTGCCAGCGAATGGCATTCTTTGCCAACAGCAACATGCCGCCCAGCAGATAACCGAGGTTGATCCACTGCCAGCCCAATCCGGCCAGCACGCCGGTATAAATCGGCTCAGCCAGTAATTGTTCCGCGCTGTGACCGGCACGCAAGCCGGTCTTAAAGGTATCCAGCGGCGTGGCCTGGCTTACACCATCCACACCGAGCTGTAACTGCTGCATGGTTTCACCGGCCAGTGTGTGATTGGTGAAGATCATGCTCAGGGAATCCAGGAGTCCGGGTTTTATCGCCTGTAATGTATCCGGCGGCAACCAGCTGGTCATCTGCACCGGGAAGGAAATCAGTAATACCACATAGCCAACCATGGCCGGATTGAAAGGGTTTTGCCCCAAGCCGCCATAGAGTTGTTTCGCGATAACGATGGCAAACACGGTGCCAATGACTACCAGCCACCAGGGTGCCAGCGGCGGCAGACTGATGCCCAGCAGTAGCGCGGTGAGCAGGGCGGAGTTATCCGAGAGTGTCGGGACCACCGGCGTCTTGCGCAGACGCAAAATGGCGCCTTCAGTGATCCACGCGGTGGCAGTAGCCAGCAATACCTGAATCAGAAAACCCACGCCAAAGAAATACCACTGCGCGGCCATGCCCGGCAGGGCAGCCAGCACCACCAGCAGCATGATGTTGCCGGTGCTGCGGCGGTTGTGGGTATAGGGAGAACTTGCGATACGAAAAGCCATTTATTCCTCAGTCGTCGAAGGCTGCTGCTGCGCTTTACGCGCTTTGGCACGGGCGACCGCGGCAGCAATTGCCGCTTTGCGTGGGTCGGCGGAGTCAGGAGAGGCAGCAGCCTCCACCTCAGGAGATGATTCAGGTGCGGCTTCAGTGGGTGCCGATGCTTGTTCAGCCGCCGCTGCCTTCTTCGCCTTAGCACGCGCAATAGCGGCTTCAACCGCCGCTTTACGCGGATCGACTTCAGCGGCTGAGGCTGCATCAGCGGGTTCAAAAGCTTGTTCGCCAGCAGCCGCCGCAGCTTTCTTCGCTTTAGCACGTGCAATAGCGGCTTCAACCGCTGCTTTACGCGGATCGACTTCAGCGGCTGAGGCTGCATCAGCGGGTTCAGAAGCTTGTTCGCCAGCAGCAGCCGCAGCTTTTTTAGCCTTGGCACGCGCAATAGCGGCTTCAACCGCCGCTTTACGCGGATCGACTTCAGCAGCCGGAGCTACATCAGCTGGCTCAGGCGCTTGTTCGCCAGCAGCAGCCGCAGCTTTCTTTGCTTTAGCACGTGCAATAGCGGCTTCAACCGCTGCTTTACGCGGATCGACTTCAGC
>CBCTJT010000015.1:0-115105 GCA_965147305.1 uncultured bacterium
GGTGCAATCAGCGCCTTAAGCTGCTGTTGCGAGGTGGCGTATATTACGCTTTCCTACTTCAGAGTCAAACACTTTTTTCAGCGTTTTTCTCTGGCGGGGTGAATCACTTCACTCCCTGCTGAGTCGTCTGCGTTGCCGCTTTGCCGTCTCAGTGGTGGCGCATTATAGGGAGGTTCTGAGGAAGAGCAAGGGCAATTTTCAAGTTTTTATTCGTTCGCTTGAAAATTGCACAAAACCGTCTAGTTCAGCCCTTTTTAATGCGGCCAGGCAGCTCTGACAGGCTATTAAGCACCCAATCGGCTGCATTTTCCCCTTCTGCGGTGACCGGCTTACCAGAGCGAACTAACACTTTAGTGCCCACACCTGCCGCAGACGCTGCCTGCATATCTTCTATTTTGTCGCCTACCATATAAGAAGCAGCCATATCGATGTTCAGATGCTTCTGCGCAGAGAGCAACATACCGGGCTGCGGCTTACGGCAATCACACACTTGGCGATACTCTTCTACTGTTGCATCTGGCAGATGAGGACAGAAATAGATGCCATCCAGATCAACATCACGATCCGCCAGCGACCAATCCATCCATTCCGTAAGCTGCATAAACTGGTCTTCAGTAAACATGCCACGCGCAATACCAGACTGATTCGTCACCAGCACCAGCGCGTAACCCATCTTCTTCAGCGCCTGTAACGCCTCAATGGTGCCGTCGATGAATTCAAAATTATCGATTTCGTGAACATAACCGTGATCGACATTCAGGGTGCCATCACGATCAAGGAAAATAGCGGGGACTTTGTTCGACACGTAGAAACTCCTGCTGCAAATAATGCCGCACAGTATCGCATGATTGCATATATAGAGAGAATGGCAGATTGAATGACTTCGATTGATTTAGCCGTCTGGATGCCTTAACATCCATCCAAATTCCACTCAGTGCCATCGCGTGGAAGCCGATACACCACGGATAACGCAACACGATAACTATTAAACTAATGATTAAACTCGAAAACATTACCAAAGTGTTCCAGCAGGGTTCACGCACTATTCAGGCGCTCTCCAATGTCAGCCTGCACGTGCCTGCTGGACAGATTTATGGCGTCATCGGTTCATCCGGTGCCGGTAAAAGCACGCTCATTCGCTGCGTTAACTTGCTCGAGCGTCCAACATCGGGGCGCGTATTGGTTGATGGTCAGGATTTGACTGCCCTCTCCTCCTCAAAATTGACGCTCGCACGCCGTCAGATTGGCATGATCTTCCAGCACTTCAATCTGATGAACTCGCGTACCGTCTCCGGTAACGTTGCACTGCCGCTCGAATTAGGCAACCTGTCCCGCGAGCAGATCAAAAACCGTGTAACCGAACTGCTGGAGTTAGTTGGGCTAGCGGACAAACACGACAGCTGGCCAGCGAATCTTTCCGGTGGGCAGAAACAACGTGTGGCGATTGCGCGTGCGCTAGCCACTAATCCAAAGGTTTTGCTGTGTGACGAAGCCACCAGCGCCCTCGACCCAGCAACCACGCGTTCCATTTTAGAATTGCTGAAAGACATCAACCGCCGACTGGGGATCACTATTCTGCTGATCACCCATGAAATGGATGTCGTGAAACGCATCTGCGACCAGGTTGCCGTTATCAGTAATGGCGAACTGATTGAGAAAGACAGCGTCAGCGAAGTGTTCTCACATCCTAAAACGCCGCTGGCTCAGCAGTTTATTCAATCGACGTTGCATCTGGATATCCCGGACGATTACCAGCAGCGTATGCAGCCGCAAGCTTCAGCTGAAAGTGTCCCGCTGTTGCGCCTGGAGTTCACCGGAAAATCGGTCGATGCCCCGCTGCTCTCAGAAGCCGCGCGCCGCTTCAACGTCAACAACAACATTATCAGTGCACAAATGGATTACGCCGGTGGTGTGAAATTCGGCATCATGCTGGCCGAAATGGATGGCACGGAAACCGATACACAAGCCGCGATTGCCTGGCTGAAAGAAAATCATGTGAAAGTAGAGGTACTGGGTTATGTCTGAAGCGATGCTGTGGTTACTGACGCGTGGCGTCTGGGAAACGCTGATGATGACCTTTGTCTCCGGCTTCTTCGGTTTTGTACTCGGCCTGCCGGTTGGCGTGCTGCTTTATGTCACCCGACCAGGGCAGATTCTGGCCAATGGCGCGCTGTATCGCGTGCTGTCCGCGCTGGTGAATATCTTCCGTTCGATTCCTTTCATTATCTTACTGGTCTGGATGATTCCCTTCACGCGCATGATTGTCGGCACCTCCATTGGTTTGCAGGCGGCGATCGTGCCACTGACGGTTGGCGCCGCGCCGTTTATTGCGCGTATGGTCGAGAATGCGCTGCTTGAACTGCCTACCGGTTTAATCGAAGCCTCGCGTGCGATGGGCGCCACGCCACTGCAGATTGTGCGCAAAGTACTGCTGCCAGAAGCCCTGCCGGGTCTGGTGAATGCCGCTACAATTACCCTGATTACCCTGGTCGGCTACTCCGCCATGGGCGGCGCAGTGGGTGCAGGTGGCCTGGGTCAGATTGGCTATCAGTATGGTTACATCGGCTATAACGCTACTGTGATGAATACCGTGCTGATTCTGCTGGTCGTTCTGGTGTATTTAATTCAGTTCTGTGGCGACCGCATCGTGCGTGCTGTGTCCCATAAATAAGTAAACAACATCAATAGTCCTCTATTAAGGAAGGGATATGTCTTTCACATTTAAAAAGATTGCCGCTGTGGGTGCTCTGATTGGCGCAATTGCGCTGGCAGGATGCGATCAGAAAGCTAAAGATCCAAACCACATCAAAGTGGGTGTGATTGTCGGTGCTGAACAGCAGGTTGCTGAAACCGCTGTTAAGGTCGCTAAAGAGAAATACGGTCTGGATGTTGAACTGGTGACCTTCAACGATTACGTGCTGCCGAACGAAGCGTTGAGCAAAGGCGATATCGACGTCAACGCCTTCCAGCATAAGCCTTACCTGGATCAGCAGATCAAAGATCGCGGTTACAAGCTGGTTGCCGTTGCGAACACCTTTGTTTACCCGATTGCGGGCTACTCGAAGAAAATCAAATCTCTGGATGAGCTGCAGAACGGCGCGCAGGTTGCTATCCCTAATGATCCAACCAACCTGGGTCGTTCACTGCTGCTGCTGCAGAAAGTGGGCCTGATCAAACTGAAAGATGGCGTGGGCTTGCTGCCAACCTCACTGGATATCGTCGAGAACCCGAAAAACCTGAAGATTGTTGAGCTGGAAGCGCCGCAGCTGCCACGTTCACTCGACGATCAGCAAATTGCACTGGCGGTGATCAACACCACTTACGCCAGCCAGATTGGCCTGACCCCAGCGAAAGATGGCATCTTTGTCGAAGACAAAGATTCTCCTTACGTAAACCTGATCGTCAGCCGTGAAGATAATAAAGATGCGGAAAACGTGAAGAAATTTGTTCAGGCATATCAGTCTGATGAAGTTTCTGAAGCCGCGAACAAAATCTTCAACGGCGGTGCAGTTAAAGGCTGGTAATTTTTGCCTTTGATGCCATCCAGGGCGGCTTCGGCCGCCCTTTCTTTTTGCTGACTTGTTATTTAATCCTGTCCTTGTTTCAATAACGCCACTTTTTTCCTACTGAGGATGTTGCCATGCGTTTTTTACCGCTCTGCTTGTTAGCATTGATGCTAACCGGGTGTGTTCGTGAATATCACCCAATAAGCAGTGCTCCCGCTCGCCCGCAACAGTCATCCAGCGAACCTGAACGTAAGCCTGCACCACGCCCTGCACCGGTAAAAATTTATACCGATGCCACCGCTCTGGTAAGTAACCCGTTCCGCGATCTGGGTGAAGTGTCCGCCGATGATTGCCAGAGCAGCAGCCAGGATTCACCGCCAAATATCAATACCGCGCGTAAACGTCTGCAGATCAAAGCGGCCGGCATGAAAGCCAATGCGGTACTGCTGCACAAGTGTGAGATCGTCTCCAGCACGCCAGGCTGCTATCGCCAGGCCATTTGCCAGGGCTCTGCACTGAAAGTTTCCAATCAATGAGTGATTTTGCCTTTGCGCAAATCGGCGTGATTCGTTCGCCGTGGAAAGAGAAGTTTGCCGTGCCGCGCCAGCCCGGCCTGGTGCAGGATGGCGGCGGTGAGTTACACCTGCTGCCGCCTTATAATCAGCCGGAAGCGGTGCGTGGGCTGGAAACCTTCAGCCATCTTTGGGTGCTGTTCGTCTTCCATCAAACCATGGAAGGCGGTTGGCGACCCACCGTGCGCCCTCCGCGCTTAGGCGGCAACGCCCGCATGGGTGTTTTCGCCACACGCTCGACCTTCCGCCCTAATCCGATTGGTATGTCACTGGTTGAATTAAAAGGCATTCGCTGTGAGAAACAGCAGGTGATTCTGCAGCTCGGCAGTCTGGATTTAGTGGATGGCACGCCGGTGGTCGATATCAAACCGTATTTGCCCTTTGCTGAAGCGCTGCCCAATGCGCGCGCGGGATTCGCCCAAAGCGCACCGGATGCCAGCATGCCCGTGCGTTTCTCAGCCCTGGCGCAGGACCAAATCCAGCAACAGCAGAGAAACTATCCTCAGCTGGCACGCTTTATTGCGGAAGTTTTAGCGCAAGATCCCCGCCCAGCTTATCGTAAAGGCGAAGCGGAAGATCGCGAGTATGCCGCCTGGCTGCTCGACTTTAACGTGCGCTGGCGTATTGATGAGGTCGGCACCGAAGTGATCGCCCTCGATCCGCGCTAAAACAAGCTTTTGAGTGATGGATCTCGCTGGTACACTAGCCGCCAGAAAAATTTTTGTCAGTGTCCTTCCGTACAACTGGAATCGTAATCAATGCGTACTACTCAATATCTGCTCTCTACACTGAAAGAGACGCCATCCGATGCGGAAGTGATCAGCCACCAGCTGATGCTACGCGCCGGTATGATCCGCAAACTGGCTTCCGGTCTTTATACCTGGCTGCCGACCGGTGTTCGCGTGTTGCGAAAAGTTGAAAATATCGTACGCGAAGAGATGAATAACGCGGGCGCGATTGAGATCTCCATGCCGGTGGTTCAGCCTGCCGATCTGTGGGAAGAGAGCGGCCGTTGGGAGCAGTATGGCCCGGAACTGCTGCGCATTAAAGATCGTCACGAACGTCCTTTCGTGCTAGGTCCAACCCACGAAGAAGTGGTCACCGATCTAATCCGCAATGAACTGAGTTCTTACAAACAGCTGCCGCTGAATCTGTACCAGATCCAGACCAAATTCCGCGATGAAGTGCGTCCGCGCTTCGGTGTGATGCGTTCGCGTGAGTTCATCATGAAAGATGCTTACTCGTTCCACACCACTCAGGAATCGCTGCAGGAAACCTACGATGCGATGTATCGCGCTTACAGCCAGAGCTTCAGCCGTATGGGGCTGGACTTCCGTGCCGTACAAGCGGACACCGGCTCAATCGGCGGTAGCGCATCGCACGAATTCCAGGTATTGGCGCAGAGCGGTGAAGATGATGTGATCTTCTCCAGCGAATCGGATTACGCTGCCAACATTGAAAAAGCGGAAGCACTGGCGCCAGCGGGCGACCGTCCAGCGGCAATGCAGGACATGACGCAGTTTGCCACGCCAAATGCCAGGACGATTGCAGAGCTGGTTGAGCAACATCAGATCCCGATCGAGAAAACCGTTAAGACTTTGATTGTGAAAGCCACAGAAGAGAGCGGCCACGCGCTGGTTGCTTTACTGGTTCGCGGCGATCATGAGCTTAACGAAGTCAAAGCTGAGCATCTTGATATCGTGGCCTCTCCACTGGAAATGGGCAGCGAAGAAGCCATTCGTGCAGTCGTCGGTGCTGGTTTTGGCTCAATCGGGCCGGTTGGCCTGAGCATTCCAGTGATTGCTGACCGCACCGTTGCCAAAATGAGTGACTTCTCTGCTGGCGCCAACATTGATGGCCAGCACTTCGCCGGTATCAACTGGTTGCGCGATTTACCAGAAGCACGCGTGGAAGATATCCGTAACGTAGTTGAAGGTGATCCAAGCCCGGATGGCAAAGGCACACTGCAGATCAAACGCGGTATCGAAGTCGGTCACATCTTCCAGTTAGGCACTAAATACTCGGAAGCGATGAAAGCCGCTGTTCAGGGCGAAGAAGGTCGTAACCAGGTCATGACCATGGGTTGCTACGGTATCGGTATCACTCGCGTAGTGGCCGCTGCCATCGAGCAGAACCATGACGAACGCGGCATTATCTGGCCAGCGGCGTTGGCACCGTTCGAAGTGGCGATTCTGCCGATGAACATGCAGAAATCTTTCCGCGTGAAAGAGCTGGCTGAAGAGCTTTATAGCCAACTGCGTGCTAAAGGCATCGATGTGATTCTGGATGATCGCAAAGAGCGCCCAGGCGTGATGTTCGCTGATATGGAACTGATTGGCGTACCGCATACCATCGTTATCGGTGACCGTAATCTCGATAACCAGGAAATCGAATACAAATCTCGTTCATCCAGTGAGAAGCAGATGATCAAGCAGCACGACATTGTCGACTTTCTGGCAAAATCGCTAAACAAGTAACACTAAAACGCCTCCAGCTGGAGGCGTTTTTCATTGCACTTTACCCCGCATCGCTTTCACATTTCCGCGCCGTGATTTCCCCTCCAGTCGTCTCTCTTTCGAAGCACGCGTGGGTCGCGTTGCCCGTCGCGCCTTCTCCACCGTGGTCAACTCACTAATCAGATTGATGAGCCGCTGCAGGGCCGCCTCACGATTCATTTCCTGACTGCGATACTCCTGCGACTTAATGATCACGATACCTTCTGCCGTGATCAAATGGTGGCTTGCGGCCAGCAGGCGCTCCTTGTAGAACGGCGGCAACGAGGAAGCGCGGATATCAAAACGCAAATGGATAGCAGTGGATGTTTTATTCACATGCTGGCCGCCCGCGCCCTGAGCGCGGATGGCACTAAGCTCAACTTCATTATCAGCAAGAGAGACCGATCGAGACAGCACGATCATCTGTCACCTGCCGTTAGGTGCGACGTTGTGTCGCGTAATAACCTGTTCATCAACTTAACCTTTTGTGCGCCGTCTTAACCCTTAAGACCAGCGCTGTATGTCACTTTTACACTTTTCATTGTCAGCATCCACGCTTCACCATGCTGATTTCCACGAAAATCCTGTGATATAGTCGCTTATCAACCAGAGTATTTAAGCTCTGCTGAGGAGGTGTATGTGCAAAAGTATTGTGAGTTAGTTCGCCAGAAGTATGCCCAAATTGGAAGTGGCGACCTGGGGTATGTGCCAGACGCGATAGGTTGCGCGCTAAACGCACTCAACGATATTGCCGCTAATTCTGCGCTAAACTCTTCTGTCAGGGAACAAGCAGCCTATGCTGCTGCAAACTTATTGGTGAGCGACTATGTTGACGAATGAAGCCTACAAACCCATCAACTGCGATGACTACGATAGCCTCGAACTCGCCTGCACCAAACACTGGACGCTGTCTTTGGAATTAAAAAGCGGCGATCAGCTTAAAGCGAAAGCCGTGGACATGGTCTCGCGCAAAAACGTGGAGTATCTGACCGTTGACCTCTCTGGCGAAACCCGAGAGTTGCGGCTTGATCACATCGCCAGCTTCAGTCATCCCGAGCTGGGCACCGTTATCGTTAGCGAAGACGAATAGCTGCCACATCCGGGCGGGAATACTATCCCGCCCTCCTCGCTTACGGCTTCAGCGAACTGTAATACGCCGATAAATCTTCCATATCCTGATCGCTCAATCCTGCCACAAACGCTTTCATCACTTCCGCCTGACCACCGCTGCGCTCACCTTTTTTGTAAGCCTGTAAAGAATGCAGCAGATAAGGCGCATGCTGCCCGGCGAGATTAGGATAAAGCGGCACGGCACTTTTCCCTTCAGCACCGTGACAGGCCAGGCAGGTTGCCGCTTTTTGCGCGCCCGCATTCACATCGCCGTCGGCGAAAGCCGGCAGCGCCGCGGCCAGCAACGCTGCCGCCATCCAGTGTTTCATCATTGCTCTCCATCTTATTGTTGTTGTAACCAGATCGCTTGCCAGCCTTGCTCATCACTGGCCGCACCCTCGCGGGTAACAAAGAGCCCCGGTGCGCAGATCAGCGTCTGGTTGTAGTAAATCAAAGGAATACGTTCACGCTGCCAGGGGGGCACACCTAACTCCTGCCACAATTTTTTCATCTCCCGGCCTCCGGCACGACCCAGCAGATGATAATAGCCGCTGGCCTGGAAACAGACGTTGATCGATTCGTCCTTGGTGGGTTGGCGCAGTGTGGCAATCGCCGGGTTTGCCTGTAACGCGCCCAAATCATCGGGCAACCGCAGCGGCTGTTTACGGTCATGCCAGGTTAGCGAGTGCTGACTCAGTGATGGCTGTGGCTTAAGCCAAAACAGCTGCTGCCGATAACGGCGCAGGGTGCAGGCAGCGAAGCTCAGGCTTGGATTCGCATCTTCGCGGCTTTGCATCACTTCATCGGTGATACGTTTCAATGCTTCCCGCGAAGGCATCGTGCCGCCCTGTTGTGCGATCCAACGACGCAATAGCGCATGTCGTCGCGCTTCGCTCATCGCCAGCAATGGCGGGAAGTGAAGTCCGCCTTGTTCATCCGTGAGCTGGGCCAACTGTTCCGCCAGTAATTCATCCAGCAGTTGCTCCTGTTCACCACACAATGCGGCACTGCGGGCACTGGCTGCGCTGAAATGCGGCCAACGCGCCTGCAGTAACGGTAAAATTTGCTGCCGCAAAAAGTTACGGTCGTAGCGGGTGTCGGCGTTACTTTCGTCTTCAATCCAGCGTAAGCGGTGTTCGATCGCATAGGCTTCGAGCTGCTGACGACTGAGACCTAGTAACGGGCGCAAGTGCGAATGTTCCCCCACCTCACGCTGTATTGGCATTGCCGCCAGCCCTGCCGGACCGCTACCCCGTTTCAGTGCCAACAACAGCGTTTCACACTGATCGTCAAGGTGCTGCGCAGTAAGTAAGTGCTCACCGGGTTGCAGCTGTTGAAACAGCGCCTGATAGCGCGCCTCACGTGCAGCAGCCTCAATCCCTTTAGCATGGCCATCCACTTGCACGCGCAGTACCTCGCAGGGAATCTGCCACTGCTGGCAGGTTTGCAGACAATGTGACGCCCAGCTATCCGCATTCGGGCTTAATCCATGATGGACGTGCAACGCGCGCACGCGCAGCTGCGGCAGTTGACGTTGCCAGCTGGCCAGTTGATGCAGCAATACGGTGGAATCCAGTCCGCCACTGAACGCCAGCACACAGCGGGCGTCGTGTGTCAGTAACGAAGCAAGATGGGAAAAAGACATGAGCGCGTTCCATCAGAGCGAGCTGCCTGATTGCAGCCCGCGCGGACGCTAGTTTACGCCTGATACAGCTCCAGCGGCAAACCGTCTGGATCCGGGAAGAAAGTGCATGCCTTGCCGGTTAGCGCATCAATGCGAATCGGTTCGCACACCACGCCCTTCTCTGCCAAAGCCACAATCGACTGTTCAACATCATCAACACAAAACGCCAGATGACGCAGACCACAGGCTTCCGGACCGCTGACGCGTGGCGGCGGTGAAGGGAACGAAAACAGTTCAATGGTGTAAACCCCGTTCAGTCCCAGATCCCCTTTCCACGAATCACGCTCGGCACGGTAATACTCGCCGAGCAACTCAAATCCCAACACGTCACAGTAAAACGCCTTACTGCGCTGATAGTCGGTGGCAATAATGGCAATGTGGTGGATCTGTTTTATCTGCAGCATAGCGGCTCCTATAGAATCAGCCGCTAAGCCTACGTGCTCGGGGCTGTGCTGAACAGCGGCAATTGTCCGAAGTTAACGACTGTTTTCCTCGCGCAGAACGCGTACCAGATAACGACCATCGTCAGTTAGCGTTGCGCCATGGATATCAGTTTCAAATCCAGGATAGTGCCGCCCAATCGTGCAAAGCATTAACAGAAAGTCGAGCACGGATCGGCTTTCCTCGGTGATCATTTCTCCCGGCATCACCAGCGGAACGCCTGGCGGATAAGGCAAAATCATATTGGCGGAAACGCGACCCACTAACTCACGAATATCGACAGTCTCAACTTTTCCCTGCACCTGACGCTGGAAGGCCTGATGCGGTGTCATTTTTGATTCAGGCAACACATCGAATGCCTTGAGCATCAGACGCGGTAAATCGTGTTGTCGGATCAGATTATGAATGCCCTGCGCCAATGTCTGAATGCGCATATTGCGATAGAAGTCGGGATCTTCTGCATAGAGATCCGGCAGCATGTTTTTGACACGCAGATTGAGATCGTAGGCGCGTTTGAATTCAGTCAGGCCACGCAGCACGCTCATTGCTTTGGTTTTATCAATACCGATGCTGAACAGGAACAACAAGTTGTACGGCCCGGTTTTCTCAACCACCACACCGCGCTGATCGAGGAACTTAGCCACCAGCGCCGCTGGAATCCCCTCCTCCGCCATTTTGCCTAATTCACTCATGCCGGGCGTCAGAATGGTCACTTTGATTGGATCGAGGTACATGTGATCACGGTCAGCCTGGGTAAATCCGTGCCAATCCTCTTCACCGGGTTGGATCGGCCAGCATTCGGCCTCATCCACCAGCTCCGGCTGCCAGATATCGAAGAACCAACCATCACTCTCTTCACGCAGCCGCTGAATCTCACGACGGAAATGCAGAGCGCGCTCCACTGAGCGATTGATCAGTCGTTTACCCGGATTACCGCGCAGCATCGCCGCCGCCGTTTCAATCGAGGAGACAATCGCGTAACTCGGCGATGTGGTGGTGTGCATCATGTAGGCTTCATTGAAGGTGTCGTGGTCGTAATCACCTTTGATGTGAATCAGCGAGGCCTGCGAAAACGCCGCCAACAGTTTGTGCGTCGACTGCGTTTCATAAATCACTTTACCGGGAATGCGCTCACCGCTCATACCGCTTTTGCCGCTGTAGATCGGATGGAAGTTGGTGTACGGCACCCAAGCCGAATCGAAATGAATCGACGGCACATCCAGCGTCTCTTTGATGTACTGCGTGTTATACAGCAGCCCATCATAGGTGGAGTTGGTGATCACCGCGTGCACTGGCCAACTGGCGCGCGGTGTTTCATTGACCTTGTGCTGAATGCTGTCGCGCGTGAACTCCCGCTGCGGGATCCCGCCCAAAATACCGAGCGCGTTGCGGGTAGGTTTGAGCCAGATCGGGATGATATCGCTCATCATCAGCAGATGGGTGAGTGATTTGTGGCAGTTACGATCGATCAGTACTGTGCTACCTGCTGGTGCGGCATACATCCCGACAATTTTGTTCGAGGTTGAGGTGCCGTTAGTCACCATATAGCTCTGTTCAGCACCGAAAGTCCGCGCGACGTACTCTTCAGCTTCGAGATGCGGGCCGGTATGGTCAAGTAGCGAACCGAGTTCGGTGACAGAGATGGAGACATCCGCCTTTAGCGTGTTCGCACCGAAAAAATCATAGAACAGGCTGCCCACCGGGCTTTTCTGGAAGGCGGTGCCGCCCATGTGGCCTGGCGTGCAGAAGGTGTATTTGCCTTCTTTCACATAGGTAAACAGCGCCTTGGTGAGCGGCGGCATGATTTTATCGATGTACTCATCGGTGTACTGGCGAATGTGCAATGCGATGTCGTCAGCCGCGTTGAGCGCGTATTCAAAGAATTGCAGTGCCATGCGCATTTCATTGATGCTGACATCCATCTGCGAATGGGTGTTAATGAAGGCATACAGCGGCAGATATTCGTTGAGCTGATTGATGTCGCTACATAGCGCAAGGCTGTAATCGTCCCAGTCAAAAACCACGCCGCAGATGCGCGGGTTGTGTTCAATCAGTTTCAGCAGGTCGCTGGCATTGTTGGGGTAGACCGTCTGGAAGCCTTGCAGCTTGAGGGCTGCGTCCAGCTCACGAATCGGTTCATCTTTGTAGAACGCGCCGTGCGGTCCCATGATCGCGATAATATTCAATGCTCACCTCCTGTGGTGTTATGGCACTGAATAAGGATAGCGAAAAGTGAGAGGTGAATGTTCTGGAATGCGGTGTTGTTGTTTAGAGGGGATCGCTGTGAATTGGGTGCCAAGGCCAGAAAAGGGCATAAAAAAAGCGGACCGAAGTCCGCTTCTTTTCATTCACAGGCTTGCTTACGCGTAGCCGTAGCTCATCAGACGCTGATAGCGACGGTTAAGCAACTCTTCAGTGCTCAGCACGTCGAGATCGGCCAGATCTGCCAGCAGTTGCTTCTTCAGGCTTGCCGCGATATCCAGTGGATGACGATGCGCGCCGCCCAATGGTTCTGGGATGATCGAGTCGATCAGCTTCAGCTCTTTCAGACGATCGGCGGTGATGCCCATCGCTTCAGCAGCCAGTGGCGCTTTATCGGCGCTTTTCCACAGGATTGACGCACAGCCTTCCGGTGAAATCACTGAATAGGTGCTGTACTGCAGCATGTTCACTTTGTCGCCCACACCAATCGCCAGCGCACCACCGGAACCGCCTTCGCCAATCACGGTGCAGATCACCGGAATTTTAAGGCCAGACATTTCACGCAGGTTACGTGCGATCGCTTCAGATTGACCACGCTCTTCCGCGCCGACGCCAGGATAAGCTCCCGGCGTGTCGATGAAGGTGATCAGTGGCATCTTAAAGCGTTCAGCCATTTCCATCAGTCGCAGCGCTTTGCGGTAGCCTTCTGGTGCTGGCATACCGAAGTTACGACGGATTTTCTCTTTGGTTTCACGACCTTTCTGATGACCAATGATCATCACCGGGCGACCATCAAGACGGGCAATGCCGCCGACAATCGCTTTGTCGTCAGCATAAGCACGGTCGCCTGCCAACTCATCGAAATCATCAAACGCGTTGCGGACATAGTCCAGCGTATAAGGGCGCAGCGGGTGACGCGCGAGCTGCGCGACCTGCCATGCACCTAAATCGGAGAAGATTTTACGGGTCAGCTCAACGCTTTTTTCGCGCAGACGCTGCACTTCTTCATCCAGATTAATATCGTGTTTCTCATCCGAACGGCCAATTGACTTCAGCGAGTCGATTTTCGCTTCCAGTTCTGCGATTGGCTGTTCAAAATCCAGGTAATTAAGACTCATAATGTTCCTGTTTTAGTCAAACTCCAGTTCCACCTGCTCCGATCCTACTAACGACCGCAAATCGTTGAGTAAACGATCGCTGGGCGAAATACGCCACGCTGCACCAAAGCGCAGCTTCGCCCGCGCATCTGCTCTCTGATAATAGAGATGCACCGGAATGGTCCCGGAGCGATGAGGCTCCAGAGACTGGCGGAGACGGTTTAAAAGCTGGTCATCAATTTGCCTGTCCGTCAGCGAGATAGCAAGTCCGCGCGCGTATTTTTCCCGCGCTTCGTCGATGTCCATCACTTCTCGAGCGGTCATTTTAAGGCCACCGCTAAAGTCATCAAAGCTGACCTGTCCACTGACGATCAGGATACGGTCTTTCTCCAGCAACTGCTGGTATTTATCTAACGCATCGGTAAATAACATCACTTCCAGACGACCAGATCGATCGTCGAGAGTACAAATACCAATTCGGTTGCCGCGTTTCGTGACCATCACGCGGGCGGCAATCACCAGCCCCGCCGCGATGGTTACTTTACCACGATCCGTCGGATGCATGTCCTTCAGGCGCATGCCGCCAACGTAGCGATCAATTTCTTTCAGATACTGATTAATCGGATGGCCAGTGAGATATAAACCGAGCGTCTCACGCTCACCGTCCAGCTGAATCTGTTCCGGCCACGGCGTGATATTGGTGTAGGACTTCTCCACCTGCTCAGGCTCTTCTGCCAGTACGCCAAACATATCGGCTTGTCCGGTCGCTTCTGCTTTTGCGTGCTGATCTGCAGCTTTCAATGCATCACTGAGTGCGCTCATCAGGGCTGCACGATGCGGACCGAGGCGATCAAATGCCCCCGACATGATCAGCTTTTCCATCACGCGGCGGTTAATCTTTTTCGTATCGGTGCGGGCGCAGAGATCAAACAGCTCCTTGAAGTAGCCGCCTTCATTACGCGCTTCGATGATGGCTTCAATCGGCCCTTCACCCACGCCTTTAATCGCGCCGATACCGTAGACGATTTCGCCTTCATCATTGACGTGGAATGGGTACAAGCCGGAGTTGATGTCTGGCGGCAGCACTTTCAATCCCATACGCCAGCATTCGTCCACCAGGCCAACGACCTTCTCGGTATTATCCATATCCGCGGTCATCACTGCGGCCATGAACTCTGCCGGATAGTGCGCCTTCAGCCACAGCGTTTGATATGACACCAGCGCGTAAGCGGCGGAGTGTGACTTGTTAAAGCCATAACCGGCAAACTTCTCTACCAGATCGAAGATCTTCATCGAGAGTTCGCCGTTAACGCCCATGCTCTCCGCACCGTCCTGGAACACCGAACGCTGCTTGGCCATCTCTTCTGGCTTCTTCTTACCCATTGCACGGCGCAGCATATCTGCACCGCCCAAGGTGTAACCTGAAAGCACCTGGGCGATCTGCATTACCTGTTCCTGATACAGGATGATGCCATAGGTCGGTTCCAGCACCGGCTTCAGGGTTTCGTGCTGCCACTGAATATCCGGATAAGAAATCTCTTCACGGCCGTGCTTACGGTCAATGAAGTTGTCTACCATGCCTGATTGCAGCGGTCCCGGACGGAACAGTGCCACCAGTGCGATCATATCTTCGAAGCAGTCCGGCTTCAGACGCTTGATCAAATCCTTCATGCCACGCGATTCAAGCTGGAATACCGCCGTGGTTTCCGAACGCTGCAGCATGTCGAAGCTTTTTTTATCTTGCAGCGGGATGGCGGCGATATCAATCGGCTCCAGCCCTTCTTTGGCGCGGCGCGGGTTAATCATTTTCAGCGCCCAGTCGATGATGGTGAGCGTACGCAGGCCGAGGAAGTCAAACTTCACCAGGCCGGCGTATTCCACATCATTCTTATCGAACTGGGTCACCGGGAACTGACCGTTTTCGTCGCAATAGAGCGGGGCGAAATCGGTAATTTTGGTCGGCGCGATCACCACACCACCGGCGTGTTTACCGGCGTTACGCGTCACACCTTCCAGCTTACGCGCCATATCGATCAGCGCTTTAACCTCTTCATCCGCCTCGTAGATTTCCGGCAGCTGCGGTTCGGCTTCAAAGGCCTTTTCCAGCGTCATGCCCGGATCGGGCGGGATCAGTTTGGAGATGCGATCGACAAAACCATACGGATGACCGAGCACGCGCCCCACATCGCGGATAACCGCTTTCGCCGCCATGGTGCCGAAGGTAATGATCTGCGAAACCGCTTCACGACCGTACATTTCAGCAACGTGATCGATCACCTGATCGCGCTTCTCCATGCAGAAATCGACGTCGAAGTCAGGCATCGAGACACGTTCCGGGTTCAGGAAACGTTCGAACAGCAGGTCGAATTCCAGCGGATCGAGATCGGTGATTTTCAACGCATACGCGACCAGAGAGCCCGCACCCGAACCTCGGCCTGGCCCAACCGGAATACCGTTATCCTTCGACCACTGGATGAACTCCATTACGATCAGGAAGTAGCCAGGAAATCCCATCTGGTTGATAACGTTGAGTTCAATCTCAAGACGTTCATCGTACTCTGGCCGCTTCTCCGCACGCAGCTTGTCATCCGGGAACAGGAATTCCAGGCGCTCTTCCAGCCCTTCACGAGATTTCATGACGAGGAAATCTTCGGTGCTCATTTCACCGGTAGGGAACTGTGGCAGGAAGTACTCGCCAAGGCGCACCGTGACGTTACAACGCTTAGCAATCTCTACGCTATTTTCCAGCGCTTCCGGAATGTCCGAGAACAGCTCGCACATCTCCTCTTCGCTGCGCATATATTGCTGAGGACTGTATAGACGTGGACGTTTTGGATCGTCCAGCGTGTAGCCATCATGAATCGCCACGCGAATTTCATGGGCGTCAAAATCTTCTTCGTTGATGAAACAGACTTCGTTGGTCGCCACGACCGGCACACCTTCGGCAATCGCTAGCTCAACGGCGGCATGCAAATAAGCCTCTTCATCGGCACGGCCGGTTCGCGTCAGCTCAAGGTAATAACGATTGGGGAAGTGTTCCTGATAGAAACTAAGGCACTGCGAGACCAGCGCACTGTTACCGCGCAGCAAACTGCGGCCAACATCGCCCTTGCGCCCACCGGAGAGCAAAATGATGCCTTCACCCAGCTCAACCAGCCAGTCACGGTCGATAATCGGGCCGGCAATACCGTAGCCGCGCTGGTACGCACGCGAAATCAGCAACGTGAGGTTTTGATAACCCGCATTGTTGGCGGCGAGGACCGTGAGCTGTGTCAGCTCATCGCCCATCAATTCGCTGGCGACGTGGAAATCGGCACCAATAATCGGCTTAACACCTGCATCGTGCGCGCTGCCGTAAAAACGCACCAACCCGCAAAGGTTGATGTAATCGGTAATCGCGATCGCTGGCATGCCAAGCGCAGCCGCCTTCTTGACCAATGGCTTGGTTTTCGCCAGGCCATCCACCATCGAATAGTCGCTGTGTACGCGCAGATGTATAAAACGAGGTTCAGCCATATCAGTTTCCGGTTAAAACAGCGTCAGGCTATTAAAGCGTAGTCGGCTGACGCGCGGCCAGCACATCAGCATCAATCAGGGCATTACGCACCGGCGCAAAGCTGCGGCGATGATGTGGTGTGGCACCAAACTGCGTCAGTTTTTCCATATGCAACGCGGTCGGATAACCTTTGTGCTGGGCAAAACCATACTCCGGGAACAGCAGATCCAGCTCGGCCATTTCACGATCGCGCGTGACTTTGGCAATGATCGAGGCCGCGCTGATCTCTTGCACCAGGCTATCGCCCTTCACTACCGCCTGCGATGGCATCGCTAATGCCGGGCAGCGGTTGCCATCGATCAATACAAAATCAGGCGTAACAGGCAGACCCGCTACCGCACGCTGCATCGCCAACATGGTGGCGTGCAGAATGTTGAGTTGATCTATCTCTTCTGGCTCCGCACGACCCAGACTCCAGGCGAGCGCTTTCTCTTTAATCTCTTCATACAGCGCCAGCCGACGCTTTTCAGAGAGCTTCTTAGAATCGGCCAGTCCTTTAATCGGATTAGCAGGATCAAGGATGACTGCAGCGGTGACAACGGCACCGACCAGCGGACCACGTCCCACTTCATCAACGCCCGCAATGCGTTGCGCGTTAGGGTAGATAAACTCAGCCATTGGCGATCTCCAGTACGGCGTCCGCGGCTTGCTCATCAGCATTCCAGCGAATCTGTTGGTGCAATTCGTTGAAGGTATTCAGCAGCACATCGCGCTCTGGCCCGGCATGCAGCAACGGTTCAAGTGCAGCCGCCAGTGCTTCAGGCTGACACTCTTCCTGCAACAGCTCTTTGACCAATTCCCGGCCCGCCAGCAGATTGGGCAACGAAACATAGGGGGTTTTCACCAGACGCTTCGCCAGCCAGAAGGTAAACGGCTTCATACGGTAACCGACCACCATCGGACACTTCGCCAGCATGCACTCCAGCGCAGCGGTGCCGGAAGCAAGAATTGCCGCATCGCTGGCGATCATGGCCTGACGGCCTTTGCCATCCAGCAAATGCATCGGCAGCTCTGGCGCAACCTCGGCCTTAATCTGTTCAAACTGTTCGCGGCGTTTGGCGTTCACCAGCGGCACGACGATTTCCAGCGTGGGATAACGCTGACGTAATAACTGCGCTGCACGCAGGAAATCCGCACTCAGCATTTCCACTTCTGCACCACGGCTGCCCGGCAACAAGCCTAGACAGATCGCATCGTCTGCGATACCTAACTCGCGTCGCGCCGCAGATTTATCTGGCTGCAGCGGCATGGCATCGGCCATGGTGTGACCAATAAAGCGGCAAGGTACGTTGAATCGATCGTAAAACGCTTTTTCAAACGGTAGAAACGCCAATACCAGATTGGTGTTGCGGCCAATTTTGAACACGCGTTTTTGCCGCCAGGCCCAAACCGAGGGACTGACGTAATGAATGGTGCGGATGCCCGCGCGCTTCAGGCTGCCTTCCAGCGTGATGTTAAAATCTGGCGCATCAATGCCAACAAACACATCCGGCTTGAGTTCGGTGAAGCGCTGCGTCAAATCCTTGCGAATTTTCAGCAAACGGCGCAAGCGGCCGAGCACTTCAACAATGCCCATCACCGCCAGCTCTTCCATCTCATACCAGACTTCACAGCCTTCGGCCTGCATCAGCGGACCAGCAACGCCGACAAAGCGCGCATCGGGATGACGCGCTTTGAGCGCACGAATAAGACCTGCACCAAGAATATCGCCGGAGGTTTCTCCGGCGACCAGGGCAATCGTTAAGGGACGCACTGACATGGATTAACGAATCAATCCACGCGTTGAACGGGCAAAGAAGTCATAGAAAGGCTGCACTTCGCTGTGTTGTTTTGCCAGCTCTTCAATCTCTGGTTTCACTTCATCCAGCGTTTTGCCACTGCGATACAGCAGTTTGTACGCATTGCGAATCGCGTGCAGTGCTTCTTTGCTAAAGCCACGGCGCTTAAGGCCTTCGATGTTGATACCGAACGGTGTCGCGTGGTTGCCCTGCGCGATAACATACGGTGGCACATCCTGCGCAACGCCTGAACAACCGCCAACCATCACGTGTGCACCAATGGTGCACCACTGGTGTACTGCCGTCATACCGCCGATGATGGCAAAATCATCCACGGTGACATGGCCGCCCAGCGTGGCGTTGTTGGCAAAGATGCAACGGTTACCGATCACGCAGTCATGCGCGATATGCGCATTAACCATCAGCAGGTTATCACTGCCGATTTTGGTGAGGTTACCGCCCTGCGTGGTACCACGATGAATGGTCACGCTCTCGCGGATGCGGTTACGATCGCCGATTTCAACACGGGTCGGTTCACCGGCATATTTCAGATCCTGATTCACTTCACCAATCGAAGCAAACTGATAGATCTGATTATCTTTGCCGATACGCGTGTGGCCGTTCACCACCACGTGCGATTTGAGCACCGTACCTTCACCAATTTCCACGTTAGCACCGACAAAGCAGAACGGGCCGATGTGAACATTGGCGCCGATGACGGCACCTTCTTCAATAACGGAACTGGGATGAATATTGGCGGTTGAATCAATCACTAATTATGCCTCCCGGCTACGGGCACACATCATGGTCGCTTCACAGACAATCTTGCCGTCTACAGTTGCCACGCCTTTGAAGCGCGTCAGACCACGACGAGTTTTCTCGAAGGTCACTTCCATGATCATCTGATCGCCCGGTACAACTGGACGTTTGAAGCGGGCTTCGTCGATACCGGCGAAGTAGTACAGCTCGCCTGGTTCCAGTTTCCCAACGCTTTTGAACGCCAGAATACCGGTTGCCTGCGCCATTGCTTCCAGAATCAGAACGCCTGGGAAAATCGGCTTACCAGGGAAGTGTCCCTGGAAAAACGGTTCATTAACAGAAACGTTCTTCACCGCACGCAGATATTTATGCTCTTCAAATTCCAGCACGCGGTCAACCAGCAAGAACGGATAGCGGTGCGGCAGCAGTTCTAAAATCTCTTCGATTTTCAGAGTATGCGTTTCAGTTGTCAAAATACTCTTCCTGTCCTAAAAAATCTGATGGCAATAATAACACGGCCTGCACAGATCAAAATGATCCTCCGCAGGCCGCAAATCAGTTCGGTGGCGTAACGCTTTCCTGAGAGACCTTCTTACGCTTTCGGGTTAAGCCGAAGTTGCAAGAAGGCACGCTGCTTTATTATGAAAGCGGGTCGCGAGCGATGCGTTTAGTCGTCTTTGCCGACCTTACGTTCGATGGCTTTTAAGCGTTTGCTTATTTCATCGATATTCATCACCAGCGCTGCCGTTTTACGCCAGGTTTTGTTGGGTTGCAGTGGGATACCTGATGAGTATACCCCAGGCTCTGTGATGGGGCGCATTACCATGCCCATGCCCGTTACGGTCACTTTGTCACAGATTTCCATATGGCCGTTAATGACGCTGGCGCCGCCAATCATACAATAACGTCCAATCTTCAGACTACCCGCCATGATCACACCGCCCGCAACGGCCGTGTTATCTCCAATCACAACGTTGTGCGCAATCTGACACTGGTTGTCTATGATAACACCATTGCCGATCAGAGTGTTATCCAGTGCACCGCGATCGATAGTGGTACAGGCACCAATTTCTACCCGATCCCCAATCACAACAGTACCCAGCTGTGGAATTTTCACCCAATTGCCACGGTCGTTAGCATACCCGAAACCATCGGCGCCGATAACGGTGCCGGATTGAATCAGACAATCCTGACCAATCTGGATCTCGTGGTAAATCGTGACGTTAGCCCACAAACGTGAGCCGCGACCGATACGCGTCTGCTTACCGACAAAACATCCTGCGCCAATCACGACGTCGTCACCCAGCTCAACGCCAGATTCGATCACCGCATTTGCGCCCACCGAAACGTTCTTACCCAGCGTCGCTGTCGGATCGATCACCGCACTGGGCGCGATATTCTGCGCGGGCTGCGGCGTTGTGTCCAGCAGTTGTGCCATGCGAGCGTACGTTAGGTAAGGATTTTTCACCACCAGGGCAGCGGTTTTACACCACTCCAGATCCGCTTCCGTCAGCACCACGGCTGAAGCCTGGATATGAGCGAGCTGCTCGCGGTAGCGGCTGTTTGCAAGAAAAGTGATTTGACCAGTGGTGGCGGATTGCATAGAAGCAATGCCGGAGATGACGATATCGCCATCTCCATGCAATTCTGCATCCAACTGCTGGGCTAAATCAGCCAGTCGAATTGATGACATCGATTATTTAACCTGTTTTACAACGTCAGCAGTGATGTCTTTAGCATCAGCAGAAGAGTACAGCACGGCCTGAGAATCCAGCACCAGATCGTAACCTTCGCTCTTCGCTACAGACTGTACAGCGGTCTGGATTTTAGCCAGCAGCTTGTTACGTTCCTGCATCTGACGAGACTGGTTGTCTTTGTCGAAAGCCTGAGCTTTCTGTTCAAAAGCAGCGCGCTCAGAAGCAATTTGCTTCTCTTTTTTGGTGCGGTCGCTGGCTTTCATGGTTGATGCGTTACGCTGCAAATCCTGGATTTCGCCCTGGATTTTCTGCTGCTGTGACTGGAGGTCAGAAGCACGGCTTGAGAACTCACCCTCAAGTTGCTTAGCAACAGCAGCACGCTGCGGAGATTGCTGGAAAACCTGGCTCAGGTTCACGACAGCGACTTTATCGGCCGCTTGGGCACCCGCAGAAGCAGCTAATGCAACACCCAGAGCAGCAGCACAGAACAACTTTTTCACTATAAACTCCTTACCTCAACGTGTGTGTTTGCAGCGTGTCACGACAGCGCGTGACACGGGTGCAAGACGGTATTTTTCACTTCCCTGCTCAGAGCCTTACCAGGTTTTACCAATGTTAAACTGGAACTGCTCTGACTTGTCTCCCTCGACTTTCTTCATCGGCTGAGCATATGAGAATACCAGCGGACCTAATGGCGACATCCATTGCAAGGCGACACCGGCAGAGACACGAATGTTGTTCGGATCGCTGTAGTCCGGAATGCCCGCCGCACGTGTTTCTGCGGTGTTCTGCCATTTGGTATCCCAGACGGTACCGGCATCCATAAACACCGATGTACGGACTGAGTTAGCGTATTTCTCGCTCAGGAACGGCGTTGGCGTAATCAGCTCAAGGCTGGCAATCGCCATCGCGTTACCACCCACTGCATCATCTGACTTACAGATACCGTTAGGATCCGTCAGAGTACAAGTGGATGAGCCATCATTCAGGTACGCTGCTTTCGGACCAATGGTATTGGACTGGAAGCCACGTACGGTGCTTGAACCGCCGGCGTAGAAGTTCTCATAGAACGGCATCTCTTTTCCACCGAGCCCGTCACCATATCCGACACGGCCACGACCCAACACGACCCACGTCGCATCACGGTTCAACGGCACGTACTGCTGGGTATCCAACGTGGCTTTATAGAAGGCGTTGTCGGAACCCGGAATGGTCACTTTGCCGTTCAGGTTGGTACGGTTACCCTTGGTTGGGAAGAATCCACGGTCCAGGGTGTTATACGTCCAACCGTAGTTGAAGGTGAAGTCATCTGCAGAGAAATCACCATCATCATTCAGACCCTGATGGCGTCCAACCGAGTCCAGATAACGCCACATCGCAACCTGCGGCTGCATGTTGGACAGGTCGTTATGCACATAACCCAGGCCGACACGCAATGTGTTGTTTTCGTTCACCGGGAAGCCTAACGTGCCGTCCACACCATAACTTCTGTTGGTGTAGTCTGACAGGTCAGCATCGTCCGCTTTAAAGTCGTTATAGAATACGCGGCCACCGAGGCTCACACCGTCAACCGTGAAGTACGGATCGGTCAGTGAGAATTCAGCGTAAGTCTGGTAATCGTTTTTAGTACCGCTGATGCCAACGGTATTACCGGTACCGAGCCAGTTTTCCTGGGTCACACCCACCTGGAAGCTGACGCCACTTTCAGTACCATAACCGACACCAAAGTTGAAGGTACCGGTGTTACGTTCTTTAACTTTATAAACCACATCCACCTGGTCCGGAGAACCTGGCACACGCTGAGTATCCACATCTACGGTTTCAAAGTAACCGGTACGGTTCAGACGCTCTTTACCCTGATCAACCAGGTCGCTGCCCAACCATGCGCCTTCCATCTGGCGCATTTCGCGGCGCAGAACGGCATCTTTCGAAGTGTCGTTACCTTCGAAGCGCACTTTACGGACGTAATAACGGTTACCGGCATCCACATTGATATGCAGTTTAACGGTTTTGTCTGCGTCGTTAATTTCCGGCTGTGTCACCACACGCGGGTAGGCATAGCCATAACGACCCAGCAGTTTTTTGATGTCATCTTCCATCTGAGTGACTTTGGTGCCGTTATACAGCTCACCCGATGGAATACGCGTCATTTTTTCGATTTCAGCAGAGTGGCCCGCCATGCTGCCGTTCACGATCACGCCGGCAATCTTGTACTGATCGCCTTCGTTGATGTTCACGGTGATGTAGATGCCTTTTTTATCTGGCGTCAGGCTCACCTGAGTGGAATCGATGTTGAAGCGCGCATAACCGCGATCCAGATAGAAGCTACGCAGGGTCTCAAGATCCCCAGCCAGCTTTTGTTTCTGGTATTTACGATCGCCTACCACGTTCCACCATGGCACTTCATCACGCAGTGAGAAGCGCGAGATCAGTTCGTCAGAGCTAAAGGCTTTGTTACCGACGATGTTGATCTGCTGAATCTGAGCAGAAACGCCTTCCTGGAAGACGAACTTCAGATCCACGCGGTTACGCGGCAGCGGTGTTGCAATCGCTTTCACGCTGGCGGTGTATTTACCGACGCTGTAGTAGAAGTCTTCCAGGCCCTTCTCAATCGAAGAAAGCGTAGTGCGGTCGAGTGCTTCACCGACGCGCACACCAGAAGCTTCAAGGTTCTGCTTCAGCTGCTCTTCTTTCACCGCTTTGTTACCGGAGAAAGTGATGCTGGCAATGGTCGGACGCTCTTTCACCTGAACAATCAGGGTCGTTCCGTCACGCAGAACCTGAACATCTTCAAAGTTGCCGGTGGCGAACAGAGAGCGAATGGTATTTCTGACATCGTCGTCAGAAATCGTATCACCGACACGTACGGGCATACTGAGCAGAGCCGCGCCGACGGCGACTCGCTGGAGACCTTCGAAATGAATGTCCTTCACTACGAAATCGTCTGCACCGTAAACGGTGGCGCTGCTAAACAGCAGCGACGCTATGAGCAACTTTTTCATCGCCATCGTTGTTATGCGTTTTCCTAACACATCCCGCGCCTGTCTGCATTCCAGCTATTACAGACGTGAGAAATCATTGAAAAGTGCAAGCCCCATTAATAACACCAGCAAGATTGAGCCAATGCGATAACTGAAGTCCTGAACTCGCTCGGACACCGGTCCACCTTTGATCTTTTCGATCGCCAGAAAGAGCAGATGTCCACCATCTAATACCGGCAGAGGGAACAGGTTGATGATCCCTAAGTTGACGCTAATCAGCGCCAGGAACATCAGATAGTAAATCACCCCGTACTCTGCTGATAACCCGGCACCTTGCGCAATCGAAATTGGCCCGCTCAGATTATTCAACTTCACATCCCCGGTAATCAACTTGCCCAGCATTGAGACCGTTAACTTCATCAGCTGCCAGGTTTTGACACTGGCTTCACCGACAGCGGCAAAGGGCCCATACTGCCTAACCGTTTTGTACTCATCCGGCAGCGGAATCACGCGCGGAATCACTCCCGCAAAGCCTTCCGCTTCATTGCCCGGTTTTGCTTCCGGCGTTAACGTCAACGTCACGAGTTCGCCGTTACGTTCAACATCCAGCGCCATGTTTTTGCGCGGATTATCGCGTACCTGCGCCGCAAAAGCCTGCCATTGCGATAATGGCTGACCATCGACTTTAACGATCCTGTCGCCTGCTTGCAAACCGGCAGCGCTAGCCGGCGAATTTGCCTGCACTTCAGCTAAGGTCGTTTCGATTTGTGGCCCACGAGGACGAATCCCTAGCGCCACAACCGGGTCCTGTTTATCCGGTTCGAACTGCCATTCGCGCAAATCAACCTGCTTCTGCTGCGTGGCTTCTTCACCGAATTGCGAGACGGTAAGCGTGGTACTGCTGTCGCCGATTTTTCCGATCAGCGCCATGCGTACAGCATCCCAATCAGGCGTTTCGATACCATCTACCGCTTTAAGTTCCATGCCGGAGGTAATTTGCGCTTCAGCAGCGACGGAACCGTTCAGAATTTCGCCAACCACCGGACGAACACCAGGAACACCGTGGATGAACACCACCCAGTAAGCGAAGACGGCAAAGATGAAGTTAGCGATGGGACCGGCCGCAATGATTGAAGCACGCTGCAGCACAGTTTTATTGTTGAAGGCCTGATGACGAAGTTCAGCGGGAACGCTTTCTACGCGCTCGTCGAGCATTTTGACGTAGCCACCGAGCGGAATCAGCGCGATGACATATTCGGTTCCCTGACGATCGCTGCGACGCCACAGCGCTTTGCCAAAGCCAATCGAGAAACGTTCGACTTTGACACCGCAGCGGCGGGCGACCCAAAAGTGGCCGAATTCGTGCACGGTGATAAGTACGCCAAGCGCCACGATAAAGGCGACAAAACTCCAGAGTATGCTCAACATTGTCGCTAATCCTCAGAGGGTGCGGAACACCAGCAGCAGCAGGCAGGCAAAAACCGGCACTGCAGCTGTCAGGCTATCGATACGATCGAGGATACCACCGTGCCCCGGAATCAAGTTACCGCTGTCTTTGATGCCCGCTTCACGCTTGAACATGCTCTCGGTTAAATCCCCCAGAACCGAAGCCAGCGTCGCAATGACAGCACAAATGATCAGCGTACCCGGAGCCACAGAAAGCGGAGCCAGCAGCGCAAACAGCCAGGCGATAATCGCCGATGACAGCAGACCACCAAAGAAACCTTCCCAGGTTTTACCCGGTGATACTTTTGGCGCCAGCTTATGTTTACCAAACAAGCGGCCAAACATGTAAGCACCAGAATCTGCGCCCCACACCAGCAGCATCACAAACAGCAGCCACCAAGCTCCCGCAAAGTGGTCGGTGTCGTAATGATACTGACGCAGAGCCATCATGCCCCAGAAGAAGGGAATCACGGTCAGGATACCGAATAGCACGCGCAGCGGGCGCGAAGAGCGCCACAACGCCGCAGAGGCAGGATAAAACAGCACGAGGAACAGTGCGACAATCCACCATCCCAGCGCGGCCCAAAGTGAGCCTTCCATCTGGAACTGATGCAGATTGCGTTGATAGGGTTGCAGGGTGAACAACATCACCGACAGCAATAAGCCGCATAGCACGGCGAGCCAGATACGCTGCTGACGTGTCTTCATACCCGCCAGCTGCCCCCATTCCCAGGCGGCAAGCATACAGATGATGATGGTGGTAATCGCAAATCCGGACAGCGGTAACCAAAACAGAGCAGCGATCACCAGCGGAATCAAAATAAGCGCGGTGATCAGACGAGACTTCAGCAAAGGTTACCCCCAGATTGCTCAGGCGCCGCCTGGTGCCGCGCCGCCAAAGCGTCGCTCCCGCGAAGAGAATGCATTCAGTGCACCTTCAAAAACGTGTTCATCAAAATCAGGCCAAAGAACATCGGTAAACCAAAACTCAGCATAGGCGATCTGCCACAGCAGGAAGTTGCTAATCCGATGCTCTCCCCCGGTCCTTATCACTAAATCCACCGGCGCCAGCTCCTGCATACACAGATACGGAGCCAGACTTTCTTCGGTTATCTGGTCAGGACGTAGTAAACCTTCCTGAACCTGTTCAGCCAGTTTTCTGGCACCCTGGATAATATCCCAACGGCCGCCATAGTTGGCAGCAATGTTGAGGGTGAGTCCATTATTTTGCTGAGTCAGTTCCTCGGCGCGACGAATGCGTTCCTGAATACGATTATTGAAACGACTGATATCGCCAATCACGCGCAGACGCACGTTGTGTTTGTGCAGGCTTTTGACTTCGCTGTCGAGCGCCCAGACAAACAATTCCATTAAGGCCGTCACTTCCTGTACCGGTCGGCTCCAGTTTTCACTGCTGAACGCATAAAGCGTGAGTGCTTCCAGTTTGTGGCTGACCGCAAAGCTGACGGCCCGGCGTACTGATTTTACCCCGGCTTTGTGGCCTGAAATACGCAGTTTGCCCTGATTTTTTGCCCAGCGACCATTACCATCCATAATGATGGCCACGTGACGTGGCGTGCAGTACGACTCGTCATCGATTGTGTTGTGATTGTTGGACGACATAACGCGTAATAATTCCTTTCATCAGAAATGCTGTGGTTTCTGAATACATTGCGCCTGCGGCAAACCCCGGTATCGATACCAGATGACATCGAAACAATGTCGGGCCGAAAAACGCGAGCGAGCGACTATACCATTTTCACCCTGAGCGAACAAATAGCGGGAAGTATCAACCTGCTAAACGAAAGCGTGGTAGCAATTCTGTGGCACAGATACGCGCTAACCGATCGATCTCCATCACATCCTCAATGCTGCCAGGCTCCTGGCACACCAGGGACGCCAGCACTTCGCTGTTGATGGCGGCGATGTCGGTAAAACGAATCTGATGCTGCAGAAATGCCGCGACGGCCACTTCGTTTGCCGCATTCAGCGTGGTGGTGGCGGCCTGCCCTGTCGAGCAAGCATCAATCGCCAGCTTCAGGCAGGGATAGCGCTCATAGTCCGGCTCAGCAAACGTCAGTGACTTCATTCGCGTGAAATCGAGTGGCGTTACACCCGCCGAAATACGTGCTGGCCATGCCATGCTGTGCGCAATAGGCGTTCGCATATCGGGCGATCCCAGTTGCGCCAGCACGCTGCCATCGCAGTAACGCACCATGGAATGAATCACCGACTGCGGATGCAGGATGACCTCCATTTGTGCGTCAGTGGCATTAAACAGCCAGCGAGCTTCAATGTATTCAAGACCTTTATTCATCATGGTGGCCGAATCAACGGAGATTTTACGCCCCATTGACCAGTTCGGATGTGCACACGCTTGATCTGGCGACATCGCGGCCAAATCCGCTAATGGCGTGTCACGAAAAGGACCACCCGATCCCGTAAGGAGAATAGAATCAATGCCATTCTCTCGCAGATCAGCGTACCCCAACTGATGCTGTATGGAAGCGGGTAAACTCTGAAAAATGGCGTTGTGCTCGCTGTCGACCGGCAACAGCTGGGCCTTGTGATGACGTACCGCCTCCATAAACAGGCGGCCGCACGTGACAAGTGACTCTTTATTCGCGAGTAAAACGGTTTTGCTGGCTCGAATAGCGGCCAACGTGGGTTGCAAGCCAGAAGCGCCAACGATGGCGGCCATCACCTGATCCACTTCATCAAGTGCAGCCAGCTCGCAAGCCGCCTGAACGCCGGAGAGCACTTCGGTATGAAGATTCAATGCTCTCAGTCGCTCACGCAGCGCTTGTGCGGAGGCTTCATCAGACATCGCCGCATAGCGTGGGGTAAATTGCTGACACTGCTCAGCCATCAGTGCTACGTTTTGGCCAGCAACCAGTGCGGTGACCTGGTAAAGGTCTGGATTGGCCGCGATGACTGCCAGCGTGCTGGTGCCAATCGAGCCGGTAGAACCCAGCAGAGTTAATCGCTTCATCATGCTATCCCTGTGACGTCGTAGATCGTGCCTGCAACAGCGCCAGGCACAATGTAAAACGCCGCCAGAGTCGTACTACGTCTCTGAACGGCGTTTTAAAGGCAGTAGATGGAATTAGAAATCCATCAGTTCCTTTTCTTTTTCGGCCAATGCAGCATCAAGGTTTTTGATGTAGCCATCGGTCATTTTCTGGATCTCGTCCTGCGAGCGACGTTCGTCGTCTTCGCTGATCTCTTTGTCTTTCAGCAGCGCTTTGACTTTATCGTTAGCATCACGGCGCACGTTACGAACAGAAACACGCCCCTGCTCCGCTTCGCCACGCACGACCTTGATCAGGTCCTTACGACGCTCTTCCGTCAACGCTGGCAGTGGCACACGAATATCGGTGCCTGCTGAGCTTGGGTTCAGACCCAGGTCAGATGCCATAATGGCTTTTTCAACGGCCGGGCTCAGTGAGCGGTCAAACACGTTGATTTTCAGCGTACGAGAATCTTCTACCGTGACGCTAGCCAGCTGACGCAATGGCGTAGGTGTACCGTAGTAAGGAACCATAATGCCGTCGAGCAGTGAAGGCGAAGCACGACCGGTGCGCACTTTGCTGATTTGGTTTTTGAATGCATCCACGCATTTTTCCATGCGCGTGTCGGCATCTTTTTTAATGTCGTTAATCACGTTAAAACCCTTGGATTCGGTTTGACCTGGCCATTTCCGGGCAACCCGGAAGTGGTATCGATAAACATCGATCATCCTGAAAGCTGCGCGATGCCACTGCATCGCGCCAACAGAATATACCTTATTTTATCTTGCGTCGGGTATTAATGCGTAATCAGGGTGCCTTCTTTTTCACCCATCACTACGCGACGCAGTGCGCCAGGCTTGTTCATGTTGAAGACGCGGATCGGCAATTGATGGTCGCGAGCCAGCGTAAAGGCCGCCAGATCCATGACTTTCAGCTCTTTATCCAGTACTTCGCCATAGGTCAGCTGTTCATACAGCGTCGCGTCCGGGTTTTTCACCGGATCATCTGAATAAACACCGTCAACTTTGGTGGCTTTCAATACCACATCGGCTTCGATTTCGATGCCACGCAAGCAAGCGGCTGAGTCAGTGGTAAAGAACGGGTTGCCAGTACCAGCGGCGAAAATCACCACGCGGTTGTTGCGCAGCAAGCTGATCGCTTCTGCCCAGCTGTAGTTATCACACACGCCATTCAGCGGAATCGCGGACATCAGACGCGCGTTAACATACGCACGATGCAATGCGTCACGCATTGCCAGACCGTTCATCACGGTTGCCAGCATACCCATATGATCGCCGACCACACGGTTCATGCCTGCCTGTGCCAGGCCAGCGCCACGGAACAGGTTACCGCCACCAATAACCACACCCACCTGGATGCCCAGCTCAACCAGCTCTTTCACCTCTTGCGCCATACGGTCAAGCACGCTCGCGTCAATACCAAAACCTTCGGCACCTTGCAGTGCTTCGCCACTCAGTTTTAGCAGGATACGTTGATATACAGGTTTTGCGTTGGTCGCCATGGTCAATTCTTCCTGGAAGATATGATGAATGAGAAGTTAAATCTGATCGATCATCCGCTTAGCGAACGAAAAAAGCTATTGGGATGAGACTGAAAAGTGGTCCACGCAAAACGCAGACAAAAAAGAACCGCCTTCCGGCGGTTCTTTCGGAGCATTAAGACTGTTTGGACATTGCAGCAACTTCTGCTGCGAAGTCTGCTTCAACTTTCTCGATGCCTTCGCCCACTTCGAAGCGGATGAAGTTAATGACGTCTGCGCCTTTCTCTTTCAGAGCCTGGCCAACGGTTTTGCTTGGATCGATAACGAAAGCCTGACCGGTCAGAGAAACTTCGCCGGTGAATTTCTTCATGCGGCCTTCAACCATTTTCTCTGCGATTTCTTTAGGCTTGCCAGACTGCATGGCGATGTCCAGCTGAACCTGGTACTCTTTCTCTACCACATCAGCAGACACGTCTTCTGGCTTAACAAATTCTGGCTTGCTTGCAGCAACGTGCATAGCAACTTGCTTGCTCAGCTCTTCATCAGCACCAGTGGTAGAAACCACTACGCCGATACGTGCGCCGTGCTGGTAGCTGTTCAGCTGAGCACCTTCCAGGATAGCAACACGACGGATGTTGATGTTCTCACCGATTTTAGCAACCAGCGCTACGCGTTCTTCTTCGAACTGCGCTTTCAGAGCTTCAACATCAGTCACTTTACCAGCAACAGCTGCATCCAGCACTTTGTCAGCGAAAGCCTGGAAACCAGCATCTTTAGCAACGAAGTCGGTCTGGCAGTTAACTTCCAGAATCAGTGCGAAACCGTCAGCGATTTTGGTTTTGATCACGCCGTCAGCAGCAACGTTGCCTGCTTTCTTAGCGGCTTTGATCGCGCCAGATTTACGCATGTTCTCAATCGCCAGCTCGATGTCGCCGTTCGCTTCGGTCAGCGCTTTTTTGCAATCCATCATGCCTGCGCCAGTACGCTCACGCAGTTCTTTTACCAATGCAGCGGTAATTTCAGCCATTCCAGAATCCTCGATTCGTCTCTTGTGTGCGTTAACACTGTCAGAAACTTGTTGCGGAAAATTTACTCTGCCCCGCTTACCCGAAGGAAGCGTGACAAACTTAGATAAATAAAAGGGGCCTGTGCGGCCCCCTTAACAGATAACATCTGATGTCTAAGGGCTCTTAGAAAGAGCGAACCTTATTATGCTTCAGTTGTTTCTTCAGCCTGCTCAGCCAGGTCCTGTGAACGGCCTTCGCGCACGGTAGTCGCAACGGCAGTCAGGTACAGGGTTACAGCACGGATTGCATCGTCGTTACCAGGGATAACGAAATCAACACCATCTGGATCAGAGTTGGTATCAACGATCGCAAATACTGGGATACCCAGGTTGTTTGCTTCTTTGATCGCGATGTGTTCGTGGTCGGCGTCAACAACGAACAGTGCATCCGGTAAACCGCCCATGTCTTTGATACCGCCCAGGCTGTTTTCCAGCTTGGCCAGCTCACGAGTGCGCATCAGCGCTTCTTTCTTGGTCAGTTTGTCGAAAGTACCGTCCTGAGACTGTGACTCAAGATCTTTCAGGCGTTTGATTGACTGACGAACGGTTTTCCAGTTAGTCAGCATGCCACCCAACCAGCGGTGGTTTACGAAGAACTGGTCGCAGCTCAGAGCTGACTCTTTTACCGCTTCGGCAGCAGCGCGCTTAGTACCTACCATCAGAATCTTACCTTTACGGGAAGAAATCTTTTTCAACTCAGCCAAAGCGTCGTTGAACATAGGTACAGTCTGCTCCAGGTTGATGATGTGAACCTTGTTACGTGCGCCGAAGATGAATGGCTTCATTTTCGGGTTCCAGTAACGGGTCTGGTGACCAAAGTGAACACCAGCCTTGAGCATGTCGCGCATTGAAACAGTTGCCATGATTACCTCTAAAGTATGATTGGGGTTGGGCCTCCATGTATCCCATACGACCGACCTCTTTCAAGGCACCCCGGCGTATGTGTCGATACATGTGTGTTTTAGTACACATAATGAGTTTATGCGTTTCCTGCCATCCACGAAGGTGACAGAGAATCGTCGGCGCGCTTTATACCATAATGCGCAGGAATACGCCAATAGTTGTTGGCGGTTGAGGCGCGGAACAATCCCGATTTGGCAGCCTAATTGCTGACTGCTAACATGACTGCCACAGAACTCATTATTGTCGAAAAAGTCGGCGATTGCGGAATATTTAATGGCCATTTCAATTAAAACCCCTGAAGAAATCGAAAAAATGCGCGTGGCAGGCCGTCTGGCTGCGGAGGTGCTGGAAATGATCGCCCCGCACGTGGTGCCTGGCGTGACCACCGGCGAACTTGACCGCCTCTGCCACGATCACATCACCAATAAGCAGCAGGCAATCTCAGCTTGCCTTGGCTATCACGGCTTCCCAAAATCCGTCTGCATCTCGGTAAACGAAGTGGTGTGCCACGGTATTCCGAGCGATGACCGCGTATTGAAAGATGGCGACGTCGTCAACGTCGACGTCACGGTTATCAAAGATGAATATCATGGTGATACCTCGAAGATGTTTATCGTCGGCAAACCGACCATTCAAGGCGAGCGCCTGTGCCGTGTGACGCAGGAAAGCCTCTATATTGCGCTGCGTCTGGTTAAACCGGGCATTCGCCTGCGTGAACTGGGCCGTGCCATCCAGCTATATGTTGAAGCGCAGGATTTCTCTGTGGTGCGCGAATACTGCGGCCATGGCATCGGCAAAGGTTTCCATGAAGAGCCGCAGGTGCTGCACTATGATGCCGATGACGGCGGCGTGGTGTTGCAGGCAGGCATGACCTTTACCGTCGAGCCAATGGTCAATGCCGGAGATTATCGTATCCGCACCATGAAGGATGGCTGGACCGTAAAAACCAAAGATCGCAGCTTGTCCGCACAGTATGAGCATACTATTGTGGTGACAGAAAACGGCTGTGAGATTCTTACGCTGCGTGAAGATGACACCATTGCTGCGGTGCTCGAAAACAACGCGTAACGTTCTTGAAGACAGTACCAGGCCGGCATAATGCCGGCTTTTTTTATGGCGCTTACGAGGCATGTCGATGAGTGGTAGCGTGACCGAAGCAGTACACAAAGGCCTGACCGATTCCCCCGCCAGCTGGCCCGATGAAGCCCTGACGCGTGACAAATTAAAACTCTATCTTGAGCAATTCCAGCAGCACCTCGGTATTGCCTTTGATGCCGGTACTGACGTTGAATCGCTGATAGATACCCGCACCCTGTTTATCGATCGTCTGTTGCGTCGTTTATGGCGCTTCTTCGGCTTCGATAAAATGAAAGAGATTGCGTTGGTTGCGGTGGGTGGATACGGCCGTGGTGAACTGCATCCGCTCTCCGATATCGATGTCCTCATCCTCAGCCGCCAGCCACTGGATGAGGCTGCCGCGCAGCGCACCAGTGAACTCCTGACGCTGATGTGGGATTTGAAACTCGAAGTCGGCCACAGCGTACGCACGCTGGAAGAGTGTTTACTGGAAGGGTTATCCGACCTCACCGTGGCGACTAACCTGATTGAATCCCGTATGCTGACCGGCGATGTCGCCCTGTTCCTTGAGTTGCAGAAGAACATTTTCAGCGATGGTTTCTGGCCATCATCCCGCTTCTTTGCGGCAAAGATTGAAGAGCAGCATGAACGTCATCAGCGCTACCACGGCACCAGCTATAACCTCGAACCCGATATCAAAAGCAGTCCCGGCGGCCTGCGTGACATCCACACTTTGCAGTGGGTTGCACGACGCCATTTCGGTGCCACCACCATGGATGAAATGGTTGGATTCGGCTTTATCACCGAGGCCGAGCGCAATGAAATTAACGAATGCCAGGAGTTTCTCTGGCGGATTCGCTTCGCGCTGCACTTGACGCTCACACGCTACGACAACCGCTTATTGTTTGATCGCCAGCTCACCGTGGCACAGCGACTCAACTACCTTGGTGAAGGCAACGAGCCGGTTGAGCGCATGATGAAAGATTTTTACCGGGTGACGCGCCGCATTGGCGAACTCAATCAGATGCTGCTGCAGCTGTTTGATGAAGCGATCCTCGCACTCTCCACCACGGAGAAACCACGCAGCATTGATGATGATTTCCAGCTGCGCGGCAATTTGATCGATCTGCGCGATCCCACGCTGTTCGAACGTGAACCGCAGGCCATTCTGCGCATGTTCTATGTGATGGTGCGCAATGAGAACATCACCGGCATCTACTCCACCACGCTACGTCATTTGCGTCACGCGCGTCGCCATTTGAAACAGCCGCTGTGCCAGATTGCTGAGGCGCGCGAGACCTTTATGGCGATTCTGCGTCATCCGGGTGCGGTGAAACGTGCGCTGGTGCCAATGCATCGCCACAGTGTCCTTTGGGCGTATACGCCGCTGTGGGGCAATATTGTCGGCCAGATGCAGTTTGACCTGTTCCACGCCTACACCGTGGATGAACACACCATCCGCGTTCTGCAAAAACTGGAAAGCTTCGCCAACGAAGCCACGCGCCCGATGCACCCATTATGTGTTGAACTCTGGCCGCGTTTGCCACAGATCGAACTGCTGCTGATGGCCGCATTGTTGCACGATATCGCCAAAGGGCGCGGCGGTGATCACTCGATTCTCGGGGCGCAGGACGCGCTTGATTTTGCTGAATTGCATGGGCTCAACTCGCGGGAAACGCAGTTGGTGGCCTGGCTGGTGCGCCATCATCTGCTGATGTCGGTCACCGCTCAGCGACGCGATATTCAGGATCCAACGGTTATTCAGCAGTTCGCTGAAGTAATGCAAAATGAAAACCGCCTGCGTTATCTGGTGTGTCTCACCGTGGCTGACATCTGTGCCACCAACGAGAGCTTGTGGAACAGCTGGAAGCAGAGCCTGCTGCGCGAACTGTTCTTCGCTACCGAAAAGCAGCTGCGCCGCGGCATGGAAAACAGCCCGGATTTGCGCGAACGCGTGCGTCATCACCGTTTGCAGGCCCTCGCGCTGTTGCGCATGGAAAACCTTAACGAAGAGCGTTTGCACCATATCTGGAGCCGCTGCCGTGCTGACTATTTCCTGCGTCACACGCCGAATCAACTGGCATGGCACGCGCGTCATCTCATCGACCACGACCTCACAAAGCCTCTGGTGCTGGTCAGCCCGCAGGCCACACGCGGCGGCACAGAAATCTTTATCTGGAGCCCGGATCGCCCTCACCTGTTTGCCGCAGTCGCCGGTGAACTGGACCGCCGAAATCTGAGCGTGCACGATGCCCAGATCTTTACCAGCCGCGACGGCATGGCGATGGATACCTTTATTGTGCTGGAGCCGGATGGCAGTCCGCTGGCCGCCGATCGTCATCCGATGATTATGCAGGCACTGGAGCAAGCGATTACCCAAACCGAATGGGTGCCACCGCGCACACGTCGCCAGTCTGCACGCCTCAAGCACTTCAGTGTCGATACCGAAGTGAATTTCCTGCCGACGCATACCGACCGTCGCAGTTATCTGGAATTGGTGGCGCTGGATCAGCCAGGCTTACTGGCACGTGTCGGGGAAGTGTTTGCCGACCTTGGCGTTTCGCTGCACGGCGCGCGCATCAGTACGATTGGCGAACGGGTTGAGGATCTTTTCATCTTGGCGGACAGCGAGCGACGCGCACTTGATGTAGAAATGCGCAATGTGCTGCAACAACGGTTGACAGAGGCCCTCAATCCAAACGATAAAGTGTGACCGCAATCGATTTATCGACTTAATTCTCTGTGTCAGCGCGACGCTGACACCCGTATGACAGACTCAGGAAATTATTATGCAACAGTTACAGAGCGTTATTGAATCTGCCTTTGAGCGCCGCGCCGATATCACGCCAGCCAGCGTGGACAGTGCGACCCGTGAAGCCATCGAACAGGTGATTGGCCTGCTGGATAGCGGTGAACTGCGCGTGTCTGAAAAGATCAACGGAGAGTGGGTAACGCATCAGTGGCTGAAGAAAGCAGTACTGCTGTCGTTCCGCATCAATGACAACCAGGTGATTGACGGCGCAGAAACCCGCTTCTACGACAAAGTGCCAATGAAGTTCGCTAACTGGGATGAAGCACGCTTCAAGAACGCCGGTTTCCGCGTTGTACCACCAGCAGCCGTGCGTCAGGGCGCGTTCATCGCTCGTAATACTGTGCTGATGCCCTCTTACGTTAACATCGGTGCATTCGTTGATGAAGGCACCATGGTCGACACCTGGGCCACCGTAGGTTCTTGCGCGCAGATCGGTAAAAACGTTCACCTGTCAGGCGGCGTCGGCATCGGCGGTGTTCTGGAGCCACTGCAGGCTAACCCAACCATCATCGAAGACAACTGCTTCATCGGCGCACGTTCTGAAATCGTTGAAGGCGTGATCGTTGAAGAAGGTTCAGTGATCTCAATGGGCGTTTACATCGGTCAGAGCACAAAAATCTACGATCGTGAAACTGGCGAAGTGCATTACGGCCGCGTACCAGCGGGTTCCGTGGTGGTATCAGGCAACCTGCCGTCTAAAGATGGTAGTTACAGCCTGTACTGTGCCGTGATCGTGAAGAAAGTAGACGCTAAAACTCTGGCGAAAACCGGTATTAACGAACTGCTGCGTACCATCGACTAAACCAGATTTTAGTCCGGTAACACTGCCAACGGGCCTGTATTCAGGCCCGTAATCATTTCTTTACACTCTCACCTCAACTACCTGCTTCGCGCCGCGAATTAACTGGTGCGTTTATTTTTCAAACAGTTCATAATCCGCGCCAGTTAACTCCGGTCGCGCACTGTTCATCCCGGTTTTTGTGTCTACAGTTGATTAAGTATGCCGTAAGCGTTCCGGTTGCTGCGTTTCTGCTGCATCCCGAATGATGATGATAGTCCTGCGCGCTCACCCACTCTAAGATGGAATATAAACGCTATGTACGACAACCTGAAAAGCTTAGGTATCAGCTCTCCTGAAGACATCGACCGTTACAGCCTGCGTCAGGAAGCCAGCAACGACATCCTGAAAATCTACTTCCGCAAAGACAAAGGTGAATTTTTCGCGAAAAGCGTGAAATTCAAATACCCGCGTCAGCGTAAGACTGTCGTCGCCGATCACACCAGCCAGGGTTATAAAGAAGTGCAGGAAATCAGCCCGAACCTGCGTTATGTGATCGATGAACTGGACCAGATTTGCCAGCGCGATCAGGTTGAAGTCGACCTGAAACGCAAAATCCTCGCGGATCTGCGTCATCTGGAAAACGTGGTGTCGAATAAGATCGCTGAAATTGAATCCGATCTGGATCAACTGACCCGCAACGGTCGTTAATTTCCCCCACGCGTTCCCAGGGCCAGCTCATGCTGGCCTTTTTTTTGCCTTATTTCAGTTTTATCTGGGACTGTTTCACCTACCTGTATTCATAATCCCTGGCTAGTATCGGGTTATGTCTGACTTCCGGTAAAACAAAAACCATGCAATTCGCAGCCATCACCTCAGGACAGCGCGGTCTGGATGTTCATATCGCCGGTGACCTCGCGCAAAAAATTCTATCAGGAACGCTTAAAGTCGGTGATGTTCTGCCCAGTGAAGTCGACCTGTGCAGTCACTTTGGTGTCAGCCGAACTGCTGTGCGTGAAGCGCTCAAGCTGTTATCTTCGAAAGGATTATTGGAATCGCGCCCCAAACTCGGCACGCATGTGCGCGACCGCACGTACTGGAATCTGCTTGATGTGCAACTGCTGGAATGGATGAAGGGCATCGAATCAACGGCAGAAATGTATCAACAATTTCTGGCCTTCCGTGAGGCCATTGAACCGCAGGCCGCCAGACTGGCTGCGCTTCACGCCACTCCGGCACAACGTACTGAACTCTCAGCGTTATTCCGCGAAATGATCGCCGTTTGCGCCGCAAGCTCCTTCGATCTTGCTCGCTGGCTGGAAGTGGATAGCGCCTTTCATCGTCTGATCTTTCACTCCACCGACAACTGTTTCTACATCCCGTTTGGTAATTTACTGGAAACCATCTTTAAGTGCTTCTTCACCTGGCCTTCCAGCGCGCAGGATATTTTTTTGGACGAGCACCGCGAGATTTATGAAGCGATCATGCTCGGCGATGCCGAAGCTGCACACAGGGCGTCGATGGGGTTAATGCTCAACAGCACGCAGCCCCGGATGTAGCCTTCCCATCAGAGTTGCGCGGGTGGTCGAGATAGCAACCAAATATCACGCCGCGCTTCTCTTTCTGCACCCCGCGCTTCTGCTGCGCTGGTATTGGCCGCCGACTGTGTTTCGAGCGCGCGATAAATCCAACGCTGGTAGCGTGCGCTGTTCAGGCTGCTATCCGCAAGCGAGAGCAGTGGAATCAAGCGCAGACTGACCCGTTCGCGGTTTTTCCATGGCCAGATTTTGCTGTCATCGCTAAAGGGTGCCATATAATCCAGCGCACTCAACAATGAACCGCTCTGCTGATGATAATGCCAGAGATCACCAGATCCATTTCGCTGTGCCAGCTGCGCGAGGCTGGTCAGTGCCTGCAAATTGAAATAGCTGTAATGGAACGAGCGCGTGCGCGCCAGCTCCATCGGCTGCGTTCCGTCCACACGAATTTGCCCGGCTATTTTATCCTGAGCTAATACCACCATCTGCTTAATGACCTGAGGCTGATGCAAATACCACGCGATACCCGCCACCTGCGCTGCATACCAGCTGCCATGATTATTGGGCGCATCGCGCTCGCCTTGTGCCAGCTTACTGTGCAGTAGCCAGTCAAGGTAATCGCTAAACCATGCGTGCAATGCAACCTGGTCCTGTTGGTGCCAGCCGGGCGAACCTTGCAGTAGCTGCAGTGCATCCACTACGCGCGTGGCAAAATAACGCCCATCCAGCACGCCGGTGTGGCGGCCATCAGCCTTACCCGGCACGCCCTGAGCATAATTAAGATTGGGATTCATGCGGGTGGCAGGATCGATAAACCAGCTGCGAATCATCGATTGGGCTTTCGTTGCATAACGGGTGTCGCCTGAAAAGAACCAGGCAAGCGCCAACGCCTGCAAGTCCGCAGTGAAACGGGCCAGACGCACACCATCGCTTTGATCGTTTTTACTCGCTGGATTGACCTCGCCATCGCGGCGTACCCATGGCAATCCATTGGGCTTGTCGGGATCTGGCCACCAGTAGGCGCTCAGACTGAGATAATCATGGCGGGAACCGCTGGGCGGTAACATTCCTTTCTGCGTCACGCTGGGGTTTGGCTGTTTAAGCGCGCGATCGGCCGCCTGTTTAAGTTGCTGCCACGCCTGTTCAGTCTGTGGCGCAGCCTGATGATTTTGCAGCGCGCTTCGCGTCTGTTGCATTTCGTCGCCGGATAAAAAGGCCAGCGAAACGGCTTGAGCCTGGCAGGTAGCGCTCACAAGACAACCGGCCAGCAGCCATACCAGGGGCATTTTCAATCGGGGCATCTTCCTCTCCAGACCACGATAAAGGTCAGCTCTGTTCATCCAGTTGCAACGCCACATACAGCAACAAACGGTCGTCAAAATTTCCCAGGTTCAATCCTGTCAGCTCAGAGATGCGGTTAAGGCGATACTCGAGCGTGTTTCGATGGATAAACAGTGCACGCGCCGTGGCGCTCGGCTGCACATTGTGACTGAACCACGCCACCAGCGTACGGCGCAATAATCCATTGTTATCATTGGTTTTCAATTTCGCCAACGGACGCGCCAGTTCATTGGCTTGCCAGCCGCCGCGCAGGCTATCCAGAAGCACTGGCAGCACCAAATCCTGATAGAAGAAGCTGCGTTGTTCCGGCATACGCTGTTTGCCCACCATCATAGTGGTGCGCGCCGTACGGTAGGAACGTGCAATACTGCCTGGGCCGGTAAAGAAATTACCCAGCGCGATGCGCATCCGCACCTGGCCGCTCTCTTTCATGCGCTGCAACAACTGATCGACACGACGGCGGTGATCGTCTTGATCGTAACGGCCGTGGGCATTAAGCGCCGGTTTCAATACCACCATTTCGGTGAGTGAAACGATGGCAATCAGGTTGTCACGATCCGGCGTCGTCAGCAGCGTTTGCAACTGCTGCAATTCCGACATCGCACTGTCAACGCCAAGCTGGCCGCTGTCCACTTCCACTACCGCCACCACGCGCGGTTGATTGAGATCGATGCCCAGGCGCTGCGCCCACTCGCTCAGCGCAGGTGAAAGCGTATCGCTGCGAATCAAGTTCAGCACCAGCTCTTCGCGCAAACGGCTATCCTGTGCCAGCATGTGCAACAGCCGCGCCTGTTCCAGCATCATTTCGGCGGTCATGCATACCAGTTCACCGTAGTGACGGAGTGCTGCTGGCTGGCCGGTCAGACCGATAACACCGACAATCTCGCCGTCAATTCGCAACGGCAGGTTGATGCCCGGACGTACGCCGTGCAGATGTTTCGCCACTGCCTCGTCAATGTCCACCACTCTTCCCTGCGATAACACCAGCAAAGCACCTTCGTGCAATTCGCCAATACGCTCACGATCGCCGCTGCCAATAATGCGGCCACGCGCATCCATCACGTTGACATTGCTGTCAATAATTTGCATGGTGCGGGCAACAATATCCTGAGCCAGTCGCGCATCGAGATGATAGGTGGCCATCAATCACTCCAGAGAAAGGGAAGAATTGACAGAATACGCATCCCACGCACGCCTGACATTGTGCAACTGCACATAGCCGGATAGAGAATACGGGAATTGCGGTAGGCGTCACATTGCGATACGGACATCTGCACAATCTGGACCACGTTAACGTGGTGCTGATGCTAGCGAGTAACCCATCGGCGCCTGACAAAAACAAAAAAGGCGAGCCGAAGCTCGCCTGTGTTGAATCGTCTAAGACTTACTGCATCAGAAGATAAAGACTGCTGTCACCACGCTGCACGTTCAGGGCCAGCACGGACGGTTTGGTATCGAGGATTTTGCGCAGTTCACCAAGGTTGGCAATCGCCTGCTGGTTAACGCCCATAATCACGTCACCTTTCTTCAGGCCAATACGCGCCGCTGCACTGCCCGCCTTCACATTATCCACACGCACGCCTTTCTGGCCGTTGCTGTCGATGTTGCTCAGGTCGGCACCTTCAATACCGGTGTAAATAGTGGCGGACTGCACTTTTTCCTGCGAACTCTGCTGCAGTTCAACCGTGATAGTCACCGGTTTACCGTCACGCAACAGTCCCAACTGCAGTTTGGTGCCGACCGGCAGTGAGCCGACTTCAGCTCGCAGTGCAGCAAAACTGGTTAGCGCTTTACCATTCATCGATACCACGACATCACCGGCTTTGACGCCCGCTTTGGCCGCTGCCGAATTCGGCAGGACCTGGCTGACAAAGGCACCGCGCTGAGCATCGACTTTCATTGCTTTCGCCAGCTCAGAGTTCAACTCGGTGCCCATAATGCCCAGCTCACCGCGTTTCACCTGACCATACTCGATCATCTGCGCCGTCAGGTTTTTCACCATCGCACTTGGGATAGCAAAGCCGATACCGATATTGCCGCCGTCTGGCGCCAGAATAGCGGTGTTAATCCCAATCAGTTCACCGTTCAGGTTCACCAGCGCACCACCGGAGTTACCGCGGTTGATGGCAGCATCGGTCTGGATGAAGTTCTCGTAGTTCTCGACGTTGAGGCCGCTACGTCCCAGTGCAGAAACGATACCGGAGGTCACTGTTTCACCGAGTCCGTACGGGTTACCGATCGCGACCGTGTAATCACCGACGCGCAGGTCATCGGAGTCAGCGATCTTAATCGCCGTCAGGTTTTTAGCGTCCTGCAGTTGAATCAATGCGATATCAGACTGCGGATCTTTGCCAATCACTTTGGCGTCATAGCGACGGCCATCGCTCAGCTGTACCTGAATCTTGGTCGCGTTATCCACCACATGGTTATTGGTGACGACATAGCCTTTATCGGCATTGATCACCACACCTGAACCGAGTGCACGGAATTTTTGCTGCTGGGTGTTGGCTCCGCCATTATCACCGCCCTGGCTACCGTCACCGCCGCTCTGGCACATTGGCGAGCTTTGGAATGGCGATCCGTCCTGACAGAATGGCGAGTTATCGCCAAAGAATTGCTGGAATTGCTGCGGCATGCGCGGGGTTTTCACCGTGGTGCTACCTTCAACGCTAATACTCACCACGGAAGGCATCACTTTTTCCAGCATAGGCGCCAGGCTTGGCAGCTGTTGGTTCGAGGAGGAAGCACTTTCCGCCGCGAAACTGACAGGGCTTAACGCCATGCCCAGACTAAGCGCCAGCGCACTTAACATTAATGTGCTTTTTTTCATTTGTCTGTGTCTCTCTAAGATTTACGGCCAGACCATTGCTGTGGTCGTGATGGTGAGATTAAGTTTTTAGCGCGAAGTTCCTAATGAAGTTTTGGGCAAAGGTAAAAATTTATTCTTCATCTTTACAAAACTCAGCTTATTCCACGGCCATCAAACGACGATACTCATCCCATGCATAATTGTCTGTCATCCCGCTGATATAGTCCTGAATCAACCGCGAACGGTAATAACGCTCCCACAACAAACGTTGATATTTATGCTCGACAATCAGTGCTCGCATCTGCTGCTGATAAGCTTTTCGATGTTTTCCTGAAAGTTTATGAAACAGTCGTGTTTCAATCGGATATTTCGGCAGAAAATCATCGTTCATCAGCGTAGTAAATTGTTCATAATCCAGCAACATTAATGACTGATAGATTTCCAGCAACCCTTTTATAACCCGATAGCCTTGTAATTCGAGCTGCTCAACTTCCGGGTGATTAAATACCTGCTGACGCGCCACGGTTTTAAATAGTTTCAGCAAACGGCCTTCATCGCCGTCATCTTCCAGCAGTGCATGATTAAAGTGACCTTCAAAAATAGCCGGGAGATTATCGACAAAACGGCGCACGGCATGGCTGACCAACACATTCTGTACGTTAACCCGTAATGACATGAAAAATTGATCGCTCAGACTTCGGCGTTTTTTCTGATTAGCTTCTTTCCAGGCCTCGCTCACTGTGCGACTGAATGCATCACCACTGTTTACCGTACCCCAGGCTTTCAGCAGATACTTATACAAGGTCTCAACATCAAAAATATCTTTTTCGACCGCATCATCTAAATCGGCAATGCAGTATGAGATATCGTCAGCGGCTTCCATAATCCAGGTGAGTGGATAGCGATGATGCTCTTTAATATCAGTGGCGACCCGTAAGTCAGCCACATATTCACGCTCGGACAAATAAAAGCCCGGCTTCTTCATCAGTACGCTAAATTCTTCCGGCTTATCGCCCTGCCACCACGCCGGTGCGGTGTATTTTAAAATACAGGCGACCTGCGCATAGCTAAGATTGAGCTGCAACAACGTATGCACCAGGCGAATAGCCTGCGCGTTGCCTTCGAAGTGGCACAAATCCTGACGAATCATTGCATTTAGCTGGTCGAAATCTGCCCGCTGGGCTTCATCGGCCACGCCCGCCACCAGCGGGTCCACCAGCTCAAGAGGCAGATTGTCGTCAAACCAGTCATTGATAGCGGCTTCACCAAAGTGACCAAACGGCGGATTCCCCACATCATGCAGCAGGCAGGCCATTTCAATCAGGCTTTCAAACGCGCCTTCAAACTCATCAAGTCCGTAATTCGCCAGCCCGCCGCCCTGCGTTTTCAGGTTTTGCAGGATCTCTTTGGTGATATAGCGCCCGGTTTGCTGCACTTCCAGCGAGTGAGTCAGTCGTGAACGCACCGCAGCATTACGCTCCAGTGGAAATACCTGCGTCTTTTGTTGCAGACGACGGATTGCGGCAGAATTGATGATGCGCCCACGGTCACTCTCAAAGTGCCGCGTAATAAAGTATTCGCCCTCGGGATCTTTGCGGCTGGTATAAGGTCGGGTGAAACTGATCTTATTTTTGAAATTGATCGGCGCCATCATTACCCCTTATTTTTTGGTGAATTCATCCTCTGCCAGCCATGGTAGACTATGCCTCACTTTTAAGCTTTACATCCATAACTACAGCGAGATTCTTTATGAAAGCAGGCATTATTGGCGCGATGGAGCAGGAAGTCACCCTGCTGCGTGACAAAATCGAAAACCGTCAGACGCTGACGCTGGCTGGTTGTGAAATTTATACTGGCACGCTGAACGGTGTTGAGGTTGCTCTGCTGAAATCAGGTATCGGTAAAACGGCGGCGGCACTCGGCACGACCTTGCTGCTGGAGCTGTGCAAACCCGATGTGGTGATCAACACCGGTTCTGCGGGCGGCCTGGCGGCTTCGCTGAAAGTGGGCGATATCGTGGTCTCCGATGAAGTGCGCTATCACGATGCCGACGTCACTGCGTTTGGATACGAACCTGGCCAGATGGCCGGTTGCCCGGCTGCCTTTGTTGCGGATGAAAAATTGATCGCCGCTGCGGAGCAAGTGATTAAGCAGCTGGATCTCAACGCAGTGCGCGGTTTAGTGGTTAGCGGTGATGCGTTCATCAATGGTGCTGAGCCTCTGGCACGCATTCGCACCACCTTCCCACAGGCGATCGCCGTGGAGATGGAAGCCACCGCCATTGGTCACGTTTGCCACCAGTTCAAGGTGCCGTTTGTTGTGGTGCGCGCGATTTCCGATGTCGCGGATAAAGAATCCCACCTGAGCTTTGATGAGTTCCTGGTTGTGGCCGCAAAACAATCGTCATTGATGGTTGAAAACCTGCTGGCACAGCTGGCGCGTGGCTAAATATCTGCTGTTGGGGCTATTGCTGATCGGCAATAGCCTGTTTGCCGCTGCACCGCGCGTTATCACGCTATCGCCCCATCTCACCGAACTGGCTTTCGCTGCGGGCATTACGCCTATAGCGGTCAGCGCTTATTCGGATTTTCCTGCGCAGGCCAACCAGCTTGAGCAGGTGGCAAACTGGCAGGGCATCAAGGTTGAGCGCATCCTGCAACTGAAACCGGATGTTGTGCTGGCCTGGCGCGGCGGCAATCCGCAGCGGCAGATCGACCAACTGCAACGTTTAGGCATTAAAGTCGAGTGGATTGATCCACAGACCATTGATCAGATGATTGATGCGTTAGCTGCGCTCAAACAGTGGAGTCCACAACCTCAGCAAGCGCTAAACGCCGCCCAATCACTGCGCGAGCAGGAAAATGAGCTGCGTGAGCAGTATCAACAGCGCACGCCGATTCCACTGTTTCTGCAGTTCGGTCAGCAGCCGCTGTTCACTGCCTCACGTAACACGCTGCAAAACGAAGTGATCACGCTGTGTGGGGGGAAAAACATCTTTGCCGACAGTCGCGTGAGCTGGCCGCAGGTCAGTCGTGAGCAAGTGCTGGCGCGTCATCCAAAGGCGATTGTGATTGGCGGTGACCGTGTGCAAGCCGCGAATATTGTGAAATTCTGGCAGCCACAGCTGGCGGTGCCGGTGATTGCCATCAATGATGATTGGCTCAGTCGCCCCGGCCCGCGTATCCTGCTGGCAGCCAAACAGCTGTGCGCTGATTTACATCAGGCGAAAAATAGCACCATAAAAGATTAAAGATTCGGCAAATATTGTCGAAAATCAAAATACAAGGCACTGCGGCCACGTATGCTCAGTGCCCTTTTTGCGCAACGCGCAACTTTTGACTTCACCAGGAATTATTAATGACCAGAGCTCTGCTCCTGGCCATAGGGCTTGCGATGGCTGCGCCAATTGGCGCGGCGACCTCCACCGGCTCTATTGCCGTCACGCTAACAATATTTTCCCGCTGCGATATCTCACGGCAGAACGATCAAACACTGCCATCGATTGGTTGTGGACGTCACTTTAGTGCACAGCCGCGCGTCACCGAAAGCGTGTTAAAACGCGATGCGAAGCGTCGGGAAACGTCACGTTTAGTGACCGTTGAATGGTAAGTTTCTGACCGCCAGAACGGCGGTCAGAAAAGGGATCAGATACTGAAAGAAGAACCGCAGCCGCAGGTGGTTTTCGCATTCGGGTTTGTCACGATAAAACGTGAACCCTCAAGACCTTCGGTGTAATCAACCGAACCGCCAACCAGATATTGCAGGCTCATTGGATCCACCACCAGCGCCACGCCCTGCTTTTCAATGGTCATGTCGCCGTCATTCATTTGATCGTCAAAAGTAAAACCGTACTGGAAACCACTGCAACCGCCGCCAGTGATATACACGCGCAGTTTCAGCTCTGGATTTTCTTCATCCGCAATCAGGTTTTTTACTTTTTTCGCTGCTGCCTCAGTGAACTGCAAAGGCAACACTGCTACGTCGTCACTCATGTTTTACTCCGGGTAAACGTCCAGGTCAGAAAACGACCTTAATTCCGCTATTATCTGCCAGCCGCCCAGTGCAATCAAGTACTGCGCTTGACACTGTGTGCCGCCTGCGCTGCGCTAAAGTATAGCTTTAAAAGGCTTTCGCACCCGCTTGCCTTTCTAATCGGGCTGCACTTCCCTTAGAATGGCGCCAGAATTTATTCCAGAACAGCAGGAGCCGAACAATGAGTAAGTCAGAAAACCTGTATGCCGAAGCGCAACGCCTGATCCCTGGCGGTGTGAACTCCCCGGTACGTGCTTTTACCGGTGTGGGCGGCGTGCCGCTGTTCATCGAACGCGCCGACGGTGCCTATCTGTACGACGCCGATGGCAAAGCCTATATCGACTATGTCGGTTCATGGGGCCCAATGGTGCTGGGGCATAACAACGCCACCATTCGTAATGCGGTGATTGAAGCGGCATCACGCGGTTTGAGTTTCGGTGCGCCAACCGAAATGGAAGTAAAAATGGCGGAGCTGGTGTGTGAGCTGGTACCCAGCATGGACATGGTGCGCATGGTGAACTCGGGTACCGAAGCCACTATGAGCGCGATTCGTCTAGCGCGTGGCTTTACCCATCGTGACAAGATCATCAAGTTTGAAGGCTGCTACCACGGCCACGCTGACTGCCTGCTGGTGAAAGCTGGCTCTGGCGCGTTGACCCTGGGTCAGCCGAACTCGCCTGGCGTTCCTGCAGATTTTGCTAAACACACCCTGACCTGCACCTATAACGATCTGGCATCCGTGCGCGAGGCCTTCGAGCAGTATCCAGAAGATATCGCCTGTATCATCGTTGAGCCCGTTGCGGGCAACATGAACTGTATTCCACCGCAGCCAGACTTCTTGCCGGGCCTGCGTGCACTTTGCGATGAGTTCAACGCATTGCTGATTATTGATGAAGTGATGACCGGCTTCCGTGTGGCGCGGGGCGGTGCCCAGGCCTATTACGATGTCACACCGGATCTGACCTGCCTCGGCAAGATCATCGGCGGCGGCATGCCGGTGGGTGCATTTGGTGGTCGTCGTGATGTGATGGCGGCGCTGGCACCAACCGGTCCGGTGTATCAGGCGGGTACGCTGTCGGGTAACCCGATTGCCATGGCGGCCGGTTTTGCCTGTCTGACGCAGATTGCTCAACCAGGCACGCACAGCACCCTGACCGACCTCACCACGCAGCTGTCTGAAGGCTTACTTGCAGCAGCTCAAGCGGAAAATATTCCGCTGGTGATCAACCGTGTTGGCGGTATGTTCGGTATTTTCTTCACTGATGCAGAGAGCGTGACCTGCTATGCCGACGTGACGAAATGCGACGTTGAGCGCTTCAAGCGCTTCTTCCACCTGATGCTGGAAGAAGGTATTTACCTCGCGCCATCCGCCTTTGAAGCGGGCTTTATGTCACTGGCGCATAGCCAGGAAGATATTCAGCGCACTGTTGATGCGGCACGCCGCAGTTTCGCGAAACTGTAAATGATGCAAGGGCGCCTGAGGCGCCCTTGATAATTATGCGCGACGCAACAACCAGATAAAGTACGGTGCGCCGAAGAAGGTCGCCATTAATCCTGCTGGAATCTGATCCGGGAATGCCAGCATCCTGCCACACCAGTCAGCAAACACCATTAACCCTCCGCCCAACAGTCCCGCCATCAACACCTGCGGTAATGCACGCCTGAACCCCAGCATGCGTACTATATGCGGCGCCATCAAACCGATAAAACTTAACGGACCAATGGTTAAAGTGGCCGTGGCCGTCAACGCCGCCGCCAGCAGCAGTAAGGCCAGGCGTGAACCGGTCAATGCCATCCCCGCTGAACGAGCAGTGGCGCTACCCAACGGCAGCAGCGTGAGCCAGCGACTCGCCAGCGGGGCCAGGGCAATCAGGATGATACCCACCATCGCGCTTTGTACGGCCTGCTGCATATTGATGTTGTATGTAGAACCGGAGATCCAGCTCAACAGGCCGCCCATACGCGGATCGCCACTCGCCATTAACACCATCAGCAAGGTGACAAAGGCACTGTTGAGCGCCATACCAGCCAACAACATGCGTTCCGGTGAAAAACCACCGCGACTGGCAACCAGCATAATCACCAGCAGCGTTAGCGCTGCGCCTAAAGCACCAGCGGGCAACAGCCACGCCACGGCGTCACCCGGCACGAAGAACATCATCACTACCACGCCGCATGCTGCACCAGAACTGATGCCTAACACTTCCGGACTTGCCATCGGGTTGCCAGTGAGGCGCTGAATCAACGCACCGGCAACACCCAGCATCATCCCGACCACTAACGCCGCCAGCACGCGCGGTGCACGCCACGGCAGCAGTTGATGCAGCATCTCGCCGCTGACCCACGTCCAGCTGTGCGCATCACGGCCAAAGGTGATGCCAACCACGCTTAGCAACATCAGAATTACCAGGCCGATCACACACCACAGCACAACCTTCTGGCGCTCTGCCGGCACCTTGTCGCCCATATTCATCGCAGGAGGAACTGAGCCGGTACGCAGACGCGGCAATAGCCACAGCAGAATCGGTACGCCAATCAACGCGGTCGCCGTGCCGGTAGAAACCTCGCGCCAATGACCGGTGAGCCACAAAACGATCTGATCGGCCAGCCACAGCAGCAACGCGCCGATTAACGGAGCGAGTAGCATACGGCTGAGCAAGCGGCGACCACCGAGCATTTTCGCCAGCAGCGGCGCAAACAGCCCGATAAAACCAATTATTCCGGCGACGTTAACCAGCTGCGCACTGAGCAGAATCGCCAGGGCCAATGCGCCGATACGCGCTGCAGACAGTGCCAGACCGAGGTTTTTTGCTACGCCGTCATCCAGGCCCATCAGCGTTAAAGGACGCAGCAATGCCAGCGCCACCACAAAGGCCAGCAGCAGACGTGGCCACAGCATCGCGACATTGTGCCCATCCATCTGATTCAGCGCGCCGGTGCTCCACAGGAACATATTCAGCAACTGATCATGATTGAAGATGGCAAAGATTTGATTCACCGAGCCGGCATACAGGCTCAGGACAAGCCCGGCGAGGATCAGCGTTACCGGTGACAGCCGTTTACCCCAGGCCACACCAAACACCAGCACGCCCACCAGCACCGCACCGGCCATCGCGGCAAATTGCTGCGTCAGCTCGCCGCCCGGCAAGTGCCAGAGCGTGGCGACCGTGATACCCAGCTGTGCGCCGGATGACACACCCAGCGTGGTCGGTTCCGCCAGCGGATTGCGCAGCACCTGCTGAAACAGCAAACCGGCCAAACCGAGACCTGCACCCACCAGCAGTGCTAGTGCCAGGCGCGACAACAGGCTGTGATGGAACACCACCTGCTGAATACTGTTGATATCCGGCGCGAAGATGGCTTGTGACCACTGCGCCGTTGGCAGTGCCTCGCGCAGATTGATAAAGGTCAACGCCAGCGCCAGTAAGAACATGCTGCTCAGCAGCACCACAGGAAAGAGACGATGGCGCATCAGTGCGACTCCAGCGCGTGTTCCAGCACGCGAACAAATTTCAGCGCTGAATAGGTCGCGCCGTAATACCAAACAGCAGGCACACGCGTGAAGCGGCCCGCACGGATAAACGGCAGTGCCTGCCACAACGCAGTTTTCATCACCTGCTGCATATCGCGGTCATTATCGTGATCGAAACAAACCACCTGTACATCGCCCACATCAGCTAACCGCTCAAGCCCAACCACCGCACTGCCCCAGAAGTTGGTTTCGCCGTGCCAGGCGTTGGTGAGACCAAGAATCTCCATCACTTCCAGGAACAGGCTGTTGGTACCAAAAGTGATGGCGTGGCGGCTGTCCATTAATGACATCAGCAGCACCGGACGATCTGCCCAGGGTTTAAGACGCTCACGCGCCGCCGCTAGCTGCTGATCGAGGAATTGCAGATGCTGTGCAGCCTGCGCTTCACGCCCCAGCCGGGCACCTAGCGCATGCAGTGATTTGCGAGCAGTACTAAGCGGTTTACCGTCACCGCTATTAAGATCAAAGCCCATGGTGGGCGCGATGCGACCGAGTTTATCCAGCCCAGGACCGTAGCCGTTGGAGTGCAGGATCAGCGAGGGTTCAAGCTGCGTCATCAACTCCAGATTGGGTTCGGTGCGCAAGCCGAGATCGATAGTGGTGGACGGCAGCTGCGGCTCGCCCACCCAGATGTTGTAGTTACGCAAATCGGCCACACCGAGCGGTGAAACACCCAACGCCATCAGTAGCTCAACGGGCAGCCACTCCAGCGCCAGGATGCGCTGCAGATCGGGCGTTGCCGCACGCAATGGGGCAACGTTCATCAGTGGCGTCAGTGCCAGCGCCGTCAATAAGCGACGGCGGGAAATGTCGAACATGGCGAGGCCTCAGTAAACAAAACTGACGGGCGCACCGCCCTGTGGATGAGGCAAGATACCCATCGGAATACCGTAAATATTGCCCAGCACATCGGCCTGCATGATCACCTCAGGGCCACCTTCCGCAATCATTTCACCACCGCGCAGCGCCACCAGGCGATCGCAATAGCGCGCCGCCATATTGATGTCATGCAGTACCGCAATCACCGTCAAGCCTCGCTCGCGGCTGAGACGCTGAATAAGTGCCAGCACATCCACCTGATGCGCAATATCCAGTGCGGAAGTGGGTTCATCCAGCAGCAGGCAGCGGCTATTTTGCGCCACCAGCATTGCTATCCACGCGCGCTGGCGCTCACCGCCCGACAGGCTATCCACCAGACGCCCGGCGAACGGTTTCAGGCCCACCAGCGTAATCGCTTCTTCCACGCGGTCGCGATCTTCCTGGCCGTAGCGCCCAAGCGCACCGTGCCACGGATAACGACCAATCGCCACCAGCTCACGCACCGTCATCCCTTCTGCCGCCGGTAACTGCTGCGGCAAATAGGCCACCTGGCGCGCAAAATCTTTGCTGCTCCAGTTCTCCACCGCATCGCTATTCAACAGCACCCGGCCTTCACTCGCTTCATGATGCCGACCGAGCATTTTCAGCAAGGTGGATTTGCCCGAGCCGTTATGACCGATTAGCGCAGTGACTTTACCCGGCGCGAAGGTGAGTGAGAGCGGATGCAGCAACGTGCGCCCAGGCACGCGAAAGCTGACATTGTCCAGCGTGAAGGTGGTTTCTTCGTGGTGCGGATGCTGCATGGTTATCCCTGGTTAATCATCACAAAGCCGATCTGATTCTGAAGGGGGCGGCCCTGAGGCCGCCCCTGATCACAACATGGTTCGCCCTGACGAATCAGAAGCGGAAGGTCGCGGTGCCAACGATTTGACGTTCAGCACCCCAGTAGCAGGCGTAATCACGATAGCAGCTGGCAACGTATTCACGATCGAACAGGTTGTTGATGTTCACGCCAACCGTCGAGCCCGGCATACCAAAACGGCCAAGGTCATATTTCAGCGCTGCCTCGACGGTGGTGTAGCTGGCTACCGCAAAGTTCTGGTTAGCATTGGTGCCACTCGCGTACAAGCCTTGGCTCTCACCCACGTAACGCACACCTGCGCCTAAAGTCACGCCGGATAGTGCTGTTTCATGGAAGGTATAGTCACCCCACAGCGAGGCCATATGCTTCGGCACCTGTACCGGTGTTTTGCCCTTCAGCACAGTGTCTTCAGTGTATTCTGCATCAGTATAGGTGTAGGACGCCGTCATGTTGATGTTGGCGTTAAGCGCCGCTTTGGCCTCCAACTCAACACCGCGTGAACGGATTTCACCGCTCTGTACACTGAAGTTAATATTGTTCGGATCTGGCGTCAGGTTCTTGGTTTTGGTCAGTTGATAGATCGCACCAGTAATCACAATTGGGCGGTCTTTCGGTACGTATTTCACCCCTGCTTCATACTGCTTCGCACGTGAAGGGTCGAAAGTTTCGCCGCTTGATGTAGTGCCCGCCGTTGGAATAAATGATTCGCTGTAACTGAAGTACGGTGCAATACCGTTATCAAAGACGTAATTCAAACCGCCACGCCAGGTAAAGGCCTGGTCATGGTTTTTCTCTTCCGTGTTGCCATTACGATTCAGTGCTGAAGTCATCGCATAATCGTAACGACCACCTAAAGTCAGAACCCAGCGATTCCATTCCATCTGATCTTGAGTGTATAGGCCGGTTTGCTCTTGGCGATTCAGATATTGATAAGGGAACGCAGCGCCATCTAGCGCATCGTTACCGTATTGAGGATTGGTCGCACTAATTGGAAATGCTGAGCCAAACGCCGCATCAATATCATTTCGTGTGCGCTGATAATCGACTCCCATCAGCAAAGTATGATCCACCGCGCCAGTGCCAAATTTAGCCTGTGCCTGCGTATCTACCGCGAATTGGTTTAACTTCTCATCTGACACCGCAGAACCACGGGTAATTTCATTGGTGGTAGCGTTGAAGCCATTACCATAAATACTGCGGTAATTGGTTCTCAAATCCGCATAACGCAGATTCTGGCGCACCGTCCAGGTATCGTTAAAGCTATGTTCGAAGTTGTAGCCCACCATCTTGGTATTGCGAGAGATCTTGTTGCTGTCTTCGCCTTCATCAAAATTGGTTGGCAACTTGTAGCTACTGCCATCCGGGCGGGTAATCCCCACCACAGTTCCCTGACGCGGCAACCAGCCGTAATAACCGGTTTCAGGCTCGTTCTGGAAATAGGTCAGCAGGTCAAAGCGGGTATTGGCATCGGGACGCCAGCTGAACGAAGGCGCAATGGTGTAACGCTTCTCCTTGTTCATATCCTGCTGCGCATCAGCGCTGCGGGCCAGGCCCGTCAGGCGATAGCTATACACGCCGTCATCATCCAGCGATCCGCCGAAATCGAAGCCGGTGGAGAACAGGTTATCGGTGCCCATCTGGAACTGCACTTCACGCAGCGTTTCCTGCGTTGGGCGCTTGCTCACCAGTGACACCACGCCACCTGGATTGCTTTTACCGTACAGCACCGAAACCGGACCACGCAGTAACTCGGCACGCTCAAGGAAATAGGGATCGATGGCGAATTCAGAGTAGTTATCACCCTGCAATTTCAGACCATCAAGATATTGGTTGGTGTTGGTTTCGCTAAAACCACGAATCGACAGTGCATCGATCACATCAGAGCTGCCACGGTTTCCGGTCAACACGCCAGTCGTATAGTTGAAAGCGCCTTTCACGCTGGTCACCGCGCGCATTGCCATCTCTTCCTGCGTCACCACCGAAACCGACTGCGGGTTTTTCTCAATCGGCGTATCGGTTTTAGTACCGGTAGCACTGTGTTTAGCGGCAATGGTGGGAGCCGGGCCCCATGCGCTTTCCTGCGCGACGGTGTTGCCGCCATCAGCGGTAACCACCACGGTATCTTCTGCCAGCGCCTGTGCGCTGAGCGTACCCAGTGTTAAAGAAATCAATAAAGCGAGCGGACGACGGGAGGTCGCAGCACGGGCAGAACAAGGATTTGAAATTCGCGTATTCATAAAAGGATCTCTCGAAAAGAAAACGACGCAGGTGAATACAAACGAGAATGATTATTAGACGCACGGATTTTAGGCGAAGTTTGGCGAGATCCGCAAGATGTAATGCCTGATGGCGGTGCGTTTGCGGCCAGATCGTGCATGTCCATGATCGCGATTAACAAATCACAGGCACGAAAAAGGGCGCCGTAGCGCCCTCTGTTTTCTGCAGCTAACTATTTGCTGCCAAACATATCCTTAATCCAGCCTGCTACGCCGTCAGCATCTTTCTGCTCACCCTGTTGCTGCTGAGGTGACTGCTGCTGCGGTTGAGACTCTTGCTGCTGTTGGAGCTGTTGCTGCTGCTGAATCTGCTGCTGCTGTTGCTGACACAGCGATGCAGGATCCAAGGTCCATACTGGCAGTGAACGCCAGGTGCTGCTGCCCGACCCACACACAAAGTTACCGGCAGAATCGACATTCATCTGCGTGATATCTTCCGGCGGTGTCAATTGCAACGGCATCGGTGCCTGGTTGTCGAGGTAGCGACGATAAATCTGCATCGCGCCGCTCGCACCATACAGCTTGGACGTCTGGTTGTTGTCACGGCCCACCCAGGTGATGGCCACTTCTTTCCCATCGACGCCCGCAAACCAGCTGTCGATCAGATCATTCGTGGTACCGGTTTTGCCTGCCAGATGGGCATTCGGATAACGAGCGCCCAGCGCGCGTGCGGTACCATGATCGGCAACTTGCTGCATGGTGTACAACGTCAGATAAGCCGCCTGCGCCGGTTCAACACGCTGCGCCTGCGGGAAGCTCTGATACAACACGGTACCATCTTCCGCAATCACCGAGCGCACCGCAGAGAGATCTGCGCGGTTGCCGCCACTGGCAATCGACTGGAATGCCTGAGCAACTTCGATAGGTGTCAGGTTCAGGGCACCCAGCAGCATTGCTGGCACTGGATTCAGCTGATCTTTCGGTACGCCCAGCTTCGTCCAGGTATCGACCACGGAATTCAGCCCTAACGTCATACCCAGATTAACCGTCGGCACGTTCATTGAGTTGGTCAGCGCATCCACCAGCATCACTTTGCCACTGAAGCGCTTATCGTCATTCATCGGTTTCCATACCGAGCCGTTCGGCTGTTTTAGCGCAATCGGTTCATCGGCAATCCAACTGTTCAGACGATAAGTGTTTGGCTGGCCTAATGCGGTTAAATAGGTCGCTGGTTTTGCCAGTGAACCAATTGAACGACGCGCCTGCAGCGCACGGTTGTAACCGGCAAACTGCGGATCGGAACCGCCGACCATGGCGCGCACTTCACCACTGAAGCGGTCAACCACCACCATCGCGGTTTCCAGATCCTTCAGCCCGCGCTGTTTCTTCAGCGCCGGAATGCCATCTTCCACCGCTTTTTCTGCCGCATCCTGCGAAATCGGATCCAGCGTGGTGAAGATTTTCACGCCGGACATATCTTTGACTTTATCGCCCAGCTTGGCCTGCAGTTCGTTACGCACCATCTGCATAAACGCAGGCTGAGGCGTGATCACGCCGCCCTTCGGCTGCACACCCAGCGGACGTGCTGACAGCATGTCATACAACTCCTGGTCGATGACGTTCTGCTGTTGCAGCAAACGCAGCACCAGGTTACGACGCTCCAGCGCCAGTTTCGGGTTGCGCCATGGGTTATACAGCGACGCACCTTTCACCATGCCGACCAGCATCGCTTGTTGATCGAGGCTCAGCTCATCCACCGGACGACCAAAGTAATACAGACTCGCCAGCGGGAAGCCACGGATCTGATCGTTGCCGGCCTGGCCGAGGTATACCTCGTTCAGATACAGCTCAAGGATGCGATCTTTGCTGTATCGCGCATCCATGATCACCGCCATGTAGGCTTCACGCGCTTTACGCCACAGTGAACGTTCGTTGGTCAGGAACAGGTTTTTCACCAGCTGCTGCGTCAACGTACTCCCGCCCTGCACCGCTTTACCGGCGGTGATGTTGGCGAGGAACGCACGACCAATCGAATACGGGCTGATGCCGTCATGCTCGTAGAAGTGACGGTCTTCGGTAGCGATCAGCGTACTGACCAGCAGATCCGGGAAGCCCGCGCGCGGCACGAACAGACGCTGCTCACCGTTCGGCGATTGCAGCATGGTGATCAAGCGCGGATCGAGGCGGAAGAAGCCAAAATCACGTCCGGTATCGAGGTTTTTAATCTCGCTCAGTTCGTTGTTGCTGAACGTCAGACGGGCGTTGATCTGTCCCTCTTTGCTGTCCGGGAAATCAAACGGACGACGCAGCAGATCGATGGTATTGCCTTTGACGCTAAATTCGCCCGGACGGGTAATACGCGACACTTCGCGATACTGCGTGCCTTCCAGCAGCGCAATCATCTCTTTTTTGTCGTACGACATCCCCGGCTCAAGGCTCACCATGCGACCGTAAACGGCTGCAGGCAGCTGCCACACTTTACCGTCGATGCGGCTGCGGATTTCTGAGTCGAGATAGATGCCCCAGGCAACCATCACTACCACGAAGACCAGGAAAAGCTTAATCAACCAGCCTAACCAACGACGTTTGCCGCGTGGCGGACGTTTTCCTTTCCCTTTACCTTTTGGTGGCACCGGTGTGCTCTCCTCATCATCTTCGTCAAAATCATCCTGATCGATATCATCATCAAGTTCCCTGCGGCGACCCCGGCGCGCAGTGCTGCGCGGCGGCTTTGGCGTTTTTCCTTTACGCCCAATAGGTTCGCGATCGTTCCCAGACATGCTTTTATTCTCCAGGCATAGCTACGGCTGCGGCCGTTACTCTAACTGCTTTCTCGTGCTGCGCATGGCAGAACCCTCTGAATTCGATCCACAGAGTGTCACGATGAAAATTTCTTGGTGCGCCTTGTCGGTAAGGCGCTGGCCGGATCGTCGGGCCAGGGATGTTTGGGATAGCGTCCTTTCATCTCTTTCTGCACTTCCGGGTACGCTCCTCGCCAGAACGCCGCAAGATCACGGGTGATCTGCAACGGCCGGTGCGCGGGTGAGAGCAACTCCAGCACCAGCGGAATACGGCCTTCGGCCACCGCGGGATTTTGCGCTTCCCCAAACATCTCCTGCATACGCACTGCCAACGCGGGAGGCTTTTCAGCATCGTATCGAATAGGCAGGCGACTTCCGGTCGGCACAGTGTAATGAGTTGGCAGCACAGTATCCAGCCGCTGACGTTGTGACCATGTCAGCAAATGTAATAATGCACTGACAAGATTGACGCCCTGCAGGCTGCGGAGATCGCGCACAGATCCCATCTCGGGTAACAGCCAGCGCTCTAATGAATCGAGCAGACTCTCATCGTCCAGCGCCGGCCATGCCTCTTCCGGCAGCCAGGCTGCGGCACAGTGCAAACGTAAACGCAGCTGTTCGGCCTCAGGGGTCCAGCCGAGTACCGAGAGCCCTTTTTCGCGGATCCAGCGCAACATCGCCGGGTGTAAAATCTCGGGTTCCGGTCGCGCCTGCGGCTGCGCTTTTAGGACCAGCGCACCCACGAGCTCACGTTTCCAGGCACGCAAAGTCCCCTTCTCTTCATCCCATTCCACATCAATGCGCTGCGAGACCAGTTCAGGACATTGCTGGCGTAACTCGCCGATTTCCACCGGCAGCGCCAGCAGCATGCGGGCTTCGGCAGCACTGGCACCCTGTAACAAGGTCGGCGCGATCAACCACTCATACCGGCTCAGGCCATCCTGTTCATCCAGCATGGCGCCAATGCCGTTAGCCAGCTGATAGCGTGCGCTGTCGCCACGCCGCTGCGCCAGACGATCGGCAAATCCCGCCACCAGTAATGCGGGGAAGAGATCGGGATCGACGCGGCCACCGCTGGCATTCATGCGTTGCTGCCACTGACGCGCGCGTCTTTGCCAGTGCGACTGTGGCCGGTTGAGTGCATCACGCAAATCTGCGCTGCCGTTGCGTGGGGGATCTTCCAAAATCGCTACCAGCAAGGCGGCACTGGCGATCGCATCCTTGTCCTGTGCCGCGCACAAGATAGCGGTGAGGCGAGGATCGCTCCCCAGCGCCGCCATTTTCCGCCCACGCGCATTTAACTTATCGCCCTCCAGCGCCCCCAAACGGGTCAGTAAATCATTTGCCGCGCGTAAGCTGCGCGCGGGTGGCGCATCCAGCCAGCTAAGCTGCGATGCATCCTGGCAACCCCACTGCAATAAATCGATTTGTAGCGAGGAGAGATCGCTATTGAGGATTTCTGGCTCACTCTGTGCCGCCGCGCGCATCGCCTGCTCCTGCGGCAGCAAATGCAGACAGATGCCGGGCTCAAGACGCCCGGCTCGGCCCGCACGCTGGGTCATGGAAGCCTGACTGATGCGCTGCGTTTGCAGCCGTGTCACGCCACTTCGCACATCAAACTGTGCCGAACGCTCCAGCGCGCTATCCACCACTAAGCGGATGCCTTCAATGGTCAAGCTGGTCTCGGCAATGTTAGTGGCGAGCACCACTTTGCGGCGACCGGCGGGCGCAGGAAGAATCGCGCGACGCTGCGCATCCAATGACAGCGCACCATATAAAGGAGAGAGATCGACATCTTCACCGACGCGGGATTCCAGCTCGCGCTTCACACGCTCAATCTCCGCAACACCCGGCAGGAACAGCAGCAGCGAGCCCGATTCCTCACGCAGCAACTGCGCCACTTCTCGTGCCACCGCTTCGTCAAAACGCTGTTGCGGATTGAGCGAGGCGTAACGGCGTGTCACCGGAAAGCTACGTCCTTCAGAGACAATAAAAGGGGCATCAGGCAGCAGTTGACGCAGCCGATCGTTATCCAGCGTGGCGGACATCAGCAGAATTTTTAGGTCTTCGCGCAGCCCCTGTTGTACATCCAGCAGCAACGCCAATGCTAAATCGGCCTGCAGGCTGCGCTCATGGAACTCATCAAGGATCACCAGCGACACACCTTCAAGCATCGGATCGCGTTGCAACATGCGCGTCAGAATGCCTTCAGTCACCACTTCCAGTCGCGTATTGGGGCCGCAGCAGTTTTCACCGCGCATGCGATACCCCACGGTGGCTCCGGGCTGTTCACCCAACTGTTCCGCCAGGCGCTGCGCCACATTACGTGCCGCCAGACGACGCGGCTCAAGCATAATGATGCGCCCCGGCAGCGCCGCCTGCTGTAACAATTGCAGTGGCAACCAGGTCGATTTCCCCGCGCCGGTGGGGGCCGCCAGCAAGACTTGTGATGACTGAGACAATGCTTCGAGCAATGCAGGCAGCACCTCACTTACCGGTAATTCACTCACACTTAACTCCCACTCTGCCTGTGCTAACATGGCGCGCATTGTAGCACTCAACGGCCATGTCACCATGTCGATACAACGTCTGTTTTTTGCCCTCGAACTGCCCGCTCCGCTCCAGCAACAACTGGTACAGTGGCGCGCAGATCACTTCGCGGAAGAGGCAGGAAAACCGGTGACCGCCGCCAATCTGCATCTGACGCTGGCGTTTTTGGGGGATGTAAGTGCTGAGACCTCGCAGCAGTTACAGCAACTCGCTTCACGGATTATTCAGCCCGGTTTTACCCTGGATCTGGATGACGCCGGACACTGGCCGCGCCCCGGTGTCGTGTGGCTGGGCTGCCAGCGTGCGCCTCGCGGCTTATTGCAGTTAGCGAGCTTGCTGCGTGCTCAGGCGGCACGGCACGGCTGCGCGCAGAGCGCCCAGCCTTTTCATCCGCATATCACCCTGTTACGCCACGCCACGCAAAAAGTTGCCTTACCACCGCGCGGCTTTCACTGGCGCTACGATGTCAGTGATTTTGCGCTGTTCTCATCGACCTTTAGCCAGGGACGCACCCGTTATCGGCGGCTGGCGCGCTGGCCGTTGCTATCTTCATCTGGAGCCTGAATGCAGTTTGATCCGCCGCTGAAACCTGCTCGTCTTATCGCCCGCTATAAGCGCTTTCTTGCCGATGTCGTGACACCGGAAGGCAAGACGCTGACGATTCACTGCGCCAATACCGGCGCGATGACCGGCTGCGCCACGCCGGGCGATACTATTTGGTATTCCACCTCAGAGAGCACCACGCGCAAGTATCCGCATAGCTGGGAATTGACCGAGACGCAACAAGGCCACTGGATCTGCGTGAATACGCTCAGAGCCAATCAACTGGTGCGCGAAGCCTTAACCCTTGACGCGATTCCAGAATTGTCCGCTTACAGCCACTGCCAACCCGAAGTGAAATACGGCACGGAAAAAAGCCGAATTGACTTCCTGCTGCAAGCGGAGGGCAGATCAAACTGCTATATTGAAGTCAAGTCCGTCACCCTTTTACAGCAGGGTAAAGGCTTTTTTCCGGATGCGGTGACGGCTCGAGGACAGAAACATCTGCGCGAACTGAGTGCTATCGCGGCAGAGGGTCATCGAGCCGTTTTGTTGTTCGCCGTTCTGCATACGGGGATTGAGGACGTCTCCCCGGCGCGCCATATCGACGCACACTACGCAGAACTACTGGGACAGGCTCAACGCTGTGGAGTGGAGGTGTTGGCGTATCAGGCTCAGATATCACCTGCTCAAATGTTACTCACTCAGCCGGTCGCGGTGACGATTAACGCAGAGTTGTAATATTTATAGCAATTTGCTGTGATAGGAATGTTCTGGGCGGTGCGCTAAATACGCTGTTCCTCACAGGCTTGTCAAGGTGCGAATATGAATAATTGCCAACCTTGACTGCTTCTGCTATTTATAGCGGCCTGTTTTTTCCCTGATGGGAATCGATATACCCCTTAATAATTCGCGTTGCAGGCAGTCGGTGGTCAATTTAGCCAATGCACATGCAACCTGAAGTATGACGGGAAGGGCGTGTTATCCAGGAGAAACAACATGCAAGAAGGGCAAAACCGTAAAACATCGTCCCTGAGTATCCTCGCCATCGCTGGTGTGGAGCCGTATCAGGTGAAACCGGGCGAAGAGTATATGAACGACGCCCAACTGAGCCATTTCCGCAAGATTCTGGAAGCCTGGCGCAACCAACTTCGGGATGAAGTAGACCGCACTGTGTCGCATATGCAGGACGAAGCTGCTAACTTCCCGGATCCGGTAGACCGTGCCGCGCAGGAAGAAGAGTTCAGTCTGGAATTACGTAACCGCGATCGTGAGCGTAAATTGATCAAGAAGATCGAAAAAACGCTGAAGAAAGTGGATGACGACGATTTCGGCTACTGTGATTCCTGTGGTGTAGAAATTGGTATTCGCCGCCTTGAAGCGCGTCCGACTGCCGATCTCTGCATCGACTGCAAAACGCTGGCTGAAATCCGCGAGAAGCAGATGGCAGGCTAATGGCCGTGAGCAGACTGTCACCGCACTGCCGGGAAAACCACTGTTTTCCCGACGTGCGGTGCACCTCATTATGACCGCAATACTCTCTTCCTGCGTTGGGCGCTTCGCTCCCTCTCCTTCTGGTGATCTGCATTTTGGTTCGCTAATTGCCGCATTGGGCAGCTATCTCAACGCGCGTGCGCAACAAGGCCGCTGGCTGGTGCGCATTGAAGATATCGATCCGCCGCGGGAAGTGGCTGGTGCAGCCACACGCATCCTAAAACAGCTGGAACATTACGGCCTGCATTGGGATGGTGAGGTGTTATGGCAGTCGCAGCGTCATGAAGCCTACCGGGAAGCACTGAGCTGGCTGCAACAGCATCGTCAAAGCTATTTTTGCACCTGTACACGCAGCCGTATTCAGCAGCTCGGGGGGTTCTATGATGGCCACTGTCGGGAATTGCATCTCCCCGCAGAGAATGCCGCGTTGCGTTTACGTCAGCATACGCCGGTTTATGGCTTTGACGATCGCCTGCGTGGTCACTTAGCGGCCGAGCGATCGCTGGCGGAAGAGGATTTTATTATCCATCGTCGGGATGGGTTGTTTGCCTATAACCTGGCGGTGGTGGTGGATGACCATTTTCAGGGCGTGACGGAAATCGTACGCGGGGCAGATTTGATCGAGCCCACGGTGCGTCAAATCGCGCTCTACCACCAGTTCGGCTGGCCGGTGCCGGCTTATCTGCACTTGCCGCTGGCCATCAATGACGATGGCAATAAGCTCTCTAAACAGAATCATGCGCCCGCTTTAACTGCGGGAGATGCGCGTCCATCGCTGGTGCGCGCGTTGCGTTTGTTGGGGCAACCGGTGCTGGAAAGTTGGCAAGATGCCACCACGCAGCAGCTGCTTGAGAACGCAGTGGCCCAGTGGAGTATCCAACTGATCCCACAACAGAACGCGCGAATCACGGATGAGGCGACATCGCCATTCCTAAATGGTTCGCAACAGGCTATGATTAGCCGCTGATTTATTAACACCCTTTTTATCACTGTCGAGGTGTCCCATTTTTACCCGAGTCGCAAATTTTTGCCGGAGAGTCCTCAAGCGTGACGAGGAGGCGCCTGAAGAGGTGGAAACTGAAAGTCGGATGACCGTCATTCCCCGTGAAAGCCATAACATCTCACGCAAAGATATCAGCGAAAACGCCCTTAAAGTGCTGTATCGCCTGAACAAAGCCGGTTTCGAAGCTTACCTGGTAGGCGGCGGCGTGCGCGATTTGTTGCTGGGTAAGAAGCCAAAAGACTTTGATATCACCACCAACGCCACGCCTGAGCAGATGCGTAAATTATTCCGCAACTGCCGCCTCGTGGGGCGTCGTTTCCGTCTGGCACACGTGATGTTCGGTCCTGAAGTGATCGAAGTCGCGACTTTCCGTGGTCACCACCAGGAAGAAGCTGAAGACGATCGCAACAATTCTCAGCGCGGCCAGAACGGCATGCTGCTGCGTGATAACATTTTTGGCAGCATCGAAGATGATGCCCAGCGCCGCGATCTCACCATCAACAGCCTGTATTACAGCGTGGCGGATTTCTCCGTGCGTGATTACGTCGGCGGTTTGCAGGATCTGGATGACGGCGTGATTCGCCTGATTGGCGATCCGGAAACACGTTACCGTGAAGATCCGGTGCGTATGCTGCGCGTGGTGCGTTTTGCCGCCAAGCTGGAGATGCGCATTGCCGCGGAAACTGCCGAGCCGATTCCACGTCTGGCGACGCTGTTGAATGATATTCCGCCTGCGCGTCTGTTCGAAGAATCCCTCAAACTGCTGCAAGCCGGTTACGGATTCCGTACCTATCAGATGATGCGCGAGTACCATCTGTTCCAGCCGCTGTTCCCTACCCTGACGCGTGGCTTCACTGCCGAAAGCGACAGCCTGATGGAGAAAATGCTGGCTCAGGTACTGAAGAACACCGACAACCGCATTCTGAACGATATGCGCGTCAATCCGGCCTTCCTGTTCGCCGCGATGTTCTGGTATCCGCAGCTGGAATCCGCTCAACGCATTGCGCAGGAAAGCGGACTGACCTACTACGACGCCTTTGCGCTGTCGATGAATGAAACGCTCGATGAAGCCTGTCGTGCGCTGGCAATTCCTAAGCGTATTACCACCCTGATTCGCGATATCTGGCAGCTGCAGTTGCGCATGTCGCGACGTCATGGCAAACGCGCATGGAAGCTGATGGAGCATCCTAAATTCCGTGCCGCTTATGATCTGCTGGCGCTGCGTGCCGATGTGGAAAACAACCGCGAACTGCTAAGCCTGACCCATTGGTGGGGCGAGTTCCAGGCTGCGGCTCCGGTCGAGCAGAAAACCATGATGAACACGCTGGGCGACGATCCTGTAGTACCGCGTCGTAAACCGCGTCGTCCGCGCCGCCGTCCAACCGGCCCGCGCCGCGATACCAACAGCGCATCATGATTCGCGTCTACCTCGCACTAGGCAGTAATCTGGCCGATCCGCTGCATCAGGTTGATGCAGCGCTGGCCGCGATTGATGCGATACCGCATACCTCGCGCGTGGCCACCTCTTCGCTGTATCGCACGCCACCCTACGGCCCGGCAGACCAGCCTGATTACCTGAATGCGGTGGTCGCGCTAGATACCACACTGGAAGCTGAAGCCCTGCTCGATCATACACAACGTATCGAATTGGAGCATGGACGTGTGCGCAAAGCCGAGCGCTGGGGACCACGTACCCTTGATATCGATATCATGTTGTTTGGTCAGCAGACCATTCATACCCCGCGTCTCACCGTGCCGCATTACGATATGCACAACCGCGCATTTATGCTGGTGCCGCTGTTAGAGATCGCGCCAGGCCTGCGTCTGCCCAATGGTCAGCCGCTGACCGGCATCCTCGCCACGCTCGATTGCAGCATCATCCGTTTGTGGTCTGAGTAGGCTGCAATAATCGCACTACGGTCGTATCGCCTTTTCAATCAATCCAGTACACTGCGCGCATCAGAAAACTCTGGAGTGTGCGATGAAACCTACAACCCTCTCCCATCTACGCCAGCTCAAAGCCAGTGGCCGCAAATTTGCCACCCTGACGGCCTACGACTTTAGCTTTGCCCGCCTGTTTGCTGATGAAGGCATTCAGGTGATGCTGATTGGCGACTCCCTTGGTATGACCGTGCAAGGTCATGAATCCACATTACCTGTCACCGTGGCGGATATCGCTTATCACACTGCTGCCGTGCGCCGTGGCGCGCCGAATGCGCTGGTGATGGCCGATCTGCCGTTTATGAGTTATGCCACACCGCAGCAAACCTTCGATAACGCCGCTCAACTGATGCGCGCCGGTGCCAACATGGTGAAACTGGAAGGTGGCGAATGGCTGGCAGACACCGTGCGTATGCTCACCGAGCGCGCCGTGCCGGTATGTGGTCATCTCGGTCTGACGCCGCAATCGGTGAACATCTTTGGTGGTTACAAGGTGCAGGGCCGCGATGAAGCGGGTGCAGAGCGTTTGCTGGCCGATGCGCTGGCACTGGAAGCTGCCGGGGCGCAATTGATGGTGCTGGAGTGCGTGCCAGTGGCACTGGCAGAGCGCATCACCAAAGCGTTGAGTATTCCTGTGATTGGCATTGGTGCGGGTAACGTCACCGACGGACAGATTCTGGTGATGCACGATGCCTTTGGCATTACCGGCGGTCACATTCCCAAATTTGCCAAAAATTTCCTCGCGGAAACCGGCGACATTCGCGCGGCAATTCGCCAGTATATTGCCGACGTTGAGGCGGGCATCTATCCTGCCGCCGAACACAGTTTCCAGTAAATCAGGAGATTTGCAGTGCTGATTATTGAATCGCTGCCGATGTTGCGCCGTGAAATTCGTCGCTGGCGGCAGGAAGGCAAACGTATCGCGCTGGTCCCTACTATGGGCAACTTGCATGACGGCCACCTGACATTGGTGGACGAAGCGCGCGAGCGGGCCGATATTGTGGTGGTATCGATTTTCGTCAACCCGATGCAGTTTGAACGCGCCGATGACCTCGCGCGCTATCCTCGCACCTTGCAGGACGATTGCGAGAAACTCAATCGCCATAGCGTCGATTTGGTGTTTGCCCCTGCGCCGGCGGATGTTTATCCGAAAGGGCTGGATAGCCAAACCTTCGTTGAAGTCCCAGGGTTATCGTCACTACTGGAAGGTGCCAGTCGTCCTGGTCACTTCCGTGGCGTTTCCACTATCGTGAGCAAACTGTTTAATCTGGTGCAGCCCGATATTGCCTGCTTTGGCGAGAAGGATTTCCAGCAGTTAGCCATTATCCGCAAGATGGTGGCTGATATGGGCTTCGATATCGAGATTGTCGGCGTACCAACCGTACGCGCGAAAGATGGTTTGGCGTTAAGCTCACGTAACGGCTATCTCACCAGCGAAGAGCGTGCGATCGCTGCTGGTCTGAGCCAGGTGATGAACAACATGGCCGAGCGTCTGAACAAAGGCGAACGCCATGTCGAAGAGATTATCGAAACGGCTGAGGCCGCACTGCGTGAGAAAGGCTTCCGGCCTGATGGCCTCGCCATTTGCGATGCCGACAATCTGCAGTCGCTGACGGTGGATAGCCAGCGCGCCGTGATTCTGATGGCCGCCTGGTTGGGCAATGCGCGCCTGATCGATAATCAGCAAGTGGATCTGACGGAGTAATCTCCGTCGTTTAATCGCAGCTTAATAAGGTTATACGTCATGATTCGTACCGTACTTCAGGGCAAACTGCACCGCGTGAAAGTCACTCAGGCAGATTTGCACTACGAAGGTTCCTGCGCCATCGATCAGGATTTTCTCGATGCATCCGGCATTCTGCAATATGAAGCCATCGACATCTACAACGTCACCAACGGTCAGCGTTTCTCCACCTACGCGATTGCCGCTGAGCGTGGCTCGAAGATCATCTCCGTCAACGGTGCCGCGGCCCGTTGTGCCTGTGAAGGTGACATCATGATAATCTGCTCTTATGTGCAGGTGGAAGATGAAGTCGCCCGCAGCTGGCAGCCGAAAGTCGCCTATTTCGAAGGCGACAACGAGATGAAACGCATCGCCAAAGCGTTGCCGGTTCAGGTTGCTTGATTAAAACGGAACCTCTGTTCAGAGGTTCCGCCCTTCATTTATACCGGTTTTGCCGCCTTCACACGCGGCTGCGTCTTCAGGGTAAACAGGAAATTGAACCAGCCACGCTGGCGTAATAAGCACAGCGTCCACGGCAGGATCATTGCCGCAGCGAAAGCCAGCACAAACAGCAGATCATGTATCCATGGCGACGGCGTCTGCAGCTTCACAATCTTGCTGAAGAATTGAATCACCAGATAATGCGATAGGTAGAAGACGATGGAATTCACCCCAACGTAGTGCACCAGTCGTGAGTTCACCCTCAGTGATATCCAGACAAACAGCGGGATAGACAGCAGCGCCAGCGCAGCCAGCAGCACATGTGACGGCGGTTGTGCAGTCAGCAAATTAAGGCACAGGAACAGAATAACGCTCGCCAGTGAGAGCAGCACCAGCAGCGGATTCTCTGCCAGCTTCGGAATATCATATTGCCTGCGTGCTAACTGATCGCCGACGTAGAAGAAAATAAACAGATTAATCGATTTATTAATATGCGCATTATCGAAGCTGGCAAACATGCCATCAGCGCTCAGCTCAGGTAAGACATAACTGAGCAATAAACAACCTGGAATCACCAGCCAAAACGGTAATTGCCGAACCACAACGATAGCCAGGAAGAAAAAGAACAGTGAATGCAAGAACCAGGTTATATCACCGCCGCCGCTCAGATGCATGGCAATAACATGCAGTGGTGATTGCGGATTATTCGCCATCGAGCTGAATAATATTTTCAATCCGCCGTATACCAGTACCCAAACAGCAAAAGGATATAAGATGGTTTGAATTTTATTATGAATAAACGGCCCCAATCCTTTGCGTAATCCGGCATCGACAAACAATCCCGAAACAAAGAACACCAGACCAAGAAAGACCGGTATCAACAACGGATCCAGCGTTAATACCAGCGGGGCGAAGTGTCCGACGTTACCATTCACCGCAATAACGCAGTGCAGCAGAATAACGACAAGTACACCAATACCTCGCAGATTATCCACCCACGTTAAACGATTCATGTTAATTGCCCTGTGTAAGAAAATAAGTGTCCTACCCCGCAATACGCATGGCATAGCGAAGGCAGTTAAACCCGCTTTATGATGAAGACGTAATCTATTAGCGAATGAATATTCCAATGACTGACACTTAATAACAAGATCAAAAAACCGCACAAAAACTTACGAATTCTTAGCGGAATATAAATCAATCACTTACAGCAGCATTACAGTGAAATTATCAGAATAATTTCAAATTATCGCAAAATGGAATAATTCATAACTGACAGTTACTGACAATTTCATTTTTGATATTTAACTGGTCTTAATGAGTCGGGGAATTATCTGAGAATAGAGAGGCAAGAGAGGCAGAAATAAAAATGCAGCCGAAGCTGCATTTTTAAGAGGTTATATCAGGTACGTAATCCGCGACCACGCTGAATCAGCGCATACACCAGCACATAAAACACCACGATAAAGGCAATCAGCACTGACAAAGTGAACACAAGCGGCACATCATTGATACCGAGGAAACCATAGCGGAATCCGCTGATCATATACACCACCGGGTTCAGCTTCGACACCGCCTGCCAGAACGGCGGTAACAGCGTCAGCGAATAGAACACGCCGCCCAGATAGGTTAACGGTGTTAGCACGAAGGTTGGGATCAAGCTGATATCGTCAAAGGTACGCGCAAACACCGCATTCAGCAGGCCAGCCAGCGAGAACAGAATCGCAGTCAGTAACAGTGTCAGGGCCACCATCGACCAGGAATGCACGTGGAACGGCACAAAGAACAGTGAAATCGCCGTCACCAGAATACCGACGCACACGCCACGCGCCACACCGCCGCCAACATAACCGGCGATGATAATGTGCGTGGGCACCGGCGCCACCAGCAGCTCTTCAATGTTGCGCTGGAATTTGGCGCTGAAAAACGAAGAGGCCACGTTGGCGTAAGCGTTGGTGATCACCGCCATCATGATCAGACCTGGCACGATGAACTGCATATAGCTAAAGCCGTGCATATCGCCGATGCGGGAACCAATCAGGTTGCCGAAGATGATGAAATAGAGCGTCATGGTGATCACCGGTGGCACCAGCGTCTGAATCCAGATGCGGGCAAAACGGTTGATCTCCTTGGCCCAGATACTCTTGAGCGCCACCCAGTATAAATGTGTCATGCTTTCACTCCTTTACCCTGGGTCAGGCTGACGAACAGCTCTTCAAGGCGGTTCGCTTTGTTACGCATACTCAGCACCTGCACACCCTGCGCACTCAGCTGGCTGAACACGCTGTTCAGACCCTGCTCACGCATCACTTCCACTTCCAGCGTTGAAGTATCCACCAGACGATACTGGAAGCCTTCCAGCTGTGGCAGCGGGCTGCGCGGCGCCAAATCGAGGATGAAGGTCTCCGATTGCAGCTTCGACAGCAGGCCTTTCATCGAGGTGTTTTCCACCAACTCACCGCTCTGGATGATGCCGATATTGCGGCACAGCATTTCTGCCTCTTCCAGATAGTGCGTGGTGAGAATAATGGTAGTGCCTTTGATGTTGAGATCTTTCAGGAAGGTCCACATTGAACGACGCAGTTCGATATCCACACCTGCGGTGGGTTCATCCAGAATCAGCAATTTCGGCTCATGCATCAGCGCACGGGCGATCATCAGACGGCGTTTCATCCCGCCCGACAGCATGCGTGCACGCTCGTTGCGTTTACCCCAAAGATCGAGCTGGTTGAGATATTTCTCGGCGCGTTTGTTGGCTTCCGCGCGCTCCACACCGTAATAACCGGCCTGATTGACCACAATCTGCATCACGGTTTCAAACGGGTTAAAGTTGAATTCCTGCGGTACCAGTCCCAGCTGGCGTTTCGCATTGACCACATCCTTTGACAGGTCATAGCCGAACACGCGCACACTGCCGCCGGTTTTATTCACCAACGAACTGATAATGCCGATGGTGGTCGATTTGCCCGCGCCATTCGGCCCGAGCAGTGCGTAAAAATCGCCTGCCTCCACATTGAGATCAAGCTTCTTCAGCGCCTGAACGCCGCCGGGATAGGTTTTGGTGAGCCCGGAAATTTCCAGTGCATAAGTCATTGCGAATCCATACCCTGTTGTAGTGACATCAAAGCCCTATGAAATGATAGTGCGCTCACGCCGAGCATGCGGGGTTATTCAGAGATAACGAGTGAAAAATCAAAGATGAAGCGCTGAGCGATAACCCGCGACACTTTACCACTCTGCATGCGGCAGGGGAACGCGAGCGCAGCCCGTAAGTCATTGACTCGCGGGCTGCGCATCTTATCGCAGGCTGGCGGGATTAGCCTTGGAAGATTGTGCGGTTATTCACCGGTCGGGATAACTTTGCCGATATACGGCAGATGACGATAGCGTTGCGCGTAGTCGATACCAAAGCCGACCACGAACTCGTCAGGGATGGTGAAGCCAACATATTCCACGGTCACTTCCACTTCGCGACGCTCAGGCTTATCCAGCAAGGTGCAGATGGCCAGTGATTTCGGCTCGCGCAGGCGCAAGATCTCGCGCACTTTGCTCAGCGTGTTGCCGGAATCAATGATGTCTTCCACGATCAGCACGTCTTTGCCGCGAATATCTTCATCCAGATCTTTCAGGATCTTCACATCGCGGGTCGATGACATGCCGCTGCCATAGCTGGAGGCGGTCATAAAGTCGACTTCATGCGGGACATCGATGGCACGGCAGAGATCGGCCATAAACATAAAGGAGCCACGCAGCAGCCCCACCAACACCATTTCGCTGCCGCTGCTGCGGTAGTGTTCGCTAATCTGCTTGCCCAGTTCGGCAATACGGGTTGCGATCTCCTGCTCAGAGATCATCACGTCGACGGTGTGTTTCATTGCATTCGCCTGGTTAAGGTTTTCAGAAAGCCACGAAGTCTATCATAGTCGAACCAACCTCTAACGCCGCGCACAGAACGCAAACGATACCGTGGCAAAATTTATTGCGCTGTCCTTAACTACAGAAAACCCACCCGCACTCTCACCGGTGATCTCTGGAGATCTTATGGCCGCTTCATCCAGTAAAAAAACACAGATTGGCACCCACGATCTGCATCCGGAAACGCAGATGCTTAATTATGGTTACGATCCGCGGCTATCGGAGGGCGCAGTGAAGCCTCCCGTGTTCCTTACCTCGACCTTCGTGTTCAACAGCGCCGAAGAGGGACAGGATTTTTTTGATTTCGTCGCCGGACGCAAACAGCCGCCGGAAGGGAAAAGCGGCGGGTTGGTTTATTCGCGTTTTAACCATCCTAATAGCGAGATTGTGGAGGATCGGCTGGCCATTTATGAACAAGCGGAAAGCGCCGCGCTGTTCTCCTCCGGAATGTCGGCAATTGCCACCACGCTGCTGGCGTTCGCACGCCCCGGAGAGGTGATTCTGCACTCGCAGCCGCTGTACGGCGGCACTGAAACGCTGTTGAGCAAAACGCTGCACGATTTAGAGATTAAAGCCGTGGGCTTCAGTGATGGCACCGACGAGGACAAAGTGTATGAAGCGGCTAAGCTGGCGTGGCAGCGCGGGCGTGTGGCGCTGATTCTGATTGAGACGCCGGCCAATCCAACTAACAGCCTGGTGGATATTCAACTGATGAAGCAGGTAGCAGATGTGATCACCCAGCAGCAGGGTTCACGTCCGATTCTCGCCTGCGATAACACCCTGCTCGGCCCGCTGTTTCAACGTCCTTTGCAGCACGGTGCAGACTTATCGCTTTACTCGCTCACCAAATATGTCGGCGGCCATTCGGATTTGATTGCCGGTGCGGTGCTGGGCAGCAAAGCGCTGGTGAGCAAAGTGCGATCGCTGCGCAGTGCCATTGGCACCCAGCTTGATCCGCACTCCAGCTGGATGATTGGCCGATCGCTGGAAACGCTGTCGTTGAGGATGGAGAAAGCCGCCAGCAATGCGGAAAAAGTCGCCGCATTTTTGCGCGATAGCCCGCAGGTGGAAAAACTGCACTGGCTGCCCTATCTCGATGCGAACAGCTCAGCGGGAGAAACCTACCAACGACAATGCAGCGGCGCAGGTTCCACCTTCTCCTTTGATATCAAAGGTGGCCAACCGGCAGCGTTTCGCTTTCTTAACGCACTGGGACTGTTCAAACTTGCGGTGAGTCTCGGCGGCACCGAATCACTCGCCAGCCATCCGGGCAGCACCACTCATTCCGGCGTGCCGCAGGAAGTGCGCCAGCGTATCGGCATCACCGATGCCACGGTGCGTTTGTCGATTGGTATTGAGCATGCTGATGATTTGATTGAGGATATCCGGCTGGCACTGGATGCGGCTCAGGCATAATCACTTGCCTGGCACGCTCAGAGAGGATGTAGCGGCGTTGACCACGCATCAGAAAATAGGATAAGGCTGTCCGATGTCCACGCTCGTGTCTTGCCGTAAACCAGGCCACTTGTGCCCTGCCTCTGTAACAGGGAATCAGGCCATTGGCGCCCTGAAACTGCTGCTGAGCAGTAAAATGCCCCGCTTATGTCCTGGTATTGCTAACAACCCGCAGCGAAGACGTTTTGGCTTCGCTGCGGTGTGGCAATCACTTAGCCGACGGTGAAGCCCAGCATCATGCCGGTATCTTCATGCTCCAGCAGATGGCAGTGCGCCATGTACGCGTTGTCGGCATTGGCAACGTAGTTAAACCGTACCAGCACTTCACTGCGCCAGCCGTTCACGCTGACCATGTCTTTCCAGCCTGCACGATGCGGTGCTGGCGGTTTACCGTTTTCTGACAGGATGCGGAACTGGGTGCCATGAATGTGGAACGGATGCAGCATCGCATCGCCCTCACCGGAAATGGTCCATTTTTCCAGCTTGCCAAGTTCGGCATTAAACATCGGTTTGGTCATGTTAAACGCCTGACCGTTGATTTTATTGCCGTTGTGAAAATCGTAAGCCGCCGTTTTTCCGTGGTCCATCGGCATATTACCGTGGTCCATCTTCATCGCACCGCCGCTCATATCCATGCTGCCATGATCCATCTTCATGGCCCCACCCTTCGAATCCATGCTGCCATGATCCATCTGCATCGTCCCGCCCTTCGAGTCCATGCTGCCGTGATCCATTTTCATCCCGGCCATGGCTTTATGACCGTAACGATCCATCAGCGCCTGCATGCCTTGTTGATCCAACTGCGGATCCATCATCAGTTGCAGCCAGCGGCTTTGCACGCCTTCGCTCAATGGCACGGGCGGCAGATCCACCAGCTTATCCGGCATGGAACCGCTCGCCATCACGCGCAGCGGCAGAATTTGCACCAGCGGCAACGGCTGATCAAACGGGGCCAGCGTCATGCCCATCTGCGTCACCGGCAGCGTCACCATGTCGAAGGTTTTGCCGTCTGAAGTATCAATCATCACTTCGAAACGCTCGCCCGGCAGCAGCGGCAGGCTATCAACTTTCACCGGCTCGGCCAGCAAACCGCCATCGCTGGCAATCACGTACATTGGGCGCTTATCGCTGGTCGCAATATCCAGCGAACGGGCATTGCAGCCGTTCAACAGACGCAGGCGCAGCCAACCGCGTGGCACCGCCTGCTGCGGATACTGCACGCCGTTGGTTAACATCATGTCACCAAACCAGCCCACCGCCGCGCGCATAATGTCGAGTTGATAATCGATTTTGGAACCGTCTTTGGTCAGCTGCTTATCCTGGAAAATCAGCGGCACATCATCTTCGCCCCACTGCATCGGCAGACGCAATTTGCCGGAATCTTCATCCTCCAGCAGCACCAATCCCGCCAGCCCCTGCGCCACCTGATACCCGGTTTTACCGTGCAGATGTGGATGGAACCAACAGGTGGCAGCCGGTTGATCGGGCGTAAAGGTCACCTGACGTGAGCCGCCAGGCGCAATCAGCGCTTGCGGGCCGCCATCGACATCGCCGGGAATTTCAAGCCCATGCCAGTGCAATGTCGTCGCTTCCGCCAGCCGATTATGGATATTCACCGTCACTGCTTTCTCGCGCGGTAGCCGCAGCGCCGGGCCGAGTAGGCTGCCGTTATAGCCCCAGGTTGGGACAGATTGACCATTCCATTGGCTGGTGCCACTCATCGCGGTGAGTGTGTATTGTCCGCGTGCATCGGGCTGCAAAATAGAGGGGATCGGTAATAACGGACGCGTAGCCGCCATAAGCGAACGGCTCCACAGTGGCAGCGCACCTGCCGCGCTGAGTGCGGCAGTCAATTTTAGAAAATGACGACGTTGCATATGCTTATCCTTGTCGTGAATATGGGCACAGCGTAAACCTTTACCCTGCAGGAGGGTCAAGCCCTGAAACAGAATGCACCGATAAAAAGCGCGGGAATCGCCCGTTTGGGCAAATTTAGCGGAATCCCTGCAATAACTGTGCTAACGTCAATTCATTGCCCCTTGTTGAGAATGATTATGACGAAAAGCATCAAGATCCTGCTGCTGGCGGGACTCCTTGGCTTCTCCTCCACCAGTTTTGCCCTGAGCGAATCCGAAGCAGAAGATCTGGCCGATCTGACCGCAGTGTTTGTTTATCTGAAGAACGATTGCGGCTATCAGGACCTGCCTGATGCGCAAATTCGCAAAGCACTGGTGTTTTTTGCCCAGCAGAACCGCTGGGATCTGAGTAATTACAGCAACTACAACATGAAGTCGCTCGGCGAAGAGAGCTACAAAGATTTGAGCGGTATCGCCATCACCAATGACAAGAAGTGTAAGTCGCTGGCGCGTGACTCACTGAGCCTGCTCGCTTACGTCAAATAGCCCGCCATCCCGCTCTGCTGCCGAAGATTTGACCGTGCAACCACGGTCATAATTCGCTATGCTTTTTCCCCTAATTTCATGGCGATGACATTCGAGGAGAGCCCCATCATGGCCCAGAATGAAATGTGGTATGAGACGCTTCATGCCGGATTTGGACAGTATTTCACGGTAGATAAACTGCTCTATCGCGACAAAACGGCACATCAGGATCTGGTGATCTTTGAGAATGCTGCTTTTGGTCGTGTTATGGCGCTGGACGGCGTGGTGCAAACCACCGAGCGCGATGAGTTCATCTACCACGAAATGATGACCCACGTGCCGCTTCTGGCGCACGGCAAGGCGAAACGCGTGCTGATCATCGGCGGCGGCGACGGCGCGATGTTGCGCGAAGTCTCACGTCATCAGACGATTGAACAGATCACCATGGTCGAGATCGATGCTGGTGTAGTGAGCTTCTGCAAAGAGTATCTGCCCAATCATAGCGCCGGTGCCTATGACGATCCACGGCTGAATCTGGTGATTGATGATGGCGTTAATTTCGTCACCCAGACGCAAGAGAAGTTCGACGTCATTATTTCCGACTGCACCGATCCCATCGGTCCCGGCGAAAGTCTGTTTACCTCCGAATTCTATGCTGGCTGTAAACAGGCGCTCAATCCAGGCGGAATCTTCGTGGCACAGAACGGCGTCTGCTTCCTGCAGCAGGAAGAAGCGATCAACAGCCATCGCAAACTCAGTCACTACTTCTCAGACGTCAGCTTTTATCAGGCGGCGATCCCCACCTATTACGGCGGCATTATGACGTTTGCCTGGGCCAGTGATAATGAGTCATTGCGTCAGTGGGATACATCGACCCTGGAGTCGCGTTTTGAAGACGCGGGCCTGCGCTGCCGCTATTACAACCCCGTGATACATGTCGGTAGCTTTGCCTTGCCGCAATATCTGCTGAATGCTTTATCGTGTGAGGAGTGACGAAATTGCAAAAGCTGAAACTACACGGCTTCAATAATCTGACGAAAAGCCTGAGTTTTTGTATCTACGATATTTGCTACGCCAACAGCGAAGCCGAACGTGATGGCTATATCGCGTATATTGATGAGCAATACAACGCCAATCGCCTCACCGAAATCCTGACCGAGACCTGTTCGATCATTGGTGCCAACGTGCTGAACATTGCGCGTCAGGATTATGAACCGCAGGGTGCCAGCGTCACTATTCTGGTCAGCGAAGAGCCGATCAACCCGCAGGATATCGACAAATCTGAGCACCCTGGCCCGCTGCCCAATTCGGTGGTGGCGCATCTGGATAAGAGCCATATCTGCGTGCATACCTATCCGGAAAGTCATCCCGAAGGCGGGTTGTGTACTTTCCGTGCCGATATTGAAGTCTCAACCTGTGGCGTCATTTCACCGCTGAAAGCGCTGAACTACCTGATTCACCAGTTAGAGTCTGACATCGTCACTCTTGATTATCGCGTGCGTGGTTTTACCCGCGATGTGAACGGCGTGAAGCACTTTATCGATCATGAGATCAATTCGGTTCAAAACTTTATGTCCGAGGATATGAAGGCGATGTACGACATGGTGGATGTGAACGTTTATCAAGAAAATATCTTTCACACCAAGATGTTGCTGAAGGAGTTTGACCTGAAGTATTACCTGTTCAATACCAAGCCAGAAGATCTGAGTCCGCAAGAACACAAGCGCATCACCAATCTACTGTGGAAAGAGATGCGTGAAATCTATTACGGCCGCAATATTCCGGCTACTGGATTAAAGCTGTTGTAGTCGGGTGCTGTTAATGCCCGGCGTGCATGAATGCGCACCCTACGAAAGACGTGGTCTTGTAGGGCTGCCATTGAGAAATGCCTGATTCTAAAGGGCTAACATTTCCTAAGTCATACCTGCTGCCGTAGGGTCGCCATTGATGGCGACCTTCTAACATCAAGCTGTTAGCTCCAGCCCAATACCGCGCTCACGTAACTCGCGGCACACCACCTCATCCAAACGCGCATCCGTCACCACATCGGTCAAACTATCAATCGGCGCGGCACAGTACAGCGACCAGGAGCCGTATTTACTGCTGTCAGCCAGCAGGATGCGGCGACGTGCATTCGCCAGCAGGTCCATCTTCAACCCGGCTTTATCTTCTGTCGGCGTGGTAATCCCGCGTTCGATACTCCACGAGTTACAGCTAACAAACGCGATATCCGGATTAATGCTGCGCAGCAGACGGCGACCGTGTTCACCAATGCAGGACTGGCTGGTGTCATCGATGCGCCCACCAATAATGGTGGTTTCGATTTGCTTAAACTCAGACAGGAATAGTGCGATGTGTAGGTCGGCAGTGATCACCCGCAGCTTCAAATGTGTTAGCTGACGCGCCAGTTCCAGCATGGTGGTACCGGCATCCAGCACCACTGAGTCACCCGACTGCACATAGCTGGCGGCAAACTGCGCGATGGCCTGTTTCTCTGCCAGATTACGCTGCATCTTTTCCAGCGTGGTCGGCTGAGCAGGAATAAAGCGATTGAGCGTCACCCCGCCATGACTGCGGCTAATGACGCCTTCCTTGTCGAGCTTGATCAGATCGCGGCGGATCGTCGCCGGTGAAGCCGAGATCGCGCTCACCAGCTGTTCTACAGTGACCAGATTATGACTTTTCAAATAGTCCATAATCTGGTCGAGACGGCTTTGTCCCTTCATATTTCCCTATGCTAGCTGCATCGCGAGTTTAATGGAGATCGCCATGCTCGCAGAGTTCGCTTTACCTGTCCAGGCGATATCAAACGCCGTACCGTGGTCCGCAGAAGTACGGATAAACGGCAGGCCAGCGGTGATATTAACGCCATCATAAAATCCTAACAATTTCAGTGGGATGTGACCTTGATCGTGATACATCGCCACCACCATATCGTACTGACCTTGCTGGCACTGCAGGAATACCGTATCCGGTGGGCAAGGGCCATAAACATCGATGCCCTTCTCTTTCATCACTTTGATCGCCGGCGCCACAGTGGTGATCTCTTCGTCACCAAACAGGCCATTTTCGCCCGCATGCGGATTCACCCCGGCTACGGCAATGCGCGGATGATCAAAACCGACGCGGCGCAGGAAAGTATCCGCCATGCCGATCACCGTCTGGATGCGATCGCCATTCAGCGTGTCGAGGAACTTACGCAGCGCGATATGCGTCGTCACGTGGATCACCTTCAGGTGATCGGTGTACAGCACCATGGCGTAATTTTTGGTGTTAGTCAGCTGCGCCAGCAGTTCGGTGTGACCCGGATAAATATGACCTGCTGAGTGCAGTGCTTCTTTGTTCAGTGGTGCCGTCGCAATCGCATGCACTTCACCGGCCAGTGCCAGTTCGGTGGCACGCTTCACGCAGCGCCAGGCCAAATCGCCTGCTTCTTTCTGTACTACGCCCGGTTTTAATGCTTCAGGATTCGCCAGCGGCTCATCGATCACGTTGATGATGCCCGGTGCGAAATGCGCGTCTTTAACGTTATCCAGAACGCGTAATTCAGCCTGCGGCGTAATGTTCAATCCCATCACCCGACGCAGCGTGCTGGCACAGCCGACGACCACTGCCGGAATACCCGCCAGGTCGCCTTCCGCTAACGCTTTAATGATAATCTCCGGGCTGATGCCCGCCGGATCGCCCATGGTCACCGCAATAATTTTATTCACTCGACTTCTCCTCAATGAAACGGATGGCTTCTACCAGGGTGTTTTCGTCACCAAAGCCACCCGCTTTGGTCATCACCGGCAGGTGTAATTCGCTATTTAGCAGAACCCCGTGCGGCACACAGCCCGCCACCAGGCCCTGAATCTGGAAACCTTTAGCGCCGAGCGCCTGTGCCACAGCAATCGCCACATCGCCGCCCGAAAGATACAACCCGGCAGGCGAGGCCTGGCGGCAAACGTTGTGAGTCAATTGGGCGAGAAAGTGGCAGATGCGTTCTCCCAGTTCCTGGCGTGACACCTGATGTTGCTGACACAGCTGTTCGATCTCATGGCGTTGTTCTGCATGCTGTGTCGTACGCACCACGCAGTGTGCGCCGTCGCGTAACGCCTGTTGTATCGCTTGCTGCCACTCAGCGGCCTGCGGCCATGCGGGCTGAGCAAACAGCTGACGGATATCAATATCGATAATGCGAATATCACGCTGAGTCGCGAGGCGGGCGATTTGCTGCTGCGCGATGGCGCTCATTGAACCCACCACCGCCAGCACCGGCCTGGCCGGACGCGCCGCCAGATATTCGCCCAGGGCATCACCTAATCCGGAAGCGCCCGCGAGGAGTGGTCGTGCGGGTAAACTCGCCGCCGCCGCCACGATCAACGCAATGTCAGCATCCTGCTCGGCATCCAGCACCACTAACCCCTGCTTACTGGCGAGCACCTGTGCCAGCTTGCCACTGCGCACCGTCGCCAAATCCAGGGTTTCACCTGTCAGATCGCTTTGCATATGCAGGCGAGTTAGCACATGGCTGCTGGTCACCGGGGTTTTCGGGTCGCTGGCAAATTCGGTATCTGTCAGACGCTGCTGGTTGATCCAGACTTCGCCTTCACGCGTGGTGCGGCCCAGTTTCGGTACTGCAGGCACCACCAGCGCTAAGGTTTTTCCGCTGGCGTGCAACGCGGCTTCTATCTCTGCGCCGGGATTGCCACGCAGGGTGGAATCAATCTTTTTAAACAGCCAGCCATCCTGGGCAATCGCCTGATGCTGCTGTAATGCTAGCGTTGTACGATGCGCTGCTTCTGCTGCGCTGACTGCACGGCTGTCGGTGCTGATCACCAGCACATCAGCGCTGCTGGCATCGTGGGCGGTACTGCTATCAAACAGCACATGAACCTTTGCGCCTGCTCGCGCCAATCCGCTGCCGGCGTCATTGGCACCGGTAAAATCATCCGCGATCACTAAGACGGGCGTTTTCCATGGCTGTGAAGTCATTCTCTTTCCTCTGCCGGCAGCTCGCCGTGTTGAGATTGATTATATTCAATCATGATTGATTATATGTGAGCAAGATCAAATTATTTGAAATCAATTTGTCCTATAAATTTAGGCACTGTAGTGACAGAACCCGCACTGAATGAGCAAAGTTAATCATTTAGTACGAAAAAACCTCGATAAGGGTATGAAATGAATATCAACAGCACCGTGATCAGTGGCTTCCAGGCGCTAAATGACCTCAGCTATTTACTAAAGGGTAAAGAAAAAGCGCTTCTGGTCACCGACAAGAATATCGAAGGCATTCCAGCGGTTCAGTCGCTGATCGCGCAGCTGAAGCAGCAAATCAGCAGTTTGAGCATCGTTAATAGCGTGCCACCGGAGCCGAGCCAGCACGATGTCGCCGCCATTGTTGCCGCATTACCGTCAACCGACGTTGATCTGGTGATCGGCGTTGGCGGCGGTAGCGTGTTGGATGTCGCCAAACTGCTGTCGATCCTCCTTGTTGACGGCGCGCCGACACTGGATGCTCTGCTGGCCGGTGAAAAACCGCAGACACGCACCACGTCACTGTTGATTCCTACCACTGCCGGCACCGGCTCCGAAGCTACGCCGAACGCGATCCTGGCGATCCCAGAGAAAGAGACCAAAGTCGGCATCATCACCCCGGTGATGCTGCCCGATTATGTCGCACTGGTGCCTGAGCTGACCACCAGCATGCCACCGCACATCGCCTCTTCGACCGGCATCGATGCACTGTGTCATCTGATCGAGTGCTTTACCGCCACCGTGTCCAACCCGGTGAGTGATAACTATGCGCTGATCGGCATGAAAAAGCTGTTTGCCAGTCTGGAGACCACCATCGCTGAACCGGGCAACCTTGAAGCGCGCCTCAACATGCTGTGGGCCTCTTATTACGGCGGCGCATCGATTGCCCATGCTGGCACCCATCTGGTGCACGCCATGTCCTATCCGCTGGGCGGCAAATATCATCTGCCACACGGCGTGGCCAACGCCATTCTGCTGGCACCGTGCATGCGCTTTGTGCGCCCCGCCGCCGTGAGCAAATTCGCGCAGGCTTACGATTTGCTGCCGGACGCCGATGCCTCACTGGATGAAGAAGCGAAATCGCATGCGCTGGTGGAGTATTTCGCCGCGCTGGTGAAACGTCTCAAACTGCCTGCCAGCCTGGAAGAACTGGGTATCGGCCCGGATCATCTGCCGTATCTGGTTGAAGCCGCGCTCGACGTGCAGCGACTGATGAAGAATGTACCGATGAAAGTGAGCGCCGATGACGTGCGAAACGTCTACCTGACGCTGTTTCCGGCTTTGAATCACTAAGGATTAATGAGGGAATCATGAGCAAGAAAATTCAGGGCGTATTAACCGCCATCGTCACCACCTTTGACAGTGAAGGTGCTTTTAATCCCGCGGCTCAGCGCCTGCAGGTGCAACGCCAACTCAGCGCAGGCAACGGTATTTTCTGCGGTGGCACCAACGGTGAGTTCTTTGTGCTCAACGAGCAGGAGAAGTTAGCCGTTACCGAAACCTGCGTGGATGAAGTGAATGGCACCGCGCCGGTTGTGGCGCACATCGGTGAGATCTCCACGCGTGAAACCATCCGTCTCGGCAAGCAAGTCGCCAGACTGGGCGTGGATGCAGTGTCGGTGATCACCCCTTATTTCGTGCCGCTGAAGCAGGAAGAGTTGATTGCCCACTATCGCGCCGTGGCCGATGCGATTGAGGTGCCGCTGTATCTGTACAACATCCCAGCGCGTACCGGCAACACCCTGCAACCGGAAACCGTACGTGCGCTGGCTTCGCATCCGAACATCATCGGCATCAAAGACAGCGCGGGCAGCTATGAGAGCCTGAGCGGTTTCCTGAAGGCTGCGGAAGGCGTGGAAAACTTCAACGTGCTGACCGGCCCAGACTCGCTGATTCATCGCGGTTTTGTTGAAGGTTGTACTGCCTGTATTTCGGGTCTCGCCAACGTGGCACCGAAAGAGATCAACGCCATCTGGGCACGTTTCCACGCGGGCGACATTGAAGGTTCACGCCAGGCGCAGGAGAACATCACCGGCCTGCGCACCGATCTCTACAGCGTCGGTTTTCCACCGGCCACCGTGAAGAAAGCCGTTTCACTGCTGGGTTCGGATGTGGGTAACAGCCGCTATGCGGTGAGCTTCTCTGCCGAAGAAGAGCAGAAGATCCGCCAGATTGTGAATCAATATTTGCAGTAACGGCCGATTGGGCAGCGGTTGCTGCCCGTTCCAACACCAGGATTGGGAAAAGCTATGAAAGTTATCTGTACTTCACCCTCTTTCGCTAAATATGACGCAGCGCCCATTGATGCGCTGCAACAGCAGGGTTTTGAGCTGATCACGCTGCCCGCCGATGCCCCGCTCAGCGCACTGGAACCGCATCTGGCCGATACCGTGGCGATGATCGTTGCCTTTACCGATGTGAATGAAGAACTGCTGGCAAAAGCGCCTCAGCTGAAGATCGTGTGTAAGCATGGCGTGGGCGTCGACAACATCAATCTGGATGCTACCCGCGCACGCGGCATTTACGTCACCAATGTGCCGGATGCCAACAAACATGCCGTGGCTGACTTCGCGTTCGCGTTGATTCTGAATAGCGCACGTCAGATTACCCAGGCCGCGATTGAAACCCGTGCCGGTAACTGGCCGCGCATCTTTGCTACCGATGTGTATGGCAAAACGCTGGGCATTATCGGCCTCGGGAATATCGGTAAACAGGTTGCGCTGCGTGCTAAAGGCTTCAACATGCGCGTGATTGCTTTCGACTTTTATCCGGATGAAAAATTTGCCGCCGAGCATGGCATCGAATTCGTCAGCCTCGATTATCTGACCGAAAGCAGCGATTTCATCACGTTACACAAGCCGCTCACCGATAAAACCCAGAATCTTTTCGATGCTGCGCGTATCAAGCGCATGAAAAAGAGTGCGTTCCTGATCAACGCCTCACGCGGTGGCATCGTCAACGAGCAGGATCTGTATCAGGCGCTGCTGGACAACGTTATCGCTGGCGCGGCTGCCGATGTATTTGAGCAGGAACCACTGGTGGAGCATCCGCTGTTCACCCTCAGCAACTTCATCCCGACTTCGCATATCGCGGGTTACACCGACGGCGCCATCAGCGCGATTGGTGAACGCTGCGTGGCGCAAATTGTGCAGTGCATCAAACAGGGCGAGCGCCCGACGAATGTTATGAACGGGCTGGATTAAATTTCTCAAAACCCTACTTAATCCAAATTTTAATCCCCAGTCATTGGTGCTGTAGCCAGCAACAAGGTCATCTGTACCCCCGAATATGGGGTGGATGATTGCAGTCAACGCCGCTACAGCGCGAAAGACACCGGGAAGGTGAAAAAATATTATGAACAACACCTCTCGCTCTACCCGCGTTCGCTGGTGGATTGCAGGCCTGATGTGGCTGGCAATCGCCATTAACTATATTGACCGAACAGTACTCTCTGCGGCTGCCCCGCATTTGATTAAAGAGCTCGACATCAATCCAGAGATGATGGGCTTTATCATGGCGGCGTTCTTCTGGTCTTACGCGCTGCTGCAAATCCCGGCGGGCTGGTTCGCCGATCGCTTCGGTCAGAAGAAAGGCCTCGGCATTGCGGTGGCATGGTGGTCGATTGCCACCATGGCAATGGGCCTGGCAACCGGCTTTAAATCACTGCTGGCACTGCGTTTAGCGCTCGGTGTCGGTGAAGCGGCTGCTTACCCCAGCAATGCCGGTATCACCGCGCGCTGGTTCCCGGACCGCGAACGTGCCACGGTTTCAGGCCTTTTCGACAGCGCCTCGAAGTTTGGTGGTGCGGTGGCCATGCCCCTGATCGTGTTTATGATCGCCATGTTCGACTGGCGCATCACCTTCCTGGTGATTGGATCACTCGGTGTGTTCTGGGTGATTGCCTGGTACTTTATCTATGCGGAAAACCCGGAAGATCACAAAGCGATCAGTCAGGATGAAGTGCGCTTTATCCGTGATGGCCAGGCGCAAAAGCACGGCGACAAAAGCGTACGTCCGATGAAGTGGTACAAACTGCTGCGCTATCGCAATATCTGGGCGATGTGTATTGGCTTCTTCACCATCAACTACACCTCATACTTCTTCATCACCTGGCTGCCGACCTATCTGGTGAAAGATAAAGGCATGGATTTCCTCAAAATGGGGATGGTGGCTGCGCTGCCGCTGATTTGCGGCATGGTGATTGAAGTGTTGGCGGGTTGGGCATCGGATCGCATGGTGCACAAAAAAGTGCTGTCACTGACCGCCACGCGCAAATTGTTCCTGACCATTGGCCTGCTAATGGCGCTGTGCATCGGCTTCGCGCCGTTCACTGACTCGGTATTTATGACCGTGCTGCTGCTGTGTATCGCCAAATCCGGCACTACCGTTGCGGCTTCTCAGGTGTGGGCACTGCCTGGCGATGTGGCACCGCAGAACAGCGTGTCGATTGTGGCAGGCCTGCAAAATACCGTATCCAACATGGGCGGTGCAGTGGGCCCAATCATTACTGGCGCCATCGTCGGTGCCACCGGCCACTTTACCTGGGCGCTGGTGTTCTCTGCTGTTTTAGTGGTTATCGGTATTCTTAACTACCTGTTCCTGATGGGCAAAGTCGAACCCATCGTGGATGAGGAACAGGTGCATCATCCACATTCCGTAGTAAGCGGCGCGTAAGTGCCAAACCCGCCGCATCGTCCTGATGCGGCGTTTCCCCTACTCAAAATAAAAAACAATTGGAGGCGACATGTCGCTGAATTCCAATGGATCACCTGCTGCAATTGAGGCAAGTAAAGCGAAAGGGAAATTTCGTTTCGTCATTCTCACGGTGCTGTCAGTCGGCATCGCCATCAACTACATCGACCGCGCCGCCATGAGTGTCGCCATGCCGTTTATGAGCCAGGAGCTGCACTTCTCGCCCACGGACAGCGGCTTATTACTCTCGGCGTTTTTCTGGAGCTATGTGCTGTTCCAGCTGCCCGGCGGCTGGCTGGTGGATAAACTCGGTCCGCGCATTACCTTTGCCGCGAGCAGCCTCGGCTGGGGCTTAGCCACTGCTGCCTGCGGTCTGGCCAGCTCGATTGGCGCGCTGGTGGGCTTCCGCTTTGTTTTAGGTGCCGTGGAAGCGCCCAGCTATCCCGCCAGTTCATCAACGGTAACGCGCTGGTTCCCGCGTCAGGAGCGCAGCTTTGCCGCCGCCACCTTCAACAACGGCAGCAAAATCGGCGGCACGCTGGCGATTCCGATTATCTCTTTCCTGATCGCGCTGGTCGGCTGGCGTATGACCTTTGTGATCTCCGGTGTAGTGGCCGTTGTCTGGGCGCTGGCGTGGTATCTGTGGTATCGCGATCCGCGTGAACATCAATCCGTGACGCGTGAGGAAGTCGAGTTCATCGAGGCCAACCAGGATCCGCAAACCGGCGACCCGATGAGCGTGCGCCAGCTGCTGGGCCAACGCGCGGTGCAAGCGATGATGGCGGGCTTCTTCTGCATCAATTTCGTCTCTTATTTCTTCTTCACCTGGTTCCCGACCTATCTGGTGGAAACCTTCCATTTGTCACTGATGAAGTTTGGTCTGCTCGGCATGCTGCCGGGACTGGCAGCAATCGTTGGCGGCTGGTGCGGCGGGTTGCTGTCTGATTCGCTGGTGCGTCGCGGCTATTCGCTGAGCGTGGCGCGTAAGATCCCGCTGGTGGGCGGCATGCTCGGCAGCGCCACCATTGGACTGGCAGCATTTTCACCTACTGTAGGCCTGGCGCTGGCGGCACTCTGCTTTGCCAACTTCGCCGCCACCTTTGCGTCTGCCGCGCTGTGGGCACTGCCGTCTGATGTTGCCCCCAATCGCGCTAACGTCGCTACCATCGGCGGTATTCAAAACATGGCGGCCAATCTGGCAGGCATCATCTCGCCTGTTCTGATCGGTGTGATCATGCAGTACACCCACTCCTTTGTGATCCCACTGGAGATCGCCGGGGTAATCGGTGTGGTGGGCGCCTTAATTTACGCATTCTGGCTGCCGCGCGTGCAGCCAATGGGCACCGATAACGCTGCCACGCTGGAAGGAAACTTAAGGAGAGAAGTATGAATGCTCGCTGGAAGCAACGCCCGGCGCACGCGACCTGGGGTGATTTTGGTCCGGACGATCAGCTGGGGCGACTCAACCTACTCACCGCGCAAAAAGTATTGGAAGGCGTGGCGGAAGTGAAAACCGGGCAGACTTTTTGCCTGAGTTTACCGCTCGATTTGCCGGGCGGCACGGCGATGAATCCACGTCGTCCACCGCCACAGCTCAATGCCACACGCCGCGGAGAGCATGCCAATATGACCTATCCGTTATCGCGTGATAATCCGCTGCTCACCGATGTGATTTGCGATGATACCGTGACGCTGGCGCTGCAATACTCGACGCAGTGGGATAGCCTCGCGCACATGGGCCAGTGGTTTGATGTGAACGGCAACGGCGAACCGGAGATGGTGTTCTACAACGGCTATAAAGCCAATGTGGATATCGTCGGGGAAACCGATTATCGCGGCGGCTGTGGCTGCAATCACGGCAGCCATTTGGGCGCGAAGAAACTCGGCATCGAAAATGTGGCGCAGCATGGGATGCAGGGCCGCGCGGTTATGATTGATATTAAACGTCACTTTGGCAACGAGCGTTTTGCTTTTGGTTATCAGCATCTGCAGCAGATCTTACAGGCGGATGGCATCGAAGTGCGCCAGGGCGATATGGTCTGTTTCCGCACCGGCATGGATGAAGCGATTCTGGCGATGCAGGGCGAGCCGGATATGACGTTTTTGAACAGCCACTTTGCCGGATTGGATGGCAGTGATGAGCAACTGCGCAACTGGATCGTCGAGAGCGGCGTGGTGGCGCTGATTGCCGATAATCCAGCGGTAGAGATTTTACCGGCACGCCCAATGAACGATGATTTTTATCCGTCGCATCCGCTGCACGATCTGTGTCTGTTCCGGCTGGGAGTGTATCTCGGCGAGCTGATGTTGCTCAGCCCGCTGGCAGATTGGCTGGCGCAGCATCAGCGCCATGCGTTTCTGCTCACCGCCCCGCCACTGCGCCTGCCGGGTGCGGTGGGTTCGCCTGCGACACCGATTGCCACCGTTTGATGTGCAAGACGGTAGCTATGGGTCGTGCGAGTTTGAGGCAGTACTGTGGCCGTAGGGAGCGCAATAAATTGCGCCGACGGCCCGCGCGAATTAGAGGCAGCACTGTAGCCGTGGGGAGCGCAATAAATTGCGCCGCTACGGCCCGTGCGGCATTTTGCGGTTATTTTCCTGCCAGAAACTGACGATACGCCGCGATCACTGCGAGAAAATCTTCCACGCCGCAAAATGACAGGCTCTCTTCATCGTAATACGTCATGCCCTCTTCCATGCCATCGTCTTCCAGCGCCAGCTGGTTGGCTCGGATCATCACTTCTTCTTCATCCAGCCAGATGGTGTACTCATGCCCAATACGCTGCCACTGATTGATGGTGCCTTTCACTTCCCGCGCGGCCGCTTCCACTTCATCCAGCAGGGCCAGATTTTCACTGGCCTCTTCATTGAACCAGTGACCTACCGCTTCGTGGTCCATCGACATGCGTACTTTGACCTTACCGGTCAAATCACGCAGAAATTCATACTCCATGGGTTTGCCTCGTGTAGCTAATGGCGCGACGTGCAGCACCGGTTAGGTGCATTTTGTGCGTAGCGCGCTGAATAAAGTGGGATCGCGCTCGCATTATGCCAGAAGCCGCCGCTCAATAGGTGACGGTAACTGTCACGGTATCACTGTAGCTCCCGGCAGGCTGATTGGTTTGGTCGGGATTCACCTTTGCGGAGTAGTTAATGCTTTGCGCGATGCCGGTGCCGGTCTCACTCAGGTCATTACTGGGCGTCCATGCTGTGCCATCTGATTGATATAACTGGTACTGCAGCAGCGATGAACCATTACTCATTTGTCGCCAATCCCCACTGGTGGCGTTACTGCTGGCAAGGTTAACGCTATACGCTGCATTCAGCGTACAGCGAATGGCCAGCGCTGATGAAACGCTGCTAAAACTGGCGGGCAGTGAAGCGCTGCCAAAGTCCAGATCGGGCGCGCTGTCGATGGCACAGTCATTGGTCACCTCAAACTGGATCTGTATGGTGGAAGTGGCCGTGCCGGTTGTATAGGCACATATTCCGAGAACGCCGACAAAACAGATGCTGTAACTCCAGTTCAGCGTGAGGGTATCGGTGTAGGTTCCCGCAGGGACATTGACGCCTGCGGTGCTTTTCAGATACAGCGGCAGTGAGCCATCGCTGGCATTAAACAATCCCAGCAGGCCCAGCAGCGAAGTTGAACTCCAGGTTTTACTGCTGCCGATGCTGTAGGTGGTGCTGCATGCGCTGTCACCGCAAATCGTATAGGGGATATAGCTGCCGGTGCTGCTGTTGTAAGCCTGTGGCGAGGTGCCGGATGCATTGGCCGAGCTGCTGAGGGTGCCCGTCACCGTATTGGTGCTCAGCAGGGATAGTGCGCTTCCCGAACAGGTGAAGCCGGTGCCAGTTTCAACCACCTGCGCGGTGCTGGCCAGCGTAAAAGAGCTGACACTGCCAAAGTCCGTACTGCTGGAGCTGGCCGTACAGGCCGCCCAGAGCGATCCACTCCAGCCAGATAGTAAGACAATCAGCGCCATTAGCATCCTTCTCATTGATGTTCCTCCTGATTTTCAGCCATGGCACACACCAGTGGCCCTGCACGATATTGTTCGGTGTTGAGCGTCAGCGCATGCTGGCACTGACCCGTCGGCAACGACACGCTGATTTCACTGTGTTCAGGCACATCGTCAAACCACGCCTGGCCGCCATATCCCATTTGGCTGGTTTGCCCACTGTGCATTTCAGTCACCAGTGTTCCCGGCGGTAACGGGTGATGGTGCGCATCCACCAGCGTCAGCAATAGTGGCCGGGTCTTGCGCAGCGGGAAGTTCACCAGCGCACCGCTCGCTTCACGCACTGAGACGCGTTGTTCCACCTGCGGCGTATTGATATCCGCGGGCAAATTAAGCGGATCGATGGTCAGTTTGGCGGGATACCACGCGCTGACCCACGGCACCAGAATATGGCCCCGACTGTCGGTATTGCCCAGTAGTTGGTTTTCATAGCGAACCGGCACGCCGCTGTAGCCAGAAGTACTGACCACGACAAAGGCATCATTAATTTTGCTGGTAGCAAACAGCGCGTTATCCATCCACACCAACGCACCGCTGGCATCAAACCATTGCGTGCGATCGTCCGAGGTTCCATACACGCCGCCGCTCAACACCGAGTAGCGGTTTTTCCAGGTGATATCCGCCTGGCGATAGCCGTCGTTGTTTTGTGAGGCCGCCAGATTCCAGCCAATGCCTCCTGCCGCCGGAGCTGCACGGCTGTAACTCAAGGTCTGCGCACGCTCGCCGTTGCTATCACGCTGGCTGGAGAGTGAAACCGAGCCCGCCTGATCAAATGGAATCAGTAATTGGATCTGTGCCGCCATGCCGTGCTCGCCAAGGGTTTTATTCAGTGCCACGTGCAAGCTGCTATTGCCCCACAGACCCCGGCTCCACGATAAATTGGCTAAGCGAGTGCGCGTGCTGTCATGGGCGGTGATATCAAAATAACCGAGGCCAAAAGTGCCCGCCCAGCGACCAAAAGGTGCAACACTGAGCGTGGCTTGCTCTGCGCGGCGGCTCAGGCTCGCGCTGGTGTTGTAAACTGACAAATCGCTGAAACCCGCAGTGCGCTGAACGTGGCTTAGGCTGAGGCTAAAGCGCGGGGCGTACCACGAATAGCCGGCAGAGTATTGCTGCCCATCCTGACCGGCTTGAGACTGGCTGGCACTCAACGAAAGCGTACCCAAACGCGCCACTGCCATATCTGCCCCCGCGCCCATCCGCGCCAGCCCTTCACGACCTTCACCCTGCAGCGCCAGAGTCAGATGATCATTGACGCCATAGCGATAAAAACCGCTGACGGCAGCGGCATCGTAATCGGCACTGCGAATGCCATAGTTTTGCCGCAATGCGCCTGCGCTAAAGTCAAAATCGCTCAATCCACTGCGCAGCAGTTGGTTAGAAACATAAAACGGAATGCTGGTTTCAACCTGACGCCCCAGCGCATCAGTGGTGACGACGGTCGCTTCCCCCGCACCGTTAATGTAAGGGGTACTGGTCAGCGTCCAGGGCCCGGCATTCAAACTGTTGCTACTGATTTTGTAGCCGTTGATAAACACATCAACACTGCCAGGCACGGCGGCGGTGCCTGACCAGTTCAGCATCGGATAGGTCACTAAATCGGGTCGAACGGCAAAACTGCGGCTGATACGCAGGCCGCCTAATCGCACCGAATTGCTCCAGCTGAGTGAGTTGCTGATAACATCCCCCAACTGAAAACTCACCATGCGTTCGACATCGCTGTATTTCCAGGTGGTGTCATAACGCAGATAGCCCGCGCGGCTGTCGCTATCTGCACTCCCCTGCCAATACTGCCGCCAGGTGCCGGTATTGGAGAGATAACCCGAGGTGGAGAAAAAACGTTGCTCCAGCCACACCGCGCTGTAGCTGCTGGCGTCGGCGCTTTTCACGTTGTAGGCGTCGTAATTCAACAACATGCCCGGTGAGCTAATGGCTTGATACGCCGTTTGCGGCCGATCACTCAGCGCTTGCTCTGGCAGCCAGCTGTCCGGCACCTGCAGCTGTAATATCTGGGACACACTGTCATAGCTGACGCTTACCTGCGGCAGCACGCTGACATCCTGCGCACCACTGGCCGTGGCCAAAAGCTGCACGTTGTTACGCCGTAGCACTGCTGCATCCAGCAGATAATGTGCGTTATGCACCGTGACGGGCACGACACTGCCATCGTTACGGCCATTGACACTCAATGTGAGCCACAAGGTGTAATCGTTTTGCTCGCTCTGCAGTGCGCGCGGCGGTGGTAAGCCGTCATACACCTCGGCGTGGGCGTCCACGATGCCGCACAACAGCAGGCCGGGTAACAGCGCCAGCCTGCGTGCGCATGCTGCACTCATGGTGAGATCGCAACCACGGGGCCGTTATCAGTGAGATGGGTAAACAGGTTGCTGCCGATGGGCACCGTTTTTCCCGCAGGCAGTGGAAATTGCATGCTTTGCCCAGCCAGCACGTAGCCCAAAAATCCTTTTGCCACGATCAACGACGCCTTACTGACATCCGCTTCTCTCCCCCAAAACACCTCACTTAAACGTGCATGGACCTTGCCAGCATTACGAATGCGCAACAGTGTTTTTCCCTGCTCCGTCACCAGCTGCCAGCTCAATTGTGGCTGGCTGGCGGAGGCGGGATCGCGCCGCACATCGCTGCGTGGCTGAGTCCAGACGCCTTTTCCATCAAGGAACAGTGGCAGTACGTAACGCATCTGCAATCGCAACCCGGCGCTGTTTTTCGCCGCAGGTACGTTCGCGTTGGGTATCTCATCAAGGATGATGCGATAGGCTTGTTCGCCCTGCTCTGGCGGCGCCGCAGTGCGGATCAGCCGCACCAGTTGTCGCTGTTGCGGCGGAATAGTAATGAAAGGTGGACTGGCAACCACCTCACCCTGGTCAGCATATCGGTCGCGATAAGACTGCTGCTGCCAGGCCAAAAGACGAATTTGCAAACGGACCGGCTGGCTACCTCGGTTTTCTAACCACAAGGCACTGCCATGCTGGTCGGCCTCAATGACCTGGAATATCGGCCAGACCAGTACTGAACTGGCGGCATGCAACAGCGAACTCTGTAACGTAAACAGAGCAATCAGGAGCCATTTTTTCATCTTCAATAGGTCAGAGTGACCGTTACGGTATCACTATAGGTGCCAGAAGCGGGTAAGCCAGCCGTGGCAAACAAGCGTCCATAAACAGTGTAAGTTTGTGTGCTATCGGGAAATGACGACACGCTGTAGGCCAGAGAATCGCTGCCCCATACCGTGGTGTGCGCCGCATCCTGATAGAGCTGATACGCCAATGTCGCGCTGCCGTTGCTCAGGTATCGCGAGCTGGTGCTACCTCCATTTTCACCGTAGTCGAGTGCGATAGTGATGGCGGTTCCCGGCGTGCAGGTCACCACTATCGAACCCGCACCGCTGCTGCTCGCCACATCGACATTGCTGCTGATAGCCGACATCGTGCCGAAATCCAGCGTGCCGAAATCCGTGCTGCTACTGCTGCCCGAACTGCCAAACGCACAACCGCTGGTCATTTCGGCGGTCACCTGAAAACTGTCGGTGGTGCTGCTGGCGAAACAGGATGATGCACTCAGCAGCCACCCAGCGGCGATAAGGTAGCGCGCCATGGCGCTATTACCAGGCGAGTGTCGCCGTTACGGTATCAACGTAAGTGCCTGAGGCTGGCGCCGTGGTGCTTTGGTCTGAAGGTAAAATACGACCGTAAATTGGCACATCCTGTGCGGTTCCATCAGCGGAGAGTGACACGCTGCCATTCACGGCAATTTCCGTACTACGGGATGAGTCAGAATAGAGTCGATAAGGGATTAAGGTGGTGCCGGAGGTCATGTTGCGCAGCGTGCTGCTGCCATTTAATCCGCCGTCTAAGGTCAACGTAGGGGACAAACCGCTGGTGCAGGTGACCGAGACGCTGCTGCTGCCATCCGAGCCCAACACGCTGCCATCAATGATATTGGCCAAATCGGCGTAGGTACCGAAATTAATCGATCCCCAATCGTTAGTGGTGCCACTCGAATCATTATTGCCGACGGTGCAGCCATCACTGATGACCACCTGAATGCCCACTTGCCCGGTCAGCGTGCCTGCCGCTTGCACGGTTAAAGGTGAACTACAGATAACAGCCATCGATAAAGCACAGAATGCGGATTTGAATTCCATTTTTCCCCCACACAATTGCATTGGATAGATTGAGATAGCGATATCTGGAAATTATTAAACACGCTTACACTGTGAAGCACTTCACTGCGTACACGCTTTGAACAAGTGTTAAGTATTTATCAATTAATATCGCAGAATAAGCGCACTCAGGCTTTTCATAAGCGAAGCGGTAAGTGTCACTTTTTTTAAACATAACTGGATGTGATAAATTTGGGAAGGACTGAATTAAGAATAATCCGAATACAAGTCAACTCGCTACATTTGCGTTAAGTAATGGCATTAATGCTGACTTAAATCCATTTTAAGTAGCATATTGCTTGGTTATTTCGTTTTAAAAAAATTAAAGAAAACTCGGTGGAAATATTATCGTTAACGATATACTTACACAAATATGATTGAATAGTGTTAACTCACCGCGATAATTAAAATAAAGGCATATTAATAAAGAGCATTAAAATTAAAAATAATTGATGACCATCACTTATTATTTTAAAAAAATGACAATGTCATTTATTTGATCGATGGGTCAGCGCATAAAAAAAGGGGACGATTCGCATCGTCCCCTCTTCATCCTTCGCGCCGATTAAACAGCGGTCTGGAAGATCACACCGTCAGCTTTCTCAGTGTATTGACCCAGCTGGTCAAAGTTGAGATAGCGGTAAGTATCTGCCGCCGTCTTATCAACCTGAACCATAAACTGCTGATACTCATCTGGCGTTGGCAGTTTACCCAGCAGGGATGCTACCGCTGCCAATTCAGCTGAAGCCAGGAACACGTTCGCACCGGTACCCAGACGGTTCGGGAAGTTACGGGTTGAGGTGGAAACCACCGTCGCACCGTCTTTCACACGCGCCTGGTTACCCATGCAAAGTGAGCAGCCTGGGATTTCGATACGCGCACCGCTCTTACCGAAGACGCTGTAGTAGCCTTCTTCGGTGAGTTGCGCGGCATCCATTTTGGTTGGCGGCGCTACCCACAGACGGGTTGGCAGCTGACCTTTGTGCGCATCCAGCAGCTTACCAGCAGCACGGAAGTGACCGATGTTGGTCATGCAAGAGCCGATGAACACTTCATCGATCTTCTCGCCCTGCACATCAGACAACCAGCGCGCATCGTCCGGATCGTTTGGTGCACACAGAATTGGCTCTTTAATATCGGCCAGATCGATATCGATCACCGCCGCATATTCAGCATCCGCATCGCCTTCCAGCAACTGTGGATCCGCCAGCCATTTCTGCATACCTTCTACGCGGCGCTCCAGGGTACGACGATCGCCGTAACCTTCAGAGATCATCCACTTCAGCAGCACGATGTTTGAGTTCAGATACTCAATGATCGGCTCTTGATCCAGCTTGATGGTACAGCCAGCAGCTGAACGCTCCGCAGAGGCATCTGTCAGTTCAAACGCCTGCTCAACTTTGAGTTTCGGCAGACCTTCAATTTCCAACACGCGGCCAGAGAAGATGTTTTTCTTACCTTTCTTCTCAACGGTCAGCAAGCCAGCTTTGATGGCGTACAGCGGAATGGCGTGAACCAGATCGCGCAGCGTAATTCCTGGCTGCATTTCGCCTTTGAAGCGCACCAGTACCGATTCAGGCATATCCAGTGGCATCACGCCGGTCGCAGCAGCAAAGGCCACCAGACCAGAACCCGCCGGGAAGGAGATACCGATTGGGAAACGGGTGTGTGAATCGCCACCGGTGCCGACGGTGTCTGGCAGCAGCATGCGGTTCAGCCAGCTGTGGATGACGCCATCGCCCGGACGCAGTGAAACACCGCCACGGTTCATGATGAAGTCTGGCAGCGTATGGTGCGTGGTGACGTCAACTGGCTTCGGATAGGCGGCCGTGTGACAGAACGACTGCATCACCAGATCAGCAGAGAAACCGAGGCACGCCAGGTCTTTCAGTTCATCACGGGTCATTGGACCGGTGGTGTCCTGAGAACCGACAGAGGTCATTTTAGGTTCGCAGTAAGCGCCAGGACGAACGCCCTCTACGCCACAAGCACGGCCCACCATTTTCTGCGCCAGTGAATAACCACGGGTGCTGGCGGCCACATCTTTCGCTTGTACGAACACATCGCTGTGCGGCAGACCCAGTGACTCACGCGCTTTGGTGGTCAGGCCACGACCGATGATCAGTGGAATACGGCCACCGGCACGCACTTCATCCAACAGCACGTCGGTCTTCAGTTCGAAGGTGGCGAGCAGCTCGTCAGTTTCGTGATTGCGCACTTCACCTTTGTACGGGTAAACATCAATCACATCGCCCATTTCCAGGCGATCAACGTCCACTTCGATCGGCAGTGCACCGGCATCTTCCATGGTGTTGAAGAAGATAGGCGCGATTTTACCGCCAAGGCACAGACCGCCGCCTTTTTTGTTCGGCACGTAAGGAATGTCATCACCCATAAACCACAGCACCGAGTTGGTGGCGGATTTACGTGAAGAACCGGTACCCACTACGTCACCGACGTAGGTCAGTGGGAAGCCTTTCTTCTGTAATGTTTCAATCTGCTTAATAGGGCCAATGTTGCCAGCATCGTCGGGTTCGATACCTTCACGGGCGTTTTTCAGCATGGCCAGCGCGTGCAGTGGAATATCCGGACGAGACCATGCATCCGGCGCCGGAGAGAGGTCGTCGGTGTTGGTTTCGCCGGTCACTTTGAACACGGTGGTGGTGATTTTTTCAGCCAGCTTAGGACGCTTCAGGAACCATTCTGCATCGGCCCATGACTGGATAATTTTCTTCGCGTGGGGGTTACCCGCTTTCGCTTTCTCTTCGACATCGTAGAAGTTGTCGAACATCAGCAGCGTGTGGGACAGGGCTTGCGCGGCAATCGGAGCCAGTGCTTCATCATCAAGCGCTTCGATCAGGGCATGGATGTTGTAGCCACCCTGCATGGTGCCCAGCAGTTCAACTGCTTTTTCGCGAGTAACCAGAGGAGAGAGGGCTTCGCCCTTAACTACTGCGGCCAGGAATCCGGCTTTAACATACGCCGCTTCATCAACACCTGGCGGGACACGGTTGACCAATAGGTCGGTCAGGAATTCTTCTTCACCCGCTGGCGGGTTTTTCAGCAGTTCAACCAGCGCGGCCATTTGGGAAGCATCTAACGGCTTAGGTACGATTCCCTGGGCTGCACGCTCGGCAACGTGCTTACGGTATTCTTCTAGCACGACGTTCTCCTCGCTCTCATTGTATAGCTTTCCGGTACACCCCTTGAGCTGTCAAACAGTAGGGTGAGGTGCCCGGTTCCGCGTCGGCCAGCATAGCAGCATTTCGGCTGATTGTTAATCTGTTTACAAAAAAGCAACATCCGCGCGTTATTTAGCAGATTTCGCTAGGTGTTGAGCGGGATCACAAAAAAAAAGCAGGCAATGGTTGCCTGCTTTTCATGAAGTGAAGCGTAAAAACTAGCGGTCAACCATCTCGAACTCGCTGGCGTTGTAACGTTCACCCTGAATATTTTTAGCATCAAATAGCGTGTCTAACGCCGTGAGATCGGCCGCTTTCACAGTCAGGGACGCTGCGGCGCAGTTCTGTTCCAGATTGGCGATTTTACTGGCGCCTGGAATCGGCACGATAAATTCTCCTTTCGCCAGCACCCACGCCAGCGCCAGTTGTGCTGCCGTTGCATCATAACCTGCAGCCATCTCTGACAGTTGGTTCACTAACTTCTGGTTATGCGCCTGTGCATCCTGCTGGAAACGCGGCAGGTAACGACGAAAATCGTCTTCCGCCAGCGTTGATGCAGCCGGGAATTTTCCGGTAAGGAAGCCGCGTCCTAACGGACTGTATGGCACAAATCCAATGTTGAGTTCGCGGCAGGTTGCCAAAAGGTCCTGTTCCGGATCGCGCGTCCACAGCGAGTATTCGCTCTGCAAGGCTGAAATAGGATGTACCGCCTGCGCACGGCGTAAAGTGGCGGATGAGACTTCCGACAGACCGAGGTACTTCACTTTGCCTTCGCGCACCAGATCTGCCATCACGCCTACTACATCTTCAATCGGTACGGCAGGATCGAGACGATGTTGATACAACAGTTCAATGGCCTCAACACCCAGGCGCTGCAACGAGCCTTCTACCGCGCGACGAATATGTGCTGGCTCGCTGTTGGCGCCGGTAATACGCTCCCAACCTTCGCCCTGCTCGGTAATGCGAAAACCAAACTTAGTCGCGACCTTGATATCACGGCGACCTTTAATGGCTTTTGCCAGCAATTCTTCATTGGTGAAAGGACCGTAGACTTCCGCGGTATCGAGGAAATTGACGCCCAGCTCAAATGCCCGTGCCAGCGTGTTTAACGCCTGCTTCTCATCATTTTGACCATAGGCGAAGCTCATGCCCATGCAACCTAATCCTAATGCTGAAACCTGTAATCCCTGATTGCCTAATTGACGTTGCTGCATTGATTTATCCTCTTCGCGGTTAGTGATAACGTTATAATCCTCAACAATCACGGCAACAATTGCGGTGATTTCGTCGATTTAGTGAGTGAAATTCAGCAATGAACAACTACCGTGCATCGATGCAGGAACTGGAGATGTTTGCCGCCATCGCGCAGCATTTGAGTTTTCGTAAAGCGGCCGAGGAGCGTAATGTCACGCCCTCTAGCCTGAGTCACGCCATGCGCAATTTTGAAGCGCGCCTCGGCGTGCGCCTGCTGAACCGAACCACGCGTAAAGTGGCGCTGACTGAAGCCGGAGAGCGTTTTCTGCAGCGTATTCAGCCTGCGCTGGCTGATTTATCGCAGGCGGTGGATGAGCTTAATGACTGGCGCAGCGACCCGCGCGGCGTGTTGCGCATCAGCATGCCGCGTTCGGCGGAGGCACTGTTCTTTCAATCCCTGATATTGCCTTTTGTGCAACGCTATCCCGAGATCACGTTGGAAATTGACAGTAACGATGCACTGGTCGATATCGTGGAGAGCGGTTTTGATGCCGGCGTGCGCTACGGCGATGTGCTGGCGCAGGATATGATCGCGCTGCCTTTCGGCCAGCCAATGCGCGCACTCGCCGTGGCCAGTCCGGCTTATCTCGCTCTGCATGGCATCCCACAAACGCCGGCCGACCTGCTAAATTTCCCCTGCATTGAGCGACGCTTTCCCAGCGGACGTCGTTACCGTTGGGAGTTTTGGCAGGATGGACGAAAACAAGAAGTCGCCGTAAAGGGCTCACTGGTGCTGGATAATAATGACCGCATTCTGCAAGCAGCTCGCGCAGGATTGGGTATCGCCTTTTTACATCAGGAGGCGCTCAATAAGGCGTTAGCCAAGGGGGAGTTAATTGAAATCCTCGCGGATTTTACGCAAATCGAAGAAGGATTCTGGCTCTATTATCCCAGCAGGAATTATCTTTCTGCGCCATTAAGACATTTCATTGATTGGGTAAAACACATCAACATGTAATTAGCGAAACACTTAATGAACTTAAATAACGCCAATAAATAAAAGTTAAAATATTTATTTAAAATAATGAGAAATTGAGCGTGAAATAAGAATTAAATGACGTAGACTGCCTGCGGGCGCTTGAGGCAATCTGCCTCAGGCATTATCAATTGAGGTGGGTTGTGGCAGGAGAAACTCATGCGGTCAATTTTCATCAACCGCACGAGCGAGCAACTACCCAAAACACCTAAGCAATGTTAGGGTAGTTGCTTGCTCGTGCTAATGCAAGGAGTAAGTGATTATGAAGTTATCATTCAGCAAGCTGATTATCGGCGGGCTCATGCTATTAGCATTGTGCCTGGTGAATCGCAATACACTCTGTGAATTACGGTTTAAGATATTCTCTGCTGAATTATCTGCGGTAATGGCTTACGAAGTCAGGCAGTAACACTTCAATAGCAGGGGGTCGCCCCTGCTATTTCCGGCAGAACTTATGCGTTAGCTCCAGCGCCTTATTTATCGTTTCAATTAAATAGAACGCGTAATAAAAAACGGCTCCATCAAGGAGCCGTTTCTTTATTTAGCACGAAAGATTATTTCTTTTTCGCTTTCGGGTTTGGCAGGTCAGTGATGCTACCTTCAAACACTTCAGCCGCCAGGCCAACAGACTCATGCAACGTTGGGTGCGCGTGGATGGTCAGTGCGATGTCTTCTGCATCACAGCCCATTTCGATCGCCAGACCGATTTCACCCAACAGCTCGCCGCCGTTGGTGCCGACAATCGCACCACCGATCACACGGTGAGTCTCTTTGTCGAAGATCAGTTTGGTCATACCGTCTGCGCAGTCAGAAGCGATTGCACGACCAGAAGCAGCCCACGGGAAGGTGGACACTTCGTAGCTGATGCCTTTCTCTTTGGCTTCTTTCTCAGTCAGACCTACCCAGGCAACTTCTGGCTCGGTATAGGCAATAGAAGGAATCACTTTCGGGTCGAAGTAGTGCTTCAGACCGGAGATCACTTCTGCCGCTACGTGGCCTTCGTGCACGCCTTTGTGCGCCAGCATTGGCTGACCGACGATGTCGCCGATAGCAAAGATGTGTGGCACGTTGGTACGCAGTTGCTTGTCGACGCGGATGAAACCACGATCGTCAACTTCCACGCCCGCTTTACCTGCATCCAGGCCTTTGCCGTTTGGCACACGGCCAATCGCCACCAGCACTGCGTCATAACGCTGCGCTTCAGCCGGAGCTTTTTTGCCTTCCATTGATACGTAGATACCATCGTCTTTCGCTTCAACAGCGGTCACTTTGGTTTCCAGCATCAGGTTGAATTTTTTGCTGATACGTTTGGTGAAGACTTTCACCACGTCTTTATCGGCAGCAGGGATAACCTGGTCGAACATCTCAACCACGTCGATCTCTGAGCCCAGCGCGTTATACACGGTGGCCATTTCCAGACCGATGATGCCGCCGCCCATAACCAGCAGACGCTTAGGCACTTCTTTCAGTTCCAGCGCATCTGTTGAATCCCACACGCGTGGATCGTTGTGTGGAATGAATGGCAGTTCGATTGGGCGTGAGCCCGCAGCGATGATCGCGTTATCGAAGTTGATGGTGGTTGCGCCACCCTCACCTTCCACCACCAGGGTGTTCGCGCCGGTGAATTTACCCAGACCGGTAACCACTTTCACTTTACGGCCTTTCGCCATACCGGCCAGACCGCCAGTCAGTTGAGTGATGACCTTTTCTTTCCAGGTACGAATCTTGTTGATGTCAGTTTGCGGCTGGCCGAACACGATACCGTGCTCTTCCAGTGCTTTCGCTTCTTCGATCACTTTCGCAACATGAAGCAGCGCTTTTGACGGGATACAGCCCACGTTCAGACAAACACCACCGAGGGTGCTGTAACGCTCAACGATTACGGTTTCCAGACCTAAATCAGCGCAACGGAAGGCTGCAGAGTAACCTGCAGGACCTGCCCCAAGTACCACGACTTGAGTTTTAATCTCTGTACTCATCATGACCTCTTATTAGATTGCCGGCGGTCAAAAGCGAGCCCGTCCCAGGCTCCGCATGCCCTTTATCCACCGGGACATTTCACCGCAAGAGTTTACAGAATTGTTAATAAACTGCCAACCGCGGCAACATTGAATGCTTACAACAAGGCCGGCATTTGCCGGCCTTGGTTAACTTCACATCACCAAACGGCGAATGTCGGACAGTGTGTTGTTGATGATGGTGATAAAGCGCGCACCATCAGCACCGTCGATCACGCGGTGGTCGAAGGAGAGTGAGATTGGCATCATCAGACGCGGTTCAAACTCTTTACCGTTCCACACGGGTTCCATCGCAGACTTAGACACACCGAGGATCGCCACTTCTGGCGCATTCACGATAGGTGCAAAGTGCGTGGTACCCAAACCGCCGAGGCTGGAGATAGTGAAGCAACCGCCCTGCATATCGCTAGCCGTCAGCTTGCCATCACGCGCTTTCTTAGAAATCGCCATCAGCTCACGAGACAGTTCAGTGATGCCTTTCTTGTTCACGTCTTTGAACACCGGAACCACCAGACCGTTTGGCGTATCAACCGCCACACCGATGTTGATGTATTTCTTCAGCGTCAGTTTCTGCGCATCTTCAGACAGTGAACTGTTGAAGCGTGGCATCTGCTCCATCGCAGCGGCAACAGCTTTCATGATGAACACCACAGGGGTGAACTTCACATCCAGCTTACGTTTTTCCGCTTCGGCGTTCTGCTGTTTACGGAACGCTTCCAGATCGGTGATGTCGGTTTTGTCGAAGTGCGTAACGTGCGGGATAACCACCCAGTTACGGCTCAGGTTAGCACCAGAGATTTTCTGGATACGACCCAGTTCCACTTCTTCGACTTCGCCGAATTTGCTGAAGTCCACTTTCGGCCAAGGCAGCAGACCCGGCAGGCTTCCGCCACTTGCCGCTGCAGCCGGTGCGGTTTCCGCACGCTTCACCGCATCTTTCACGTAAGACTGCACGTCTTCTTTCAGGATGCGACCTTTACGGCCGGTGCCTTTGACTTTCGCCAGATTCACACCGAACTCGCGCGCCAGGCGACGAATCACCGGGGTAGCGTGGACGTAAGCGTCGTTCTCAGCAAACTCGCCTTTCGCGTCAGCTTTTGCTGCTGGCGCTGCAGCGGCAGGTTTTGCTGCAGCCGGGGCCGGAGCCGCTTCCTGTTTCGCAGCAGGTGCCGCAGCAGCAGGCGCAGCGCCTTCTATTTCGAACACCATGATCAGTGAACCGGTGTTCACTTTATCGCCGGTGGACACTTTCAGCTCTTTGACGATACCTGCGAATGGCGCAGGCACTTCCATTGACGCTTTGTCGCCTTCCACCACGATCAGTGACTGCTCAGCGGCGACTTTGTCACCCACTTTCACCAGCACTTCCGTGACTTCAACTTCATCACCGCCGATGTCAGGCACGTTGACGTCTTTCACGCCACCCGCAGCAGCAGGGGCTGCAGCCGGAGCCGCTTCCTGCTTCGCTGCTGGGGCCGCAGCCGGTGCAGCACCTTCTGCTTCGAAGATCATGATCAGCGAGCCGGTATTCACTTTATCGCCAGTCGCGATTTTGATCTCTTTTACCACGCCCGCGAACGGTGCTGGCACTTCCATTGAAGCCTTGTCGCCTTCAACGGTAAGCAGAGATTGTTCAGCTTCAACTTTGTCGCCAACTTTCACCAGAATCTCGGTAACTTCAACTTCATCACCACCGATGTCCGGTACGTTGACTTCTTTGCTCACTGAAGCAGCCGCTGGCGCTGGAGCCGCTTCCGCTTTTTTCTCTTCTGCGGCCGGTGCAGCTGCTGCTGCGCCCTCTGCTTCAAAGATCATCATCAGTGAGCCGGTATTCACTTTGTCACCGGTAGAGATTTTAATCTCTTTCACTACGCCAGCCTGCGGCGACGGGACTTCCATCGAGGCTTTATCGCCTTCCACGGTGATCAGCGACTGTTCCGCTTCAACGGTGTCGCCCACCTTCACCAGGATTTCGGTGACTTCAACTTCGTCTGACCCGATATCCGGTACGTTAATTTCGATAGCCATTACTCTCTTACCTCTTAAGCCAGACGCGGGTTAACTTTATCGGCGTCGATATCGAACTTGGTGATCGCTTCTGCTACCACTTTCTTATCGATTTCGCCGCGTTTAGCCAGCTCACCCAGCGCAGCAACCACAACATACGATGCATCCACTTCGAAGTGGTGACGCAGGTTTTCACGGCTGTCTGAACGACCGAAGCCATCGGTACCCAGCACGCGATAATCGCTTGAAGGGACGTAGCTACGAACCTGTTCTGCGAACAGCTTCATGTAGTCTGTTGAGGCAACAGCAGGCGCTTCGTTCATCACCTGAGCGATATACGGCACGCGTGGTGCTTCGGTCGGATGCAGCATGTTCCAGCGCTCACAATCCTGGCCATCACGTGCCAGTTCGGTGAACGAGGTCACGCTATAAACGTCAGAACCGATGCCGTAGTCTTTCGCCAGGATCTGTGCTGCTTCACGCACGTGACGCAGGATAGAACCTGAACCCAGCAGCTGCACTTTGCCTTTGCTACCGTCTACGGTTTCCAGCTTGTAGATACCCTTACGGATACCTTCTTCCGCACCCTGCGGCATCGCAGGCATGTGGTAGTTTTCGTTCAGCGTGGTGATGTAGTAGTAGATGTTTTCCTGCGCTTCGCCATACATACGCACCAGACCATCTTGCATGATGACCGCAACTTCGTACGCGTAAGACGGATCGTAAGAGATACAGTTCGGGATAGTCAGCGACTGAATGTGGCTGTGACCATCTTCGTGCTGCAGGCCTTCGCCGTTCAGCGTTGTACGACCTGAGGTGCCGCCGACCAGGAAGCCGCGCGCCTGTTGGTCGCCTGCCAGCCACATCAGATCGCCGATACGCTGGAAACCGAACATCGAGTAATAGATGTAGAACGGGATCATCGGCAGGTTGTTGGTGCTGTAAGAGGTCGCCGCTGCCAGCCAGGATGAACCTGCGCCCAGCTCGTTGATCCCTTCCTGCAGAATCTGGCCTTTCTCGTCTTCTTTATAGTAAGCAACCTGCTCGCGGTCCTGCGGGGTGTACTGCTGACCGTTCGGGCTGTAAATACCGATCTGACGGAACAGACCTTCCATACCGAAGGTACGCGCTTCATCCGCAAGGATTGGCACCAGACGATCTTTGATCGACTTGTTCTTCAGCATCACGTTCAGTGCACGCACAAACGCGATAGTGGTCGAGATCTCTTTGTTCTGCTCTTCCAGCAACGGTTTGAACTCTTCCAGCGTTGGCATTTCCAGCTTCTCGCTGAACTCTGCCTGACGGGTTGGCAGGTAGCCACCCAGCTTCTCACGCTGACCGTGCAGATAGTTGTACTCGTCAGAACCTTTATCGAAGGTCACGTACGGCAGGTTTTCGATCTGATCGTCAGCCACCGGCACGTTGAAGCGGTCACGGATATAGCGAACGCCATCCATGTTCATCTTCTTCACCTGGTGCGCGATGTTTTTACCTTCCGCAGTGTCACCCATACCATAACCTTTGATGGTATGCGCCAGGATCAGGGTCGGCTGACCTTTGGTATCCTGTGCTTTTTTCAGTGCTGCGTAGATTTTCTTCGGATCGTGGCCGCCACGGTTCAGGGCGAAGATCTCTTCGTCTGACCAGTCTTTCACCAGTGCAGCCGTCTCCGGGTATTTACCGAAGAAGTGCTCACGCACGTAGGCGCCATCACGGGATTTAAAGGTCTGGTAGTCGCCATCAACGGTTTCGTTCATCAGCTGGATCAGTTTACCGCTGGTGTCCTGCTTCAGCAGTTCATCCCAACGCGCGCCCCAGATCACTTTGATCACGTTCCAGCCAGCACCGGCAAAGATGCCTTCCAGCTCGTTGATGATTTTGCCATTACCGGTAACCGGGCCATCAAGGCGCTGCAGGTTACAGTTAATGATGAACACCAGGTTGTCCAGCTTCTCACGGGTCGCGATAGTGATCGCACCTTTAGATTCTGGCTCATCCATCTCGCCATCGCCAAGGAAGGCGTAAACGGTCTGGTTTTTGGTATCTTTCAGGCCACGGTGATCCAGATATTTCAGGAACTTCGCCTGATAGATCGCATTCAATGGACCCAGACCCATAGACACGGTCGGGAACTGCCAGAAGTCAGGCATCAGTTTCGGGTGCGGGTAAGAAGACAGACCTTTACCGTGCACTTCCTGACGGAAGTTGTTCATCTGCTCTTCGGTCAGACGGCCTTCAAGGAAAGCACGTGAGTAGATGCCCGGAGAGATATGGCCCTGGAAGTAAACCAGATCGCCGCCGTCTTTATCACTGCGCGCACGGAAGAAGTGGTTGAAGCACACTTCATAAATGGTGGCAGAAGACTGGAAAGATGAGAGGTGACCACCCAGTTCCAGATCTTTCTTCGATGCACGCAGGACCGACATAATGGCGTTCCAGCGAATTGCGGAACGGATACGACGTTCAAGAGAGGTGTTGCCCGGATAGTCCGGTTCATCTTCAACAGCAATAGAGTTGATGTAGTTACTGATAGCCGACGCACCGCCTGCCACTTTCACGCCACCTTTGCGTGCTGTGTTCAATACCTGATCAAGCAGATACTGCGCGCGCTCAACACCTTCTTCACGGATGACCGATTCGATCGCCTGTAGCCAGTCACGAGTCTCGATCGGATCCACGTCATTCTGTAAACGTTCTGACATGGGGTGTGTTCCTTATCTGTGTCTAATACGTTGAATTATCAGGAGCCTGTCTGCTTGTGCTTTGCTTCTGGTTCACAGCACAAGTAAGACAGGCCCGTCGTTTATATCCGCACGTTCGTTGCCGTGCGTTATTCCTTACGTTGCTGTAAACGACGCAGGGAGCGTTCACGACGGCTCTGCTCCCGACTTCTATCCAGCAAGATTTCCTCAATAAACGCCAGGTGACGATGGGATGCCTCGCGTGCTTGTTCTGGCTCACGAGCCACAATCGCCTCAAAGATACTGGCGCGGTGACCGCTCACTTTCGCCAGCATTTCCCGGCGAGCGTAAAGCAATTCGAAATTCTGACGGACGTTTTGTTCCAGCATAGGACCCATGGAACGCAGCAAATGCAACAGCACCACATTATGGGCGGCTTCTGTGACAGCGATCTGATACTTCATCACTGCATCTGCTTCGGCATCCAGATCGCCGCTGTCCTGCGCCTGTTGGATGTGGACATGGCAGTCGCGGATGCGCTGCAAGTCTTCATCCGTGCCACGCAGCGCCGCATAATAAGCAGCAACGCCTTCCAGCGCGTGGCGGGTTTCCAGCAGGTCAAACTGGGATTCTGGATGTTCGGCAAGCAGGCTCACTAACGGATCGCTCATGCTTTGCCAGAGATTTGTTTGCACGAAGGTACCACCGCCCTGACGGCGTAGCAGCAGGCCTTTGGCTTCCAGGCTCTGAATGGCTTCGCGCAGGGATGGACGTGAGACATCAAACTGTTTCGCCAGTTCGCGCTCGGGGAGAAGCTTTTCACCTGGCTGGAGCGTCCCTTCCATAATGAGAGACTCCAACTGTTGCTCGATCGCATCGGAGAGCTTTGGTTGGCGAATTTTACTGTAAGCCATCTTCCCTTCTTATTGTGAAAACGCCCGGAGTAAATTGGTAATACCAATTGAAAAATGGTGCCCGTAAAGTAACAAAGTATTCACCTTGTGTCTATATGGCAGGCATCACACTTCCGGGGTATATCGCTGTTACAGCGCGCTAACTTACCGTGATAAAGGCATATATTTGCTACGTGAGTGAATTGTTAACAGATTTCACTTTTACCAAACCTTACACTGAGTTAGCGCTAAGCCTTACAGCCAACCATAAGGGAAAGCTATTCGTATTTATTGATTTTTCATGTCAGAAATAGCGCGAGCGATAGATAGTGGATAGTGCTGCTTTTTCAGCCATCTCTCAGCACAAAAAGCAAAAGCAGGTGCAAAGCGGCGCGCTTATCACTATTCTGGTCGCCATGGTAGTTCAAGCATGCACACAGCACGCCAGATACCGTAAAGAAAAGAATACATTACGTAAAAAGCCTTACAGTGCGCGCACTGCAGGTGCACAATAACAACATCACGAGGTTTGTATGGAACAACAGCATGGCGAAGCGCTGCACCGCGGCCTGAAAAATCGCCATATTCAGCTGATTGCGCTGGGCGGTGCCGTGGGTACCGGTCTGTTTCTGGGTAGCGCATCAGTGATTAAATCGGCCGGTCCGGCCGTGATTCTCGGTTATGCGATTGCAGGATTCATTGCCTTTCTGATTATGCGCCAGTTAGGTGAAATGGTAGTGGAAGAGCCGGTTGCCGGTAGCTTCAGCCACTTCGCCTATAAGTACTGGGGCAACTTTGCCGGTTTCGCCTCTGGCTGGAACTACTGGGTGCTGTATGTTTTGGTCGCCATGGCTGAACTGAGTGCCGTGGGTAAATACATCCAATTCTGGTATCCCGAATTCCCTACCTGGGCCAGTGCCGCCATCTTCTTCGTGGTGATCAACGCCATTAACCTGACCAACGTGAAAGTGTTTGGGGAAATGGAGTTCTGGTTCGCAATCATCAAAGTGGTCGCCGTTATCGGCATGATCCTGTTCGGCGGCTGGTTGCTGTTTAGCGGCAACGCCGGCCCGCAGGCCAGCGTGACGAACCTGTGGAGCCAGGGCGGTTTCCTGCCACACGGCATGACCGGTCTGGTGATGATGATGGCGATCATTATGTTCTCATTCGGCGGCCTGGAGCTGGTGGGTATCACCGCAGCTGAGGCGGACAATCCGCAAGAGAGTATCCCGAAAGCCACTAACCAGGTGCTGTGGCGTATCCTGATTTTCTATATTGGTTCACTGGCGGTACTGCTTTCATTGATGCCATGGACCCGCGTCACGGAAGAAACCAGCCCGTTCGTGTTGATCTTCCACGAGTTGGGTGATGCCTTCGTCGCTAACGCCCTGAATGTGGTGATCCTGACGGCAGCACTGTCGGTCTATAACAGCTGCGTGTATTGCAACAGCCGTATGCTGTTCGGCTTAGCGCAACAGGGCAATGCGCCGAAAGCGTTGCTCAATGTTGATAAGCGCGGCGTTCCAGTAGCGACCATCCTGGTTTCTGCTGTGGCCACAGCACTGTGCGTCCTGATCAACTACCTGATGCCAGGCGAAGCCTTCGGCCTGCTGATGTCACTGGTGGTCTCCGCGCTGGTGATCAACTGGGCGATGATCAGCCTCGCGCACATGAAATTCCGTAAGAAGAAAGACCAGCAAGGTGTAACCACGCGCTTTAGAGCCGTGCTCTATCCGTTCGGCAACTACCTGTGCCTGGCCTTCATGGCGGCAGTGCTGGTGATCATGGCGATTACACCAGGTATGGCGATTTCTGTGTGGTTAATTCCTGTCTGGATAATTATCCTGGCGGTGGGTTACACCATCAAAAATAAAGTGCAAAAAGCCTAATGTATGCCCCTGCCCGGCGCGCCGTCGCCGGGCAACATTCCCGATCTGCCTCACACTTTTCTGCGCCCACCCGTTTTGTCCATCTACGTGACCAATTGTTCCCCAGCAGGTTACTGATTTAACGCTGATAATTTCGTCTCACCTTGTCGCTGGAGACGAACAATGAAAGGCGCAGCGCTCTCATTTAGAGAGAAACTGGGATACGGCATGGGCGATGCTGGATGCAATATGATCGGCGGCGCGATTATGCTTTTCCTTAACTATTTTTACACCGATGTGTTTGGCCTCGCACCCGCGCTGGTCGGCACACTGCTTCTCTCTGTCCGCGTGCTGGATGCCGTCACCGATCCGATTATGGGTGCCATCGCCGATCGTACCCAAAGTCGCTGGGGACGTTTCCGCCCCTGGCTACTGTGGGTTTCCGTGCCCTATGTGCTGTTCAGCGTGCTGATGTTCACGACGCCAGACTGGAGTTATGAAAACAAAGTCATCTGGGCGTTTGTCACTTACTTCCTGATGTCACTAACCTACACCGCAATCAATATTCCCTACTGCTCGCTGGGTGGTGTGATTACCAACGATCCCGGTGAGCGTGTCTCCTGCCAATCCTATCGCTTTGTGATGGTGGGTGTGGCGACGTTGATTCTGTCACTTTCTCTGCTGCCGATGGCCGAGTGGTTTGGCGGTGACAACAAAGCGCGCGGTTATCAAATGGCGATGAGCGTGCTGGCGCTGATTGGCCTGGTGATGTTTCTCTTCTGTTTCGCCACGGTTCGCGAACGTATCCGTCCAGCCGCGCCCAGTAACGACGATCTAAAGAAAGACCTGCGCGACGTCTGGAAGAACGATCAATGGGTGCGCATTTTGCTTTTGACGTTTTGCAATGTCTGCCCCGGCTTTATCCGCATGGCTGCCACCATGTATTACGTCACCTGGGTAATGGGACAGTCCACACACTTTGCCACGCTGTTTATCAGCCTCGGTGTGATTGGCATGATGTTTGGCAGTACGCTGGCAAAAATCCTTACCGATCGCTGGTGCAAGCTGAAAGTGTTTTTCTGGACCAACATTGCGCTGGCGCTGTTTTCCTGCGGCTTCTACTGGATCGATCCCCACGCCACGGTGGCGGTGGTTATCGCCTATTTCTTGTTAAACATTCTGCACCAAATTCCTTCACCACTGCACTGGTCGCTAATGGCGGATGTCGATGATTATGGCGAGTGGAAAACCGGCAAACGTATCACCGGCATGAGCTTCTCCGGCAATCTGTTCTTCCTCAAAGTGGGCCTGGCAGTGGCCGGTGCGATGGTCGGTTTCCTGCTCTCTATTTATGGCTATGACGCGGGTGCAAAGCAGCAGGCTCCCAACGCCATCAACGGCATCATGCTGCTGTTCACCGTGATTCCCGGCGTCGGCTATCTAATCACCGCCGGTGTGGTGCGCTTGCTGAAGGTGGATCGCAAACTCATGCGCACCATTCAGGATGATCTTGCGCTACGCCGTGCCAACACACGTGAATTTTCCCCTGCCTCAATGCCTGTCACCCCGCAACCTGGAGAGATTAAATGAGCTGGCCAAATCCTTTTATAACGCAACGCGCCGACCCTTTTATCCTGCGTCATGGCGGGGCCTACTACTTCGTAGCATCAGTGCCAGAGTATGACCGACTTGAGATCCGTTACGCGGATACGCTAAAGGGTTTGATTGAGGCGGAAGCGGTGACGGTGTGGCGTAAACCCGATACCGGACCGTACAGTGCGCTGATTTGGGCACCGGAACTGCATTATATCAATGGGCAATGGGTGATTTACTTTGCTGCCGCCCCGACGCGTGACATAAAAGACGGCCTGTTTCAGCACCGCATGTATGCGCTGGTGTGTGATGATAGCGATCCGCTTTCCGGCCAGTGGCAACCTGCTCGCCGTGTGTTTACCCCCATCGACTCGTTCTCGCTCGATGCGACGCATTTCGTGCATCAGGGTAAAAACTGGTATCTGTGGGCACAGAAGGATCCCGCGATTCCGGGCAATTCCAATCTCTATCTTGCAGAGTTACTCAATCCCTGGACACTGAAAAGCGCACCGGTGATGCTCAGTCGGCCGGAATATGAGTGGGAGTGTGCTGGCTTTAGCGTCAATGAAGGCCCTGCTGCTATCCAGCATGGCGAGCGGCTGTTTGTCACCTATTCTGCCAGCGCGACCGATGAGAATTACTGTTTGGGAATCCTCAGTATCGACATGATGGCCGATCCACTCGATAGCACGGCCTGGCAGAAATCTGCGCGTCCCGTCTTCACCACCAGTTGGGAGAATAAGCAGTATGGACCAGGGCATAACAGTTTTACGCAGGATGAGGAAGGAAGGGATGTACTGGTGTATCACGCACGGAACTACACGGAGATTGAAGGCGATCCATTGTGGGATCCGAACCGCCATACACGACTTAAATACTTTGCGTGGCGTGAGGACGGCACACCGGATTTCGGTGTACCCCCTGCCGATCACACCAGCGTGCCGTAAATAGTCAGCAGCGCAACTACCACCACCAGCACCAGCGAGATACGCTTCGCCAGCGCCACGGCCACCCGTGGCGTTTCCACTTTATCCATATGTGGATCGCGCGCCAGCGAGAACTGCGCCAGGCTGGTCAGCACCTGATATTGCGAACGATGCCGATCGCTTAACGAGGCAAACCACGCAGGTAATGCCCGCTCACCATGGCCTAACAGCGCATAGGCTACACCCGCCAGACGCACCGGGATCCAATCCAGCACGTGCAGTATGCTGTCTACACCTGACTGCGCGCGCTCCAGTGGAGAATGGTGTTTTGCCAGCCAACTTTGCCAGGCGCGCAGGAAGGCATAACCCACCAGCAGAACCGGGCCGTAAGGCCCTCCCACCACAAACCAGAACAGTGGCGCAAGGTAAAAGCGGAAGTTAATCCAAATCAGCGCATTTTGTAGCTCACGCAGAAACTCGCGTTCACTGCACTCGACTGGCACGCCATGAATCAGCGTCAGTTCCGCTGACATGGCCTGATGCGCCGCTTCGTCATCGTGGCTGGCGGCTTTAAGATAGCGATGATAGTGCAGACGCACAGAACCTGCGCCGATACACAATAAGCCCACCACAATCCAGAACGCCAGTTGTGCCACGCCAAACAGAATGCCTTTCAGGCTCCACACCAGCAGCCAGACAATCAGCATCGCGACGAGGGTCATTACCAACGTGCGTAGCAGTGAAAATCGCTGACGTCCGCGGAACAGCGGCTCCAGACGATGATCCAGTTGCCAATGCTCACCCAATTTAAACAGGCGTTCCCAACCTAACACTAATAACAAGCTAAACAACGTCATAACTGCTCCTGCTGTTTCAGGGATTCTCCTGCCTGATAGACTCTTTATAGCGTATCCAGTCGAAAGCGGGGCCAGGATCGGTTTTGCGCTGCGGCGCGATATCGCTGTGCCCGGTAATGCGTTCCAGCGTTAGCGGATAGTGCTTAAGCAACAAGGCACTGACCTTTTTTAACGTTTTATACTGTGCATCGGTATACGGCAGCGTATCCGTGCCTTCCAGCTCAATGCCCATGGAGAAATCATTGCAGTTTTCCCGCCCGGCAAATTGAGACACGCCGGCATGCCATGCGCGCTGATCAAAAGAAACATACTGCACTAACTCACCATCACGACGAATCAGGCAGTGCGCCGCCACGCGCAGCTGCGCGATATCGGCAAAATAGGGGTGAGCATCCGGTGGTAAGGTCCCGGTAAACAGTTGATCAATCCACGGACCACCAAATTCACCTGGCGGTAAACTGATGTTGTGAATAATCAGCAACGAGGGAATTTCATTTTCCGGCCGTTGGTTAAAGTGCGGCGATGGCACTTTGCGCGCGCTGGTGATCCAGCCATCTTCCAGTTTCATGCACTAAATCCTAAGCAAAATCAGGCTGAGAATAACATGTTTCCTCTTTACGGCTTGTGACTTAATGCGAATGGCGATCGATGTTCAGGATACTAAACATTTCAGCTATCACGACTGGCAATAGGCCATAATTCAGGCTAAGGTGAGCGCAGTAAAATCCGACTATTGGAGTGGCATAAGCATGGCATCGCGTCGTTACGATCCCGATCATCGTCGTCAGGAACTGATTAAGCGTATTGAGCAGGACATCCCCGAAGCCGTTGCGCGCGCACTTCAGGAGGATTTAGGCGGTGAAGTGGATGCCGACCGTGACATCACCGCCTTACTTTTACCGGAAAAGAAACAGGCCGAAGCGCAGATCATCACGCGTGAAGCAGGTGTTTTTTGTGGTAAACGCTGGGTGCAGGAAGTGTTTATCCAGCTTGGTAACAAAGTGACAATTATCTGGCATGTTGAAGATGGCCAGACCGTGGTGGCTGATCAGCTGTTGTTCGAGTTAAAAGGTCCGGCTCGTCTGCTGTTAACCGCTGAACGAACCGCATTGAATTTCGTGCAAACGCTTTCCGGCGTTGCCACGGAAGTCAGTCGATATGTCGACTTGCTCGACGGCAGCGAAACACAATTGCTGGATACACGTAAAACCTTGCCAGGCCTGCGTACAGCGCTGAAATATGCCGTGTTGTGCGGCGGCGGAAGTAATCATCGACTCGGCCTTTCCGATGCCTTCCTGATCAAGGAAAACCACATCATCGCCAGCGGGTCCGTGCGTAAAGCGGTGGAAAAAGCGCTGTGGCTTCAGCCAGATGTGCCGGTTGAGGTGGAAGTTGAAAGCCTCAAAGAGTTGCAGGATGCGATTGATGCCGGTGCCGACATTATCATGCTGGATAACTTCAGTTTCGAGATGATGCATGATGCCGTACTCCTCACCGATAAACGTGCCCTGCTGGAAGTCTCCGGTAACGTCACGGAAGCGACACTGCCTCAAATAGCCAAAACAGGCGTCGACTTCGTTTCCGTGGGTGCATTGACTAAACACGTGCGCGCCATGGATCTCTCCATGCGATTCCGCGACAACTAATGTTCCCCCTCTTACCGCCGCATCTGCGCGGCGGTTTGTGAGTCACATTCCCGTTTAATGTTGCTTATTGTGCAAAAGCAGCGATTCATTACACCCTTCTTCCCAGCATTAAACAGTCTCACTATCGTTTTCAGACGCCGTTTTTTACCGTAGCCGCTCCACAACAAGGAGCCTGACTATGGAAAGACAACGGGGTTTTACCCTTATCGAACTGATGATTGTGATTGGCATCGTGGCCATTCTGAGCGCCATCGGCCTGCCCAGTTATCAAAATTATCTGCAACGCGCCGCACTCACCGACATGCTGCAAACCATGGTGCCGTATAAAACCGCGGTGGAACTCTGCGCCATTGAACGTGGTGGCCCCACTCAGTGCCAGGCGGGTGCGGGTGGCATTCCTGCAGCCAAAGGCTCGCGCTATGTGGCCTCGCTAAGTGTCGTGAATGGTGCCATCACCTTAACGGGCCAGGAGAGTCTTACCGGGTTGAGTGTAGAAATGACACCGATATGGAACACCACGGAAGGCACTCTGGATTGGCAACGCAGTTGCACCAGCACCAATGCCAGTCTGCGCGACAGCTGCCTTGAGCAGTTCCGCTTCACCGATAAGGACACTCGCTGATGGCACAACTCAACACCCCACTTCATACCCTGTGCGCACGTTACCAGGCGGTGATGCTTCAGCATGACGCCACATCACTGCGCGTTGCGGTAGCGGAAACGCCCGATCCACTGCTGCTGGAAGCCCTGCAATTTGCCAGCCAGTGCAAAGTGGAAGTCGAGTGCTGGCCTGCAGCGCGACTGGAGCAGCTCCTGCATAAAGCGGATGACTCGACAACATTGCACGAACCGGCCGCTACCGAAACAGCGATTAATGCCGTCGAACAGATTTTGCGCCAGGCGATTCAACGCCGTGCTTCTGACGTGCATTTTGAACCCCAACAGCAGGGGTTACGTGTTCGATTACGTATTGATGGCGTCTTGCAAAAACTGTCACATTTGCCGGACGCCCCCACGGCAGCGGTGCTTGCCAGGCTGAAAATCCTCGGTGGGCTGGATATCGCCGAGCGTCGCTTGCCACAAGATGGGCAATTCACCCTGGACATTGACGACCAACAGGCCGCTTTTCGTCTATCTACCTTACCGATCAGTCACGGCGAGAAAGCCGTGGTGAGACTGCTGCAAAGTGAAAACAGCGCGATCACGCTGGATAAACTCGGCATGCCAATCGCCCAGTTGCGGTTACTTAAGCAGGCGCTGGCTAAACCTCAGGGGCTAATACTCGTCACCGGGCCTACTGGCAGCGGTAAAACCTTCACCCTATACAGCGGACTGAGCGCTCTGAATGTGCCGGATAAAAATGTGTGTAGCGTGGAAGATCCCGTTGAAATTCCCTTAGGGGGCATCAACCAGACGCAAATACAACCGCGTAGCGGGCTCGATTTTAATCGTGTACTGCGTGCCCTGCTGCGACAGGATCCGGATGTGATTATGGTGGGCGAAATCCGCGATGCCGAAACGGCCAGCATTGCTGTTAAAGCGGCGCAGACCGGACATCTGGTGCTATCAACATTGCACACCAATTCGACAGCGGAAACGCTCACGCGTCTGCGACAGATGGATATTCCCGGTTACCTGCTCGGCCCTGCCCTACAGTTAGTCATCGCGCAACGTCTGGTACGACGGCTCTGCGAGCACTGCCGCCAGCCAGCGCAGGCTATTGCACATCTGCCACACGAAATCTGGCCAGGCACCTTACAAACCTGGCGTGCTCCAGGCTGTGACCACTGCTTCTCGGGCTATTACGGACGCCTGGCATTGTTTGAGGTGCTTCCAATGAGTAACAAGCTGCAGAACGCGATTTCAGCCGATATGCCGCTGGAGCACATCATTGCACTGGCCAGTGAAGGCGGCATGAAAACGTTGCTCGCCGCCGGACTGGAGGCCGTAAGTCGGGGTGATACCTCCTTTGAAGAAGTCCAGCGGGTTGTGGGATTGGGGGATGGCTAATCTCTACCATTATCGCTGGCAGGCGCTGGACACGCTGGGCACCTTACTGGAGGGAACTTCCTTGGTGGCTAGCCAGGAAGTGCTGCTCCAGCAACTTTCAGATCGCGGTATGCTGCCGGTGAGCTGGCAGCGTGGAAAATGCTGGCGTACGCGTGACTGGAAGTGGCAGCACAAAATTGACCTGGTTCGCCAGTTGGCTACCTTGCTCAAGGCAGGATTACCGCTGGCGGAGAGTCTGACATTGCTGGCTGAGGGGCACCCGCATACTGGCTGGCGCGTACTGCTTAACGAATTGCAACGCCGGGTGATGGCAGGAGAGGCTTTTTCATCCGCACTACGCGCCTGGCCGCAGATCTTCCCCGCGCTGTTTCCGGCATTAATGGAAGTGGGTGAACTGACGGGTCAGCTTGACGAGTGTTGCCGCCAGTTAGCCTTACAACAGAGTAAGCAACAGTATCTGCGGCAGAAAGTGGTTAAAGCTCTGCGCTATCCCCTGTTTATCTTGCTGGTGGCGCTGGCGGTGAGTGCAGGTATGTTGCTGTTTGTGCTGCCCGAATTTGTCTCTGTGTATGCCAGTTTTGATGCACCACTACCCGCCTTCACCGCCGCGGTGATGAGTCTGTCCGCATTTTTACAACAGGCTGCGTTACCGCTGACACTGACGATGATGTGCTTACTTTTCGGCGCAAGGTGGCTTTACCGTGGTTCCGTGCTCTGGCAAATACGAGTTCATCGCTGGCTATTGCGCCTGCCGTTACTTGCCACACTTTGGCGCGGTGGGCAGCTCAGCCAGATTTACGCCATTCTGCAATTGACGCAGCAGGCCGGGCTCACCTTGCTACAAAGTCTGCAGGCCGTTGAGGTCACCCTGGGATCGCCACTGTGGCGTGAAGCTGTTATTGCGTTACAGAGGCATATCGCTGGTGGTTCCCCCCTGCATCAGGCGATGCAGCATCATGTGCTTTTCACCGCACTCTGTGCACAGCTGATACGGGTCGGTGAGGAAGCGGGTGCGCTGGATGTCATGCTGGCACGTTTAGCGGAGTGGCATGAAGCACAAACGCTGATGCGAGCTGATGCACTGGCGGCTTCGCTCGAACCCTTGATGATGGTGGTGATCGGTGGGATTGTCGGGACGTTGGTGATTGCCATGTACCTGCCGGTATTTGGCTTAGGCGATGCCATCCGTTAACAGGTGCGCGCGGTGCGCACCTGCCTTCAAACGTCAAACATCCAACGCCAAAAGCCAAAAGCCAAAAGCCAAAAGCCAAAAGCCAAAGGCCAAAGGCCAAAGGCCAAAGGCCAAAGGCCAAAGGCCAAAGGCCAAACTTCGACTATTACCTATTGACCATCAGCCATCAGCCATCAGCCATCAGCCATCAGCCATCAGCCATCAGCCATCAGCCATCA
>CBCTJT010000016.1:0-114972 GCA_965147305.1 uncultured bacterium
TTGATATCAATCCTGCGAGTGCCCACACAGATTGTCTGATAAATTGTTAAAGAGCAGTGCCGCGATTTCTCAAGCGGCGCGGGATGCGTATATTACGCTTTCCGCATTCTCAGTCAAGCATTTATTTTTGCTTTTCTGAAGGTTGCCTTGAAGACCACCTCCTGAACACTTCGCTTCGTAAGCCGTTGTTCCGTGTCAGTGGAGGCGCAGTATAGGGATTTCTTTGGGGCTGACAAGTGCTAATTACAAATTAAATTCCGAGTGTTGTTTTTTTCGTCGAAACACCACTAAATCGCCAGTTTTTCCAGCAACGGGAAGCCATAACGCTGAAGAACCGGTGATAATTGCATCACTTCATCATCCATACGCGTGCAAAACGCGACATTTTGATCTGAAGAAACTGCATGAGGGGCTTCATGCTCTAAAAGCCACACCGTGCGACGCGCAATGGCCGCACCCGAATCGACTAGGCGTGTTCCTTCAGGCAACACCATTTGCAGCTCGTCGCGTAATAGCGGGAAGTGGGTACATCCAAGCACCACGGTATCAGGCGGCTCCTTCATACGTAACCAAGGCTGTACAGCACGACGCACATCGGCCAGCTCAACCTCTTCACCATGCAACTTCGCTTCTGCCAGCTCGACCAGCTCAGCAGAACCCAGCATTTCGATTTTGCACTCCCGCGCAAACTGCGCCACCAGCTCATGCGTATAAGGACGCTTGACCGTGCCGCGTGTCGCCAGTAACCCCACGACACCATTACGCGTGAGACGAGCGGCGGGTTTAATCGCAGGAACAACGCCGACAACAGGAAATTCGAAGCGCTCACGCAGTGCAGGTAAAGAAACCGTACTGGCGGAGTTACAGGCAATAATGACTAATGCCAGCGGAAAGCGTTTTGTAATCGCGTCAACGACGGCAACCACGCGCTCGACAATAAAGTCTTCGGTTTTTTCGCCGTAGGGGAAACCTTCATTATCGAAGGCGTATAGATAGTGAAGATCCGGCAGCAATTGCCGGACCTCATCATAGACGGAGAGCCCACCGACACCGGAGTCAAACACCAGCACGGTGGGACGCGGATCAGAAGCTGTAGCTGGCGCTGAGGTAATACTCCGTTCCTGGAGTTTGATAGCCATACACTGTCTCGTAATCTTTATCGAACAGGTTGGCAATTCTACCACGAACGGTGAGCTGTGATGTGACCGGATACGACACTGCAAGATCCCATAAGCTCACGCCGCCTAATTTCACGCGCTGCGGAGTATAAGAGTGGTTGTAGTCGTTATCGTAACGGTCGCCAAGATAGTGATAGGTCACAGACCAGTCAAAATCGTAGATCGTCCAGTCGAGTTGGTATTTCACCTGCTGCTTAGCACGGCGTACCAGTTGCTGATTGGTCTCTGCATCACGCGCATCAACATAATCGTATGAGATCTGATGGCTTAGCGGGCCAGTATCGAAGGAAGCAGTAGCTTCGACACCTTTAATACGTGCTTTGTCGATGTTGTAATAAACGTAAGTGCTTGGATCGCTATCAATCAGATTGTCGATATCATTGCGATAACCCGATACACGCCAGTTTACCGGGCCAGTCAGCCCCTCAAAGCCCCCTTCCCACTGCTTGCTCTTTTCTGGCTTCAGATCCGGGTTACCATAGGTCTGGCTGTAAAGCTGTCCCAGATTCGGTGATTTGAATGCCGTACCATAAGAGGCGAAAACACTGTAACCGTCGACAAACTCCCAGGCGGCACTGCTCTGCCAGGTGTTGTGCCAGCCAAACGCATCGTTGTCGTCGCCACGCACCGCCCCTTCCAGCGTTACGCTGCCAAATTGCTGCTGTGCAGTGGCATAAATACCGGTATTACGCTGCTCTTGCCCTTCAATGGTGGAATTAGTTCCCGGTTCCGAAGTCTGTTTCTGCCAATCCACGCCACCACTAATGGCACCGTGCCCGACCTGCACCGTATTGCCCCACTGCAGATTGTACTGCTGCACATCATTTAAAGAGGCAGTCGCATCATATTTACCGAGTTGCGGGCTGTAGTTGTAATCTTTGGTATGGCTGTAGCTGGCGATTAACTGGGATGAGTAGATACCCTGATTGAAGCGCAGGCCGGTATCCCAGGTTTGACTATAAAGCTGGCGGGTATCGACAAAGGTGTTTGGTTCTACGTAGGTAGGATAACCATCGTAAGCGGTGCGATTATCAAAGCCATAGCCGCGTACAAAGCCGCTGAAATCATCGCTAAACTGATGCTCCAACGATCCGTACAGGGTTTTACTCATAAAACCATCACGGTCTTTCTGCGCAGGATCGCCATACACGTCAGGCAAGTTCGCCACGACATCGTAGCCCTTGGTGTAGGTATAGTTCCCCGCCATGGTGAGCTTGGTAGCATCACCCAGCATCTGCTGTGTGGAACCATCATAGCTTTGGTAACCGTTGGAACCGACACCCGCCGTCAACGTTGTACCCGGTTTCCCACGGCCGGTAATGATGTTCACCACCCCACCAATCGCATCCGAGCCATACACCGCAGAACGTGCACCACGGATATATTCGATGCGTTGCACCAGTGACAACGGAATCTGGCTTAGATCAGACGAACCAGAAATACCTGCCTGATTGAGGCGAACGCCGTCAATTAATATCAGCACATGGCTGGAGTTAGTACCACGGATAAACATCGAGCTGGATTGACCAAGGCCACCGTTCTGCGCGATATCCACGCCCGGTAAACGGCGCATCACATCCGTCAGGCTTTTCGCCTGCCAGCGATCGATCTCTTCACGAGTAACTACCGTTGTCGGTGCCAGCACCGATGAAACCGGCTGAGCGAAGCGGTTGGCGGTAACGATTTGCGTATCATCATCCTGAGCGTAGCCATACGCAGCCCAGAGTGAAAGCGCCGTTGCACTGAAGGCACACAGCGTAGTGTTGCTTTTATTCATTGTTGTAAGCATCCAAAAGACGAAGCAGGATGCCGCAGGCCTGCGACCGATAGCACGCGATGGTCGTAGTAGTTGCGACGTCACACCGGCAGGTCTTCGGGCTGAGAATCATTAATGGTGAAAAACTTCCCATCCCGCAGGACAGTGTTTGTAGATGCACTCACCACGACATTCTTTTACCGCTGCGCGTCAGCTCCAGATTCACACTGGATTCCCTTTTAACTCAAGGAGGCCGGCAGTCGCAGTCTACGGTTAAGAGGGCCGGAAAGCCATCTTACCTTCACAGTACTGGACATCAGCAGGTGAATGCCTACAATCGCCCGGCAAGCTAGCTTATTACCAGGATTAAAGATGACACCCGAACAGCTCCCGATTGAACAATACGACGCGCAACTGGCGGAAAAAGTCAGCCGTTTACAGGCGATGATGGTGCCCTTTGCCGCGCCTGACGTGGAGGTGTTCCGCTCACCGGTCAGCCACTACCGTATGCGCGCCGAATTCCGCATCTGGCATGACGGCAACGATCTGTATCACATCATCTTTGATCAAGAGACCAAGCAGCGCATCCGTGTTGATCAATTCCCCGCGGCCAGCGAGTTGATCAACCAATTGATGCCAAAACTGATCGATGCGATCCGTGATAACAAAGCGCTGCGTTTCAAGCTGTTCCAGATCGATTACCTTTCGACCATGAGCAATCAGATTGTGATTTCGCTGCTCTACCATCGCAAGCTGGAAGCCGATTGGACGGAAGCCGCCACCGCGCTGCGCGACACACTGCGCGCTGAAGGCATTGATGTGCAGCTGATCGGTCGCGCCACTAAAACCAAAATTTGCCTCGATCGCGATTACGTGGATGAGCGCCTGCCGGTCGCGGGCAAAGAGATGATTTATCGTCAGGTGGAAAACAGCTTCACACAGCCTAATGCGGCGATGAATATTCAGATGCTGGAATGGGCGCTGGATGTCACCCAAGGTTCGCGTGGCGATTTGCTGGAGCTGTACTGCGGCAATGGCAACTTCTCACTGGCGCTGGCGCGTAACTTCCATCGCGTACTGGCAACCGAGATCGCGAAACCTTCGGTGGCGTCGGCGCAGTACAACATTGCAGCCAACCAGATCGATAACGTGCAGATTATACGCATGGCCGCGGAAGAGTTTACGCAAGCGATGAATGGTGTGCGCAGCTTTAATCGTTTGGAAGGCATTGACCTGAAGAGCTATCAGTGCGAGACCATCTTTGTCGATCCGCCACGCAGCGGGTTAGATGAGGAAACCGTGAAAATGGTGCAGGCCTATCCGCGCATCCTTTATATCTCCTGTAACCCGCAAACCCTGTGCGATAACCTTGCCATACTGGGTGAAACGCATGTCGTGTCTCGGCTGGCGCTATTCGACCAGTTCCCGTACACCCATCATATGGAATGCGGCGTGTGGCTAACGCGTAAAGCCTAAAACAAAACGGGAACCCTGCGGTTCCCGTTGTTGTATTTAGCTTTTGTTCCTGGCGCGGCGGAAACGCGTGGCAATCCAGAACACCAGCGCCACCATCAAAATGGTCGGGATGAAGTTGGAACCGATATCCGGATATTCAGCACGTACCAGCGCGCTGTACACCAGAATACCCAAAAGGAAAAACGCCGCGGCCAGTGAAGGCATGCCATCGGGCATATTGCGGTTGAGATAACGCTGATGAAGACACCAGGCCGCGAGGCCAAGGGCGATCAACGGGAATATCGAAAATGGCACAAAAGTACTGAACAGCACCGAAAAGGAGCCGTTGATCGCTAAACCGGTGATAAAAGCCAGTAACAGGGTTCCTTTATCGCGAGGGTTTTGCTCAATCATTTCATTATCCTTATCACATTACTCTTCGGGTTTTTCCAGGGTAACCGCCAGACGTTCCTGCTCCCGGCGATACCAGTAATAAGCGCCTTTGGCGATCATGCGCAATTGCAGCACCAGGCGATCTTCCAGCTTGCGACGCTGTTCGATATCCACATCCAGTGCTTCCGCACCGGCGCTGAACACGATGGTCACCATGGCTTCGGCCTGCGCTTCGGTAAAGCTGCGCGGCATACGATTTTCCAGCTCAAGGTAATCAGCGAGTTCAGCGATAAAGTGCTGAATTTCACGCGCGACAGCGGCACGGAACGCGGCCGATGTTCCGGAGCGCTCGCGTAGTAAGAGACGAAAAGCGTTGGGATTGTTCCCGATAAATTCCATAAATGTGGAAACGGAGGTCTTGATGATGCTGCCGCCCTTGGCAATGCGCTGGCGTGCCTGGCGCATCAACTGGCGTAACATCAGGCCACTTTCGTCGACCATGGTCAGACCCAGTTCATCCACATCTTTAAAGTGACGATAAAACGAGGTAGGTGCAATCCCGGCTTCACGCGCAACTTCACGCAAACTCAGGCTGGCAAAACTCCTTTCTGCACTTAACTGACTGAAGGCTGCTTCAATCAGCGTACGTCTTGTACGTTCTTTCTGTTGCGCCCTGACGCCCATTTTCCCGGCCTTTTGAGTGATCTGGAAGGCACTATAACAAACTTTTCAGCGTACAGTGGGGCAAAGTTTGTGACCGCCTGTGTACCTCACGCTTTGTCAAAACTGGGGATTTTTCGCTGTTAGAATTCAGAAGTGCGCGGTGAGATGTTAGAATCTCGTTGTAAAAATGTGATAGAAAAATAGGACGTACTGGTATGCAAAAGTCTTACGATTACGATGCCATTGTGATTGGCTCCGGTCCAGGCGGCGAAGGTGCGGCAATGGGCCTTGTGAAGCAGGGAGCGCGCATTGCAGTGATCGAACGCTACCATAATATCGGCGGCGGTTGTACTCACTGGGGGACGATCCCTTCCAAAGCTTTACGTCACGCTGTCAGCCGTATTATCGAGTTCAATCAAAACCCCCTTTATAGCGATCACACCCGACTCCTGCGCTCCTCATTTGCTGACATTCTGAATCACACCGAAAACGTTATCAGTCAGCAAACGGCAATGCGTCAGGGATTTTACGAGCGCAACCGTTGTGAGCTTTATCAGGGCGATGCCCATTTTGTTGATGCCAACACCATCGAAGTTGAACAGCCCGATGGCACCCGCGAACGTTTAACCGCGGAAAAATTCGTGATTGCGTGCGGTTCACGTCCTTACCATCCTGCAGACGTCGACTTTACGCACCCACGCATTTACGACTCCGACTCCATCCTCAATCTGCATCACGAACCTGGCCATGTGATCATCTACGGTGCCGGTGTGATTGGGTGCGAATACGCGTCGATTTTCCGTGGCCTGAACGTCAAGGTGGATTTGATTAACACCCGCGATCGTTTGCTGGCGTTCCTCGATCAGGAAATGTCAGATTCGCTCTCCTATCACTTCTGGAACAGCGGCGTGGTGATTCGTCACAACGAAGAGTTTGAGAAGATTGAAGGCGTGAGTGACGGCGTGATCATGCACCTGAAGTCGGGCAAAAAAGTGAAAGCGGATTGCTTGCTGTATGCCAACGGCCGTACCGGTAACACCGATTCACTGGCGCTGGAAAATGTCGGGCTGGAAGCCGATGGTCGTGGCCTGTTGAAAGTGAACAGCATGTACCAGACTGCGCAGCCGCACATCTATGCGGTTGGAGACGTCATTGGTTATCCGAGTCTTGCTTCAGCGGCCTACGATCAGGGCCGCATTGCGGCACAGGCGATCATGAAAGGTGAAGCCACTGCACATCTGATCGAAGATATTCCCACCGGGATTTATACCATTCCGGAGATCAGCTCAGTGGGTAAAACCGAGCAGCAGTTAACCGCGATGAAAGTGCCTTACGAGGTGGGCCGTGCGCAGTTTAAACATCTGGCGCGTGCGCAGATTGTGGGGATGCACGTGGGTAGCCTGAAGATTCTGTTCCATCGTGAAACCAAAGAGATTTTAGGCATTCATTGCTTTGGCGAACGTGCAGCAGAAATTATTCACATCGGGCAAGCCATCATGGAGCAGAAGAACGGCGGCAACACGATTGAGTACTTCGTGAATACCACCTTCAACTATCCAACGATGGCCGAGGCCTATCGTGTCGCGGCGCTGAACGGCTTAAACCGCCTGTTTTAACGACGTGTCCAGATAACCCTGCATGTGGGTTTTGATTGCTTCTGCCAGCTGCTCATAGCGGCTGCGCAGAGGTGATCCTGGGCGATACACCAGAGCAATCGTGCGCTGTGGAACCGGCTTGTAGCACGGCAGATAGCACACGCCATCACGCACTCGCTCATTCGGCACTGCCAGCGATGGCAGCAAGGTAATGCCGCTTCCTGCCGCGACCATGTTGCGCAGCGTTTCCAGGCTGGTTGCGCGGAAATGCGTATCTTCATCCGCACCGGCTTCAAAACAGAAGCCCATGGCCTGATCGCGCAAGCAGTGGCCATCTTCCAGCATCAGCAGCTTTTCACCGGCCAGATCTGACATTGGCACACGATCGCGATCGTGCCATGGGTGATCCTTGTAGATCGCCAGCTTCATCGGTTCATCAAACAGCGGCACCTCAATAAAGGCCTCGCTCTCTTTCACCAGCGCCAGAATGGCACAATCCAGTTTACCGCTGTCGAGCTGTGCCAGCAGTTGCTGCGTTTGCGCTTCGTGCAGGTACATTTCGAGTTTAGGGAAGGTTTGATGCAGCATGGGAATGATCTGCGGCAGCAAATACGGGCCAGTGGTCGGAATCAGACCAATATGCAGCGGTCCGGACATCGCTTCGCCCTGTTGGCTCGCCATCTCCTTCAGCACTTTCACTTCGCGCAGCACGGTTCGCGCCTGATCCACCAGCAACAGCCCAGCCTGGGTAAATAACACCTTACGGCTGGTACGCTCCAGCAGCATCACACCGAGCTCATCTTCCAGCTTACGAATCTGACCGCTTAAGGTAGGTTGGCTGACATGACACGCATCAGCTGCACGCCGGAAATGGCGATGCTCCGCAAGCGAAACCAGATACTCCAGATCACGAATGTTCATTGATTTCCTCCAAACCACGATAGCCCGTGGCGATAGATAGAATAGCAATGAACGATTAGCCCTATCAAGCGATGAACAGGAATAATACCGGCCATAGCAAGCAATGTTGAAAATGAAGTAGAGATGACATCGAGCATCACCTGCAATGAGCTCGAAAAATCATAGTGTTGGCCGGGAGTGCCAGCCCTTGATGATGTGCCTATAACAATATGTATTTCTGAAGCTAGAGGTTGGCGGGCTACCGAAAAGGAGCCCGCTCTTTTTTTAGCCTAAACGCTTTTTAGATTCAGCGATGGCAAATGCGACTTGCTGAGGCGACACACCGCCCTGTGCATTACGCTTGTCGAGGCAGGATTGCAGCGACAGAATCGGATAAACGTCATCCTCAATCACCGCACTGAACTGCTTCAATTGCGCCAGGCTTAACGCTTCCAGCGCCACGCCCTGCTTGATCGCTTCAACCACGGTTTCACCGACAATGTGGTGCGCTTCACGGAACGGTACACCTTTGGCCACCAGATAATCCGCCAGTTCGGTGGAGTTGGCGTAACCCTGCTCGGCCGCTTCCTGGCAGCGTGGGCGTTTTACCTGAATGCCATCCAGCACCAGTACCGACATATGCAGACAATCAACCCAGGTGTCGAGCGCATCGAACAGCCCTTCTTTGTCTTCCTGCATGTCTTTGTTGTACGCCAGCGGCAAGCCTTTCAGCGTCATCATCATGCCGGTCAGTGCGCCCTGAACACGGCCACATTTGCCACGAATCAGTTCTAATGCATCCGGGTTTTTCTTCTGTGGCATCAATGAAGAACCTGATGTCACTTTGTCAGACAGCTCAAGGAAGCCCGCTTCGCCGGTGTTGAAGAAGATCAAATCTTCGGCGAAGCGTGAGAGGTGAATCATGCCGATAGAAGCATCAGACAGCAGTTCCAGCACATGGTCACGATCAGACACGGTATCAAGGCTGTTGCGCGTGGCAGACGCGAAGCCTAACCAGCCCGCCAACTGCTGACGATCGATTTCATACGCGGTACCTGCCAGTGCGCCGCAGCCCAATGGGCTCACATCCAAACGCTTCAGCGTATCCTGCAGACGGCTTTCATCACGCGCCAGCATCTCTACATACGCCAGGCACCAGTGTGCGAAGGTCACCGGCTGCGCACGCTGCAGGTGCGTATAGCCTGGCATCACGGCATCCTGATTCGCTTCAGCTGTAGCAACCAGCGCAGATTGCAGTTCACGTGTTGCCTCCAGCAGCACCGCGACCTGCTCTTTGCACCACAGTTTCAGATCGGTTGCTACCTGGTCGTTACGGCTACGCCCGGTGTGCAGTTTTTTGCCCAGAGCGCCGACTTTGTCGATCAGCTTGCCTTCGACCCAGCTATGGATATCTTCGGCATCGCTTTGCAGAATCTGCTCTGGATTGGCGCGCACTTCTGCCAGCAGTTCATTCAATGCGGCTTCCAGTTGCTGCTGCTCATCGCTGCTCAGCACATTCACGGTAACCAGCGCTTTAGACCATGCCACTGAACCAGTGATGTCCTGCTCCGCCAGACGATAGTCAAAACGCAGTGAGTCATTGAACTGTTTGAACCGTTGGTCTGCTGCCTGCGAAAAACGTCCGCCCCAAAGTGCCATCTGCTTTACTCCTGAATGCTGTTATAGAAAGGGCGGCCCGAAGCCGCCCTTGCAAAATGTGTTATCTGCCGCGGTATTACTTCTTCTGCTCGTTCAGTGCACGAATGCGTGAAGAGAGAGAGAACAGACGGATGAAGCCGCCCGCGTGGCTGTGGTCGTACACTTCGTCTTCGCCGAAGGTCGCGAACTCTTCAGAATACAGGCTGTTGGCCGATGTTTTCTGCGTTGCAGTGGCGTGACCTTTATAAAGCTGCAGTACCACTTCGCCGTTCACTTCTTCTGCCAGTGATTCGGCAGCGGCCTGGATGGATTTACGCAGCGGCGCGAACCAGCGACCGTCGTAAACCACGTAAGACATTTCATGGCCTAACTGCTCACGCCATTTGAAGCTATCACGATCCAGTACCAGCTGCTCAACCGCACGCAGCGCGTTGACCATGATGGTGCCGCCAGGAGTTTCGTAGCAGCCACGAGATTTGATACCGACCAGACGGTTTTCCACGATGTCGATACGACCCACACCGTGTTTCGCGCCCAGCACGTTCAGTTTTTCCAGACACTGGAACGGGCTCAGCTTCTCGCCGTTTACCGCCACCACACGACCTTTCTCTACGGTCACGGTCACGTTCTCTGGCTGATCTGGCGCTTCCAGTGGATCAACGGTCCACACCCAGCAATCTTTGTTCGGTGCGTTTGCTGGGCTTTCCAGCACGCCGCCTTCGGTAGAGATGTGCCATGCGTTCTCATCACGGCTGTAGATTTTTTCCAGCGACGCAGTGGTCGGGATGTTGCGCTCTTTCAGGTAATCCAGCAGCGCTTCACGTGAACGCAGATCCCACTCACGCCAAGGCGCAACCACTTTCAGCTGTGGAGCCAGTGCGGTGTAGGTGGTTTCGAAACGCACCTGATCGTTACCTTTACCGGTCGCACCGTGGCACAGCGCGTCTGCACCGACTTTCAGCGCCAGCTCAACCTGCGCTTTAGCGATGATTGGACGTGCCATTGAGGTGCCCAGCAGGTAAGTGCCTTCGTACAGTGCACCGGTTTGCAGCACTGGATAAACATATTCGCTGATGAACTCTTCACGCAGATCCGCAACGTGGCACTCAGAAGCACCCGACTGAAGCGCCTTCTTCTCAACGCCTTCCAGATCGGCTGGATCCTGGCCAATGTTGGCGACGAATGCCACCACTTCACAGTCACCGTAGTTCTCTTTCAACCATGGAATGATGGCTGAAGTATCAAGACCGCCGGAGTAGGCCAGAACGATTTTTTTGATGTTTTGCGTGCTCATATCTTAAATCCTTGATTATGCGAGAATCCGGGTGCCAATCGACACGCCGTTGAAAAGTGTGGGTAACTGTTCAGCATGGCGCCAGCTAGCGATATCAACCGGGCGACCTAACGTACGCGCGGCATCGAGTGCCGCGTTAACTTTAACGATCATGCCATCAGTGATAATGCCCTGGTCGATCAGCTGCTGCGCTTTCTCGGCGGTCATCTCTTCGATGCGTTGACCTTTGCCATCGAGAATACCGCTGACATCTGAAAGCAGCACTAAATCAGCACCGATAGTCGCCGCCAGCGCGGTCGCCGCCTGGTCAGCGTTGACGTTCATCAGCTCGCCACCGTCGGTGATACCGATAGAGCTGATCACCGGCATATAGCCTGCGCTCAATAAGGTGTTCACCAGCGCCGGATTACCTGGCGTCGCGTTGCCTACATGGCCGAGTTCTTCATCGAACTGCGCCACGTTCACCAGGCCCGCATCGCCAAGGCACAAACCCACTGCACCAATGCCGTACTTCTTCGCCCAGGCCAGCAATGTCTTATTCGCTGTACCCGCTAAAGCACCGGTAATAATGTCAATCTGATCGGCTGGCGTCACGCGCAAACCGTTTTTCTTTTTCACCGGCAGTGCGAGCTTCTTCATCAGCTCGTCAACCAGGCAGCCGCCGCCGTGCACAATGATCAGCGGACGCTGATGCGCATTACGGTAAGCCAGCAGCGCATCAAACAGTCGGGCCAGCGCTTCTTCGCTATCCAGCAGCACGCCACCCAGTTTAATGATTAATGGATTCATGACAGTTTCCGTCCGTTAAATCAGTGACAGCGTTTCGGGGAAGCCGAAACGAATATTCAAACACTGAACCGCCTGAGAAGAAGCGCCTTTCAGCAGGTTATCTTCGGCCGCCACCACAATCAGGTGCTCGCCCTGCATGGCAAAGCCAATATCGCAGAATGGCAAGCCGACCACGGCTTTCAATGCCGGGACACCTTTGTCATACACACGTACCAGCGGTTTGTCGTGGTAGGCCTTGTGGAAGGCATCTGCCACGTCTTGCTGCGTCACGCCCGCTTTCAGGCGGCAAGTGGTGGTCGACAAAATACCGCGCGGGAAGCTGCCCAGATGCGGAGTGAAAATCACTGGCGTGCCGAGATGTGCCACGATTTCAGGATGATGACGATGGTTGAACAAGCCATACGGCTGCAGGCTGACTTCGCAGAAGCTGGTGCCGACGTTGGCTTTACGCCCTGCACCGCTCACACCACTGGTGGCATTGATCACCGGCCATTGTGCATCGTTAAGCAATCCCGCTTCGACCAGCGGTTTCAATGACAGCTGCGCCGCCGTGGGATAGCAACCGGGTACTGCCACCAGCTGCGCATCTTTAATTTTGTCATGCTGCCATTCGGCCAGGCCGTAAACCGCTTTATCCAGCCAATCCTGATGCTGATGGCTGAAACCATAATATTGAGTATAGAAAGCATCGTCGTTGACACGGAACGCACCGGAAAGGTCAAACACCACGCAGCCTGCTTTGAGGAATTCGGGTGCCAGATCGTGGCTGACTTCATGCGCGGTCGCGAGGAACACCACATCGACTTTATCGGCCCACTCTGCGGCATCACTCAGCGGCTGCAGCGGCAAATCGACAATGCCTTTCAGCTGCGGATGCAAATCAGACAGTAATTTTCCGGCATCCGGGCTTTGCGCTGAAACCGCCAAAGCGGTTATGTTCATATGCGGATGGCGATTCAGGTAAGTGGCAAGCTCTACGCCAGCATAACCACTGGCACCAACGATCAGCGTATTCAACATCAGGCTGTAACCCTTATTTACAGTCACTCATTCCGGGTCGCGGCTTTGCCCCGTTGCCCACGATGCCGTTTGCAGATGATTTTACCCTTCACATGCAAGCGACGTTATTGTATTTTTATTCACTATTAATGCATGAATATTGATACATCCTAACCCAAGGACCGTCAACAGTGAAGACAAAATTACCACCTTTTATCGAACTCTACCGCCAGTTGATTGCCACACCATCGATCAGCGCCACCGACAGCGCGCTGGATCAGAGCAATGAAACTTTAATCAATTTGCTGGCGGGCTGGTTCCGCGATTTAGGCTTCAGCGTCGAGGTACAACCGGTGCCTGGCACGCGTCATAAATTCAATATGCTGGCGCGCAGTGGATTGGGTGCCGGCGGCCTGCTATTGGCGGGTCATACTGACACCGTTCCTTATGATGATGGCCGCTGGACGCGCGACCCTTTCACCTTAACCGAGCACGATAATAAGTTGTACGGTTTGGGCACGGCGGATATGAAAGGTTTCTTTGCTTTTATTCTGGATGCGCTGCGTGACGTTGACGTGACCAAACTGAGCAAACCGCTGTATATCCTCGCCACCGCCGATGAAGAGACCACCATGGCGGGTGCAAAGTATTTCTCCGAAACCACTCAGCTGCGCCCGGATTGCGCCATCATCGGTGAGCCAACCTCACTGAAGCCGGTGCGCGCGCACAAAGGCCATTTGTCGAATGTGATTCGTATTCAGGGCCAGTCAGGTCACTCCAGCGATCCTTCGCGCGGTGTGAACGCCATCGAGCTGATGCATGAGTCCATCACGCAACTGATGCAACTGCGCAATACCCTGAAAAATCGTTATAACCACGACGGTTTCGCTATTCCTTATCCGACCATGAACTTTGGTCATATTAACGGTGGCGACGCCGCAAACCGCATTTGCGCCTGCTGTGAATTGCACATGGATATTCGTCCACTGCCGGGCTTAACCCTGAGCGATCTGGATGGTTTGCTGAATGAAGCACTGGCGCCGGTGAGCGAACGTTGGCCAGGCCGTTTGACCGTGGGCGAACTGCATCCGCCGATTCCGGGCTATGAATGCCCGGCCAATCATGAACTGGTACAAGTGGTGGAGAAACTGCTAGGTGTGCCGACCGAAGTGGTGAACTATTGCACCGAAGCGCCTTTTATCCAGCAATTGTGTCCAACACTGGTTTTAGGCCCGGGATCAATCAATCAGGCGCATCAGCCAGATGAATTTATCGATACCGCATTTATTAAGCCAACTCATGCGCTTATCACGCAGGTTGTGCAGCATTTTTGCCACTGATTAACAATAGATGGGGCAATTCACTGTTAAAACATTAAATTGCCCGGTCATTGTTCGGGATTTGATAATAAGAATAACTTATCTCGCTTCCCCTCAAGTTAATTCTATGAATTTCCGGTAGTTAGCAGCGAATTATCGTCAATTTAAGTCAATTGACGAACAGGAAGAACCGTGGCTAGATAAAAGACGATGTTATGCCCGTTGGGTGTAAGGGTACTTTCAAGACGATAAGGGTGTCAGGGTCAAATGAACGAACAATATTCCGCAATGCGAAGTAATGTCAGTATGCTCGGCAAACTGCTCGGGGATACGATAAAGGATGCACTGGGAGAGAACATCCTCGATCGGGTGGAAACCATCCGCAAACTCTCCAAGTCCTCCCGCGCAGGCAATGACACCGATCGTAAGGAACTGCTGAACACGCTGCAAAATCTCTCCAATGACGAGCTGCTGCCCGTCGCGCGTGCATTTAGCCAGTTCCTCAACCTGACCAACGTGGCAGAACAGTATCAGACCATTTCGCGCAGCGGCGATGGCGCCAACAATCCTGAAATCCTTAAGAAAACCTTTGAACGCCTGAAGCAGCAGAACGACATCAGCGAAAGTTCGATTCGTCAGGCTATTGAAGAGCTTTCACTGGAGCTGGTGCTGACCGCTCACCCAACTGAAATCACCCGCCGTACACTGATTCACATGCTTGGCGAAGTGAACAGCTGCCTGCAGCAACTCGATCACAGCGACCTCTCTGATTACGAGCGTACGCAAGTGATGCGTCGCCTGCGCCAGTTAGTCGCACAAGCCTGGCATACCGATGAAATCCGTAAGTATCGCCCAACGCCGATTGACGAAGCCAAGTGGGGCTTTGCCGTCGTCGAAAATAGCCTGTGGCAAGGTGTACCGGCTTTCCTGCGTGAGCTGAACGAGCAAGTCGAAGAGACCTTCGGCATTAAGCTGCCTGTCGATTTCGTGCCAATCAAATTCACCTCGTGGATGGGCGGCGACCGCGACGGCAACCCGAACGTCACCGCACCTATCACGCGCCATGCCATGCAGCTAAGCCGCTGGAAGGCCGCCGATCTGTTCCTGCGCGACGTGGGTGTGCTGATCTCTGAACTGTCGATGTCTGAATGCAGCGATGAAGTGCGTGAGCTGTGTGGCGATCCAGAAGCGCTGGAACCGTACCGCATGATTCTGAAGCGCATCCGTGGCCAACTGATGACCACGCAAGCTTATCTGGGACGCCGTTTGAAAGGCGAGCGCCTGCCGCGTCCTGCCGATCTGCTGGTGTCGAACGATCAGCTGTGGCAACCGCTGTACGCTATCTATCAATCACTGCAGCAGTGCGGCATGGGCATCATCGCCAACGGTCAGTTGCTGGATACGCTGCGTCGCGTGAAGTGCTTTGGCGTGCCGCTGGTGCGTATTGATATCCGCCAGGAGAGCACCCGTCATACCGAAGCGATTGCTGAAGTGACGCGCTATCTGGGACTGGGTGACTACGAAAGCTGGTCAGAAGCCGACAAACAGGCGTTCCTGATCCGCGAGCTGAATTCCAAACGTCCGCTGCTGCCGCACCAATGGGAGCCGGGCGACAACACGCGTGAAGTACTGGACACCTGTAAAGTGGTGGCTGAAGCGCCGCAAGGTTCCATCGCCTCCTACGTGATTTCGATGGCGAAAACGCCGTCGGACGTGCTGGCGGTGCATCTGCTGTTGAAAGAGGCCGGTATCCCTTACGCGATGCCGGTAGCGCCGCTGTTCGAAACCCTCGACGACTTGAACAACGCCAATGACGTGATGACGCAGTTGCTGAGCATCGATTGGTATCGTGGCTTCATCAACGGCAAACAGATGGTGATGATTGGCTATTCCGACTCGGCGAAAGATGCCGGCGTGATGGCCGCCAGCTGGGCGCAATACGAAGCACAGGATGCATTAATCAAGACCTGTGAGAAAGCCGGCATCACGCTGACGCTGTTCCACGGACGCGGCGGTTCCATCGGCCGTGGCGGCGCACCTGCGCACGCAGCACTGCTGTCGCAACCGCCGGGCAGCCTGAAAGGCGGCCTGCGCGTGACCGAACAGGGCGAGATGATTCGCTTTAAATACGGTTTGCCAGAAGTCACCATCGCCAGCCTGTCGCTGTATACCGGCGCGATTCTCGAAGCCAACCTGATGCCACCGCCAGAACCTAAGCGTGAGTGGAAAGAGATCATGAACGGTTTGTCTGCGCATTCCTGCGCCATGTATCGCGGCTATGTGCGTGAGAACCCGGATTTCGTGCCGTACTTCCGCTCGGCCACACCAGAACAGGAGTTGGGCAAACTGCCGCTCGGTTCACGTCCGGCCAAACGTCGTCCTACCGGCGGTGTAGAGTCGCTGCGTGCCATTCCATGGATCTTCGCCTGGACGCAGAACCGCTTAATGCTGCCTGCGTGGCTCGGTGCCGGTGCGGCGTTGCAGAAAGCAATGGATGAAGGTCATCAGGATCAGCTGGAAGCGATGTGCAGCCAGTGGCCATTCTTCGCCACGCGTCTGGGCATGCTGGAGATGGTGTTCTCGAAAGCCGACCTGTGGCTGGCGGAATATTACGATCAGCGTTTGGTGGATAAATCACTTTGGCCGCTGGGTCTGCAGTTGCGCGACCAGCTGGCTGCGGACATCAAAGCCGTGTTGACCATCGCCAACGATGCGCACCTGATGGCCGACCAGCCATGGATCGCCGAGTCTATCGCATTGCGTAACGTTTACACCGATCCGCTCAACGTGTTGCAGGCTGAACTGCTGCATCGTGCACGTGCGCAGGAAGAGCGTGGTGATGAGCCGGATGCGCGTGTTGAACAAGCGCTGATGGTAACAATTGCGGGTGTTGCGGCGGGCATGCGCAATACGGGCTAGTTGCGGTATGCGCTAATCATGAAGGGGCCAATGCGCCCCTTTTTAATGGGCACAATATTGCAAAGCGGGAAGAAGCGGCAAATGGAGTAAAGCGTTGGGCGCCATGGATGGCGCACGCCGAGCGATCAGGGACGAGACAGCGACTTTACGTAATTGCCGCTTCTTTCCGCGACACGCACTGCCCAACAAAAAAGAGAGCGCATGGCCCTCTTCTTCGTGATTCCATCTTAGATAATCAGGCCGAGGCAGCCGGACGGACACCCAGCGTGTGGCAGATGGCGTAGCTCAATTCTGCGCGGTTCAGCGTATAGAAGTGGAAATCCTTCACCCCTTCACGCGACAGGATTTTAACCATGTCCATGGCGATGTTGGCGCCGACCATTTTGCGAGTTTCTGGATCGTCATCCAGTCCGGCAAACATCGCATTCATCCAGCCCGGCACACGCACATTAGTCATGGTGGCAAAACGCTGCAATTGTTTGAAGTTTGATACCGGCAAGATGCCCGGCACAATTTCCACGTCGATGCCGGTCGAGACACAGCGATCGCGGAAGCGCAGGTAACTCTCAACATCAAAGAAGAACTGCGTAATGGCGCGATTGGCACCGTTATCCACTTTACGCTTCAGGTTGATCAAGTCCGCTTGCGCACTTTTCGCTTCAGGATGCACTTCCGGGTAAGCCGCTACGGAAATATCGAAATCACCGACTTCTTTCAGCAGCGCGACCAAATCAGCGCCGTACATTTCAGGCTTGCCGCTGCCCGGTGGCAAATCACCACGCAGAGCCACAATGTGGCGAATGCCGTTTTCCCAGTAGTCACGAGCAATGCCGCGCAACTCATTGCGTGTGGCATCGATGCAGGTCAGATGCGGAGCGGCTTCCAGACCGGTGCGCTCTTTGATGCCTTTGATGATGCTGTGCGTACGGTCGCGTTCGCCAGAGTTAGCACCGTAGGTCACGGAGAGGAATTTCGGTTTCAGGATGCTCAATCGATCAATTGAGCTCCACAGGGTTTCTTCCATTTCACTGGTGCGAGGCGGGAAAAATTCAAAAGAGACATTAATTTGCCCGTTCAGCTCAGCCAGGCTTTGGTTCAACGCTTCGCGCTGATTAGCGTGAAAGAAACTCATCCAGATTACCTCGTCGTCACATATCGATTAACTTGCGGCCTGCGAACATCCATACGTTTAGACGTCCAGATGCTCAAAATGAACTATTCGCGCGTTAGCGTCAACTTAAAATTAATGTACAGGCGTGACAAATATTCAATCAAGTTGAAAGAGTTTCATGTTAGCAGAGAGGATGAGAGCGCAGACGGCGAGCACCGTCTGCGTTGCAAGGCAGGTTACAGCAGTTGCGCGAGGCGATTGATATCCGATTGCAGTGCACCTGCCGTGACATCACGACCGGCGCCCGGTCCGCGAATCACCAGCGGGTTGTCACGATACCAGCGACTTTCGATAGCAAACACGTTATCGCACGGCAGCAGTGAGGCCAGCGGATGTTCCGGACGCACCGCTTCCACACCCACACGCGCTTTACCGTTGGCATCGAAACGCGCCACATAACGCAATACCAAGCCCATCTCCTGTGCCGCTTCAAAACGTTGCAGCATTTGATCGTTCAACTCGTCGGCATTCTCGAAGAAGTGGTCAATGGATTCGTCTTCGCAATCCGCTGGCACCAGCGATTCCACACGGACCTGATCCGGTTCGATGTCATAACCGGCTTCACGCGCCAGAATTACCAGCTTGCGCATCACGTCCTGCCCCGACAGATCCACGCGCGGGTCGGGTTCGGTGAGGCCTTGCTGCCACGCCTGATCCACCAGTTCACTGAACGGCACCGTGCCGTCAAACTGCAGGAACAGCCAGGACAATGTGCCGGAGAAGATGCCGCTAATGGACAGAATACTGTCGCCGCTTTCACGCAGATCGCGCACCGTGTGGTTGACCGGTAAACCTGCGCCGACGGTGGCGTTGTACAACCAATGACGACCAGTTTTGGCGAACGCATCACGAATCTGCCGCCAGCTTTGGCTGCTAGATGCGCCTGCCACTTTGTTGGCGCTGATAACATGGAAACCGTGGCTGGCGAAATCGAGATACTGCTGCGCCAGCGGTGCGCTGGCGGTGACATCCAGCACCACGAGATCGTCGTACGGGTGCGCGCGCATCCACAGGAACAGCGACTCTTCATCACGCTCTTCGGCTTCGTCATCAAAGAAGGCGAGCGCGCGGCTGGCTTCCAGACCCTCATAACTCAGCAGGCTGCGGCGACTATCTGCCACGCCCGCCAGCACGTATTCGAAACCGGTACGTGCCGATAGGCTCTCCTGCTCACGCGCAAACAGCTCCAGCCAGCGGGAGCCGATGTTGCCTTTGCCAAACAGCATCAGACCGATGCGTTTTTCCGCGCGGAACAGTGATTGGTGCAAGCCCTGTATCAGGTGCTGCGTGGGTCCCACGCGCAGTACGGCAACAATACTGATGTGATCTTCCGACTGCCAGACGAACTCGACCGGCTGGTCTTTGATTTGCTGCCAGAAACGATGGCTGTGCAGCGGGTTACGCGTCACGCCTGCGCCCACAAGTGCCACCAGCGCTAAGCCATCACGCAACTGCAGATGGCCCGGCAGCGCAGCGTCCTGCAGCAGGTTAAAGGCGCTGTTGACCACTTCAGAGGTGTAGCAAAGTTGCAGCAAACGGCGATCGGGATGGACACCCATCGCCAGCGGACGCAGTTGTGCGCGCTTCAGCAGCAGATCGATCTCTTTCTGCTGCGTCTTGAAATCATGGTTTTCGGGGATGTGGATCTCCACCAGACACACATCGTCGTGGCTGGTGACGATACGCGCGCCAGTACCGGAAGCCAGCACGCGCTCAATGCGCGTTGAGCCTTGCTCCGGTTGATAGCTGCAGCGCAGTTGCAAATCGATATCGCTGTTCGACACCGGCTGAAGTGTGCGCGTATGCAATACCGGCGCGGCGAGGCGCGCCAATTCGCTGGCTTCGTCTAAGCGCAGCAGCGGCAGCAAACAGGCATCCGAGACTTTACGCGGATCGGCGCTGTAAACCCCCGCCACGTCACTCCAGATGGTGACACGGTTAACGCCAGCCAGCGCGCCGATTTGCGTGGCGGAGTAATCCGAACCATTACGACCCAACAGCACCGTTTCACCGGCATCGCTACGGCTGATAAAGCCGGTCACCACCAGACGTTTGTGCGGATGCTGAGCCAGCAACGCCTGCAGCAATGGCCAGGATTTGCCTTCATCGACCTGCGGCTGCGCAGCACGCTCCGCACGCAGGAAGTCGCGCGCATCCAGCCAGGCAGACTCAATATCGCGCTGGCTCAGCACCGCCGCCATCAGGCGTGCCGACCAGATTTCACCGTGCCCTACCACTTCGGCATACACCGCATCGGTGATGGTGCCGTCAAGCAGTGCCGCCAGACGTTCCAGATCGCGAATAAAGGATGCAGTCAGGATTTCAGCAAATTCAGCAGGTAATAGCGCAGCGATGAGCTCGCTGTGAAAACGGCGTAAAGCTTGTTGCACCTGATGGGCAGATAAGCGATCGCTTTGGCTCAGCTTAAGCCAACTAATCAGCTGGTTAGTGGTGCTGCCTGCGGCTGAGACCACCATCAAGTCGCCTGGTTGGCTGTAATCCGCCATGATGTTGGCGACACGCTGATAGCAACGTGCATCCGCCAGGCTACTGCCACCAAATTTGTGCAACTGCTTGTTAGGCGTTCCCGCGCCTGCTGAACTCGTCATGCTTACTCCTCGGCTGCGATCCGGAATGCATTATCCAAATCGGCGATTAAATCTTCGTGATCTTCAATTCCGACAGAAATACGCAGCAGCGTTTCTGAAATACCCGCTGCCGCGCGCGCTTCCGCAGACATGCCTGCGTGCGTCATGGTGGCGGTGTGCGAAATCAGGCTCTCTACACCACCCAGCGATTCCGCCAGCGTGAACAGTTCCAATGCTTTTAGGAAACGGCGCAGACGCGCTTCGTCAGCGTCGATTTCAAAACTCAACATCGCACCAAAGCCACGCTGTTGACGTACCGCATACTCATGACCAGCATTTTCCGGCAGAGACGGATGATACAGTTTTTTTACCAGCGGTTGTTGCTTCAGGTAATCAACAATCGCCAGCGCATTACGCTGCGCTGCCGCCATACGCGGTGCCAAAGTACGCAGACCGCGCAGCAGCAGGTAGCTATCAAACGCTGCGCCGGTTACACCAATATTATTCGCCCACCAGGCGAGGTCCGTTGCCATCGCCGGGTCTTTGGAAATCACCGCACCGGCCACCACATCTGAGTGACCATTCAGGTATTTGGTACAGGAGTGGATCACCAGATCGGCTCCCAGCGCCAGCGGGTTCTGCAATGCCGGGCTGAGGAAGGTGTTATCCACTACGCTGATCGCACCCGCTTCGCGCGCTGCCTGGCAAATGCCGGCGATATCCACCACGCGCAGCAGCGGATTGCTTGGGCTCTCCACCAGTACCAGTTTTGGTTTCTCGGCCAGCGCGGCGGCCAAAGCAGCTTTATCACCCTGATCGACAAATTTCACGCGATAGGCACCGCGTTTGCTCAGGCTGTCGAACAAGCGGTAGCTACCGCCGTAGCAGTCATGTGGGGCAACCAGCAGATCGCCCGGCTTCAGGAACACGGTTGTCACCAGATGAATCGCTGACATCCCGGTATTGGTTAATACCGCGCCCGCACCGCCTTCCAGCTCCGCCAGCGCGCGTTGTACCACATCACGCGTCGGGTTACCGCGACGTGAGTAGTCATGCGCACGCGGTTCATTAAAATCGAGGAAGTTGTAGGTGCTGGAGAGGTGAATAGGTGGGACAACGCAGCCATATTGCTCGTCATCATTCAAACCGCTGCGTACTGCGATGGTTGCCTGTTTACGCGTCATGGTGCTTACTGTTCCTGAAGAGTAATAAGAAGTGGCAACAGGATAACATTCAACGCATAGACGTCAATACATCTGGACATCTAAATGTCTTTGCGTATAGATTGAGCAAATCATCAATACCCGCTAAAATTACGCGTCATCGCCTGGTGTTCAGCGCGCTTTCCTGTGAAAAGCGATGCGTAAGCATAAAACCGGCAGTTTAAGCGGTCAGGCACAGAAAAATCGGGCATAATCAACGGATTTCCCCATATTCAACTTTTATTGATTAAGGTAACCCATGGCTGAGTGGAACGGCGAATATATCAGCCCTTACGCTGAACACGGTAAGAAGAGCGAGCAGGTTAAGAAGATTACAGTTTCTATCCCGCTGAAAGTGCTGAAAATTTTAACGGATGAACGCACACGCCGTCAGGTGAATAACCTGCGTCATGCCACGAATAGCGAATTGCTGTGTGAAGCCTTTTTGCATGCTTTCACCGGGCAGCCTCTGCCGAATGATGTCGATTTGCGTAAAGAACGCAGCGATGAGATTCCAGAAGAAGCCAAACAGATTATGCGTGAGATGGGCATTGATCCCGATAGCTGGGAATATTGAGTCCAGAAATAAAAAAACCCAGCCGAGGCTGGGTTTTTTCTTGCTTCCGAATCCGGAGATTCGACGGCAAATAATCTTATTTCTTGCTGGTTGGAACGCTGAAACGCTTGTTGAAGCGATCTACACGGCCACCAGAATCAACAACACGCTGCTTGCCAGTGTAGAACGGGTGGCATTTGCCGCACACGTCCAGGTTCAGGCTGCCGGTCATGGTTGAACGGGTGTTGATCACGTTACCGCAAGAGCAGTTGATGGTCACTGCTTCGTATTTCGGGTGAATACCTTGTTTCATGGGAGAACCTCATAAAAGGCCGTGTCGCTCTCTATGCCAGGCGAACCTGCACAGCACCACACGCGGTTAATAATTAAGTGTATCTTTGACGAGCGATCTCATCAAAGGCGGCATAGTATACAGAAATTAACCACACCAGGCAAATATCAGCTGTTTATTCTCTGAGCCACTGGGAGGCGGTAAACGTCCTCACCCCAGTCAATCTGATGCAAAGAGCGTGCGCAGCCAATGTGGCTGTGGCTGTGGCTGTGGCGTGAAGTATGACGAGGGTTGCATCAGCGTGTACACTACTTCTCCTTATTACAGAACCGGATAGAGATCGACATGCCCGTTGTTCAGGTTGCCCTGCCCGTTCCGCTCACCCGCTTGTTCGATTACCTGCTGCCCGCTGATGCGCCGCAACCGGTGATGGGCGCGCGCGTCAGCGTGCCGTTTGGCAATCGCAAAATGATCGGCATTGTGGTGGCGCTAAAGGAAAGCAGCGATCTCCCTCTGACTCAGCTTAAGCCGCTGGAAAGTGTGCTGGATGACCAAAGCCTGTTTTCACCGGCGCTGTGGCGCATCCTCAATTGGGCCGCCAGTTACTATCACTCCCCATTGGGTGAAGTGCTGAGCCACGCGTTGCCCGTGCTGCTGCGTCAGGGCAAACCGGCGCAGGAAGCGCCGCTCTGGCAGTGGGTGGTCAACGACGCCGGACGCGAAGTGGCCATGGAAAGCCTGAAGCGTGCACCCAAGCAGCAGCAAGCTTTAGCGGCACTGCGCCAGCAACCTCTCTATCGCCATCAGGTCAGTGAACAGGATCTGACTGACGCCGCGCTGCAATCCTTGCGTGCTAAAGGTCTATGCGATCTGCGTGAACACGCGCCGCAGATGCACGACTGGCGCACCACCTTTGCCGTTAAGGGCGATCGCCTGCGTCTTAATACCGATCAGGCGATGGCCGTCGGTGCAATGCGCAGCGAAGACGACCATTACGCGGCGTGGCTGCTGGCGGGCATTACCGGCTCGGGAAAAACCGAAGTCTATCTCAGCGTGCTAGAGAATGTGCTCGCACGCGGCAAACAGGCGCTGGTGCTGGTGCCGGAAATCGGACTGACACCACAAACCATTGCCCGCTTCCGTGAACGCTTCGATGCGCCGATCGATGTACTGCACTCGGCACTCAATGACAGTGAGCGCCTTGCGGTGTGGCTGCGTGCGCGCAGTGGCGAAACCGCGATTATCATCGGTACGCGTTCCGCGCTGTTTACGCCGCTGGCACGTCCGGGGGTGATCATTATTGATGAAGAGCATGATAGTTCTTACAAACAGCAGGAAGGCTGGCGCTATCAGGCACGCGATCTGGCGGTGTTCCGCGCGCATGAGGAAGATATTCCGATTGTGATGGGTTCTGCCACACCAGCGCTGGAAACCCTGCACAACGTTCGCGTGGGCAAATATCGCCAGCTCAACCTCACCAAACGCGCTGGCAACGCCAAACCGGCACTGCAACAGCTGATCGATCTTAAAGGTCAACAGCTGAAAGGCGGCCTTGCGCCCGCATTGTTGGGCAAAATGCGCCAGCACCTGCAGGCCGACAATCAGGTGCTGTTGTTCCTGAATCGTCGCGGATTCTCGCCAGCATTAATGTGTCATGACTGCGGCTGGCTGGCCGAGTGTCAGCGCTGCGACAGCTATTACACGCTGCATCAGCATCATCGTCAGCTGCGCTGCCACCATTGTGACAGCCAGCGTCCGCTGCCCAATCAGTGTCCGGGCTGCGGTTCAACGCACCTGATGCCGGTCGGCGTCGGTACTGAACAGTTAGAGCAACAGCTCAGCACGCTTTTCCCCGGCGTGCCGGTTTCGCGCATCGATCGTGATACCACTAGCCGCAAAGGTGCACTGGAACAGCATCTGGCGGATGTGCATCGCGGCGGCGCCCGCATTCTGGTGGGCACACAGATGCTGGCCAAAGGGCACCATTTCCCCGACGTGACGCTGGTTTCCCTGCTGGACGTCGATGGTGCCTTATTCTCCGCCGATTTCCGCGCCGCCGAACGCTTTGCGCAGCTTTACACCCAAGTGGCTGGGCGTGCCGGGCGTGCCGGAAAACAGGGTGAAGTGCTGCTGCAAACGCACCATCCTGAGCATCCACTATTACAGACTCTACTGCATCGCGGCTATTTCGCCTTTGCTGAGGAAACCTTGCTGGAGCGCCAATCCGTGCAGCTGCCGCCGTGGACCAGCCATGCGCTGTTCCGTGCCGAAGATATGGATAATACGCAGGCAGCCGAATTCCTCACGCAACTGCGCAATTTACTGGAAGCCAGCCCGCTCAAAGATGAGGCCATGTGGTTGATGGGCCCGGTTCCGGCGCTGGCACCGAAACGTAGCGGACGCTGGCGCTGGCAACTGCTGCTCCAGCATCCCTCGCGTAAACGCCTGCAACAGCTGCTGAGCAGTTCGCTCCCGCTGATATCTACCCTGCCTGCTGCACGCAAAATCAAATGGACGCTGGATATCGATCCCACCGAGAGTTAGGCCGCATAACATCTGCGAGCCAGATCGAAAAAAGTCGCACAAGTCACAATTTTTATGCAAATTAAGTAACAACCTCACCCGACGTTGGGTTATCAATAGTGCCCATCCCGGCTGAAGCCCGGCAATGTCTGAAAATCAATGCGCTGTACCGCGTCAGGAGTTATACGTTGGACCAGAAGCAACCTTCATCCGCTGCCACCATGAAAGATGTGGCCGAGAAAGCCGGCGTGTCTACAGCTACGGTTTCTCGCGCGCTGATGAACCCGGAAAAAGTCTCAGCTGCCACCCGGCAGAAAGTAGAACAAGCGGTAATTGATGTCGGCTATGCGCCACACGGGCTGGCGCGCAATGCCAAGCGCGGCGAAACGCAAACCATACTGGTGATTGTGCCGGACATCTGCGATCCCTTCTTTAGCGAAATCATCCGTGGCGTCGAAGTCACAGCGGCGCAGGAAGGCTATCTGGTGTTGATTGGCGACTGCGCACATCAGGATCAGCAGGAAAAAACCTTCCTCAACCTGATGCTGACCCGCCAAATCGACGGCATGGTGCTACTGGGTTCGCAGCTACCGTTTGATGCGGGCATCGAAGATCAGCGTAACCTGCCGCCAATGGTGATGGGCAACGAATTCGCTCCGGAAATGGCCCTGCCTACCGTTCATATTGATAACCTGACGGCGGCATTTGAAGCGGTTAATCATCTGCTGCAACTCGGTCATCGCCAGATTGCCTGCATTACCGGGCCGGAACATATCCCGCTCAGCCAGTATCGTTTGCAAGGCTACATTCAGGCTCTGCGCCGCAGCAGTATCGCCATCGATCCCACAATGATTGTGCACGGTGATTTCACCTTCGAAGCCGGTGCCAGTGCCCTGAAACAGCTCATGAGCTTACCGCAGCCACCGAAAGCCATTTTCTGTCACAGCGATTTGATGGCATTGGGTGCGATGAATCAGGCACGAAAGCTGGGCATGCGCATTCCACAGGATCTTTCCGTGGTGGGATTTGACGATATCGAACTGGCACAGTATTACGATCCCCCACTCACTACCGTGGCACAGCCGCGATTTGCCATTGGTCGCGAAGCGATGTTGCTGTTGCTGGATGAACTGCAGGGCAAACGCGTCAACAACGGCTCACGTTTACTCGACGCGGAATTACGCGTGCGTGGAAGCACTGCACCCGCCACAAAACGGTAAAAATAGTCTACGCTTCACTGCATTTTCAGCGGATTCTGAAGGCAGACTCTGCTGGTCAAAGTTCCAGCCCTTGAGTAACATGACGCATTCGTTGCCGGGCAATTAACAGAACATTTACACCCGTCTTAATTAGGGTTTCGCCCATTGGCATTTTTTTGAAGGGTATCAGAACGAAAGTGGCACAGAGAGATTATGTAGGCCGCGGGCGTTCAACAGGGACGCGTCGCAAAAAACCCGCTGCGGGCCGCAGCAAGAAAAGCAAAGGCGGCTCCGGCACTTCAAAGCTGATGATCGTACTGGCCGTGGCTGTGCTGGTCACCTTTGCCGGTGGTTTATGGTTCATCTCTCATCATAAAAAAGAAGAGATCGAGGTCATTCCGAATCATAAAGCCAACGGCAACGGCCTTCCGCCTAAGCCGGAAGAGCGCTGGAAGTACATCAAAGAGCTGGAAAATCGCCAAATCACCGTGCCGACGCCGACTGAGCCGTCTGCGGGTGGCGGCGTGCAATCACAAACGCAACTGACGGATGAGCAGCGCCAGTTGCTGGAGCAGATGCAGGCTGATATGCGCCAGCAACCGACGCAGCTCAATGAAGTGCCGTGGAACGAACAGACGCCAGCACAGCGCCAGCAAACTCTGCAGCGCCAGCAGCAGGTGCAGCAACAACAGCAGCAGATGCAGCGTCAGCAGCAACAGATTCAACAGCAGCAGCGCCAACAACAGATCCAGCAACAGCAGGCAACGCGTCAGCAACAACAGCCTGCGCCGATTACGCGTGAACCGGTACAACAACCGAAAACGCAGGAAACGGCAAAAGCGAAACCGGAAGAGAAAGCCACTTCGCAGCGCTGGATGGTGCAGTGTGGATCGTTCAAAGGCACTGACCAGGCAGAGTCTGTTCGTGCTGGCCTGGCCTTTGAAGGTTTTGAGAGCCGCATTACCACCGGCGGTGGCTGGAATCGCGTGGTTATCGGACCGTTCAAAGACCGCAGCAGCGCTGACAGCACCGTTAAACGCTTACACAGCTCCGGACACGGAAGCTGCATTCCTCTCGCTTTACCTTAAATCATTCGACTCGCGGCAAGTGCGTGAATCCCCTGAGCTTACATCAGTAAGTTACAGGGGTAAGCGCAGTTCGCCAACGCACCTGCCATTTCAAGTAAGACAAATCTCGGGGTTGAAACCCTCTAAACCTACCCCATATCTGGTTGCATGATACTCCGCGCTCTGTGCGCGAAGTTCCTTATCCACTGCAACAAGGGGTCTGCCCGTGACAACAATAGTAAGTGTACGACGCAACGGCCGAGTCGTGATTGGCGGTGATGGCCAGGCTACGCTCGGCAATACCGTGATGAAAGGCAACGTGAAGAAAGTGCGTCGTCTCTACAATGACAAAGTGATCGCTGGTTTTGCTGGCGGCACCGCAGATGCCTTCACCCTGTTTGAACTGTTCGAGCGCAAATTAGAGATGCATCAGGGCCACCTGGTGAAAGCGGCGGTCGAACTGGCAAAAGACTGGCGTACCGATCGCATGCTGCGCCGTCTTGAAGCGCTGCTGGCGGTGGCTGATGAGAACTCCTCGCTGATCATCAGCGGTAACGGAGACGTGATTCAGCCGGAAAATGACCTGATTGCCATCGGTTCGGGTGGGCCTTACGCCCAGGCAGCGGCACGTGCCCTGCTGGAGAACACCGACATTGGTGCCCGCGATATCGTTGAGAAGGCGCTGAACATCGCCGGCGATATCTGCATCTACACCAACCACAACATCAACTTCGAAGAATTACCGTCTAAGGCTAAGGACTAAACATCATGTCTGAGATGACTCCCCGCGAGATTGTCAGCGAGCTTAACCGCTTTATCATTGGCCAGGACGGCGCAAAGAAGGCCGTGGCGATTGCGCTGCGTAACCGCTGGCGCCGCATGCAGCTCGACGAAGAGCTGCGCCATGAAGTGACGCCAAAAAACATTCTGATGATTGGCCCAACCGGTGTCGGTAAAACCGAAATCGCGCGTCGTCTGGCAAAACTTGCCAATGCGCCTTTCATCAAGGTCGAAGCCACGAAATTCACCGAAGTGGGTTACGTCGGTAAAGAAGTCGACTCGATTATTCGTGACCTGACCGACTCCGCCATCAAGATGGTGCGCAGCCAGGCTATCGAGAAGAATAAATACCGCGCCGAAGAGATGGCGGAAGAGCGCATCCTTGATGTGCTGATCCCACCGGCGAAAAACAATTGGGGCCAGGCTGAACAGAACGCAGAACCCTCTGCTGCCCGCCAGTCATTCCGCAAGAAACTGCGTGAAGGCCAGCTGGACGATAAAGAGATTGAGATCGATCTGGCCGCATCTTCAGCCGGTGTTGAAATCATGGCACCTCCTGGCATGGAAGAGATGACCAGCCAGCTGCAGTCGATGTTCCAGAACCTCGGCGGCCAGAAGCAGAAAGCGCGCAAGCTGAAGATCAAAGAAGCCATGAAGCTGCTGATTGAAGAAGAAGCGGCAAAACTGGTGAATCCAGAAGAACTGAAGCAAGACGCTATCGAAGCCGTTGAGCAGCACGGTATCGTGTTCATCGATGAAATCGACAAAATATGTAAGCGCGGCGGCCAGAATGCGGGTGGTCCTGATGTTTCTCGCGAAGGCGTACAGCGTGACTTGCTGCCACTGGTAGAAGGTTGCACCGTGTCCACCAAGCACGGCATGGTGAAAACCGACCATATTCTGTTTATCGCTTCAGGTGCGTTCCAGGTTGCGAGCCCGTCAGATCTGATTCCAGAACTGCAGGGTCGCTTGCCGATTCGTGTTGAGCTGCAGGCGCTGACCGTGAATGACTTCGAGCGTATCCTGACTGAGCCAAACGCTTCTGTGACCGTACAGTACAAAGCACTGATGGGCACCGAAGGGGTGAATATTGATTTCACCGAAGATGCTATCCGTCGCATTGCTGAAGCCGCATGGCAGGTGAACGAAACCACCGAGAACATCGGCGCACGTCGTCTTCACACCGTGCTTGAGCGTCTGATGGAAGACATCTCTTATGACGCCAGCGATCGCAACGGCGATTCCATCACCATTGATGCTGAATACGTTGGCAAGCATCTGGATGAATTGGTGGCCGACGAAGATCTCAGCCGCTTTATTCTGTAAACGTTCCATCGTTATCCGCTGCCCGGCCACTGTGCCGGGCATTTTTTTACGCAGGATATTGATGCAGCGCTTTTTTTAGCGGGTGATGATTTTGCCAACAATCGTCAGATAGCGATATACTTACCGCTCCTGTGGCAAACAGACGATACCCTCATGAAATACGATACTTCCGAACTCTGTGACATCTACCATGAAGAAGTGAACGTGGTTGAACCGCTCTTTTCCAATTTTGGCGGACGCACCTCATTCGGTGGGCAAATCACCACAGTGAAATGTTTCGAAGACAACGGCCTGCTTTACGATCTGCTGGAAGAGAATGGCCGGGGTCGCGTGTTAGTGATTGATGGCGGCGGCTCGGTGCGTCGTGCTCTGGTTGATGCGCAATTGGCGCGTCTGGCAGCGCAAAACGAGTGGGAAGGCTTGGTGATTTACGGCTCAGTGCGTCAGGTGGACGATCTGGAAGAGCTGGAAATTGGTATTCAGGCAATTGCCGCGATTCCGGTGGGTGCAGCGGGTGAAGGGATTGGCGAAAGTGACGTACGCGTTAACTTTGGCGGCGTGACCTTCTTCTCTGGGGACCACCTTTATGCCGATAACACCGGCATCATTCTGTCGGAAGACGCACTCGATATCGAGTAAGCCACAACAAAAACGGGTGCCGTAGCACCCGTCATGGGTTTAAGCCCTGATGTTGAGATCCAGGCTTAAACCTCTTCCATTTTTCCCAACAGTGCACGCAGACGATCCTGCCACACGTGCTGTTCTTCTTTCAGATGCTGGTTTTCACGCACCAGTGCATCCTGGTTGCCGGAAGCCTGGCTGGCTTCGTTACGCAGCGTATTATTCTGATCTTTCAGCTCTTCGATTTCCATCTGCAGCAGGGTGATGGTATCAATCGCCTGCTGTACTTTCGCTTCCAGTTTCTCGAACACTTCAAATGACATCTTTATGACCTCTCCTAAATCTCTTGCAAGGCGTTGATGGTGCTGGGACTGCCTTGTTATGGTGCGTCCAGCCACGATGTCCCGATTGTATGTAGCCAAACCCCGCAAGTCCAGCGGCACAAGGCCTGCACGGGCAGTCTGTAACACTTTTCAGTTAATGCTTAAAAAAACGCTCACGATCGCGCATTTTTGCGCGCGGTCACGGTATTGGACTTAGGTAAAGCAGGGTTAATGGGCCTTAAAGAAAGGTAAAAGACGCGAAAACGCGCATTTTTATGACGGAGTACACATATTTTGATTTCGCTATTTCTCGTTTATGCTCGTTAACGATAAATTCACATCAGCCCTACATAAGAGCTGGGTGACTCATGGATTGAGAACAAAAACTGATAAAATTTAACCTCGCTTCAGGAATACCATTATGAGTCAGACAACGAACACACTAAAAGGTCAGTGCATCGCCGAGTTTCTAGGCACCGGTTTGATCATCTTTTTTGGTGCAGGCTGTGTGGCTGCACTAAAACTGGCGGGCGCCTCATTCGGTCAGTGGGAAATCTGTATCATCTGGGGTCTTGCTGTCTCCATGGCGGTGTATCTCAGTGCTGGGGTATCCGGCGCGCATTTAAATCCAGCGGTAACGGTCGCGCTGTGCCTGTTTGCTAACTTTGAAGGCCGCAAAGTGCTGCCTTACATCCTGGCGCAGGTTGCCGGTGCCTTCTGTGCGGCGGCGCTGGTTTATGGTCTCTACTACAATTTGTTCTTTGATTATGAAGCCAGCCATCAGATGGTTCGTGGTAGCGTACAAAGCCTCGATTTGGCCGGTATCTTCTCAACCTACCCTAACCCGCACATCAGTGTCGGTCAGGCGTTCCTGGTTGAGATGGTGATTACGGCGGTACTGATGGCGGTGATCATGGCGCTGACCGATGACGGCAACGGAGTACCACGTGGTCCACTGGCTCCGCTGTTGATTGGTCTGCTGGTTGCCGTGATTGGTGGTTCAATGGGCCCGCTCACCGGCTTCGCACTCAACCCGGCGCGTGACTTCGGTCCTAAGCTGTTCGCCTTCATCGCAGGTTGGGGTGATGTGGCCTTCACCGGCGGCAAAGATATTCCTTACTTCCTGGTTCCGATTTTTGGCCCACTGGTGGGTGCTTGCCTCGGAGCCTTCGGTTACCGTTCACTGATTGGCCGTAACCTGCCGGTCAACGTGGCGGAAGCCAGCAAAACAGAAAAACCGGTCGCACGCGCTGAGCAGCGTAAAGCGTAAGTTTCATCGTTAATCATCAGGAAAATAAAATGACTACGACTGATAAAAAATACATTCTCGCGCTCGATCAGGGCACTACCAGCTCACGTGCCGTGGTACTCGATCATGATGCGAACATCGTCGCCGTCTCGCAGCGCGAATTCACCCAGATCTACCCGAAAGCGGGCTGGGTAGAACACGACCCAATGGATATCTGGGCGTCACAAAGCTCAACGCTGGTCGAAGTGCTGGCCCATGCCGACATCCGTTCTGATGAGATTGCCGCGATTGGTATCACCAACCAGCGTGAAACCGCCATCGTGTGGGATAAAGAGACCGGTAAGCCGATCTACAACGCCATCGTCTGGCAGGATCCACGTACTGCAGACTACTGTAACAAGCTGAAGAAAGAGGGTCTGGAAGAGTACATCCAGCACACCACCGGTCTGGTGATTAACCCGTACTTCTCAGGCACCAAAGTGAAGTGGATCCTCGACAACGTTGAAGGCGCGCGCGAGCGTGCAAAACGTGGCGAGCTGCTGTTTGGTACGGTTGATACCTGGCTGGTGTGGAAAATGACCCAGGGACGTGTGCATATCACCGATCACACCAACGCCTCTCGTACCATGATGTACAACATCCACAAGCTGGAATGGGATCAGCGCATGCTGGAGATCCTCGATATTCCGCGCGAAATGCTGCCGGAAGTGAAAGGCTCTTCTGAAATCTACGGCCAGACCAACATTGGTGGTAAAGGCGGTACGCGTATTCCAATCGCCGGTATCGCCGGTGACCAGCAGGCAGCGCTGTACGGTCAGCTGTGCGTACAACCAGGCATGGCGAAAAACACCTATGGCACCGGCTGCTTCATGTTGATGAATACCGGTACCGAAGCCGTTACTTCAACGCACGGCCTGCTGACCACCATCGCTTGCGGCCCGCGTGGCGAAGTGAACTACGCACTGGAAGGTGCGGTATTCATCGGCGGTGCATCAATTCAATGGCTGCGTGACGAGATGAAGCTGATCAGCGATTCTACTGACTCTGAATACTTCGCGCTGAAAGTGAAAGACTCAAACGGTGTGTATATGGTTCCTGCCTTCACCGGTTTGGGCGCGCCTTACTGGGATCCGTACGCACGTGGTGCCATCTTCGGCCTGACGCGTGGTGCTAATGCTAACCACATCATCCGCGCTACGCTGGAATCGATCGCTTACCAAACGCGTGATGTGCTGGAAGCGATGCAGAACGATGCGGGCACCCGTCTGCAATCCTTGCGCGTGGATGGCGGTGCGGTCGCCAACAACTTCCTGATGCAGTTCCAGTCCGACATTCTCGGCACGCGCGTTGAGCGTCCGGAAGTACGTGAAGTCACGGCGCTGGGTGCAGCATACCTTGCAGGTCTGGCGGTTGGCTTCTGGAGCGATCTGGAAGAGGTGCGTGCTAAAGCCGTCATTGAGCGTGAGTTCCGCCCAAGCATCGAAACCACCGAGCGTAACGTGCGTTACGCAGGCTGGAAAAAAGCCGTGGCGCGTGCGCAAGCATGGGAAGAAGCTGAGTAAAACCTCTGACCCGCGGCGCCCTGCCGCGGGTTTTTCTCCCCGCCCTATTTTCCCCCTCGTGCTACACTGCCTGCCTGTTTTTTATCAGGTGCAACCATGAAACGAGAACTCGCGATTGAATTTTCCCGTGTGACCGAAGCCGCTGCGTTAGCGGGCTATCACTGGTTAGGACGCGGCGATAAAAATGCGGCCGACGGTGCAGCCGTCCACGCTATGCGCATTATGCTTAATACCATCGATATCGACGGCCAGATTGTGATTGGCGAAGGCGAAATCGACGAAGCGCCGATGCTCTATATCGGTGAAAAAGTCGGTACTGGCCGTGGTGATGCGGTGGATATCGCAGTCGATCCGATTGAAGGCACGCGTATGACGGCGATGGGCCAGGCAAACGCGCTGGCAGTATTAGCCGTGGGCGATAAAGGCAGTTTCCTGCACGCACCTGATATGTACATGGAAAAACTGATTGTCGGGCCGGGCGCACGCGGTGCTATCGATCTCAACCTGCCGCTCGAAGCCAATCTGAAGAACATCGCCATCGCCCTGGATAAACCGCTCAGCCAGCTGACCGTGTCGATTCTGGCCAAACCGCGCCACGATGCCGTGATTGCCCAGTTGCAGCAGCTTGGCGTACGCGTGTTTTCGTTCCCGGATGGGGATGTCGCGGCCTCGATTTTGACCTGCATGCCTGACAGCGAAGTGGATGTACTTTACGGTATCGGCGGTGCGCCAGAAGGCGTGGTGTCAGCTGCGGTGATCCGTGCAATGGATGGCGACATGCAGGCGCGCCTATTGGCACGCCACCACGTCAAAGGCGACAGTGAAGAGAACCGTCGTCTGGGCGAGCAGGAGTTGCACCGCTGCGCTGAGATGGGTATTAAAGCCGGGGAAATCCTGAAGCTTGAAGAGATGGCGCGTAACGATAACGTCATTTTCGCCGCGACCGGCATCACCACTGGCGACCTGCTGAAAGGCATTACGCGTAACGGTAATATCGCCACCAGCGAAACGCTGCTAGTGCGCGGTAAATCACGCACTATCCGCCGCATCCAGTCGATCCACTATCTTGATCGCAAAGACCCGGCGCTGCATCAGTTTATCCTGTAATCGCCTGTTTGCCGCTCTCCGGATGACGAGAGAGCGGCCACCAGCACAGCAGCATCACCAGCGATGTCACGAACATCAGCATGCCGAGGCTCGACTGATCGTGCTGCGGCAACAGCGCCGACAGCCAGGCAATCACGCCAGACCCAAGATTCTGTATGCCACCAATCAGCGCACCCGCACTACCCGCTAACCATGCATACGGCTCCATCGCGCCCGACGTCGCCAGTGGGAACAGCATTCCGGCCCCAAAGAAGAACAACGCGGCAGGCACCAGCAGTGTCCAGATATTCATGATGCCGAACCAGGACGGAATCCACATCAGCAGACCCGCCAGCAAGCAACTGTTCACGCCGTACCACATCAGCGTATGCCAGGACTTCTGCTCGCGCCCGGCAAACCACGCACCAAAGAACGCTGCTGGAATGGGCAGGATAAACAGAATGCTGACGGTGATGCCATCCAGACCGAGCACGCCCCCCATCAGCACGCCACAACTCGCCTCAAATACCGCAATGCCTGCCAGCGCACCCACCAATAGCAGCAGATAGCGAATAAAATTCCCGTCGCTGAGTAAGGTGGCATAGCGGCGCAGAAACGGTGTGGCAGGTGTATCCACCGGTCGCGTTTCTGGTAGCCAGCGCGCCATCGAGGCCGTGACACCAACACACAGCAACAGCAGGAAGGCAAAGCACGCATGCCAGCCAAACATATGCGTGAGCAGTGCGCCAATCACCGGGGCCAGCAGTGGGCTCACCAAAATGCCCATGTTCAGCAGGCTGTTGGCCTGGCGCAGCGCGATGCCGGAATAGAGATCGCGCGGCATGGTGCGTGCCATCACGCCCGCCACGCCGGTGCCTAAGCCCTGCACCGCACTGCCCAGCACCAGAATCTGCAATGAGGGCGCGAACATGGCGATCAGCGCTCCCACGGCAAAGATCGTCATGCCGATAAGGATCACTGGACGGCGGCCAAAGCTGTCTGACAGCGGACCGTAGATCAGTTGCGATCCACCATAGGTCATCAGATAAGCAGCCATCACCTGCTGCAGGGAACCACTGCGTACGTTCAGCGCTTCTGCCATGTTCGCCATGGCCGGCACGTAGATGGTTTGCGCCATCTGCCCGACCGCCACCAGCACGATGAGCATCAAGAGCAGGAAGCGATTTTGGGTTTTATTCATCAACATGGAACAAAATGTCTGCCTGAGAAACAAAATAAAAGCAGCACTTAAAAAGGCTGCTGGCGGTTAATGGCGGCAAAAATATCAGGATTGCGTGACAAATCGAGAGGCGAGCGCAAAGCGACTGGCGCTGAGGTGTCAAGAATACGTACCGGGTCGTAACCCGACCGCTACAGTTGATGTGGAGTGCGCAGCATTTGTCACTGAGAGCCCTTTGCTCTCCGCTGGGCTGGAAATCTGTGAGAGGGCTGGCGATGATAGTGACACGCCTGAATAATCAATAATAAGGAGCGATCATGGCAGAGTGGATCAATGCGGAAGTGAAAGAAGTGAAAAACTGGACCGATGCACTGTTCAGCCTGCGCGTTACCGCGCCAATTGATACCTTTACCGCCGGGCAGTTTGCCAAACTGGCGCTGGAAATTGATGGTGAGCGCGTGCAGCGAGCCTACTCTTATGTGAATGCGCCACAGGATCCGGTGCTGGAGTTTTATTTGGTCACCGTGCCTGAGGGCAAACTCAGCCCACGCTTGCAGGCATTACAGCCCGGCGATCAGGTGATAGTGACCAAAGAAGCCGCCGGATTTTTTGTGCTCGATGAAATTCCCGACTGCAGCACACTCTGGATGCTGGCGACCGGCACGGCGATCGGCCCATATTTATCGATTCTGCAACAGGGTGAAGACCTGGAACGCTTCGACAACATTGTGCTGGTGCATGCAGCACGCTTCGCCGATGACCTGAGTTTCCTGCCTTTAATGCAACAGCTTCAGCAGCGCTATCAGGGGAAATTGCATATTCAGACCGTGGTGAGTCGCGAACAGATCGCCGGTTCACTGCACGGTCGTGTTCCGCAGCTCATTGAGAGCGGTGAGCTTGAACGTGCGGTGGGTTTGCCGATGACCGCTGACACCAGCCACGTAATGCTGTGTGGCAACCCGCAAATGGTACGCGACACTCAACAATTGCTGAAAGATACGCGTGAGATGCGTAAACATTTCAAACGTAAACCCGGCCATATGACCAGCGAGCATTACTGGTGATACGTGCGGTGTGAATAATGTCAGACTTTTCCCAGTGCGGGTTTTGACTTTGGTCGGTAAAAACCGTTCTAATCGTGGGCTAAGTGAATGATTTAGGGCCGAAGCAATGAAGAACCTGCCAGTCGCACTGATCCTCAGTGTCGCGCTGACATTTCCCGCCTGGGCGGAGGACGCGACACCGCAGGATCGTAACGATCACCTGCCTGCCGCCCCTTATCTATTGGCAGGTGCCCCCACCTTCGATATGACCATCGCGCAGTTCCGTGAGAAGTACAATGCGGCCAATCCTGATCTGCCGTTGCTGGAGTATCGCGCGATTGATAATCGTGACGATAAAAGCAACCTGACGCGCGCCGCCAGCAAAATCAATGAAACGCTTTATGCCTCAACCGCACTGGAGCAAGGCACCGGTAAAATCAAAACGCTGCAAATCACCTGGCTGCCGGTTCCCGGTCCGGATATGAAGACCGCGCAGGCACGCGCGATGGATTATATGACGGCACTGCTGCGCTTCTTCGTTCCCGGATTGTCCCCCGAAAACGGGCGCAAGAAACTCGATACACTGCTCGCTGCTGGTAAAGGCGCACGCTATTTTGCCAGTACCGAAGGGGCATTGCGCTTCGTGGTCGCCGATAACGGTGACAAGGGATTAACCTTCGCGGTAGAGCCTATAAAACTGGCGCTCGCCACTCCCTGATCACCGCGGCAAAAATGACGAAAAGCAAAGCCAGCAACACGTTTGATCTCTATACTGTCTGGCAGACATCGCTGCCCGATGGCAGCGCTATTTCATGAATCGCGTTATGCGGAGGAAAGAATGCGACATCCACTGGTTATGGGTAACTGGAAACTGAACGGCAGTAAGAAAGTCACGGCTGAGCTGATCGACGGTTTGCGCAAGGAACTGTCTGGTGTTGAAGGCTGCGGCGTGGCAATTGCTCCACCGGCTATCTATCTTGACCTGGCAAAACACGCCATTTCCGGCAGCCACATTGCACTGGGTGCACAGAACGTAGACGTTAACCTGTCTGGCGCGTTCACCGGTGAAACCTCCGCAGAAATGCTGAAAGACGTTGGCGCGAAATACATCATCATCGGCCACTCTGAGCGTCGTACTTATCACAAAGAAAGCGATGAGTTCATTGCGAAAAAATTCGCAGTAGTAAAAGCAGCCGGCCTGGTGCCAGTCCTCTGCATCGGTGAAACCGACGCAGAGAACGAAGCGGGCAAAACTGAAGAAGTATGCGCACGTCAGATCGACGCGGTGCTGGAAACTCAGGGCGCAGCGGCGTTCGAAGGCGTGGTTATCGCTTATGAGCCAGTCTGGGCGATCGGTACTGGCAAATCAGCCACTCCAGCGCAGGCACAGGCCGTGCACAAATTCATCCGTGACCATATCGCGAAGAAAGATGCGGCGATTGCTCAGCAAGTTATCATCCAGTACGGTGGTTCTGTTAACGACAAAAATGCCGCAGAATTGTTCACCCAGCCAGATATCGATGGCGCGCTGGTTGGCGGTGCTTCACTGAAAGCCGATGCGTTCGCAGTGATCGTGAAAGCAGCTGCAGCAGCGAAAAACGCGTAAGTTTTTCGGTGTGGAACAAGGCGGCTGATAAGCCGCCTTTTTTATTGTCAGAGATTCGAACTGAGAAATGTAACTCATACACTGAGGAAGGTGTGATGAAACAGTTCTGGAAACCCACCCAGCGTGCTTATACGCTTCCATGAAGCTTTGTATTGGAAGCCATGATTATTGGTTCAAAATCTGGCATTGATGATCCTGTATTTCCTCCGCAGAACCACTGTTAAGCATCAGCCAATTGCGCTCCAACGCCAGCAACGCTAAGCGCCCATCCGGCAATTCCGCCAGTGCCATCCCATATTTTCCCATCTCGCTGCGCGCATTAGGCACTTCAGTCGCCAGACGAATAAAGACACTTTGCTGCGCCAGTTCAGCCGTCGACAGTGTGCGAATCAAATAGCGATGTTTGCGCAGCGTGGCTGGCTGCCACTGTTCGTTGAGCTTAGGGCTTAACGCATCAAGCCGCTGGCGCACATCAGGACGCAGACAGGAGATGTGGATGTGCAGTTGATTCTGCGTACGGCCATATTGCGCGTTGATGGCCAAAGACAGCGCGCTGTCAGCAATCGGTGCACCGCGTTTTTTCGCCAGCAGACTGCGCTGCAACCAGGCGGCGGCAAACAAATTGGATGTAGTGGGTTCAAGAATTATCGGGCTTTCCATGCCGGTGATTTTTTCGATCGGCATCAGTAAATACTGCAGTGGACCGTTGAGGTCTTTCAGCGTGACATAGCCCTGTGCCGTATTCACTTGCTGGCAAGGGGCGGGATTGCCACTCCTGGCCTGGTTGGGCACGCACTTCTCACTGATAATCTGCCAAAGGGCATTGGAATTTTTCTGGAAGTGGAAGGCGCTGATAATCAGCCCGACAATCAACACCAGCAAACACACGGTAAGCAACTTCAGGGTGCGACGACTTCCCTGCATGGCCGTATTCCTCTGTTCATCACCTGCCAGCATCCTCGCCTGCCGCCTGGGCAAAGTCACGGACTTTTACTGCTCCACAATGCAAAACGGCCAGCACGAGGCTGACCGTTTCATTTCAATGACGGTGTGATTAAGGCTTCATCACCTGGTCGTAGCTACCGCCATCGGCAAAGTGGGCTTTCTGCGCTTGTGTCCAGCCACCGAACTTGCTGTCGATAGTGAACAGTTTCACCGGCGCAAAGGTGCTGGCGAACTTCTTCGCGACCGCTGGGTCGCGCGGACGATAGAAGTTTTCCGCTGCGATGGTCTGGCCTTCTGGTGAGTAGAGATACTTCAGATAATCTTCGGCAACTTTGCGCGTACCCTGCTCATCCACAACTTTGTCGACCACTGAAACGGTAGGTTCCGCCAGAATCGATTCACTTGGCGTGACGATTTCAAACTTGTCTTTACCCAGCTTGTTTACGGCCAGATAGGCTTCGTTCTCCCAGGCAATCAGCACATCGCCAATGCCACGCTCAACGAAGGTGTTGGTTGCGCCACGAGCACCGGAGTCCTGTACTTCCACGTTCTTGAACAGCGCCTTCACATACGCCAGCGCTTTCGCCTGGTCACCGTTGTTCTGATCCAGTGCCCAGCCCCATGCGGCCAGATAGTTCCAGCGAGCGCCGCCCGAGGTTTTCGGGTTTGGTGTAATTACTGATACGCCAGGTTTGGTCAAATCGTTCCAGTCATGGATGCCCTTCGGGTTGCCTTTGCGAACCAGGAACACGATGGTTGAAGTATAAGGTGCAGAGTTATCTGGCAGACGTTTGATCCAGTTTTTATCGATACGACCACGGTCAGCAATAGCGTCAACGTCAGACTGCAGCGCCAGGGTCACAACATCAGCACGAATGCCGTTGATCACTGAGGTCGCCTGCTTACCTGAACCGCCATGAGACTGACGAATGACTACGTTATCGCCCGTTTCCTGCTTGTAGTGTGCGCTGAACGCTTTGTTGTATTGCTCATACAGCTCACGCGTTGGATCGTAAGACACATTTAACAGCTGGATATCCTTTGCCAAAACACTGGTGGAAGCCAGTAACAGGGTGACACCAATACTCCACTTGTTCATTGCTTGCTCTCCCGAGGTCGTTATAGAACAAGACTGACATAAACCAATCCATAGATTAAAGAATTAAAAATAAGTGGTTATAACTGGAGAGAATATAGACAGGAATAAAAAAGGCGCGGTTGATCTCGCGCCTTGGTGCAGCTTGATTAGTAGAGTTTTTTCGCAGTATCCAGCCAGTCGCGTTTAAATGGACGTTTCATGTTTTCAATGGCGTCAACGATATCGTGATGCACCATTTTTTCGTTCTGAATCCCGACACAACGACCGCCGTAACCCTGCAGCAGTAGTTCGATGGAGTAGGCACCCATACGCGAAGCCAGAATACGGTCATAAGCACATGGCGCACCACCGCGTTGAATATGGCCGAGTACGGTGGCACGCGTCTCGCGTTTGGTTTCTGCTTCGATGTAATGCGCCAAATCGTCGATATCGCAGATGTGTTCGGTAATAGCCACAATCGCGTGTTTTTTGCCTTTGGCGATGCCGGCTTTGATCTCTTCGACCAGCTCTTCACGGGTATAAGGAATTTCTGGCAGCACAATGAATTCACAACCACCGGCGATGGAAGCAGCCAGAGTCAAATCACCGCAGTAACGCCCCATCACTTCCACGATAGAGATACGCTGATGCGAAGAAGAGGTATCACGCAGACGGTCAATCGCTTCAACCACCGTTTCCAGTGCAGTGAAGTAACCGATGGTGTAATCGGTACCGGCAACGTCATTATCGATGGTGCCCGGCAGACCGATGCACGGGAAGCCCATTTCGGTCAGGCGCTTGGCGCCCATATAAGAACCATCACCGCCAATAACCACCAGCGCATCAATGCCGCGCTTTTTCATGTTTTCGATGGCAATCTGGCGAACTTCTTCGTTACGGAAATCAGGGAAGCGGGCTGAACCGAGGAAAGTGCCGCCGCGGTTGATCATATCCGACACGCTGTAGCGGTCGAGGTTGATCATGCGGTCTTCATATAAACCCAGATAGCCGTCGTAGATACCAAAAACTTCAAGGCCTTCACTCAGCGCGGAACGGACAACTCCGCGGATGGCTGCGTTCATGCCTGGGGCGTCACCGCCGCTGGTCAGTACTCCGATTTTTTTGATCATGACAACCTCTGGATTGTTCAAAACTAAGGATTATTCCTGCCTGCCGACCGGTGTAAACCCGCTCACGATCGTGCGGCTTAATAGTTGCAGATAGTATATCAAAGGCTTGATGCTGAATTGATTCAGGTCAGACAAGTTTTCGCTATTTTTTTACAGAGTTGTTAGCGTTACGTCATTTTTATCACGCAACGCCATGATTTTTAACCTCTAAAACTGGAAAAAGCCTTGCTGATTTTCCGGAACCACCGAACAGGGATCCTGATGGATAATAACATCCGAACCGGGAAACTTAAGCCGCAGCGCTTGCTCGATCTGATCCGCTACCTGATGTGCCTGCACCAGTGGCAAGTGGTCATCCATTTCCAGATGAAGCTGAATAAAACGGGTTGGCCCGGACTGACGCGTACGCAGTGCGTGGGCTCCGCGCACGCCAGGCCAGTTGCTGACCAGATCGATAATCGCCTGCTTCTCTTCTTCCGGCAACGCGCGGTCCAGCAAAGATTGCACAGCTTCATAACCCATGCGCAAGGCGTTGTAGAGAATGTACACCCCAATCCCCAGCGCAAAGAGTGCATCTGCCCGGACAAAACCATAGCTGCTTAATACCAATGCCACCAGGATCGCGCCGTTCATCACCACGTCAGATTGATAATGCAGCATATCTGCGCGGATTGCCTGGCTGCGTGTCCGACGAACTACCCAGCGCTGGAATGACACCAGCAATAGGGTGGAAAAAAGCGCGACCACGGTAACGACAATACCCACCAACGGCGCACGCAATATATTGGGTGAGGCCAGATGTTGAATACCGGTGAGGAATAAAAACAGTGCCGAGCCGGAAATAAACATGCTTTGTGCCAGCGCGGCGAGCGACTCCGCTTTACCGTGGCCGAAGGTGTGATCAGCGTCCGCAGGCTGGAGTGAATAGCGCACCACCAGTAAGTTGGTGAGCGATGCGGCGATATCCACCAGTGAATCGACCAGGGCGGCCAACATACTGACTGAGCCGGTCAGCCACCAGGCAAAAATCTTCACGATCAACAGTAATGTCGCCAGCGTCGTTGCCGCCAGTGCCGCGCGGTTGACGAGTTTCGCGTAGGAGGGATCCATGCCATGCCTCATAGAAGCGTCCGCTCAGCGCAACGCCGTTAGTCACATAATGGCTAAAGTTTATCATCGGCAAGCGTAAGCTGCGTGAATTGAATATTAAGGTGATGATGCTGCACAGGATTGTGCAGATAAAAAAAACCCCCGCATCATGCGGGGGAAGACAGGGATGGTGTCTATGGCAAGGAAAACAGGGATACTATGTTACTGGTTACTGCTGGTACTACTCACTGCATGCAGCGGTGATGATGGCTGCAATCCGGAGAGCTGACGCATATCGTTGAGTCGCCGCTCATAATTCTTCTGCAATGTCGCTTGCTGTGCAGGCGTTAGCAGGTGATACATCTGGTTGCGAACCCGAGCCATCTCAACTTGCAGTTCTATCTGCGCACGGGCTTGTTTCTCTGCCTGCTGTCGGATAGCCGATTCGTTAAATTTGTCTGCAATGACAAGGTCATGCATAGTTTCAATATCCTGAACGCTCATAGCCGGGCGCTCATGTCGTGCTTGCTGCATCAGGTCTCGCATCTGTTGCCGCTGCTGTTCAGTCAGCTCAATGCCATCGAACATGTGGCTTTGCGGATTTTGCGTCATACTGCCTGTCGTCAATCCGCCGTTATGATGCATCTCGTCAATCGTCGTCGTGTCTGCTGCTTCTGCGCTGGCGTGACTGAGAACCATCGCTGAGGCAATGACGACGGCGGTTAAGTAGCGCATCGTTTACTCCCAGTTCGTTCCGTTTTGCGATTCAACGAGGGCTAGTGTACGGCGATAGCTGCAAACATCCGTCAGGGGGTGTAAAACTACGTAAAGCGTTGGATTGCAAGTCAAGGAACACGGTATTTTGCCTGCGGAGGGCAACAAAAAATGAATAAAATCCTGTTGGTTGATGACGACCGCGAATTAACTTCGCTGCTTAAAGAACTGCTTGAAATGGAAGGTTTTGAAGTGATTGTCGCCAGCGATGGCGAGCAGGCGCTTAACATGCTGGATAACACCGTTGACTTGTTACTACTCGACGTCATGATGCCGAAGAAGAACGGTATTGATACGTTGAAGGAACTACGACAGCAGCACCAAACCCCAGTCATTATGCTGACCGCTCGCGGTAGTGAGTTGGATCGTGTTCTCGGCCTTGAGCTGGGCGCGGATGATTATCTGCCAAAACCGTTTAATGACCGTGAACTGGTGGCGCGTATTCGGGCTATTTTGCGCCGTTCCAATTGGAGCGAACAGCAACAGCAGCATGACAACAGTTCACCGACGCTGGAAGTGGATTGCCTGCGCCTGAATCCAGGCCGCCAGGAAGCCAGCTTTGATAGCGAAACCTTGGATCTGACGGGCACGGAATTCACGCTGCTCTATTTACTGGCACAGCACTTAGGTCAGGTGGTGTCGCGTGAACACCTTAGCCAGGAAGTGCTGGGTAAACGCCTGACACCTTTTGACCGTGCGATTGATATGCATATTTCTAACCTGCGTCGTAAATTGCCGGAACGTCGTGATGGCCACCCGTGGTTTAAAACCCTGCGCGGCCGCGGCTATCTGATGGTTTCGGCCTCATGATTGGAAGTTTGACCACCCGCATCTTCGCCATTTTCTGGCTCACCCTGGCACTGGTGTTGATGCTGGTATTAATGGTGCCAAAACTCGATTCACGCCAGATGACCGCACTGCTGGAAAGTGAGCAACGACAGGGCACCATGATTGAACAGCACGTTGAAGCTGAGTTATCGCAAGATCCTCCCAACGACCTGATGTGGTGGCGTCGGCTGTTTCGCGCCATCGACAAATGGGCCCCACCCGGCCAACGCTTGTTATTGGTGACCAGCGAAGGCCGGGTGATCGGCGCGCAGCACAATGAAATGCAGGTGATTCGTAACTTTATCGGCCAGTCTGATAACGCCGATCATCCGCAAAAGAAAAAGTATGGTCGCGTGGAGATGGTTGGCCCCTTCGCCGTGCAAGACGGTGAAGATAACTACCAGCTCTACCTGATCCGCCCCGCCACCAGTTCACAGCTCGATTTTGTTAATCTGCTGTTTGACCGGCCGTTACTGCTGCTGATTGTCACCATGTTGATTAGCTCGCCGCTATTGTTATGGCTGGCGTGGAGCCTGGCGCGTCCAGCTCGCAAGCTTAAACATGCTGCTGATGAAGTGGCGAGCGGTAACTTGCGCCAGCATCCTGAACTGGAATCTGGTCCACAGGAATTCCTTGCGGCAGGTTCAAGTTTCAACCAAATGGTGAGCGCGCTTGAGCGTATGATGACGGCGCAGCAGCGCCTTTTGTCTGACATCAGCCATGAATTACGCACGCCACTTACACGTCTGCAATTGGCCACCGCCTTACTGCGTCGGCGCAATGGTGAAGGTAAAGAATTGCAACGTATCGAAACAGAAGCCCAGCGGCTTGATGGCATGATTAACGATTTGCTGGTGCTCTCACGTACTCAGCACAAAAACGCGTTAGTCAGTGAAGCCATGAAAGCAAACCAGCTGTGGAACGGCGTATTGGAAGATGCCAAATTCGAAGCCGAGCAGATGGGTAAAACCATGGATGTGCCCTATCCTCCAGGTCCGTGGCCTCTTTACGGCAACCCGCATGCACTTGAGAGCGCGTTGGAGAACATCGTGCGAAATGCACTGCGTTATTCCCACACGCATATCAGCGTGAGTTTCTCGGTGGATATTCAGGGCATTACCGTTCATGTTGATGATGATGGCCCAGGCGTCAGCGCTGAAGATCGCGAGCAGATTTTCCGTCCCTTCTATCGCACCGATGAAGCACGCGACCGTGAGTCTGGTGGCACCGGTCTAGGACTGGCGATTGTGGAAACAGCCGTGCAACAGCATCGCGGTTGGGTGAAAGCCGATGATAGTCCATTGGGCGGTCTGCGGCTTACGCTCTGGTTGCCGCTGTACTCCGCTCGTCAATAATTTGCTATGCTTCGGCCCTCGTTTCCGGGGGCCTTATGCTGAACATCGTTTTATTTGAACCTGAAATCCCGCCTAATACTGGCAATATCATCCGCTTGTGTGCCAATACTGGCTTCCAGTTGCATCTGATTGAGCCGCTGGGCTTTGCCTGGGATGACAAGCGTCTGCGCCGTGCCGGGCTCGATTACCACGAATATACCTCGCTAAAAAAACACGCCAATTACGCCGCGTTTATCGAGTCTGAAGCGCCACAGCGTCTGTTTGCACTCACCACCAAAGGCACGCCTGTTCACAGTGCGGTGAGCTATCAGAAAGGGGATTATTTGATATTTGGCCCCGAGAGCCGTGGCCTGCCGGCAGAGATACTTAATGCATTGCCTGCAGAGCAGAAGATTCGCATCCCAATGATGGCGGAAAGTCGCAGTATGAATCTGTCGAATGCGGTGTCTGTGGTGGTATATGAAGCGTGGCGCCAGCTTGATTACGCAGGCGCACTGATCAAGGTTTAAATGCCGTCGCCGTACTCAAAGCCCGCGCCGGTGAAATGCTGATCCATATCCATCGACGGTTTGTCGCTGGTTGGCTTGCCAACGATACGTGCGGGAACGCCAGCGGCCGTGGTATGCGGTGGCACAGGCTGTAATACCACGGAACCGGCGCCAATTTTCGCGCCGCGTCCTACTTCGATATTGCCCAGAATTTTAGCACCCGCGCCAATCATCACCCCTTCGCGGATTTTCGGGTGGCGATCGCCGCTGGTTTTGCCGGTCCCGCCCAGCGTGACCGATTGCAGAATCGACACGTCGTTTTCAATCACCGCCGTTTCACCGATCACGATGCCTGTGGCATGGTCAAGCATGATGCCGCGGCCAATGCGCGCAGCGGGGTGGATATCCACGGCGAAGGAGACAGAAACTTCATTCTGCAGGTAGACAGCGAGCGCACGACGGCCCTCTTTCCACAACCAGTGGCCGATGCGATAAGCCTGCAGCGCGTGGAAGCCTTTAAGGTACAGCAACGGGGTTGAGTATTTATCGACAGCAGGATCGCGCAGACGTACCGCCTGAATATCGTAGGCCGCAGAGACAATCATCTCTGGATCTTCGCGATAGGCTTCTTCAACGATTTCACGCACCGCAATGGCCGGCATAATCGGATTGGCGAGTTTGTTCGCCAGCATATAGCTCAGTGCGCTGCCAAGATTTTCGTGCTTGAGTAAAGTCGCGTGATAAAAGCTGGCCAGCATGGGTTCACAGTCAGCCAGCGCTCTGGCTTCAGCTTTGATGTTGTTCCAGACCAGTTCTAACTCTTCTGACGACATTGCTCTGTGCTCCCGATAAAAAAAGCGCCTGAGAGGCGCTGCAGGTGATTTAGCTGAGCATCCTGCTTCAGCTTTGGCTGTTTTCGTCCTTCCTTGCACGGCCAAGTAAACTCAATGCTGCCTCTCGCGCCGATTTTTCGCAATACAGTACCTGATAAATCTGCTCGGTTATCGGCATTTCAACACCCATTCTCGCAGCCAATGCTTTGACTTCTTTGGTGTTTCGGTAACCTTCTACAACTTGTCCGATAATGCGCTGCGCCTCATCAACGCTCTCGCCTTGTCCCAGCATCATGCCAAAACGACGATTGCGGGATTGATTATCGGTACAGGTCAGCACTAAATCGCCCAGCCCCGCCATGCCCATAAAGGTGGTGGGATCGGCTCCAAGAGCGGCGCCAAGGCGGCTCATCTCCGTCAGCCCACGGGTAATCAGCGCGGTTCGTGCGTTAGCACCAAAACCAATTCCATCGGAAATGCCGGCACCAATCGCAATCACGTTTTTCACCGCGCCACCCAATTGCACGCCGATGAAGTCCGGATTGTTATATACGCGGAAGCTTTTACCGCAGTGCAGTTTTTGCTGCAGATCTTCAGCGAACTGCGCATCAGTGGCCGCCAGCGCTATCGCTGTAGGCATACCCGCCGCAAGTTCTTTCGCGAAAGTTGGTCCGGAAACCACGGCCAGCGGAATTTGATCGCCGAGGATTTCACGCGCAACATCCTGCAAAAGACGGCCAGTCTCTTTTTCGAGACCTTTGGTTGCCCAGACAATACGTGAGTCAGCACGCAGATGCGGCTTCAACTGAGTGAGAACGTCGCCAAATACGTGGCTAGGCACCACCACCAACAGATCGCGGCTGGCATTCACCACCGTTGCCAAATCGGCTTCGGGAACAAGATTGTCAGGGAAAGGTACATCAGGCAGGAAAGCGGCATTACATCGGTCAGCCTGGAGCTGCGCCACGCTTTGCGGATTGTGGCCCCAGAGCAGAACCGGATGGCCGTTACGGGCCAGCGTAATGGCCAAAGCGGTGCCGTACGAGCCGGCACCGATGACGCTAATCGAAGCGTTGAGTGTAGTCATCAGGCATCCTGACGTGGCGCTTCGCCTTCACCTTGCTGCTGCAGATAGTTCATGAACAGGGCATCAAAGTTAACTGGCGCCAGATTGAGCTGCGGGAAAGTACCACGAGACACAAGGCTGGTGATGCATTCACGTGCATACGGGAACAGAATGTTCGGGCAGTATGCACCGAGGCAGTGTGCCATCTGAGTGCCTTCGATACCGCCGATGGTGAAAATACCTGCCTGCTGAACTTCGCACAGGAACGCAGTGTCTTCGCCAACGGTTGCCGTCACGGTAACGCGCAGAACAACTTCATAGACTTCATCAGCCAGCTGAGATGAAGCGGTGTCCAGATCCAGTTTCACTTCCGGTTCCCACTCTTTCTGGAAAACCTGAGGTGCGTTTGGCGCTTCGTAAGAAACGTCTTTAGTGTAAACACGTTGAATCTGGAACTGCATTTCGTTTGTGCTATGTTCTGACATGTTACTAAATCCTGTGAGTTAAATTGTCTGACCGAAAAATTATGCCTGGAGTAAGGGATCCAGTCCCTGACGCCCATCCAGCGCGTAAAGATCGTCACAGCCACCAATGTGCTGCGCATCAATAAAAATCTGTGGAACTGTCGTACGGCCGCTTCGCTGAATCATCTCTTCACGTTTCGCCGTGTTCCCATCAATGGGAATCTCCTGGAACGATACGCCTTTCTGATCCAATAACGCTTTTGCCCGGTGGCAATAAGGGCATGTAACTTTGGTGTAAATCTCAACATTAGCCATGCAGTTACCTCTGGGAATTATTTACCGCGTACCAGCGGCAGATTCTCACCACTCCAGCCGCTCACGCCATCTTTCAGCACGGAGACTTTTTCAAAACCTTCAGCGCTCAATTTAGCGGCTGATTCACCCGCGCTCTGGCCGGTGGCACATACCACAATTATGGGCTGCGACTTATGCTTTTCCAGTTCGGCAAAGCTACCTTTTTTGATGTCAGCCGCTGCAATGTTCACCGCACCTGAAATGTGCCCTTTGCGATAATCATCGCGCGAACGCACGTCTACAACCACCGCATCCTCTTTGTTAATCAGGTGGGTTGCTTCGCCACGGCTGATCGTTTTTACCTTAGAGAACATTCCTTTAACGGTGGTCACAATCACCAGAACGAGTAAAACAACCCATGCCAGACTAAGGATGGTGTGATTGCTTGCAAACTGCATAATTTCTTGCATGAGGGGTAACGACTCCAGACCGGGCTAATAAGCTAAAACAAGGGTTCTGAGTATACCTGCGCCACTTCGCATGTACAGTCGCGAAGCGGGCAGAGTTACGATTTGTGCGTCATTTTCCAAAAAAAGTGTTCTAATCGCAAAATTGAGTCAAAGATTATGCCGGTAAGCTCGGCACCGACATCTTTCGTAAAGCAAAACCCGCCCGGGATAACTGGTAAGCGGCTGTTCATCGTGGAATAATTATCGACTATGAAGGGAAAAGCGACCGTTACACACACAAGGACCCGTCACAGCGGCCCAGCGCATCCGTTGTCATTTCGCTGGTCCGAAATCTCCCTGAGCTTGCTCTGCGCGGGCGTACTGTTGTTGCCCGTTTACGCACACAGTGCGGATGACAGTAAAACCCAGCTCAAGTCCATCCAGCAGGATATTGCTGATAAAGAGAAAAGCGTTAAAGCGCAGAAATTACAGCGCAGCAAACTTCTCGATCAGTTGCAAAGTCAGGAAAAAGTGATTGCGCAAGCCAGCCGCCAGCTACGTGAAACGCGCAACAGCCTGACCGCGCTCGACGGCGAAATCACGCAAATTACCACCTCGATCTCTCGTCTGGAAAAACAGCAGGCGCAGCAGGAAAAACTGCTGGCTCAGCAATTGGATGCGGCGTTCCGGCAAGGTCAACATAATGGATTGCAGCTGCTGCTGGGTGGTGAAGAAGCACAGCGCAGTGAACGCATTCTTGCCTATTTCGGCTACCTTAATGCTGCACGACAGAAAAACATCGACGATCTCAAACAAACTCAGCAACAGCTGGCTGAGCAGCGTCAGGCATTGCAAGGTAAACAGGATCAACAAAAATCCCTGTTAGCCCAGCAGCAGTCTCAGCAGGCCAAACTGGAAACCGCCAGTGCGGCGCGTAAGAAAACCCTGACGGTGCTGGAAAGCTCACTGGAAAAAGATCAGGCCGATTTGGTTGAGATGCGGGAAAACGAAAGCCGCCTGCAGGATAAAATTGCCAAAGCCGAACGCGAAGCGCGTGAACGTGCTGAGCGCGAAGCACGCGAGGCGGAAAAAGTACGCCAGCGTCAGGCACAGGCGAAAGCTAAAGGTTCCAGCTATCAACCCACACAAAGCGAACGTGAGTTGATGGCACGTACCGGTGGCCTCGGTAAGCCTGGTGGGCAAGCTGTATGGCCGGTGAATGGACGTATTGAACACCGCTTCGGTGAATCCATGCAGGGTGAACTGCGCTGGAAAGGTCTGGTGATAGATGCACCAGAAGGCACCGAAGTGAAAGCCATCGCCGATGGACGCGTACTCATGGCCGACTGGCTGCAAGGCTACGGTCTGGTTGTAGTATTGGAACATGGTAAAGGCGACATGAGTCTTTATGGCTACAACCAAAGTGCGCTGGTGAGCGTCGGTACTCAGGTGAAGGCAGGACAGCCTATCGCCCTTGTAGGTACCAGTGGCGGCCGCGGCACGCCTTCGCTCTACTTTGAAATCCGACGTCAGGGACAGGCCGTCAATCCACTACCGTGGTTAGGAAGATAAGTGTTGTTTCAGCCTCAAAAGCTCTTAATCGCGCTCTGCGCACTGTTTTTCACACTTTCGGCTCAGGCAGGCAAACTCTCAATTGTGATCGATGACTTCGGTTATCGTCCGGTTGAAGAGAATAAAGTGCTGCAAATGCCCGCCGCGATTTCGGTCGCTGTGCTGCCAAATGCACCTCATGCTCGTGAGATGGCGACTAAAGCACATCAGGGCGGCCATGAGGTGTTGATTCATTTGCCAATGGCACCACTAAGTAAGCAGCCGCTGGAAAAAGATACTTTAACTCCAGAGATGAGCAGCGAAGAGATCGCACGCATTGTTCGGGATGCTTCGGGTAAAGTGCCCTTCGCCGTAGGTTTGAACAACCATATGGGCAGCAAAATGACCTCCAGCCTGCCCGGCATGCAGAAAGTGATGCAGGTACTGAATCAGTACAATTACTACTTTCTTGATAGCATGACGATTGGGACCAGTCAGTCCATTCCTGCCGCGCAAGGTACGCATGTCAAAGTACTAAAACGCCGGGTATTCCTCGACGATAGCCAGAATGAAGCGTCAATTCGCGAACAATTTACCCGAGCCGTAAAACTGGCACAGCGCGATGGTTATGCCATAGCGATTGGCCATCCGCATCCCACGACAGTTCGTGTGCTGCAACAGATGCTGCCATCACTGCCAGCCGACATTACGCTGGTCCGTCCGAGTCAGCTGCTGAATGAGCCTGTGCATCAAGGTAAAACCCCGCCGACAACCGATAAATCTCCGGCACCGACGTTCCGTGCTCCGGGAGTGTGTAAGGTCAGCAAACCACTGCCGCCTGTACCACAAAGTAGAGCAGTCAATTTAGTCCTTGAGAGCATTCTAGAAAGCTCTACTATCAAGAATTTGAGAAGGCTTTACTAAGCTAATTACATGATAAAAATGCGGGCCTTAAAAAGGTCCGCATTTTTTCGATATCATCACGAAATTATTTTAAACGCATGGTGTCAAACCGTCAGTTTCTAAAGGTAACCCATTGCAATGAAAAAGATCTGGAAAATAAAAGCCATCAATAAAGTGCTCAGCATCCACGCCAGATTGAGCCAAATTGATAAAGATAAAACTCCACTGAACTCAAACCAGGAGTTCTCACGCATTGTAATTTTTTCAACCACCGCCCTAGGTGATTTGTTATTCAATACGCCAGCCATTAACTCAATCAAACGACGTTTCCCTAATGCAAAAATCATGTTGGTATCCAGTGATAAAAACCGTGATTTGGTACAAAAAAGTGAATGGTTTGATGAAATAGTCATATGGGATAATAAAATAGTACATTCCCATCGCGTGATCAGGAGAATGAGAAAATTCAAACCTGATATGACTGTATTGCTGCATTCTACCTTGGGTTATGACATTTTGTGTGCGCGTCTATCTGGGTCAAAATATATCATCAGAGATAACTTCAGAAGTGACAAGACTGTTTTTAATCACTGGTTAGACCATTACTCATCGGCGACAGATGTTCACATCATTCAACGTAAACTTGATCTGATTAGTATTATCGGATGCGATGCCACAGATATCAGGATGCAATTCCCCATTCCAGTTAACTTTATAGCGCGCGAAAACTATCGACCTGCAATCGGCTTTCAAATGGGTGCATCTGGAAAAAACCGTTGCTGGCCAGTTGAACATTTTACTCAATTAGCAGAGCGTATTTTAGATAATCATAAAGATGCAAAAATAATATTAACTGGCGCTCCTCAAGATGTGGATATTGAAAAATCATTCTTCGAGTTATTGAAAAAAGAATACCACTCGAGAGTTGAGTCTTACATTGGTAAAACTCGTTTGCCTGAACTCTTACAGATAATTAAAAATCTTGATGTATTGATTACGGGTGACACCGGGCCACTGCATATTGCTATCACTGCAGAAACTCCGACTGTAAGTCTTTATGTTAGTGCTAATCCAAGACATACAGGACCTTATCAAGATTTGCACATTCATCAGACTATCAGAATTGAACCCGAACCTAACGATGATCCACATTATCCATTAAGAAAAATAAGCGTTGAGCAAGTTTATGACGCGATGGTGAAAATTATTGCAATCTAAAATAGCACTACCAGATAGCCAATTGTCTGGTAGTGATTTTTATCTATGCCTTACGGGATGAAAAGACTATTGCTAATGGCAACCAGAACAATACCCACGTTTCTCCAGGCCCGCCAATTACAAACATTCCCTGAGTAACAAAAAACATAAGGGAGAATAGATATATCGAAGCTTCCAGCCCCATACCTTGATGATATTTTTTATAGGCTTGATATAAGCCTGCCATGATGAGTGAAAACATAAATAATACACCCACCACACCACCTTTTAAGAAAGCTGATATATAAATACTGTGAGTAGTGATGACATGTTGACCGATACTATTTACAAATGTCAGTTGCTTATCAAACCCCCAACCGAAATAGGGGTGAACAAGTGTATCTGAAATCGCATGATGCCAAATTCCAAATCTTATAAAGCTTTGCGTATAAGAGGAGATAATGCGTTCGTAAAACTCACTGCCATAATCGGTAAAGTAGAAAAACAGAGAAATTGTAGCAACTGAAATTAAAATATAAAAAACATGACGAAGATGAACATATTTATATTTAGCAAGCAAAACAACAAGAGAAACTAGTAAAGCTAATAACGGACCTCGACTTTGCGTCAAAATCAAGCCAATAAAAAGTAATGATGCAGGCAAATAAATCCAATGCTTGCCCGACTCACGGGCAATAATTAATGCACTTAAAATCCCAAGAGCAAAGTACCCACCGAGATCGATGACATTCTTGGGTGCGCCAAAAAAACCGTTTTCAAGTCTATTAATCAGTATAGTACTCTTGTCGACTAACATAAATGTCAAAATAAGAACAATAAAACACCCTGAAAAAATAAAACTATAAACCTTTAATGATCCATAACGCTTTATGCAGAAATCAAACATGTACACGAAAAATAGAAGGTAAATAGTATGTTTTAGAGTCGACACAATATTTATCGGATCATTTGTCCATAAGTTTGTCACACTATAATAAATGAGGAATAGAGCAACAACACCCATCGACTTCCAGGGGTATGACTTGGGAAAACTAAATTTTTTTCGCTGGATAAACCAAAACATCATCATCGTTGCAATTGACAGATGAAATAAATTGCTTACTTTTCCAACACCTGTAAATATGGTCATAAGAAATAAAAATGCCATAAAAGAAACAGATGAAATAACTTCTAAACTTTCACTTTTTTTTAAAAATGACATCTGGCGTCGCCTTCTCGAAAACTTCCTCAGTAAGTCCACTATCCATGGACAAATTGTAAACTTTTATTCCTGCATGATTAAGCTCGCTGCTGGCATTCAAGAAAGCGGGTCTTATCACATGAGTAAAATTTTCCTCTAAATAACTTTTTTGCTTATTATTTTCATTTTCATAAAAACGCGGGGACGAAAAGTTATTCATATCAACCCCAGCTAACAGTATCCGATTTGAGCTGAGCCATACTGCTATTTGTAAAGCCCAATAGGCCACTGTTCCCGCGTCAAAAATTCCCTGCCGGATATCCCATGAGAAGCCTGATAATGGATTGGTTTGATATATTGACAGCCCTTGAATATCTTTAAAATTTAAAGCATATTCAGCAGGTGCTACATATTTCCTATATACTTTATAACTAAGATCTTCAATAATAGCCATACGACATTTTATCTTATGAACGTCTACGTAATTCAACATATCATTTAGGCAATGAACTGTTGTAAAAAGAGTCAACTCAGGGTCGTTCAGTACCTTTCCGACAATATCAAAACGTTTTTCAACAAAACCGCGGTCTACAATAACATAATATGAAAATGCTACTTTATCTCGTAGGTGATAAGCGCCATTAACACCAATAAATGTAGTTTCTGAAAGTAATTCAAAATCCAGATAATTGACTGACGGACCGGTGGCTAATATTGTAATATCATTGACAACGGTTTTATGTAATGAAGTTAATTTTTCAATTTTTATTTCATTTTTTCGCCATACCAGCCGTTCAATATGGTCTTCTTGCCCACGTTGAATCGTGATATGAGGCCAAAAATTTTCATTGTGCCGATAAGCTCGTTCATGGGTATAACGATAGATTTGTTTATGTATTGATCCCATTCAGAGCAATTCCCGCAATTTTTCCATCACGCACACGGCGGATATAGTCTGCATCGAGCCACCCGCACCGCGCAACTCATGCTGATTCTTACCATAACCCCCAATCAAACCCGGATCGGTCGGACCAAACAGCGTGATATTCGGGCGATCCAGCGCGGCGGTCAGATGACTCAAACCGGTATCGACCGAAACAACAGCGCGCGCCCCCGCCAACTGCTGTGCCACCTGCTCCAGCGTTAATTTTGGCAGCACCTCAACGTGGGCAAAACCTTCCGCCATTCTTAATGCACGTTGGTGCTCATGTTCGGCACCCCACGGCAGTTTCACCCGCAGACCCGTCGGCTGTACTAGTTTAATCAGTTCGCGCCAGTGTGACTCAGGCCAATGCTTGTTATCGCGCGTGGTGGCATGCAGAAACACCAAATACTCATTTGCATCGCTGGGCAGCGCGGAGAGGAAATGGCCTGCAATCGCATAATCACCCTGGGTCTCCGGTTTCGTGTAACCCAAGCTTTTAGCAAACAACTCACGCGTGCGTTCTACCGCATGTTGCTGTTTGTTGATTTCATGGCGTTTGTCATACCACCAGCTGGCAAAGGGTTCCCGCGCACTGCGGCTGTCTTGTCCATGCTTTTCGCCTTTGGCCAGACGTGTGACCAGCGCGGCGCTTTTGATCAGCCCTTGCGCATCAATCACCACATCATACTGGCGGGATTGCAGATCTCGCTTAAAAAGTACGCGCTCTTCGCGCTGCTGGCTGCCAAACCAATGTTTACGCCAGCGACGAATCGCCACCGGCAGCACTTTGTCTACCGCAGGATGCCAGCTGGGGATCTGAGCAAAATTCTCTTCGACAGCCCAATCAAAACGGATGCCGGGGATAGCCTGCATCGCATCAGTGAGGGCCGGTAAGGTGTGCAGCACGTCTCCCATTGAGGAAGTTTTAACAATTAAAACGTGCATGGTTACTCCTGCACCGGATGCAGCAGCGCACTCAGTTCCTGATGAACACGAGCAGGCTGAATATCAATCAAACTCTGGTGATAACCCTCTTCGGCATCACCTTTACGCACTTTGTGATAGCCCGTGATCAAACGAATCACACGCGCTTGATGAGACAGCGGCGGCGTGAAATCCGGGCTGCTTGGGCCATACAAGGCGACTAACGGGCGGTTCAGTGCGGCGGCAATGTGCATCAACCCGGAATCATTACTGACGATGGCCGCGCAATGCGCGATCAAGATAACCGCCTGCTCTAGTTGCGTATCGCCCGCCAGATTCTTGCAATGCACTCGTGCTGATTCCGATAAGGTTTGGACAATAGTGTCACCGGTTTCGCGATCTTTAGCCGAACCAAACAGCACGACCTGGTAGCCTTCACCAATTAGTTGTTCGGCAAGCGCAGCATAATGATAGTGCGGCCAGCGTTTTGCTGGGCCAAATTCAGCACCAGGGCAGAATCCAATAACCGGGCGATCGGCAGACAGGGCAAACTGCGCTGCCGTCATGCGCTTCTCATCTTCATCGACACGCAACTGCGGCCACAGTAATGGCTGCGGCAACTGTTGAGCAGAAGCGATGGGTTTGTCATAGCCCAGCGCAACATAACGCTCCACCATCAGCGGAAAGGCGGCTTTGTCCAGCACACGCACATCGTTCAGCACGCCATAACGCATTTCGCCCCGCCAACCGACGCGGCGTTTAATGCCAGCAAAAAACGGTACCAGAGCAGACTTGAACGAATTCGGCAGCACATAAGCACGATCATAGCCGCTGGCCTGAAGGGATTTCCCCAAGCGACGCCTTTCGCCCAACGCTAAAGCGCCATGGCCCAGCGGCATTGCCAGCGCCTGATTGACTTCCGGCATGCGTGATAGCAAAGGCCGGCACCAGGCTGGTGCCATCACATCAATCACCGCATCCGGGTGCTCTGCCTTGAGCGTGCGATAGAGACTTTGCGACATCATCATATCGCCGACCCAGGAAGGGCCAATGACCAGAATTTTCATCGCTGGTGCCGGTTTCCTTATGCGTTACGATTGAGCCAGGTCATGTATTCACCCACGCCCTGAGCAACGGTTTTAAACGGCTTGTCATAACCGGCTGCGCGCAGATTGGTCAGATCAGCCTGAGTGAACGCCTGATAGCGGCCTTTCAGCTTCTCAGGGAACGGGATGTATTCGATCTGACCTTGCTGATGGAACTTCAGTACCGCATCGGCCACTTCCTGGAAGGATTCAGCACGACCGGTACCACAGTTGTAGATGCCAGACACACCGTTCTCCCAGCACCACAGATTCACTGCAACCACATCGTCAACATGGATGAAATCGCGGCGGAAGTCCTCGCTGCCTTCAAACAGCTTTGGATTTTCACCGTTGCTGATCTGCGTGTTGAGATGGAATGCCACGCTCGCCATACCGCCTTTGTGACCTTCGCGAGGGCCGTAGACGTTGAAGTAGCGGAAGCCACACACTGGAGAATCGGCCTCTGGCAGAATCTGACGCACGTAATGGTCGAACAGCATTTTTGAGTAGCCATAGACGTTTAACGGCTGCTCGTACTGGCGCTCTTCGATGAAGTTTTCATTGCGGCCACCGTAAGTGGCGGCGGATGAGGCGTAAAGGAACGGAATTTCGCGTTCCAGGCAGAAATGCAGCAAGTCTTTGGAGTACTGATAGTTGTTATCCATCATGTACTTGCCGTCCCACTCGGTGGTCGCTGAGCAGGCGCCTTCGTGGAACACCGCTTCGATTGGACCCAGATCTTCGCCAGACATGATGTAAGAGAGAAACTCTTCTTTATCCATGTAATCTGCAATATTCAGATCAGCAAGGTTCACGAATTTGGTGCCATCTTTCAGATTATCCACCACCAAAATATCGGTAAGACCGCGATCGTTCAGCGCTTTAACAATGTTGCTGCCAATCATGCCAGCGCCACCGGTTACGATAATCATATGCTTTGCCTTTAAACAGTTGGGGTGAAACAGGAGGTTTCACGCACGAATGCCTAACATCATAACATTTCAGCCCGAGACAGGCAGCCAGATGACTCCGTAACCACTGCACAAATTGCATTCATCACGTGAACTATGCTGCAAAACAGAGATTTCTCTGGCTGAAATGTCGGCACGATGCTTTTCAATTAGTAATATGTGCCAAAATTTTGCTATCTGAGGAGCAGAATCATGTCCAGTCAGTTTTATTCGCAAATCCGTCAACAGCTTGAGACAACACGTCAGGACGGATTGTTCAAACAAGAACGTACGATTACATCGGCACAGCAGGCGGAGATCAATGTCGCCAATAGCCCGCCGGTGATTAACTTCTGCGCCAATAACTATTTAGGGCTCGCGAATCATCCAGCGTTGATTCAGGCGGCTAAAGAGGGCATGGATTCGCACGGCTTCGGTATGGCCTCGGTACGCTTTATCTGCGGAACCCAGGATATCCACCAACAATTAGAGCGCAAGCTGGCTGAATTCCTGGGCATGGAAGATACCATCCTATTTTCTTCCTGTTTTGATGCCAACGGCGGTCTGTTTGAAACTCTGCTCAGTGCGGAAGATGCCATCATCTCTGATGCACTCAATCATGCCTCGATTATTGATGGCGTACGCCTGTGTAAGGCGCAGCGCTATCGCTATGCCAATAACGATATGGCTGAACTAAGAAGCCGTCTGCAAGAAGCGCGTGATAAGGGCGCACGCCATATTCTGATCGCCACTGATGGCGTGTTCTCGATGGATGGCGTGATTGCCAATCTGCAAGGTATTTGCGATTTGGCCGACGAATTTGACGCATTGGTCATGGTTGATGATTCCCATGCCGTTGGTTTTGTCGGGGCCGCTGGACGTGGTACCCATGAATACTGCGGTGTGATGGATCGCGTAGATATCCTGACAGGAACGCTGGGCAAAGCACTGGGCGGCGCATCGGGTGGATATGTGGCCGCAAAAAAAGAGGTCGTTGAATGGCTGCGCCAGCGTTCACGACCATATCTATTTTCCAACTCATTGGCACCTGCCATCGTCACCGCCTCGCTGCGGGTATTAGATCTGCTCAGTGAAGGCGATGGATTACGCCAGCGTCTGTGGGATAACGCCCGCTTCTTCCGCGAAAAAATGACGGTTGCTGGCTTTACGCTGGCTGGAGCTGACCACGCCATCATTCCAGTGATGCTGGGTGACGCCAAAGTGGCACAACAGTTTGCCAGCCTGCTGCAAAAGGAGGGTATCTACGTCACGGGCTTCTTTTATCCGGTGGTACCACAAGGCCAGGCCCGCATTCGCAACCAGATTTCAGCCGGCCATACGCAGGCACAACTGGAACATGCCGTTGCCGCCTTTACCCGTATTGGTCAGCAGTTGGGCGTGATTACAGGAGCCGCAAAATGAAAGCGCTAGCCAAGTTAAAAGCCGAAGAAGGCATCTGGATGGTGAAGGATGCGCCGATTCCCGAACCAGGTCACAATGACCTGCTCATCAAAATCCGCAAAACGGCGATTTGCGGTACCGATGTTCACATTTACAACTGGGATGATTGGTCGCGTCAAACCATTCCTGTCCCGATGATTACCGGCCACGAATATGTCGGCGAAGTTGTCGGTATGGGCGAGGAAGTAAAAGGTTTTGCCATTGGCGACCGCGTTTCTGGCGAAGGTCATATTACCTGTGGTCACTGCCGAAACTGTCGCGCCGGGCGCACTCACCTGTGCCGTAATACCGTCGGTGTAGGCGTTAATCGTCAGGGCTGTTTTGCCGAGTACCTGGTGATCCCTGCGTTTAATGCCTTCAAAATCCCCGACAATATATCTGATGAACTGGCAGCGATTTTCGATCCCTTCGGCAACGCCGTGCATACCGCGCTGTCGTTTGATCTGGTCGGCGAGGATGTGCTGATCTCGGGTGCTGGTCCGATTGGTATTATGGCTGCAGCGGTGTGCAAACATGTAGGCGCACGCAATGTGGTCATCACCGATATCAATGAATACCGCCTCGGTCTTGCGCGTCAGATGGGCGTGACGCGTGCAGTGAATGTGGCGCAGGAAAATCTGCGCGATGTGATGGCTGAACTGGGCATGACGGAAGGTTTCGATGTTGGGCTGGAAATGTCTGGCGCACCTCCCGCGTTTCGTACCCTGCTGGAGGTGATGAACCATGGTGGACGTATCGCCTTACTGGGCATTCCTCCGGGCGAGATGGCGATTGACTGGAATCTGGTGATCTTCAAAGGATTGTTCATCAAAGGCATCTATGGCCGTGAGATGTTTGAAACCTGGTACAAAATGGCAGCGTTGATTCAATCCGGGCTCGACTTAACGCCCATCATCACACATCGCTACCACATCGATGAATTCCAACAGGGATTTGACGAGATGCGATCCGGGCGTTCCGGTAAAGTGGTGCTGAGCTGGGATTAAAGATTTCAGGGAGGCTTTGGCCTCCCATCGGCTCACTTAATCAGTGCCAGATACTGCTGACAGATTGCCGCCGTATCAAACTCGGTAAAGGCATCTGTGGCTAATAGCGGCGGATGCTGATAGATGTCACACATTGTCTCTGCCAGCGATTCAGGATTAAGGTCCGACAGGCCGCGCGCTAAATCACCTTGCAACAGCCACTGCGGGCCGCCCGGACAACGCGTGCTGACAACAGGTGTGCCACACAACACGGCTTCGATCAGTACATTACCAAAACCTTCGCTATCCGAACTGACGATCAGCATTGTCGCCCGGCTAATCCACGCATAAGGGTTTTGTGTAAAGCCCTGAAAAATCACACGGTCAGCAATACCTAACGCTTGTGCCTGGGCTTCTAATGCGGCTTTCCGCTGTGCAGAACCCTGGCCCAATAACACCAGCGGCTGCTGAATATTGCTTAATGCGTAAGCCTTCAACAGGCGGTCATGCCGTTTAGTTTCGTGGAAGCGCCCCACGTGCACCAAAAAGCCAGACTCAGGCACTTCGGCGGGTTCGGCTGCCAACTGCCGAATTAGTGCAATATCGAACGGATTGCCAATCACCGCTTCGCGTGTGGGCTGCACAGCAAAGGCCGCTTTCAAATCATCCAGCACGGCGGGTGAAACGCCGACCACGTTACGCCTCTGATAAACCAGCTGGATTTTACGCGCCTTCAACCAGCGTGATAATCCGGTGCGATGCCCAAGATAGGAGGCTGAAAACACGCCATGCAGGCAAAACCAGGTTTTCTTTGCAGCCAACGCGCGGCTTCGACGCACAATACGGTCAGTTTTGTGCAGGTGAGACACAACGAGATCGAATTCACCCGCCGTTTTCTCCGCCTGCTGTACCGCAACGTCCAGCAAACGGGCTCGCCGACTCAGTTCAGTGAGTTTGCGCCAGGGGCGACGATTCGAGTCTTCGATGACCTGATAATCCACCCCCTGCGGCAAGGGGTACTCACACACTTTTCGCAGAGAAAATAGAGACACGTGGTGTCCCTGGGCCAGCATACCGGTGACCAGCGTCAGGACCACCTTTTCAGCGCCGCCGCCCGGCAAACCATCTATCACCATAAGTATGCGTTTTGACAAAATACCCTACCTGTCTGAATGAAATAACGTGTGAGTGACTGCAGTGCTGGCCTGGATATTAGCGCAGATCCGTCATGTTTTTCGCCTGTTTCATGCCCGGGCAAATAGTTTTGCGTCGCTGAATGGCTCAGCGTAACATTGCGATTTTATTGGCTTCAGGCGGCGAACATGACCCGGCACGCGTTCCTTATCACCATTGACACTGAAGGCGACAACCTTTGGCGCAATCATCGTTCAATCACCACCGAAAACACCGGCTATCTGCCACGTTTTCAGAACCTGTGCGAGCGTTATGGTTTTAAACCCACCTGGCTGACCAACTATGAAATGGCAATGGATCCTGCTTTTGTGGAATTCGGTAAAGATGTCATCGCGCGCAAACAAGGTGAGATTGGCATGCATCTGCATGCATGGAACAGTCCGCCTGAAGCCCCTCTCACCGATGATGACTGGCGTTGGCAGCCTTTCCTGGTCGAATACCCGGATACCGTGCTGCGCGACAAAGTCGTTTATATGACTGATCTGTTGGAAGAAAAGTTCCAGACCAAAATGCTGAGCCATCGTGCAGGTCGTTGGGCGTTTGATGAACGCTATGCCGCCATTCTCACCGAATTGGGTTATCAGGTTGATTGCTCTGTTACTCCGCGCGTGAACTGGTCTTACACACGCGGCGCACCACAAGGAAAAGGCGGCACTAACTATACTGATTTCCCGTTCAAACCTTATTTCATCGATCCACAGGATATTTCACGCAGCGGCAACTCCTCACTGCTCGAAATCCCCATGAGTATTCAATACAAATACTCACCGTTGATGAATACCTTCAAACAGAGCATGTACCGACTGCGCGGCAAGCAAAAAAGCCCTGCCGTACATTGGTTACGTCCGTCTGGCGGTAACCTTGCAGACATGCAGCGCGTGGTGGAGATGTCGCTGGCAGAAGGGAACAATTACACTGAGTTTATGCTGCACAGTTCTGAGTTCATGCCAGACGGCAGCCCAACCTTTAAAAACGAACGCGATATCGAACAGCTTTATGCGGATTTAGAGGCGCTCTTCAGTTGGTTAGCGCCCCGTTTCGTTGGTCAGACCCTTTCGGAATATCACGACAGTTTTAAGCTACAGCAGTCCGCACGTTAAGTTTCTGCCAGGCCTGCCAGACCGTTTCCAGTGCGATATCACTGCACTCACCGGAATCGGTCTGCATAATCTGGTACTCACCCGACCACGGATGCCACTGACTGGCATTGGTATCGCCAAAGAACACCACCTGCTTTTTATGCAGCCCGGCTGCGAGATGCATTTGCCCACCATCGCTACACAAAATTTGCTCGCAGCAATCAAAACCAGCAATCACTTCTCTCACCGATGCTGTTGGATAGCGCGCCACGCGCGATGAATTGACCAACTGCATTAATTCATCAGCACGGGCCGCATCGCCTTTGTCGTGAGGATCCAGCGTGCCCTGCGGCGACCAAAACACCAGTACACGCACGTGCTCATCTTCCAGCAGCTTATTGATAAAATCCGCATAACTGGCTATCGGCCAGCGACGCTTGGGGCTGCGGCTGCTGATGTGCACGCCATAGACTCGCCCCGGCGAGGCGAAACTTTGTGCAACACGCGCTTTCGCGTCTTCACGTTCTGCATCTGCGAGATAAAGATTCACGGACGGCACGGCAGGCAAACTATCAATCAGTGCCGAGAGATAAGAAAAGGTGTGTTCGACCTGGTGGCTGCCCTGAAAATCGCTTTTACGGAAGGGATGGTCCAGCTGAACGTCGGGCAAAGCAGCGCCAATAATATTGTGTGCGCCAGCCATTTTTGCCAGCCGTAAGCTGTATTTGCACGGCACCGGATTGGCCAAAATCGTGGCATCAAAGCGCGTTTTACGCAGTGCCAGCATGATTTTTACGCGCTGCCAGTAAACGCCGAGCGTGGTTTCATTCTTGCCGCGATGTTTGGCTTTTTTGTAGACATACAGACGATCAACATGAGGATTATGGCTCACCACATCCTGAGCGATCTTATTAACCAGCAGGGTGATTTTTGCGTCAGGAAACGTGCGTTTCAAACCTTCCAGCAGAGGAGTGGTACACACCATATCGCCAATGTTATCGCGTCGGATAACAAGGATGTTTTTCATACTGATGCCCAGAGTAAAAAGGATTGATGCCACACATTCCGGCCAGAACCGTTCCTAAAAGCGCAAAAATGCTAGCGAGCTAACTACTTTTGACCATTAATGTCCAAAAAGTTCTGAATTTCTTAGCAATAATTAACGTTAGAAAATCGTAAATAATTCATAAAATCATAAATAACAATGTCGCTTGATAATCCCGCACTCTCCATCATTACACCCATGTTCAACGCTGGCGCGATGTTCGAGACGTTTATGCAGTCTCTATTGGCGCAATCGCTGACAGATCTCGAAATCATCATTGTCGATGATGGTTCCACCGACGGTTCAGGCGAACGGGCTGAAGCTTATGCGCAGCAGCATCCGCACGTACAGGTTATTCACCAGGCTAACGGTGGCGTCTCACGCGCACGCAATGCCGGATTAGCCGCCGCAAAAGGCAAGTACGTCACATTCCCGGATGCAGACGACACCATGAACCCGGCCATGTATCAAACGCTGGTTGAAATGGCCGAGCGTGACAATCTGGATGCCGCACAGTGCAATGCGGAATGGTTTTTCAAAGCCAGCCAGAAAACCAAACCGTTGATTCCCCTGGATCGTTTGACCAGCACCGGTGTATTAAGCGGCCCAGAATGGCTGAACACCGCGCTGCAGACGCATCGATACATGCACGTGGTGTGGCTGGGTATTTATCGTCGCGAATTGATTGAGCAAAACAATCTCACTTTCGAACCGGGGCTGCATCATCAAGATATTCCCTGGACCACTGAGTTCATGTTCAACGCCAAGCGCGTACGCTACACCGATCAAATGCTCTACCGCTATTATCTGCACGATGCCTCTATCAGTAACCGTAAACGCACCGGTCAGCGCAATGTGGAGTATCAGCGTCACTACCTGAAAATCGCGCAGATGCTGGAAGAGATCAATGCACGCTACCGCGATAAAGTTAAAATCTATCCCGCATTCCATTATCAAATTACGCGTGAAGCGCTCAGCGTCTGCCATTCTATTCGCCGTGAACCGGAAGAGAGCGCACAGCAGGCGATGATTGCGGATCTGTTTGCAACGCAAACTCATAAGCGAATGCTGCGGAATGCACGCGGCGCACGGCAGTGGTATCAACTGCTGTTATGGCTGAGCCGGATTTATCGCTGGCGTAACAAATAAGCGCCGCGGCTGGCTTTCGCCCCTTAGGGGTTTGCCCTACAATCAGCTCACTGAAATTTGAGATCATTTGAGTATGGCAAGCCCGATTCCAGCCCAATTTGCACCGAAAAATATTCTGTTGATCAAGCTGCGCCATCACGGCGATATGCTGCTGACTACGCCCGCCATCAATGCGCTCCGCCAGCGCTATCCGCAGGCCAACATTGACGTCCTGTTGTATAAAGAGACGCGGCCGATGCTGGAAGCACACCCCGCCATTCGCCAGTTGCACATCATTGACCGCAACTGGAAAAAAGAAGGTGGGTGGCAGAAATTCCGCCACGAGATGGCTCTGCTTTCGGCCGTGCGCGCCTGTCATTATGACGTGGTGATTAACCTCGCCGACCAGTGGCGTAGCGCCATTATCACGCGCTTTTCTGCTGCTCCGGTGCGCATTGGTTTTGCCTTCGCTAAACGTGATCACGCCCTGTGGCGCTGGTGCCATAACTATCTGGTTTCGACTAAAAGCCATAATCAGCTCCATACCGTCGAGCAGAATATGGCGGCGCTGGAACCGCTGGGTATCAGCGCGCAAGGTGCAAAAGCCTCGATGCACTTCAGTGCGGCAGATAAACAGAAAGTGCAGGATGCATTGGATCAGCAAAAGGTAAGCGGGCCGTTTATCGTGCTGCAGCCAACATCGCGTTGGGTGTTCAAATGCTGGGACGATGAGAAAGTTGCGCAGCTGATTGATACGCTCGCCGCCGATGGCCACACCATCGTGCTGACCGCCGCGCCCGACCAGCATGAGCAGGCGATGATTGCCCACATTCAGTCGCTGTGCCACAACGCCAATGTGGTTTCACTCGCCGGACAGCTTTCATTGCCGCAGCTGGCGGCACTTATCGATGCGGCGCAGCTGTTTATTGGCGTCGATTCTGCGCCCATGCACATGGCCGCCGCACTTGATACGCCCTGTCTGGCGCTGTTTGGCCCCACTAAACTGCAACACTGGCGTCCATGGGGCGAAAACAATCGCGTGATCTGGGCCGGTGATTATGCACCGCTGCCTTCGCCAGACGACATCGATACCAAAACAGAACAGCGCTATCTCTCGGCCATTCCGGTGGATGATGTGGTGGCCGCCGCAAGGAGTTTTTCGCATGACTAAGTTACGCCTGGCAATTGTCCGGCAGAAATATCGCCCGGATGGTGGCGCTGAGCGTTTCATCTCACGGGCGCTGGAAGCGCTCGACAGCGAGCAACTTGATCTTAATATCATCACGCGTAGCTGGCAGGGCACACCGAATCCAGCCTGGCATCTGCACATCTGCAATCCCGCCAAATTTGGGCGCGTATCACGTGAACGCGGTTTTGCCCGCGCGGCTCGTGAATGCTGGGAGCGTGAAAAATTCGATATTGTGCAGAGTCATGAACGCATTGCAGGCTGCGATATTTTTCGCGCCGGTGATGGCGTCCATCGCGTGTGGCTGGAACAGCGCGCACGTATCGTCTCGCCCTGGCAGCGTTTGAGCGCCAGCCTGAGCCCCTACCATCGCTATGTTCTGAACGCTGAAGCAGAGATGTTCAATGCAGCATCACTGAAAGCGGTGATCTGTAACTCAGAGATGGTAAAGCACGATATTTTGCGTCATTTCAAGCTAGATGCCGGCAAGATCCACGTGATTCACAACGCCATCGACAGCCAGCGTTTCCAGCCAGCCACAGAAGCTCAGCGTCATGCCATGCGCCAGCAATTAACGCTGCCGCAAGATGCCACGGTCATGATCTACGTAGGTTCGGGCTTTGAGCGCAAAGGTTTGAAAGCCGCGATTGAAGCGCTCGCCGACAGCGACCGTTATCTGGTTGTGGTCGGCCAGGACAAGCAACTTTCACGCTATCAGCAATTGGCCAATCAGCTAAACTGCCTCGATCGCCTGCGCTTTGTCGGTGTGCAGCAGGATGTGCAGCCCTATTATCACGCCGCTGACGCCTTACTGCTGCCCACGCTTTATGATCCTTTTCCGAATGTGGTGCTGGAAGCGATGGCCTGCGGTTTGGCCGTGATCACCAGCACCGGCTGCGGCGGCGCAGAATTTATTAGTGCTGGTCAGGAAGGCTTCGTCTGTGATGCATTAGATATCAAGGCGTTAAATGACGCCATTATCGCCACACCCGCGCTTTTGCAGAATTCTGCCATGGGTGAGGCCGCACGTCGCAGAATCGAACCTTTTGGTCCGCAGCGACTGGCCCAGTCGTTGACCTCGCTCTATCAACATGTGCTGAAGAGCGACTGACGAAGTGGTATGAGCAGGCGGCTAGTTTCTGATAACATGCCGCCTTTCATCTGTTTTTTGACGCGAATCTGTCGTAACGATAACTATGACAACTTTATACACAGCCCTGCTCTATTTGATACAGCCACTGATCTGGCTGCGCCTGTGGCTGCGCGGTCGAAAAGCACCGGCCTATCGTAAACGCTGGGCGGAACGCTACGGATACTGCGCGGGCAAAGTTGAACCGCATGGTATTGTGCTGCATTCAGTTTCGGTGGGTGAAACACTGGCCGCCGTGCCGTTAGTGCGCGCGTTGCGCCATCGCTATCCGATGTTACCGATCACCGTCACGACCATGACGCCAACCGGTTCCGAACGCGCCCAGTCAGCATTTGGCAAAGATGTGCATCATGTGTATCTGCCCTATGACTTACCCGGCTCAATTAACCGTTTCCTTGATACCGTTGATCCTCGTCTGGTGATCATCATGGAAACCGAGTTGTGGCCGAACATCATTCGTATTCTGCACCAGCGCCAAATCCCGCTGGTGATTGCCAATGCGCGTCTCTCAGAGCGTTCGGCCAAAGGTTATAAAAAGCTCGGTGGCTTTATGCGTGATTTGCTGCAACGCATTACGCTAATTGCCGCGCAGAACAACGAGGATGCCGAGCGTTTCCTGAGCCTCGGCCTCAAGCGTACGCATCTCGCCGTCACTGGCAGCCTGAAGTTTGATATCTCCGTCACACCAGAACTGGCGGCAAAAGCGGTAACACTGCGTCGCCAATGGGCATCGCGTCGCCAGGTGTGGATTGCGACCAGTACGCATGAAGGTGAAGAAGCCATTGTGCTGGATGCACATCGTCGGTTGCTGCAGAGATTCCCTGATTTACTGCTGATTTTAGTGCCACGCCATCCGGAACGTTTCAAAGATGCCTGCGACCTGACACAAAAACGTGGCTTCAGCTTTACTTTGCGCAGTAGTGGCGAAATTCCTTCCAGTGCAACGCAGGTGGTGATCGGCGATACCATGGGCGAGCTGATGATGCTGTACGGGATTGCGGATATTGCTTTTGTCGGTGGCAGTCTGGTTGAACGCGGCGGTCACAACCCTCTTGAGCCTGCAGCACACGCCATTCCGGTACTGATGGGTCCACACATCTGGAACTTCAAAGATATCTGCGCCAAGCTGCAGCAGGCTGAAGGCCTGATTACCGTCACGGATGTAGTTTCACTGGAAAAAGAAATCGCGAACTTGCTGCAAGATGATGATTACCGTCGTTATTACGGTCGCCATGCAGTTGAAGTGCTGCATCAAAATCAGGGCGCATTGCAGCGTCTGCTACAGTTACTCGAACCGCACTTACCGCCACGAGCTCATTAACGCATGCCACAACGCCAACGTCTCTCCGTGGTGATGATCGCCAAAAACGAAGCTGAACTGCTGCCGGAGGCGCTGGCCTCAGTAAGCTGGGCAGATGAGATTGTGCTGCTGGACTCTGGCAGCCAGGATAACACAGCAGAAGTGGCCCGCACGCACGGCGCACAGGTGTATCAGTCTGAAGGCTGGGCGGGATTTGGCAAGCAGCGCCAGCGTGCACAAGCCCATGCAAGCGGCGATATGATTTTGATGCTGGATGCTGATGAGCGTGTCACGCCCGAGTTACGCCGCGCGATTGAAAACGTGCTGGAGCAGCCGCGGTCCGATACCGTTTATAGCCTGGGACGCAGCAATTTGTTTCTTGGCCGTTTTATGCGTCACAGCGGTTGGTATCCGGATCGTGTGATGCGCCTCTACCCTCGCTCACTCAATTACAACAACAACCTGGTTCATGAATCACTGGAAACGCAGGGCGCACCTGTGGTGGCGCTGCCAGGTGATCTCCAGCATCTCACCTGCCGCGATTTAATCGCATTCCAACGTAAGCAGATGAATTATGCCGAAGCCTGGGCGCAAGAGCGTTTTCAGCGAGGCAAGCGTTGTAGCATCTTCTCGATTTTCAGCCACACACTGGGCGCATTCCTTAAGACGCTCCTGCTGCGCGCCGGTTTCCTCGATGGTAAGCAGGGCTGGATCCTGGCAGTAGTGAACGCGCAATACACCTTTAACAAATACTCAGCGCTCTGGGCGCTGCATCACACCTCAACAAAGGGTCGCGTATGAGCACCAAAGCGATTTATCCCGGCACGTTCGATCCCATCACGTTAGGCCATGTGGATATTGTGACGCGCGCGGCGCAGATGTTCGATCATATCGTGGTCGCCATTGCTGCCAGCCCCAGTAAAAAGCCGCTGTTTACACTCGATGAGCGTGTAGATTTGGCGCGTCAGGCCACTCAGCACATAGCCAATGTTGAGGTGCTGGGCTTTAGCGATCTGATGGCAAACTTCGCCAAAGCGCAAAACGCCAATGTGCTGGTGCGGGGATTGCGTGCAGTGTCAGATTTCGAATATGAACTGCAGCTGGCGCAGATGAATCGTCACCTGCTACCTACGCTGGAAAGCGTGTTTCTGATGCCGTCTGAAGGGTTCTCGTTCGTGTCATCGTCGCTGGTGAAGGAAGTCGCGCGTCATCACGGGGATGTGCAGGCATTTCTGCCTGCCGTGGTGCATCAGGCTCTGCTGGCGAAGCTTTCCCAGCCCTGATTAATGCTGGCAGCGTGGGCACCAGAAGGTGCTGCGCTGGCCGTGTTTACCACTGACGATCGGCGTACCGCAGGCACGACAGGGTTCGCCCGTACGACCGTACACCTGCAATTCCTGAGCAAAGTAGCCGGGCTTGCCATCGGTTTGCAGGAAATCACGCAGCGTGGTGCCGCCCTGCTCAATCGAACGCAGCAATACGGCCTTGATAGTCGCCACCATCAACTCCGCTTCATCACGACTCAAACTCATCGCAGGTCGATCGGGTAAGATCCCGGCGGTAAACAGTGATTCACTGGCATAAATGTTGCCAACGCCGACCACCACTTTGTTATCCATCAGCCACTGCTTAATGACCGTGCGTTTGCCGCGCGACTTCTCAAACAGATAAGCACCATCGAACTCGTTGCTAAGCGGCTCTGGGCCGAGATGAGCCAGTACGCTGCTGCCTTCCAGATCAGAAGTCCACAACCATGCGCCAAAGCGACGTGGATCGGTGTAACGCAGCACCTTGCCGTTGCTCATCACTAAATCGACGTGGTCGTGTTTCGCGGCAGGCTGTTCGCCCGGCAAGATACGTAAACTGCCAGACATGCCGAGGTGAATGATAATCCAGCCGTGTGGCAGCTCCAGCAGCAGATATTTAGCGCGGCGTTGTACGCTCAACACCGGCTGATCGCTTAGCGCATGGATTTCGTGTGAGACCGGCCAGCGCAGGCGCGAGTTGCGCACAATCGCATGCATAATGGTCGCGCCTACCATGTGTGGTTCTATGCCACGTCGGCTGGTTTCTACCTCTGGTAATTCAGGCATGTCATCTCCTCAACAAACCGCAGAAACAAAAAACCCGGCCGAAGCCGGGTTTTTCGAAAGAACACTAAAATTACTTAATTTTAGCTTCTTTGTAGATCACGTGCTGACGTACAACCGGATCGAACTTTTTCAGTTCCAGTTTCTCTGGTTTAGTACGTTTGTTCTTCGTGGTGGTATAGAAGTGACCTGTACCAGCAGAGGAAACCAGCTTGATCTTCTCACGAATACCTTTAGCCATGATTCAGTTCCTTAGTACTTCTCACCACGGGCGCGGATTTCGGTCAAAACCGTATCAATGCCCTTTTTATCAATAACACGCATACCTTTAGCAGATACACGAAGAGTAACGAAGCGCTTTTCGCTCTCAACCCAGAAACGGTGAGAGTGCAGGTTCGGCAGGAAACGGCGTTTCGTCGCGTTCATTGCGTGGGAACGGTTGTTACCCGTTACCGGACGCTTTCCAGTTACCTGGCAGACTCGTGACATTTCTATTCTCCAAAAATCAAATCAGCTCGAGCTTTAAAAACTAGGTTTTGGCCGCCTCGTCAGGCCTTAGCCCGCCCAAGCGAGTTCAATGTGAACCCGCTAAGCTGGCCCAAACGCCAAACCCGAGATTCTCAAAGGTGGCGTAGTATACGCCGCTCAGACCGAGTGCTCAAGTCCCGAACAGATAAAGATCCCTATGGATCGCGTAAAAATGCATCATTTCTGCGCAATCGGGTGGATGTTTTACAGCCATCCGCGCTCTGCGAAAGAGGTAAACTCGCCGTGACCGATCACCAGATGATCAAGTAAGCGAATATTCAGCAGTGCACAAGCCTGCCCCACTTTGCCGGTAATGTCACGATCGGCACGGCTGGGTTCGGCTATGCCGGAGGGGTGATTATGCGCCAGGATCACGGCGGCGGCGTTAAGTTTTAACGCTTCACGCACAATTTCACGTGGATGCACTTCAACACTGGCAATACTGCCGGTGAACATCTTTTGCGCCTGCAAAACCCGATGCTGATTATCCAGGAACAGCGCCATAAAAACCTCTCGCTCCTGATGTGCCAGCACACTTTGCAGGTAATGACGTGTCACCTGCGGATTCTCCATCACATTCTCTCGCGCCAGCTGGCTGGCAAAAAAACGTCGCCCCAGTTCAGCAATGGCGTGCAGTTGGGTAATCTTGGCCGTACCTACACCTTTAATCACACTCAGTTCTGTTTCATTTGCGGTCATGATGCGATACAGCGAACCAAACTCGTTAAGCATTTGCCGCGCCAGCATCATCACCGGGATGCCGTGGCTGCCTGTGCGCAAAAAAATCGCCAGCAGCTCTGCATCACTTAATGATTCTGCGCCTGTGATGGCCAGTTTTTCTCGTGGAGCCAGTTCCGTCATGACATTCTCCTTCCTGGGTTATGGCGATTGTGCGTGTTTGCCAGAGGGCATACCAGCAAGCCGGTTACGATTTCAGAGCCGTCTCGCAAAGGGCGCAGGCAGTGAAAAGGCGGCTGGTGGATTTTGTGATAAAGTTGCCTGCATCTGCCGCATCACAGCGGCAATCCGTTTTGAGTTGAGGCAAAGAACATGACGGGATTAGCCGGAAAAAAAATTCTGCTCGGCGTCAGCGGCGGCATTGCTGCTTATAAAACACCCGAGCTGGTACGTCGTCTGCGCGATCGCGGCGCTGACGTGCGTGTCATGATGACCGACGCAGCCAAAGCGTTTATCACCCCGCTCAGCTTACAAGCCGTTTCCGGCTATCCAGTGCTGGATGATTTACTTGATCCCGCCGCTGAAGCCGCAATGGGTCATATCGAGCTGGCTAAATGGGCTGACCTGATTGTATTGGCCCCGGCAACCGCCGATTTGATTGCACGCATCACCGCTGGCATGGCTAACGATTTGGTCACCACCGCTTGCCTCGCCAGCGCAGCGCCTCTGGCCATCGTGCCGGCCATGAACCAGCAAATGTACCGTGCGGCAATCACCCAGGAGAATCTCCAGCGCCTTGATCAGCGTGGCGTCATGATTTGGGGCCCAGATAGCGGCAGCCAGGCCTGCGGCGATATTGGCCCCGGCCGCATGCTTGATCCGCTGGCGATTGTCGCGCATGCGCTGGAGTGGGCGGCGCCCGTCAACGATCTGCAACATCTCAACATTATGATCACCGCCGGCCCCACCCGTGAGGCGCTGGACCCGGTTCGTTACATCAGCAATCACAGCTCCGGTAAAATGGGGTTTGCCATTGCGGCAGCGGCGGCAAAACGTGGCGCAACGGTCACGCTGGTCGCTGGCCCGGTCACGCTACCTACGCCCGCTGGTGTGACGCGCGTTGATGTGGGAAGTGCACTGGAAATGGAAGCGGCGGTGATGGCGCAAATCAGCCAACAACATATTTTCATTGCCAGCGCTGCCGTGGCAGACTACCGGGCGGCAAACATTGCCGCAGAGAAAATCAAAAAACAGGGTGGCGATGATAACGTCACACTGCAGTTGGTGAAGAACCCGGATATTGTCGCAGGCGTAGCGGCATTGCAGAAACATCGCCCTTATGTGGTGGGATTTGCTGCCGAAACCCAGAATGTGGAAGAATACGCGCGGCAAAAACGGGTGCGAAAAAACCTCGACCTGATTTGCGCAAATGATGTGGCGCAGGCAGGACAGGGATTCAATAGCGACACCAATGCTCTTCACCTTTTTTGGCAGGAAGGAGAGAAAGTCTTACCGCTCAGTGATAAGACGCTCCTTGGCCAACAATTAATAGACGAGATTGTCAGCCGTTATGATGAAAAAAATCGACGTTAAAATTCTTGATGCGCGTGTGGGTAACGAATTCCCACTGCCGACTTATGCAACCTCGGGTTCTGCGGGCCTTGATCTGCGCGCCTGCCTTGATGGCGCACTGGAGATTACCCCAGGCATGACCACGCTGGTGCCAACCGGTCTGGCGATTCATATTGCCGACCCCTCACTGGCCGCTGTGATTCTGCCGCGTTCAGGTCTCGGCCATAAACACGGTATCGTGCTGGGCAACCTGGTGGGCTTAATCGACTCCGATTATCAGGGCCAACTGATGGTTTCCGTCTGGAACCGTGGTCAGGATAGCTTCACGCTGCAGCCTGGCGACCGTTTGGCGCAACTGGTCTTTGTTCCGGTGGTACAAGCCGAATTCAACCTGGTGGAAGATTTTGACACCAGCGATCGCGGCGCCGGCGGTTTCGGCCACTCTGGTCGTCAGTAACACGCGACACATTTCGCAAGCCATCTTTTTATCTCTCGTCGCCACGGGTCAAGTCGCTTGTGGCTGACGAGGCTGTATTGCCTGTTTTTGGTGAATTTCAGGGGTCTTGAAGGTCATGGCAGAAAAAAAAGCCGCGAAACGGAATCGTCGCGAAGAGATTTTGCAGGCGCTAGCGCAAATGCTGGAGTCGGGCGATGGCAGTCAGCGTATCACCACCGCCAAGCTGGCAGCCAATGTAGGCGTTTCGGAAGCGGCACTCTATCGTCACTTCCCCAGCAAAACGCGTATGTTCGACAGCCTGATCGAATTTATTGAAGACAGTCTGATTACCCGCATCAATCTAATCCTGAAAGACGAGAAAGAAACGCTCGCGCGACTGCGTTTAATCGTGCAGCTGATTCTGGGATTTGGTGAGCGTAATCCGGGGCTGACGCGTATTTTGACCGGCCACGCGCTGATGTTTGAACAGGATCGCCTGCAAGGGCGTATCAATCAGTTGTTCGAGCGTATCGAAGTGCAGCTGCGCCAGGTGATGCGTGAGAAGAAAATGCGGGATGGCGAAGGTTTCCAGACCGACGAAACGCTGCTGGCGAGTCAGTTGCTGGCATTCTGCGAAGGGCTACTTTCCCGCTATGTACGCTCTGAATTTCGCTATCGTCCAACTGCTGATTTTGACATCCGCTGGCCGCTGATTGCTGCACAGTTAGTGTAGCGATTCATCCGGTGCGCGCATTCCAGCTCGCCCGATAAAACGCAGTGGCTCATGACACGGTCGCCAGCCATGGCGACCGTGATAAAAGCCAGGGTGTTAGATACCGTACTCTTTACGATATGCCCGCACTTTCGCCAGATGGTCCGCCATTTCCGGTTTCTCTTCCAGGTAATCAATCAGTTCTGCCAGCGTAATGATCGCCGTGACCTTGCACTGATAATCACGTTCCACTTCCTGAATTGCAGAGATATCACTGCGGCCGCGCTCCTGGCGATCCAGCGAAATCATTACGCCCGCCAGCGTGGCATTATGCGCGCTGATGATGTCCATGGATTCACGAATAGCGGTACCGGCGGTGATCACATCATCCACCAGCATCACTTTGCCCTGCAGCGGGCTACCCACCAACAAGCCGCCTTCACCGTGGTCCTTGGCTTCTTTACGATTGAAGCAATAAGGCACATCGCGGTCATGATGATCGGCCAGCGCGACGGCTGTGGTGGTAGCAATCGGAATGCCTTTGTAAGCCGGGCCAAACAGCAGATCGAAATCAACGCCGCCATCCACCAGCGCCTGCGCATAGAAACGTCCCAGCAGCGCTAAGTCACGTCCGGTGTTGAACAAACCAGCATTAAAGAAGTACGGGCTTTTACGACCCGATTTCAGGGTGAACTCACCAAACTTCAGCACCCCTTTGTTCAGGGCGAATTCAATAAACTGACGCTGCCAGGCTTTCATTTCTCACTCCTCAAATAAAGAAAAGGCGACTCTATGGTCGCCTGTTATATCAATTTGTTAGCGCTGCTTTTTGTGCCTGAATCAACTGCTCAATGCCGCCTCGCGCTATCGCCAGCAGCTGCAGCAATTCCTCATGGCTGAACGGTTCACCTTCAGCGGTGCCCTGCACTTCAATCATGCGACCATCTTCTGTCATCACCACGTTCATATCGGTATCCGCGGCGGAATCTTCCACGTACTCCAGATCACACAGCGCTTCACCGCCAACGATACCGACTGAAATCGCCGCTACCATGCCTTTTAATGGGCTGGCTTTTAATTTACCGGCAGCAACCAGCGCATTCAGCGCATCGGCTAACGCGACGCAAGCACCGGTAATCGACGCGGTACGCGTGCCGCCATCAGCCTGAATCACGTCGCAGTCCAGCGTAATGGTGAATTCGCCCAGTGCGTCTAAATCGACGGCTGCACGCAGCGAGCGAGCAATCAGACGTTGAATCTCCAGCGTACGACCACCTTGTTTGCCTTTGGCCGCTTCACGCGCCATACGGCTGTGGGTGGAACGTGGCAGCATGCCATATTCAGCGGTGATCCAGCCCTGGCCTTTACCTTTGAGGAAACGTGGCACACCTTCTTCAACGGTGGCGGTGCACAGCACTTTGGTTTCACCGAACTCAACCAGCACAGAACCTTCTGCATGTTTGGTGTAGTGACGAGTGAGGGTGACGGGACGCACTTCAGATGCGTTACGGCCTGCTGGACGCATAGTTTCTCTCCGGCTTGCTTAGGTTTGGCTGCGCATTATACGGACTTCGTGCGCGGCTGTCCTGCCTACATGCGGCACTTTTCCCGGATGAAATTTCGCCTCAGCTGTGGCTAAATGCGCCTTTTCCTCCAAATAAAAAGACAAATGATGACAGCGATACTCCATTTCCTGCTGGCGCTGGTGGTGATCTTCGCCCTTGCGCTGTTGGTCAGCCATGACCGCAAACTGATTCGTCCGCGTTTTATTATTCAATTGCTGGTTGTCGAGGCTGCTCTGGGTTGGTTCTTCCTGCATTCAGCGGGCGGCCAATCAGTCGTGACCGCTGTCGGCGGCTTTTTCGAGACCTTATTGACCTTCGCTGCCCAGGGCACTGATTTTGTGTTCGGCAACATGGCGAAACAGGGACTGGCGTTTATTTTCCTCGGCGTACTCTGTCCGATTGTGTTCATTTCCGCCCTGATCGGCATCTTGCAGCACTGGCGCATTCTGCCGCTGTTGATTCGTCTGGTGGGCACCTTGCTGTCGAAGGTGAACGGGATGGGCAAACTTGAATCGTTCAACGCCGTCAGTACGCTGATTCTGGGTCAGTCGGAGAACTTCATCGCCTATAAAGGCATCCTTGGCGATATCTCCGCACCGCGCATGTACACCATGGCCGCGACTGCGATGTCGACGGTGTCACTGTCGATTGTCGGTGCCTATATGTCGATGATTGATGCGAAATATGTGGTTGCTGCGCTGCTGCTGAATATGTTCAGTACCTTCATCATCCTGTCGATCATCAATCCGACGCGCCCGGAAAATGAAGAGCACATCGCACTGGATAAGCTGCACGAAGATCAAAGCTTCTTTGAAATGCTGGGCGAGTACATCCTTGCCGGTTTTAAGGTGGCGATGATTATTCTGGCAATGCTGATTGGTTTTATCGCCCTGATTGCCGCCATTAATGCTCTGTTCGCCGCGGTGTTTGGCTATAGCTTCCAGCAACTGCTTGGCTACGTCTTCTATCCGTTTGCGTGGTTGATTGGCATTCCTTCTGCCGATGCGCTGCAGGCGGCAAGCATCATGGCGACCAAGCTGGTTGCTAATGAGTTCGTGGCCATGATTGAGCTGAAGAAAGTCGCAGCCGAAATGTCCCCGCGCGGTCTCGGCATTCTGTCCGTGTTCCTGGTGTCGTTTGCTAACTTTGCTTCAATTGGCATTGTCGCGGGAGCGATTAAAGGTCTGAACGAGCGCCAGGGCAATGTCGTATCTCGCTTTGGCTGGAAGCTGGTTTATGGTTCCACGTTGGTGAGCCTGCTGTCAGCAGCGTTTGCGGGATTGTTCATTTAATGACAGACGAGCGGCCAGCAGGCCGCTCTTAACAGGGCCGCGCCCATTAAAGCTGCCCTGTTCTGATTTAGAACGCGACACACACCAGTGAATCGACACGCATCACCGACTCCTGATCGAAGCGCTTTTTATAAATATCGCGCAGCGCATTGATGCTGTCAGAACTTGTGCGGTCCGGCTGATGAATTAGCATCAACGCTTTGCTGTTTTCTCGCGCCACCTTTCCACCCTCTCCCAGCCACTGGCCTTTGCCGTCATACACTGAAAGCCCGTCTTTGAATCGTGGCGTGACATCATTATCAACAAATTGCTGCCATTCGCTGCTGCTGACGACGCCGCCTTTCGGCTTGTTCATCCCAAACCACAGTGTGGTTTGCATCATGATGTCTCCTGAGCCGCACACGGCAACAGGAGCGGTATTCGGTGGGATCTGTTCACGAGGTGCAGCGGGTGTCTGGCATCCGGCCAGAAAGAAGACGAGCGCCAACGGCATCGCCAATTTATTCAGCATCATAGCCTCAGACTGTTTAGGTATCACACAAGACATCATAGGGGGTGAATGGATGAAACGTCACCCTTTTCACTGAAAGTTGCGCGCTGCGTTAGCTCATTACGCTTATGCCTATCATGGTTTGGCTGCCGTCACTATAATGCGAGGAACATTCCTGAAAATGAGTACAAGCTTATGATCCGCAGCATGACCGCTTACGCCCGCCGCGAAGCAAAAGGCCACTGGGGCAGCGCCGCCTGGGAAATCCGTTCGGTAAACCAACGCTATCTGGAAACCTATATCCGTCTGCCGGAACAATTTCGTAGCCTGGAGCCGGTGATTCGCGAGCGCATCCGTAATCGCCTGACGCGCGGTAAAATCGAGTGCAACCTGCGCTTTGATGCCGATCCAAGTGCGCAAGGTGAGCTGCAACTGAATGAAGCCCTGGCGAAACAACTGGTGCGATCCGCTAACTGGGTGAAGCTGCAGACCGATGAAGGTGCAATCAACCCGCTGGATATTCTGCGCTGGCCTGGCGTGATGTCGGCTCAGGAGCAGGATCTTGATGCGATTAATACCGAGCTGCTGGCCGCGCTGGACGGTGCTCTGGATGACTTCATCATTGCACGTGAAAGCGAAGGTACTGCGCTCAAGTCTCTGATTGAGCAGCGCTTAGAGGGCGTGTCGCTGGAAGTCAGCAAAGTCCGTGCGCAAATGCCGGAAGTGGTCAAATGGCAGCGTGAGCGTCTGGTCAGCAAGCTGGAAGAAGCCGAAGTGCAGCTGGAAAATACGCGCCTTGAGCAGGAATTAGTGATGATGGCGCAGCGTATTGATGTGGCGGAGGAGCTGGATCGCCTGGATGCCCACGTTAAAGAGACCTACAACATCCTGAAGAAGAAAGAAGCGGTCGGTCGCCGTCTCGACTTTATGATGCAAGAGTTCAATCGTGAGTCGAACACGCTGGCTTCTAAGTCGATTAATGCCGATATCACTGCGTCAGCCATTGAGCTGAAGGTGTTGATCGAGCAGATGCGCGAACAGATTCAGAATATCGAGTAAATCTTCAGTTTTGCCTTTCGTGATAAGGTCCGATAATTCGGGCCTTATCGTCTGCGCTGGCGTTACATAGCGTTTCGCTTATGCACTAGACCAATTCACTGCCTTTTCAATGTAAAGATTGTGAAAGCTTTGATGATTATGCATGTCAAATACTCACTAAATCTGACCCTGCATAAACAGCATGGACTCTCTCCACCGATAAATAGTCCATTGTTTATAAAGTGAAATTCTTACTGGAGCCAGTGCCGTTTTTTAGAAAAAAACCGCTTTTAATGAAACCTCTCAATCCTGTAGATTGCAGAGATTACGTTTCTTTGAGGGCACTATTTGCTAATCTACTGGTCGTAATTAACACAGTCGTACCGCCAGGAATTCATGGACACCCTTCTTTGCGCGATACATTTATTCTCTCCCTGAAGGCGTTATGAAGAAAAACGGGCAGTTCAATTCCAAACTTTTACATCCCCGCTACTGGTTCACCTGGTTTGGACTCGGTGTGCTGTGGCTGCTGGTGCAACTCCCTTATCCCATCTTGATCCGGCTTGGCGCGTCGGCTGGCAAGCTGTCACGCCACTTCCTGAAACGTCGTGAGGGTATTACCCGCCGCAATATCGAACTCTGCTTCCCGAATATTAAAGAGGAAGAAACAGAGGTGTTGATCGCCGGTAATTTTGAATCGCTGGGCATGGCGCTAGCGGAAACCGGCATTGCCTGGTTCTGGTCTGATGCACGCGTGCGCCGATATTTCCAGGTTGAAGGCCTGCACAATCTGCAAAATGCACAAAAAAACCATCGTGGCGTGATGGCGATTGGTGTGCACTTTATGTCACTGGAACTCGGCGGCCGTATTACCGGGCTGTGTCAGCCGATGATGGCGATGTATCGCCCGCACAATAATCAGGCAATGGAATGGGCGCAGACAAAAGGTCGTATGCGATCAAACAAGGCGATGATTGATCGTCGCGATCTGCGCGGTATGGTGCAGGCGCTGAAACAAGGCGAAGCGGTATGGTTCGCGCCGGATCAGGATTACGGCCCGAAAGGCAGCGTGTTCGCACCGCTGTTCGCTGTCGAGAAAGCGGCAACCACCAACGGCACCTTTGTGTTATCACGTCTGGCTAAGCCAGCGATGCTGACCATTGTGCTGATCCGTAATGCCGATAAGAGCGGCTATCAGCTGATCATCCAGCCGGAGTTAGAAAACTATCCGTATGAAGATGAGGCAGCGGCAGCGGCTTATATGAACAAAGTGATTGAGAAAGAGATCCTGCGTGCGCCCGAGCAGTATCTTTGGCTACATCGCCGCTTTAAAACCCGTCCACCGGGTGAGGCCTCGCTTTACATCTAATCTGTTGATGCAGCAGGTGCTCGCCTGCTGCTCCTCTCTACCGCTCACATTTACCAACCATTCTTAACGAAAAACAGGTTTGTCAAAATTTGCACAGACTCATGTAATGGTCGGCTCTCTCCTCTTCTGACCGAAAACATGACTTTGCTATTTACGACCAAACCGCGCGCAATGCTCGCGCTTGCCGTTGCCAGCGCCCTGCTGGCCGGTTGTGCCAATCCGCACGGCTTACATCCTCATAATTCACTGCTCGATGCTAACTCTCTTCAAGCCAATGAATCGCTGAAAGGCGCGCACTTCAGCGCAGCGAACTGGCCAAAAACGGAATGGTGGCAGAGTTTTAATGATGCACAGCTGAACCGGCTGATCGCCGATGCCATGACATCCAGTCCGGATTTACAGGTGGTGAACGCGCAGGCGGACAAAGCTAACGCACAAGTCATCGCCGCCGATGCTGAACGCTATCCCGATGTGGATCTCAATGCTGGCATCACACGTTCGCGTGTGGCAAAAGTCGACGACCCACTTCTGCAAGGCAAAACTTACAGCACGCTGCGCACGGCCAATATTGGTATGAGCTACACCTTTGACCTGTGGGGCGGAAAAAAAGATGCGGCAGAAGCTGCGCTGGGTCAGGCGCGCGCCAGTGAATTAGATCGTCAGGCCAGCCAGCTGACCCTCGCCGTCAACGTAACGCGAGCCTGGAATAACCTCAATCTGGCCTGGTCTAACGCTGAACTGGCAAAACAGAATGCCGATCGTTCCAGTGGCATAGCCAAAATTCAGCAGCAGTATGTCAGCGCCGGTTTAACGTCGGACTATCAATATAAGCAGGCGCTGTCACAGCAAAAAACCGCTGAAGCGACCCTGACCGAAGCCAAACAGAATGTCACCGATGCGGGCATTCAACTCTCCACGCTGATTGGTAAAGGGCCGGATTACTGGCACCAACTGAAACCGACGAAAATGGATGTCCCAATTGCCGCCACGCTGCCGGGTAACATTCCGGCGGAGCTGCTGGGCCGCCGTCCGGATGTAGTGGCAGCGCGCTGGCGGGTGGAAGCAGCATCAAAACAAATTGCCGCGACCAAAACCGAGTTCTACCCCAACATCAACCTGGTGGCGGAAGCGGGTACCCGTTCACTGCTCGGCGATGCGTTCTTTGGCGCACCCAGTCAGTTCTTTAACGTTGGCCCAAGTCTGTCTCTGCCGATCTTCGATGCCGGTAAACGCCGTGCCGATTTAGCAGAAAGTGACGCTAACTATGATTTGGCCGTGGCGCAGTACAACAAGCTGCTGATTGGTTCGCTGGGCAATATCAGCGACACCATCACCCAACTGCAGTCGATTCAGGATCAGCTGGCGCAGCAGCAGAGTGCTAATCAATTGATTCACAGCGCGTGGGATGATTTAAATCGTGAATACACGGCAGGATTGCGTCCGTATCTGGATGTGTTAACGATCCAGAACCAGCTCATCGAATCCGATCAAAAACTGGTGGCGTTGCAAGCACAGCAAATCAATCTGGCTGTGGTGTTGATTGAAGATCTGGGCGGCGGATTCCAGAATTCAAACTCTACGATCAAGGGATAAGCTGGCGGCTGGCATTCTCACGCACATTGATGAATGATAGTCCGCACCTGGAATACTCTGCGGACTATCATGATGGAACAGAATGCCAATGCCGGCTGGTTAAGGCCTCTTATCGCTGACCGACTGACGCCTTATCTCGAAATTGATGCGGCGCGGCTGCAACGTAATCTGCAACATCTGCAGCAAAAAGCCGATGCCGCTGGCGTCACGTTGCGTCCACATATCAAAACACACAAAAGTGTCTGGATTGCCGAACAGCAACGCGAGTTGGGTGCGCGTGGGATTACCGTGTCAAAACCCAGTGAGGGCATTGCCTTTATCCTCGGTGGCGAGCGTGATTTGCTGCTGGCTTATCCGGTTGTTTACGCCGATACGCTGACGGAATTACTGGCCGTGGCACAGCAATATCAGGCGCGTATAACCTGCATTGTCGACTGCGATCTCGGTGTTGTGGCCATTGCTCAAGCCCATCAACAGCAGCCTGACTGTGCATTGTCGATCGCCATTAAAGTTAATGTGGGATTGCATCGGGTGGGTATCGATCCACACAGCGATGCCGCCGTGACATTGGCGCAGCAGATTAAAGCGGCGGGGCTGCCATTTGCCGGGCTGGTTTCGCACGCCGGCCATGCTTACGGCGCGGGTAATGCCGCGGCTATCGCTGACGTTGCACAGCAGGAAATCATCTTGATGCGTCAGGTTCAGCAGCAATTACTCGCTGCTGGCTATGCCCCTTGCCCCATTTCCGTGGGCTCCACGCCTACAGCACTGGCCGCGCCGGTGGCAGAAGGCAGCGACGAAATTCGTCCGGGAAATTATGCGCTGTTAGATCTCACCGCCTGGCGCCTGGGGTTATGCTCGCCCGATGCGCTGGCACTTAGCGTGGTCACGCGCGTAGTAGCGGTCAATCCGCATTTCGCGATTATTGATGCTGGCTCCAAGATGCTCAGCTCCGACAAAGGTCCGCACGGCACCAATGCCAGCGGTTTCGGCATTGCCGTTGATGAACAGGGCAACCAATACGAAGTCCTGAAGCTATCGGAAGAGCATGGTTTTCTGCAGTACGGAGATCATGCTCCGGCGCGAGGGGATCTGCTGCGCATCTTCCCCAATCACAGCTGCGCGGTCGTGGCTCAATCCGATCGCTTTGTTTTACGTCATCAGGATGGCACTGCGGAGACAATGGATATTCAGGGACGCGGCAAGTTTATCTGAGGACAAGGTTTTTACTGGAAACCTCTGTGGCAGCACACTTCCACTATCCAGCCATTTGCAGCGGCATGCCCTTCAGTTAAGGTATTCTTTGCTGTAGGCAGTCTCATCATTCTGTAGGGTGCGGCCTTCAGGCCGCCCGTTTCTGATCGCGGCCATCATTTATCTCCTGAAGCCACCTCTACGGATCCCTTGCCTTTTATTCGCTTACCGGAGGTTCCATGCTGCCATCTCAGACAGTCACGCTGACCATTCCCCGCAACTGGTTAGATTTATATGAAACCATCTGGAAACCTGAATGCTTTGCCAAGTGGGCAAGCGGGCTGAGTGCGAGTACGCTCACGCAAGAGGGCAACTACTGGAAAGCCAAAGGACCTGAAGGTTCCGTGAAGATCCGCTTCACGCCGCACAACCCCTTTGGCGTGATGGATCACTGGATTGACACCGGCAGCGGGAAAGAGATTTACATGCCAATGCGGGTGATAGCCAACGAACAGGGTGCTGAAGTGGTGATGGTGGTTTATCGCCAACCCCTTATGTCAGATGAAAAATTTGCTCAGGATGTTGCCTGGGTAAAACGCGACCTTGATCAACTCCTCCATCTGTTAACTCATTAGAATCAATGCATTATAAAAATCGTGCTGCTATAACTTTCGCTGGAAGCAATCAACAAAAAAGTCATCTTTTTCCACGCAGTAGCGTTTAACTGTTTAACGATAATACCTGCTGATTATCGTGCTAATCACCAGTCTGGCTAAAGTCTCCTCACCAGGAAAACTCCTGGTGAGAGCACAACTCGCGAGTCTTAGTCCCTCTGATTTATCGGTGTTTTTTCGCCCTTATTCAAATGACTTGTTTGATCGGCGCTGAAAAGGTCTGACAGGACTTATTAATCCCTAATCAATCGCCTTATCTATTCTGATGCAAAGTCTGAAACCATTTATTCCTGAAGTTCATTTATAGGAGTTTTCTTATGGTGTTAATTTAATTAAAACACGGTATAACTCATTCACACACAGCAATACCCGATAATAACAACAGCAGGGAAATAACATGGATCGCTCAACCTATCCTTTGTTGTCTGAAAAAGAATTTGTTGAGATTGCCAGTAGGATACTGGCCGGGGAATATAATAACTCAAAGGGATTTTATAATGATCTTGCGGATTTCCTCCGAACAGGGGGAGATACCGCTGAGACAATTAAATATTTACGCGCCAGGGGCATCTCTTTAAATTCAGAGCATCATTTAATTGAATGCATCTTTACGTGGCAAACTCTGAAAGGCATTTCAGGGCTGCGTCAGGAAACGCTGCATTGATGTGATCTGTACTCTGGGCAGGCGCCCGGGTGAACCCTTAATTGCATTGGTACATGTACCATAACGAGCAGAACATGGCGATAAGAGAAAAAAGTTTGGCCAGCGCCAAATGGTCAATTTTGTCATCCATAAAAATCGTCGGCATTGGTGTATTACAGCTTTCACTTCTGGCACAAATACTACAGGCAAACGAGTTAGATTTACTCGCCATTGCTATTGTGATCTTATTGATTATTGATACGCTTGCCGATCGTGGGTTTGGTAATTCAGTTATCAGAAATATAAATCTCAATAACAGCGAACTTTCCATTCTGTACTGGGGAAATGTGTTAAGCGGAATCATGATATTCGCCGTACTGTTTATTGGTAGTGATTTATACAGCAGAGTAATGAATCAACCTGAAATGGCGATTATGCTGGAAATGATTTCGGTGATTTTCATTATTATTCCGCAGGGGCAACATTATCGCGCCATATTACAGCGTGAGAAACAATTCTCGCGTATTGCCTTCACAGAAACCTCATCGGTGCTGGTTGGCCTGGGTGTCACACTGTTTACCGTATGGCTGACCCCTTCAGTGTTGTGTGCTATCTGGGGTTACCTTGCCATGGTATCCATCAGAATGCTGGTCTACTGCTACTACGGTCGTTCCTGGTTCCAGCCAGAATACCGTTTTAGCCTGAAAAGTTTCGCCAACGTGCGAGCAAGAAACGGATAATAAAAACAAGTCTGTATGGTGGGCTCTGGGCATCTGAGAAGATGCGTTCGCGTGCTGGTCGCCAGCACGCTTTTTTCTTTTTTATACTGTCATCCCCTTCCGGCCTCACTTTCGCTCCCCACAAACTTGCGCTTTCATACTCCTCACATCACATTTTTTTATGCGAATACGTAACGCACTCACGATTTATCAAGCGGGTTAAGCCTGTTAGCATGTGCGGCATCAAAACGGCTAATCCGATGGCGTCTTTTTTAGAAAAACTCAGTAGTCGATAGCTGGGGAAATCTTTAGGCTGGCCGCCAATCGTTTGGAGTGCTCTATGTTATTAACCGTTCTCTACATTATTGGCATTACCGCTGAAGCCATGACCGGTGCGCTGGCCGCTGGCCGCCGAAAAATGGATCTGTTTGGCGTCATCATCATTGCCTCCGTCACCGCAATCGGTGGTGGCTCAGTGCGTGACATCCTGCTCGGGCATTACCCATTGAGTTGGGTTAAAAACCCGGAGTACATCATGATTGTGGCGGCGGCTGCAGTGGTGACCACTTTTGTTGCCCCTTTGATGAATCATCTGCGTAAAGTGTTTCTGGTACTGGATGCGCTGGGTCTGGTGGTGTTCTCCATAATTGGCGCGCAGGTCGCGCTGGATTCGGGCCATGCGTCGATCATTGCCGCGATCGCCGCCGTGATTACCGGCGTATTTGGTGGCGTGCTGCGTGATATGTTCTGCAACCGCATCCCGCTGGTGTTCCAAAAAGAGCTGTACGCCGGTATCGCGTTTGCCGCAGGTTGGCTCTATATCCTGTTGCTCAAAACGCCGCTTCCGCATGAAGCTGTGGTGATCATTACCCTGCTGGCCGGTTTCTTTGGCCGTTTATTGGCGCTGCGTTTCCGCCTCGGCCTGCCGATCTTCAACTATCCCCACCCCGAGCATTAATTAAAGAGGCAGCAGGAATGCCCTGCTGCTGTAAAAAGCGGATCAGTTGCTGTACTTCATCATCCTGCAGCATGGCCACAATCCGCTCTGCCAGTGTGCGCCCGATACCGGGTAGCTGCTGCCACTCTTCTGCCGAGCGAGCCAGCAACGGTGCCCAATCAGAATCCGGTAAGGCCTGTAACGCGGAACGGGGTAACGGCAAACCTAATGCGCTCACCCACCGCCTAAAGGGTTGCTGACGTGTTTGATGGAAGCGCTGCCAGATTTCCTGCGCCCGCGCGGATGACATACCGCTGGCCTGCGCGATCTCTTCAGGTGTTAACGTCAGCCAGGAGAACAGATGGGTGATCGCGCCACTGTTCAATAACCGCTGCCAGCCGCTGCGCTGCACGCCAGGAATATCCAATACCGCTTTCTGACTGAGCCAGCTTAAGCGTGATAAAAATTGCAGTCGGCAATCGAGTTTGAAATGTAAACAAGAAAGCGGATTAAATTCGCCCTGCAGCGGTACGACTGGATAATTACGCCCTGTCACTCGCCAGAGCACGCGTTCTAAGCGGGGAATTCCCTGACCGGCTAGCGCTACTATCACCTGATCGCCTGCGATGACATCCAGCTCGCGCCAACGCCGTAGCGATCCGAGATTCACTCTGCGCACGGTTTTATCATCCAACTGAACCGGGATGAGATTGAGCACCACGGCAATTTTCCCCGTGCGCCCAACGTTGAAATCCACGGACAACACTTCACTGCTGACTTCAACCGGCTGATATTTCCATGCGGCCGACCAATGTCCCTGACCAGGCAGCCAATCTCGCCCGGCACTGGCGGGTGATTGATGGATCACGACACCATCAGTGACGAACGGCAACGAAGCACGGAACCAGCGATCGCGCCACACCTCCGCCTCCTCTTCGTTGGCGATCTGGCGACTCCAGGTTTGTGATAAGCCGAATCCCCAGCGTGATAGCTGCGCCAGTCGAGCGGGCATTTGGATTGGACCATCGGGCCATGCCCAGATAAAAATGCCCAGCTCGGCCAGCAGTGGGGAAGCTTGATGGCGCATCATCGCCCCCGCCACCTGCGCTCTGGCATTTCGTCCCCCATCGCGTGCCTGTTGATGATCGGTCATAAGCAGAAACAGCTCGCCTTGCAGCACCACCTCTTCACGATCGGTTTCAATGTGCGGTGGAATCGCCGGAATATAGTTAGCTTTGGTGATCCACTCTTCGCCACGCAAGCCATCGCCGCGACTCACCAGAGAGACCAATTGCCCACGCCGATACACTAGCGATACCGCTACACCATCGACTTTCGGCTGTATCCACAATGGAGATTTATCCTGCATCCAGTAAGCCACCGCCAGCTTATCGCGTAGTTTGCGTACCCCGGTGTGTGCCACCGGATGGCGGATGCTGCCGTCTGTTGTGGGCTGTGCCAGATATGCCAATTGATTTGGTGTAAAGCAGCGCTGCCACTGCACTAAGCGCTGCTGCAGGCTGTCATAATCCCCATCGCTAACCAGACTCGTGCCCTGGCGATAGTAGGCATCATCCCAGTGGCGTAGCTGCCTTTGTAATTGAACAATCTCTTGTTCGGCGCGTGCTGGTGACCAGTTAGGGCACAGCGCTTCAGCTCCGCAAGCCGCAGTGAAAAACCAGCAGAAAACGAACCAGTATCCTTTCATCGTTGCTCTCCTTTTTTTCTATTGGAGAGTGCGACTGGGGTGATGACCAGTGCTGAAGGTGAGAAAGGGCAAGTGAATTCCCGGTTTTTGGAGGCGTTTGCAGCGGCTTACGCATTGTCTGACGCGGGTTCACAGAAAAAGAATTGCCTTAGCCCAACGGCAAACGCTGCGTGGCGCCGTTAAGCCGTGTATACTGTGCAGGAAATCGACTCCGCTCTTTACTCAATTCAAGATAACCATGGCTCAAGGCACGCTTTATATTATTTCCGCTCCAAGCGGCGCGGGTAAATCCAGCCTGATTCAGGCGCTGTTAAAGACACAACCGCTGTACGATACCCAGGTGTCTATTTCTCACACCACCCGTGGCGTGCGTCCCGGTGAAGCCCATGGTGAACACTATTTCTTTGTCTCCAAGCCCGAATTCGAGACCATGATTGCCGCTGACGACTTCCTTGAACATGCGGAAGTGTTTGGCAATTACTATGGCACCTCGCGCGCCGCGATTGAGCGCGTGCTGGCGACCGGCGTCGATGTATTTCTGGATATCGACTGGCAAGGTGCACAGCAAATTCGTCAGAAAATGCCCGCAGCACGCAGCATTTTCGTGTTGCCGCCGTCGACTGAAGAGTTAGATCGTCGCCTGCGTGGCCGTGGTCAGGATAGCGAAGAGGTTATCGCCCGTCGTATGGCTCAGGCCGTGGCGGAAATGAGTCACTACGCTGAATACGATTATCTGATCGTGAATGATGATTTCGACCTGGCACTGACAGACCTGAAACACATTATTCGCGCAGAACGTCTGCGTATGAGTCGCCAAAAATCGCGACATGATGCTTTAATCAGCAAACTATTGGCAGTCTGAAGTCACTTTCAGTATTATGCCCAGTCATTTCTTCATCATCTGTGGAGTAGCACACCTATGGCACGCGTAACCGTTCAGGACGCAGTAGAGAAAATTGGTAACCGTTTTGACCTGGTGTTGGTCGCTGCACGTCGTGCACGTCAGATGCAGGTAGGCGGCAAAGATCCGCTGGTTCCAGAAGAGAACGATAAAGCCACCGTTATCGCCCTGCGCGAAATCGAAGAAGGCCTGATCACCAACCAGATTCTGGATGTGCGTGATCGTCAGGAGCAGCAAGAGCAGGAAGCCGCTGAGTTACAAGCCGTTACCGCTATCGCTGAAGGTCGTCGTTAACAGCACTTCGCAGGTCAACCTTGTATCTGTTTGAAAGCCTCAATCAACTGATTGAAAAATACTTGCCTGAGGAGCAGATTAAGCGCCTCAAGCAAGCTTATCTAGTCGCGCGTGATGCCCACGAGGGTCAAACACGCTCCAGCGGTGAACCTTACATCACCCATCCTGTTGCCGTTGCCTGCATTCTGGCCGAGATGAAACTCGACCATGAAACGCTCATGGCGGCGCTGCTGCATGATGTGATCGAAGATACACCCGCCACCTACCAGGATATGGAACAGCTGTTTGGCAAAAGCGTCGCCGAACTGGTGGAGGGCGTGTCGAAACTCGACAAGCTGAAGTTCCGCGACAAGAAAGAAGCCCAGGCTGAAAACTTCCGCAAAATGATCATGGCGATGGTGCAGGATATCCGCGTCATTCTGATCAAACTGGCTGACCGCACGCATAATATGCGCACGCTCGGTGCGTTACGACCGGACAAAAAGCGTCGTATCGCCCTGGAAACGCTGGAGATTTACAGTCCTCTGGCGCACCGCCTCGGTATTCATCACCTGAAAACAGAGTTGGAAGAGCTTGGCTTTGAAGCCCTGTATCCAAATCGTTTCCGCGTGATTAAAGAGGTGGTGAAAGCGGCGCGTGGTAACCGTAAAGAGATGATTCAGAAGATTCTTTCTGAAATCGACGGGCGCTTACAGGAAGCAGGCATTCCCTGCCGTGTGAGTGGCCGTGAGAAGCATCTCTATTCGATCTACCGCAAAATGCACCTGAAAGAGCAGCGATTCCACTCGATCATGGATATTTATGCCTTTCGCGTTATCGTGAAAGACCTGGATACCTGTTATCGCGTGCTCGGTCAGATGCATAGCCTATACAAACCGCGTCCTGGACGCGTCAAAGATTACATCGCTATTCCCAAGGCCAACGGCTATCAATCCCTGCACACTTCGATGATTGGCCCGCACGGCGTGCCGGTAGAAGTGCAGATCCGTACTGAAGATATGGATCAGATGGCAGAAATGGGGGTAGCGGCACACTGGGCTTATAAAGAGGCCGGTGAAAACGGTACGACCGCACAGATTCGCGCCCAGCGCTGGCTGCAAAGCCTGCTGGAGCTGCAGCAAAGCGCCGGTAGTTCGTTTGAATTTATTGAAAGCGTGAAATCCGATCTCTTCCCGGATGAGATCTACGTGTTTACGCCTGAAGGCCGCATCGTCGAACTGCCTGCTGGCGCCACGCCAGTGGACTTCGCTTACGCTGTGCACACCGATATCGGCCATGCCTGCGTGGGCGCTCGCGTCGATCGTCAGCCTTATCCGCTGTCACAATCGCTGACCAGCGGTCAAACCATCGAAATCATCACTGCGCCTGGCGCACGTCCTAATGCGGCGTGGCTTAACTTTGTCGTTAGCTCAAAAGCGCGTGCCAAGATTCGCCAACTGCTGAAAAATCTGAAGCGCGAAGACTCCGTCAACCTTGGCCGTCGCCTGTTGAGCCATGCGCTCGGCGGCAGTAAGAAGCTGGCAGAGATCCCGCCGGAAAATATTCAGCATGAGCTGGAGCGCATGAAGCTGGCCGGCATCGAAGATTTGTTGGCGGAAATCGGCCTTGGCAATGCCATGAGTGTGGTAGTGGCGAAGAACCTGCTGCAAGCCGGCAACGAAGAGCAGCAAAGTAACAGCAAACGTAAGAAGCTGCCGATTAAAGGCGCTGATGGCGTGCTGATTACCTTTGCCAAGTGCTGCCGCCCGATTCCTGGCGATCCGATTGTCGCGCACGTCAGCCCTGGTAAAGGTCTGGTGGTGCATCACGAGTCCTGTCGAAACATCCGCGGCTATCAGAAAGAGCCAGAGAAGTTCATGCCGGTTGAGTGGGATAAGGTGATCGACCAGGAGTTCGTCGCGGAAATTAAGGTGGATATGTTCAACCATCAGGGCGCACTGGCGAACCTGACGGCGGCGATCAACACGGCGAGCTCCAACATTCAAAGTCTCAACACGGAAGAGCGCGATGGTCGTGTCTACAGCGCCTTTATCCGCCTCACCGCGAACGATCGCGTCCATCTGGCCAACATTATGCGCAAAATCCGCGTAATGCCGGATGTGATTAAAGTTCACCGTAACCGTAATTAGTGCATGAACGCTCAACGTTTTGCTCGTATCCAGGAAATGCTGGCCATGCGCCAGCACGATCTCACCGTCTGCATGGAGCAGGTCCATAAACCGCATAATGTCTCGGCGGTGATTCGTACCGCTGACGCGGTCGGCATCCATGAAGTTCACGCCGTCTGGCCTAGCGTGCGGATGCGCACCATGGTGTCTGCTTCGGCGGGCAGCAACAGCTGGGTGAAAGTGCAGACGCATCGTCATATCGCGGAAGCGGTACGTCACCTGAAAGATCAGGGGATGCAGGTGCTGGCCACCAACCTGTCAGCCAATGCGGTGGATTTCCGCGAGATTGATTACACCAAACCGACCTGCATTCTGATGGGTCAGGAAAAAACCGGGATTACCGCAGAAGCGCTGGCGCTTGCCGATCGGGATATTATTGTGCCGATGGTCGGCATGGTGCAGTCGCTCAACGTCTCCGTTGCTTCTGCACTGATTCTGTATGAAGCGCAGCGCCAACGGCAAAATGCTGGCATGTACAAACGCCAGCACAGCTTGCTGGATGCAGATGAACAGCAGCGTTTACTGTTCGAAGGCGGTTATCCGGTGCTTGCGCGCGTGGCAAAGCAAAAAGGTCTGCCTTATCCGCATATCAACGCCCAGGGCGAGGTGGAAGCCGATGCCGATTGGTGGGCCACCATGCAATCCACAGGTAAAAAATGAAAGGTCGTCTGCTGGATGCCATACCGCTCAGTACCCTGACCGGCGTCGGCGCCAGTCAGGCGGGCAAACTGGCTAAACTTAGCCTGTTCACCATTCAGGATTTGCTGCTGCATCTGCCGCTGCGCTACGAAGATCGCACCCAACTCTACAAGATTAATGACCTGCTGCCGGGCGTCTGGTCCACGGTGGAAGGTGAAGTGCTGCACAGTGAGATCACCTTTGGCCGCCGCCGCATGCTGGTGTGCCAGATCAGCGATGGCAGTGGTGTGCTGACCATGCGCTTCTTCAATTTTAATGCCGGAATGAAAAACAGTCTGGCGCCAGGCCGTCGCGTTACCGCCTATGGCGAAATCAAACGCGGCCAGCGCGGTGCTGAAATCATTCATCCCGAGTATCGCGTGCAGGGCGAACAGGGCGGCGTCGAGCTGCAGGAAACCCTGACACCGGTCTATCCCACCACCGAAGGTATTCGCCAGGCGACACTGCGCAATCTCACCGATCAAGCACTGACATTGCTGGAGAGCTGTCCGATTGCCGAGCTGCTGCCGTCAGAACTGAGCGGCGGCTTGATGAGTTTGCCGGATGCATTGCGCACGCTACATCGCCCGCCGCCCGATTTACGTCTCAGCGAACTGGAAACCGGTCGCCATCCCGCACAAAAGCGTTTAATTCTCGAAGAGTTGCTGGCGCACAACCTCAGTATGTTAGCCGTCCGCGCTGGCGCACAGCGTCACCATGCGTTGCCGATGTCTGCAAAGCATAATCTGGTGGATCAATTGCTGGCCGCGCTCCCCTTCTCGCCTACCGGCGCGCAAAAGCGTGTGGTTGAAGAGATTGAACGCGACTTAGCCAATGACTTCCCGATGATGCGTCTGGTGCAGGGTGATGTTGGATCGGGCAAAACGCTGGTCGCGGCACTGGCGGCGCTGGATGTCATCGCGCATGGCAAACAGGTGGCGCTGATGGCGCCGACCGAACTGCTGGCCGAGCAGCATGCCAACAATTTCCGCCAGTGGTTTGCGCCGCTGGGTATTGAAGTGGGTTGGTTGGCTGGCAAGCAGAAAGGCAAAGCGCGTGAAGCCCAGCAGGAAGCGATTGCCAGCGGACAGGTGGCGATGGTGGTCGGTACTCATGCCCTGTTCCAGGAGCAGGTTAAATTCAACGGCATGGCGCTGGTGATCATTGATGAGCAACATCGCTTTGGCGTGCATCAACGACTCGCACTATGGGAAAAAGGCGAAGAGCAGGGTTTCCATCCGCATCAGCTAATCATGACCGCCACGCCGATTCCGCGTACCCTGGCGATGACCGCCTATGCCGATCTCGATACCTCTACCATCGATGAATTGCCGCCCGGCCGTACACCGGTCACCACGGTGGCCATTCCGGATACTCGCCGTGGCGATATCATTGAGCGGGTGAAAAATGCCTGCCATGAAGGTCGCCAGGCTTACTGGGTGTGTACGCTGATTGAAGAGTCCGACGTATTGGAAGCGCAAGCGGCGGAAGCCACCTGGGAAGAGTTAAAAATCGCGCTGCCCGGCTTACAGGTTGGGCTGGTGCACGGCCGCATGAAGCCAGCAGAAAAGCAGGCGGTGATGGCGGCCTTCAAAGCTAATGAGATTCAGTTGCTGGTCGCAACGACGGTTATTGAAGTCGGGGTAGACGTGCCCAACGCCAGCCTGATGATCATCGAGAACCCGGAACGCCTGGGTCTGGCTCAACTGCATCAGTTGCGTGGCCGCGTCGGTCGTGGCGCAGTGGCCTCGCATTGCGTGCTGTTGTACAAAGCGCCGCTCAGCAAAACCGCGCAGAAGCGCTTGCAGGTGCTGCGTGACAGCAACGATGGCTTTGTCATCGCTCAGCACGATCTGGAGATTCGCGGGCCTGGTGAAATGCTCGGTACGCGCCAGACCGGTAATGCCGAGTTTAAGGTCGCTGATTTACTGCGCGATCAGGGCATGATCCCGGAAGTGCAGCGTGTGGCGCGCCATATCCACCAGCACTATCCAGAACAGGCGCAGGCGTTAATTGAACGCTGGCTGCCGGAGACTGAGCGTTATAGCAACGCTTAAAGGTGGCAGAAAACGGTCCTGCAGAGTGAATAACCCGCCCGACCTAATGCCCGGCCCTACGCGTTACGATCAATCGCCATAAAGTCCCCGACAAATTTCTGCAACAGGCGCGCCAACTCGGTGCGCTCGCTGTCCTGCCAGTTCTCAAACAGATGCTGATAAATCTGCGCCCGTGCGGCATCGATTTTATCGGTCATCGCCTTACCCTCTGCGGTAATCACCGCTTCGTTCACGCGCCTGTCTCTGGCATTTTTCTGCCGCTGCGCCAGCCTCAGCTCTTCCAGCTTAGCCACCTGACGGCTCACGGTGGTGTAATCACGCCCGGCGCGCTCTGCCAGTTCCACCACGCCAATCGGCCCAAAGCGGCCAATCTGGATCAGCAGTGGAAATAGGGCCCGATCGAGTTGAATATTGGACTCTTTTATCAGTAACTCATCACGTTGCGGGCGATTGAAGGTGCCAACAATCATCAGCAGCGCATTATGCAGATCGTCGAACTCTGCACTATTATGTGTATTTTGCACACTTTTCATTGACGTTATCCCGAGGCAGAACTAATGTGTGCATATTACACATAGTTTCCGATTATCTGAAGGAGAAAGCATGAAAGCAGCTATCGTTTCCGCAGCAGGCGAACGGCCGGTTTACGGTGATTTTCCAGAGCCTCAGGCCAAAGGCGGTCAAGTTGTGGTATCCGTGAAAGCCGCGGCTATCAGCCAACTGGCAAAATCACGCGCGGCCGGCACTCACTACAGCGCAGACTCGCACTATCCCTTTATCACCGGCATTGATGGCACAGGCACCCTGAGTAATGGCGATCCGGTCTATTTCCTGGCTTTCAAAGCCCCGTGGGGCAGCATGGCCGAGAGAACCGTGGTACCCGCCGCCGCCGTTGTGCCGCTGCCAGCCACACTGGATCCCGTATTAGCGGCAGCCATTGCCAACCCCGGCATGTCCTCATGGGCAGCACTCACGCGCCGCGCCCAGTTAGCGGAAGGGGAAACCGTGCTGATCAATGGTGCCACCGGCACTTCCGGTGGATTAGCGGTGCGTATTGCACGGCACCTCGGCGCGGGAAAAATCATCGCCACCGGTCGCAATCGTGACGTGCTGGACCAGCTGCGCGCGCAAGGTGCAGATATCACCCTGACGCTGGATGAATTGCCGGGTGCGCTGCCCGCACTAATGAAAGAAGGCATTGATATCGTGCTGGATTACCTGTGGGGTCAGAGTGCGCTCGATATCATGCAGGCAGCCGTTGCGGGCGAGGAGAAAGTGGTGCGCTTCGTGCAAATCGGCTCGCTGAGTGGCCAGGAAATCACGCTGCACAGTAAGCTGCTGCGCTCATCCGGCCTGACATTGATGGGCAGCGGATTGGGCAGCGTGTCCAATTTGGATTTGATCGCCTGCATCAGCGAAATGCTGAATGCTGCGGCGGAGAGTGATTTTTCCATCGCCTTCCAGATGCGTCCGTTGAGCGAAGTGGCGCAGGCCTGGCAGGAAGATGATAGCCGCAGCCGCACCGTATTTACGCTTTAAATCAATGCATGTGAAAAGGGGCATTGCAAACGATTGCTTTCACAACGCAACCGTTTAAAATCGCCCCTTTGTTGTCATTGAGAACGTGCACCATGTCCGTCAATACTGCTGAATCTCATCAGTCAGCCCGTCCAAAGAGTGAACTGATTTACCGCCTCGAAGACCGTCCACCGTTGCCACAAACGCTGTTTGCTGCCTGTCAGCACCTGCTGGCAATGTTTGTTGCCGTGATTACTCCTGCGCTGCTGATCTGCCAGGCGCTGGGCTTACCGGCGCAGGACACTCAGCACATCATCAGCATGTCGCTGTTTGCTTCGGGCGTCGCCTCGATCCTGCAAATTAAAACCTGGGGACCGGTGGGCTCGGGCCTGCTGTCGATTCAGGGCACCAGCTTTAACTTTGTGACGCCGCTGATTATGGGCGGTATGGCACTGAAAAATGGCGGTGCCGATGTGCCGACCATGATGGCCGCGCTGTTTGGCACGCTGATGGTGGCGTCCTGTACCGAAATGGTGCTGTCACGCGTGCTACACCTGGCGCGTCGCATTATCACGCCGCTGGTATCCGGCATTGTGGTGATGATTATTGGCCTGTCACTGATTCAGGTTGGCCTGACCTCGATTGGCGGTGGTTTCGCAGCAATGAGCGATCACACCTTCGGCGCGCCAAAAAATCTGCTGCTGGCTGGCGCGGTGTTGGTGGTGATTATTCTGCTTAACCGCCAACGTAATGCCTATCTGCGCGTTGCCTCACTGGTGATTGCCATGGCAGTCGGTTATGCACTGGCCTGGGCGCTGGATATGTTACCTGCCACCAGCGCTCCGATTGATCAACCGCTGGTCGCGGTGCCGACACCGCTGTATTACGGCCTCGGTTTTGACTGGAACCTGCTGATCCCGCTGATGCTGGTGTTTATGGTGACCTCACTGGAAACCATTGGCGATATCACCGCCACCTCAGATGTATCAGAGCAACCGGTGAGCGGTCCGCTGTATATGAAGCGCCTTAAAGGCGGCGTGCTGGCTAACGGCCTCAACTCATTTGTATCCGCATTGTTCAATACGTTTCCGAACTCCTGCTTTGGGCAGAACAACGGCGTCATCCAGCTGACCGGCGTTGCCAGCCGTTATGTGGGCTTTGTCGTGGCGCTAATGTTGATCGTGCTCGGCCTGTTCCCGGCAGTGAGTGGTTTTGTGCAGCACATTCCTGAGCCGGTGCTGGGTGGCGCGACCATTGTGATGTTTGGCACTATTGCCGCATCGGGCGTGCGTATCGTTTCGCGCGAGCCATTGAACCGTCGCGCCATCATGATTATCGCTCTGTCTCTGGCCGTTGGCCTGGGTGTTTCTCAGCAACCGCTGATTCTGCAATTCGCCCCGGACTGGCTGAAAACCCTGCTCTCCTCAGGCATTGCTGCTGGTGGTATCACCGCAATCGTACTTAACCTCGTCTTTCCACAGGAAAAGTAACCCATAAGGCAGGCTGCGGCCTGCCTGTTATTTATCCGCTTTTACATCCAGGCTGTTGAGGTGTAACGGTAATTCAGGCATAACAACCTCTTACCGGATAAATATCGGGATGGATGGATGCGATGAAATTTTTAGGCAAGTTTTTCCTTACCTTACTGCTGCTGATTCTGCTGGGGCTGGTTGTCCTGTATGTCTTGCTGCAGACACAGTGGGGCGCAGGTTGGTTTAGCCGTTGGGTAAGTGATAAGACCGCCTGGCATCTTTCCCTCAGCAAGATAGAGCACAACTTCTCTTCTCCCTCGCACATCATGCTGGATGATTTCAGCTTCGGCCATGATGGCCAGCCAGCGGTATTGGTGGCCAAACGCGTCGATCTCGGACTGGCGCTGGTGCAATTCAGTGACTGGCTGCATTTTGATAGCATTGATGTGCGCGATGGTGAGATTAATCTCGCGAATCAGACGCCCGATACCACACTGCCCATTCAGGCCAATCGCCTGCAACTGAATAATGTGCGCATTGATAGCCCGCACAGCATGCTGCCGATGATCGCTGAGCGGGTTAACGGCGGGATTATCCCGTGGAAACCGACCCCGACGGATATGTTGGGCAGCGATGCACAGTTCCAAATGAGCGCAGGCAAGCTGACGTTGAATGGCGTTCCCGGCAACAATGTGTTGCTGCAGGGGAGTGTGAAGCAACATCGTATGATATTCAGCAATATTGGAGCCGACCTCGCGCGTGGTTCGATGACCGGCAACGCCGAGCGCGATGCGCAAGGCAACTGGAAAATTGATCAGTTACGTCTTAACGATATTCGCCTGCAGACCCACCAAAACCTGAATGATTTCCTCAATCCTCTGCGCGATGTGCCGTCAGTTAGCATCAATCGTCTGGATATGACCGATGCGCGCCTGCAAGGACCTGATTGGGCCGTCACCGACCTCGATTTAACCCTGAAGAACATTACGCTGCGTGGGGATGACTGGCAGAGCGATGATGGATCACTGTCGATGAATGCCGGCAACTTCATCAATGGCGGCTTTGAGCTTAACGATCCGATCGTGAATGCCAACTTCTCGGCGCAGGGCGTTGAGTTGGCCCAGTTCAGTTCACGCTGGGCCAATGGCGTGATCCGTGCCAGCGGTAACTGGACGCGCAGTGATAAACGCCTGACGCTGAGTGATTTAGCCATTGCCGGGCTGGAATATACCTTACCGCAGAACTGGCGCGATCGCTGGCAGCAAGCGTTGCCATCATGGCTGGACAGCGTGCTGGTGACGCACGCAACAGCCAATCGAAATCTGGTGATCGACATTAATCCTGCCTTCCCATTCCAGATGACCGCGCTGGATGGCAACGCCGATAACCTGCTACTGGCACGTCAGCATCAGTGGGGAGTTTGGGCGGGCAAAGCGAGCTTTAACGCGGCGGAAGCGACGTTTAATCGCACCGATCTGCGCCATCCATCCATTGCCTTTAATGCTAACGATCAGCAGATTCAGGTGACGGAAATGAGCGCCTTTAACGGCAACGGTTTGCTGGAAGGTACAGCAAGTGTTGGGCAGGATGCACAGCGTCCATTGACGCTGAATCTCAAAGGTCAGGCGGTGCCAGCCAATGTGTTGCAGAACTGGGGCTGGCCTGCGTTGCCTCTCAGCGGCAACAGTAATCTGCTACTGCAAGCGAAAGGCTCATTGAGTGCTGCAGCGCCATTGCGTCAGAGCGTTGAGGGCAATTTATCCGTGACCACCGATACACAATCGGTGCAGCAGACGATGCATGCAGGGCAGGTTCAATAGGTTTTTAGCAACGGTAGTGGTGTGAGTATCGGTTAGCGGCGTCCTGCCGCTGACCGATTTGCAATACAATGCGCCGCCACCATTTTAGGTTCAACAGCTGCGCACCGTTATGTACCAGAACTAATTAATGCGCGCGCCCGAACCACCTTCTTCTAATGGGCCGTCTGAATCGGCTGGCAATACGATATACACCCCTTCAAACACCGCACCCAATTCATCATCACCAAACAGTTCCACTTCCATCTGCACACGTGCTTTACGACCGCGCGCCAGACGATCAAGGTCGCCACTCAGTGAACCGAGATCGGCAATCGCGCCGGGGCGCCCGCTGATCGGTTTACTGTAACGAATGTGCGCATCGGCAAGGATGATGGTGCCGCCCAGATGGCGCTCGCGCAGCAACAGCCAAATCAGCCCCCAGCCAGTCAGCGTGGCCAGTGAGAACAGGCTGCCAGCAAATAAGGTGTGATGCGGGTTCTGGTTGCCCGTTTCAGGCATGGTGGTGACGAACTTCTGCCCGGTATATTGCAGAATGCGCACGCCCATTTTCTCACTGAGCGGAATATGCTCGTACCAGGCTTGCTGCAGCTGGCCACACCAGTCAGCGCGGTGCAGGATGTCATCCAGCGTCACCACCGGTTTGATCATCAGGAAATGCCGCACCGGCGTGGTTTGTGGCGCAGTAATTTCACCCTGATTGACGTAGCCCAGCTTGGCGAAGAACTCCACGGCATCTTCACGTGCGCTACAGGTGACGCGCTTCGCCCCTTCCTGACGTGCGACGGATTCAAGCGTCATCGCCACCAGCGTACCTAACCCTTTGCCCTGCACCGAAGGATGCACGGCCAGAAAGCGAATGGCAGCTTCGTTTTCCGCATTGATATAGAGGCGGCCGATAGCAACAGGATCGCCCTGCTCATCAACCACCATCTGATGATGCGCCAGAGCATCCCAGGCATCACGCTCAGAACCCTGCGGCTGACGCAGCGGCTTACGTAACATTTCCCAGCGGAACTGATAATAAGTATCCAGCTCTTCCGCCGTTTGCGGCACACGAAGATGATACATAAAGTGATTCTCTCGTTCGGAGCTTGCGTGGCTAATCCCTGGCCGCTCGGCTGAAAACCTCACGCCTGCAACCAGAAGGTCACTGGACCGTCATTCACCAGTGAAACCTGCATGTTGGCAGCAAAACGACCGTTCGCCGTGGTCACACCCTGTGCCCGGCAACAATCGCTGAAATTGTGATAGAGACGCTCGGCTTCCGCCGGTTCGGCACCTCCCGAGAAAGAGGGACGCATGCCTTTGTTGGTGTCGGCGGCAAGTGTGAATTGTGAAACCACCAGCACGCTGCCGCCGGCCTGCTGTACGTTCAGGTTCATTTTGTCGTTCTCATCACCGAAGATGCGATAACCCAGCACGCGTTCAGATAAGCGCTGTGCCTTTTGCTCGTCATCGCCCTTCTCCACCCCTAATAACACCAGCAAACCGGCGCCAATCTCGCCCACCGTTGAGTCATCAACCACAACGCTGGCGCGACTGACGCGCTGAATCAAAGCAATCATGTTTCCTCTCGTTCTTTTTCGCGTTCCTGCTGTTTTAGCTGGCGATAGTCATCCAGGGTGACGGTGATTTCCGCGCCTAACAACACAATACACCAGGTCCAGTAAACCCATAAAAACAGAATCGGGATGACTGCCAGTACGCCGTAAATTAATTGATACGAAGGGAACATCGTAACATAGAGCGCAAACCCTTTTTTGCCCAGCTCAAACAGGAGCCCGGCGACAATCGCACCGATCAGCGCATCACGCGTTGGCACACGGCGCGTCGGGACGATGCTGTAGAGCAACCAGAACGCGAGGATGGCAAGCACCAGAGGGAAGATACGTAATACCTGATCGATAAGGCTGGTGACGCCGGTGACATTGACCCAGCGTAGCGATAGTAAGTAAGAACTGATGGCCAGACTGGCACCCGCCAGAATCGGGCCCAGCGTCAGGATCATCCAGTAGACGGCGAAGGAGTAAACCATTGGCCGTGGTTTATCGCTGCGCCAGATCGCGTTGAGCGCACTGTCCACCGAGTGCATCAGCAGCAATGCAGTAACGATCAATCCGACAATACCGACCGCCGTCATTTTATTAACGTTGGCCACAAACTGATCGAGATAGCGTTGGATGACGTCACCGGCTGCCGGCATAAAGTTACTGAAGATGAAGTGTTTTAGCTGGACGCTGATGTCCGAAAACATCGGGAAAGCGGCGAAAAGGGCAAACACCACGGCAATCAGCGGCACCAGTGCCAGCAATGAGACGTAGGCCAGATTCCCGGCCTGCGTCGTCATGTTGTCTTCATCAACGCGGCGCCACAGCAGTTTGACCCACAGAAAAAACGCGTGCGCCGAATGGCGCAAATGGTTACGTGTTACCACTCAGCGACGGCTCGCAAACCAGTCCGGCACGGTTTTCGCGTCTTCCACCAGCACGCTCTCAATCCCTAAAGCGCGAGCAGCGTCGATGTTGGCGCGATTATCATCAAAAAACACTGCCTGATCGGCGGTATAGCCTTCGTGCTCAAGCACATATTGATAGATGCGTGCCTCTGGCTTGCGCATACCGATATCTTGCGACATATAGACGTGGTCAGCCGCTTGCTGTACGTCAGGATATTGAGTCGGCCAAAATTCAAAATGCAGCTGATTGGTGTTAGAGAGGATAACCACCCGTTCACCTTTCGCGCGTAGGGCGTTCATGATGGCCAGCGTTTCCGGGCGAACATCCACGAAAACCGCTTGCCAGCCCGCCGTGAATTGCGGATAGCTCAGTGCGATATCCAGTTGATCACAAATGCGCGCCGCGAATTCAGGATCGCTGATTTCACCGCGTTCATGTTTCTCGAACGCCTCATCCATCTGGAAGCGACTTTGTAAGGTCGCCAGCGGCACACGTCCCAGGTCACTCCAGACGCCCAGCACACGGTTAAAATCGATATCAACAATCACATTGCCTAAATCAAAGATGTACAGCATGACGCCTCTCCTTCTATTCCCTGGATCATTCACTCTAGCGGCAAAAAGCGGTGCTGAACAGGTACGAGGGGGTGTAAATCAGGATTTTGGAAGCGAGGACAATATTCAGAAAGCGAGTGTTTCAGCGGGTTTCAGGCGTAAAAAAGCCCCGCAGTGCGGGGCTTAAATATCAGACTGTTTCGCTTAGTCTTTGCTGCCGCGAGAAGAACGCTTACGGTCATTCTCGGTCAGGTGACGTTTACGAATACGGACTGACTGCGGGGTCACTTCTACCAGTTCGTCATCATCGATGAACTCGATAGCCTGTTCCAGCGTCATTTTCTGCGGTGGAACCAGAGTGGTCGCTTCGTCAGTACCTGACGCACGCATGTTGGTCAGTTTCTTACCGGTCAGGCAGTTAACTGTCAGGTCGTTAGAACGGCTGTGAATTCCGATGATCTGGCCTTCATACACTTCCGCACCGTGACCCAGGAACAGCTTACCGCGATCCTGCAGGCTGAACAGGGCGAACGCTACCGCTTTACCCTGGCCGTTAGAGATCAGCACGCCGTTCTGACGCTGGCCCACTTCGCCCTGACGAACGTCGTCGTAATGGCTGAAGGTGGAGTACAGCAGACCCGTACCAGAAGTCATGGTCATGAATTCGTTACGGAAGCCAATCAGACCACGGCTTGGGATCATGTAGTCGAGACGTACACGGCCTTTGCCATCTGGATCCATGTTTTTCAGATCGCCTTTACGCTCACCCATCGCTTGCATCACAGAACCCTGGTGGGTTTCTTCGATGTCGAGGGTCACGTTTTCGAATGGCTCTTGTTTACGGCCTTCGAATTCGCGGAAGATAACTTTCGGACGGGATACCGCCAGTTCGAAACCTTCACGACGCATGTTTTCGATCAGAACTGACAGGTGAAGCTCACCACGACCAGATACACGGAATGCATCAGAATCTTCAGTTTCTTCAACGCGCAGTGCCACGTTGTGCACCAGCTCTTTGTTCAGACGCTCCAGGATCTGGCGCGACGTCACGAACTTACCTTCTTTACCGCAGAAAGGTGAAGTATTGACGTTAAAGAACATGGTTACGGTTGGTTCATCGACGCTCAGGGCTGGCAGCGCTTCCACTTTCTGCGTGTCGCAGATGGTGTCAGAGATGTTCAGCTCGCCCAGACCGGTGATAGCAATGATATCGCCTGCTTCCGCCAGGGTGCTTTCGATACGTTCCAGACCGAGGTGGCCCAGTACTTTACCGACTTTACCGTTACGGGTTTTGCCTTCGCTATCAATGATAGTGACCTGCTGGTTCGGCTTAACCGTACCGCGCTTGATGCGGCCGATACCGATAACACCCAGGTAGTTGTTGTAGTCCAGCTGCGAGATTTGCATCTGCAGTGGTGCTTCAACTTCAACCTGTGGTGGAGAAACGTGGTCGACGATCGCCTGATACAGCGGGGTCATGTCGTCAGCCATGTCGGTATGTTCCAGACCAGCGATACCATTCAACGCTGAAGCGAAGATGATAGGGAAGTCCAGCTGCTCGTCAGTCGCGTCCAGGTTAACGAACAGGTCGAATACCTGATCAACAACCCAATCAGGGCGCGCGCCCGGACGGTCAACTTTGTTGATAACTACAATCGGCTTCAAACCATGAGCAAACGCTTTCTTGGTTACGAAGCGGGTTTGCGGCATAGGGCCATCCATCGCATCTACAACCAGCAGCACCGAGTCCACCATGGACATAACACGTTCCACTTCACCACCGAAGTCGGCGTGTCCAGGGGTATCAACGATGTTGATACGGTAGTCGTTCCATTTGATGGCGGTGTTTTTTGCGAGGATGGTAATCCCACGCTCTTTCTCCAAATCGTTGGAGTCCATTACGCGCTCAGTCGCTTCGGTACGAGCATCAAAAGTACCGGACTGTTGCAGCAGCTTGTCAACCAGGGTGGTCTTACCATGGTCAACGTGCGCGATGATGGCGATGTTACGCAAATTTTCGATCACAGCTTTGCCTCAGGCATTATAGAAATAACGCGGTATTGTACACGGATTAAGCGAAAGACTGAACATGATCACAGTATTCCCTTAAAGTTTCTCTTAGTGCTGTTTTTTAGCACCAATAACGGTGCATTAATCTGCACTGTGGTGGTGTTTTGCACCTTTTTGGGGCGATATTTGATCTACGGAGCACCAAATTAGTGCGCGTCATCCATACTGGTGCAGTGACCGACTCACCAAAGAGCGCGTCACAGCGCCATTTTTACCATTGTAATAAAGTTGGCACAGAATTCGCTTTATATCTTTCAAGCGAAAACGACAGTTTTACAACGGTTGAAAAGAGCTTGCCGAGATCTTGGTTAGGGGTGGTCAGAAAGCGTGACACATTCCAGGCAACGAAGTTCTCTCACCATGACGATTATGACCATTTCCAGGAGAGTTTAAGTATGTCCGCTGAACACGTCCTCTCGATGATGAACGAGCACGAAGTTAAGTTTGTTGACCTGCGTTTTACCGATACCAAAGGTAAAGAACAGCACGTTACTATCCCTGCTCACCAGGTTAACGCTGACTTCTTCGAAGAAGGCAAAATGTTCGATGGCTCATCCATCGGTGGCTGGAAAGGCATTAACGAATCAGACATGGTACTGATGCCGGATGCTACCACTGCGGTTATGGATCCGTTCTTCGAAGATTCTACGCTGATCATCCGTTGTGACATCCTCGAGCCAGGCACTCTGCAGGGCTACGATCGTGACCCACGCTCCATCGCTAAACGTGCAGAAGAGTTCCTGCGTTCTTCAGGCATCGCGGATACCGTGCTGTTTGGACCAGAGCCAGAGTTCTTCCTGTTCGATGACATCCGTTTCGGTTCTTCTACTGCAGGTTCACACGTAGCTATCGACGATATCGAAGCAGCATGGAACACCGGTAAAGCATACGAAGGCGGCAACAAAGGTCACCGTCCAGGTCTGAAAGGCGGTTACTTCCCAGTACCACCGGTTGATTCAGGACAGGACATCCGTTCTGCCATGTGTCTGACCATGGAGCAGATGGGTCTGGTTGTTGAAGCCCATCACCACGAAGTAGCAACAGCTGGTCAGAACGAAGTGGCTACCCGCTTCAACACCATGACCAAAAAAGCTGACGAAATTCAGATCTACAAATACGTGGTGCACAACGTTGCTCACGCGTACAACAAAACTGCAACCTTCATGCCTAAGCCAATGTTCGGCGATAACGGTTCTGGTATGCACTGCCACATGTCCCTGTCAAAAGGCGGCGTGAACCTGTTCTCTGGCGACAAATACGGCGGCCTGTCTGAAGCTGCTCTGTTCTACATTGGTGGCGTTATCAAGCACGCTAAAGCAATCAACGCCCTGGCGAACCCAACCACCAACTCTTACAAGCGTCTGGTCCCAGGCTACGAAGCACCGGTCATGCTGGCTTACTCAGCACGTAACCGTTCAGCTTCTATCCGTATCCCAGTGGTTGCGAGCCCGAAAGCACGTCGTATCGAAGCGCGCTTCCCGGATCCAGCGGCTAACCCATACCTGGCATTCACCGCGCTGCTGATGGCCGGTCTTGATGGCATCATCAACAAGATCCACCCTGGCGATGCGATGGACAAAAACCTGTATGACCTGCCGCCGGAAGAAGAAGCTGAGATTCCAAAAGTTGCAGGCTCTCTGGAAGAAGCACTGAACGCACTGAACGAAGACCGCGAGTTCCTGACCCGTGGCGGCGTGTTCACTGATGACGCTATCGACGCGTACATCGATCTGCTTAAGCCAGACGTTGACCGTGTGCGCATGACTCCGCACCCAGTTGAGTTTGAACTGTACTACAGCGTTTAATTTAAAAAATTTCAGCGCATTTCACGCCGCTTATTTGGCGGCGTAAATAACCTGAACGTTTTTTTGTTGCCGTGGAAACTTTAGCCCATCTCCGGATGGGCTTTTTTCACCGCGAATTCATCGTTCGAATGATAGTTTTCAGTCCCAAAAGGCTATAATGCACTAACTTAGTGCAGAGGAACGCTGTATGGCAACTGGCACACTGCCCGACGCGGGGCAGATTCTTAACTCTCTAATCAACAGTATTTTGCTGGTCGATAACGATCTGGTTATCCATTACGCCAATCCGGCGGCTCAGCAATTACTGGCGCAAAGCTCACGCAAATTGTTCGGCACGCCATTACCGGAATTAACCGGCTATTTTTCGCTGAATATTGAGGTGATGAGCGAGAGTCTTGGAGCGGGCCAGGGCTTTACTGACAGCGAAGTGACGTTAGTGGTCGATGGCCGCGCGCACATTATGTCGCTGACCGCGCAGCGTTTACCCGATGGCCTTATCCTGCTGGAAATGGCGCCGATGGATAATCAACGCCGTCTCAGCCAGGAACAGTTGCAACATGCTCAGCAGGTCGCCGCTCGTGATTTAGTGCGCGGACTGGCGCATGAAATTAAAAATCCGCTGGGAGGATTACGCGGCGCTGCACAGTTATTAACGCGTGCCCTGCCCGATCCTTCGCTGCATGAATATACCCGGATTATTATCGAACAGGCGGACCGCCTGCGTAATCTGGTTGATCGCCTACTTGGACCACAACAGCCAGGTATGCACGTCACACAAAGCATTCATCAGGTGGCTGAGCGCGTGGTCAATCTGGTTTCGATGGAGTTACCGGACAATGTCTCGCTGGTGCGTGATTACGACCCGAGCTTGCCCGAGCTGCCACACGATCCCGATCAGATTGAACAGGTGCTACTCAACGTAGTGCGTAATGCGTTGCAGGCGCTGGGTGACGAAGGCGGCACTATCGTGATCCGCACCCGTACCGCGTTCCAGCTGACGCTGCACGGCACACGTTATCGCCTGGTAGCGCGTATTGATATTGAAGATGATGGCCCTGGCATTCCTGCTCAGCTACAGGACACGCTGTTCTATCCGATGGTGAGTGGTCGTGAAGGAGGCACCGGTTTAGGTCTCTCCATCGCCCGCAGCCTGATCGATCAGCATTCAGGAAAAATAGAATTTAACAGTTGGCCAGGACACACCGAATTCTCGGTTTACCTGCCTATTCGCCAGTGAGGTTTCTATGCAACGAGGGATAGTCTGGATCGTCGATGACGATAGCTCCATCCGCTGGGTGCTTGAACGTGCGCTCACTGGAGCCGGTTTGAGCTGCGCGACATTTGACAGCGGCAATGAGGTGCTGGATGCACTCTCAAGTAAAACCCCAGATGTATTGTTATCGGATATTCGCATGCCGGGCATGGATGGGCTGGCGCTGCTGAAACAGATTAAACAGCGTCACCCGATGCTGCCGGTCATCATTATGACCGCGCATTCTGATCTTGATGCCGCCGTCAGCGCTTATCAGCAAGGCGCATTTGATTACCTGCCTAAGCCGTTTGATATTGATGAAGCCGTCGCGCTGGTTGAACGTGCGATTAGTCACTATCAGGAACAGCAGCAGCCGCGTAATCAGCCGGTCAGCGGCCCGACAACCGACATCATTGGCGAAGCGCCAGCGATGCAGGATGTGTTCCGTATTATTGGCCGTTTGTCGCGCTCTTCCATCAGCGTGCTGATTAATGGTGAATCGGGTACGGGTAAAGAGTTGGTAGCGCACGCGCTGCATCGTCATAGCCCGCGCGCCAAATCACCGTTTATCGCGTTGAATATGGCAGCAATCCCGAAAGACCTGATCGAATCCGAATTGTTCGGGCACGAGAAAGGGGCGTTTACCGGGGCAAACCAGATTCGTCAGGGCCGCTTTGAGCAGGCTGATGGCGGCACGCTATTCCTGGATGAAATTGGTGATATGCCGCTCGATGTGCAAACTCGCTTGCTGCGCGTATTGGCCGATGGCCAGTTCTATCGCGTGGGCGGCTATGCACCGGTGAAAGTGGATGTGCGTATTATCGCGGCAACCCACCAAAACCTTGAGCTGCGCGTGCAGGAAGGCAAGTTCCGTGAGGATCTGTTCCATCGCCTGAACGTGATTCGCGTGCACTTACCGCCGCTGCGCGAGCGTCGCGAAGATATCCCACGTCTGGCGCGCTACTTCCTGCAAGTCGCCGCGCGTGAACTGGGCGTCGAAGCGAAGATTCTGCATCCGGAAACCGAAACCGCGCTGACGCGCCTGCATTGGTCCGGTAACGTACGCCAGCTGGAAAATACCTGCCGCTGGTTAACCGTGATGGCTGCTGGCCAGGAAGTACTGATTCAGGATCTGCCGCCGGAGCTGTTTGAGTCGAGCACGCCGGACAATCCAGTGCAGTCACTGCCGGATAGCTGGGCCACCTTGCTGGCACAATGGGCGGACCGCGCGCTGCGTTCCGGTCATCAAAACCTGCTCTCTGAAGCGCAGCCGGAGATGGAGCGCACGCTGCTCACCACCGCCCTGCGTCACACTCAGGGACACAAGCAGGAAGCCGCACGTTTATTGGGTTGGGGTCGTAATACCCTGACGCGTAAACTGAAAGAGCTGGGAATGGAATAAGTGAGAATCAGGGGAGCGCGATGCTCCCCTGATTTTTATATCACCCGCGAGAATTGCTGCATGCGAGCCTTTTGGCGCAGATAACGATCGAAGCACATGCAGATATTACGAATCAGTAAACGCCCAATTCCTGTGACATGCAGACTACGCCCGCGCCGTTCCAGCAAACCATCCGCCATCAAAGGCGCCAGTAACGCTAAATCTTCCGCAAAATAGGTTTCGAAGGTGATCGGCCACTGCGCTTCAATCGCCGCGAAATCTAACGAGAAATGACAGATCAGCGTTTTGATAACATCACGGCGCAGACAGTCATCGTCGCTTAGGGTCAAACCACGCCATAGCGCGTTCCCGCTCTGCTCCACGCTGGCATAGTAAGCCTTCAGCTCTTTTTGGTTCTGCGCGTAACTGTCTCCCAGCATACTGATCGCCGAGACACCGAATCCCACCAGCTCAGTCTCGCCTTGCGTGGTGTAACCCTGGAAATTGCGGTGCAGTTCACCCGCACGCTGCGCGATGGCCAGCTCGTCATCGGGTTTGGCAAAGTGATCCATACCGATGAACTGATAACCCGCTTCAGTTAAGGCAATAATGGTTTGCTGCAGAATTTGCAGTTTTTGTTCCGCGCCGGGTAACTCATCATCTTTGATTTTGCGTTGTGCAGCGAATAAGGCAGGCATGTGCGCGTAGTTGAATACACTGAGACGGTCGGGATTGAGCGCAATCACCCGTTGCAAAGTGAAGGCAAAACTTTCAGGGGTCTGCAGCGGCAGACCGTAAATCAGATCCAGGCTCACTGAGCGGAACCCTCGCGCACGCGCACGCTCAACCAGCCCAAAGATAGTCTCTTCATCCTGCACGCGGTTGACGCGCTCCTGCACCGCTTTATTGAAGTCCTGCACACCCATACTCAGGCGATTAAAACCTTCAGCACGCAGATGATCGATCATCGCCAGCTCAATTTCGCGTGGATCGACTTCGATCGACATCTCAACATCATCCGCAATGTCAAAATGGCCACGCAGCAGCGCCACCAGCCGGCTGACCTGAGCCTGATTGAGGAAGGTTGGCGTACCACCGCCCCAGTGCAACTGCGTGACGCGGCGTCCGGCAAACAGCGGCGCACGCTGACGGATTTCCTGTTCCAGCACATCCAGATAACGGTCAGCCTTGTGCAACTGGCGCGTCACAATCTTATTGCAGCCGCAGAAGTAGCAAAGACGATGGCAGAACGGGATATGGACATACAGCGACAGAGAGCGTTCAGGGTAACGTTCAACCGCAGACTGGAAGTTTGCTTCGCCAAAGTTCTCATTGAACTCCAGCGCAGTGGGATAGGAGGTGTAACGCGGACCCGCGTAATTGTATTTTTCAATCAGCCGCTGGTCCCATTCAATCTGCTGCGATGACATGCTCACTCCTTACGGTGACGTCGTCTGAGAGAGGGTCGCGTGGCAGAAGAGGAAAGATAGCGGTGAGCCGTACGCCGGCGTAAACGCGACTTCAGACGCGACAGGCGACGAAGTTTAAACAATAACCACAGGAGATAACATGTCAGCAGCAGCGCTAAAATTGATCCAGGCCAAAGCATCAGCGAATACCTGTTTAGCGCGGCATGCGCAAAAGCGCATGCCGATTAAAAATGACTTAGTTGCCTTTTAACAAGCGCATCATATCGACTTCGGCTTGTTCATCTTCAGCACCGTCATCCAGCGCAATACCGAGAGTTTCCATCAGCTCGTCAATGCGATCCAGTGTCTGATCCAGCCATGCCTGATCTTCAGCGCTGAGTGTCTCACCACTTTCCAGACGATCCAGCAAGGTATCCAGGCGTTCGTCGTTTTCCAGCTTCGCTAACTCTTCTTCTGGCGTCAGACGCACCTTTTCCGCTTTCGGTTTGGCTTTTGCTACCGGCTTTTTCTCCGGTACTGTTTTACCATCGGCCACCAGCGCTACGGGTTTTTTACTGCCGGTGCGTGGATCGGCATTTTTCTGACCCTGGCCTTTGCCAGCGCCTTTAGTTTCCGGGTTAGCACGGTTGCCCGCTTTGAGGCCACTGTGCTTCTTATCGCGTTTGCGATCGCGCGCTTCCTGATTCAGTTCTTCACGCGATTTGCGTTTGGCTTTAGCAGCAGGTTTGCCACGCTGGGCTGGTGCAGGTTGCTTCATGGTGTCCGGTCTCGGCGATTTTTCTTCAGTATAGAATTGCGCCGAAATCTAGCAGAAAGATGACAAAGAAAAAAGGCGATAGCCTATGCTATCGCCTTATTTCGCACCTTCTACTGAAGGAATAACGGTATAAATCCTTTACAGCTCACAACGTCCCGGTTGCTCCTTCGCCTTATCGCTCCTGCGAGTAATCCTTTTCCCTGTCCGACTCATACCTGAATCACATCCTGCCATGCTCCTGGTCATCCCCGACACTCCTGAGCGCATCATCCTGATGGGTGCTCCCGTGCACTGACACCAAATGTAGACCAATCAGTAAAATGAACAAGTGAGGTGTGAGGGTAAATTGAGGACATAATTCATGCCATAAATATAACCAATTGAAAATAATCGAGTTAATAAGTTATGAAGATTCTATTAAACGGTAATGGCTGGCAGTAATCATCGTTGATCTCTTACAAAAGGGCGCGTTAAGACGCTATCGGGCACTTTTGCGCCATAACAGGTATAATCAGCCCAATTGATCGAATCACTCTGCTGGAGTTCTACTTTGTCTGCTTTGAATTATCACATGACCCACTTCGTGCTCAGCGCCCCGGATATTCGCCATTTACCGGCAGATGTAGGCATTGAGGTCGCGTTTGCCGGACGCTCTAACGCAGGCAAATCCAGCGCGCTAAATACCATCACCAACCAGAAAAGCCTGGCGCGTACCAGTAAAACGCCGGGGCGTACTCAGCTCATTAACCTTTTTCAGGTCGTTGAGGGGAAAACCCTGGTCGACTTACCGGGCTATGGCTACGCCGAAGTTCCGGAAGAGATGAAGCGCAAATGGCAGCGTGCGCTGTCTGAATATTTGCAGAAGCGTCAGGCATTAAAAGGTCTGGTGGTGCTGATGGATATTCGCCATCCACTGAAAGACCTCGATCAGAACATGATTGAGTGGGCCGTTCAAAGCGGTATCCCGGTGCTGGTGCTGTTAACCAAAGCGGATAAGCTGGCATCAGGTGCACGTAAAGCGCAGCTTAAACTGGTGCGTGAAGCTGCGCTGGGCTTTGTGGGCGATGTGCAGGTAGAGATGTTCTCATCACTCAAGAAGATCGGCGTTGATATCGTTCGCCAAAAACTCGATAGCTGGTTCAGTGAGCTGGAGCCGGCGCAGGAAGATGATGGCGAAGCGCCATCTGAATGATTTTTGAAGCGGGTTTACAGCCCGTTTTTCAGAAAAAGCCCAATAAAAAACGCCCCAGTCATAAATGACTGGGGCGGCTAAATATTCAGCCAAATCCGATTACGTGAAGTAAAAGGTCTGAAAGATAGAACATCTTACCTCTGTACCCTACGCGATGAACTTTACCTGATTTTCCCCGACCTACAAAGGGTTTTTTGTTGTTAAGTTTCAGGATTCGACATCTTTTTTACCGGGTTCGTCACACTTTGGCTTAAGGCATGTAGTTTAATTACTAAAAAAATGCTTAGCAGTGAGGCAGTTACAAAACGCGCATTTAATCAGCGGCTTTACTGTTTTGCTGAACCGATTAAGTAAACTTTTTTCTTATGACGTTGCCCGCGGTTTAGATAAACCGCAGACATCGTTTCATCAGTGTGCCTGATCCCAGTTATCACCGGTTCCGACTTCAACCTGAAGCGGTACATCCAGCTTCATGCTGCTCTCCATCAGCTGACGGATCGTCGCGCTGGCACTCTTCACCGCATCTTTATGGATCTCAAACACCAGTTCATCGTGCACCTGCATGATCATCTTCACGGCATCATCCTGCTGTTGCAGCAGCCAGCCATCCACGGCAATCATCGCGCGTTTGATAATATCCGCTGCAGTACCTTGCATCGGGGCGTTAATCGCGGCGCGCTCTGCTGCCTTACGACGAATAGCGTTGCTGGAGCTGATGTCCGGTAGCCAAAGACGGCGACCATCCAGTGTCTCCACATAGCCCTTCTCTGCCGCCTGAGTGCGAGTCTCTTCCATGTAACGCAATACGCCCGGATAGCGCTCAAAGTAGAGGTCCATATACTTTTTCGCTTCGCCAGCACCGATATTGAGCTGACGTGACAAACCGAATGCGCTCATGCCATAAATCAGGCCAAAGTTAATCGCCTTAGCACTGCGGCGTTGCTCACCTGATACCTTGCTCAGCGCCACACCAAACACTTCTGACGCCGTTGCGCGGTGAATGTCTTCACCCTGCGCAAATGCATCCAGCAGCCCTTTGTCCTGCGACAGATGCGCCATGATGCGCAGCTCAATTTGTGAGTAGTCAGCCGCCACGATGCGATTATCTTTACCTGCGATAAAGGCCTGACGAATACGACGGCCTTCGTCGTTACGCACTGGGATGTTTTGCAGGTTCGGATCGGTGGATGAGAGACGTCCAGTCGCCGTGACCGCCTGGTGATAGGAAGTGTGCACGCGGCCGGTAATTGGGTTGATCATCAAAGGCAGTTTGTCGGTATAAGTCGACTTCAACTTAGATAGACCACGATGTTCCAGAATCACTTTGGGCAGCGGATAGTCCAGCGCCAGTTCAGCCAGAACTTCTTCGCTGGTTGACGGTGCGCCGCCCGGTGTTTTCTTGGTCGGCTTGATGCCCTGTTTCTCAAACAGAATGGTTTGCAGTTGCTTGGTGGACGAAAGATTAAACGGCTCGCCGGCTAAATCATGCGCTTTCAGCTCCAGTTCCGCCAGACGTGCAGTCAGCTCCTGAGAGTGTTTGCCCAGGATGTTTTGATCGATTAAGACGCCGTTACGTTCAATGCGTGAAATCACGGTCACCAGCGGCATCTCGATATCAGTAAAGACCTGCTTCGGACCCGCTTCCTGCTCCAGCTTTGGCCACATCTGCAGATGCAACTGCAGCGTAACGTCAGCGTCTTCTGCAGCGTAGTGAGCAGCCTGTTCAATAGCAATCTGGTTGAAAGTCAGCTGATTTTTGCCTTTACCGGCAATCTCTTCAAAAGTGACGGTTTTGTGGTTCAGCCATCGCGCTGCCAGGCTGTCCATATCATGTTTACCGCCAACACTGCTCAGGCAGTAAGACTCCAGCATGGTGTCGAATTTGATGCCGTTCAGCTCAATATCGTAGTTCTTCAGCACGCCGCGATCGTATTTGAGGTTCTGACCGACTTTTGCTGCTTTAGCGTCTTCCAGTAATGGTTTCAGCTGCTTGAGCACGTCGTTGCGATCGAGTTGGTCTGGTGCATCAAGATAGTCATGAGCCACCGGAAGATAAGCGGCTTCACCGGGCGCAATTGCAAAGGAGAGGCCGACAATGTTGGCACTCCAGCTATCCAGAGAATCGGTTTCCAGATCGAAGGCAAAGAGCTCTGCCTTTTTCAGTTTTTGCAGCCACTCGTCGAAGGTCGCCTGATCCAAAATGGTGACGTAGCCGTCAGATGACAGCACGCTAGCTGTTTCTACCGCCGCAACCGCAGGTTCATTAGTAAGCGATTTCTGCGCCTGCACATTGCTCTTTTTACCTTGCAGCCAGGTGCCGTCCTGCAGATCGGTGATCCAGCGTTTGAACTCATAGCGGCCGAAAAGGTTTTGCAGCGTTTCAACGTCCGGCTCGTTGACGGTGAGTTGCTCGCAACCCAATTCAAGTTCGACGTCCGTTTTGATGGTCGCCAGCTGATAGGACAGGAATGCGACCTCGCGGTTCTGTTCCAGCTTCGCTGCCATGGTCTTCGCACCACGGAACGAGAGATCCGCCACTTTATCCAGGTTGTCGTAAATAGACTGCATGCCGCCCAAGCCCTGCAGCAGCGCTTGTGCAGTCTTCTCTCCCACGCCAGGTACACCCGGAATGTTATCTGAGCTGTCACCCATCATGGCGAGGAAGTCGATAATCAGTGAAGGTGGTACACCATATTTCTGCTCGACCTCTTCCGGGCCCAACACGGTATTGGTCATGGTGTTAATCAGCGTGATACCTGGCGTGACCAGCTGCGCCATGTCTTTATCGCCGGTGCTGATCAGTACCGCACGGCCCTGTTTCTCTGCTTCCAGTGCCAGAGTGCCAATAACATCGTCAGCCTCAACGCCGGTTACCGCCAGCAGCGGTAATCCCATCGCTTTGACCATCTCGTGCAACGGTTCGATCTGTGCACGCAGATCGTCGGGCATTGGCGGGCGGTGCGATTTGTAGTGTTCGAATAATTCATCGCGGAAAGTTTTTCCTTTCGCATCGAAGACCACGGCCACATGGCTCGGCTGATACTGCATCAGCAAACTTTTCAGCATGTTGAGCACACCGTACATGGCGCCCGTGGGCTCGCCTGCACTGTTGGTCAGCGGCGGAAAGGCATGATACGCCCGGTAGAGATAAGAGGATCCGTCTACCAGAATCAGAGGGTTTTCTGCAATTTGCGCCATAGGTTCGTATTTTCTTCGTTGCGATAATGAGGGCTATAAGGATGCCACAACCAGAGAGGAATGTTGAATCAGAGCGGGGATGTCAGGATCTTTTTTCGTCGTTACGCGGTGTGGATCGCAAGGATCATTTTGTGGATAACTTTGTGCGTAAAATTCATAACGTATTGTTATTTACGTTGATTGCAATCAATTTACTTATAAAAGTTATTATTTTTCAATTTGTTATTAAGTTACCGTGATGAAACGCGCCTTTTTGAAAAGGTGATCGTCCATGTGGATATTAAGCGGAGGGTTAACAGGGATATCATTATTACGTCATGGGGAAGGAAATAAAAACGCCGACATCGCCGTAATGCTTGTCAGTTAAGATCTTAATGGAGGCCGCAGCGGATAACGTTGCG
>CBCTJT010000017.1:0-109648 GCA_965147305.1 uncultured bacterium
TTGAGAGACGCAAAGTAGATTTTCAGCTTGATTCATCCGGATAAAAGAATTAGCGGAAACGAAAGATTTTGCGCAGAGGCAAGGCGCCGACCGAGACGATGAGAGGGAGCATACCGAGGTATGTGACCGAACAGCGCGAGGGAGAGCAACGCAGCCACGGCGTAAAAGATTCGTTTCGTGCACCAAGATTTGCCTGGCGGCTGTAGCGCGGTGGTCCCACCTGACCCCATGCCGAACTCAGAAGTGAAACGCCGTAGCGCCGATGGTAGTGTGGGGTCTCCCCATGCGAGAGTAGGGAACTGCCAGGCATCAAATTAAGACTCATTCGTGAGTCGTGACCTTTCAGGTGACGCTGAAAGGGCGAAACACCCGAATTCAGAACGATTTTCTGATTTTGGTACAGTATCGGTGGAGCGGTAGTTCAGTTGGTTAGAATACCTGCCTGTCACGCAGGGGGTCGCGGGTTCGAGCCCCGTCCGTTCCGCCACCCTATTTAGGGGCGTAGTTCAATTGGTAGAGCACCGGTCTCCAAAACCGGGTGTTGGGGGTTCGAGTCCCTCCGCCCCTGCCAGAAAACAATCCTTTGCTTCGGCAAAGGATTTTTTTTGTCCAAAATTTGGCATTTACCTCATAAATTCGTCAGTGAAAAGGGTTTGAGTTTCACTGCGCGATACTCAAACCCCTCTCAATTTCCTGCTTTATTGCGTCAACACTGGAAATTTAAGCAGCTGACGAATATGCGCTTGTTGATCGCTATTCTGCAGCCACACCGCATAGAGTGGCCTAACGGCAACAGGTGTATCTGGAATAACCATCAAATCACTATAAATGCTGTGCCATGAATCCGGCAAAAACGCACAAGCACCAGTGGTGTGGAGTAATTCACGCGTCACATGCGCTGAAGTTGTGGTCAATACTGGCACATCATCACTGGACAAATAACTTTCATGTTGATGAAAATCTGCACCCCATTCCAGTTTAATGTAATCATATTTTTCACGTTTCTCGGTCTTACGTGCACGGAAGAGTGCGAGTGAAATATGACCAATCTGTTGGCTGGTTAATTCATCCATTTTTGGCGCTTCGGTGGTGATCAAAAGATCCAACTGACGCTCATGTAACTGCTTTACCAACAAATGCCGTTGTGCGATACGTGCTTCAAGATGAAGGCTTTCTCGATTCTCATAAAGCGTTTTTAACCAAGGGGTTAGATAAGCTTCCCACAACGATGCGCTCGCGCCTATCGATAGCTCATGATGCTGTTGTGTATGCGAAACTTCCTTTTTAGCCATCAGCCAGGTACTCATCAGGCTCTCTGCATAGGGTAATAAACGCTCACCTGCAGAAGTCAGACGAATATTATTGCGATGGCGAGTAAAAAGGTTAACGCCCAGCTGATTTTCCAGCTGGCGAATGCGAAAACTAACGGCAGATTGCGTGAGGTAAAGCGCTTCAGCAGCACGCCCGAAATGGCGTGTTCTGCTCACTTCGAGGAAAGTTTTCAGTAATTCCGTATCCACAGCATTCTCCCAAAATTTGTTTGTCGTACTGATTTAAATGTTTTGTTTTACACTCTGTCAAGCCTATCTAATACTCCGCGCCATAAATAGCACGGCCATAAGAGAGTCGGGAGCGTGTAAAATGGCGGATAGCTTCGCAACAACAAATCGTTTCTTTGATAACAAACATTACCCTCGTGGTTTTTCACGTCATGGTGACTTCACCATTAAAGAAGCTCAGCTTCTGGAACGCCACGGTTACGCCTTCAATGAACTGGACCTCGCCAAGCGTGAGCCCACGACAGAAGAAGAGCGTTCGTTTTTAGAAGTATGTCGTGGTCTACGTGAGCCGCAAACGGAAGCTGAACGTGTCTGGTCGAAATACACCGCACGTATTAAGCGTCCTAAGCGTTTCCACACATTGTCTGGCGGTAAGCCGCAGATGGACACCGTGGAAGACTTTAGCGATAGCGATGATTAAAAAATAGCGGGGCTTATAAAGCCCCGTTTTTTATTCCAGACTTTTATGCAGATAGATGAGCAATCGGTCAATGCTGCGATACCCCACCGCCTCCTGCAAATGCTGTCGCGAAATATTCTCTTCCTCTGCCAAATCGGCAATCGTCCTGGCCACTTTCAAAATACGCTGCCACGCGCGTACAGAGAGACCCAAAGAGTTCAATACGGCTTCCAGCCATATAGCATCCTCCTGCTTCAACTCACAGCACTGGGCAATCTCTGTATTAGATAAATGCGCGTTAACTTTGCCTGAGCGCTGGATCTGTCGCTGACGCGCGGCAAGGACGCGTTTAAGTACGGTCTCGCTGCTCTCACTGACTTCCTGTTTTTGGCTTAAGGTTCCACTGGGTAACAGCGGGATTTCCAGCGACAGATCAAAGCGATCCAGAAACGGGCCTGACAGCCGGCTTAAATAACGCAGCACCTGTTGCGGTGTGCATCGGTTGTGACTGCCTTGATAATGCCCGGTAGGGCTTGGGTTCATAGCGCCAATCAACTGAAAGCGGGCTGGATAAGTGACTTTGGCGCGTGTACGGGAAATCGCGATCTCTCCGGATTCAATGGGCTCCCGTAATGCATCCAGTACTTTGCGGTCAAACTCCGGGAGTTCATCCAGAAACAGGACGCCATTATGCGCCAGTGAAATCTCACCGGGCCGGGGGAGTGCTCCACCTCCAACTAATGCATATAGCGACGCACTGTGATGAGGTGCTCTGAATGGCCTTCTGCGCCACTGATGATGGAGATTTCGGCTGCTGACCAGGCTATTAATCGCTGCGCACTCCAGCGCTTCCTGGTCGTCTAAGGGCGGCATAATGCCGGGCAGGCGAGTCGCCAGCATCGTTTTACCCGTGCCGGGCGGTCCAAGCAGTAACAGGTTATGCCCGCCCGCAGCAGTGATCTCCAGGGCGCGACGCCCTTGTTCCTGACCGATCATCTCGCTGAGATCCTGGCTTTCTTGTTGCTGCGCCTCAGATTGATAATGCGCAACAGTGAGTGTTGACTGGTTATGCAGGAAGGCGCAGATCTCGAGCAAATGTTTACCAACAAGCGTTTCCCCTTGTTGAATCAATCCGACATCCTGTTGATTCTCTTCAGCTAACACCATCTGCCTGCCGGCTTGCAATGCGGCCATCGCAGCAGGAATAGAGGCCTGAACGCCACAGAGCGCGCCGTTAAGAGCTAACTCCCCCAGGAACTCATAGTGTGCCAGTTTCGCGTCAGGAAGCTGCTCTGAGGCCGCGAGAATCGCAATGGCGATGGGAAGGTCGTAGCGGCCTCCCTCTTTTGGCAGGTCGGCAGGGGCCAAATTGATGGTGACGCGTTTCGCAGGGAAGGTGAATCCGCTATTGATAATGGCACTGCGTACCCGTTCCCGAGCTTCCTTCACCGTGGTCTCAGGCAGTCCAACCAATGTTAAAGCGGGCAAACCCTTACTGATGTGCACTTCAACCGTCACCAATGGCGCCTGCACGCCGAGCGCCGCGCGTGTTAAAACCTTTGATAAAGACATAACGACTCCTTGTTGTCTTCATCATGCAGGGTGCAAAATCAGATTACGAATATGATTAAAAAATATCAGAGCCTGATTCCAGAGAATCGATGTTTTTGACAGAGTTTTCGCCGCAATTGAGAGCAATATCGCAAAGGTAACAAATCAATTACGCCTTGTGCGTAATGAAAAATTTTCACCTCTAAAAATAACCTTTAACTTACAAGGCGATAACCCACTCCGATTGCTCGCGTCATAAAAAAACATTATGAAAATAATTGTCAATGCGTGGATAACTATGGTAACTCTGTAGGTATTACTTCGAACAATCGAAAAAACAGACAACACATGAAAGCCCTTCTACAAGTGATTAGCCTAGTCGTGATTAGCGTGGTGGTGATTATTATCCCACCGTGCGGGGCATCGCTTGGAGAAAGAAAGGCTTAAAAATCAAGCCCGGAATTCCAAAAACCCCCGCACCGAAAGGTCCGGGGGTTTTTTTTCGACCTGGCTAAATATCAGCGAATCAGCGAGGAACAGATTATGAGCAGTAGCATAAAATTCTGTTGTTCCCCCAGGAATACAGGAGAATAACCATGACAGGTGCACAGTGGGTAGTTCAGGCTTTACGCGCGCAGAGTGTCGACACAGTGTTTGGCTATCCTGGCGGCGCAATCATGCCAGTGTACGATGCGCTCTACGATGGCGGCGTGGAACACCTACTGTGTCGTCATGAGCAAGGTGCAGTAATGGCGGCAATCGGTTATGCCCGTGCCACCGGTAAGACCGGCGTGTGTATCGCAACTTCCGGCCCTGGCGCCACCAACCTGATCACCGGGTTAGCGGATGCATATATGGATTCCATCCCGGTTGTCGCGATCACCGGTCAGGTTTCATCTGCCTTTATCGGCACTGACGCCTTCCAGGAGATCGATGTTCTCGGCCTGTCGTTAGCCTGCACCAAGCACAGTTTCCTGGTTGAATCCCTCGAAGATTTACCTTCCGTGATGGCAGAAGCATTCGCTATCGCCCAGTCTGGCCGTCCCGGTCCGGTGCTGGTTGATATCCCTAAAGACATCCAAATTGCTAGCGCTGAGTTAACACCACATTTGTTGCCGGTAGAGGAGGCAATTAGCCACTCGCCGGAGCATATCGCGGAAGCCCGCGCGTTGATGGCACAGTCGCATAAGCCGATGCTGTATATCGGCGGCGGTGTTGGCATGGCGCAGGCGGTGCCGGCATTGCGTGCCATGGCAGAAGAAACCGGTATTCCGATGGTTGCCACGCTGAAAGGTTTGGGCAGCACCGATGCCAGCAGCGATGTCTACCTTGGCATGTTGGGGATGCACGGCACCAAAGCCGCCAACCTTGCCGTGCAATCCTGTGATTTACTGATTGCGGTTGGTGCGCGCTTTGACGACCGCGTCACCGGCAAGTTAGATACCTTTGCCCCGCACGCGAACGTTATCCATATCGACATCGATCCGGCCGAGCTGAACAAACTGCGCCGTGCCCACGTTTCGCTGCAGGGTGATCTCAATCAGGTGCTGCCGGCGTTAAGCATGCCGATGCAAATCGATGGCTGGCGCACCGAAGTCAAAGCGATGAAAGCCGAGTTTGACTGGCGCTACGATCATCCTGGCGAGGCGATATACGCGCCATTGCTGTTGAAGCAGCTCTCCGATCGCAAAGCAGACAGCGCGGTGGTGACCACCGATGTGGGCCAGCACCAGATGTGGGCTGCGCAGCACATGAGCTTTACTCAGCCAGAGAACTTCATCACCTCCAGCGGTCTGGGTACCATGGGCTTCGGCTTGCCGGCCGCTATCGGCGCGCAGGTTGCTCGCCCGGAAGATACCGTGATCTGCGTGTCAGGCGATGGCTCAATCATGATGAACATCCAGGAGTTGGGCACCATCAAGCGCGGTAAGCTGCCGGTGAAAATCCTGCTGTTGGATAACCAACGTTTGGGCATGGTGCGCCAGTGGCAGCAGCTGTTCTTTGATGGCCGCTACAGCGAAACCATCCTCACCGATAACCCCGATTTCCTCACGTTGGCCAGTGCATTTGATATCCCTGGCCAGCGCATTACCCGTAAAGATCAGGTCGACGCCGCGATAGATGCTCTGCTGAACAGTGAAGGTCCTTACTTCCTGCATGTTTCGATAGATGAGCATGAGAACGTCTGGCCATTGGTACCGCCGGGTGCCAGCAACGCAAACATGATGGAGAAAACCGCATGAACCAGCATCAATTGTCTATCGAAGCCCGCTTTCGTCCTGAAATATTGGAGCGCATTTTGCGTGTCGTCCGCCACCGTGGATTTCAGGTGTGCTCGATGAACATGGCATCAGCGTCTAACGCCGAGAACATTAATATCGAGATGACCGTTGCCAGCCAGCGTTCGGTCGATTTACTGTCTTCGCAGTTAAGCAAACTTTTGGATGTCGCCTGTGTCGAGATCCAGCAACAGACATCACAACAAATCCGCGCTTAGTCGCCAAAGGAAATAGCAATGAGTACGAAGAAAGCAGACTTTATTTGGTTCAACGGGGAGATGGTTAAGTGGGAAGACGCCAAAGTTAGCGTGATGTCCCACGCACTGCATTACGGTACTTCTGTGTTTGAAGGCGTACGTTGCTACGACTCACACAAAGGTCCAGTGGTGTTCCGTCACCGTGAACACATGCAGCGTCTGCACGACTCCGCCAAAATTTATCGTTTCCCTATCGCCGCCAGCGTTGATGAGCTGATGAACGCGTGCCGCGAAGTGATTCGCGTGAACAAACTGAAAAGCGCTTACATCCGTCCGCTGGCCTTCGTGGGCGATGTGGGTCTGGGTGTGAACCCGCCAGATGGCTACACCACCGACGTGATCATCGCTGCCTTCCCATGGGGTGCTTACCTGGGTGCTGAAGCACTGGAAAATGGTATCGATGCAATGGTGTCTTCATGGAACCGTGTCGCACCGAACACCTTGCCAACCGCCGCCAAAGCCGGTGGTAACTACCTTTCTTCTCTGCTGGTGGGCAGCGAAGCACGCCGCCACGGTTATCAGGAAGGTATCGCTCTCGACACCAACGGCTATATTTCAGAAGGTGCTGGCGAAAACTTGTTCGAAGTGAAAGATGGCATTCTGTTCACGCCTCCGTTCACTTCTTCAGCCCTGCCAGGCATCACCCGTGACGCCATCATCAAGCTGGCGATCGACCTGGGTATCGAAGTGCGTGAGCAAACCCTGTCGCGTGAATCACTGTATCTGGCTGACGAAGTGTTCATGTCTGGTACAGCGGCAGAAATCACCCCGGTGCGCAGCGTTGATGGCATCCAGGTGGGCGCAGGTAAACGTGGTCCAGTCACCACCAAAATTCAGAGCGCATTCTTCGGCCTGTTCACAGGCGAAACCGAAGACAAGTACGGCTGGTTGGATCAAGTTAATCCATAACAAGACAGTTACGCGGGTGCAGCTGCGCCCGCGTCATATTTCAGACTGGAGTAAATAGAGCATGCCTAAGTACCGTTCTGCCACCACCACCCATGGCCGTAATATGGCGGGTGCCCGCGCCTTGTGGCGCGCCACAGGGATGACCGATGACGATTTCGGCAAGCCGATTATCGCCGTAGTTAACTCATTCACCCAGTTCGTTCCGGGCCACGTGCACCTGCGCGATATGGGCAAGCTGGTGGCTGAGCAAATCGAAGCTGTCGGTGGTGTCGCTAAAGAGTTCAACACCATCGCGGTGGATGACGGTATCGCCATGGGTCATGGCGGCATGCTGTATTCACTGCCTTCGCGCGAGCTGATCGCCGATTCCGTGGAGTACATGGTCAACGCGCACTGCGCCGATGCCATGGTGTGTATCTCCAACTGCGACAAAATCACCCCCGGCATGCTGATGGCGGCACTGCGCCTCAATATCCCGGTGATCTTTGTGTCCGGCGGCCCGATGGAAGCCGGCAAAACCAAGCTGTCCGATAAAATCATCAAGCTGGATCTGGTCGATGCGATGATTCAGGGTGCCAACCCGAACGTCAGCGATGAAGACAGCGATAAAATCGAACGTTCTGCCTGTCCGACCTGCGGTTCTTGCTCGGGTATGTTTACGGCCAACTCGATGAACTGTCTGGCCGAAGCGCTGGGTCTGGCACAACCGGGCAACGGTTCATTGCTGGCGACGCACGCCGACCGTAAAGAGCTGTTCCTCAATGCCGGTAAGCGTATTGTTAGCCTGACCAAACGTTACTACGAGCAGGATGACGTCAACATGCTGCCGCGCAACATCGCGACGAAAGCGGCGTTTGAGAATGCGATGACGCTGGATATCGCCATGGGCGGTTCCACCAACACCGTTCTGCACTTGCTGGCAGCGGCGCAGGAAGGCGAAATCGAATTCAACATGTCTGATATCGATCGTCTGTCGCGCAAAGTGCCGCACCTGTGCAAAGTCGCACCGAGTACGCCTAAATATCACATGGAAGACGTGCACCGCGCGGGTGGCGTTATCGCGATTCTGGGCGAGTTGGATCGTGCCGGATTGATCGATGCCACGACCCGTAACGTTCTGCAGCAGTCTCTGCGTGAAACGCTGGATCAGTACGACATCATGCTGACCAAAGACGAAGCGGTGAAGAAGATGTTCCGCGCGGGCCCGGCCGGTATTCGTACCACTCAGGCGTTCTCGCAGGATTGTCGCTGGGACACGCTGGATGATGACCGTGTAGAAGGTTGTATCCGCACTCGTGAGCACGCCTTCTCTCAGGATGGTGGTCTGGCTGTACTGTACGGCAACATCTCTGAAGATGGTTGTATCGTGAAAACCGCCAGCGTGGACGCAGAATTACTGACCTTCAAAGGTCCAGCCAAAGTCTACGAAAGCCAGGATGATGCGGTTGCTGCGATCCTCGGTGGCAAAGTGGTGGCAGGCGACTGTGTGGTGATCCGCTACGAAGGGCCAAAAGGCGGTCCGGGCATGCAGGAAATGCTTTATCCAACCACTTATCTGAAATCGATGGGTCTGGGCAAAGCCTGTGCGCTGATCACCGATGGCCGTTTCTCAGGTGGTTCTTCCGGTCTCTCTGTCGGTCACATCTCGCCAGAAGCGGCAAGCGGCGGCACCATTGCGCTGATCCAGGATGGCGACATGATCGAGCTGGATATCCCGAACCGTCGTATCCATCTGGATCTGCCAGATAACGAAATCCATGCTCGTCGTGAAAAAGAGCAGGCGCGTGGCGAAGCGGCTTACACGCCACACAACCGTGAACGTGCCGTCTCCTTCGCGTTGCGTGCCTATGCATCACTCGCGACCAGCGCTGACAAAGGCGCGGTGCGCGATAAGTCCAAGCTGGGAGGCTAACAACTGATGGCTGAGTCTCAACCGCTACCCGCGTCGCCTAACGGCGCGGAGTATTTGCGCGCAGTGCTGCGCTCGCCTGTGTACGAAATTGCTCAGGTGACACCGCTGCAGAAAATGGAAAAAATTTCATCGCGTCTCGGCAACACCATTTTGGTGAAACGAGAAGATCGTCAGCCGGTGCACAGCTTCAAGCTGCGCGGGGCGTACGCGATGATTGCCGGGCTGACCGAAGAGCAAAAAGCACGCGGCGTGATTACGGCTTCGGCCGGCAACCACGCTCAGGGTGTGGCGCTCTCGGCCAGCACGTTGGGCATCAAATCACTGATTGTGATGCCGCTGGCCACGGCAGACATCAAGGTTGATGCAGTGCGCGCATTTGGCGGTGAGGTTTATCTGTTTGGTGCTAACTTCGACGAGGCTAAAGCCAAAGCGATTGAGCTGTCCGAGCAGCAGGGTTACACCTTTGTGCACCCGTTTGACCACCCGGCAGTGATTGCCGGGCAGGGCACGCTGGCGATGGAACTGTTGCAGCAGGATGCGCATATCGATCGCGTGTTCGTGCCGGTAGGTGGTGGCGGTCTGGCGGCGGGCGTGGCGGTGCTGATCAAACAGCTGATGCCACAAATCAAAGTGATCGCGGTGGAGTCGGAAGATTCGGCCTGCTTAAAAGCGGCATTGGATGCTGGCGAGCCGGTGGATCTGGCGCGTGTCGGGTTGTTTGCTGAAGGTGTGGCGGTGAAGCGCATCGGCAGTGAAACTTTCCGCCTGTGCAAAGAGTATCTCGATGACATCATCACCGTGGACAGCGATGCCATCTGCGCGGCAGTGAAAGACCTGTTTGAAGATGTGCGTGCGGTGGCGGAACCTTCTGGCGCTTTGGCGCTGGCGGGCATGAAGAAGTACATCCAGCAGCACGACATCAAAGGCGAGCGCCTTGCGCACGTCTTGTCGGGCGCCAACGTCAACTTCCACGGTCTGCGCTATGTGTCAGAGCGTTGTGAAATCGGCGAACAGCGCGAAGCGTTGCTGGCAGTGACGATTCCAGAACAGCAGGGCAGCTTCCTGCGTTTCTGCCAGACGCTGGGTGGCCGTTCCATCACCGAGTTCAACTACCGTTATGCGGATGCCGATAACGCCTGCATCTTCGTCGGTGTACGTTTAACGCGTGGCGCGGAAGAGCGTAGAGAAATCATCAGCCAGCTGAGTGAAGGTGGTTATCAGGTGGTGGATCTGTCTGATGACGAGATGGCCAAACTGCACGTGCGCTACATGGTGGGCGGTCGTCCATCGAAGCCGCTGCGTGAGCGCCTGTTTAGCTTTGAATTCCCGGAAGCACCGGGCGCGCTGCTGAAGTTCCTGCAGACGCTCGGCGCGCACTGGAATATCTCGCTGTTCCACTATCGCAGCCACGGCACTGATTTTGGTCGCGTGCTGGCAGCCTTCGAAGCCAACGATCAAGAGCCGGATTTTGAAACCCATCTCACGGCGTTGGGCTACGAATGGCACGATGAAGCGAATAACCCGGCGTTCCGTTTCTTCCTCGCCGGGCAGTAACTACAGCAGGTTCCAGAAAGCACTGATAAGCGGCTCCCCGAGCCGCTTTTTTTGTACGCACACGCCGAGTTCCAGCGGTGCGACCGACTCAATATTCTCCAGCGTCAGCACGCGATTGCGCACCGGCTCCGGGCTGTTCTCCAGCACCACATCCGGCAGCAGTGCAATCCCACATCCCAGCGCCACCATCGACACGATCGCCTCATGCCCGGAAACCGTGGCGTAAATTTGTGGATTGGGAATGCGATGGCGACGGAACCACAAATCAATGCCGCGCCGTGCAGGCCCCTGTTCTGGAACGATAAAGGGAATCTGTGACCAGTCGGGATTGTCCTGCGTCGCCTGGCCTCGCACCGGACAAGGCAGCGCCGGGGCGATCAGCACCAGCGGAATAATGCCTAATGGCGTAAAATCTATGCTGGCCGGCAGCGATTCAGGACGACCGGCAATCGCTAAATCCGCTTCGCCCGACTGCACCATTTCAATCGCGTCGGCGGCGTCACCGGTGGTGAGTTTGATTTCCACCTGCGGATGCTCTGCACGGAAGCGATCGAGTATCGGGGGCAGATGGCTGTAAGCGGCGGTCACCGAGCAGAACAGGCGCAGTTCGCCGCTGAGTGAAGGGCCGTTCAGATCCATCACGTGGCGCAACTGTTGATATTGCAACAAGGTTTGCTGAGCAAATTGTTTGAGGCGCTCGCCAGCTTCAGTAAGCGTGACGGTGCGGTTATCTCGCAGGAACAGCGCGTGACCGACATCTTCTTCAAGACGCTGGATCTGGCGCGATAGCGTGGACGGGCTGACGTGCATGGCGCGCGCGGTGCGGCCAAAGTGGCAGCTTTCAGCCAAATGAAGAAAGAGTTTCAGGTCTCGTAAATCCATGCGTATTTCACCTCAACGTGATGTTGCAAATTCTGCAATGTAACGTTGTTAATATATCAATTTAAGCAACGGATTTCCTGTCATATGATGGGGTCATTCGCGGCACTGAACACGGTGTCGTTACCGAACAAAAGCAAACACAACATCTAACCGGAGTACCCATGTCTAACTACTTCAACACATTGAATCTGCGCAACCAATTAGCGCAGCTGGGCAAATGCCGTTTCATGTCACGCGAAGAGTTCGCAGATGGCGCAAGCTTCCTGAAAGGTAAGAAAGTCGTTATCGTTGGCTGTGGCGCACAGGGTTTGAACCAGGGCCTGAACATGCGTGACTCCGGTCTGGATATTGCTTATGCACTGCGTGCTGAAGCGATTGCTGAGAAGCGTGCTTCTTTCCGCAAAGCGACCGATAACGGTTTCAAAGTGGGTACTTACGAAGAGCTGATCCCGCAGGCGGATCTGGTGGTTAACCTGACGCCAGACAAGCAGCACTCAGCGGTGGTTAAAGCGGTACAGCCTCTGATGAAAGATGGCGCGGCGCTGGGCTACTCACACGGTTTCAACATCGTTGAATCTGGTGAAACCATCCGTAAAGACATCACCGTAGTGATGGTTGCGCCGAAGTGCCCAGGTACTGAAGTGCGTGAAGAGTACAAGCGTGGTTTCGGTGTGCCAACGCTGATCGCGGTTCACCCAGAAAACGATCCAAAAGGCGAAGGCCTGGCGATTGCCAAAGCCTGGGCAGCAGCCACCGGCGGCGACCGTGCTGGCGTACTGGAATCTTCCTTCGTTGCCGAAGTGAAATCTGACCTGATGGGCGAGCAGACTATCCTGTGCGGTATGTTGCAGGCCGGTTCTCTGCTGTGCTTCGATAAGCTGGTGGCTGAAGGTCACGACGTGGCTTACACCGAAAAACTGATTCAGTTCGGCTGGGAAACCATCACCGAATCACTGAAGTTCGGCGGCATCACTCTGATGATGGATCGTCTGTCTAACCCGGCGAAAGTTCGTGCTTACGCGTTGTCTGAGCAGCTGAAAACCATCATGGCTCCGCTGTTCCAGAAGCACATGGATGACATCATCTCGGGTGAATTCTCTTCCGGTATGATGGCTGACTGGGCAAACGACGATAAAAACCTGCTGACCTGGCGTGAAGAGACCGGCGCAACTGCGTTCGAAAACGCACCACAGTTCGACGGTAAAATCGAAGAGCAAGAGTACTACGACAAAGGCGTTGTGATGGTTGCGATGGTGAAAGCGGGCGTTGAGCTGGCCTTCGAAACCATGATCGATGCAGGCATCATTGAAGAGTCTGCTTACTACGAATCACTGCACGAGCTGCCGCTGATCGCGAACACCATCGCACGTAAGCGTCTGTATGAAATGAACGTGGTTATCTCCGATACCGCAGAATACGGTAACTACCTGTTCTCCTTCGCCGCAGTTCCACTGCTGAAAGAGTTCATGACCACTCTGCAGCCGGGCGATCTGGGCAAAGCGATTGAAGGCACTCAGGTTGATAACGCGCAGCTGCGTGATGTTAACGAAGCCGTTCGTCAGCACCCAATCGAAGCGGTTGGCCGCAAACTGCGTGGCTACATGACCGACATGAAACGTATCGCGGTTGCTGGCTAAGCCACACGCAACACCGTTTTCAGCACAAGAAGAACCCCGGCTAGCCGGGGTTTTTTTATGCCTGAATAGATAGGTTTCTCACAGCCAACCACGACAAAACTCTATCAAGCCGTAACGCCATGGCGATAACGCAGTCCGGGGCCGCTTAGGGTCTGGCGTCCTCGCGCCGCTAACGCGGTGCCCTCACATCATTCGCCCGTATCTCAATTCCTACCCAATAAAAAACCCGGCCTGAGCCGGGTTGATCATATCAATCTGCAACCATCACACCGCTTCGTACAGTGTCTGATGGCGAGTCTCTTTGCAGGCAATCAGCGCAATCAGCGTCAGTACCGCCATGGAAGCCAGATAAAAACCGACCGCCTGCAAACCGTAGTTAGCGTTCAACCATGTTGCAATATAAGGCGCAACCGAGGCACCGAGAATTGACGACAGGTTATAGGAGAACGACGCGCCGGTATAACGCACTTCGGTCGGGAACAGCTCTGGCAGCAGTGCGCCCATCGGACCAAACGTCAGCCCCATGATGCTCAAGCCCAGCAGCAGGAAGCCCATCACCAGAATCTGCGAGCCTGACCCCAGCAGCATCGGGAACATCAGCGCAAAGGCGATGATCATCAAGGTAATGGTGATCATGGTGCGACGACGGCCATAGCGATCCGCCAGCAGGCCCGCAATCGGCACCATCACACCAAAACCAATCACCGCCACCATCAGCATCCACAGGAAACTGTTACGCGAATATCCCAGACCGGCAGGCGCAGCCGCCGTGCCGTAGCTCATGGAGTACACGGTCATGATGTAGAACAGCGTATAGGTCGCCAGCATGATGAACGTGCCGAGAATGGTAGCGGTCATATGCTTGCTCAGCAGTGTGCCGATCGGCATTTTGACCTGTTTATTCTCTTTCTGCACTTTGGCAAACACCGGGCTTTCGTGCAGCGAAACGCGCACATACAGGCCAATCAGTACCAGCACCGCAGACAGAATAAACGGCACACGCCAGCCCCAGTTCATAAACTGCTCATCGGTTAGCAGCCAGGAGAGCAGCAGGAAGGTGCCGTTGGCGAAGAAGAAGCCAATTGGTGCGCCAAGCTGCGGGAACGAACCATACAGCGCACGTTTTTTCGCTGGAGCATTCTCGGTTGCCAACAGAGCAGCACCGCCCCATTCGCCGCCCAAGCCGAGACCCTGACCAAAACGCGCCAGCGCCAGCAGCAGTGGAGCAGCAACGCCAATGGTTTGGTAGCCTGGCAGCAGACCGATCAATACGGTGGAGACGCCCATGGTCAGCAGCGATGCCACCAGTGTGGCTTTACGGCCTACGCGGTCGCCAAAGTGACCGAACAGCGCAGAGCCAATCGGGCGCGCGACGAAGGCGATAGCAAAGGTGGCCAGCGACTGTAGCGTTGCAACAGTGGCATCACCCTGCGGGAAGAAAATGTGCGGAAAGACGATGACGGCCGCAGTGGCATAAATATAGAAATCGAAGAATTCGATCGCGGTGCCGACAAGCGATGCCACGACCACTTTTCCGCGTGAGTTTACCGGCGTGTCGTCGTGTTTTTTGTCGAGAGTTTCTGTGATGGAGGCTTGCATGACTGTTTCTTAATTGTAAATGTAGACAGAGAATCTTACGCACCTGTTTTGCGGCATTCAATGGCGAAAACCCGCGTCAGAACAGGCATTTTCGGCGAAAAAGTGGATAATCTCTGAGTTGCGGCAATCGGCGGGTGATGGGAACGGGAAGTGTCACTTTTTTGGCGGGAATCTCTGCAAAAGGGCCAAATTAAAGTGACCCTTTAGCGTTTCCTGCTGGTTTTTGCTGAAATAATAGCCAGCAGGAAACATTTTTAGCTGTTAGGGCAAATGTAACAATCTTGCGATGTCATTTGCCCTGGTGCGGCTGCGGCATCTCCACATCATCTTTGTATTTAGCTGTCGCAATCCACGCAGCACAGAACAGCGTCAGGCGGGCAAAGAAGTAGAAAAATGCCATCAGCCCCAGCACTGAGCCAAAGGCTGCGCCGGACGGTGAGGTCGCCAGCTTCGGCAGCGTCAGCGTCATGACAAATTTGATCACCTCAAAGCCGATTGCCGCCAGCAGCGTGCCGCGGAATAGCGCTTTTTTGCGCGGCTTGTGGCGCGGCAGAATCCAGAAGATCCACAGGAACAACAGATAGTTGGCAAAAATAGAGATCGACAGCGCAATGATGGTCATTGCCGGGCGCAGCCACTCGATATCTTCCAATCCTAATGCATTGACGATGGCATTCTGCGCGGCTCCGGCAATTGACGTCAGCGACAGCGTAATCACCAGCGCCAGCATCAGGCCGAGTAACGACACCAGATCACGCGCGTATTTCTTCCACAGCTTCTCCTGATCGTCCGGCTTACGCTCCCACACATCACGCGATTGCGCGCGTACTGCCTCGCGTAGGTTGCCCATCCAGTTAATGCCGGAGTAGAGCGCCAGTAGCAAACCGGTTAATCCGACGGTCGCGCGCTGCTGAATCGCGGTATTCACGGTGTTCTTCAGCGTGGTGGCCAGCGTCGGATCGCTGATGCTGTTAACGATTTTGTTGATCAACTCGGTGAGTAAATCCTGATTCGACGCCAGTACAAAACCGACTGCCGCAAAGGAGACCATCAAAATAGGTATCAGAGAGAGGAAAGAGAAGTAGGTGATCGCCGCGCCAAACTGGCTGCCGAGGCGATCGTTAAAGCGCTCCAGCGCGCGCATGAAATGCGCCACCGCCGGGATGGCCTGAAACCAGGCCGCAAAGCGTGACACGTTCTGGATCGAGCCATCCACGGTTTTGTTGCCGGTCTTAATATCAATCAGCGGCTTCTGTTCAGCCGCGGGTTCTTTGTTAGGTTTGTCTGTCATAGACGATAAGCATCCTGTTCACTGCGAAATTAAAATTATAGCTTGTCAGGTGACATACTCCTGCAAGACATGGCTTAACCACTCCATAAACACCCGCACACGACGCGCCACGTTGCGGCGATGCGGATAGAGCAACGAAATCGGCATGGGCTTGGCCGGGAAGTGGTGCAGCACCTCGACCAACTGTCCCGATTCCAGCAGTGGCTGCACGCCAATCGCCGGCACCTGAATAATCCCCAGCCCGGCAATGCAGGCAGCACGATAGGTTTCGGTGCTGTTCACCGTCACCACGCCGCCGGTTTGAACGTAATGGCACTGCTTACCATCAAAATACTCAAATCCCAAAGAGGGTTGGCCCAGCTGCTGGGTGTAATGCACCATAGCGTGCTGCGCCAAATCTTCGAGGCGCACCGGCATGCCGAAGCGGGAAAGGTAGTCGGGACTGGCGCAGTTAATCAAGGCATGTGATCCGATTTTTCGCGCAATCAGACCCGAATCTTTCAGCTCGCCCACGCGGATCACGCAGTCAAAACCTTCACGAATCACATCCACCTGGCGATCGCTGCTGCTAAGCTCAATTTCGATGCCGGGATAATGCTGCAGAAACTCTGGCAGACGCGGCAGGATAAATCCGGTAGCCATGGCGACCGACATATCGACACGCAGCTTGCCGCTTAGCGTGCCGGGATCGTGCTGGAACAGGCTGTCCATATCATCGAGCATCGATAACAAATCGAGACAGCGATCGTAATACACCAGCCCATCCTGGGTGAGATGGACACGTCGCGTAGTGCGATGCAGCAGACGTGTGCCCATTTGATTTTCCAGCGCCTGTAGCTGGCGCGATACGCTGCCTTTCGGTAGTCCAAGACTTTCAGCCGCACGGGTAAAACTGCCCATTTCTGCCACCCGCACAAAAACCTGCATTGCGTGAATTTTATCCATGTTGTTCACCGATTGTTGTTGTTAGTGAAACAGTGCTGCGTATTCCTCTGCGTTTATAGATCAATTTATAGCGAATATCCTTATCCCGTGTTCAATTTTCCATCTGGAGCGAAACATGAGTCATAAAATTGCATTGATTACCGGCGGTAACCGCGGTTTGGGCAAGAATGGTGCGCTGAAACTGGCGGCCAAAGGCGTGGATATCCTTTTTACCTATCGTGGTCATGCGGAAGAAGCGCAGGCCGTAGTGAAAGAGATTGAAGCATTGGGCGCACGTGCGGTGGCGCTACAGCTGGATGTCGGCGACAGCAGTACCTTCGACAGCTTCGTGGCGCAGGTGAAAGAGACACTGCAAAAAACCTGGCAGCGCGACACCTTTGATTATTTAGTGAACAACGCCGGTCACGGTCACTACAAGCTGTTTGCGGAAACCACGGAAGAGGAATTTGATGCACTGATCAATGTGCATTTCAAAGGGCCTTACTTCCTGACGCAGAAGCTGCTGCCGCTGATTATCGATGGTGGCCGCATCCTGAATATCTCCAGCGGATTAACGCGCATGACGCTGCCGGGTTCAGGCACTTATGCCTCGGTGAAAGGGGCGATGGAAGTACTGACGCGCTATCAGGCCAAAGAGCTGGGCGAGCGTCGTATCCGCGTCAATATTCTGGCGCCGGGTGCGATTGAAACTGATTTTGGCGGTGGGCGCGTGCGCGATACCAAAGATCTCAATGATCACATTGCCTCGGTGACATCGCTGGGTCGCGTTGGCCAGCCAGATGATATTGGTGACGCCATCAGCGCCATCCTGAGTGAGGAAACCGGCTGGATCACCGCGCAGCGTATTGAAGCTTCAGGTGGGCAGGCGTTGTAAGAATGCACGATTAAGCACGCTGTAATAATGCGCGATAAATCGCGACGCTACGCAACCGTGCAGATGGCCGTAGCGACGCAATTTATTGCGCGTGTTTTAGATCTCAATCGTCCCGTCAATCACCGTCACCGTCTGGCCGCCAATCCAGATGGTCTCACCGCTAAAACTCACCTGAATCCGTCCTTCACGCTGAATGGCGCTGCCCTGACGTGCGCGATAATCCTGCGTTTTCCCCTGCGCAGCAAAGTAACGCGCCAGACAGGCATTGGCGCTGCCAGTCACCGGATCTTCGGTCAGGCTGCCGTTTTCAACCAGCAGCGCGCGTACTTCGTACTGCTCGCCGCAATCCTCTGGCAGCGGGCCAAACAGCGCAGTCCCATTGACGTCGGCATGCTTTTGTAAGCGCAGCAGATCCGCCGCGCTTGCCTGCACGTCCAGCACCGCCTGCGCGCTACTCATCGGGATCAGCAGCCAGCGAATACCCATATCGACCATGGTCGGCGCCTGGCTGACATCAAAGGCTTCACTGTTCAATGCGCTGCTCATCAACGCATCATCAAATGGCGTTAATGTCACGTTGGGTGCCGCAAAGGCCAGCGTGCCATCCTCGCTGATACGCACATCCACCAGGCCAACGCCGCACTCTTGCACGATTTTGCCCGGCGTTTTTACTTGCCAACCTGCTTCTAACAAAGCGTGAGCTGTGCCCAGCGTCGGATGTCCGGCAAACGGCAATTCCCCTTCGGTGGTGAAAATACGCACCCGATAATCGGCCGCGGCATCCTGAGGCGGCAGGACAAAGGTGGTTTCCGACAAATTGGTCCAACGGGCGATGGCGGCCAGCTGGGCGTCACTTAATCCCTGTGCATCCATAATCACTGCCAGCGGATTACCTTTAAACGCAGACGAGGTAAATACATCTACCTGCTTAAACGCGACTTTCATTTTCACTCCTTGCTCGTTAAGGCACTATGAAATCCGGATTTACATCCTGCCGATTGCTAATACCAGCCAACAGGACTATGAATAGATTAAGAATTCTGGAATCGGAGTCCGCTATGTTAAAAGTTCTTGGTCGTACTTCTTCAATTAACGTGCGCAAAGTTCTGTGGCTATGCTCAGAACTGGATATCGCCTATGAGCTCGAACCCTGGGGTGAAGACCCGCAATCGCTGCACTCGGCGGAATTCATGGCGCTCAACCCTAATGCCATGGTGCCGGTGATCATCGAAGATGACTTCGTGATGTGGGAATCCAACGCCATTCTGCGCTATCTCGCCAACAGCAATGGCGGCGACTGGCTCTATCCTGAAAACCCACGTGCGCGTGCACCGGTAGATCAGTGGATGGACTGGCAAGCCACCGAACTCAATACTTCCTGGCGCTATGCGTTTATGTCACTGGTGCGCAACTCGCCCGCCCATCAGGATCCGCGTTTGCTGGCCGCCGCGATTAAAGGCTGGACGCACACCATGAATATTCTTGACCAGCATCTGCAAAAAACCGGGCGCTACGTCGCAGGACGCAACTTCTCGCTGGCAGACATTCCGGTAGGGCTGGCCGTTAACCGCTGGTTTGAAACTCCGCTTGAGCACCCTGACTTCCCAGCCGTGCAACTCTATTACGAGCGTCTGACCGAGCGTGAGGGTTACACCACCTGGGGCCGCAACGGCAAACCCTGATCCTGTCCCGGTGCCAGGCCTGTGATTTCGCAGGCTAGCGCGCCGGTGCGTTTCAGCGCCCACGTATAACGTTCATCAAACGGGTAACAGCAGGAGAGGCGCAGCGCGTGTTTATAACGATCGCTCAGCGTGTAGAGCGCGCCCGGTGTGACGCAAATCTGCTCCTGCAGTAACCGATGGAACATCTCCACGGTGTCCACTTTACCCGGCAATTCCACCCAAAACACAAAGCCACCTTTTGGCAGCGTCGCGCGCGTTCCCTGCGGAAAATGGCGCGCCATGATGCCGCGTGCCGCATCAAGATTGGCGGCATAGCGGCGGCGCAGCGAGCGCAAATGATGATCGTATCCGCCGCTCGCGAGGAATTCGGCGAGGGTCTCACATAACAGTCGCGACTCAGACATCGAAGAGACGGCTTTCAAACGAGCGATGGTTTGGTGGAAGCGACCGGCCGCAGTCCAGCCCACGCGGAAGTCCGGCGCCACGGTTTTGGTAAAGCTGGTACAGTAAATCACCCAGCCATCGCTATCAAAGGCTTTCACCGGCGGTGAGAGTGGCCAGTCAAACTGCAGCTCGTCATACAACCCATCTTCCAGCATCGGAACGTGGTAAGTATTCACTAACTTTGCCAGCCGCTTCTTATTTTCCAGTGGCATCACATAGCCCAGCGGATTCTGCGCGCCGGGCATGGCGATCAGCGCCTGAATACGCTTCTCCTGCAACAACATCTCCAGCGCATCCAGCGACAAGCCTTGCTGTGGATCGGTGGGAATCTCCAGTGCCTTCAGGCCCAGCGACGCCAGCAGTGGGAACAGGAAGAAGTAGGTGGGTGACTCCAGCCCAATACAGTCACCCGGTTTCGTCACGGCACGCAGCGCCAGTTGTAACGCTTCCATGCAGCCGTGGGTGAGGGTGATCTCTTGCGCGGTCAGGTTGATACCGTTATGCAAACTGCGGCGCGCTATCTCCTCCCGTAAGCGCTCACTACCAGGCGGAAGCGCGTAGCGTCCGATAATATCGGGGTTATGGCGTAAAATGCCTGAGGTAATTCGCCCCAGTCGCGCAGCCGGATAGAAGGTGCCATCCTGCGGGCAGGCCAAAGAGATATTGGTGTAATCGGCATTATTCTGCGCGGCAAACACCTGCTCAATCAGCTCCAGTTTCTGCGTGCTGGGATCGTTAATTTTTGCTGGCAGCGGTTTGACCGGGCGCGTCACGGCGGGCATCACGCCACGCACGTAGTAACCCGATTGCGGGCGGGCTTCAATCAAACCGCGATCTTCGAGAATTTGCCAGGCATTGAGCACGGTATTAACGCTGACCTGATGCGATTGCGCCACGCGTCGGATGGCGGGCAGCCGTTTTCCCGGCTTCAGGGTGCCCTGATGAATCGACTCGGCAAAGCTGTCGGCCAACTGCTGATACAGCGTTTGACCGGATGAGAGTGGAAGGGACACAAAAGCCTCCGCGCGCGATGGGTACAATCGAAATTAACGTTAACTGTATCCATTACAATAGTGGTTTTGTGTCTCTGTTTCCATTGGCGTGTACGCATTAGCATGATGTTAACTTTGGACCATCAGGAAGCGCATCATGCTCGACCCTTCATTCTTCAGCTACGTCACGGTGATGTCGATCACCCCCGGCCCGAACAACTTGTTGCTCGCTACATCGGGCGTCAATTTTGGTTTTAAGCGCACGCTGCCAATGCTGTTTGGCATTCTGCTCGGCTGTGCCATACAAATGCTGCTGGCAAGCATGGCGTTGGATGTATTGCTGCACTGGATGGCATCCATTCGTTTACCACTCACGGTGGTGGGATGCAGTTACTTGCTGTGGCTGTCATGGAAAATCTTTCGTGCTGCAGCACCAGAAGCGCGTGAACGTCCGCGCCCAATGACGCTGGTGGGCGGCATCTGTTTTCAGGCGGTGAATCCGAAAGCCTGGCTGATGGTGACTAACGTGGCGCTGATGTACGCCAATAGCAACGGCGTCATCACGGTATTGCTGGGGTTTGCTGCATTGAATCTGCCCTGCATCCTGATCTGGGCCGCAATGGGCGATCGTCTGCGCAGTCATCTGCAGGTGGCGTGGAAGCGGCAGGCGTTTAATAGCCTGATGGCGCTGTCGCTGGTGGCCACCACAGGTTGGATGTTGTACGACGCGATACTGCTGAGCTGAATTACAGTTCACATAAAAAAGGCCGCTTGCGCGGCCTCATCATCATTCACGGGCAATCAGGATTGCCTTGTTACTTCCCCACCACGTGCGCCGTCTCGCGGGCTTCGTCGTTCGCCGCGTCTGGCGTAACGATCGGTGCGTAGTCGAGCTGCAGTACGCGGCTGGTTTCTGCCAGGATCTTCTCGGTCAGCGCCACATCACCATTCATCTTACGGCCCCAGGTTGGGATCACCGCGCGGATTTTGGTCTGCCATTCCGGTGAACGCATCTGCTCTGGGAAGGCTTTCGCCATCAGCTCCAGCATAATCGGCGCCGCAGTCGATGCGCCAGGTGAAGCGCCGAGCAGGGCAGAAATCGAACCATCTTCAGAGGTCACGACTTCCGTACCCAAACGCAGTACGCCGCCCTCTTTCTCATCATTCTTGATAATCTGCACACGCTGGCCGGCAGTGACTAAACGCCAGTCTTCCTGCTTCGCCTGCGGCACATAAGCACGCAGCGCTTCCATTCGATCGTCGTCGCTTTGCAGCACCTGATCGACGAGGTATTTCACCAGGTCAAAACTCTTCAGGCCAACCTGCATCATCGGTAACAGGTTGCTGCCGTTCATCGCGCCGAACATATCCAGCAGCGAACCCTGTTTCAGGAATTTGGTTGAGAAGGTGGCGAACGGGCCAAACAGCAGAACCTGCTTGCCATCCAGCACGCGAGTATCGACGTGCGGTACCGACATCGGCGGTGCGCCAACGCTGGCTTTACCGTACACCTTCGCCATGTGCTGCTGCACCACTTCTGGATTCTCGGTCACGAGGAAGGAACCGCCCACCGGGAAACCGGCATAGCCTTTCACTTCCGGAATGCCGGATTTTTGCAGCAGTGGCAACGCCGCACCGCCCGCACCGATAAACAGCTGGCGGGTGATCAGCAGGCGATTTTCACCGCTGGCCAGATTGTGCAACGTCACCTGCCAGCGGCCATCGCTCAGGCGCTTGATATCACGCACTTCCTGACGCAGACGCAGGCGGAAATTGGTTTTCTTCTCTAAAGAGGCAATCAGCTGACGCGTCACTTCACCGAAGTTAACGTCGGTACCCATTTCGGTCCAGGTGGCGGCCACTTTCTGTTTGCTGTCACGGCCGTTCATCACCAGCGGAATCCACTGGGTGATCTGGTCGCGATCTTCTGAATAGTTCATGCCACGGAACAGGGTGCTTTTTTGCAGCGCCTGGAAACGTTTGCGCAGGAACTCAACGTTATCGTCGCCCCATACAAAGCTCATGTGCGGCGTACTGTGGATAAAGCTTTTTGGATTGCGCAGGTTGCCTTTCTGAACGTGGTACGCCCAGAACTGACGAGAAATCTGGAATGATTCGTTGATCGCCACCGCTTTCGCAATGTCGATGCTGCCATCCGGCTTTTGCGGCGTATAGTTCAGCTCGGCCAACGCAGCGTGACCGGTCCCGGCATTATTCCAGCCATTGGACGATTCCACCGCGACATCGTCGAGGCGTTCCACCATCTCAATAGACCAGTCCGGCTCCAGATCCTGCAGCCATGCGCCTAAGGTGGCACTCATCACGCCTGCGCCGATCAGCAGTACGTCGACATCCTTTCGTTCCTGAAGGTTTGCGCTATCCATACCAGCGGCGGCGAGCGCCAGGTTTACCGCAGTAGTGCTCATGAGGCGACATCTCCTCTCTCTGTTGACCTGAAGTTCAACAGGTTCGCAGGCGAAACAGCCACGCTTCTTTCGAGCGCGTCGCGCTATTTCTCAAAGGTTAAGACTCAGGTTTAAGTCAGGGGACGATAACGATTAACTGCACGTTATGCATATGCATTTGAATATAACATTCTCGTATCGGAATTAAACGTTTGTTTATTTTTTAAAGGCCGAAATGATTCAGCATAAGAATTAATCAGTTCGACCCCGCTGTCATAAGGGATTTTTATCTCTTAATCAGAGGGTTATGGTAATGCAGTTGTTGCGATATTGTGAGTGTAATAAGCAGGGTAATGTTCAGAGAGTGAGCGGCGTCACATCTTAAATGCATGATAAAATTGAATTTGTGATGAATTGATTATTTATGCGGTTTTTATGTTGCGTGATATTTCGCCAGATCGTGTAAAACTAATGTTACATTTTTGTGGGTAAAAATTTCTTCGCCGCGACAGACAGAGGTCAGAGGAAAAATGCATTACGCGGCGGTAGGGGATCACTTCTTAGCGAGCAGACGCCATGCAAAGCGGATGACAAAAAACTCAATCGCGCCCAGCAGCAGGAACCACAGGCAAAACACGATTGTGTAAAGCTGATTGAGGTCCTGCAAATGCAGCAATTCCTGAATACGTTTGGACAAATCCAGGCCAAACTGCGGCGCGGGCAGCAGCAGCGCAGAGAGGAAGCCCAACAGCAAAATGCCACCGGGGATAATCAGCGTTTCAAACGGGTTTTTCATCGCAGCATTCCATATCATTAAGCGCGAGCATTAGCGCATAAAAGCGCGCTAGCGTGCAATCCCCATGCCGGGCCAGCTTAATAATTTTCTTCTATTCCATTCACTTAGCGTCATAAATAGCGCAAGTTAAGAGTTATAGCCTTTGCTATACTTAAATCCATGATTTTACTGTCTTTTTTTTGGTGATTTTGCGTGTTAGACTGCGCGCACTTTTTCATTACTGAACAATAGATGCGGAAAATCGCTCGCTTGAAGGCATTTTTCGCGGCATTGATTGAAAACCCATGACATTTATCGCAACTCTGATTCTGGCCTTTGGTATGTCGATGGACGCCTTCGCCGCAGCACTGGGCAAAGGCGCGTCGCTGCATCGCCCGAACTTCAAAGAAGCGCTGCGCACCGGCCTGATATTTGGTGTGATTGAAATGCTGACCCCGCTGATTGGCTGGGCGATTGGTCTGGCGGCAAGCCGCTACATCATGGCATGGGATCACTGGGTGGCTTTTGGCCTGTTAACCATTTTAGGTGGCCGCATGATGATGGAAGGTTTCCGTCAGACGGCAGATGATCCGTGCGAAGCGCCGCAGCGTCATGGCTTTATGGTACTGGCGATGACCGCCGTAGCCACCAGTCTTGATGCGCTGGCGGTGGGCGTGGGCCTGGCATTCCTGCAGGTCAATATTGTGCTCACCGCGGTGACCATTGGCGCCGCCACCACCATTATGGCCACCACTGGTGTGATGGTCGGACGCTTTATCGGCCCAGTGATGGGTAAATGGGCTGAAGTATTGGGTGGTGTCGTATTAATCAGCATCGGCTGTACCATTCTCAGCGAGCACCTTGGCCTGTTTAGCTAATTCAGGCATCTGCCAAAATCCTCATTTTTGTGATCTGGCTCAAAAATAATTGCGTGAAAAACGCGCGTTAGTTATACTTTTCGCGTATTTCTTCAACAATTTTTGAGCCAGGTATCCAATGAAACGTTTTTTCCGCTACGTGTTTCGTGCATATGTTGAGACTTTCAAGCATGTACCGCCCGGTGCGCTGAACTAAGCACGACAAATACCCTCGATAATCGCGGTCAGGGATCGACCTGTGGTTATCAATGATTTTCTTATCTCACCCGCTCAATAACGCCTCGAATTTTTCCGCTATCAATGGCTTAGTACCCTTAACTATCAGTTTTCGATCTGGCTATAGCCTGATGTTATACCCCGCTACCAAACAAGCATTCGTCACCTCTTAACCCGCATGGAATAGTCGATTCAGGCCCTCTAACCCGTCTGAAACGAGAAACATCATGCTGATCCCACAACCCTATTTATTGTTCCTTGGCGATGTCACCGATCCGCTGGCTGCTAAAACCGCACGTGGCATTCACGTCTGGCGCCCTGAGCAGTGCGTCGGCGAAATTAAACTGCCGGGCTGCACCGTTAGCTTAGGTCTGGACGTACTTGATATCGCCACGGCGAAAGAGCGTGGCGCGAAAACCCTGGTGCTCGGCACCGCGAATGCGGGTGGTTATCTGCCGGAGCACTGGCTCGACACCGTTAAAGGCGCAATCAAAGCCGGCATGAACGTGGCGAGCGGTTTGCACCATCGTCTGGTGGATGAGCCAGAGCTGGTGGCGTTGGCTCAGGAGTTTGGCGTTGAGCTGTTTGACCTGCGCCATATGCGTCCAAAACTTAACGTTGGCAGCGGTAAAAAGCGTACAGGTAAGCGTGTACTTACTGTCGGTACGGACTGCTCAGTTGGCAAGATGTACACCTCGCTGGCACTGGAAGCGGCGATGCGTGAGCGCGGCATGAAGGCGGATTTCCGCGCCACCGGGCAAACCGGCATTCTGGTTGCCGGTGAAGGCATCGCGATTGATGCAGTGATTGCTGATTTCATCGCCGGTGCGGTGGAAGCGCTGTCGCCAGCCAATGATGCCGACCACTGGGATATCGTCGAAGGCCAGGGCTCGCTGTTCCATCCCTCTTACGCAGGCGTCAGCATGGGCCTGATTCACGGTGCGCAGCCGCACTGGCTGGTGATGTGCCACGAAATGGGCCGTCCGCACATGCGTCATTTACCGCATCAGCCGATGGTGAGCCTGAAAGATTGCGTGGAGGCTAACCTGCGCGCGGCCGATGTCACCAGCGACAACGTTCAGCTGGCCGGTTTTGCTATCAACACCTCCAACTACAGCGAAGAAGAGGCCCGCGCCTATTGTGCGGAAGTCAGCGCTGAATTCGGCGTGCCTGCCACCGATCCGGTGCGTTTTGGTATCGCGGATATCGCGGCACTGCTGCAGGAGCGTGGCTAAGATGCGGCGCATGCAGATTGAAGTGCTGGAGCTGCCGCTGGCACGTCCTTTCGCTATCTCGCGTGGTACGCGCACCGCGGTTACTGTCATTCGCGTCACGCTGGAGCAGAACGGCTTTATTGGTCGTGGCGAGTGCACGCCGACGCCGCGTTACGATGAAACACCAGACAGCGTCGAGGCGCAGCTGGAAGCGATGCGTCAGGATGTTGAAGCGGGCTTGAGCCGAATCGATCTGCAAAGCCGTTTATCTGCCGGTTCAGCGCGTAATGCGCTGGACTGTGCGCTGTGGCGTCTTGATGCCGCGTTGGCGAAGCAGACGCTGTGGCAGCAGTGCCAACGCACAGCACCGCCATCGGTGATCACCGCCGAAACGTTAAGCCTCGACTCCATAGAAAACATGGCAGCTGCCGCCGCTGACGCCGTATCACGTGGCGCCATCCTGCTGAAAATCAAACTGAATCGTGACGAGATTTTAGAGAAGGTGGCGGCCATCAGAAAGGCTGCGCCACGTGCCACCTTGATCATTGACGCCAACGAAGCCTGGTCCGGCGTCGATCTGCAAAGCCTGCTTACCGCGCTGCAAGCGTACAACATCGCCATGGTTGAACAGCCGCTGCCTGCCGGACAAGACCAGGATCTGCAACGGTTTAACCACCCGATCCCGGTGTGCGCCGATGAGAGTTGCCATACGCGTGAAGACATCGCCGAGCTGCGCAATCGCTACGAGATGATCAACATCAAGCTGGATAAATGCGGCGGTCTGACCGAAGCCTTAGCGATGGTCGAAGAAGCGCAAAAGCTGGATATGCGTCTGATGGTTGGCTGCATGCTGGGCTCCTCATTAGCGATGGAAGCCGCGCTGCCGGTGGCGATTGCCGCAGAACATATCGATCTGGATGGCCCGATTTGGCTGGCTGCCGACAGTTCTCCCTTCCTTTCTTACTCTCAAGGCCGAATCTGGCTGTAACCGCAAGAGGCAACGATGACGGACACTTTACTTACCCCCAACGCCGCCAGCGTTGCCGGTCCCGCGCCGGTACTCGCGATACAGGATCTCAGCGTTTCGTTCCGCGGCCGCAGCGGCGAAAATCAGGCGCTGAAAGGCATCAGTTTTGCCATTTATCCCGGTGAAATCGTCGCCGTTGTGGGTGAAAGCGGCTCGGGAAAATCGGTCACTTCACTGGCGGTGATGGGCTTGCTGGCGGCTTCAGGCCGTATCGATCGCGGTAGCATGCAGTTTCGTGATCGTCAGGGTAAAGCTCACGCGCTGGAAACGCTGAATGAAACCCAGCGCCGCACCTTGCGCGGGCGAGAAATGGCGATGATTTTTCAGGAGCCGATGACTTCGCTCAATCCGGTACTGCGGGTGGGCGATCAGTTGACGGAAGCGCTGCGTGACCATCAGATGTGCGACAAAGCCGCTGCGGATGCGCGTGCGCGAGCACTGCTGCGCCAGGTACGCATCGCCGATGTCGATCGCGTGATGAAAAGCTACCCGCACTCGCTATCGGGTGGGATGCGCCAGCGTGTGATGATTGCGCAGGCGCTGGCGTGTGATCCGCAACTGCTGATTGCCGACGAACCTACTACCGCGCTGGACGTTACCGTGCAGGCGCGCATTTTGCACATTCTGCGCGACCTGCAACGCGAGAAGCAGATGGCGGTGCTGTTTATCACCCACGACATGGGCGTGGTGGCGGAGATTGCCGACCGCGTGGTGGTGATGCTGCGCGGCGAAGTGGTGGAACAAGGCACGGTAGCCGACATCTTCAACACGCCGCAGCATCCTTACACCAAAGCGCTACTGGCCGCTGTGCCGAAGCTGGGCGACATGCGCGAACAAAGCTGGCCGCAACGTTTTCCACTGTTGGGCGTCACTCAGCCTACTGATAGTGGTGAACAGCGCACCGCCCGTTATGACGAAACTCCGCTGCTGGATGTGCGCGGTTTAAAAGTCTATTACCCGATTCGCAGCGGCATCTTTTCCGCCTTGACCCATCAGGTGCACGCAGTGGAGCAGATTGACTTCAGCCTGTGGCCGGGCGAAACCTTGGCAATTGTCGGCGAGAGTGGTTGCGGAAAATCCACCACCGGCCGCGCGCTGATGCGCCTGATTAAGAGTCAGGCCGACAGTATTCATTTCCAGGGCAGTGAAATCGCCAATCTAAAAGAAGCGGAATTCCAGCCGTTGCGCCGCGAAATCCAGATGGTATTTCAGGATCCCTACGCTTCTTTAAACCCGCGTCTGACCGTGGGCTTCACCATTGCCGAGCCACTGCTGCTGCACGGATTGGTGAAATCGCTGGAAGAAGCCACGCCGCAGGTTGAGGCCTTGCTGAAAAGCGTGGGTCTGCTGCCCGAACATGCCACGCGTTATCCCCATGAGTTTTCCGGCGGACAGCGTCAGCGTATCGCAATCGCCCGCGCCATGGCCTTGAAACCGAAAGTCATTATCGCCGATGAAGCCGTCTCGGCGCTGGATGTCTCGATCCAGGCGCAGGTGGTGAATCTGATGATGGACCTGCAAAAGCAGACCGGCGTGGCGTGGATATTCATCTCACACGACATGGCGGTGGTGGAGCGTATCGCCAACCGCGTGGCGGTGATGTATCTCGGCCAGATTGTCGAGCTTGGCCCGCGTCAGTCGGTGTTTAACCAGCCGCAACATCCTTATACCCAACGTCTGCTGGCCTCGGTGCCGGTGGCCGATCCACAGAACCGTCAGACCCGTACTTTCGAAGACAGCGAAATTCCTTCGCCGCTACGCAAGTTGGGCGAAACGGTCACCAAACCCCGTTATCGCCAGGTTGCACCGCAACACTGGGTCGCTGACGACATTGTTTCGCGCTAACCCTCAATACCAGGAGATTTCATGAAACCGATTTTACGCCGCACGTCACTGGCTTTTGGATTGACCCTTGCGCTGGCCGCCGCCGCGCAGGCGCAGGATCTGCGCATTTCGATGTATGCCGATATCACCGGTCTCGATCCGCACGATACTTCGGACAACGTCAGCTATTCGGTGCAGAGCGGTATCTTTGAACGCCTGTTCCAGTTCGATGCGCAGATGAAGCTGCAACCCTGGCTGGCGACCGGTTATACCAATAATGACAACGCCACAGAATTTACCCTGACGCTGCGCAAAGGCGTCACTTTCCAGGACGGCACGCCGTTTGATGCTGAAGCGGTAAAAACTAACCTCGACCGTCTTGCCGATCAGACCAAAGGCCTGAAGCGTAACAGCCTGTATAAGATGATTGCCAAAGTCACGGTGCTGGCGCCGGATCAGGTGAAGATCGACCTCAATCAATCCTTTGGTGCCTTCATCAACACCCTGGCGCACCCGTCAGCAGTGATGTGGAGCCCGGCGATCCTAAAACAGTATCCAGAAGAAGCACAGCTGCGCCTGCATCCGGTCGGCACCGGTCCGTTCAAGTTTGTTGACTGGCAGCCGGGCAAAGCCGTTTCACTGGTGAAGTATGATGGCTACTGGCAGAAAGGCTGGCCGAAGGTGGATAAAGTGACCTTCTCGCCAAGCCCGGAAGATGCCACCCGCGTTGCCGCACTGAAATCAGGACAGGTGGATGCGATCTGGCCGCTGCCGTCGGATCTGATCGCGACTGTGCAGAGCGACAGCAAATTAGCGATCCAGCGCGATCCGAGCATTTATCTCTATTACATGGCGATCAACACCCAGCACAAGCCATTGGCGGATGTGCGCGTGCGTCAGGCGATCAACTACGCCATCGACCGCAATCTGTGGTTGAAAGTAGCGTTTGCTGGCATGGGCAAACCCGCGACTTCCGCGATGCCGGAAGGGGTGCAGTTCTACCAGAAACAGAGCGAGCCGAATTATCACTACGCGCCGGATGAAGCCAAAGCCTTGCTGAAAGCTGCCGGCTATCCGAACGGTTTGGATCTGAAACTGTGGACCACCAACACCACCGCCAGCGTGCGCGCGGCGCAGGTGCTGAAAGCCCAGCTTTCGACCGTCGGCATTCGTGCCACGGTGACGCCAATGGATTCCGGAACACGTAACGCCAAGCTGTGGGGCGTGAAGGATCCTAAAGAAGCCGAATTCGACCTCTATTACGGTGGCTGGTCAACCTCGACCGGTGATGCGGATTGGGCGCTGCGCCCGCTGTATGCCACCGAATCCTGGGTGCCGACTTCGTACAACGTTTCGTACTTCAGCAATCCGGACGTGGATAAAGCCATTGCCGGTGGGTTAGCCACCGCCGATCCAGCCAAGCGCGGCGAAGCCTATGCGGAAGCACAGAAACTGCTGTGGAAAGATGCGCCTGTCGCCTTCCTCGGTACGCCAGATAACCTGGTGGGCAAGCGCAGCAACCTGACCGGCGTATCGATGCTGGCAGATGGCAACTTCCTTTACACCCAGGCGGCATTTAAGTAAGGCAGGGCGTTAATCCCTCACCCTAACCCTCTCCTGCAAACGGGAGAGGGCGTCCCCAATTTAAAGGAAGCGCATGTTCGCATACATCATTCGTCGGCTACTGGAGATGATCCCCGTCCTGCTGGTGGTCTCGCTCCTGGTGTTCGGCTTTATTAAGCTGCTACCCGGCGATCCGGCGCGCATTTACGCCGGGCCAGACGCGCCGATCGAAGCGGTCGAAGCCGCGCGCCAGCATCTTGGACTCAACGATCCGCTGCCGCAGCAATATGTTAACTGGATCGGCGGGCTGCTGCGTGGCGATCTTGGCGTCACTTACCGTACGCAACAGCCGGTGCTGCAGGTGATCAAGCAAGGCTTTATGCCAACCCTGTGGCTGGCGCTGGCGGGCTTCGCCTGGTCAGTAATCCTCGGCCTGTTCCTCGGTGTGCTGGCCGCACTGAAGCGCGGTAAATGGCAGGACTGGACATTGATGAGCGTGGCCGTCGGCGGCATCTCGATGCCAACGTTCTGGCTCGGTCTGCTGCTGATCCAGTTCGTCGCCATGCCGTTTGGCCTGTTCTCAGTGAGCGGTTTTAACAAGGTCAGCGATATCATCCTGCCCGCCATTACGTTGGGTTCCTCGGTGGCCGCCGTCATGGCGCGTTTCACCCGTTCCGCCTTCCTCGAAGTGGCGCAGGAAGATTATGTGCGCACCGCCAAAGCCAAAGGGCTGCGCAATCGGCTGGTGACGTGGAAACACGTGATGCGCAACGCCTTGATCCCGGTGATCACCATGCTCGGCTTGCAGTTCGGTTTTCTGCTCGGCGGATCGATTGTGGTAGAGAGCGTCTTCAACTGGCCCGGTTTGGGCTGGCTGTTGATCGAATCGATCAAAGCACAGGATCAGCCGGTGATTCAGGCGCTGGTAATGCTGTTTGTGTTTGAATTTATTGTCATTAACCTGCTGGTGGATCTGCTGTATGCCGTGGTCAATCCAGCCATTCGCCTGCGACAGGAGTCGTGATGAGTACACAATCTCTCTCTGCCGCAACACCACAAACCATCCGCTCGCCGTGGCGCGACTTCCTGCACGCTTTTGTGCGTAATCCGCTGGCACTGGTCTCCGGCGGCTTTGTACTGCTGCTGGTCATTGTGGCGATCTTCGCGCCCTGGCTGGCACCATGGGACCCGATGGCACCGGACTGGATGGCCTTATCATCTCCGCCCTCAGCGGCACACTGGATGGGCACCGATGACCTGGGGCGTGACCTGCTGAGCCGCATCATCTACGGCGCACGTATCTCGCTTTACGTCGGCGTGCTGTCGGTGACGCTGGGCATGGTGGTGGGCGTGCTGCTCGGTTTGCTGGCGGGCTATTACGGCCGTTGGATCGATATGCTGATCATGCGCGGTTCCGACGTGCTGTTTGCCTTTCCCGGCATGCTGCTGGCGATTGCGGTGGTGGCGATTCTCGGTCCGGGACTGAATAACGTGATTATCGCCGTGGCGGTATTCAGCGTGCCAGTCTTTGCCCGCATCGTGCGAGCCTCGACGCTGTCGCTCAAACAGGCTGCGTATGTCGAAGCGGTGCGCTGCGCCGGTGCGCCCGACCGCGTGATCTTGCTGCGCCATATTCTGCCCGGCACGCTCTCCAACGTGATTGTCTATTTCACCATGCGTATCGGCACCAGTATTCTAACGGCAGCGGGACTCAGCTTTATCGGCCTGGGCCCGGAACCGGATGTGCCGGAGTGGGGCAATATTCTGGCAATGAGCCGCAGCATGATGATGGGCGGTTTATGGCACGTCAGCGTGTTCCCCGGTCTGGCGATTTTCATTACTGTGCTGGCGTTTAACCTGCTGGGTGATGCGCTGCGCGATACGCTCGATCCCAAACTGAAGAGCTAAACATGGATTTTCAACAACTGCAGCGCGATCTGCTGCTGCAACGCTGGCGCACGGAGCGCCAGCTCGGGCAACCACGCAGTGCCTGCGGCGCCACCAATCGCATCAGCGATGTGCCTGGCGTGCGCGTCGGCCATCACACATTAGCAGACGGTGAGAGACAAACCGGTGTGACGGCGATTGTGCCGCCGGGCGATAACCTGTTTCTCAACCCGTTACCCTGCGGCGCGGCGGTCTTTAATGGCTTTGCCAAGCCGGTCGGGTTGGTGCAAATCGAAGAGTTGGGCGTGCTGCAAACGCCGATCTTGCTCAGCAACACGCTGGCAGTGGGCACGTTGTTTACCACGCTGGTGCGTGATGCCATCAGCCGTAATCCAGAGTTGGGCCGCAGTTTGCCGACCGTCAATCCGCTGGCGCTGGAGTGCAACGACGGCTGGCTGAATGACATTCAGGCGCTGGCCGTCACCGAAGCCATGGCACAGGATGCGCTCGATACGGCACAGGCCGATTTCGCCCGTGGCAGCGTCGGTGCCGGGCGCGGCATGAGCTGTTTCAGTTTGAAAGGTGGCATCGGCAGCGCATCGCGCTTAATTCCTTCACTGAATGCCACGTTGGGCGTGCTGGTGCTGGCTAACTTTGGTGCACTCAACGCGTTCACGCTGGATGGTGTGCGACTCGGTGAAATGATCGGGCCGCTGCTGCCAGAGCTGACGCCGCAGCGCGATGCCGGCTCCATCATCATTATTATGGCCACCGATGCACCGCTGGATGCCCGCCAGCTCAAGCGCATAGCCAAACGCGCGGGGGCGGGATTAGGCCGTTTGGGCAGCTATTGGGGACATGGATCCGGTGATATTGCTGTGGCGTTTTCCACACAAACGCAACCAAATCCGCCGGAAGATGCGGCACTGGAACCGCTGCTCGCCGCCGCCGCCGATGCCACCGAACACGCGGTGCTGGATGCGCTATTAAGCGCCGAATCGGTCACGGGTTTTCGCGGCCATCATCGCCCGTCGCTGACGCAGGTGCTGGATGAATTGACCAAACCGTAGGGCCACCATTTATGGCGCCTCTTTCAGCAGTGCCTGTGTACAGCTTGAATGCCGCCTCTGACGCTAAGTTAACCGTAGTGTCGCCACTTATGGCACCTCTTTCAGCAGCGCCTGTGGTCGGCTTGAATGCCGCCTCTGAGGCTGAGTTAATCGCAGTGTTGCCACTTATGGCGCCTCTTTCAGCAGCGCTTATGGTCAGCCTGAAAGCGGCCTTTGACGCACAGTTCCCCGTAAGGTCGCCATTTATGGCGACCATGTTTCAACCCGCACGGAATTTGCCTGACTTATGAAAATATTCATCTCTGCTGACATTGAAGGTATTGCGGGCGTGATGCGTCCGGAACAGTGCTCACCCGGCCATGCGGAACACCAGCTGGCGCGTGGGCTGATGGAACAGGAAGTGAACGCCGCCATCGATGGCGCGTTTGCGGGCGGAGCCACTGAAGTGGTGGTGGCCGACAGCCATGCGCAAATGACCAACCTGCGCGCGGAAAATATCGATCCGCGTGCACGCATGGTGCAAGGCAAGCCGCGTGGACTATCGATGGTAGAAGGCATTGAGCAGCAACCCTTTGATGGCCTGTTCTTTATCGGCTATCACAGCGCGGCGGGCGAACCCGGCGTGCTGGCGCACACCATCAACGGCCGCGCGTTCTGGCGCATCCATATCAACGGCAAAGTGATGGGCGAGAGCGATATCTACGCCGCCGCCGCCGCCGAACAGGGCACACCGCTGTGGCTCGTAAGCGGTGACGATCAGCTGCAAGGCTGGATGGCCGAACACTATCCGTCAGTGGATTACGTCTGTGTTAAACGCGCGATTTCCCACACCTGCGCCGAATCAATCAGTCCGCAGGCGGCACAAAACGCCATTCGTGCCGCCGCTACCGCTGCGGTACAGCGCGCGCGGCAGGTCAGCACCACGCGTTTGACCGCACCTTATGAGATGCAGTTACAAGCCAGCAAACCAGTACTGGCGGATCTGTTCTGTCTGATTCCCGGCGTCACCCGGATTGATGGCGTGACAGTAGGCTATCGCGCCGAGCAGATGGGCACGCTGATCAGCCTGTTAAGCGCATTCTCCTATCTGGCCAGCACCCAGTCGTAATGTTGGTGCGCATCAATGCGCACCCTACAGATACTCGGAAGGTTGCCATGACTGCACACCTAACTGATGTTTGCAGGGTTGCCATGGATGGCAATCAATAGATCAGCAATCACGCATCAACGCTTAGGCACATTATTGGCAGGTCGTACCGCATTTCCTGCTGGCTTTTGGTAACCTGCGCGCAATTTATATATAACAACGAGGCAGTCATGCAGCTCTGCAGTTTTTATCTTATTGACCAGGAAAGAAAAAGTTACGGAATCGTGTTGGAAGAGGGCGTGATTGATGTCGGTTCACGCCTCGGCGCGGCATGCCCGGACCTGAAATCTTTGTTACAACGCGGCGCGCTGAGCGACCTGCAAGCCTTTAGCTCACTGCCAGCGGATCACCCGTTCAGCGCCATTCGCTTTCTGCCGGTAGTGGAAAATCCTGGCAAAGTATTCTGTGTCGGCATGAACTACGCGGACAAGCGCAAAGAGTTTGCTGAGACTATCGAAGCGCCGACGCTGTTTGTGCGCTTTGCTGATTCCCTGGCGGGACACGAGCAGCCACTGTTGAAACCGGCCACCACCCAAGAGTTCGATTACGAAGGCGAACTGGCGGTGATCATCGGTAAAGCGGCCTATCAGGTTAAAGCAGCCGATGCACTGCAACACGTTGCCGGTTACAGCTGCTTTATGGATGCCACGGTGCGTGACATGCAGTTCACCTGGTTCACCGCCGGAAAAAACTGGCAGCAGACCGGTGGCTTTGGTCCGTGGATGACCACCTCAGATGAGATCCCCGATCCGCAGCAGCTGGCGATCAAAACCTGGCTGAATCAGCGTGAAGTGCAGAACGATACCACTGCCAGCATGGTGCATCCGGTGGCGAAAATCATCGAATACATTTCGGCGTTCAGCCCGCTGTCAGCAGGTGATGTGATCATCACCGGTTCACCGGGCGGCGTCGGTAAAAAACGCACGCCACCGCTGTTTATGTTCCCCGGCGATGTGATTGAAGTGGAAATCGAAAAAATCGGTCGTTTACGTCACCACGTTGTTTAACTCGTGACGCTTAAATGCGCAGATTGCCAGCCCCTGTAAGGCACCAGCCTGCTCTGAAGCTTCAATGCGCGTGGTGAAAAAGGGCACAATAGTTGAGGCTAGCGCACCTCTGCTGCTGCAAGGGCTATCCGCAGCGCTGAGGCTTTTACGTTGGGACAGGAGCCAGTCGCAAGGATGCGACTGGCAGTTCGGGTTGGCCTGGATGGCCTTACCCGAACGGTCCGCCCGGCGCGACGTGGAAGCCGAAGGCACCGCGTCAGCGGCGCGAGGACGGCCCGGCAGCAGCAGAGGTGCGCTGGCCCGCACTCCAGCATGCTCACCCAAACAAAAAAGCTGCCACTTTTAACAGTGGCAGCTTTTGCGAATGTGGTTTTCATCGACCAGCTTCACGTCATCAAGGGCGACCGCTTATCGCGTAAAAGTCACCACGCGGCTGCGGTTCAGCAGCAGCCGCACTTTGTCACCTTCGCGCGCTATCACAAAACGTTTTTCCCACGGTCCATCCTGTGCGGTGGCGAGCACGCGATCGCCACCCAGCGATTGCAAACTGGCATGAATCGCCGCCGGGCCGATGCCCATCACCAAACGGTCACCCTCAATCACCATTTCACTGCGCCACGGCTGTGCAAACCAGCGGCCTTGCAGGTTATCAAGGCTGGCGCTGTCCGCCTGCACTGGCACAAAACGACGCGGCGCATGACCAATCTCACCGACAATCGCTTCACCTTCATGACGCAGTTTGATCGGGAAGGTACTGGAGAGCGACACCGCATCACCGTGCGGATCGGCGCGCCACAGTGTTTCACCGGCACCGAGCCATGTGGCGGTCACCCCCTGGATTTCCAGCCAGTCGGCGGTGTTTTCCGCCACGTATAAGCCCGGCGTCAGATCGTGCCCTTTTTCCGGCAGCGTGCGATTCAGCAGCGCTGCCATCACCCGCAGGGCACTTTCGGAGGTCGCCACATCTTCGCGGTTGGCAACAATCGCCACGCCCAGCTTCAGCTCCGGATGCAGCAGGAAATAGCTTTTATAACCCGCATGCGAGCCGCCGTGCCCGAACAGTGTCTGGCTGCCTAACGTTGAGCTGGTGATGCCCAGTCCATAGCCGCTGGTGCGGCCATCGTTGAGGTTGCGCGGGGCGCTCAGGCGTTGCAGCACGCCCGCGCCGGGACCGCTGTCCGCCAGAAGGCTTTGCAGCCAGCGTGTCAGATGATTGACGCTGCCGGTGACGCTGCCCGACGCGGATAGGTGTAACCCGGCGCTGGAGAGCTGCCACTGCGTACCATTTTGCCAGTAACCCGGCACCAGTCCCGGCACGATATCGAACCAGGTTTCCGGGGCGATCAAATTGATATCCAGTGGCTCGCAGACATATTGCTGCAGCAGGTCGTTGAACAGCACGCCTTTGGTTTTCAGCGCCTCTTCCACCAGACGGTAACCGGTGTTGGTGTATGAGATCTCGCTGCCCGGCGGATAGCTGAGATCGCCTTCCTGCGCGACAAAATCCAGCAGTTTGGCGGCGCTGGTGGCGTTGTACACCGACAATCCCAGCAGCGACAGGGTTTCACGCACGTCGGGCAAGCCGCTGCTCATGTCCAACGCCTGGCCGACAGTGATCTGGCCATTAGCACCCGTGAGCTGCGGCAAATGCTGCACCAATTTATCGTCGAGTTGCAGATAGCGGCGACCGGGTCCGGTGACCAGTGCGGCAAACAGATGCTTGGTAATCGAGGCAAAGCGCACCACGCTGTCGGCACTGAACGGCGTTTGCTGCGCCAGATCGGCCAGACCGGCGCAGTGTGTCGAATGAATCTGATGGGCATCAAACAGCACTATCGCACCACCCGGTGCGCCGGGCTGTTGCCAGCCCTGGGTAATCTGCTGTGCCACCTCGGCGGCCTGTTGCCAGTTCGCGGTCATGCCGGTTCCTCCAGCGTCATGCTGAGATCAAACAGTTGAGCGGTATGCGGATGCTGGATGCGCCGCGCGCGCAAATCCTCCGCGCTCAACTGCTCCACCATCTCACCGTGCTGCATTACCCCAATGCGCTGACACAGATGCGTCACCACCGCGAGGTTATGCGTCACCATAATGTAGGTGAGTTTGCGCTCAGTGCGTAGATCGCTGAGTAAATTCAGGATTTCCGCCTGCACCGACACATCCAGCGCCGACGTGGGCTCATCCAGCAGCAGCACTTCTGGCTCGGCAATCAACGCGCGGGCAATCGCCACGCGCTGACGCTGACCGCCAGAAAGCTGATGCGGATAACGGAAGCGCACGGCGGCCGGTAAGCCGACTTCGTTCAGCGCCTGGCTGATGCGCTGTTCCGCGCGATCCAGTTGATGCACCAGCAGCGGCTCATGCAGGATGCGGTCGATGGTTTGACGCGGATGCAGCGAACCAAACGGGTCCTGAAACACCATCTGCACCTGACGATAGAACGCGCGGCTGCGTTTGGCGCCCAGTTCCATACCGCCAAATTTCATGCTGCCCTTCCAGTCGGCATTGAGTCCGGCGAGAGCGCGCAGAATGGTGGATTTGCCTGAACCACTTTCGCCGACCATGCCAAAGCTTTCGCCGTTGGCCACCGCAAAGCTCACGCCTTTCACCACCGTATGCGCACCGAAGGCGATGCGCAGGTTATCGATTTCAATCATGAAGCTGCCTGTAAATTCTGTGCGTTCGTTGAACGGTACGCATCCTGCGGGCGTAGAGTTGGACAATCGCGTTGATGGGCATTGCGCTATTCCCGCCACGCCGCATCACGCTGCAATACCGGTAAACGCTCGCGCGGATGTTTTAACGACGGCAAACAGGCCAGTAATCCGCGCGTATACGGATGCTGCGCCTGCTGCAATTGTCCCGCCTCCAGCAACTCGACAATGCGCCCGGCGTACATCACCGCCACGCGATCGCAAAAGTGAGAAACCAGCGGCAGATCGTGGCTGATCAAGATCAACCCCATGCCGCGAGCGGAAACCAGATCGTCAATCAGCTTGAGGATCTCCGCCTGCACCGTGGCATCCAGCGCGCTGGTGGGCTCATCGGCGATCAGCAGTTCCGGATCCGGTGCCAGCATCATGGCAATCATCACGCGCTGGCCCATGCCGCCGGAAACTTCATGCGGATAGCGCTTTGCCACCGCGGCAGCATCACGAATTTTCACCTGCTCCAGCAAATCAATCGCTGCCAGCATTGCGGCTTTGCGGCTGCCGCCTTTGTGCTCGCGCCAGGCTTCCGCAATCTGCTGACCAATGGTCATCACCGGATTGAGAGAATATTTTGGGTCCTGCAGGATGAATCCCACGCGCTTGCCGCGAATTTTACGCAGCACTTTTTCGCTGGCGCCGCGCAGGTCAATACCGTCAAAACGCAACACATCGGCGGTCACTTCCGCATTGCCCGGCAGTAACTGCATCAAACAGCGTGCAGTCAGCGACTTGCCCGATCCACTCTCGCCAACAATGGCAAACTTCTCGCGGCCAACGCTAAAACTCACGCCGCGCACTGCTTCAAAGGTTTCCGTGCGACTGCGAAAGGCAATGCGCAGATTTTCAATTTCCACCAGCATTTAGCGCTCCTTAGGGTCCAGCACGTCGCGCAGACCGTCGCCGAGAAAGTTAAATGCCAGTGAGGTCAGGAAAATGGCGATACACGGCATCAGCGGCACCCACCATTCGCTGAACAGGAAGCGGCGCGCGGTAGCAATCATCGTGCCCCATTCGGGTGACGGCGGCTGCGCACCCATGCCGAGGAAACCGAGGCTGGCGGCGGTGATGATGATGGAACTCATATCCAGCGTGACGCGCACAATCAGGCTCGGCACGCACAGTGGCATGATGTGGCGCAGGATAATGCGCAACGGCGAGGCACCGGTGAGTCGGCTGGCGGCGATAAAATCGCTATGGCGGAACTGCATGGTTTCGGCACGCGCCAGACGCGCGTACGGCGGCCAGGCGGTTAAGGCAATCGCCAGAATCGCGCTCTCCACGCCGGGTTTTAGTGCGGCAACGAATGCCAGCGCCAGAATCAAACGCGGAAAAGCGAGGAAGATGTCGGTAATACGCATCAGCGTCTTATCCACAATGCCACCCGCGTAGCCCGCGATACAGCCAATCAGCAGGCCGAGCGGGGCGGTGAGCAGCACTACGGCGATGACCATGCCGAGCGTGGTGCGTCCGCCATAGATAATACGTGTCCAGACATCGCGGCCTAATTCATCGGTGCCGAGCCAGTGCGCCACTGAAGGCAGCGCCAGACGGTTTTCCAGATGCTGTGTGCCAGGGTCAAACGGCGTGAGCCACGGGGCAAACAGCGCCAGTAATAGCATGACGGCGATGACCGCTAATCCGGCCATCGCCAGCGGGTTGCTGCGCAGGCTGAGCCACAAGCGATAGCGTCGGCCCCACACCGCCTGACGGCGATTGGCTGGCGTGTCGTCCAGCAGCCAGTCACGAGAGAAGAAGATCATTTTACGCGTGGGTCCCAAAGTCGATAAAGAAGGTCAGCCAGCAGATTGAGCAGCACGTATACGGTACCCACCAGAAGCGTGGCACCGACTACCGGGTTCATGTCGGCGTTCATCAGCGAGGTGGTGAGATACTGCCCGAGGCCTGGCCATGAGAAGACGTTTTCGGTGACGACCGCGCCCTCCAGTAATCCGGCGTAGGTCAGCGCCAGCACCGTCACCAGCTGCACCGCCACGGTAGGAAAGGCATGCCGCCAGATCACCCGGCGTGCTGACAGCCCTTTCGCACGCGCGGTGATCACGAACTCACCGCTGAGCGCGTTCAGCATGAAGGTGCGCGTCATACGCGTGATGTAGGCCATGCTGAAGTAGGCAAGGATCAAGACCGGCTGCGCCATGTGTGCCAGCGCATCCCAGAAGGCATCCGTTTCACCGGCGAGCAATGAGTCGATGGTGAGAAAGCCGGTGACCTGCGGCACCATATCCTGCCAGATGATGTCCTGCCGTCCTGGGCCCGGCACAATGCCGAGTACGGCGTAGAACACCAGCAGGCTCAGCAGCGCCAGCACAAACACTGGCAGTGAATGTCCGGCGAGGCACACCACACGAATGGTCTGATCGACCCACGTGCTTTGGCGCACGGCAGCCCAGACGCCCAATGGAATACCGATCAGCGCGGCGATAATAATCGCTGCGGTCGCCAGTTCCATGGTCGCCGGGAAGAAGCGCGCAATATCGGTGGTCACCGGGTTCGAAGTGAGAACCGATTTACCGAGATCGCCGTGCAGCAGTTGATTGAGGTAGTGGCCGAACTGGATGTAAAGGGGCTGATCCAGCCCCATTTCGATACGCACGCGATCCACCACGGACTGCGGTGCGTTATCACCCACCGCCGCCAGCACCGGATCGGTGGGCATCACTCGACCGATAAAGAAGGTCAATACCGACAGACCAAACAGCGTCAGCACCAGGCTTCCCAGGGTGCTGACGATTTTCTTCAGTAAAGGCATCAGGCTTTTTTCACCTGATCGTATGGCCATTGCTCCAGCACGGTCATGTGCACATCCGCGATGTTTTTGCCGCACGCGACATTCTTGGTCTTTTGCATCATGTAGATGAACGGACTTTTCTCGCGGCCCAGTTGCTGAATCTGCTGATAGAGTGCAATACGCTTCGCCGGATCCGGCTCATGCAGCGCCTGCTCGGTCAGCTTGTTGAACTCTTCATCTGACCAGCTGCAGCGCCATGCCAGCGTACGGCTGCGAGCATTTTCGCTGTTGTCGGTATTCACACAGAAAGCTTCGGTGTTCGAGTTCGGATCGAAATAGTCCGCGCCCCACACGGTCAGCGCCAGCTGATGCTGACGCGCACGCATCTTGGTTAATACCTGACGGTTTTCGGCGGCAATCAACGATACTTTGATGCCAATCGCGCCCAACTGAGTCTGGATCGCCTGAGCGATATCGGGATACGGCTGCATCGAGTAGTGGTCGAGGGTGATTTCAAATCCATCCGGATAACCCGCTTCTGCCAGCAGCGACTTGGCTTTCGCCACATCTTTGTGGAATGGCGTGTCATCCAGCGCTGCCGGGAAGCCGCTTGGCAGGAAGCTTTGATGCGTAATAAAGCTCATCGACAGGATGTTTTTCTGGATGCTGTCGTAATCCAGCGCCCACTTCAGGGCCTGCCACACCTGCGGCTTTTTCAGGTATTCATTATTGGTGTTGCACGACATCAGCATGATGGCTGACAGCGACTGATTCACCAGCGACACGTTGCTGTCGTTCTTCACCTGCAACAACTGCTCGGTGGTGAGATCGTAAGCGGCATCCACGTCACCTTTCTTCACCATCAGCGCCTGAGCAGCCGGGTCAGTGATGTGTTTCAGGATCACGCGCTTAATTTTGCTCTTGTCGGCATACAGCGGGCTCAGCTCGAGGATCACCGTTTCACTGGCTTTCCAGGTACGCAGGGTGAACGCACCCGATCCGGCGCTGTGCTGCTTCAGCCACGCATTGCCGAAATCGTTGTTCTGCTGGTTGGCTTCACAGGCTTTCTTCGACACGATGCTGCCAACGGTGGCGGAAAGGCAATACAGCAGGAAGGTTTCGGCCGCTGGTGCACCGAGTTTCATCTCCACGGTATGCGCATCTTTCGCGGTGACCATCTGCGTCACATTGTCTTTGGTGAAGCCGAACTGGTTGATGATAAAGGCCGGGCTTTTATCCAGTTTGACGATACGTTCAATCGAATAGGCGACATCTTCCGCCGTCAGTGCTGTACCGTCGGCGAATTTGGCTGCCGGATCGAGATGGAAGGTATAGGTGCTGTTATCGCTGCTCACATCCCAGCTTTTTGCTAGCTGGCCAATCACTTTATCGGCTTTCTGCGGGTCCGGCGTGACTAAACGCTGATACATATTGCCGCAGATCTGGCCACCGGTGGCTTCAAAGCTTTCATGCGGATCGAGGCTGGTGATGTTGTCCAGTTGCATCGCCATCACGAACATACTCGGTGGCGTATCGGCGAAGGCGGTATTGAGACTCAGATAGGATAAAGCAGGGACGGCGGCGCATCCTGCGAGAAAATGTCTTCTGGTTACCATGACAACTCCAAGTTATTGATTATTAATATTAAATTTAGTTATTTTGCTGTTTTTTGTCTTGACTTTCCCCTTGTGCGAGGGGATTAATAACGGAATTAAGTCATTTGTTTCATGCGTGAAGCTTTGCCTCTTTTTGGTGCAATTTGCCCCGCCAGCTGGCAGTGCCTGCGCTTTCTCCCGAATATGGAACCGACACAACATGTCTGAAATCATCAACATTCCAGTCTTTGACGGTCATAACGATGTGCTGAATAAACTGTGGCAGCACCATCAACCTGACGCGGTACAGGCCTTTTTGCAGGGCACTGGGCGCGGTCAGATGGATTTTCCCCGTATCCGTCAAGGCAATATGGTAGGTGGGATATTTGCCACCTGGGTGCCGTCTCACCCTTTGATTGCAAGAAGTGCGCCAGACCTCTCAGATTTTCCTCAGGAAATTATTGGCGCTGCGCGTGATGCCACTTTTTCGATGCTGGCATTGCTGCTGCGCATCGAACAGGCTTCGGCCGGTCAGGTGAAAATTTGCCGCAGCGTGCGCGATATTCGTGACTGCATCGCTAAGGGCGTGTTGGCGGTGGTGATGCACGTTGAAGGGGCGGAAGCGCTGGATACCAATGGCGAGCTGCTGGATATCCTGTACGCCAGCGGTCTTCGTACTCTGGGGCCACTGTGGAGTCGCCCGAATCAATTTGGTGAGGGCGTGCCGTTCCTCTATCCGTCATCACCAGATGTCGGCAACGGCTTAACCGCGGCGGGTAAACAACTGGTGCGCGACTGTAATCAGCGCCGCATTATGGTGGACCTGTCGCACATGGATGAGAAGGGCTTCTGGCACACGGCGGAGATCAGCGATGCACCGCTGGTGGCGAGCCACTCGAATGCCCATGTGATTAGCGCCCAGTCGCGCAACCTCACCGATCGCCAACTGGCGGCGATCAAGGAAACTCACGGCTTTGTCGGCGTGAATTTCGCCGTGCCGTTCCTGCGGGAAGATGGCGATCGTCATGCGCCAACCACCGTGGATGCCATCGTGCAGCACGTGGAATATCTGCTGGAAAAAGTGGGGGAAGATGGCGTCGGTTTCGGCTCCGATCTGGATGGTGCCACCATGCCAGGCGACATGAAAGACGTGGCCGGATTCCCACTGGTGGTCAACGCACTGGCGGCTCGTGGTTATTCGCGCGAATTGCTGGAAAAAATCTGCCATGGCAACTGGCTGCGTGTGCTCGAAGCGACCTGGGGCGAGTAACGATGCGATTGCGACACATTGAAGTTTTTCAGGCGATAGTGCAGACCGGCAGCATCAGTGCGGCGGCGCGATTGCTCAATGTGTCGCAACCGAATGTCAGCCGCGTTTTGACGCACGCCGAGCAGCAGTTGGGTTTTGCGCTGTTTGAGCGCCGTGCACAGGGCATGGTGGTCACGGCCGAAGGGCGACGTTTGTTGCCGGAAGTAGAAGATCTCTACCAGCGTTTGCAGACCATAACCCAGCTCACCGAGCAGCTACGACGCGGTGAAGGGCAGATGGTGCGCGTCGGTGCTGCCCATGCCTTTGGCCAGATGGTGTTAGCGCCTGCACTGGTGAACTGGCGGCAACAGGCGGCATCGGTGAGCGTGGAGTTGGTCACCGAGCACTTCAGCACGCTGTGCCAGATGATTATGGATAATCAGCTCGATTTCGCGCTGGTATTTGGTCAGCAGGTGGATGCCGATTTGCTGGCCGAGCCGCTGTTTCAATCGTCGATGGTGGCGTTATTGCCGCAGCAGCATACCCATAACGAACCCGCCACGCTGGAGTGGCTGTGCGCCAATAACCTGCTGATGATGCAGAATCAGGACCCGCTCGGGCGCGTCTTGCATCGCGCATTACGTGATAAGGGTCTGGACCCGGCGGTGTCGCTGTCGATCAAAACTTATTCGGTGATTGCCGATATGGTGCTGGCGGGCGGTGGCGTGGGCGTGGTGGATCTGTTTACCGCCTGTCGCTATGCCGACCAGTTAAAGCTGCTGCCGGTGGCACAACCGCTGCCGTTTGAGGTGATGCTGATCAGCCGCCGCGACCAGCCGCAATCGCAATCGACCCTGCAGTTAAAACAGGTGATCCGCAATAAGTTGTGGGAGATCGCGCGGCAGTGTGAAACGCGGTTTTTTACCTTGTAAATGACGGCGAACAGACTGCAAACAGACTGCGAACTGATTGCGCAATAAATTGCGCCGCTACAAAAAACATGCACCCTGCCGTAGCGGCGCGATTCATCGCGCGATTGACGACTTACACCCCATCCGTAATCGGTTTACGCACCAGCAGCAGATAAGCCAGCGCACCGACCACGGTGACACCTGCACAGATCATCAGCGCCAGGCTAAATGACTTGGTGGTGTCCAGCACCCAGCCGGTGATTACCGGCGCAAACGAGGCAAACACAAAGCTGGCGAAGTTCTGGATGCTGCCCACCGATGCCGTCATGCGCGCTGTCACGTTGGCGTGAATCAGACCCCAGCAGGAAGTCCCGGCAAAGTGGATGCAGAACAGCGCCATGCCAATCAGCGCGACTGCGCTGGAGGTATCTGTGGCACGTGTCACCAGAGTGGTGAAGGCGGCAGACAGCAGCATGCCGCTGACAATCGACACCTTACGCACTTTCACCGCATCCATGCCGCGACGCACCAGCGCATCCACCACGTAGCCGTTCAACAGCATGCCCGCGGCACCAAACAGGAACGGAATCGCCGCCAGCAAACCGGTGCTTTTCAGATCCAGATGATAGGTCGATTGCAGATACCCTGGCAGCCACGCGATATAGAGCCACGCGGTGTAGTTGATGCCGCTAAAGCCAATCATCATGCCCCACATGGTGCGCTGCTTGAACAGGCCGCGCCACTCGGCAAAGCTCAACGGCTCTTTGCGCGAGGCCACGCTGCCCGCCTGCAGATAGTGAATCTCTTCGCCGCTCAGTTGACTGTTATCGCGATTGCGATACATCAGATACCAGCCGATAGCCAGGAACATGCCGAGCACGCCGATGGTGACGAACATGCCGCGCCAGCCCATCACCAGCATCATGGCGGCCAGAATCGGTGGCGCAATCGATAGGCCAATCATCGACGCGGCGTTAAACATCCCCATCGGCATACCGCGGTCTTTGATGTTGAACCAGTCGTTAATCACTTTGACGCCGCACGGGTTCATCGGCGCTTCACCGATCCCGAGCCCGATACGCACCAGCACAAACTGGGTGAAGTTATGCACCAGCCCCGCCGCCGCCTGAAACAGTGACCAGACAAACATGCCAAGCGCCAGCATGATGCGCGGTCCTTTGCGATCCAGCAGCGCACCACACGGCAGCTGCGCTAAGCCGTAAGCCAGCGAGAACGCCGACAGCAATACGCCAATCTCGGTGGCCGATAAGCCCAGCTCGCCGCGAATGGTCATGTTGGCCACCGACAGCGAGCTGCGATCGAGATAGTTGATGATGGCGGCAAACAGCAGCAGCAACATGGCGGTAACCTGAATCTTTCTAATGCGCGGTGAGCGCACCACATCACTGCGCGCCGGGACAAAGTCTTGTCCGTCGGCGACCGGTGCTGGCGCGGCGTCACGGCCACGTGCAGATGTATTTTCCATTGCAACCTCCCAGGTCTGGGGTCTTATCGTTATCGAGGATTGGGTCCTGCGGCAGCGAAACGGTGCTGCCACAACGGATTGCCTTGGAGACTAGAAGTAAACCGGCCGGGATGTTGCGAGGATGTTTCAGATTCGTGCGGGCGCTTAAGAATTGTGGTTTTTAATCGGTTTTTAATTGTACTGACGAATACAGCGGATCATTGATGACTTTGCCGTGCCGAGATGGTTATGTAGCGCGCATAGCGCTTCGACATCCCGGCGGCTAATTAACGCGGTCAAAATCGCCATGTGTTCTTCCAGCGCGACGATATTTCTCTGCTTTAGATCTGTTTCATCCCATTGATAATGCGAATGAAAAATCACGGATATAATCTCCAGTGACTGGTTGAAGAACGGATTGTTCGCCGCCGACAGAATCAGCGTGTGCATCTCTTTATCCAGCGCGGCAAAGTGACGATAGTTGCTGGCGATGGTGTCGCGCATGGAACGATGGCGATCCAGCAGATCACGTGCCTGAATCCAGCGTTCATCGCTGGAGGGCAGGTTGAGGAAACGGGTAAGTGCATGTGTTTCCAGCATTTCGCGCAGTTCGAACAGGTTCTCGGCGTAGGGCTGATCAAACTTCTTCATACGCCAATGGCCGCGCTTCACCGGTTCCAGCAGGTCGTAACGCATAAACCGCAGCAGAAACTCGCGCACCACCACCGGACTGGCCTTAACCTGTTGTGCCAATTGCAACTCACTAAAGCTGTCACCGGGCATCAGCTGACGCTGATTAATCAGATTAAAAAACGCCTGTTCAAACAGACGCGCTTGTTGATCGATCGGCGGCGTTAACGCGCCAAAACCGTCCTCTTCGCTGGGATCGCGCACGATGACGTAGGTTTCTTCAACTTTATCCAATACGCCGCGCTCATGCAGATGCTGCAGGGTATGGCGCACGGTGGTGCGGCTGATATTGAACATTTCAGCCAGCGCGGCCTGCGGCGGGAGCGGAGAACGGATGTGGCGTTTGGCGATGCCTTCCAGCATTTGGTTGATCACGTTCTGGCGTAAATTCAGGCTTCGGCTCATGCGTTTCTCCGGTTTTTTATTTATTAAAAACCACACAAAGCCCAAAAAAAGGGCGCTGCCTCACACTTCAGCATGCGCAAAAAGCGCGAGTCCCCGATTTTCGCCAAAACTGCGACATCAGCACAGGAGAAGCCCATGACAACAATGAAAACCCTGGTGGTTGCCGAGCCGCGCAATATGGTGTGGCAGCAGCGTGAGAAACCGACCCCAGCCGCTCAGGAGGTTCTGATTAAACCAATTGCCGCCGGGATTTGCGGCACTGATATTCATGCCTGGGCGGGTAATCAGCCGTTCTTTAGCTATCCACGCGTGCTGGGCCATGAGCTGTGTGGCGAAGTGATGGAACTGGGCAACCGGGTCACGAATTTTAAAGTGGGGCAGCGCGTGGCGCTGATTCCCTATGTTGCTTGTCAGCAGTGCGATGCCTGCCTGAGCGGTAAAACCAACTGCTGCGAGAATATCTCGGTGATTGGTGTGCATCAGGACGGCGGTTTCTGCGAGTACCTCAGCGTACCCGCCAGCAACCTGCTGGCGGTGGATGATGTTGCGCCGGAAGCGGCGGCACTGATCGAGCCTTTTGCGATTAGTGCACATGCGGTACGTCGTGCTGCAGTGGTCGCCGATGAGCAGGTGCTGGTGGTCGGCGCTGGACCGATTGGTTTAGGCGTCGCCGCGATTGCTGCGGCAGCGGGCGCGCAGGTAGTGGTGGCCGACACCAGTGAACCGCGACGCGCGCATGTCGCCGAAAAGCTCGGACTCGCGACCATCAATCCGATGGCAGAAGACTTCGAAGCTTCGCTACGTGTGGAATTTGGTGGGCGTCTGGCGGCGAAAGTGATTGATGCCACCGGCAATCCGGCGGCGATGAACGGTGCGGTGAAATTAATTCGTCATGGCGGCACTATTGTGTTTGTTGGCTTGCACAAAGGGGATTTGGTGATCCCGGATATCGAGTTCCACAAACGCGAAACCACCTTGATGGGCAGCCGCAATGCCACGCACGAAGATTTCGCGAAAGTGGGCGAACTGATGGCTTCGGGTGAGCTTCGTGCCGATATCATGCTGAATCGGCATTATGATTTTTCTACTTTGGCGGAGACCTTTGAGTCAGAGGTGATCAACAATCGTGAGTTGATTAAGGGCGTGATTCATTTCGCGAGGTAGTCGGTGCGTATCACTGCGCGCGAATGCGGGCCTGAGCGCCTCTGCTGCTGCCGGGCCGTACTCGCGTCTCACTGCGCGCGAATGCGGGCCAGAGTACCTCTGCTGCTGCCGGGCCGTCCTCGCGCCGCTGACGCGGTGCCTTCGGCTTCCACGTCGTGCCTACGGACCGTTCGGGTAAGGCCGTCCTGGCCAACCCGAACTGCCAGTCGCATCCCTGCGCCTGGCTCCTGGCCCAACGTAAAAGCCTCAGCGCTGCGGTTAGCCCTTGCAGCAGCAGAGGCGCTCTGGCCTCAGCTATCGTGCCGTTTTTAACAGCATGCACTGTAGCTGAAGAGCGTGCTGGGGCTGTTCAGGGGAAGAGGCGCGCTCTGGCCTCAACCATAGTGTCCTTTTAAAAGACTGCGTGATCACCCGGCGCTTAACTGGCAAGCATTACGCCATTGATAGCGACCACCGATCTCATGCCCGCAGTGCGGCAAAAAAGTGTTCCCTGACCGCTTCTGCATCCACGCCGAGGCACAAGCGCTGTGGGCGCAATCCGGCAAACGGATCTTCACGTGAGGCGAGGGCGCTGAGACGTCTCACTGTCTGACCACGACTGATGCCCTCCGTTATTACGCGCACTGGTGCTTCGGTCACGGTAAACGCCTGTGGCAAAGCCAACCAAGAGAGCGTGAGCGTGTCGTGCAGCGCCATGCCATCAAACCCCTCCTTTTGCAGACTGTACGCCAGATACGGACGGCATATCGCGCTCAGTACCGGCTGATTTAACTGCCGCACTTCATCACCGGTAATCAGCACCTTGTGCGTCACATCCAGCGGGAGCAGCACCACCGGCAGCGCCGAGGCCAGCACCTGATCGGCAGCATGCGGATCTTTCCAGATATTGAACTCGGCAAACGGCGAGACGTTGCCGGAATGGCCATCAGTGCCAAATGCCCCGCCCATGATCACCAACTCTTTCACCAGTGGAATGATATCCGGAGCCTGATTGATGGCGCTGGCGATATTGGTCAGCGGCCCAATCGCCACGATGGTGATGGCATGCGGCTGTGCGCGCACGCTATCAATAATGAACTGCACTGCGCTGGGGGCTTCTTCGCTGTGTGAGTTCTCGTACGCATCGCCTAATCCATCCAGGCCGTGCAGCGTGGCGGGCGCAGAAGGCGCCAATGCCAGTGGCCGCGAGCAGCCACGATACACCGGTGCTTCAATCCCCATTTTCTCGCAAAACAGTCGGGCATTCTTTACCGCCTGCCCGACCGCCACATTGCCAAACACCGTGGTAATCCCCAGCAACCGCTGCGTCCGCGCCGCATACGCCAGCGCAAAGGCATCATCCACGCCGATATCAGTGTCAAAAATCAGGGTACGCATCGGGTTCTCCTTTCAAATGATGTTTCCCACGTTAAAGCATAATCGTGTGCAAAGGTAAGCCAATCGTTGCCCGTTATTGTCTCCCTCGCTGCGCCAGCGTATTATCGTGCCGCTAAGGTGATGGCGTGCCACCTTCCCCAACCGCCGTTCTGGAAACAGACGGCTGATGACGCCTGACAACACTCTTATCCCTGTGCGGGAGACGGCGGTGTGTCAGGCGTTTTTCTGTCCTGCCGCGGCCCTGCGCGTAACTCATTTCAGGAGCTCCAAAGTATGTTGAAGTCGTTACTGGCTGTGATGCTCGGTGGTGCTGTGGGCTGTTCACTGCGCTGGCTTATTTCTTTGCGTTTCAACGCGCTGTTTCCCAATTTGCCACCGGGCACCTTAATGGTGAATCTGGTCGGCGGTTTTATCATCGGTGCAGCGTTAGCGTTTTTTGTGCGCAATCCCCATATCGACCCTTTATGGAAACTGCTGATCGTCACCGGTTTATGCGGCGGCTTAACCACCTTCTCCACCTTTTCAGCGGAAATTGTCGGCTTGCTGCAAACCGGTAAATACCTGTGGGCAATGTCGAGCGTGATGGTGCATGTGATTGGCTCACTGCTAATGACCTTCGCCGGCTTTGCGGTGGTGAATCTGCTGGGATAAAACCCCTGTGCATCACGGGCTTGAAATAACTCCTAAGAGGTAGATACTGGTCGGTGTTCTGTTTGCGTGACAAACAGAATCTGTCACCGATTTATCCGGACGATTAGGGAGCCCGTTGATGCGAAGTAACCCCAAATTCCTTAACCTGGTGTTGTTAAACGGTGAACCTGAGCAGAAACTGCGCGCGGCTCGTGCTGCGGGTTTCGATCAGGTCGAAATCTGGCGGGATGATGTGGAGGCCAGTACGCCGCAGCTGGCCCAGCAGTTAAACCTGGGTTTTACCAATGTTCAGGTGCTGCGCGATTTTACCGGCACTCCTGACCGCGAACGTTTACAAAAACGCGAAGAGCTGCGGCAGTTTATACAGATTGCGCAGTCTATCGGCTGCAATACCATTCAGGCGCCCGCCACCACGCGAGATGATTGCGTGGCGGAGCGTATCGATGAAGATCTGCGCTGGATGGCTTCTGAAGCCGCGCGCTATAACATGCGCATTATGTACGAACCGATGGCATGGTGCAGCGTCGACAACACGCTGCCGCTGGCCTGGGAACGCTTGCAGCGTCTGGACCAACCGAATATCGGACTGGTGGTCGATCTGTTCCATATTTGTGCTTTGGGCGGCGATGCGTCGCAGCTGGATGGTATTCCTGCCGATCGTATTTACGAAGTGCAGCTGTGTGATATGGCGGAGATGCCACCGCAAGAGAAGGGCGCGCTGAGCAATTTTGCGCGTCACCAGCGGTTACTGCCCGGTGACGGCATCATCGAAGTGGAACGCTTTGTCGATAAGCTGAAAAGTGCCAGCTATCGTGGTCCGGTCGGCATTGAAGTGTTTAACGATGGGCTAAAAGCGCAACCACCGGAAGTGGCCGCGCAAAAAGCCTGGCGCGCACTAAATCGCTACTGGCCTTAATCCTGCAAGCACTGGGCAATGAAGGTGGCCGCCTGCATCGCACCCTGTGATGAGATGGTGTGACCGGTGGCGGCTTCATAGCGCGCTTCTAACGTCACGCCCGCCGCTTGCAGGCGCTGCGCGGCGGATTCACTCTCGCTATACGGAATCACCCCATCCGCTTTGCCATGAATCAGCAGCGCAGGCGTGTGCGATGTCGGGCTTAACGCACCGTCAAAGGACAAGCGTCCGGAAAACGCCACCACGCCCGCCAGCGGATGGCGACCCTGTGCCAGTGCATCCAGCGCCATGATCGAACCTTGAGAAAAGCCCACCAGAATCACTTTATCCCACGCGTCCGCCATGCCGTGCTGCGCCATTAGCTGCTGCAACGTCTCATCGAACGCCGCACGTGCTTCACGCACTCGCGCTGGACGATTTTCAGGGGTAATGCCCGTCAGGCTAAACCACTGATAGCCCATCGCATGTTCAAACGGATAGGGCGCATTCGGCGAGGCAAAAGCCACATCCGGCAGCAGGCTGGCCCAATGCTGGCCGAGTCCTGCCAGATCGTCGCCATTACTGCCCACACCATGTAAAAAAATCACCAACGCTTTTGCCATCATCCTGCTCCTTAAAGTCCGTAATCCGCCATATCCGGGCCAACTGGCACAATGCCGTTCGGGTTCAGCGCTTTAATCGAATAGTAACCCTGTTTGATATGGTCGATATTCACTGTCTGACGCACACCGGAAACCGCCAGCATACTCTTCAGATAGCGATCGAGCAGCGGATAGTCGCGCAGGCGGCGCAGGTTACATTTGAACAGGCCATGATAGGCGACGTCAAAGCGCACCAGCGTCACGAACAAGCGAATGTCGGCTTCGGTCAGGCGCTCGCCCAGCAGGAAGGTGCGGCCATCTTTCAGGCGTTGTTCCAGTTCGTCCAGCTGACTGAACACATCGTTAAACGCCTGCTGATAGCTAATCTGCGTAGTGGCAAAACCGGTGCGATACACGCCGTTATTGAGACGCGGATAGATCGATTCGTTGATCGCGTCGATCTCAGCACGCAGATCCTCAGGGTAAAGATCGAGGCTGTTGTCGGCCAGATCGCCAAACCCGCTGTTCAGCATACGCAGGATGTCAGCTGACTCATTGTTCACAATGGTCTGGGTCTTTTTATCCCACAGTACTGGCACGGTCGCGCGGCCGGTGAAGTCGGCATCGGCACGGGTATAGATTTCGTGGATGTACTCGGCTTTGTTGAGCCAGTCACGATCGGAGCCAGGATAGTCACCTAAGTGCCAGCCTTGCGCACCCAGTTGCGGTTCCACCACCGACACGCTGATCACTTTTTCCAGCCCTTTCAGGCTGCGTGCCACCAGCGTGCGTGAGGCCCACGGGCAAATCAGCGCCACATACAGATGATAGCGATCCGGCTCGGCGGCAAATTCGCTGGAGCCGTCTGCGGTAATCCAATGACGAAAACTGGACGTCTGGCGAACAAATCCGCCCTGTTTATCGGTGGCCTGAACCGGATGCCACTCTGCGCTCCACTTACCGTTTACCAACATATGCTCGACTCCTCTCTGGTGATGAAGTGAGCATACAGCGCTGCCGGTTAGGTGATAATCCGGGCAAAACGTCTTTCATTGCTTCCAAATTGGAAGGAATCAGCCGGGTGGATGCTGCTGGAAATGGTCGGCGAGGAAGTCGATTAGCAGGCGGGTTTTCTGCGCCAGATGGCGGGCAGGGGGATAGAGTGCAAACAGGCCCATCGGCGGCGTGGCGAAATTTTCCAGCAACGAGACGATATCCCCGCGCTGCAACGCGGGTGCGGCGATAAAACCGGGCAGACGTGCGATGCCCAATCCGGCGATGGCGGCTTGTAAACAGGCTTCGGTATTGGAGAAACACAGGCGACCGCGAATCGGCATGGAAACGCTGTCGCCGCACGGCGTAACAAACGGCCAGTGCCACGGATCGCGGAAGTTGGTATCGCTAATACATTGATGCGTCGCCAGGTCGCGCCAGTGCTGCGGCGTGTTGTGCTGCAGAAGATAGCCCGGCGACGCCGCCACGCGGATGGGCACATCGCCGAGTCGGCGCGCAATCAAACTGCTGTCATCCAGCTTGCCGATGCGAATGGCCATATCGAAGCCTTCATCAACGATGTTCACCGCGCGATCCGAGAAATTCACGTCCAGCTCAATCAGCGGATAGTGACGGGCAAATTCCACTAGCACGCTGGCCAGCACCGCCGTGCCAAAGGTGCCGGGCGCGCTGATTTTCAATCGACCTGTCGGCGTGGTGGCATTCTCGCGCACCGTGGCATCCAGCGTGTCGAAGGCTTCTAGCAGGGTTTTCACTCGTTCGTAATAGGCGCGGCCCACTTCGGTGGGTGACAGCGCACGCGTACTGCGTTTAAACAGCTGCACGCCGAGTTCCTGCTCCAGCCTCGAAACCAGCTTGGAGGCCTGACCGCTGCTGGTGCCCAGTCGCTCGGCCGCCCCGGCAAAACTGCCCACTTCCAGCACCGCAACAAACATGCGGTCACAATCGAGACGATCCATGGCGGTTCCTGAACAGCGAAAAGGGTGAGTATACACCGATGGTCGATGCACATTCAGTGCGCCCCCTCTTTTCCCCTGCCACAAAACCTGTTGAACTAGCTGTTCGCCTTAAGCTGGCCGGGAGCCATGCATGTCTTTGCTTCACCTGTCATCGCTGGCGGAGATTTCCGCCCTCGAATGGGATGCGCTGTTACCTGACGATCAACCGTTTTTACGCCATGCCTTTCTTCTCACGCTGGAAGAGAGCGGTAGCGTGCGGCCGGAAAACGGCTGGCAGCCGGACCACTTACTGTGGCGCGAAAATGGCGTGCTCAGCGCCGCGCTACCGGGCTATCGCAAAGGGAATTCTCAGGGTGAATACGTCTTTGATCACGCGTGGGCTGATGCCTGTCACCGCGCCGGCATTCCATACTATCCAAAATGGCTGGGAGCGATTCCATTTAGCCCGGTTACGGGTGCGCGTTTATTGGGTGAGCAAGCCGCCATCAGCCAACTGCTTGCAGCGTTGCCCGATAAACTGCTGCAAAACGGCCTGAGCGGTGCACATATCAATTTCACCACGCCGTTTGCCAACGATGTGATGGAGCAGCAGCCCGACTGGCTGGCGCGTCTTGGCATCCAGTATCACTGGCACAACAAAGGTTACCGCGATTTTCAGGATTTCCTCGACACGCTGATGTCGCGCAAGCGTAAACAGCTGCGCAAAGAGCGTGAGCAGGTGGCGAGCAGCGGCTTTGAGTTCAACTGGTATCGCGGTGACGAACTCAGCGAAGACCAGTGGGATTTCGTCTACACCTGTTACGCCAACACCTATGCGGTGCGCGGACAACGTCCTTATCTCACGCGGCAGTTCTTCAGCCTGCTGGCCGAACGCATGCCGCGATCGATTCGCGTGGTGATCGCCACACTGCAGGGCCATCTGGCCGCCATGGCGTTCTATTTGGTGGATGGTAACTCGCTGTACGGACGTTACTGGGGCTGTCTGGCGGAGTTCGATCGCCTGCACTTTGAAACCTGTTTTTACCAAGGCATGGATTTCGCCATTGCCGAAGGATTACAGCGTTTTGATGCGGGAGCGCAAGGCGAGCACAAACTGGTGCGCGGCTTCGAACCGCAGATCACTCATTCCTGGCACTACCTGTGCCATCCGGGATTGCGCGAAGCCGTAGAAGAATATTTGGTGCAGGAGCGGGCAGGGATCCGCGCCTATGCTATCGAAGCGCGCGAAGCCCTGCCGTATCGACGCGGCGATTAATCCTCGCCGACAAAACCACCGGTCTGATGCTGCCACAGACGCGCGTAGAGTCCATTGTGCGCCAGCAGTTCGCGGTGGTTGCCCATCTCAACAATCTCACCTTTATCCAGCACCACCAGTCGATCCATTTTGGCGATAGTGGAAAGTCGGTGCGCGATGGCAATCACCGTTTTGCCCTGCATCAGCGTTTCCAGGCTCTCCTGAATCGCCGCTTCAACTTCGGAATCGAGGGCGGAAGTCGCCTCATCCATAATCAGAATCGGTGCATCTTTTAACAGTACGCGGGCGATGGCGATACGTTGACGCTGGCCGCCGGACAGTTTCACCCCGCGCTCACCAACATGCGCATCCAGCCCGGTGCGGCCCTGTGGATCGGACAGCAGCGGAATGAACTCGTCGGCGCGGGCGCGGATAATCGCCGCCTGCAGCTCGTCTTCGGTGGCATCCGGGCGACCGTACAGCAGGTTTTCGCGGATCGAGCGATGCAGCAGCGAAGTATCCTGAGTGATCATGCCAATCTGCCCGCGCAAACTCTCTTGCGTCACTTCGGCGATGTTGTGATCGTCAATCAGGATGCGCCCGCCGTTGATGTCGTACAGCCGCAGCAGCAGGTTCACCATTGTCGATTTACCGGCGCCAGATGGCCCAATCAGACCGATTTTTTCACCCGGTTTGATATTCAGGTTGAGGCGATTGATCACCTGGCGGCTGCCGCCGTAATCAAAGCGCACATCTTCGAAGCGGATCTGACCCTGCGTCACCTGCAGGTTTTTCGCCTGCGGCTCATCCTGCACGCTGAGCGGTTGCGCAATGGTGTTCAGGCCATCCTGCACCATGCCGATATTTTCAAAGATGCCGTTTACCACCCACATGATCCAGCCGGACATATTGACTAAGCGGATCACCAGACCGGTGGCTAATGCGATGGCACCGACGCTAATCAGCGACTGGCTCCACAGCCACAGCGCCAGGCCGGAGGTGCTGACAATCAGCAGGCCATTCAGTGTCGACAGCGTGATATCCATGGTGGTGACCATGCGGCTGGCGTGCTGGGTTTTGTCGGTCTGCTCCTGAATCGCTTCGCGCGCGTAGCGTTTTTCCAGATCGTTGTGCGCGAACAGCTTGATGGTGGCGATGTTGGTGTAACCATCGACGATGGTGCCCATCAATTTAGAACGTGCTTCGGAAGAGACCACCGAACGCTGCTTCACGCGCGGCACAAAGAAGCTCAGCGACACGCTATACGCGACAATCCAGATGATCAGCGGAATCATCAGGCGCCAGTCTGCCTCAGCAAACAGCACCAGCGAAGTGACGGCGTAAATCACCACATGCCAGATGGCATCCACCAGCTGCACTGCGGAATCGCGCAGGGAGTTACCGGTCTGCATGATGCGCTGAGCGATGCGTCCAGCGAAATCGTTCTGGAAGAAGTTCAGGCTCTGACGCAGCACGTAGTTGTGGTGCTGCCAACGGATCATGCTGGTCATGCTCGGGTTAATGCTCTGATGCACCAGCATATCGTGCGCGGCGATGATAATTGGCCGCAAAATCAGCGCGACAAATCCCATCCATAACAGCACCTGCCAGTTGTCGGTAAACAGCGTGGCGGGCGTTGAGTGATTGACCAGATCGATGATGCGACTGAGATAGCTAAACAGCGCCACTTCTATCAGCGCCTGTGCCAGCCCGACAATTAGCAGGGCGACAAAGCTCGGCCACACCTGACGAAGATAATAGAGGTAAAACGGCCAGACGCTGGAAGGTGGAGAATCGGTTGGTGCATCCTGGAAAATATTGATAAAACGTTCAAAACGACGATACAACATAAAGTCACTCTTTCCGTTTGGTGAGAGTTAACAGCTTAGTGCAAGTGAAAGGGATTACCGACATGGATCTGATCATTCGCGGTCGCGAACCGGCCGATGCGGCCGCTTATCAACGTATTTACAGCCACCCCGAGGTGTATCGCTGGACCACGCAGCTGCCGTTTCCCAGCGTGCAAACCTGGCAGAAGAAGTTCGAAAACATGGATGCGGCGGGCTATATCGGTTTCGTGGCGGAGATTGATGGGCAAATGGTTGGCGAGCTAACGCTGTTTGTTGAACAGCGCCCGCGAACGCGCCATAGCATCAGTTTTGGTATTAGCGTCGATCCAGCGTTTGGCGGTCGTGGTATCGGTGAGAAACTGATTCGTAACGCTATCGACTATGCGTTTAACTGGCTCGGCGTGGTGCGCATTGAGCTGGAGGCGTTTCACGATAACATGCGCGCGATACGGTTGTACCAGCGCCTCGGCTTTGAGCAAGAGGGCGTGAAGCGTAAAGCCTGTCTGCGTGAAGGCGAGTATCACGACATCGTGGTGATGGCGAAACTGCGGGATTAAGTGACGTGCGGGCTTTGACCAGGCGCGCATAAAGGCATCATTAAGGCTTGTGCGGTATTCGGCCAGGTGCGCATAAATGCGTCATTAAAACTTGTGCGGTATTTGGCCAGGTGCGCATAAATGCGGCATTGAGGTTTGTGCGATATTTGACCAGGTGCGCATAAATGCGCACCCTACAGCGGCGGCGGCGGCGGCGGCGGTGTGTTCGTAGGGTCGCCATTTATGGCGACCGTGAAAACCTTACTGGCTCTTCTCCACGTACTTCTGCATATTCTCTTTGGTCACCAGCTCAAACGGGATCCATACGTGTGAATCCACTTTCTCGCCTTTGATCAGCTTTTGCGCCACATCCACTGAAGATTTGCCCTGGCCCACGGCATCCTGAAACACAGTGACCTGAATTTTGTCCTGCGACAGCGCTTTCAGGCCATCCGGCGTGGCATCAATCCCACCCACCAAAATCTTCTGGTTGCTTTTGGCTAGCGCCATCGCCGCACCAATTGCCATTTCGTCATTGTTGGCCGCGACAATATCAATTGCCTCGCCGTTACCGATCCAGTTGAGCATCAAATCCATGCCTTCATTACGCGCATAGTTGGCGGGCTGTTTCTGCACCACTTTCATGCCCGGGTATTTCGCCACCACCTGCTCGACATCTTTAGTCCGTTGCAGCGCGCCCGCATCGGTCAGGTTACCGATCATGATCGCCACATTGCCTTTGTAGTTGGCCATTTTCGCCAGCGCTTCCATTTGCAGCGTGCCAGATTCGCGCTCATCAGAACCGACAAACACCACGCCTGCCGGCAGAGTTTTATCGCCCGGCGTGCGGTTGACGTACACCAGCGGAATCTTCGCCTGCTGTGCCAGTTTGGTCAGCTGTGGCGTGCTGGCGGAATCCACCGGATCGACGATGATGGCGTCCACGCCTGCGCCGATAAAACTCTGCACCTGATCGGTCTGACGGCCGACATCACCGCGCGCATCTTCAAATTGCACATCGAGCCCGCGCGCTTTGGCCTCTTTATCAATCGACTGGCGAATCAGGGTTAAGAAGTTTTGGTCGAAATAGGCCATTGATACGCCGATTTTTTCGGCCAGCGCGGAAGCAGAGCTGGACAGCAGGCCGAGCAACAGTATCGCCTTGAGGGTTTTCATCGCAGACTCCAGAGTAAGATTGTTATTAGAATGAAAGTTTCAATGATGTAAAAAACGGATCAAAGAAATCATTTTCAGACTACGAGGCGGCTTTGGCGCTGACAATCGTGATGATGTGAATTTGCTGAGAAGCGCACACTTTGCGCGTGGGTGGAGGATGCTTTGCTGCCTCCTTTGACGAGCAAATGCATGATGATTTGCGGCTTAATATGACGAGCGGGTACATGATGCTTTGCAGCCTCATAGTGATGTTGCGAAGCTTTTTCTCAGAGCTGGCGCACATTCCGGTGCAAAAGCATCCGCTTATTTAAGGTTCTGTGCAGCGCCGCACCCTGCTTTGTGGCAGATGCCAAAACCAGCGCAAATTAACCGCGCGGATTCCTCCATTCGCACAATGACCAGTATGTATCTGGCTCTCTATAGTGGCTAAACAGTGAAATTAAAGCGGTATTCCTGCACATCATCGCTTCGGAGCAGGATGCTCCTCCATCAAGAGGTTCAGCCATGTTACAAAGCAAAAACCGCAATCAGAACAGTCATGTGCGTATCTGGATTCTCTGTCTGATCCTGTTCCTGTCGGTGGTGGCGTACGCCGACCGCTCGATCCTGTCGATCTCTGGATCGGCGATCAAAGATGAGTTTGGACTGTCGGCGATCCAGTTAGGGTTGATCCTCTCGGCGTTTAGCTGGGCCTATGTGATCGGCCAGATCCCCGGCGGTATTTTCCTCGACCGTTTCGGCACAAAAAAGGTCTATGGCGTGACGCTAGCGCTATGGTCGGTTTCCACCATATTGATGGGATTTATCGGTGAGTTTTCCAGCGGCATGACCATGGCGCTGACACTCATGTTTGTGCTGCGCTTTGCGCTCGGCCTGATTGAAGCCCCGAGTTTTCCGGCCAACGCCCGTACGGTGATTATGTGGTTCCCTGGCGCTGAACGTGGCCGGGCATCGTCACTGTTTGCCTCAGCGCAGTATTTTGCCGTCGCCATTTTTTCTCCGTTATCCGGCTGGCTGGTGTCACGCTTTGGTTGGGAGTGGCCGTTCTTTGTGTTGGGCGGCATTGGTGTGCTGGCGGTGTTCGTTTGGAGTTGGTATATGCGCAGTCCCAAACAGCACCCGCATGTGTCAGCCGCAGAGTTGAAATACATTGAGGAGGGCGGCGCGCTAGTGGACATTGACTCGGCGCAAACCCTGAAAGCCCGTGCGCCGCTGAGTAAAGCGATGTTCAAGACGTTGCTCAGCAATCGCATGCTGTGGTGCGCTTATATCGGGCAGTATTGCATCATTGCGCTGAGCTACTTCTTTATCACCTGGTTCCCGATTTACCTGGTGCAGGCACGCGGCATGAACATCATGGAAGCGGGCTTTGCCACCATCGCCCCGGCACTGTTTGGCTTTGTCGGCGGCATCAGCGGCGGTTACATCTCGGACAAGCTGTTGGCCAGCGGCTGGAGCCTTTCCTGGGCGCGTAAAACGCCGTATATCGTGGGTATGTTGATGGCCGCCTCGCTGATTCTGGCAGCGGTGATCCCGTCCAATGCGGGCATTATCGCCATTATGTCGTTTGCTTTCTTTGGCAAAGGCGTGGCAGCGGGCGCGGGCACCTGGACCATTGTCAGCGATACCGCACCGAAAGAAGCCGTCGGTCTGGCGGGCGCGATCTTTAATGGTATCGGCAATATGGCCGGATTTATCACGCCACTGCTGTTTGGCATTATCGTCGGCTTGACCGGCAGCTACAGTATTGGATTAGTGTTTGTTGGCGCGCATTGTATCGTCGCGGCGCTGCTGTTCCTGCTGGTGATGGGCCCGATTGAACGTGTCGGTGACGAGCAGGATTCGTCTGCAACATCTTACGAAACTCAGGGGAAACAAGATGGGATCAAAGCCGTTTAACGTATTGCTGAAAGGGCCGCTGTTGCCGCAGCGGCTGCAGGATAATCTCGACGCGCACTTCACTACGTCGCGGTTGTGGCAGCAGGAAGATCAGGTGGCGTGGCTGGCACAACATGGCGCAGGCATTGATGCGCTGGTGACCAGTGGTAATGCGTTGATGGGCGCGAATGCGGCATTGCTGGCGCAGTTGCCTAATCTGAAGGTGATTTGCAGTAACGGCGTGGGCTATGACGCGATAGACATTGCCGCCGCCGAAGCGCGGGGCATCGTGGTGACCAACACGCCGGGCGTGCTGAATAGCTGCGTGGCGGATACCGGCATGGCGCTGCTGCTGGATGTGGCGCGCCGCATCAGCGCATCGGATCGTTATGTGCGCGCCGGTGACTGGCAAGCGAAAGGTCGCTATCCGTTGACCACCAAAGTGGGCGGTAAAGTATGCGGGATTGTTGGTCTGGGTGGGATTGGCAAAGATCTGGCGAAGCGCGCGCGGGCGTTTGATATGGATGTGCATTTTTACAACCCGCGTTCGCGCCCGGATGTGCCTTACACACGCCATGACTCGCTGCTGTCACTGGCAAAGCAGGCTGATTTTTTGGTGCTGACATTACCGGGCGGCGCGTCTACGCATCATCTGGTGAATGCTGAGGTGCTGCGTGCGCTGGGGCCGAAGGGCTTTTTGATTAATATTGCGCGCGGCAGCGTGGTGGATGAGCAGGCGTTGATTGCCGCGCTCGAAGCCGGCGAGATTGCGGGTGCCGGTTTGGATGTGTTCGAGCATGAACCGGCGGTGCCTGCCGCGCTGCTGCAGCGTGATGATGTCGTGATCACCCCACATCTCGCCAGCAGCACCCATGAAACCATGGCGGCGATGGCAGATTTGGTATTTGAAAACCTGTTGGCGTTTTCGCAGGGCGAAGCGGTGTTAACGCGGGTGGTTTAAATATACTTTTAGTGTGCGGGCCGCAGCACCTCTGCTATTGCCGGGCAGTCCTTGCAGCAGCAGAGCCACTTAGGCCTGAAACGTTGTGCGCTCTTTAGTAAAAGGCGTAGCGCTACGAATTTATTGCGCTAGTCCAAATCCCTTCCCCCCTCACAGATCGCACAAATCACTCCTGAAGAATATTTGCTCAGCTGCCGATACCTCTCCTTACCATCCACTGATATTAAGGAGAGATATCGTGATAAAGCTGATTACCGTTGACGAATTGCGGCAAGGAATGTTCATCCACAAACTGGAGGTTTGGTGGCTCAAGGACAAACGCATTCGCAACCAAATGCTGATCACCGATAAACGCCAGATCGCGATGATCCGCAACGAAGGGATCCAGCAGATCTGGATCGACATTGATAAGTCGGTGCAGGCACCTGCGAAGCCTGCGCCGAAGAAGGCTATTCCGCAAACGTCGTTTTTCAAAGAGCTGGACCAGGCGCAAACCATCTTCAATCAGGGCAAGCCGCAGGTGCTGGCGATGTTCAACGAAGCGCGAATGGGTCAAGGGCTGGACCTCAACTATACGATGGACTTGGTGGATGATATTGCCGGGTCAATTACCCGCGAACCGACTGCGCTGCTCAGCGTGGCGCGGCTGAAAAATCACGACGATTACACCTATTTGCATTCGATGGCGGTGTGCGGGTTGATGATCTCGCTGGGCAAAAAAATGGGGCTCGATGAGCACCAACAGCGGCGCGTGGGCATGGGCGGTTTGCTGCATGATGTGGGGAAATCGGCGGTGCCGCTGGAAATCCTCAATAAACCCGGCAAGCTCACCGACGAGGAGTTCACCATCATGCGTGAGCACCCGATTGTCGGTGCACAGATGTTGATGGAGGCCGATGCAGGAGAAGACCTGCTGGATATTGCACTGCATCACCACGAAAAAGTCGATGGCAGCGGTTATCCTCATAAACTAAAAGGGGAGGAAATCTCGTTATTTGCGCGCATGGCCGCGGTGTGCGATGTCTATGACGCGGTAACCTCCAATCGTCCGTATCGCAAGGGCTGGACGCCCGCCGAAGCGATGCACAACATGCTGAGCTGGCGCGGCCATTTCGACAACACGCTGCTGCACGCCTTCGTGCGCACCATTGGCATTTATCCGGTGGGATCGCTGGTGCGGCTGGCTTCCGGACGCGTGGCGCTGGTGGTGCAGGCCGGGGAAAAATCGCTGCTAAAACCTAAAGTGCATGTGTTTTGGTCGTTACACGCCCAGCGTGAACTGAAGCCTGAAGAGCTGGATCTTGGCGATTCATTCTGCACCGACAGCATCACCGGTGCCGAAGACAGCGGCCTGTGGCAGAACGTCGACCTTAATCGCATCTGGGCGTTAGAAACCGCTTAATACGACAGCATTTTTATACTTTCTTTACGCCGGATTCCCGCCTTTTTACCCCTTCTTTATGCCGCGCCGCGCATGCTTGCAGCACTACCAAATCCTCTGGAGGTTGCTGTGAGCGTGGGCGTGATTGCCGGCATCGTGCTGGTGTTTATCTTGTTGGGCTACCTGATTTATGCCCTGCTAAATGCGGAGGCATTCTGATGGCTGCGAATGCGTTTTTACTGATTGCGGTCTATCTGCTGGTGCTGATGGTGCTGGCACAGCCGCTGGGGCGTTTTCTTGCAGTGCTGGTAGCCGACAAACCGCTGCTGCCGCGAACCGAGCGGGCGCTGTGGCGGCTGGCGGGAGTGGAGAGTGATGCGATGCGCTGGCCGCACTATCTGCTGGCGATCCTGTTGTTCAATGCGCTGGGTTTTATCCTGCTACTGGCAATCCTGATGCTGCAGGGTTCGCTGCCGCTCAACCCGCAACAGTTGCCTAGTCTTAGCTGGGATCTGGCGCTCAACACTGCCGTTAGCTTTGTCACCAACACCAACTGGCAGGCGTATGCGGGCGAAAGCACGGTCAGCTATTTCAGTCAGATGGCCGGTCTCACGGTGCAAAACTTCCTGTCGGCGGCGACTGGTATTGCGGTGGCCTTTGCGCTGATTCGCGGTTTTGCTAATCGCTCACTGGCGACGCTCGGCAACGCCTGGCGCGATCTAACGCGTATCACGGTATATGTGCTGCTGCCGATCAGCCTGCTGATGGCGCTGTTCTTTGTGTATCAGGGCAGTATCCAGACCTTTGAGCCTTATCACGCGCTCACCACGCTGGAAGGGGCAAAGCAAACGCTGCCACTCGGCCCAGTGGCTTCGCAGGAAGCGATCAAAATGCTCGGCACTAACGGCGGCGGCTTCTTTAACGTCAACTCAGCCCATCCGTTTGAAAACCCGACCGAGCTAACCAACTTTGTGCAGATGCTGAGTATCTTCCTGATCCCGGCCGCGCTGTGCTTCACTTTTGGCCAACATCTGGGCGATCGTCGTCAGGGTCACATGCTGCTGTGGGCGATGACCATCATGTTCGTGCTGGCGGTGATCACCGTGATGTGGGCAGAACTGCGCGGCAATCCGCACTTCCTGACGCTCGGTGCGGACAGCGCCATCAATATGGAAGGTAAAGAGACGCGCTTTGGCATTCTCAATTCCAGTCTGTTTGCGGTGATCACTACGGCGGCCTCGTGCGGTGCGGTGAATGCCATGCACGACTCCTTTACTGCACTGGGCGGCATGGTGCCGATGTGGTTGATGCAACTGGGTGAAGTGGTGTTTGGCGGTGTGGGTGCCGGGTTGTACGGCATGCTGCTGTTCGTGCTGCTCGGGGTATTTATCGCCGGTCTGATGATTGGCCGTACACCGGAGTACATGGGTAAAAAGATCGACGTGTGGGAGATGAAAATGACCGCACTGGCGATTCTGGTGACGCCGACCCTGGTGCTGCTTGGCACTGCGCTGGCGATGATGACCGATGCAGGGCGCGCCGGTATGGCGAATCCTGGCATCCACGGCTTCAGTGAAGTGCTGTATGCCGTCTCGTCAGCATCCAATAACAATGGCAGTGCCTTTGCCGGATTGAGCGCCAACACCCCGTTCTGGAACCTGTTGCTGGCCTTCTGCATGTTGATCGGGCGCTTCGGCATCATCATTCCGGTGATGGCGATTGCCGGTTCGCTGGCGGCGAAGAAAATCCAGCCGGTGGGTAACGGTACGTTACCGACCCACGGTCCACTGTTTATCGCGCTGCTGATTGGCACCGTGCTGCTGGTGGGGGCTCTGACCTTTATCCCCGCGCTGGCACTCGGCCCGGTGGCGGAACATCTGCAACTCATTCAGGGATAACGGAATCATGAGTCGTCAACAACTGGCGCTGTTTGATGCAGCGCTGACGAAAACTGCCGTGCTGGATGCGGTGAAGAAACTCGATCCACGCGTGCAATTTCGCAACCCGGTGATGTTTTTGGTGTGGCTCGGCAGCGTGCTGACCTCGCTGCTGGCCATCGGCATGCTCACCGGGCACCTGAGCGGCAACGCCGGGTTTACCGCTGGTGTCGCCATCTGGCTATGGTTCACGGTGTTGTTTGCCAACTTCGCTGAAGCGCTGGCGGAAGGGCGCAGCAAGGCGCAGGCCAACAGCCTGAAAGGCATCAGCAAAACCAGCGATGCGAAAAAGCTGGCCGAGCCGCGCCACGGCGCGCAGTGGCAGCCGGTAGCGGCAGACACCTTGCGTAAAGGCGATGTGGTGCTGGTGGAAGCGGGTGACATCATCCCCTGTGACGGCGAAGTGCTGGAAGGCGGCGCGTCAGTGGATGAGAGTGCGATTACCGGCGAATCAGCGCCGGTGATCCGCGAATCCGGCGGCGATTTTTCATCGGTGACCGGCGGGACACGCATTCTTTCTGACTGGCTGGTGATCCAGTGCAGCGTCAATCCTGGCGAAACCTTCCTCGATCGCATGATTGCCATGGTCGAAGGTGCAAAACGTCGCAAAACGCCGAACGAAATCGCGCTGACCATTCTGCTGGTGTCGTTGACCATCGTGTTCCTGCTGGCGACCGCCACCCTATGGCCATTCTCAGCCTACGGCGGCACGCCGGTGAGCGTGACGGTGCTGGTGGCGCTGTTGGTGTGTCTGATTCCGACCACTATCGGCGGCTTGCTGTCGGCGATTGGTGTGGCAGGGATGAGCCGCATGCTCGGTGCCAACGTTATCGCCACCAGCGGTCGTGCGGTGGAAGCGGCGGGCGACGTCGATGTGCTGATGCTGGATAAAACCGGCACTATCACATTGGGTAACCGTCAGGCGACGCAGTTTATGCCCGCGCCCGGCATTACCGAGCAGCAGTTAGCGGATGCGGCACAGCTGGCCTCGCTGGCGGATGAAACGCCAGAAGGGCGCAGCATCGTGGTGCTGGCGAAGCAAAAATTTAACCTGCGTGAACGCGATCTCAGCAGCATGGGCGCGAGCTTTATTCCGTTCTCGGCGCAAACGCGCATGAGCGGCGTCAACGTGCAGGATCGTTTGATTCGCAAAGGGGCCGTTGACGCGGTTCGCCGTCATATCGAAGCCAATAACGGCCGTTTCCCGGCAGAAGTTAACGCCAGCGTGGAAGAAGTGGCGCGCGGCGGGGGCACACCGCTGGTGGTAGCCGAAGGGGCTCAGGTGCTGGGCGTGGTAGCGCTGAAAGATATCGTCAAAGGCGGCATCAAAGAGCGTTTTGCCGAGCTGCGCAAAATGGGCATCAAAACGGTGATGATCACTGGCGATAACCCGCTGACGGCGGCAGCTATCGCGGCAGAAGCGGGCGTGGATGATTTTCTTTCGGAAGCCACTCCGGAAGCCAAGCTGGCGCTGATTCGTCAGTATCAGGCGGAAGGGCGTTTAGTGGCGATGACCGGCGACGGCACCAACGACGCCCCTGCACTGGCGCAGGCGGACGTGGCAGTGGCGATGAACTCGGGCACGCAGGCGGCAAAAGAGGCCGGGAACATGGTCGATCTCGACTCCAACCCGACCAAACTGCTGGAAGTAGTGCACATCGGTAAACAGATGCTGATGACGCGCGGTTCACTGACCACCTTCAGTATCGCCAATGATGTGGCGAAGTACTTTGCCATTATCCCGGCGGCGTTTGCGGCCACCTATCCGCAGCTCAATATGCTGAACGTGATGCATCTGCACTCACCGAACTCAGCGATTCTGTCGGCGGTGATATTCAACGCGCTGGTGATTGTGTTCCTCATCCCGCTGGCGCTAAAAGGCGTGAGCTACCGTCCGATGAGTGCCGCCGCGCTGCTGCGTCGCAACCTGTGGATTTACGGTGTCGGCGGATTAGTGGTGCCGTTTATCGGTATTAAAGCCATCGACCTGCTGCTGACGGTGTTTGGCCTGGTTTAAGGAGAAGAGAAATGAGTCAGTTACGTCCGGCTATTGTATTGTTAATACTGCTAACGTTGTTAACCGGCGCGGTGTATCCGCTGCTGACCACCGGCTTAGCGCAGTGGTGGTTCCCGTCGCAGGCCAACGGTTCGCTGATTGAGCAGGATGGCGTGGAGCGCGGTTCCGATCGCATTGGCCAGGTGTTTACCCAGCCCGGCCATTTTTGGGGCCGTCAATCGGCGACCGGCGATGCACCCTACAACGCCCTGGCCTCTAGCGGCAGCAATCTGGCGGCGAGCAATCCGGCACTGGATAAAGCGGTGGCCGAACGCGTGGCTGCCCTGCGCACCGCCAATCCGCAGGCTCCGGCTGCGGTGCCAGTTGAACTGGTGACCGCATCGGCAAGTGGGCTTGATCCGGATATTTCACCGGAAGCGGCACTGTGGCAGGCGCCACGTATCGCAGCAGCGCGCAATATGGCGCTGAAGGATGTGGAAGCGCTGATTGCACGCAACACCGAGCGTCCGCTGCTGCCGTTTATCGGTGAAGAGACGGTGAACGTGCTGCAACTGAATATGGCGCTGGATGCGTTGCAGGGATAATTGATTGATAGCGCGATTTATCGCGCTTTTCACGACGGATAACTGATGAACGACGAAATCACCCGCCCCGATCCCGATGCGCTGTTGCTCAACCACAGCGACAGCCATCGCGGTAAGCTGAAAATCTACTTCGGTGCCTGCGCGGGCGTGGGGAAAACCTTCGCCATGCTGCAGGAGGCACAGCGCTTACGTACGCAAGGCCTCGATGTGCTGGCGGGCGTGGTAGAAACCCATGAACGGGAAGAGACGGCAGCGTTGCTTATCGGCCTGGCAGTGTTGCCGCGTCGTGCCACCGGGCGTTCACGCCACGCTGAGTTTGATTTGGATGCGGCGCTGGCACGCCATCCGGCGGTGATCCTGATGGACGAACTGGCGCACACCAACGTGCAGGGTTCGCGCCATCCCAAACGCTGGCAGGACATTGAAGAGCTGCTGGAAGCAGGCATCGACGTGATCACCACCGTCAACGTGCAGCATCTGGAAAGCCTCAACGACGTGGTTGGCGGCATCACCGGCATTCAGGTACGCGAGACCGTGCCCGATCCGTTTTTCGACAGCGCCGATGAAGTCGTACTGGTGGATCTGCCGCCGGACGATCTGCGTCAGCGTCTGAAAGAGGGCAAAGTCTACGTTGGCGATCGCGCTGAGCGCGCCATCGAAAACTTCTTCCGCAAAGGCAACCTGTTTGCCCTGCGCGAACTGGCACTGCGTCGCACGGCTGATCGGGTGGATGACCAGATGCGTGCCTGGCGCGATCAGCAGGGCCGCGACAAAGTCTGGCATACGCGTGACGCCATCTTACTGTGCATCGGCGACGACACCGGCAGTGAAAAACTGGTGCGCACCGCCGCGCGTTTAGCCGCACGTCTCGGCAGCGAATGGCACGCGGTGTACGTGGAAACGCCGCGTCTGAATCGCCTGCCGGAAGCGCGCCGTCGTGCCATTCTGCGCACGCTGCAACTGGCCCAAGAGCTGGGTGCGGAAACCGCCACTTTGTCCGATCCCGATGAAGCCCGCGCCGTACTGCGTTATGCGCGTGAGCACAACCTCGGCAAAATCGTCACCGGTCGTCAGCCGCAGCGGCGTTGGCGGCGCGACAGTTTTGCCCAGCGATTAGGGCAACTGGGTCCAGATCTCGACCTGCTGGTGGTGGCGCTGGATGAACCGGTACGAGATGCGCCGCATCCGCTTACCGGCCAGCGCGTCAGCAGCGAAAAGTGGCGGCTGCACTTGCGCGGCTGCCTGATGGCCATTGCGCTGTGCATTCTGGTGACGATTGTCGGCCGCTGGCTGCTGGTGGAGTTTGACCCGGCTAACGGTGTGATGATCTATTTACTTGCGGTGGTGCTGGTGGCGCTGCGCTATGGGCGCTGGCCATCGGTGTTCGCCACGGTAATCAACATCCTCGCCTTCGACCTGTTCTTTGTCGCCCCGACCGGCACGGTGGCGGTATCGGATTTGCAGTATCTGGTGACCTTCGCGGTGATGCTGGCGGTGGGGGTAATCGTCGGGAATCTCACTGCCGGGGTGCGCTATCAGGCCAAAGTGGCGCGCTATCGCGAGCAGCGCGCGCGGCATCTCTATGAGATGGCAAAATCCCTCGGCAGTGCCCTCACGCCGCAGGATATCGCCGCCACCAGCCAGCGGGTGATTGATGTCACCTTGCAGGCGCGTAGCCAACTGCTGCTGCCGGATGAGCAGGGCGAGTTGCAGGCGGTGGGGGACAGCACCATCGGCACGCCGCCGGATCTCGGCATTGCCAAATGGAGTTACAGCAAAGCGCAACCGGCCGGTGCGGGCACCGACACGCTGCCTGCGGTGCCGTACCAGATTCTGCCCTTGAAGAGCGGCAATCACTGCCGTGGGTTATTGGTGGTGGAGCCAGAAAACCTGCGCCAGCTGATGATCCCTGAACAGCAGCGTCTGGTTGAAACCTTCACAGTGCTGATTGCCAACGCGCTGGAACGCATGGCGCTGTCGCAAAGTGAAGCGGCTTCACGTCTCGCTGCCGAACGCGAACAGCTGCGTAATGCGCTGCTGTCTGCGCTGTCGCATGACCTGCGCACGCCGCTGACGGTGCTGTTTGGTCAGGCCGAAATGCTGATGCTGGATCTGGCTGGTGATAACTCAAAATATGTCGGCCAGGCGAACCAGATTCGTGAACAGACGTTAAGCACCATTCGGCTGGTGAGCAACATGCTGGATATGGCGCGCATTCAGTCCGGCGGGCTTAATCTACGCGAAGAGTGGGTAGCGCTGGATGAAGTGATTGGCGGGGCGCTGAGCAGCATGGGGCCGTCGCTTAAAGGGCATGATTTTACGCTCGATCTGCCGTCGGAATTGGTGCTGATCAAAGGCGATAGCGCGATGCTTGAGCGCGTGTTTACTAATCTGATCGAGAATAGCCTCAAATATGCGGGTAACGCCGCGCAGCACGGTATTCGCGCCTGGCGAGACAAAGATCGGCTGGAAATTGCCGTGTGGGATAACGGTCCAGGAATCGCCGAGGAGAATATGACGCGCATTTTCGACAAGTTTGCGCGTGGCGATAAGGAATCGGCGGTGCCGGGCGTTGGGCTCGGTCTGGCGATCAGTAAAACCATTATTGAATCCCATCGCGGGCGCATCTGGGCGGAAAATCGGCCACAGGGCGGCGCGGCGTTTCGCTTATCGCTGCCGCTACCGGCAGCCCCTGAAATTTCTGAAGAAGCGCTGAAATAACTTCACACAAGTTCGGGTATACTCGGCCACTTGTCTGTTGATTAATGGGAAATTATGGAACGTTTTATCGAGAACCTGATGTATTCATCGCGCTGGTTGCTGGCACCGGTTTACATTGGACTTTCGCTGGGGCTGCTGGCGCTGACCGTTAAATTTTTCCAGGAAATTTTTCACCTGTTGCCGAATATTTTCGCTATCGCAGAGAACGATCTGATTCTGCTGCTGCTGTCGCTGGTGGACATGACGCTAGTCGGCGGATTGCTGGTGATGGTGATGCTTTCTGGTTACGAAAACTTTGTCTCCAAGCTGGATATTGATGAGAACAAAGAGAAGCTGAGCTGGCTGGGCAAGATGGATTCTGGCTCGCTGAAGAACAAAGTCGCGGCTTCGATTGTCGCGATTTCATCGATCCACCTGCTGCGTATCTTTATGGACGCGCGCAATGTCGATGACAGTAAGTTGATGTGGTACGTGATTATCCACCTGACCTTTGTGCTGTCGGCCTTTGTAATGGGCTGGCTGGATAATATGTCGAAGGTGGAGAAGAAGTAATTTCGTGTGCCAGGTGCGCCATTATGGCGCCCTGGACCCTCAACGCACCGGCTGCGTGCCTGCCAGCTTCGGCATCACTTCCCTGATCATCGCGAAAAACTGCCTCATCCTGGCAGGGTAATAACTGGCCCACGGATAGGTCAGCCATACCGGCAGCGGCGGGGCTTGCCACTCGGGCACCAACTGAATTAAATCCCCTTTCGCCAAATCCCCCTGTACCACCCATGACGACACAATCGCCGCACCCATGCCCGCCAATACCGCTTTGCGGATAGCGTACAAACTGTCGCTGGCGAGGCGTGGCGCAATAGCCAGATTCACCGGCTGGCCATCACTCAAACGCTGTAGTGCAAGCTCATTGCGGTAAAAGCTGGTCAGCGCCAGCCACGGTAGCTCGGTGAGTTGGCTGACGTCATCAATCGACGCATGCTGCGCCAGCAGTGAAGGAGCGGCAACCACAAAACGCGGCACTTCAGCCAGCAGTATTGCTACCAGCGAGGGATCGTTCACTGCACCCACCTGAATCGCGCAATCGACGTTTTCGCTGATAAAGTCGGGCGTGCGATCATTGAGCATCCACTCCACTGTCAGACGCGGGTAGCGCTGTAAATACGCCACCAGTGGATCGATAAGCTGGTCCTGACCAAACGCATGCGGTGCACGTACGCGCAGGGTGCCAATCGGATCCTCATTAGAGCCAGTCAGCTCATCCTCCAGCGCGTGCCAGGTCGCCAGTAACTGCCGCGCCTGCGCATAACAACGTTCGCCATCATCGGTGAGTTTCAACGCGTGGGTGGTACGCAAAATCAGTTTCAGCCCCAGGCGTTGCTCCAGCGCCTGCAATCGTCGGCTGATGGTGGGTTGCGTTGTGCCCAACTGCGCGGCAGCAGCTGATAACGATCCACTTTCGACAATTCGAATAAAGGTCTGCATCAATTCGATGCGGTCAACGCTGGAGGAGTTGCTCATACGCACCATGCATAACAGTTCTGTGTTTGAGCAGTCTACCGCGTATGGCGGCAACGCGCTTTAATAAGCGCACTTTCACGGGGGAATCCACTATGTCAGCCATTTCGCAATCGAATGCATTGCCAGCTGAAAAACTGCCAGCGCCGCTGGTCTTTACGCTAGCCGCAGGTGCCGGGCTTAGCGTGGCATCGATTTACTACAGCCAGCCGATGCTGGATATCATCAGTAAACAATTTAACGTCGGGATCGGCAGCGTTGGGATGGTGCCGATGCTGACGCAAGCGGGATACGCACTGGGCATTCTGCTGCTGGCGCCGCTCGGTGATCGCCACGATCGCCGCACCATTATTCTGATTAAAGGCCTGATGCTGGTCGCCGCGCTGCTGCTGTGTGGCTTCTCGGGCGGCATCAATGCGTTACTGATTGCCAGCTTTGTCACCGGTTTAACCGCCACCGTGGCGCAGGATATCGTCCCCGCTTCGGCGGCGTTAGCTCCGGAGCGCAGTCGCGGCAAAACCGTGGGTACGGTGATGACCGGTTTGCTGGTCGGTATTTTGCTGTCACGCGTGGTGAGCGGTGTGGTGGCGGAGTATTTGGGCTGGCGCACCATGTATATGGTGGCCGCGGTGGCCGTGCTGCTGATTAGCCTCGCGCTGTGGCGCGTGTTACCGCGCTTCAAGCCGGGCACCTCAGTGAGTTATCCGCGTCTGCTGCTGTCGCTGGCGCATCTGTGGCAGCATCACCAGACGCTGCGCCGTGCGGCGATAGCGCAGGGATTGCTGTCGGTGGGTTTCAGCGCCTTCTGGTCAACGCTAGCGCTGATGCTGAGTCAACGCTTCCACTTTGACAGTGCGGTCGCCGGAGCATTTGGCCTTGCCGGTGCGGCGGGTGCGCTGGCAGCCCCGCTGGCTGGCAGTATTGCTGACCGCATCGGTCCAGCGCGTGTCACTCAGTATGGCGCTTCGCTGGTGATGGTGTCGTTTGCCCTGATGTTCCTGCTGCCGTTGTTACCTGTTCCGGCACAGATTGGTCTGATTATCATCAGCACCATCGGTTTCGATTTGGGTGTGCAGGCCACATTGGTAGCGCATCAGACGCTGGTGTACAGCCTGGCGCCAGAAGCGCGTAGCCGTCTGAACGCGCTGATGTTCACCGTGGTGTTTATCGGCATGGCAACCGGCGCAGCTTTAGGTAGCCTGGCGTTGGCACACTTTGGCTGGACTGGTGTGGTAGCACTCTCCACACTCGCCGCTGCGCTTGCTTTGATGATCCGTCTGGCGAGCCGCCATCTGAAAAACTGATTGAGTATCTTGTGCCAGGCTTAAGGGAGAATGTTATTTAAAAACGGAGCGTTATGAACTTCCTGGCCTGGACCGCCGCCACCGGTGGTCTGTTACTTCTCATGTCACTGGCTTCCGGTTGGATTCACCGCGGGCCAGTGACCGCATTTGGGCTCTATCTGTTTGCCGGTATTCTCTGCGGCCCGTGGCTGCTAAATCTGCTGCAACTCGACATCCTCGGGCACGCCGAACTTGCCGCCCATCTCACCGAAATCGCCATGGCCGCATCGCTGTTTATCACTGGCCTTAAATTACGCGTGCCACTGACAGCCCATGCCTGGCGCGTGGGGGTACGGCTGGCGTTTCCTGCCATGCTGCTCACCGTGGGCGGCATGACGCTGCTGGTGCATTGGATTACCGGTTTTGACTGGGCGCTGTCGCTGGCATTTGGCGCGATTGTGGCACCGACCGATCCGGTGCTGGCCAGCCTGATTTCCGTTAACGATGCGCGCGATGATGACGCATTACGCGTGGCGCTTTCCAGCGAAGCCGGGATGAACGATGGATCGGCGCTGCCGCTGTTGATGCTGGCGTTGCTGTTGATGCAGTCCGACACGCTGGACATCAGTCACCTGGGCGAATGGGCGCTAAAAGATGGACTGTGGGCCATCGGCGGCGGGTTAGCCATTGGCTATCTGCTCGGCCGCTTGATTGGTCAGCTCGCCACCCAGTTGCGCAGCGCGCACCAGGATATTGCACCCAATGATTTTCTCGCGCTGGCACTCATCGCGTTGAGTTACGCGGCGGCGCAGTCGCTGGACGCTTCCGGCTTCCTCGCCACCTTTGCGGCAGGCGTCGGGTTACGTCGCGCTGAGCTGCGTGTGGTGAAGCACTATCCGCAAGACGAGTTGTCAGAAGAGGAGCAATACCTGCCGGCAGAAGCGCGCGTCAATCCCAATCAACGACTGGCGCACGGTGGCAGCGGTATGGTCAAATCAATGGGGTTGGTGGTCGGCGATGCATTGTCGTTTGGCGATACCATCGAACGCCTGCTGGCCGCCGGCATGATGGTGGTGTTGGGGATTACGCTAGCACAGCACTGGAATCTCACCGGGATTGGCCTCGCGCTGTTGCTGTTTGTGGTAGTGCGACCGCTTGCCGTTTGGATTACCACCTGGCGCTGCGAAATGCCGTTGATGCGCCGCCTGTTAATTGGTTGGCTGGGGATTCGCGGCATCGGCAGTATCAATTATATTGCTTACGCCTGGGTGCACGGTATGCGCGGCCCACAGGCAGAGCAAATGGTGGATATGGCGTTGACGTTAGTGGTGTGCAGCATCGTGCTGCACGGCATCACGGTGACGCCGTTGTTAAACTGGCGTGCAGCCCGTCAGGCGGCACGTGCGCAACATCATCAAAAGTGATTTTCTGGAAATTACTGGAGTCTGTTATGAAAGCCATAATGATCGCCCTTGTTGGGCTCTCGCTCTCCGCCAGTGTCTTCGCCGCCGACGGTGATAACACCAGCGAAGAGAACGTGTATGCCAGCCAGTTGTGCCATCTGGTGAGCACGGAAAAAAAGACCAGCGATCTGGATACTTACACCGAGAAGATGAAGTCGCAGTTGGCTGGCAGCCAGTCTTCATCCGCCGTGGATAAGCCTGAATTTAATGAAGAAATCGCGCAGGAAGTGATTAGCGCCTGGCTGGAACTGGGCGAGGATGAACGCACGCAGCTGCGCCATAATCAGCAGCAGTGCGAGCAAACAGTGATGACCCAATTCCAGCAACAGGATTAAAAGTTTTTATCGCCAGAATACGCGCCTTTTCTGGCGCGTTTTTTTATGGATCTTTTGTACAAAATGCGTACATAATCGCCAGCGTTGAAAGTTGACACGTATCACATAACGAGACGCAGCCCACAAGGCTGACATATTTTTCAATACTGGCTACTGGGCATGAAACTTACACGGCGTGGTTTTCTTCTAGCAACCGGGGCAACCGTCCTTTCGATGACCACGGGCAAACTGTTTGCCCGCGATGACATCATCCCATTGTGGCCCGACGATCCGCCGGGCGGCGGCGGGCCGTCTGGGCTATTGAAAGTCAGTATGAACGGCTCCTGGACCAACATCGTTTCCCCGGCCATTCAGCGTTTCCGCCCGGAAAATCCCAACGGCGAAGCGGTGATTGTGGCGGCTGGCGGTGGCTATCGCTTTATCGGCATGGGTCGTGAAGCCTGGCCGGTGGCGCGCTGGTTAAATGCCAATGGCTACACCGTGTATGTGCTGAGCTATCGTTTGCCGGGTGAGAAGTGGCAGGCGGGCAATCTCGCGCCGCTGCAGGATGCACAGCGCGCCATTCGTCTGGTGCGTTCCATGGAGAGTAAAGTGCATCTGCTTGGCTTCTCTGCTGGTGGACATCTGCTCGGCATGGCCGCCGCGCGCCCCGATTTCATCACTTATCCCGCGCAGGACCCGCTCGACCAAATCCGCCCAACGGCTGACAGCGTCGGCCTGATTTATCCGGTGATCACCCTTGAAGCGCCCTATCAGCACACCAAAACGCATCTGATGATGGTGGGCGATAACGCCACGCCGACGCAGGAAGCAAATTGGTCAGTCCAGAATTACGTGACGCGCCAGTATCCGCCGACGTTCCTTGCCCAGGCAGAAGACGATCACACCTCCAATCCGCACAATACCGAAATGATGCGCGATGCCTGCCGTCGTATGCAGGTGCCGGTGGAATTGATTGAGTTAAGCAGCGGTGGGCATGGTTTTGGTCTGGGTAAAGCGGGTACACCTGCCGCACTCTGGGATCAGGCGTATGTGCGCTGGCTGGATCTGCACAGCTAAGCGCGAGAGTACGCAAAATGCGCCATTCAGGAAATTGCGCATTCCGCGCGTTCAGGAATGCGCATTGATTTGCCCTGCAGTCGCCTGTGCGATGTGGCTTAGCCAGCGCTACGTCAAATTAAAATACTTATCCGGCTGGCGTGATTCTGGCAGCGGGAACTCATTGTTCATCGCCTTCAAATTACGTTCGATATTGACGCACAGCGCATCCAGCGGCAGATGATTGGGCGCGGTGCCGAACGGATCTTCCAGCTCTTCCGCCAGTGATTCCAGTGACAGGAAGGTGTAAGAAATAAACACCGACACCAGCGGCGTCATCAGATGCAAATCCGCCACCAGCGCAAACGGCAACAGCGTGCAGAACAGATACACCGTGCGATGCAAAATCAGGCTGTAAGCGAACGGAATCGGCGTACCGGCCAGGCGATCACATCCTCCTAAATAGGCCGACAGATGATTAAGATTTTCATCAATGCTCTGCCAGACAATATCCGACACCACACCTTCATCACGCCGCTGTGCCAGCCATTCGCCCATGCACAGCAGCGTTTTCGACGTCGGCATCGGATTACCCACGACCGCACGCTGCCATTTTTCGGGCAGCAATCGTCTCAGATCGGCCTGCGCATCGGTTTGGCGTAAACGGTGTTTTAGCGCCCAGCTAAATGCCAGCTGCAGCCCGATAAATTCCTGCACCTGTTCGGCACTGATATCACGAATGCCCTTGATCTGCCGTAACAGCGAGCGCTGGGTAATGTGCATGTTGCCCCACAGCGTGCGTGCCTCAATAAAACGCGCATAGCTGGCGTTATTGCGGAAGCCGAGGAAGATAGCAATCGAAACGCCAATCAGGCTGAACGGCGCGGTGGTGAGGTGAATGCCGAAGGTGGAGTACCACGGATAGCCGATAACGGCGATCACTGACATCAGCAGGTTAAGCGACAGGCGAAACACAATGCTGACCAGCACCGAGCCGTGCCAGTCAAACAGCCGGAGAAACCAGTGTTGATGAGGACGTACGATCATTTTGCGATGGTGTTTTTTATGATTTTGTTGGCACAGGTTACGCCCGCTGTTGCAGCGGAAGCAATGTGAAATTCAACGGGTTTTAGGCAAAAAACTGCATGTGAAAGGTGTATTTGTCTTTGTAAATCAGTCTTCTAAAAACACTTTGAACAAGTTGTAAAATTCTTTGCGTTATCTCTTCATCGCCCCTTTCTCTAAAGTTCATTTCAGCAGCACAACATACAAATTTAAAAACACTTTAGAGGAATACATCATGTCTAAACTCGACCTGCTCGACCCACAGAACTCAACCCTGATCTTCATCGACCACCAGCCGCAGATGGCTTTCGGCGTCGCGAACATCGATCGCCAGCAGCTCAAAAATAACACCGTCGCTCTGGCAAAAGCGGGCAAAGTTTTCGACGTGCCGGTGATTTATACCTCTGTAGAAACCGAAAGCTTTAGTGGCTACATCTGGCCAGAACTGCTGGCGGTGCACCCGGAATCGAAGCCGATTGAACGCACCTCGATGAACTCATGGGAAGATGCCAAATTCGTTGAAGCGGTGAAGAAAACCGGTCGTAAGAAGCTGATTATCTCTGCGCTGTGGACAGAAGTCTGTCTGACCTTCCCGGCACTGATGGCGCTGAAAGAGGGCTTTGAAGTGTACGTTGTGACCGATACCTCAGGCGGCACCAGCGTTGATGCCCACGAACGCTCCATCCAGCGCATGGTGCAAGCCGGTGCAGTGCCGGTAACCTGGCAGCAGGTGCTGCTGGAGTACCAGCGCGACTGGTCACGTAAAGAGACTTACGACGCGGTGATGGATCTGGTGCGCGAACACAGCGGCGCTTACGGCATGGGCGTGGATTACGCTTACACCATGGTGCACAAAGCGCCACAGCGTCAGGCATAAGTTACGATTGGCGCGGCAGGCTGTTTTTCAGCGCATCGATAAACAGCCGCAGCGCCATTGACTGATGTTGGTTCGGCGGGAACCACAGGGCCATTCCCGCCGACTGCACCCGCCAGTCAGCGAGCAGCTCCACTAACTGACCAGATTGCAGCGCCGTTTCGGCGTAAAGCGACGGCACATAGGCAATACCTAATCCACTGATGGCTGCGCGGGTCATCAGCGCGTTGTTATCTAAGGTGATCGTGCCCGGCACGTCCAGTTCATAGCGTTTCCCCGCTTTTTCATACTCCCAGCGATAGCGTTTGCCACTCGGCAGACGATGGCGAATGCACTGCTGCTGCAATAAATCCTGCGGCAGCTTAATCGGTGCATGTGCGGCGAGATAGGCTGGTGAAGCCACGGTGATGAAATTCAGCGGGCCACCCAGCGCAATCGCCACCATATCCTGCGGCACATCTTCCAATAACCGAATACCGGCATCGAACCCGGCGGCAGTGATATCCACCAGTTCACCCTGAGCCGCAAAATCGAGCTGGATATTGGGGTATTGCGCACAAAATTCCGGCACCACCTTTTCCAGCAGAATCCCAATCGCCGCGTCGCTGGCACTGATGCGCAAGGTGCCTGCATGCTGCTGGCGGCGGGCGCTAACTTCGCTAAGCACCTCATCCATCTCATTCAGCAGCGGAGCCAGACGATCTAACAGCTGCTGCCCTGCTTCGGTGAGTGACACGCTGCGAGTGGTGCGCTGAAACAACTGCACGCCCAGATTATGCTCCAGCGTTTTCACCAGATGGCTGAGTGAAGATCGCTTGAGGCCGAGCATCTCGGCGGCGCGCCGAAAGCTGCGCTGTTCACTCAGCGTTTTGATGGCCTGCAGTTCATGCCAGGAAGGTCTTCTCATTGGTGGTAATTCCTCACCGGGTCATGCGCGATTAGGGAGACGATAGCCACCAGTAAAGCGATCTACCATCAGGTTTTCAACTGGAGGGCGTGAAAATGAAAACCTGGTTAATTACCGGTGCCAGCAGCGGGCTGGGTCGTTTGATGAGTGAAGATTTACTGGCGCGCGGCGATCGCGTACTGGCCTGCGTACGTCGCACCGCAGCGATGGCGGATTTGCAGGGGCAATACGGCGAACAGCTGCAGGTGATTGCGTTAGATCTGGCGAACACCGCCAGTATTGAGCCCGCTATCGGCAAAGCGTTTGCCCTGGTGGAACGCGTTGATGTGGTGGTGAGTAATGCGGCCTATGGTCTGTTTGGCGCGGCGGAAGAGCTGAGCGACGCGCAGATTGATCGCCAGATCGCCACCAATCTTACCGGCTCAATCCAGCTGATTCGTGCAGTGATTCCACTGTTGCGCCAGCAGAGCGGCGGGCGTATTGCGCAGGTGTCATCGGAAGGCGGGCAGGTGGCTTATCCCAACTTCAGCCTGTATCACGCCAGCAAATGGGGCATCGAAGGATTTGTTGAAGCGGTGCGCCAGGAAGTCGCCAGTTTTGGTATCGATTTCCTGCTGGTTGAGCCGGGCCCGACCGCCACCAACTTTGGTGCCGGACTGGATATCGCCGACGCGCTGGAGGTTTATCATGACACCGCATCCGGTGAAGTACGTCGCGCCATTTTATCCGGCGAGTTCGCGATCAAAGGTGATGCCGCCAAATCTGTCACGGCGATGATTGCCACACTGGATCAACCTGCCATGCCGCTGCGTCTGGCGCTAGGTAGCACCGCTTATGACAATATCGAAGCCGCGCTGGAACGACGTCTGGCAGAACTGCGCGCGCAAAAAGAGATAGCCTATCGTGCGGATGTGTAAAAGCTGTTCGCATAACCGCACGGAGTAACAGGCAGGGAAGCGGCATCGCTGCCAAACTTAGCGCACAAAAGAAGGCATGCACGTTTCGCAGCGGCATGCAGTGTATTGAGCGTTTTGCTAAGGAGAAAGTGGTTATGAAAGCGATGATCCTGAAACAACCCGGCGGCATTGAACATTTGCAGCTTGCGGATCTGCCCGATCCCGGAAAACCGGGTGCCGGAGAGATCCGCGTGGCGATCCATGCCACCTCACTTAACTTTCACGATCTGCTGGTGGCTAACGGATCGATCCCCACCGAGCAAGATCGCATTATGATGGCGGACGGTGCGGGTGTGGTTGAAGAGGTCGGTGCAGGCGTCACTGACTTCAAGCCTGGCGACCACGTAGTTTCCTGCTTCTTCCCGCAGTGGCAGGACGGCTTGCCGTTTGTGCGCGTGGGTAATTTTGCGCGCACGCCGGGTGATGGTGCAGACGGTTTTGCCGCTGAAGTGGTGGTGCGACCGGCGCATCATTTCACTCTGGCTCCGCGCGGCTGGCGTCATGCGGAAGCGGCAACCATTACCACATCTGGCCTGACGGCATGGCGCGCACTGGTGGGCGATGCGCAAATCAAAGCGGGCGATACCATCGTCACATTGGGCACCGGTGGCGTGTCGATTACCGCATTACAAATTGCCAAAGCGATGGGCGCGCGGGTGATTGTGACTTCATCTTCTGATGAGAAGCTGGGCAGGGCCAAAGAATTGGGGGCCGATGCGGGCATCAACTATCGCAGCACGCCGGAATGGGGTAAAGCGGTTCAGCAACTGACTGAGGGCAAAGGTGCAGATGTGGTGATTGAACTGGGCGGGCCGGGCACCATGGCGCAGTCGATCGAAGCGGTGCGCGTGGGCGGCCACATTGCCTTAATTGGCGTGCTGACCGGATTCGAAGGCGTGATCCCCACTGCGCTATTAATGGCGAAACAGGCGCGCATTCAGGGCTTGATTGTCGGCCATCGTCGTCAGCAGCAGGACTTCGTGCGCGCGTTAGAGCAAACCGGTATTCGCCCGGTGATCAGCGACAGTTACGGGGCGCTGAGCGATCTGCCTGCGGCCTTCCAGCATCAGCAGTCGGCGGGACACTTCGGTAAAATCACCGTGGAGTGGTAGCGGGTTTGCCTGTTTCCCACATCGGGAAACAGGCTTTCTGCATCAGTAGTAATCGCCGTGACGATAATCCCAGGACGGGAAGATGTCTGACAGCAGCGCCATGATTTTATCGACATCAAGGCCTTTGCGGATCAACACCGGGCACGGCGTGATTTTACGCTCGCCGTTTTGCTGCGGGATCAAACGACCTTCACTGCCCACCATCGACACCATCACGCCCTGTTCGTAGCGCACTTTATTTTCGTCGTTGGGCTGAATAGATTTCACGTAAGCATTGGCTTCAATAATTAAATCGGCACGCGATTCAATACGTTCGCCAATTCCTTCAACCAATCCACGGTTACCCTGACCTGATGGATTCGCAGAACTGGCGAAAGAGAATTTCCCGTGATCTTCCCACAGGGCTTTCGCGATATTTTCGCCTGGGCGACCAAATTTAATCACGAAGCAGCTGGTCTGGCGGCCATCCATCATCAGCTCTTTTGAACCATCAGCCGGAATACGCGCCAGCGCATCGTCGCGCCACGGTAAGATACAGCCCAGCAAAATATCCTGATCCCAATGCTGCTGATAAAGCTGATCAATTTCCGGTGTCAGCTGAGCCAGAGAGCGCAGTTGTTCCAGCGAACCACACAGCACCACGCCTGGCTTGTTGCGCTTGCGCTGCTTGGCTTCAAACTTACGCTCCAGCCCGGCTTTATCGGAGGTCATGATGATGTAACCCACTTTGGTGGGGCTTACAATCATGCCGCCGTCTTGTGACAGAATCTCGATGGCTTCAGGTTGTAACCCGCCATTCCACGTTATTTGTTTACCGCTCATGGATCTACCCTATCTGCGTATCAATAGATGACGTACAGGAATATTACCTGCAATATAATTAAGGATTTAATTAACCGGATAATTCATCAGGATTAATTGTCTGGTGTAAAACCATGCTGGTGATAATAGTACGATAATTAAAGGCTATGCAACTGATGAAAATAACGATGAAATGAATAGGGGTAATTTAAAATAACACGCGGGAATTATAGTGTTATTTAAAATGGCGCTGAATAAGTGTTTCAGCGCCAGCGTTAATTAAAATATCAGGGCGTGTGCCACACCACGCAGAGCGATGCCGAGGATGATGCCCGGCACGGCGAAACGGAACAGGCGCGGGAAACGACTCGACAGACCAAGGAAGATACCAATACCCGGCAAATCAAAGGTCTGAATCAACCAACCCGCCGAGGCATTGATGTTGTGCGCACTGTACACGCCTTTCTCCACTAACCCAGCCACCACGCCGTAATAGGCGGTGCCGCCCGCCAGGCATTTAGTCAGCGCAGGCAGGATATACACCTCGGAGATGTTGAATCTATCGAGCAGCGGGGAAACCAGTCGGGTGAGCATCTCAATCCCGCCGGACTCCTTCAAAATACCCACCACCGACAGCGAGAGAATCAGCATTGGCAGCGATCCCAGCGCCAGACGAATCGCGTCCGCGCCCGCGCTGTTGATGATGGCAATCAGCCCCATTTTGCTTTCGTTGTTAGCCACCGTTTCATCTTCATTCAGCAGTGACGCGTCGGAGAGTTTGCGGGCAAAGAAATGATAGGTGGTCGCTGCTGCCAGCACGCCGCCGCATATCGAGATCAGTATTGCGGCGCTCCAGTTGAGCCCGGCAGGGATCAGCGGATAAAAGGCGTTGGCTTGCCCCATAGCAAACAGCATCGCCAGCGTCGCCGCCATATGGCGATCGGAGGTGCCGCGCTTTTCCATAATCGCTAATGCCGCTAACGGCGCAGCGAAACTGACGAAGTTCAGCTGAATCAGCGCAAATAACGCCAGCCCGGTAATACCTAAAGGTTTTAATAACGGTGTGGAATGACGTACCACAAAATCCAGCACGCCTTTCACTTCCAGATATTTCATGATGAATAACATCACCACCATGATAGGAATAAGCGTGTACAGCGCGACATCTACCGAGGCTTTGCCCGCAGACATAATAATGCTGATGATATTCATGCGGTTGCCTGAACCTCAACCCACTGCTTAATACCGACAAACATGCTGCTCCCCTTGCCTTAAAAAACGCATAAAAATGCCAGCGCGAAGGGCGCCAGCAAAGAGATAAATAGTATCCCGGCGGCGTAAACTTGAGTAGTGAAGAAATTAAATTTTATCTTGCAGGAAATGGCAGAGAGAAATAACAGCGTGCCGACGTTTATGCGGCGCACGGGAATATTATGCGAAGTTTATTCGTTTATCTGGCGGATATTGCGCGCGGTGCTCTGCAATAATTTAAATGCATCATAACGGTGCTGATGCGTAGCGGCGAAACAGAATCTCGCCGCTACAGTGTGCGTGGGCTGAAGGTCAACTGAGTGACCTGCGGCCACACACTTTTATCGCATGGTCACAAACTCTTCAGCCGCCGTCGGGTGAATCGCCACGGTGTTGTCGAAGTCTTTCTTGGTGGCGCCCATCTTCAGTGCCACTGCGAAGCCTTGCAGCATCTCATCCATACCGTTACCGATACCGTGGATACCGACAATCTTCTCATCTGCACCGACGCACACCAGCTTCATGCGGCACGGCTGGCGATGCTGGGTGACGGCGGTATACATCGCGGTGAAGGAGGATTTGTACACTTTCACCTGATCGTCGCCGTACTGCTCGCGCGCCTGCGGTTCAGTCAAACCCACCGTACCGATTGGTGGATGGGTAAACACCACGGTTGGCACGTTGCTGTAATCCAGGTGCTCGTCCGGTTTATTGTTAAACAGACGCTCAGAGAGGCGACGACCGGCGGCCACGGCGACGGGGGTCAGTTCCACCGCGCCGGTGTTATCGCCCACTGCATAGATGCCTTTCACGTTGGTGTTTTGGAACTTATCAACGTTGATATAGCCTTTCTCGTTCAGCGCCACGCCGCTTACGGACAGGTTGAGATTGTCGGTGGCCGGTTCGCGACCGATCGCCCACACCAGACAATCGACGGTTTGCTCATGGCCGTTTTCCAACTGCAGCGTCAGGCTGCCGTCAGCGTTCTTGATCACCGCTTTCGGGATCGATTCGGTGTGCAGCGTTGGGCCTTCAGCCTGCATCACTTCTACCAGGGTATCGACAATCAACGGATCGAAGCTGCGCAATGGCGCATGCTTACGCACAAACAGATGGGTTTCGGCACCCAGGGCGTTAACCACGCCGGCCAGCTCTACAGCGATATACCCTGCGCCGACCACCGCAACACGCTTCGGCAGCGCATCCAGCTCAAAGAAGCCGTCAGAGTCGATACCGTATTCCGCGCCTGGTACTTTCGGATGGCTTGGACGGCCACCGGTGGCAATCAGGATGTGATCGGCCGTGATGGTCTCGCCGTTTACTTCCACGGTGTTGGCATCAATAAAGCGCGCGAAGCCTTTGATCACTTCAACGTTGTTTTTACCCAGCACGTTGTCGTACGAGGTGTGGATGCGATCGATATAGGCGCTGCGGTTCTTCACCAGCACCGACCAGTCAAAATTGTTCACGGTGGTATCGAAACCGTAATCCGGGCCATACAGGTGGATGGCTTCGGCAATCTGCGCCGCGTGCCACATCACTTTTTTCGGTACGCAGCCGACGTTGACACAGGTGCCGCCCAACTCTTTGGCTTCAATCAGCGCGCACTTCTGGCCATGCATCGCCGCACGGTTAATCGAGGCGATACCGCCGCTGCCGCCGCCGATGGCGAGGTAGTCAAAATGTCTGGTCATCCGTTGTGTCCATCTGTTGGAAGAAAATTGGCATAGAGTGTAACGCTGGTTGCGCAAGCGGCGCAAAGGTTCAGCCTATGATTATGATAGGGTTAAATCTACGTTCCGCTAACATGGAAGACATTATGCACCTGACTTTTCTCGGCACCGGCGCGGGCGCGCCGAGCCTGCAACGTAACGTCACGGCGATCGCGCTGACGTTGTCGAAACGAGGCGACACCTGGCTGTTCGACTGCGGTGAAGCAACGCAGCACCAGTTTATGCGCTCCGCGCTCAAGCCGAGCAAGCTGGAAAAAATCTTCATTACCCATCTGCACGGCGACCACATCTTCGGTCTGCCAGGTTTGCTTACCAGCCGTTCAATGGCCGGGCTGCTGGAGCCGATGACGATTTACGGTCCGAAAGGCATCAAACAGTTTGTCGAGACGGCGCTCAGTCTTAGTGGTTCTTACACCGGCTTCCCGCTAGAGATCGTCGAAATTGAAGCGGGCGAAGTGCTGGATGATGGCGAGTTCCGCGTCATCGCCTATCCGATGAATCACGTGGTTGAGTGCTATGGCTATCGCATCGAACAGCATGACAAACCTGGCTTCCTCGATGCACCGCGTCTGAAAGCGGAAGGGGTGCCGCGCGGGCCGTGGTATCAGGATTTGAAAGAGGGTAAACGCATCCGGCTAGAGGACGGGCGCGAGATTGACGGCGCGGAGTATCTCGGCCCGGCGACCAAAGGCAAAGTGATCGCCATATTCGGCGATACCGGCCCGACGGAAGTGGCGCTTGAGCTGGCGGCAAATGTGGATGTGATGGTGCATGAAACCACGCTGGAAGCCGCGATGGCCGAAAAATCCAACGGTCGCGGCCACTCCACCACGATTCAGGCGGCCGAAGTGGCAAAACTGGCAGGCGCGAAACGCATGATCGCCACGCACTTCAGTTCGCGGTATTTGTCGAGTGATAGGGAAAGATTGCTGGCGGAGTGCCAGTCGGTGTTTGCGGCTACCGAGCTGGCACGAGATTTCGCGGTGTTCGAGATTTAGTGCTGTAACGCCGGATAGGTGAAGAACAGCAGGTGCGTCATGTTGAACAGGAAATGGACGCCGGTGGCGACCCACACGCGTCCACTCCAGTGCCATGCCAGACCGTAAATCAGACCCGCCAGCGTGGCGAAGGCAACCAGCATCATGCCGCCAGGGAAGTGCGCCAGACCAAACAGCAGTGCGGTGATCAACAGCGCTGCCACACCACCGATTTTCTGGCGCAGGCGCTGTTGCACATAGCCACGGAAAAAGGCTTCTTCGGCCAGCGAGACAAAGAACAGGTTTGCCAGCATGAAGCTGCCGAGCCAGTCCGGCCAGTGAGGCTCAATCGCCAGCCCACCCAACTGCACCGCGACATACAGCAGCAGCGGGATCGCCGCTAACAGCAGCAGCCAGAGAATCTTGTGCGGTGCGGGAAACTTTTGCGCACGGAACAGCGTGGGCAGCGCGGCCAGCAGCACAAACGGAATCAGCGCTTTATCGAAGTTGTAATAGAAGCTAAAAGGCTGGCTGTTGGGGCCAACCTGCATTTCCTCGATCTGGCGCGGGTTGTTAAAGCCGGGCAGCAAATGCAGGAACAGGCCGCCGGCGATGAGCACCAGCAGGGCCTCGCTGATCAGCAGCACCGCGCGGTTGGTGGGATTTTCCACCCGTACCCACGCCAGCAAAGCAATCGCACCGAGAATGGCGAGGGCAGGCCAGTCCAGCACATCCTGAAACAGGCCCATTAGCGTGGCCAGTAACAGCAGCAATACGGCAAGACGTTTGGCAGGCGAGAGCACTGTGAGTGCGCCAGCCAGAATGATCCACATAAATAGTGTCCTTAGCAGGGCAACGGCAAAGGGCGGCCCAGGAGCCGCACCTTACAAGCACGTTATTCTGGAACGATCTGCGTCACGCTGTAGTGACCGGTGCCCGCTGGAACCAGCTTCTGGTGCAGCCATGGCAGCAGCTCTTCCATCTGCGCTTTCAACTTCCACGGTGGGTTAATCACGATCATGCCTGAGGCGGTCATGCCGCGCTGATCGCTGTCCGGACGCACCGCCAGTTCGATCTGCAGGATGTTGCGGATATTAGTTGCCTGCAAATCTTTCACCATGTGTTTGATTTGCTGACGCATCACCACCGGATACCACAGTGCGAATACGCCAGTGGCGAAGCGCTTGTGACCTTCCTGAATGCCTTTCACCACATCCTGATAATCGCTTTTCATTTCATACGGCGGATCGATCAGAATCAAACCGCGACGGCTCAGCGGTGGCAGTTTGGCTTTCAACTGCTGATAACCGTCGCCACGTGCTACACGCGCTCGGTCATCTTTGCTGAACTCATTACGCAACAGCGGGTAGTCGCTGGAGTGCAGTTCGGTCAGCTCCAGTTTGTCTTCTTCACGCAGCAAATAGCGGGCGATCAACGGCGAACCCGGATAATAGCGCAGCGTGCCATGCGGGTTGAGGTTGCGAACGGCCGTCAGATACGGCTTCAGCAGTTCTGGCGCGTCTGGCTGCTGCCAGATGCGGCCAATGCCTTCCAGATATTCACCGGTACGCTCGGCGTGCTCTCCGCTCAGCTGGTAACGTCCGGCACCGGCGTGGGTATCCAGATAGAGGAAAGGTTTTTCCTTCTCCATCAGTGCGGTGAGGATCAGGCTTTCAACGGTATGTTTGAGCACGTCGGCATGGTTGCCGGCATGAAAACTGTGGCGATAACTCAGCATAAAAAAGAGGGGTCCGCGGTTGGATCAAAGGAGATAAAAACATCGTGTGTGGCGCGATTATAGCCGCGCTGCGTAAAAATTGCTGACGTTTCGGCGCTCGCGCTTTTTTCTTTACGGGTCCATTCTCAGTAGCATTGATTTTCACGTTCACTGACCGCATGTTAGAAAGATTGCGTCGCGCCATTGCGCGCCACCCCCACTCCATGAAGAAAGGACTGCGCTTATGACCAATCCGTTACTCACCCCTTATACGCTACCGCCGTTTTCCGCGATTAAACCTGAGCATGTGGTTCCCGCTGTGACTGAAGCGCTGAACAACTGTCGCGCTGAAGTTGAACGCGTTGTGGCACAGGGTGCACCTTACACTTGGGACAATTTAGTGCAGCCACTGGCGGAAGTGGATGACCGTCTGAGCCGTATTTTCTCGCCGGTGAGCCATCTCAACTCAGTGAAGAACAGCCCGGAACTGCGTGAAGCGTATGAGCAGACGCTGCCGCTGCTGTCGGAATACAGCACCTGGGTGGGACAAAACGAAGGCCTGTATCAGGCTTATCGTGATTTGAAGCAGGGCGACAGCTATGCCGCGCTGGATCTTGCGCAGAAGAAAGCCGTAGATAACGCACTGCGTGATTTCGAACTCTCTGGTATCGGCCTCGATAAAGAGAAGCAGAAGCGCTATGGCGAAATCGCCGCGCGCCTGTCTGAACTGGGTTCGACCTACAGCAACAACGTGCTCGACGCCACCATGGGCTGGAGCAAGTTGATCACCGATGAAGCCGATCTGGCGGGCATGCCAGAAAGCGCGCTGGCTGCGGCCAAAGCGCAGGCCGAAGCCAAAGAACAAGAAGGCTGGCTGCTGACGCTGGATATCCCAAGCTATCTGCCCGTCATGACCTATTGCGATAACGCCGCGCTGCGCGAAGAGATGTATCGCGCCTATTCAACGCGTGCTTCTGAGCAGGGCCCGAATGCCGGCAAATGGGATAACGGCCCAATCATGGCCGAAGAGCTGGCGCTGCGTCACGAGCTGGCACAGCTGCTGGGCTTTGACTCCTTCGCACACAAATCACTGGCGACCAAAATGGCTGAGAACCCGGCTCAGGTGATCGACTTCCTGACCGACCTTGCCAAACGTGCCCGCCCGCAGGGTGAGAAAGAGTTAGCGCAACTGCGCGCCTTCGCCAAAAAAGAGCATGGCGTTGATGAGATGAATCCGTGGGATCTCACCTATTACGGCGAGAAGCAGAAACAGCATCTCTATACCATCAGCGATGAGCAGCTGCGTCCATACTTCCCGGAAGAGCGCGCGGTGAGCGGCCTGTTTGAAGTGGTGAAACGCATTTACGGTATCACCGCGAAAGAGCGTAAAGACGTGGATGTGTACCATCCAGACGTGCGTTTCTTCGACCTGTTTGATGAAAGCGGTGAGCTGCGCGGCAGTTTCTACCTCGATCTGTATGCGCGTGAACACAAACGTGGCGGTGCCTGGATGGACGATTGCGTCGGTCAGATGCGTAAAGCTGATGGCAGCCTGCAGAAGCCGGTGGCGTACCTTACCTGTAACTTCAATCGTCCGGTACAGGGCAAGCCTGCGCTGTTTACCCACGATGAAGTCACCACGCTGTTCCACGAATTTGGTCACGGCCTGCACCACATGCTGACGCGCATCGAAGCGCCGGGCGTGTCGGGTATCAGCGGTGTGCCATGGGATGCAGTCGAGCTGCCGAGCCAGTTTATGGAAAACTGGTGCTGGGAGCCGGATGCGCTGGCGTTTATCTCCGGCCACTACGAGACCGGCGAACCGCTGCCGAAAGATCTGCTGGATAAGATGCTGGCGGCGAAGAACTATCAGGCGGCGCTGTTTATCCTGCGTCAGCTGGAGTTTGGCCTGTTCGACTTCCGCATGCACACCGAATTCAATCCGGAAAAAGGCGCGCAGATCCTCGAAACCCTGCGTGAAGTGAAGAAGCAGGTTGCCGTGGTGCCAAGCCCAGAGTGGGGTCGTTTCCCGCATGCATTTAGCCATGTGTTTGCCGGTGGTTATGCAGCAGGCTACTACAGCTATCTGTGGGCCGATGTACTGGCGGCGGATGCTTACTCACGCTTTGAAGAAGAGGGTATCTTCAACCGTGAAACCGGTCAGTCGTTCCTCGACAACATCCTGACGCGCGGCGGTTCTGAAGAGCCAATGGAGCTGTTCAAACGCTTCCGTGGCCGTGAACCGCAGCTGGATGCGATGCTGGAACACTACGGAATTCAGGGATAAGCCTGCTTGTGAATATCGGTTTAATCGATGAATCAGGCGCCGGAGACGGCGCCTTATTACATCTGGCGCAGCGCTGGGGTTTACAGCATGACGATCAGGCGCTGATGGCGCTGGTGCTGACGCCGGAGCGCCTTGAGCTGCGCAAGCTGGATGAGCCAAAACTGGGCGGCATCTTTGTGGATTTTGTCACTGGCGCGATGGCGCATCGCCGCAAGTTTGGCGGTGGTCGCGGCGAGGCGGTGGCGAAAGCCGTGGGCATCAAAGGCGGCTATCTGCCGGATGTGATCGACGCGACGGCGGGACTGGGGCGCGATGCTTTTGTGCTGGCGGCATTAGGCTGTCGGGTGCGGATGCTGGAACGTCATCCGGTGGTCGCGGCTTTGCTCGATGATGGTTTGCGCCGCGGTTATGCCGATGCGGAAATCGGTGGCTGGCTGCGTGAGCGTCTGACGCTGCTGCATGTGGTGAGTCAGCAGGCATTGAGTGACATCACGCCCGCGCCGGATGTGGTGTACCTCGATCCGATGTATCCCCATCGTCAAAAGAGCGCGATGGTGAAGAAGGAGATGCGCGTGTTTCAGTCGCTGGTGGGACCCGATGAGGATGCCGATGCGCTGCTGGAACCGGCGCGCCGTCTGGCGAAGAAACGCATTGTGGTGAAACGACCGGATTACGCGCCGCCGTTAGCCGGTGTGGCAACGCAATCGGCGGTGGTGACTAAAAGCCATCGCTTTGATATCTACCCACCATTGGTTTAAAAAAACAGGGCCAGCTAAGCTGGCCCTGCTGTTATTCGTCGTCTTCGTCACGCAGCGGCACAATCAACATATCGATATGTACGGTGTTGATCAGCTGGCGCGCTGATGACATCAGCTTGCTCCAGAAATCCTGGTGGTGGCCGCAGACCACCAAATCCACATCATATTTCTTAATCGCATCTACCAGCACCTGGCCGAGATCGCCGCTACCGCTCAGGGTTTCACTGATCGGGTAACCGGCATTGGTGGAAAGCTCTTTCAGCGCAGTGTGCGTCTCTTCAGAAATGCGTTTCTGCATGTCGCCCAGATTGACATCAATCAGCCCGGTGTAGAGGTCTGAGTAATTCACATCAACGTGGATCAGCGAGATTTTTGCATCGTAAGGACGGGCCAGCGAAACGGCTTTATCAACCAGTAACTGGCTTTCCGGGGAAAGGTCTACTGCAATCAGGATGTGTTTATAAGCCATGATAAAACTCCTTCTCAAGATTCTGGGGCTACCTGAATTCCCGCCGCTCGGCGAGCGAAATCCTTTGCGCGAAACAGCGATGAAGCGCCACCAACCACAATTTATGCCCTGCAGGCGTTCTGTTGTTATGTCCTGAGTATAGCCAGAGTTGTTAACAAATGCTGCAATCCACGGCTCGCTTGTGAGGAAGATCAAGCGCTATCGCGATTTTCACTCGCGGTGAACGAAAATCATCGCTGGAAAAAAATTGAACAGATCTCCTACACTGAAAATGAGTGCCACTGCCGTCTGGGTGACGCGCTCGGGTTCGCATAACAACAATGCAATTCGATTCATCTGTGGCTGGTTAATTTCCCGTGGGGCGTCTACAGCATTTCCCCGCTGCCTTCGACGTCATTACGGCTCCAGCTGGGAGGGGAACATGATCAGCACTATCGCGCTTTTTTGGGCTCTGTGTGTGGTTTGTCTGGTGAATATGGCGCGCTACTTCTCTTCTTTGCGCTCGCTATTGGCTGTGCTGCGCGGTTGCGATCCGCTGCTGTATCAATATGTGGATGGGGCGGGTTTCTTCACGTCTCATGGTCAGCCGAGCAAGCAGGTGCGGCTGGTGCGTTATATCTGGGATAAACGCTATCGCGATCATCACGACGACGAATTTATTCGCCGCTGCGAACGCGTGCGCAGGCAGTTTGTCTTGACCAGTGGGCTCTGTTTTCTGGTGGTGGTGAGCTTGATTGGTCTGGCGATCTGGCATTAAACAGCGGCAATAAAAAAGGGCGACCTGTGATAAACAGTCGCCCTCTTGTTTGCCGCTAATGGCTTAGATAATTTTCAGCGCGATCCAGTACAGCGAACCTGACAGCACAATACACACCGGCAGGGTGAACACCCACGCCATGGCGATATTCTTGATGGTGCGGCTCTGCAATCCACCGCCATCCACCAGCATGGTACCGGCAACGGACGATGACAGGATATGCGTGGTCGACACTGGCATACCGGTGTAGCTGGCAACGCCAATCGACACCGCAGCGGTGACCTGCGCAGACATGCCCTGTGCGTAGGTCATGCCTTTCTTACCGATCTTCTCGCCGATGGTGGTCGCCACACGACGCCAGCCAATCATGGTACCGATGCCCAGAGCTAACGCTACGGCCATGATGATCCAAATCGGTGCGTACTCTACGGTGCCCAGCAGATCGCCCTTCAGCTTGTTGAGGAAGCGCTTATCGTCCGGAGTAGTCTCTGGCAGTTTCGCGGCTTTATCGGCCGTGTCCGAGACGCACATCAGCAGGCGACGCATCTGGCTGCGCTGATCAACGGTCAGTTGGTCATAGCTGTTCAGATTAGTCAGCAGCACCTGCGCACGGTCAATGGCCTGCAGCGCACGGCTGCTGTCGCAATGGAACTCATGCGGACCGCCCACGGCTTCTTCCGGTGAAGGTACCGCAGGCGGTGCCATCTGGATGATATGGGTGAGTGAATCGCTGTGCTGCTGGTAATACTGCTCCAGATGATTGACCGCATCACGCGTACGCGTGATGTCATAGCCCGAGGCGTTCATGTTAACCACGAAGCCAGCGGGTGCCACACCAATCAGCACTAACATAATCAGGCCAATGCCTTTCTGACCATCGTTAGCACCGTGGGAATAGCTCACGCCAATCGCCGAAACGATCAAAGCAGTACGCGTCCAGAACGGCGGCTTTTTCTTGCCATCGATCTTTTCACGGTCAGCTGGCGTCATATGAATGCGTGCGCGCTTAGGGGTGTTGCTCCAGTAACGGCGCAAGATAAAGATGAGCGTACCCGCAATCACCAGGCCGACGATAGGCGATAGAATCAGTGACAGGAAAATATTGATGACTTTCGGCAGGTTGAGCGCATCAACCACCGAGGTGCCGGTCATCAGTGCATTGGTGAGACCAATACCGATAATAGCACCGATCAAGGTGTGAGAACTGGAGGCAGGCAAACCCAGATACCAGGTGCCAAGATTCCAGATAATCGCAGCCAGCAGCATGGAGAACACCATGGCGAGGCCGTGCGCGGAACCGACATTTAACAGCAAATCTGTTGGCAGCATATGCACGATGGCATAGGCCACGCTTAAACCGCCCAGCAAAACGCCTAAGAAGTTGAAAACACCCGCCATCACAACCGCCAATTGCGCCCGCATCGCACGGGTATAAATGACTGTAGCGACTGCGTTAGCAGTGTCATGGAAACCGTTGATTGCCTCATAGAACAATACAAACAGCAGAGCTAATACCAAAAACAGGCCGGTACTGAGGTCAAGACCAGCGAACAGATGTAGCATAAACGTTACGCCATTTTTTGGAGGACATGAACGCGGCGCATTATCTGCGACAACCCGCATGATGTGAAAGGAAAATATAGTCCTTTTTTGTCTTAAATTTGCCATTTGAATGACTTAATTGGACAAAAAGGCTGAAAAATAAGCGAGTTACAATATGACACATTTACGGCATTTTTTTGACGCTGGCGCGAAATGCCGCAGATCTCTACAATCACCGCCTTTCAATTGAGTGGATAAAGCGCTGTGGACAAGTTTGACGTTATCGTAATAGGTGCAGGCGCTGCCGGCATGTTCTGTGCGGCGCAGGCAGGGCAGTTGGGTCGTCGGGTGCTGTTGCTGGATAACGGCAAAAAAGCGGGACGTAAAATCCTGATGTCCGGCGGCGGCCGCTGCAACTTCACCAATATGTACACCGAACCGGCGGCGTACCTCTCGCACAACCCGCATTTCAGTAAGTCGGCACTGGCGCGTTATACCCAGTGGGACTTCATCGATCTGGTCAATCGCCATAAAATTGCCTATCACGAGAAAACCCTCGGACAGCTGTTCTGCGATGAGTCGGCGCAGCAAATTGTTGATCTGCTATTAAAAGAGTGCGAAGACGGGCAGGTCACCGTGCGTTTGCGCAGTGAAGTGCTGAGCGTGACGCGGGATGAAAACGGCTACACGCTGCGGCTGAATGGCTCTGAGTTGCAGGCTGAGAAATTGGTCATCGCCAGCGGTGGCTTATCAATGCCGGGGCTCGGCGCGACGCCGTTTGGCTACAAAGTGGCTGAGCAGTTTGGTTTGAAAGTCTTCCCGACGCGTGCTGCGCTGGTGCCTTTCACTTTGCACAAACCGCTGCTGGAGCAGTTAAACACGCTGTCGGGTGTGGCACTGCCCACCACCATCACCGCGCAGGATGGCACGCTGTTCAAAGAAGCGATGCTGTTTACCCATCGCGGCTTGTCGGGCCCGGCGGTACTACAAATCTCCAGCTACTGGCAGCCGGGTGAGTTTGTCACCATCAATCTGTCACCGGAAACCTCGCTGGAAGATTTCATCAACGTGCAGCGCGAGGCGCATCCGAACCTCAGCCTGAAAAACAGCCTGGCGAAAATCCTGCCGAAGCGTCTGGTGGAAGTATTGCAGGAGCTGAAGCAGATCCCGGATGTGACGCTGAAGCAGCTCAACAGCAAGCAGCAGGCCGAGTTAGTCACCACGTTGCATCAGTGGCGCGTGCAGCCGAATGGCACCGAAGGTTATCGCACTGCCGAAGTGACGATGGGCGGCGTCGATACCACGCAGCTCTCTTCCAAAACCATGGAAGCGCGCGATGTACCCGGTTTGTACTTTATTGGCGAAGTAGTGGATGTCACCGGCTGGCTCGGCGGATATAACTTTCAGTGGGCGTGGAGTTCAGCCTGGGCTTGCGCGCAGGCGCTGTAAGTTATCCGGTCGCCATGAATGGCGACACTACAGCGCTAATGCGAAGATCTGCATAATGGCTACACGACAACCCAAATACGCGGATCGGCTCAATGGCCATGCTAAGCGTTAATGCATAGATCGGTGTAATGGCCATACTAAATCGTTAATGCCTGGATCGGTATAAGGCCCCGCAATATCCCTAATGCGCGTTTTTTCGTTGGGTGCGCATTGATGCGCACCTGGAGTTATTGTGCGGCTTTGCCAGCCAGCGCCGCGGCGGGTGTCAGGGTTTTCGGCTGGTCGTGCAGCAACACTTGCCCCAGCAGGCTATCGCTGTTCACCACACCATATTTCAGATGCGTCGCGATATATTTGCGGTCGAAGCTGGTGAGTTTATACACCGGCGGCAAAATCTCAGGTAAAGCATCCACCATCAGCATGCGGCTCAGTTTCACCGGACGCCAGCCGCTCAGAGTTTGATATAACAACGCACCGGCTTCCGCTCTACGCAAGTAGAAGTTGTAGTGATTCTCTTCCCTCAGCGCCTGCTGCTGAGCGATATACACCACCAGATAGTCCGGCGTCTTAATGCCCTGCAAAATCGTGTCGTAGTTCGGCAATGCCAGCAATTGCTGGAAGAAGGCTTCGGAGCCTAACTCCACAATCGGGCGGAAGCAGTGCAGCCAGCGGCCAATAAAGGCATTGTTTTTCGGTGCCGCCAGGAACCAGGACTCCATCACCGGATAGGCGCGGTCGCGGGTGGATTCCTCGCGATAAAAAGCCACCAGGTCATAACGTTCATCTGCGTTGACTGCTAATAGCTCGTCGAGGCTGCGATTGAGGATAATGGTGGCATCCATCCAGATTCCGCCATAACGGTGCAGCAACTCCAGTCGAATCACATCGCTTTTATGCGAAGCCCGCATCCCCGCGTGGACAAATTTCAGGTCTGGTAAATACTCGTGCAGATTGAAATTGTTGATCACCGTCAGTGCATAACCTGGGTTTTCACGGGCAATCTTATCGACAAAAATCTGGACTTCAGCCGGGAGCTTTTCACTTTCCCAGTACATCCAAATCTGACGTGGAATCGGTGCAGGCGGATTTGCACGAGTCTGCAGGTTAATATCTTGCTCGGCTGAAGCGTTATAGGCGGGAAGACGCTTGCGTGTGGTCAGTTTTTTTTCCGCCAGCAATGCCAGCGAAATTAAATGCATTTTAAGTTTATGGTTGGACATGAACATTCCTGTAACCCGCTCGGCCGCTATCCCAGCTTTGCCGCTTTACGGCAAAAAACTGGCCCTGTGACAGCGGACACGATGAAGCGCTAATGGCGCAAAAAGTGGCTCAAAATTAACAAACAGCGCCGAACCGCTCAATAAATAAACGCTGAAAACGTCACTTTAAGAGAATACGCAGATGGCATGAATGCGTGTTGCCGTTGAAGCGGGTGTTTAAGGGCTGTTGACCGCTGAATCTGTTAAGATCACCGCGTTTTTTCTCACTGGCCCATGATTCTATGTTCAAACTTAAATTCCTTCTGCCCGTGCTTATCGTCATCAGCGCGGCTGTCTGGTGGCTGATGCCGCACTATAGCGATGAAGACAAAGGCTATTACATCGCCATGTTCTGCACCCTGACGCATGACGGGCGGGATAATTCACCGCAGGCGATGCAGCAGATCATTGAAGGCAGTAACTCCGATTACGCGCTGCAGAAAATCCATTTCCAGTCGGGTCTGGCAGAACATCTGCAAACAGTGTGGCAGGATTTGTCGCCGGAACAGCAGCAGCAGGCGCGGCAGGAAGCGCTTTCCTGCCGCAAGGTGATGTCTGAAAAATTATTACCGGGTAAAGCGGTGCAGTGATTAATGCAGCGGCAGCGCGAGCACCTCGTCGGTGGTTTTAATCTCGGCAAACACATCGGCAACACCCGCCAGTGCGCTCTGCTGCAGCACCTTGTGATCAACCACTTTATTATTCCAGGTTGCCAGATCGCGCGTGGCGGTGGCATCTTCCGGAATGATCACCGCATAGCCGAGCGGCACAGCATCGCGTGCGGTGGATGACACACACATATGGGTCATCAGGCCAGCCACAATCAGCTGTTTAATGCCGAGCGCATCCAGTTGCTGCTGCAGGTCAGTACCGACGAAGGAGCTGGGGGTGGCTTTGGTAATGACGCGGTCATTTTTACCCGGCTGTAAATCCTTGTGGAAATCAGCAAAGCGACTGCCTTTAGCGAACAGCGGGCCATCTGCTGCGCCAAGATGCTGTACAAAGAAGACGGGCATCCCATTTCTGTGGGCATGTTCCACAATACGTTTGCTGTTTTGCAGGGCTTGCATACCCTCTGGGATCGGCATCTTGCCGCCTGGGAAGTATTCATTCTGAATATCAATGACGATCACCGCCGTTTGTTTGGCCGTGAGTTGGGTGGTGGGCGTTGCGCCACTCATGGTGCGAATTGTCGGTGCCTGACTGGCCTGACGGTCTTCCGCAAATGCATTGCCGGAAATGGCCATCGCCAGCGCTAAAGTTCCTGAAGCAATCATGCTTTTCATCGATGATAATCCTTTGTTAGTGAGCGAATGCCAGAGGTCAGGCTGACCTCCGATGCTCAGCAGTATGGCGATTAAACCCACAGTGAAGGAGTACGGCGGATGACAAAAAACGTTCACTTTGCGCCAAAAACCGCACATACCCATGCGCCAATCAAAGTGGGTGTGGTGGTATTTGACGACATCATTCCGTTTCACCTGTCAGTGCCCTGCGCGGTGTTCGAAAAAGCGGAAAACGACGATGGCACCCCGTTCTACCAGCTGATGATCTGCGCGACCCATCCCGGCCTGTTGAAAACCAATAGCGGTTTTTCAATTGTGGCGGAACATGGGCTGGAGGAATTGAAACAGGCCGATATGGTGGTGGTGCCGAGCTGGAGCGATCCCGCGGTGGCTCCGCCGGCGGCGCTGATTACAGCGTTACAGCAGGCTGCAGAGCGCGGTGCACAGATTGTGGGCTTGTGTCTGGGCGCCTTTGTGCTGGGAGCGGCGGGATTGCTGCAACAGCAGCGCGCCACCACGCACTGGCGCTGGATGAGCGATTTTGAACGGCTCTATCCTGATGTAACGATTGATCGCGACGTGCTGTATATCGATGAAGGGCAGATTGTGACCTCGGCAGGCACTGCGGCGAGCATTGATTGCTGCCTGCATCTGGTACGTGAGCAGTGCGGGGTGGATGTCGCTAACAATGTGGCGCGCATGCTGGTGGTGCCGCCGCATCGGCAGGGTGGCCAGGCGCAATATATTGAGCAACCGGTGTATCACTCAGCGGGCAACGATCGCTTTATGTCGGCACTCAGTTGGGCAACGGAGAATTTGCAGCAGTCACTGACGCTGGAGCAGCTAGCGGAGAGGGCGCTGATGAGCCGCCGTAGCTTTACGCGCCGTTTCAACCAGACCACCGGCAGTTGTTTCAGTGATTGGTTAATGGATCAGCGACTGGCGCTGGCGCAGCGATTCCTGGAAAAAACCGATCAGCCGATTGAACTGATTGCTGAAAAAGCCGGGTTCTCTTCGCCGTTGATGTTAAGACGACACTTTAAAAAGAATTTGAATACTTCTCCATTACAGTATCGGAAAACATTTCGCGGTCGGATTTGAAGCAATAGCCTGTAAATCAACATATTGTCTAAATATGCCTTGGGCATATTATGGCTTATATCATCCGCTGAATGACGTTTGGCAGGTTGCCAGCGATGCGAATATTTTGCGTAAATGATTGCTAATCTTATCAACGGATGGCCAACCATCCGTTGTGATTAATATTGTGCGAAGAAAAATAGTTCCGTGGTTTATTAACGCATCACACAATCAATGCGTGAGGGAAATTGACCCGAGCGCAGCGTTGGCGTTCTCACCTCTTTCAATTTCTCGCTGCTGTTAAATTCATGCTTTCGGCAAATCACGCATGGGTCAGCGCTTTCTTTCAGTTGCTGCTGGGCTTCACTCCCCAGCTGACGCTTACGGCAGTAGAGCGGGGTGCAACCCATCACTTGCTTAAAAGAGCGTGTGAACGATTGCTGGCTTTCAAAATGGTATTTTACTGCCAGGCTGATAATCGGTGCATTGCTGTATTTCAGCTCGCTGACACAACATGCCAGTTTCTTTTTACGGATATAACGGGCCAGCGTTTCGTTATGATAACGGGCAAATAATTTCTGCAAATACCATTTGGAATAACCAGATTTCACTGCGATATCGTCAATACTTAAACGCTGATCCAGATTGTCCATAATCCATTTGGTCACCGAATCAATAACCCCTTCGTTGTATTTTTGCGGCATCTTTATGATCCTCCATTAACTCGACACAGTGTAAAATAATTAATCTTTCCATTCATCCGATTAACGTAAAGTTTTATAAGGAATTGGCTGTTTTATTATTTGTCATCAAGACTGGTCTTGTATTTAGTGAAATTAAAACCGTTTTTGTTGAGATGATGTTGAATGTTTGGCGTAATCACGCCCGTTATTTTAACTCAAATTCCCCATCGCTTTGTCACACTTAACAGTCTGAGAAAAGCGTGCCGCTGGCACACCTCATCAATACGCTTCGGCGTATAACGTGCCAGACTGATGGTTTTTGCATAGCTCAGGAGAAATGCGCATGGCTTTTCGTTTCCCGCTAAAACAGTCACTTGCTGTGATTTTGACGGCGATGGCAGTGCTCCCCACCACCTCCGCATTAGCAGCCGATGTGTATGGCGAACAGCTGGAAGGTTTTCAGTATCCCTACTCACTTGAGCATTTTAATTTCTCCTCTCAGCAGCAACCGCTGAGCATGGGGTATATGGATGTCAAACCCGCGCAGCAGGCGAATGGTCAGACGGTGGTGCTACTGCACGGCAAGAATTTCTGTGGCGCAACCTGGGAAGACACCATTAAAGCGCTCAGCCTGCAGGGTTATCGAGTCATTGCGCCGGACCAGATTGGTTTCTGTAGCTCGACAAAACCCGCTAATTACCAGTACAGCTTCCAGCAGCTGGCGCTGAATACCCATCAGCTGCTGCAGCATCTTGGCGTTGATAAAGCGGTGATTGTCGGGCATTCGACCGGCGGGATGCTGGCTACGCGTTATGCGCTGATGTATCCACAACAGACGCAGAAACTGGTGCTGGTGAATCCGATAGGGCTGGAAGACTGGAAAGCCAAAGGCGCGCCGTGGCGATCGGTGGATCAATGGTATCAGCGTGAGCTGAAGCTCAATGCGGCAGGCATCAAAAAGTATGAACAAGCTACTTACTACGTTGGGCACTGGAAGCCGGAGTATGACAAATGGGTAGATATGCTGGCGGGTCTCAACAGCGGACCGGGCCACAAGAAGGTAGCCTGGAACTCCGCGCTGATTTACGACATGATTTTCACCCAGCCGGTGTATTACGAATTCAAAGACCTGAAAGTGCCGACGACGCTGATGATCGGTACAGCGGATACCACAGCGATTGGCAGCGATATCGCACCTGCTGCGGTTAAAGCACAGTTAGGGCATTACAATGTGTTGGGCAAGCAGGTGACGAAGATGATTCCGGGCGCACATTTAATTGAGTTCCCTGGTATGGGACATGCGCCGCAGATGGAAGAGCCGCAGAAGTTTAATCAGACACTGATTAGCGATCTGGCGCGTCCGCTGTAAGAGCAGAACCCGATGTTGCAGAGGGGCGTGCCTGTGCACGCCCTGGCACTATTGTGCCTGCTTTTTTTTGCCGTTCTTGGCTTCGTACATACGCGCATCGCTGCCTTCCAGCAACTGCTCCAGCGACAACGGATGGTCAGGATCAAATTCCACGATGCCTGATGAGAAGTGCAGTGCGTAACGACGGTCGAGATCCTGAGTTTGCTTTTGCAGGAAGCGATCGAAGCGCGCCAAAACGCCCTCGGCATCGGCCTGCTGTAAGCCGTTAAACAGCACCACAAACTCATCACCGCCCAGGCGCGCAAACAAATCAGCGTGGCGGAAACTCACTTTCATCGCATCCGCAAAATCCATCAGTGCACGATCGCCTTCGCGATGGCCGAGCGTATCATTGATAGCTTTGAAACGGTCGAGGTCGAGAAAGGTCAGACTGGCCGGGAGCTGTTTAACCTCGCACTCATTCAGCGCGAGCTGGCCCAGCGTCATAAATCCACGGCGGTTGGTGATTTGTGTCAGTTCATCCGAGGTCGCCGTCTGGAACGCCACCAATTCGGCTTCGGCCATCGCGGCCAAATCGCGCAGCGTATTCATATCATCCGCATTAAATTCGCGCGCATGGTGATCGACAATACAGAGTGTGCCCACTTTGGCACCCGCTGGCGTACGCAGCGGACAACCGGCGTAGAAGCGCACCGGGCTCTCAGAGGTATTCACTAACGGATTATCGTGGAAGCGCTCATCTTCGAGGGCGTTTTCCACCACCATCACATCGTCTTGCAGGATGGCGTGGCCACAGAACGACGTATTGCGGGGCGCGGTCGCGGCACTGGGACCGGCGATGGATTTGAACCACTGATGGTCCTCCTCCAGCAGGCTAACCAGCGCAACCGGCACGCCGAACAAACGACGGGCAAGGCGGGTTAAACGGTCAAAACGCTCTTCTGCAGGCGTGTGCAGAATGTTGAGCGCACGTAACTGGGCCAGACGACGTGACTCGTCCGCAGGCAGTGCAGGTGCTTTCATCGCGTTACTCTTTCTTTTGAATTATTCGGGTACAACTTCACTGGTGTTTTGCTGCCATAACGGCATAAAGCGCTTAGCAACGGTTGCGATAGCCGTCGCTAAGCGTAACGATTATCAGAGCACTTTTTGCTCGGCAAGATCAAGGGCAAAATAGCTGAAAATCAGGTCAGCACCGGCACGTTTAATCGCACCAAGGCTTTCCAGAACCACATTACGTTCGTCGATGGCACCCGCTTGCGCGGCGAATTTAATCATCGCGTATTCACCACTCACCTGGTACGCAGCCAGCGGCAGAGTAGTGCGCTCGCGGATATCACGCAGGATATCGAGGTAGGCGCCCGCCGGTTTCACCATCAGTGAATCGGCCCCTTCGGCTTCATCGATCAGAGACTCGCGAATCGCTTCACGGCGGTTCATCGGATTCATCTGATAAGTTTTACGATCGCCTTTCAATGCCGTTCCCGCCGCTTCACGGAACGGACCGTAGAACGATGAGGCGAACTTGGTGGAGTAAGACATGATGGCGGTATCGGTAAAGCCTGCCGCATCCAGTGCCTGACGAATGGCTTTTACCTGGCCATCCATTGCCGCTGAAGGCGCGATAAAATCAGCTCCGGCTTGCGCGGCTACCACGGCCTGTTTGCCGAGGTTAATCAATGTCTGGTCGTTATCCACGCCGTGATCGCACAGCACGCCACAGTGACCGTGGCTGGTGTATTCACAGAAACAGGTGTCGGACATCACGATCATTTCTGGCACGGTGTCTTTGCAGATGCGCGACATACGGGCTACCAGGCCATTCTCATTCCATGCATCACTGCCGGTCGCATCGGTATGATGCGAAATGCCGAAGGTCATCACAGAGCGAATACCGGCTTTGGCGATGCGCTCAATTTCATAGGCCAGACGTTTCTCAGGAATACGCATCACACCCGGCATGGCGTTAATCGGCACGTAATCGTCCACGCCTTCTTCAACGAAGATTGGCAAGGCCAGATCGCTCAGACGAAGGTGGGATTCCTGGAACATTTCACGCATTGACGCGCTTTTGCGCAGTCTTCTTGGACGCTGGAGAAGATTGAATTCAGACATGTTCGTACAACTTTTGCTGGTGAAAAAAGTGACAATAGTTTACCCCTTTTCGCCAGCAGGGATGAAGGATTGTGTGCGGAAACGAAAACTCCCGCCGGGCGGCGGGAGTGGGAGAAATTACTCGTTGATGTCCGGGTGCTGCTGCACCAGGTTTTTACGTTTCGCCTCTAGCTTGGCGATCTCTTCATCAATATTTTCGATTTTCTGCTCAATGTTGTCGTGATGTTCCTGCAGGATTTCACGCGCTTCTTCAATATCCGATGCGGCCGGTGTGGCACCGCGCAGCGGCTTGTTGGCGGTCTCTTTCATATAGACACCGGTTATCAAGCCAATCACCGCCACCACCATCAGGTAGTAAGCCGGCATATACAGATTGTTGGTTGTCTCAACCAACCACGCGGCAAAGGTCGGGGTTAAACCGGCAACCAGCACCGAGATGTTGAAAGCACTTGCCAGCGCACTGTAACGAATGTGCGTCGGGAACATCGCTGGCAGCGACGAAGCCATCACGCCGGTAAAGGCGTTAAGGATTACCGCCAGCAGCAGCAGACCGGCAAAAATCAGCCCCAGCACGCCGCTGTTAATCAACATAAACGCCGGAATCGCACAGGCGAACAGCGCGATACTACCGATGATGATAAACGGACGACGACCAAAGCGGTCACTCAGCATGCCCATCACCGGCTGCACAAACAGCATACCCATCATGATGGCGATAATAATCAGTACGCCATGATCTTCCGAGTAATGCAGGTTATGCGACAGGTAGCTCGGCATGTAGGTCAGCAGCATGTAGTAGGTCACGTTGGTGGCGATCACCAGACCGATGCAGGCCAACAGACTTTTCCAATGCTTAGTGGCGATCTCTTTGAACGACACTTTCGGGCCGTCACGCAGACCTTCACGATCGCCTTGCTCCAGCTTCTCAACGTGCTGCTGGAATGCCGGGGTCTCTTCCAGGGCATGACGCAGATAAAGCCCAATCAGGCCTAACGGCAGTGCGAGGAAGAACGGCAGACGCCAGCCCCACTCAAGGAATTTCGCTTCACCGATGACGGTAGAGATCAGCACTACGACACCCGCACCCAGTACGAAGCCAGCGATGGAGCCGAAGTCGAGCCAGCTGCCCATAAAGCCACGCTTACGGTCCGGCGAGTATTCTGCGACGAAGATCGATGCGCCGGTATATTCACCGCCCACCGAGAAGCCCTGCGCCATTTTCGCCAACAGCAGCAGAATCGGTGCCCAGATGCCGATGGTGGCGTAAGAGGGGATCAGGCCGATACAGAAGGTACTGATCGACATGATGACAATGGTGATGGAGAGGATTTTCTGACGACCGTATTTGTCGCCGAGCATACCAAAGAACAGACCACCCAGTGGACGAATCAGGAAGGGAACGGAGAACGTACCCAGAGCAGCAATCATCTGCACGCTTGGCGACGCATCCGGGAAGAACACCTTACCCAGCGCATAAGCCACAAAGCCATAAACACCGAAATCAAACCATTCCATCGCGTTGCCCAGAGACGCGGCGGTAATGGCTTTACGTAAACGGGCGTCATCGATAATCGTGACGTCATCCAGCCCGATAGGTTTTACACGCTTCCTACGTAGTTTCATGAAGTAACCCTGTATTGGAATTCGAAAAATCCTCAACGCTGCAGACTACATTTTGTAGCCAGTCCACGGCGTTGAGAATATTTAAGCATAGCCGTGAAAGATGGTTTTATCCGGCGTAGCAACGGTAATAATTAGGGGCGAAATGATTACGTCCCGCGACAGAGTATACCGATTTTGTGTGATATTTGTCATGTTTCAGCCAGCAACAGGCTATTTTTTGGCTAAAACTCTGGCTGGATGGCACGGGAAACGCAGCTTATAAAATCCTGGTTATGGCGCCTCAGGCCACGTAGTGCGGGCGTTTCAGCCTGAAGGGCGATGAGATGGCTGTGAAAGGGGTAATTTTATTTTTTTCTGCAGAGATGCGGAGAAAATTTTGATGATTATCAGCGATATCAACTGCGCATCGCCGATTGATTAATCCAATATTCTGACAAGTAGCGGCTTGATTGCTATACCTGATTGTTGCGCAAATAAATAAGAAATACTTATCATTAAGCGAAGCGGTAAGCTTTGCTTGCCAGCGTGTAATCATTCGGTAATACTCCTCCGCCTGGCTCAGGTGGAGTGTTCATGTCGAGAAAAAACGCCCGATTGTTTGAGAATCCCTGGCTGTCGCAAATCGACAGTGTAGAAAGGAATCTTATCAATTATGCGCCTGATGCACGGCGAACGTTTGCCGATCCCGTGGCAACACCTGGCTGGATAGACTGCGGTGAACGTGCCGATGCCCAGCTGGCTTTGCTGGCACAACGTCCTGATGAGCTGATGAATCGCCTGAAAAGCTGGCGGCAAGCCGGATTGCTCACTAGCCAGGCTGCGGAGAGTTTTCGTCAGTTGCAGCGTTTGACGCAAACCAGCATCGCGCGCAATCAACCCATTACGCAGCTTGAAGAGTATCAACAGCTGGTGGGGCAATTAACGCCGACGCTGGAACGAATCAACCAGCGCCTCAATGCTCAGCGCCAGTCTGCCACTATGGCCGATGACAGCCTGGAAGTGGCGCTGCGTATCGCCGAAAAACGCCGTCGCTTAGAGTAACGAACGCAGCGGCGCGCCGCTTATCCATCCCTGAATATCTTCCACCGCCTGCGTAAAGTAAGTGCGGTAATTGCTGTCGGCGACATAACCAAGGTGCGGCGTGGCGAGCACGTTGGGCAGATGACGCAGCGGGTGATCCGCAGGCAGTGGTTCCTGTTCAAACACATCAATCCCGGCACCGGCCAACTGGCCGGATTGAAGCGCGGCAATCATCGCCTGCTGATCGACAATCGCGGCGCGCGAGGTATTAATCAATAGCGCACCCGGTTTCATCTGCGCCAGTGCAGCGTGGTCAATCAGATGGCGCGAGCGCTCACTGAGCACCAGATGCACCGAGACAAAATCGCTGGCTTGCATGAGGGCATGCAGCGAGGACATCCGCTCTGCTCCACATTCGACGGCGCGTGAGTCGGTGAGATTCTGGCTCCATGCGCAGACGCGCATACCAAACGCCTGCGCCACTTTCGCCATCTCACCGCCGATTTTACCCAACCCCAGCAAGCCCAGCGTTTTCCCCTGCAAACCGAGGCCCAGCGTCTGCTGCCACGGTCCGTTATCTCGCAGAGCCTGATTCTCAGTGCCGATATGACGCGCCAGCCCAATCAGTAAGCCCCAGCTGAGTTCCATCGGCGCAGCGCTGCTGCTGGCGGTGCCGCACACGGCAATGTAGCGCTCGGCGCAGGCGTGCAGATCAATTGAGGCATTGCGCATGCCGGAAGTGACCACCAGTTTCAGGTTCGGTAAGCGGCCAATCAGTTCCGCGGTCAACGGTGTGCGCTCGCGCATGATGACAAGGATATCGGCATGTTCGATATGGCGCACCAGCTCATCTTCATTGTCGAAATGCTGGGTGAGGGCGGTGGTGTGTATGGTAGGTCGCAACGATGCCCAATCGGCTAGCGACAGAGCAACGTTCTGGTAATCATCAAGAATCAGGCAATGCAGGCTCATGGGGTTCCTCAACGAGAAGCGGCTGGCAGCCTTGCTCGTTAAGCCAGGCGCGGAGCCGGTCATTATCCATCGGACGGGCATAATAATAGCCCTGAATCAGCACCACGCCACGTTGTTGCAGGTACTCGAATTGTAACGAGGTTTCCACCCCTTCACCGAGCACATCCAGCTTAAGTTTGTGGCACAGGTTAATGATGGCATCCAGCACCGGGGTTTCCACATCCAGCCCTTCAATTGCGTTAATAAAGCCGCGATCGATTTTCAGATAATCCAGCGGGAAGGTCAGCAGATAAGAGAGTGAGCAGTGGCCGGTACCGAAGTCATCAATCGCCACCTTCATGCCGTGTGACTGCAGATGCCGCAGTTTGCGTGCCACCAGTTCACCATCATCAATCAGGCTGCGTTCGGTTAACTCGAGCGTGACCACCATCTGCTTATCTTTAATCCGGCGGGCAAAGCGCTGAATGTCCTGCACGAAATCGGCATGCTGCAAATGTTCCGCCGCCACGTTCAGGCCGATGTGGAAACCGGGCTCGACCTGCCAGTCCTGAATATCTTCCGCCATCAGATCCAGCAAATGCTGGGTGAGCGGGACAATCACCCCTTCCGCTTCTGCGTGGCTGATGAATATATCTGGGCGGATCATCTCGCCATTCGGCAGTTGCCAGCGCAGCAAGGCTTCCGCGCCTTTGCAGCGTTCGATCTCAGTACTGTAAACCGGCTGGTAGTGCACCGAGAACTGACGATTACGGATGGCGCGGCGAATTTCATCGCCCCACGAAATGCGGCGGCGCAGCCAGTTAGCAGTCAGCACCATTAGCAGGATAGAGAAAATGGCGGCCATCGGCAGAAAGATAAATAGCGCCTGACGCCAGGCTTTCAGCAATTCAGAGGCGGGCACCGTGACATTGACGCTAATCGGGTAGCGGCTCGATTCGGCCTGATAAGGCTCACTTTTCAGATACAGCTCGGGTTCGATATCGGCAGGGCCGCTGGTAATCGGCGCGCCACCGCTAAAGCGCAGGCTCATCTGGTAGCCACGTGACTCGCCAATCGCGTGCATAAAGTCCATTAGATACTGGCCGTCAATCACCGCCCAGAAACCGGTGGTATCCGGCAATTGGCGCACGAACACCACCGCCGGGCGATTGGGCACACCGTAAGTGCCACGAATCGAGATGCTCCACCAGGCTTTGCCGGTGATCGGTGGCGGCTGCATCATCATCTGAGTCAGGGTGCCATGCACCAAACCAAAGGCCGATGAGCAGCTGATGTTCTCACCACTCAATAAACCGACCGAGCGGAAATAGGCGTTCAGCGTGCCCGCACGCTGCAGCTGATCTTCGATTTTGTCACAAGGCTGATAATGGAACTGACGCAGCTGGGTGATCATATCCCAGGCGTTATCACTCATCTTTTCAGCTTGCGTTAAGAGGGAATTGGCGGTGGTTATCTGCTGCTGGCTGACCGTGTGCCGCGCTTCAATGGCTGTACAAAGGATGCCCAGTACCAGCGGTAATAACCCGGCACAGACTATTAACAGCCAGCCAAAATCGCGATTTCTTTTTTGCGGAGGCACCTGACTTTCCTCGGTCATTTTTAGCAGCAGATGAGGGCTAAGCTGCGGCGTCAGCAGCATAACACTTCCTGGGGCCGTGCATGTTAGCGTTTTGATTTTGCACTGAACTGACTCAGGTCAATTATCGGCGCCGCTTTGCGTTAATTGACAATGTTTTGCCGTTATTGGCATTTCCCAGCGGGAAAAGCGCTGTGCCACGATGTTGGGAAAGCATATTGACCTGAAATGAGGAGCGAAAATGAGCACTGAAACCCTGGATGTAGCTTCCCTGCGCCAACGCATTAGCGAAGGAGAGTGGCAGGCGCGCGTTAAGCTGGCGCAGGCCTATCACCTGGCGGCCAAACTGCGCTGGACTGACCATATCTACACCCACTTTTCTCTGCGTGTGCCGGGCGATCAACCCCATTTTCTGATTAACGCTTTTGGCCAAACTTTCGATGAGATCTCCGCAGAGACGCTGGTGAAAATCGATATCGACGGCAATATCATCGATGACCCTACCGGGCTTGGCATCAATCACGCCGGATTTGTGATCCACAGTGCGATTCACCGTGCGCGTCCGGATGCCCATGCCGTGTTACATACCCACACGGCGGCTGGGATTGGCGTTTCAGCCCAGCGCAATGGCTTGCTGATGATTTCCCAGCACAGCACCCGCTTCCACAACCGCCTTGGCTATCACGATTACGAAGGCATCGCGCTGGATCTTGATGAACAGCAGCGCATCGTGGCCGATCTCGGCGATCTCAACGCCCTGATCCTGCGCAATCACGGCTTGCTGACCAGCGGCGGCAGCATCGAAGAGGCGTTTTACAACCTCTATTACCTCGAACGTGCCTGCCAGGCACAGCTGGCGGCGCAGTCAGGGGGTGCGGATCTGATCATCCTGCCCGATGCGGTGTCCGAGAAAGCGGCGCAGGCGTTCGACAACAGCATCCGTAACCACAAATATCAGCTGCACTGGGATGCTTACATCCGTCAGCTCAACCGCAACGCACTCTGAGAATCTCTCTATGAAATGGTTGAAACCGGTTGTTTCGACGCTGTTGCTGTGCGCGGCGTTTAGCAGTCAGGCGGCACCGGACTTAAGTAAAGTCACGTTGGTGCTGGGCGATCAGGCGCGCAATCTGCGTTCTCTGATCGAGGCCGCTGATGTCATGAAAGATGCGCCTTATCAGTATCGCTGGGCGAATTTCCAGGGCGCGGCACCGCTGTTTGAGGCGCAGCGTGCCGGCGCGGTCGATACTTCCTATGCCGGAGATTTGCCGGTATTGATGGCGGCGTCTGGCGGCGTGCCGTTGAAGATCATCGCCACTAACGTTGGTGATGCCGGTTCGAACGGATTGATCGTCCCAGCGGATTCACCGATCCACAGCGTGAAAGATTTGGCAGGCAAAGAAGTGGTGGTGTCATCGGCGCGCGGCAGCATTTCGCAGCATTTGTTGTATGAAGCGTTGGAAGAGGCACAAGTGAAACGCGATGCGGTGCCGGTGCGTTTCGTGTTACCTACCGATGCCAGCGCGGCGTTTAACTCCGGGCAAATTGCCGCCTGGGCCACTTTCGATCCTTATCTCGGCATTGCCGAACAGCACGGCGCGCGGCTGCTGCGCGATGGCAAAGGGCTTACCACCGCGCTGTCGTTTGTTACCGCCACGCAAAGCTCGCTGGACGATCCGGCTAAGCGCGCCGCGATTGTTGATTTCACCCATCGGCTGGCGAAAGCCCGTGAATGGGCGCTGGAACATCCGCAGCAATACAATGCGGTGTATGCCCAGTTAACGCGGCTCTCGCCGGAAGACGCACAGAAAATAACGCCGCGCATTTCGCATAATGCTTGTCAGTTAAGATCTTAATGGAGGCCGCAGCGGATAACGTTGCGGC
>CBCTJT010000018.1:0-109142 GCA_965147305.1 uncultured bacterium
GTCGATGACGGCAGATTTACAGTCTGCTCCCTTTGGCCGCTCGGGAATCCCGCCACTGGCCTGAATAATGTGCCTGAAAGCGGGGCGCATAATACCAAATGCGTTCTGACTGTAAAGCGCTGAAAACAAAAAAATGAATCGTTTGCCCACTTTTCATCCGTGGCGCTGAAGAGTTGCACAATTCAGCGCCAGGAAGCTTACAGAATGATGGTGCGATTACCGTAAACGAACACGCGCTGGCCCAGCACTTTATACAGCGCACGGCTCAGAACATTCTTCTCGACATCACGCCCGGCGCGCATCATCTCTTCTGCGGTGTAGCTGTGATCGACGTTGATCACGTCCTGCATGATGATTGGACCTTCATCGAGGTTGTCATTCACGTAGTGCGCAGTGGCACCGATAATTTTCACACCACGTTCGTAAGCCTGATGATAAGGGCGTGCGCCGATGAAAGCGGGCAGGAACGAATGGTGAATATTGATAATTTGATTCGGGTAACGCTGCACGAAAGCCGGTGTCAGCACGCGCATGTATTTTGCCAGCACCACGTAATCCGGCTGGTAGCGATCGATTTCGTCGCCCATACGATTGTCATGCTCTTCGCGCGTCAGGCCTTCATGGCTGACCAGAACAAACGGGATATCGAAACGTTCAACCAGCGAGCGCAGCGTTTCATGGTTACCGATGACAGCGGCAATCTCCATATCGAGACCACCAAACGCGCATTTCATCAGTAAATCGCCCAGGCAGTGCGCCTCTTTGGTCACCAGAATCACCACACGACGGCGGCCAGCACTCTGCAGTTCACGGACTGAACCCACAGGTAACGCGCTATCGAGGTCGGCCAGCAGGGTGTTGTCGTTGAAAATCCCTTCCAGCTCTGTGCGCATGAAGAAGCGCCCGGTACGGTGATCGACAAACTCATTGTTTTGCACAATGTTGAGTTCATGCTTGTAGCAAATGTTGGTGATCTTGGCGATCAGACCTTTCGCATCTGGGCAAATGGTCCGTAAAACTTTTCGTTGCGTGTTTTGCGCTTGCATCTCGATCAGAGTCCTGTCAAAGCGATGAATGGTAAAGCCGTTGTGCATCTGTCCAGATTAACCACAACATTTCTTGTATTTTTTATCGGAGCCACAAGGACAGCGATCGTTGCGCCCCAGCTCGGGCACCGTTCCGTCGATATAGTACCAGCGTTGATCCTCACAGAGAAAGCGTGAACATTCATAGATGGCTGAAGTGCGCTCTTTTTCGCGGTAACGCGCAAAAAAGGTCACAAAGGCTTCATTCTCGTGGCTTCCATGATTACAACGGGTTACATTCAAGCCCAGCCATTCAGTGCCGGAAAAACTTTCAGATAATAACGTCTCAAGGTCGGCCACACGCTTACTGGAGTGCCAGGTCGCAGCCAAATAGCCCGCGTTCTTTTCAACATAGGCGGTATAGCGTGAACGCATTAATTGTTCAGCGCTGGCAGGGAATGCCTGGCCGCTCAGAAAGGGCTGGCAACATAAGCTATACTGCTTTCCGCTGCAGCAAGGGCACTTTTCAGACACGTCATCTCCTGTGAGTGATTAAAGTTAATTAAAGTGTGCGCTATGGTAGCCGACTGCTGAGCGGGATGCTACGTACCAGACTAATCACGAGGTGCGATGAGAAAGGTGAGAATCGGGCTGGCCCTGGGTTCGGGTGCCGCCAAGGGTTGGGCGCATATCGGTGTGATCAATGCACTGGAGCGTGCCGGCATTGAAATAGATGTGGTTGCAGGTTGCTCAGTCGGCGCGCTGGTGGGATCGGCGTACGTCAATAATCGGCTGGGCGTGATGGAAAAGTGGGTTAGCGCATTCCGCTACTGGGACGTGATCCGCTTGATGGATCTGTCCTGGCAGCGTGGTGGTTTACTGCGTGGCGACCGTGTTTTCAGCCATATTCGTCAGTTGATCCCGAATGAATTTATTGAAGGGTGCAATAAACCCTTCGGCGTAGTGGCTTCAAATTTAAGTACCGGTCGTGAGTTGTGGTTAACCGAGGGCGATTTGCATCAGGCAGTGCGCGCTTCTTGTAGTATGCCAGGCTTATTACCACCCGTTGGCTACAATGGTTACTGGCTGGTGGATGGTGCCGTGGTCAATCCGGTTCCCATCTCCCTAACGCGTGCGCTCGGCGCCGATATCGTTATCGCGGTCGACTTGCAGCACGACGCGCATTTAATGCAGCAGGATTTGTTGTCGGTGACACCACAGAGTGGCGAAGAAGAGGCCGCTGCTGAAGCCTTAAGCTGGGGCAAAAAATTGCGCCAGCGCATATTGGGACTGACCCACCGTCGTGCTAATCAGACGCCGGGAGCCATGGAGATCATGTCCACATCCATCCAGATTCTGGAAAACCGTCTTAAACGTAATCGTATGGCGGGTGATCCACCGGATGTTTTGATTCAACCGTTTTGTCCGCAGATATCCACACTGGATTTTCATCGTGCAGAAGAAGCCATCGCGGCAGGTAAAGCCGCAGTCGAGAAAAAAATGGATGAACTATTACCGCTGGTCCGTGGCAGATAATCAGGTTGTTCATTCACAGGCAGTGCGACTTCAGTCAATTCTGAAAGGCGCAACTGCGTTTTATGAACCACTATTGAAATATCTGGTACACAGGGGGAGAGAATGGAAAAGCCACTAATCGGCAAAAAGATACTCATTGTCGAAGATGAGGTCGTTTTCCGTTCAATGTTAGACACGATGCTGGCGGGGTTAGGGGCCAGTACGTTGGAAGCGGGAGATGGCCTTGACGGCTTAACTTTGCTGTCAGCCCAAGCGGTCGATCTGGTGATTTGCGATCTGGAAATGCCGCGCATGGGCGGGCTTCAGTTCGTTGAACGTATTCGCAGCCGCGGCAATAGCGTGCCAATTTTGATTATCTCTGCCACGCAGAATATGGCCGACATTGCCCACGTCCTGCGCCTTGGGGTTCAGGATGTCCTGCTTAAGCCTCTGAGAAACCTCGAACGTTTTCGTGAAGCTGTGTATGAGTGCCTTTATCCTTCGATGTTCACTTCCAAAGTTGAGGAAGATGAACAGCTGTTTCAGGACTGGGATGCATTGGTGCGCGATCCACTGGCCGCGTCTAAGCTGCTTAAGCAGCTGCAACCACCGGTGCAGCAAACCATTGCCAATTGCCGCATTAACTATCGCCAATTGACCATGGCAGAACAGCCGGGGCTGGTGCTGGATATTGCCGCATTATCCGATAAGGATTTGGCCTTCTACTGTCTTGATGTGACGCGCGCTGGGGATAATGGCGTGTTGGCTGCTCTACTGCTTCGAGCTTTGTTCAATGGCCTGTTGCAAGAACAGCTCTCTGGTCAAAAGCAGCGATTGCCAGAACTGAATGGCCTGTTGCGCCAGGTCAATATGCTGTTACGCCAGGCCAATCTTAGTGGTCAGTTCCCCTTGCTGGTAGGGTACTACCATCGTCAGTTGAAAAACCTGATTCTGGTCTCCGCTGGCCTCAACGCCACATTGCACATCAACACCCATCAGATACAACTCAGTAACGGCGTGCCGCTTGGTACTATGGGCAGTACGCACCTCAATCAGATCAGTCAACGTGCTGATGCCTGGCAGTGCCATGTGTGGGGCGCGGGTGGCAGGCTACGGCTGATGCTATCGGCTGAAGAATAAGCGATTGGATTTATATTTTTTGCGGGCTGAAGACAGGGCCAGGGGTAAGCTTTACACTTGGGTAATAGTCTTAAATTCCGCGGATTAACTCCATCCAGGATAAATCCGTCTGATAGTAACTGATATACTCATTTCGTTTTTAAACCGACATATCAAGTATTAACTTGAACGGCCTATTAAGAGAGGTATTTAGATGTCTGCCCATAAGTCTAAAGTAAGAAAAGCGGTAATCCCTGTTGCAGGTCTGGGTACGCGTATGCTGCCTGCTACTAAAGCAATTCCAAAAGAGATGTTACCGCTGGTCGATAAGCCGCTGATCCAATATGTCGTGAATGAGTGTATCGCTGCGGGCATTAACGAGATCGTGCTGGTTACGCACTCCTCTAAAAACGCCATCGAAAACCATTTTGATACCAGTTTTGAACTGGAATCAATGCTGGAAAAACGCGTTAAGCGTCAGCTGTTGGATGAAATCCAGTCTATCTGCCCGCCACACGTGACCATCATGCAGGTGCGTCAGGGTATTGCGAAAGGTCTTGGCCACGCAGTGATGTGTGCACATCCGCTGGTCGGTGATGAGCCGGTTGCCGTGATTCTGCCTGATGTGATCATCGATGAGTACGAATCTGACCCAACCAAAGACAACCTGGCAGAAATGCTGGCGCGTTACGAAGAAAGCGGCCGCAGCCAGATCATGGTAGAGCCGGTTGCTGATGTGACCGCTTACGGTGTGGTTGACTGCAAAGGTGCTGACCTGGCACCAGGCCAGAGCGCGCCAATGGTCGGTGTGGTTGAGAAGCCTAAAGCTTCTGAAGCGCCATCCAACCTCGCGGTTGTAGGTCGTTACGTGCTGTCTGCTGACATCTGGCCTCTGCTGGCAAAAACTCCTCCAGGTGCTGGCGGCGAAGTTCAGCTGACAGATTCCATCGCAATGCTGATGGAAAAAGAGACCGTTGAAGCCTATCACCTGACCGGTGTTAGCCATGACTGCGGTAACAAACTGGGTTATATGCAGGCTTTCGTTGAGTATGGCGTTCGTCATCCAGTACTGGGTAAAGACTTTACTCAATGGCTGGAAGGCGCTGTAGGCAACAAAAAGTAATTCATTAAACACAGGATAATTCAATGAAAGTCACTGTATTTGGTATCGGCTATGTCGGTCTGGTTCAGGCTGCGGTGTTAGCCGAAGTCGGACATGACGTTCTCTGTATTGATGTCGATGAAAAGAAAGTCGAAAACCTGAAAAAAGGCAATATTCCGATTTTCGAACCGGGTCTGACGCCGCTGGTGATGTCTAACTATGAAGCGGGTCGCCTGAAGTTCAGCACCAATGCAGAAGAGGGTGTTAATCACGGTGTGATGCAATTTATTGCCGTGGGTACGCCGCCGGATGAAGACGGTTCTGCCGATCTGAAATATGTGACTGCGGTTGCGCGGACAATTGCAACGCACATGAACGATCATAAAGTCGTGATCGACAAATCAACGGTTCCAGTCGGAACGGCTGATCGTGTGCGTGCAGTGATGACCGAGACACTGCAAAAACGTGATGCAAACATCGCGTTTGATGTGGTTTCTAACCCTGAATTCCTCAAGGAAGGGGCTGCAGTAAACGACTGCATGCGTCCTGAGCGCATCGTAGTGGGTACCGATAACGATGAAGTGGTTGAGTTGTTGCGTGAGCTTTATGAGCCATTCAATCGCAATCACGATCGTATGATTCTGATGGATATCCGCAGTGCAGAGCTGACCAAATACGCAGCGAACTGCATGCTGGCAACCAAAATCAGCTTCATGAATGAAATCTCTAACCTGGCAGAACGTCTGGGAGCCGACGTTGAGAAAGTGCGTCAGGGGATTGGTTCAGATTCACGTATTGGTTATCACTTTATCTACCCTGGTTGTGGCTACGGTGGTTCGTGCTTCCCGAAAGACGTGCAGGCGCTGATTCGCACTGCTGAGTCGATTGGTTACACGCCGCGTCTGTTGCAGGCGGTAGAAGATGTGAATGATTCACAGAAGAACAAACTGCCGAGCTTCATCAAGCGTCATTTTGGCGACGATCTGCGTGGTAAAACCTTTGCTCTCTGGGGCCTGGCGTTCAAACCTAACACCGACGATATGCGTGAAGCCTCCAGCCGTGTGCTGATGGAAACGCTGTGGGAAGCGGGTGCGACCATTCAGGCATTTGACCCGGAAGCAATGGAAGAAGCGCAGCGTATTTATGGCCACCGCGATGATCTGAAGCTGACCGGTACCAAAGAAGCGGCGTTGCAGGGTGCTGATGGCCTGGTCATTTGTACTGAATGGCAGAATTTCCGTGCGCCAGATTTCGATGTCATCAAATCCGCGTTAAAACAACCCGTGATTTTTGATGGTCGTAACCTGTATGATCCGGAGCGTGTCAGCAAACGCGGCTTTACGTATTATGCTATCGGCCGCGGAGCATCAATTCAAATTGTGTAATAAATGAGGGATGTATGAAGTTTCTGGTTACCGGTGCGGCAGGTTTTATTGGATTTCACGTGAGTCAGCGTTTGCTGACCGCCGGTCACCAGGTTGTCGGTATCGATAACCTGAATGATTATTACGATGTCAGCCTGAAACAAGCGCGCTTAGACCAAATCGCTCAGCATCCCGAATTTATTTTCCTGAAAATGGACCTGGCAGATCGCCAGGCCATTTCTTCTTTATTCGAAGATCATGCGTTTGATCGCGTGATCCATTTAGGTGCACAAGCGGGCGTTCGTTATTCGATTGATAACCCACATGCTTATGCCGATGCGAATCTTATTGGCCACCTTAATATTCTCGAAGGGTGCCGCCATCATAAAATCGGCCACCTGCTGTATGCGTCATCCAGCTCTGTTTATGGGCTGAATCGCAAAATGCCTTTCTCAACGGATGACTCTGTTGATCATCCTATTTCTCTGTATGCGGCCACCAAAAAAGCCAACGAATTGATGTCGCATACCTATTCCCATTTGTACCAGTTGCCCACCACAGGTCTGCGTTTCTTTACTGTTTACGGCCCGTGGGGACGTCCGGATATGGCGTTGTTCAAATTTACCCGCGCGATGCTGGCGGGCGAACAAATTGACGTTTACAACCGTGGGCAAATGACCCGCGACTTTACTTACATTGATGATATTGCTGAATCTATCGTGCGTTTGCAGGATGTGATTCCGCAGGCTGATGAAAACTGGACCGTGGAAGCGGGATCGCCGGCCACCAGTTCTGCGCCTTATCGCGTTTACAACATCGGTAACAGTCAGCCGACCAGCCTGATGACCTATATTGAGTCACTGGAAAAAGCGTTGGGTATTGAAGCGAAGAAAAATATGCTGCCGATGCAACCGGGAGATGTGCTCAGTACCAGTGCGGATACCCAGCCGTTATATGACGCGATTCAGTTCCGCCCGCAAACCAAGGTTGAGCAGGGTGTGCAGAACTTTGTTGATTGGTATCGTCGCTTTTATCAGCAATAATGACGCATTAAAAAAGGAAGCCAGCGGCTTCCTTTTTTCTTACCCGGTGTAAAGTGAAATAACGTCAGCGTTTTTCACAATTCGAAGCACTGGAAAATTACAGCAGGAAATCGTCCAGTTGTTTACCTTGTTCTTCAATCGCTTTTTTAATCACGGCTGGTGTACGACCCTGACCTGTCCAGGTGCGGTTTTCACCATTTTCATCGACGTAAGAATACTTGGCCGGACGAGCTGCACGCTTGGCTTTGCCCGGTGCTTTAGTCTCTGAAAGTGCCTGCAACAGCTCGTTTGGATCGATACCATCAGCAATCAGCATTTCACGGTATTGTTCCAGTTTGCGGTTACGTTCAGCATTTTCAGCCTGCGCGTGAGTTTCTTCTTCACGACGCTCATTGACGACAACCTCGAGTTTTTCCAGCATCTCTTCCAGTGTTTCCAGAGTGCATTCCCGAGCTTGCGCGCGCAATGTACGGATATTATTAAGAATTTTAAGTGCTTCGCTCATTGTCCTAATCTCAAAATATAATAAATGGGAGTTGTTCTGCCGACTCATAATAGTGGGGCTAAAAAATAACTGCAATAGTCAGATTAAAAAGTAAAACGTAAAGTAAAAGCCAGAAATCGCATTTTATAACGGTTTACATATATATTTACCGTCAGTGTTAAAACCTGAAGCCTTGATTATCCACGTTTGCAGCCGCGACGTTGTGCTAATCCTTACACTTTGGCGGTAATAATTCTGAATAAAATCTCAGCATAGATTGTTCTTTGCCAAAACGTGCTATTTAAGTTTGGTGATGAATCATATACCGCTCTTTGTTGTTAATTTGAGCAAATGATAAAAATAATGCATCGCTACAGGTTTACCTGTTTATGGTAGACTGCGCGCCATCAGATTTGTGCTGCGATGAGATTCTGCATATGGCCCAACTTTATTTTTATTACTCCGCGATGAACGCGGGTAAATCCACTGCCTTGCTGCAGTCCTCCTATAACTATCAGGAGCGCGGCATGCGCACCCTGGTGTATACCGCCGAGATTGATGACCGTTTTGGTGCGGGCAAGGTGAGCTCACGGATTGGTCTTTCGTCTCCTGCGTTTTTATATAACGCCGAGACTCAATTAAGCCAGGAAATAGCAGATGAACATGCGAAGCAACCGGTTCATTGTGTGCTGGTAGATGAAAGCCAGTTCCTGACGCGAGAGCAAGTGAGAGCGTTATCGGATGTGGTCGACAATATGGATATTCCCGTATTGTGTTATGGATTACGCACGGACTTCCGTGGCGAACTCTTTACCGGCAGTCAATATTTGCTGGCGTGGGCAGATAAACTGGTTGAGCTTAAAACCATCTGTCATTGCGGCCGTAAAGCCAGCATGGTATTGCGCCTTGACGCCAACGGTAAACCGTTCAGCGAGGGGGAGCAGGTCGTCATTGGTGGCAATGAACGATATATTTCTGTCTGCCGTAAACACTATAAACAGGCGATTGATGAAGGATCGTTAAAAGCCATTTATGGTTCGCAATCGCCTCACGCTTGATTATTTAGTGATAAAAAAACCCGCCGCAGCGGGTTTTTTGTTTTTAGCCGGTTAGGCTTTTTTGGTTTTTCTTTCGATTTTCACCGCTTTATCATCGACGACTTCCGCTACCGCGCCTTCAGCTTCAGAGAATTCGCGGCCATAGAAGGTATCGAGCATGATTTGCTTCAATTCAGCAATCAGCGGATAACGTGGGTTGGCACCGGTACACTGGTCATCAAACGCGTCGTCTGCCAGTTTATCGACTTTCGCCAGGAAATCGGCTTCCTGCACGCCTGCTTCACGGATAGAGGTTGGAATACCCAGTTGAGTTTTCATCTCTTCCAGCCATGCCAGCAGTTTCTCAATTTTCTGGGCAGTGCGGTCACCCTGAGCACTCAGTCCAAGGTGGTCGGCAATTTCAGCGTAGCGACGGCGTGCCTGTGGGCGATCGTACTGGCTGAAAGCGGTCTGCTTAGTTGGGTTGTCATTCGCGTTGTAACGGATGACGTTGCAAATCAGCAGGGCGTTGGCCAAGCCGTGCGGAATATGGAACTCAGAGCCCAGTTTGTGGGCCATAGAGTGGCACACACCCAGGAAGGCGTTGGCGAAGGCGATACCGGCGATAGTTGCCGCATTATGCACACGTTCACGTGCCACTGGATTCTTCGCACCCTCACGATAGCTGGCAGGCAGGTTCTCTTTCAGCAGTTTCAGTGCCTGCAGCGCCTGTCCATCCGAGTATTCGTTAGCCAGCACAGAAACATAGGCTTCGAGTGAGTGAGTGACGGCATCCAGACCACCAAACGCACAGAGTGAGCGCGGCATATCCATCACCAGGTTGGCATCCACAATCGCCATATCAGGCGTCAGTGCATAATCCGCTAATGGATATTTCTGGCCTGTGGCATCGTCAGTCACTACCGCAAACGGTGTGACTTCAGAACCGGTACCGGAAGTTGTGGTGATTGCCACCATGCGCGCTTTCACGCCCATTTTCGGGAATTTGTAGATACGTTTACGGATATCCATGAAACGCAGCGCCAGTTCTTCGAAGTGGGTTTCAGGATGTTCGTACATCACCCACATGATTTTCGCGGCATCCATCGGGGAACCGCCGCCCAGGGCGATAATCACATCAGGTTTGAAGCTGTTCATCTGCTCAGCACCTTTACGTACGATGCTCAGTGTTGGGTCCGCTTCCACCTCAAAGAACACTTCAGTTTCGATGCCGTGCGCTTTTAACACGCGAGTGACTTGATCGGCATAGCCATTGTTAAACAGGAAGCGGTCAGTGACGATAAAGGCGCGCTTAGCACCGTCGGTCGCGACTTCTTCCAGGGCAATCGGCAGTGAACCACGACGGAAGTAGATAGACTTCGGAAGTTTATGCCACAACATATTTTCAGCTCGCTTGGCCACGGTTTTCTTGTTGATCAGGTGTTTAGGTCCGACGTTCTCAGAAATTGAGTTACCGCCCCAGGAACCACAGCCCAGCGTCAACGATGGCGCAAGTTTGAAGTTATATAGGTCGCCAATACCGCCTTGCGAAGCCGGTGTGTTAATCAGAATACGGGCCGTCTTCATCTTATCGCCGAAGAAGTGCACGCGTTCGTGTTGGTTATCCTGGTCGGTATACAGGCAAGAGGTATGGCCGATACCGCCCATGGCCACCAGTTTCTCTGCTTTATCCACCGCATCGTAATAATCTTTCGCACGATACATCGCCAGAGTTGGCGACAGTTTTTCGTGGGCAAAGGGTTCAGATTCATCCACCAGCTTCACTTCACCGATGAGAATTTTGGTGGTCGCAGGGACGCTAATACCCGCCAGTTCAGCAATTTTTGCCGCAGGCTGACCCACGATAGCCGCATTCAGTGCGCCATTTTTCAGGATGATGTCCTGAATGGCTTTCAACTCTTTGCCCTGTAACAGATAGCCACCATGGCTGGCGAAACGCTCGCGAACCGCATCGTAGACAGAATCCACCACGATGACTGACTGTTCTGATGCACAAATGACGCCGTTGTCGAAGGTTTTGGACATCAGGATAGAAGCGACAGCACGTTTGATATCGGCGGTTTCATCGATAACCACCGGCGTGTTACCCGCACCGACACCAATCGCTGGTTTACCAGAACTGTATGCGGCTTTCACCATGCCTGGACCACCGGTGGCCAGAATCAGGTTGATATCAGGGTGATGCATCAGCTGGTTGGACAGCTCTACTGAAGGGACATCAATCCAGCCAATGATGTCTTTCGGCGCACCAGCCGCAATCGCTGCCTGCAACACAATGTCTGCCGCTTTGTTGGTGGCATCTTTGGCACGTGGATGTGGTGAGAAAATGATACCGTTACGGGTTTTTAAGCTGATCAGCGCTTTAAAGATGGCGGTAGAGGTTGGGTTAGTGGTTGGGACGATACCGCAAATCAGGCCAATCGGCTCGGCGATGGTGATGGTGCCGAAAGTGTCATCGGTATCCAGCACACCACAGGTTTTCTCATCTTTATAGGCGTTATAGATATATTCAGAAGCGAAGTGGTTCTTGATCACTTTATCTTCAACGATGCCCATGCCGGATTCGGCGACGGCCATTTTGGCGAGGGGGATGCGGGCATCAGCAGCGGCGAGTGCAGCAGCGCGGAAAATGGTATCAACTTGTTCCTGACTAAAGTTGGCGTATTCACGCTGTGCCTTTTTAACACGCTCAACCAGTGCATTAAGTTCGGCAACATTTGTAACGGCCATAGTGCTCTCCTGAAGGAAGTTAAACTCTTTTAGTAAGCAAGCCTGAGTTCGAAAGTATAGTCGCGCTATGCTTATACGTTGGTCAGAGTGGCAAGATGATTGCCGTTGCTTACTAAAAGGGTTTCCAGGATAAGATGCTTACTCACTTCTCAATAATTTCGATGGGGTAAGATTACCCCTGATGAGGTAGGCAAATTTTGATGTGGATCAATCTGGAGCCAAGCTGACACCTTTCAGCACCCACTTTAGCAACTAAAGTAACTCATTCGATGGTTTTGGCTGACAGGGATGAAGTCGGGGGATTGATGTCCGACTCTGCACAGATGAATCAACTGGAAATGAGTGTAAATAGCAGCATATATTTCCAGGTAACCCACTGGTTTTCCTCCTGGCTTATGCACTACATTAAGCGCGATTTGAAACACTACCTTCGTGGAGCTCACCGTGAACCCCGTGCTATTAGATTTTTCCGGCTACATTAAGTTTTTTGTCGGTTTATTTGCCCTGGTCAATCCCGTGGGGATCATTCCTGTGTTCATCAGCATGACCAGCTACCAGGCTGTCGCTGAGCGGAATAAAACCAACTTCACGGCAAATCTTGCTGTGGCGATCATTCTCTGGACCTCTCTGTTCCTCGGGGACGCCATTCTCCATTTATTCGGTATCTCCATTGACTCATTCCGTATCGCCGGCGGCATTCTGGTGGTAACAATCGCGATGTCGATGATCAGCGGCAAGCTGGGCGAGGATAAGCAAAACAAACAGGAAAAATCAGAAACCGCGATTCGCGAAAGTATTGGCGTGGTGCCGCTCGCCTTACCCTTAATGGCCGGGCCGGGTGCCATCAGTTCGACCATCGTCTGGAGCACGCGTTACCACAGCTGGATAAACCTGCTCGGTTTCACTATCGCCATCGCGATTTTTGCTTTTTGTTGCTGGTTACTGTTCCGGGCTGCCCCTTTGATGGTGCGCATCTTAGGGCAAACAGGCATTAACGTGATTACGCGTATCATGGGCCTGCTATTAATGGCGCTGGGTATTGAGTTTGTCGTCACCGGGATGAAAGCGATATTTCCGGGTTTGCTGAATTAATCTGGCTGTATTTTCAGTTAAAAAATAACTTTTGTGATCCACATTGGTGCGATAAGTAAATATTTGCACCAATGTGGTGAGGTTATTCACCTGGCTTAATATGCTTAAGCCATCATCACTTTTGCTACTACTTTCTCTCTCTTCGCCAGTTCATCAACAAATATATGTGATAATTATCACAGTATATTTCACTGCCTAATTCATTTTATCCAGTAACTATTTGGATGTTTTATCGTTACAAATAACGTTTCATATTGCCTGTCGAGAAATGGGCAGCGTAAACGGTAAAATAATTTATTGCAGAGCAATTTTGATGAAAATTCCGGCGGAATGTTGAGTTATCTCTTTTAAAACAAATGCTTGAATAATATTTCAGGATGAAAATTAACACTTCTACTCTCGCGGTCTACATGATAAAAGAGAATTAGCTAACATTTTTGCTGTTTAGCTTTGGCGTGCGGGCATCGGTTCTGATAATTTTCGGCTCATCACAAATTTTTTCCCTGTTAGCGACAAATGTGTACGCTTCTTGCTTACTCGCTATCAGGTTTTTATTTAAGGTTGATATTTGTTGATGAAAAGCATGGTAGCGAAAAAGGCTGCGCGCACGTCTCTGGCGCTTTGTCTGGCAGGTTTTATTACTCACAGTCAGGCCGCTGAAATCCCGGCAGGTACGCAATTATCAGCAACACAACGCATCGTCATCAATAATGGCAGTGAAGTGTCTTCTCTCGACCCGCAAAAAACGGAAGGTGTGCCCGAGTCCAACATCATCCGCAATCTGCTGGAAGGGCTGGTCGAGACCGATAACAATGGTCAGATTGTGCCCGGCGTCGCAGCAAAATGGAGCAACCAACAGGGGCGTGTTTGGACATTTACCCTGCGTGAAGATGCGCGCTGGAGCAACGGCGAACCCGTCACCGCTCAGGATTTTGTCTACAGCTGGCAGCGCCTGGCCGACCCTAAAACGGCCTCGCCCTATGCCAGTTATTTGCAAGCCGCCCATATCGCCAACATTGACGCCATTCTGGCGGGCAAAGCCTCGCCGGAATCGTTAGGCGTGAAAGCGCTTGATGCGCATCATCTTGAGGTGACACTCACTGAGCCCGTTCCCTATTTTATCGATATGCTGGCTCACACCGCGATGAAACCGGTGTATCGCGCGGCGATTGAAAAATCGGGCGAGCAGTGGACGCAACCGCAGAACTATGTGGGAAATGGTGCTTATACGCTGGCTGATTGGGTGGTGAATGAAAAGATTGTCCTGAAGCGTAATCCGCAATATTGGGATAATGCGCACAGTGTGATCGAAGAGGGCATTTTTCTGGCAATAACCTCCGAGAACAGTGACATCAACCGCTATCGCAGCGGCGGCACGGACATGACCAATAGCGTGGTGCCACCGGACTTATTCAAAAAGTTGCAGCAGGATTTGGGTGATCAAGTCAAAGTGAATCCTGTGCTTTGCACCTTCTACTATGAAATGAATAACAAGAAAGCACCGTTCGATGATGCAAGGGTACGAACAGCGCTGAAGCTGACGCTCGACCGTGACATCATCGCCGACAAGATCATGGGACAAGGTCAAATTCCCGCTTATGCGCTGACTCCGCCATTCACTCATGGAATCTCGCCACAAGCGCCTGCCTGGTCAAAGCAAACTCAGACCGAGCGTAACGTCAGTGCCAAACAACTTCTGGCAGAAGCCGGTTTCAATACTCAGCATCCGCTGCGTTTCACGCTGTTGTATAACACCTCTGAACAGAATAAACGGCAGGCGATCGCCGCGGCCTCGATGTGGCAAAAGAACCTCGGTGCCGAGGTGACGCTACAAAACCAGGAGTGGAAAACGCTGCTGGAGACACGTCATCAGGCGCAATACGATGTGGTGCGCGCCACCTGGTGCTCGGACTATAACGAGCCTTCGACGTTCCTCAATATGCTGCTAAGCGGTTCCTCGATTAACACCGCGTTCTATCACAGTGATGCCTTCGATAAATTGATGGCGCAAACCCTGACAGCGACCGATAACGCACAGCGTGCTGCGTTGTATCAGCAGGCGGAATCGCAGTTGGACAAGGACTCGCCTATCGTGCCGGTTTACTATCGCGTCAGCGTACGTCTGGTGAAGCCCTGGGTGGGTGGTTTTACCGGTAAAGACCCGCAGGATATGCTGGCATTGAAATACTATTACATAAAGAAACATTGAGTAATGTGTTGAACCGGCGCTACAGTCGGACGGCACATTAACGTGGTAAACCCTGAAGGGTGGTAGTGGTCTCTGTTCAGACAGGCAGAGATCTCCCGGAAACGGGGTACGCCGGGCGGTTAACTGACCTGGTGACGATAATAAAACTGGAGCTAAGTAATGAACAACATCACGAAAAAAAGCCTGATTGCCGCAGGCGTTCTTGCAGCAATCGGCGCGCTGGCAGGGAATGCCGCATTGGCAGCAGTGCCAGCAGGCGTTGAATTGGCAGCAAAACAGGAGCTGGTCCGTGGGAATGGCGACGAAGTCCAATCGCTCGACCCACATAAAATTGAAGGTGTGCCGGAAGACAACATCGCACGCGATCTGTATGAAGGTCTGATCATCAGCGACAGCGATGGCAAACCGGTTCCGGGCGTGGCGGAAAGCTGGGAAAACAAAGACTTTAAAGTCTGGACTTTCCATCTGCGTAAAAATGCCAAATGGTCCAATGGCGAACCCGTTACTGCACAAGATTTCGTGTATAGCTGGGAGCGTTTAGTTGATCCTAAAACCGCTTCTCCTTACGCCAGCTATCCGCAATACGGCCACATCCTGAATGTCGATGACATCATTGCTGGTAAAAAACCGATCACCGATCTGGGTGTAAAAGCCATTGATGACCATACGCTGGAAGTCACCCTCAGCGAGCCGGTTCCTTACTTCTACAAGCTGCTAATCAACTCCGTGATGTCGCCGGTGTATAAGCCTGCGGTTGAGAAATTTGGCGATCAGTGGACGCAGCCACAAAACTGGGTCGGTAACGGTGCTTTCAAACTGGACTCTCACGTTATCAACGAACGCGTCACTATCGTGCGTAACCCGGAATACTGGGATAACGCGCACACCGTATTGAACAAAGTGACCTTCCTGCCAATCAACTCAGAAGTCAGTGACGTGAACCGTTACTTCTCTGAAAACGGTAGCGATATCACCTATAACAACATGCCGATCGAGCTGTTCAAAAAACTGCAGCGTGACAACGGTAAAGAGTTGATGGTGAAGCCGTATCTCTGCACCTATTACTATGAAATCAACAACCAGAAAGCGCCATTCACCGATCCACGCGTGCGTACAGCGCTGAAACTGGGTCTGGATCGCGACATCATGGTGAACAAGGTGCTGGCTCAGGGTCAGTTGCCGGCGTACAGCTTCACCCCGCCAGCGACCGATGGCATGGAATTGCTGCCGCCAGACTGGTTCAAATGGGATCAGAACAAGCGCAACGAAGAAGCGAAAAAACTGCTGGCTGAAGCGGGTTACACGGCTGACAAGCCACTGACCTTCAACCTGCTGTACAACACCTCGGATCTGCATAAGAAACTGGCTATTGCCGCTTCTTCGATCTGGAAAAAGAACATTGGCGTGAACATCAAGCTGGAAAACCAGGAGTGGAAAACCTTCCTGGATACCCGTCATCAGGGCAACTTCGATGTTTCCCGTGCGGCCTGGTGTGCAGACTATAACGAGCCAACCTCGTTCCTGAACATCATGCTGTCTGATAGCAGCAGTAACACCTCGCACTATAAGAGCGCGGACTTCGATAAAGTCATCCACGACGCGGTGAAAGCGGTAGACGATAAAGCCCGTGTAGCGGATTACCAGAAAGCCGAGCAGATTCTGGATAAAGACAGCACCATTGTCCCGGTTTACTACTACGTGAACGCGCGTCTGGTTAAGCCGTACGTGGGTGGTTACACCGGTAACGATCCGCTGGATAAAACCCTCGATAAAAACCTGTATATCATTAAACATTAATAGCACTCAGGCTATCGACAGTGGCGGCGCTGTGGCGCCGCCTTTTTTACTTTGTGAAGCAACAGCCTGGTAGGTACGGCAATGTTAAAATTCATCCTGCGTCGGCTTCTGGAAGCGATCCCGACGCTCTTTATCCTGATCACCATCTCCTTCTTTATGATGCGACTGGCACCCGGCAGTCCATTTACCGGCGAGCGTACGCTCTCGCCTGAAGTGATGGCGAACATCGAAGCCAAATATCACCTGAACGATCCGATCGGCAAACAGTACGTCAGCTATTTAGTGCAGCTGGCGCACGGCGACTTTGGTCCATCGTTTAAGTACAAAGATTACTCCGTGAACTATCTGGTTGGCCACGCCTTCCCGGTATCGGCCAAACTCGGCCTCGCAGCCTTCTTCCTTGCGGTGATCCTCGGCGTGACGGCAGGTGTTATTGCCGCTCTTAAACAGAACAGTTTATGGGATTACGCGGTGATGGGGGTCGCCATGACGGGCGTTGTGATACCCAGTTTTGTGGTTGCGCCGTTGCTGGTGCTGGTCTTCGCGATCACCTTGCGCTGGCTGCCGGGCGGTGGCTGGAACGGCGGACAATGGAATTATATGCTGCTGCCGATGGTGGCGCTGTCTCTGGCGTATATCGCCAGCATCGCGCGTATTACTCGTGGCTCGATGATTGAAGTCATGCACTCCAACTTCATCCGTACCGCGCGTGCTAAAGGCTTGCCTCTGCGCCGCATCGTACTGCGCCACGCACTGAAACCGGCGATGCTGCCCGTGCTCTCCTATATGGGACCGGCATTTGTCGGCATCATTACCGGTTCGATGGTCATCGAATCAATCTATGGTCTGCCGGGTATCGGCCAGCTGTTTGTTAACGGCGCCCTGAACCGTGACTATTCTCTGGTGATGAGTCTGACCATTTTGGTCGGTGTGCTGACCATTCTGTTTAACGCGATCGTTGATGTGCTGTATGCCGTGATCGATCCGAAAATCCGTTACTGATGGTGGAGTTCGCCCATGATGTTAAGTAAGAAAAACAGCGAAGCTCTGGATGCCTTCAGTGAAAAACTGGAAGTCGAAGGGCGCAGCCTGTGGCAGGATGCGCGTCGCCGCTTTATTCATAACCGCGCAGCGTTTATTAGTTTGCTGGTGCTGCTGGTGATCACCCTGTTTGTGGTATTGGCACCCGTACTGTCGCAGTTCAAATATGACGATACGGACTGGGCCATGATGTCAGCCGCTCCGGATACTGTATCCGGCCACTGGTTTGGTACCGACTCATCCGGACGTGACTTGCTGGTGCGCGTGGCGATTGGTGGTCGCATCTCATTAATGGTTGGTATTGCCTCCGCGTTGATCGCGGTGCTGGTGGGCACGCTGTATGGCTCACTCGCGGGCTATCTCGGCGGCAAAATCGACTCCGTGATGATGCGTATCCTGGAAATCCTCAACTCCTTCCCGTTCATGTTCTTCGTGATCCTGCTGGTGACCTTCTTTGGTCGTAACATTCTGCTGATCTTTGTGGCGATCGGCATGGTGTCGTGGCTGGATATGGCGCGTATTGTGCGTGGCCAGACGCTGGGCCTGAAGCGTAAAGAGTTCATTGAAGCGGCACAGGTTGGCGGGGTTTCCACCTTCAATATCGTGTTGCGCCACATCGTGCCAAACGTGTTGGGTGTGGTGGTGGTCTATGCCTCATTGCTGGTGCCGAGCATGATTCTGTTTGAATCCTTCCTCAGTTTCCTCGGGTTGGGTACGCAAGAGCCACTGAGCAGTTGGGGCGCACTCCTGAGTGACGGCGCCAACTCCATGGAAGTCTCGCCCTGGTTGCTGATGTTCCCGGCCGGTTTCCTCGTGGTCACGCTGTTCTGTTTCAACTTTATCGGCGATGGCCTGCGTGATGCCCTCGACCCGAAAGATCGTTAAGGAGTTTCCCGATGACCATACATGAATTTCAGCCAGCGATGGCTGCACGTGCGGGAAACAGTAACCTGCTGCTGGACGTAAAAGACCTGCGCGTCACCTTTGGCACCCACGATGGTGATGTCACCGCGGTAAACGACCTTAACTTTTCACTGCGTGCCGGCGAAACCCTGGGGATTGTCGGCGAATCGGGATCGGGCAAGTCACAAACCGCTTTCGCCCTGATGGGCCTGCTGGCAAAAAACGGTCGCATTGGCGGTTCGGCAAAATTCAACGGCGATGAGATTCTCAATCTGCCGGAGAACAAACTGAACAAGCTGCGCGCCGAGCAGATTGCGATGATTTTCCAGGACCCGATGACCTCGCTCAATCCTTACATGCGTGTTGGCGAGCAGCTAATGGAAGTGTTGAAGCTGCACAAAGGCATGAACAGCGCGCAGGCGTTTGAAGAGTCCGTGCGCATGCTGGATGCGGTAAAAATGCCGGAAGCGCGTAAGCGTATGAAGATGTTCCCGCATGAGTTCTCCGGTGGCATGCGCCAGCGCGTGATGATTGCGATGGCGTTGCTGTGTCGTCCTAAACTGCTGATTGCCGATGAACCGACCACGGCGCTGGATGTGACGGTGCAGGCGCAAATCATGACGCTGCTGAATGAGCTGAAACGCGAATTCAACACCGCGATCATCATGATCACTCACGATCTCGGCGTAGTTGCCGGTATCTGTGACAAGGTGCTGGTGATGTACGCCGGGCGAACCATGGAGTATGGCCGCGCACGTGATGTGTTTTATCAGCCTGCACACCCTTACTCCATTGGCCTGCTGAGTGCGGTGCCGCGCCTGGATGCGGAGGAGGGTGAATCACTCACCACCATTCCTGGCAACCCACCCAACCTGTTGCGCTTGCCGCAGGGTTGTCCATTCCAGCCGCGCTGTGCCTATGCGATGGATGTGTGCGCCAAGGCACCGCCACTGGAACCTTTCGCGGAAGGTCGTCTGCGTGCCTGCTTCAAGCCGGTGGAGGAATTGGTATGAGCACCGTGATTGAAGAGAAAAAAGTCTTGCTGGAAATCGCCGATCTTAAAGTGCATTTTGAGATAAAGGATGGCAAGCAGTGGTTCTGGCAGCCGCCAAAAACCCTGAAAGCGGTCGATGGTGTCAGCCTGCGTTTGTATGAAGGTGAAACGCTGGGGGTGGTGGGTGAATCTGGCTGCGGTAAGTCTACGCTGGCCCGTGCCATTATCGGGCTGGTAAAAGCCACTGAAGGGCGCGTTGCCTGGCTGGGACGAGATTTATTGGGACAGAGCCAGGATGAGTGGCGCCAGGCACGCAGCGATATCCAGATGATTTTCCAGGATCCGCTGGCATCGCTGAACCCGCGTATGACCATTGGCGATATCATTGCCGAGCCGCTGCGCACCTATTATCCGAAGATGCCAAAGCAGGAAGTGAAGGATAAGGTGAAAAACATGATGATGAAGGTCGGGCTGTTGCCAAACCTCATCAACCGTTATCCGCACGAGTTTTCCGGTGGTCAGTGTCAGCGTATTGGTATTGCGCGTGCGCTCATCCTCGAACCCAAGCTGATTATCTGCGATGAGCCGGTTTCGGCGCTGGATGTGTCGATTCAGGCACAGGTGGTGAACTTACTGCAGCAGTTGCAAAGGGAAATGGGATTATCGCTGATCTTCATTGCGCACGATCTGGCGGTGGTTAAACACATCTCTGATCGTGTACTGGTGATGTACCTCGGTCATGCGGTTGAGTTGGGCACCTATGATTCGGTGTACAACAATCCACAGCATCCTTACACCCGTGCGCTGATGTCTGCGGTACCGATCCCGGATCCGGATCTGGAAAAAAATAAACAGATCCAGCTGCTGGAAGGGGAATTACCTTCGCCGATCAATCCGCCCTCAGGTTGCGTATTCCGCACCCGTTGTCCGATTGCCGGACCCGAATGTGCGAAAACGCGCCCGCTGCTGGAGGGCAGTTTCCGCCACGCGGTATCCTGTCTGAAGGTCGATCCGTTGTAAGGTCGAAAAGAAAACGCCGGGCAATTGCCCGGCGTTGTTTTATTCGTTAGCGACTATTCACGCCAGAGAATGTGACACAGCTTGTGATCTTTCTCGCGGCACAGCAGCACGCGGGCAAACACATCGGTAATCGGCTCGCCGTCCGCTTCACCCAAACCAATCACCACTTCTGCGAAGAAGTCCGGGTTGAGATCGAAATCGACATGCTCCTGCCAGTCTTCCGATGGGTCAAACAACTCTGCGCCGCCGCGCTCTTCAAACTGCAGATTGAACAGAATGATGTCAGCCGGATCGAGGTTATCACCAGCCAGTTCCAGAAAAATGTCGTAAGCCTGTTCCAGCGTTTCATCTTCGGTAAGGCGATTATTTAAATCCATGGTCATTCCTGCTTGCTCTGAGGCGGTAATATTTTCGCTCGTTTTACAGTAAAGGGCTAAAGAAGTAAAACAGTCGTTCAACGATGCGCTGCCACCACGCACGTTTAGCCCAGCGCGCGCCGTCCAGCAAGCGTGAGCGGGCGATGTAGTCATCTTGCACCGTGGCCAGATCGCTGCCAAATCCATCATCATCGACCACCAGCGTGATTTCAAAATTGAGCCACAGGCTGCGCATATCAAGGTTAACGGTGCCGACCAGACTCAGCTGTCCATCGACCAGCACGCTTTTGGTGTGCAGCAAACCGTCTTCAAATTGATAGATTTTCACGCCCGCTTCGAGCAACTCGGTGAAGAACGCGCGGCTGGCCCAACCCACCAGCAGCGAATCATTATGGCGTGGCACCACAATACTGACCTCCACACCGCGTTGCGCAGCGGTGCAGATCGCATGCAGCAGGTCGTCACTGGGGACGAAATAGGGCGTGGTCATGATCAGTTGTTGACGTGCAGAATAGACTGCCGTTAACAGCGCCTGGTGAATCATATCTTCCGGGAAGCCCGGCCCGGAAGCGATCACCTGGATGATATGACCACTTTCCTGCTCAAACGGCATGATGTTGGCATCCGGCGCAGGCGGCAGAATGCGTTTACCGGTTTCGATCTCCCAGTCGCAGGCATAAACGATGCCCATGGTGGTTGCGACCGGCCCTTCCATACGCGCCATCAGATCGATCCATTGACCCACGCCAGCATCCTGCTTGAAATAGCGAGGATCGACCAGATTCATGCTGCCGGTGTAAGCAATGTAGTTATCAATGAGCACCACTTTCCGATGCTGACGCAAATCCATCCTGCGCAGGAATACACGCAGCAGGCTCACCTGTAAGGCTTCAACTACGTCGATGCCTGCGTTGCGCATCATATTCGCCCACGGGCTGCGGAAAAATGCCACGCTGCCCGCCGAGTCGAGCATCAAACGGCAATGCACACCACGGCGCGAGGCAGCCATAAGTGATTCCGCCACTTCATCCGCCAGGCCGCCGGGATGCCAGATGTAAAACACCATCTCGATATTGTGGCGAGCCAGCTGGATGTCACGGATCAGCGCGTGCATGACGTCATCAGAATTAGTGAGCAGCTGTAGCTGATTGCCTTTGACACCCGCAATGCCCTGGCGATGGTGACAGAGTTCAAATAATGAGCGTGCAACGTCACTGTGTTCGGTGGCAAAGATATGGCGGCACTGTTTGAGGTCGTTGAGCCACTTAGCGGTGGAGGGCCACATGGTGCGCGCGCGCTCAGCCCGGCGTTTACCCAGATGGAGTTCACCAAACGACAGATACGCGATAATACCCACCAGCGGCAGAATATAGATGATCAGCAACCAGGCCATGGCAGACGTCACAGCGCGGCGTTTCATCAGAATACGCAGCGTGACACCCGCAATCAGCAACCAGTAGCCGAACAGCAGCAACCAACTGATTAGGGTATAAAATGTAGTCATTAAGTGGACATCCTGTTCGCGCTTTGATGAGGAAAGTTTACGTGCTGAATAGCACTAGTGAAACCTTTAATCGTGAATGACAGTTCAATGAAGCTTTCGATTTGGCATTTTCAATCAGATCTTTATAATGCCTGGCGAGTTTAGCCTGTCTGATGAGGATGTGATGAGACGAAGCAGAAATGAAGTGGCACGCTGGAGAATGTTACGTCAGGTACACCGCCGTCGTGCACGTTGGCTGGAAGGGCAGTCACGTCGTTATAAACGTATCCATGCCATTCGTCATCAGGTCGCGCAGCAGCATCGGCGCTCCATCCTGTTCATCACGCAGAATATCTAAATGGCTTACGCGGCCGTTAAGCGCCGCGTAACACCAGAGAGACATTGACGATCTGTAATGCGGCCGCCAGCACAACCAGCATCACGATGTGCTGTCGGGCCTGGCGCCAGCCTTGCTGACGCCAAATCCATAAAGCTCTGCCAATCAGCGTAAACACCGCTACCAGCAGTAAAACAGACTGCCACATCGATTAAAATACGCGTTTGAACGGTTTGACCGCCACTTTTTCATACACGCCAGCGGCAATGTACGGATCGTCATTGGCCCAGGATTGTGCGGTTTCCAGCGAGGAAAACTCGGCAATAATCACTGAACCGGTAAAACCTGCGGGACCTGGATCGTTGCTATCGACAGCGGGCATTGGGCCTGCGGCAATCAGCCGACCTTCATCCTGCAGTAACTGCAAGCGCGCGAGATGCGCCGGGCGTACGGAGTTGCGTTTTTCCAGTGAATCTGCGGTATCTTCCGCATAAATGACGTAAAGCACGATGGGGTACTCCCGTTAGACTTGCCGAAATTGCGAGACACGTTAAGTGATCGTTAATCAGAGTGCAAATGAAAGATAAATCCACCGTCATATAGCGCAATCTCCGCTAAAAAACGCCTTTCTGCGAGTGGGTTTCACATCGCTTATTGAAACTGATTGCTATTTGCATTTAAAATCTGCGCTTCACTCAATGAATATGACTGATATGACGACGTTGACTACGCCTCTTCCTACACGTACCCCCGTAGCTATGATCTTGTCCGTGGTACTCCACGGCTCGCTGATTGCGGGCATTCTCTATGCATCGTTTCATCAGACCATTGAGGTTCCGAAAGCATCCCAGCCAATCAGCGTGACCATGGTGGCACCTGAAGTGCAGCCAGAACCGGCTCCCGCAGTGGTGACACCGCCGCCGCCAGAGCCCGAACCTGAGCCGGAAGTGGCACCCGAGCCGCCAAAAGTCGAGCCCGTACCAATTCCTAAACCTGAACCGAAGCCCAAGCCAAAACCTAAGCCGAAGGTAGAGAAAAAGGTCGAGCCGAAGCCGCGCAAAGAAGTGAAGCCACAAGAGAATCCGGTTAAGCAGGATATCCCGACAACTCAGACGCGCCCGACCACGGCACCGAAGAGCAACCCAGCGCCAACGCAAACCGTCTCTGACGGGCCTAAGGCGATGAACGTGAGCAAACCTGCCTATCCGGCGCGTGCGTTTGCGTTACGCGTAGAAGGGCGTGTACGCGTGCAGTTTGATGTGGATAGCGACGGTCGTGTCGATAATGTGGAAATTCTCTCAGCCGAACCGCGCAACATGTTCGAGCGTGAAGTGAAGCAGGCCATGAAAAAGTGGCGTTATCAGCCTGGTCGTCCAGGAAAAGGTTTGACCATGAACATCGTATTCCGCATCAACGGCGGCGCTAACATCGAGTAAGCCTGCGTTGAAGGCAAAGAAAAAGCGGTCATTGACCGCTTTTTTATCGCTGTTAATCGGCCAGGTTAGCTTTACCGGGGGGCAGCGGACGCGATTTTCCGGTGTTATCCACGGCGACGTAGACAAATACCGCTTCAGTGGCGCAATACGTCTGACCGATTGGCTCAGACGAAACCTTCTTGATCCACACTTCTACATTGATGGTCATCGAACTGTTACCGGTATGCATGCAACGCGCGTAGCAGCTCACCACATCGCCTACTGCTACCGGTTTCAGGAACGTCATACCATCAACGCGTACGGTGACCACGCGACCTTCGGCGATCTCCTTGGCCATGATAGCGCCGCCCATATCCATCTGTGACATCAACCAGCCGCCAAAAATATCACCATTGGCATTGGTATCCGCTGGCATCGGCAGGGTGCGCGACACCATCTCGCCTTGCGGCAATTTATGTTTTTCGTCCATCGCTCAATTCTTCTGCAGGTGAAGAGAAGCCCGACTGTGCCGGGCGGAGTTGCTTATTTTTGTTCTTGTTGCGGCATCTGTCGCCAGATGTACACGCCGCTTAACAGAGTAAACAGTAGGGTCAGGCCGGTCAGACCAAACACTTTAAAGTTAACCCAAAACTCTTGTGATAACCAAAACGCAACATAGATATTTACCAGGCCGCAGACGAAGAAGAAAATTGCCCAGGCAATATTCAATCGACGCCACACAACACCGGGTAACTGCAACTCTTTACCCAGCATGCGTTGAATCAGCGGCTGTTCCATAAAGAACTGGCTATACAGCAGAGCCAACGCGAACAGGGAATAGATCACGGTGACTTTCCATTTGATGAACTCATCATTATGGAACACCAGCGTCAACGTGCCGAATACTGTCACCAGAGCGAAGGTGAAAAGGGTCATCTTCTCCAGTTTGCGATACAGCACCCAGCTGACGACCAGCGCCAGGCCCGTAGCGACAATCAGGGCACCTGAAGCGACAAAGATGTCGTACAGCTTGTAGAAGATGAAGAAAACTACCAGGGGAAGAAAATCGAGTAACTGCTTCATAGCGTTTCCAGTTAGGGCAGGAGCGTTCAATAAAGGCGCTCCGCAGAGCGCCACTGCTGTTAACGTAACAGCATATACAGTCGGTACAAATAGATAATCAGAATGGCTGAGACCAGATTACCCAGCGCATTCATCACCACCGACGCAATATTGACCGGCAAAATGGTAAGCGATGAAATGAGGAACATCAGCACAATTTTGGCCAGCAGCCACAGCACGATGGCAGGCGCAATCAGTTTCATGTTTTTCCATGCCAGCTTCATGCTGGCACGCATTGCCCCAATCACTCCCATTTTCTCGCTAACCAGCATCACCGGCGCCAGTGACAGCAGAATCGCCAGAATCACGCCAGGCACCATCAGTACCATAAAGCCGATTTGCACCAGCAGGGTAATCAGGAAGGTCTGCAGCAGCAGTTTCGGCAGCAGTGGCGCGGAGGCACCGATTGCTCGCAGGGCACTGACGCGTTGGCCATTCGAGACCAGCGGGATCAGGCACAGCATACCGCCGAGCAACAGCGTATTTCCGATCAGCGCAGCAAAGGTGCCGGCTGCGGAAGCGCGCAGCAGGATGCGCTGCTGATCCGGTGACATATTCTGTACCAATTCAAACAGTGATGTCGCGCTGTCGTCAGCCTGACTGAGCAGGGATAACTGGTCTTCGCCTGGGGTTAATGCATGACCGACAATCACCGTAATGAACGACGTCAACAACGCCATCAGCACAATAGTAACCAGCTGATGACGCAGAAAATTTCCTGTGTCACGGTATAACGAGCTTGCCGTGATAGACATGTACTCTCCTTGATGGAACCGGGTTAATTAACCCGGCGATTGTACATGTTCTGCGGGCAGGCTGGCACCCGGAAGACCATAACTTTGTGTCATCTCTGGTAAAGAATGGGGAATAGCACTTCGCATCTGGTTCATAAAAACAGCACATCCTTTCCATCAGCCTGAAAACCCTCCCTGGCGTTTTTCCTTCCAGACGTGTCATGCCGAAAATTGATCTGAATCAATTCATTGTTTTTTAAGTGATTAATTTGAATTGATGCAGATGATCTTTTACCAAGAAAGGGTTAGATCTTGTGCCGCAATCCCGATTAAGACCCTACTTTTCTGCAAAGGAGTGATTATGAAACTGGCAAAATGCGCATTGCTACTGGCTCTGGCTATCCCTCAACTGGCACTGGCTCATCAGGCGGGCGATTTTTTCATGCGTGCCGGTAGCGCGACTGTTCGTCCAACCGAAGGCTCTGACAATGTGCTGGGTATGGGCGGCTTTAGTGTCAGCAACGACACCCAGCTTGGCTTGACCTTCACCTATATGGCAACGGACAACATCGGTGTGGAGCTGCTGGCAGCGACACCGTTCCGTCACAAGGTTGGCCTCGGTGCCACCGGAAATCTGGCTACCGTGCGCCAGCTGCCGCCGACGTTGATGGCACAGTATTATTTCTTCGATAGCCGAAGCCCGGTGCGCCCGTATGTTGGCGTAGGTATCAACTACACCACGTTCTACGATGCCAAATTCAATCAAACTGGCCAGGATGCGGGTTTAAGTGATTTAAGCGTCAAAGATTCCTGGGGTGTAGCAGGTCAGGTGGGTATGGATTATCAAATCAACCGCGACTGGATGCTGAACGCCTCACTTTGGTACATGGACATTGATACCGAAGTGAAATTTAAAGCCAACGGTGAACAGCAGAACATCAACACGCGCATCGATCCGTGGGTGTTCTTCTTTGGTGTGGGTTACCGCTTCTAAGGCAGCCGCTGAAACACAACGGGCGACCCAAAGGCCGCCCGCTGCAATATCGATACGCTATTACTTAATCTGCATATTGTTAACCACAGATTTAACCCCTTCCACGCTGCGAGTGATCGTGACAGCACGGTTCGCCATCTGCGGTGAGCTGACAAAGCCGCTTAATTGCACTTTCCCTTTAAAGGTTTCGACGTTGATTTCGGTGGATTTCAGCGAGTCGTCATTCAACAACTGCGCCTTAACTTTAGTAGTGACCACCGTATCATCGATATAGCCGCCGGTACCTTCCTGTGTTGCTGTCGGTGCGCAGGCGCTAAGTGTGATCGCCATAACCGCAGCCATTAATAATCCTGCAACGACTTTGAAAAAATTCATTGGTTATCTCCCTGTCTTAGATGATGTTTCACCGTAACGAGACGGTGCGATTAATTGTGGTATGCGCTTTGCAAATCGGCAAATCGCGGAGAGTGAAAAAGTTGGAATTACGCCACTTTTACCACTTATTGATCCAATGACGTCAGCAGGGCAAACGGTAAGCTGGAAGAGCAGGGCAAAACTGATATTAAAACAACAAGACAAAGAGCCGACGCGTGCCGGTAAAGGCACCACAGGCAGGGAAAACAATAATGAAAAAGCGTGTCATTCTGACGATAGCCACGATTGGCTATCTTTCATACCTTCAGCTGTTTGCTTCACAGAATTTGCCGATGCCCAGTGCGCAGGCAGAACCCTTGATCAACCCGCATCTTGGCACCCTGTGTAAGGCTGCTGCCGCGATTAGCTTTGGCCGCAACTTCAAAATTATGCAGCTGGAAAAAGTGGATGAGCAGGGCGTCGCGTGGGTGCATTATATCCGGCCATCCGATCAGTCACGCTGGGCCGTACGCTGCCGACTTCAGGGCGATAGAGTGATCTGGATGTCAGATAATCCGGATAGCAGTGGGCGCTGGCGCGATGGCCCCGAAGACGAGAAGCTTACCTGGCAAATCAGAAGCGACAAGTTGACGATGAAACTGACTTATCCTGATGGCTCAGGCGATGAGCAGACGTTCAGGCTGGAATAATCAAAAGAAGACCCTATCCGCCATCGCGAATAGGGTCTTGAAGATTTAGCGCGTGCCAGCTTTCAGATCACTGACAAACGCTTTCAGTTCCGCTAACAATGTGGCGGGATCTTTCTGGTTACGTTCGATGATCTTCACGATGGCCGAGCCCGAAATGGCACCCGCTGCGCCCGCTGCGATGGCTTCTTTCACCTGGCTGGCTTCCGAAATACCAAACCCCTGTAGCGGTGGTGCAGCATGGTATTCGCGCAGTTTATCAATCAAATGATTCAACGGCTGGCTGGCGCGATTCTCAGCACCGGTGACGCCAGCGCGAGACAGCAAATAGGTGTAACCGCGGCCGTGAGAGGCGATCTCACGCAGTAAATCATCATCCGCATTCGGCGGGCAGATGAAGATCGGCGCCACATTATGACGCACCGCAGCCTGACGGAACGGCGCAGATTCTTCAATCGGCACATCCGCTACCAGCACAGAATCGACGCCTACGGCTTCGCACTGCGCGTAAAAATTGTCGATGCCTTTGCTGAACACCAGGTTGGCGTACATTAACAATCCAATCGGCAGTTCAGGGTACTTCTGACGCACGGCAGCAAGGATCTCGAAACACTGCGCGACCGTGGTACCCGCCGCGAAGGCACGCAAGGTTGCACCCTGAATCGTTGGGCCATCCGCCAGCGGATCGGAGAAAGGAATGCCCAGCTCTAATGCATCGGCTCCGCCTTCTACCAATGTATCGATGATCTTCAGCGACAGTTCAGGGGTTGGATCACCAAGGGTCACGAAAGGAACAAAGGCGCCTTCTTTCTTCGCCGACAGACGTTGAAACAGCTGATTATAACGTTCCATCAGATCTCTCCCTTAGCTTTCAAAATATCGTGAACGGTGAAGATGTCTTTGTCGCCTCGACCGGATAAGTTAACCACCAGCAACTGCTCTTTCTCTGGGTTCTCACGGATCATTTTCAGCGCGTGTGCCAGGGCATGAGAGGATTCCAGAGCTGGAATAATGCCTTCTGCACGGCAAAGTTCTTTAAAGGCTGACAGCGCTTCATCATCAGTAATCGAGACATATTCGGCGCGACCAATGCTGTTGAGATGGGCGTGCTGTGGGCCAACGGATGGGAAGTCGAGACCGGCTGAGATTGAATAAGACTCCTCAATCTGACCTTCCTCGGTCTGCATCATTGGCGCTTTCATGCCGAAGTAAATTCCCACGCGGCCATGCTTGAGTGGCGCACCATGTTCGCCGGTTTCGATGCCGTGACCCGCAGGTTCAACGCCAATCAGACCGACGCTGGTGTCATCAATGAAATCAGCGAACATGCCGATGGCGTTTGAACCGCCGCCGACACAGGCCAGCACCGCATCTGGCAGACGGCCTTCACGCTCCAGAATCTGCGCTTTGGTTTCTTCGCCAATCATGCGCTGGAACTCACGCACAATGGTCGGGAAGGGATGCGGACCCGCTGCGGTGCCGAGCATGTAGTGCGCGGTTTCGTAGCTGCCAGACCAGTCACGCAGCGCCTCATTACAGGCATCTTTCAGCGTGGCTGAACCGCTGTGCACCGGAATCACTTCCGCGCCCATCAAACGCATACGAAATACGTTAGGTGACTGACGCTCAACGTCTTTTGCACCCATGTAGATACGGCATTTCATGCCGAGCAGCGCGCACGCCAGTGCTGAAGCCACACCATGCTGGCCGGCGCCGGTCTCAGCGATAATTTCATTTTTACCCATGCGCTTAGCAAGCAATGCCTGACCTAACACCTGGTTAGTTTTGTGCGCACCGCCGTGCAGTAAATCTTCACGCTTCAGATACAGGCGGGTTTTCGTGCCTTTGGTCAGATTGGTGCAAAGCGTTAAAGCGGTAGGGCGGCCCGCATAGTTTTTCAGCAGATCGGTGAATTCAGCCTGAAATTCAGGATCGCGCTGCGCTTCGACAAAGGCGCTTTCCAACTGGCGCAGAGCGGGCATCAGAATCTGCGGAACATATTGACCGCCAAACTCGCCAAAGTAGGGATTCAATAACGTAGTCATCTTTCATCTTCCTTATGCGGCCCGCGCATCGGCGGGCGAGCGAAATTAATAGGCGCGCAGCGTGCGGAATACCGCCGCGACTTTACTGGCATCTTTGATGCCGGGCGCGGATTCAACGCCGGAGTTAAAGTCCAGCCCCGCGCAGCCAAGTTGGGCAGCTTCCACGCAGTTATCTGCGCTTAATCCGCCTGCCAGCAGCACATTGCTCAGATCTTCACCCTGAAGCAATGTCCAGTCGAAGCGCTGTCCGCTGCCGCCCTGGCCATTATCAAACACGTAGCGATTCACATGCGGCCAATCGCGGGCTGGAAGGCTGCCGCTGATGCTCAGCGCCTTCCAAATGTTCACCTCTTCTGACAGGGCGCTGCGCAGTTCTGCGACGAACGCCTGATCTTCATCACCATGCAACTGCACAGCAGAAAGCTTGAGTGAAGTGGCATGAGTGACAATGTCACTTACAGAGTTGTTGCGGAATACACCGACATACTTGAGTGGCGCAGCCGCTATGACGCTTTGTGCTTGTGCGGCGCTGATTTTACGCGGTGAACCTTCTGCGAAAATCACTCCGCCATAAATCGCGCCCGCTTCGTGCGCAATACGCGCATCTTCAGGTCGGGTTAGGCCGCAGACTTTGTTGTCGCCGAGCAACACACGACGCACGCCAGCATTGAGGTCGGCTTCTTCCATCAGCGCGGAGCCAATCAGGAAACCGTTGGCGAAGTGGCTCAATTCACGCACTTGCGCATAGTTATGGATGCCCGATTCGCTGATGACCGTCACACCGTGGCCCAAACGCGGTGCCAGTTGGCGGGTGCGATTCAGATCAATCGACAGATCGCGCAGGTCGCGGTTATTGATACCGACCACTTTCGCTTCCAGCGCAATCGCACGCTCCAGCTCTTCTTCATTACTGACTTCGGTCAGTACGCCCATTTTCAGGCTGTGCGCTACTGCGGCGAGCTGGCGATATTGCTCATCATCCAGCACCGACAGCATCAGCAAAATGGCGTCGGCCTGATAGTGGCGCGCCAGGTAAATCTGGTAAGGGTCGATAATGAAGTCTTTGCACAGTACCGGTTGTGTAATCGCGGCGCTGACGATCGGCAAAAATTCAAAATCACCCTGGAAATACTTCTCGTCAGTTAAGACGGAAACAGCCGAGGCGTGATGACGATAAACGCCCGCGATGGTTGCAGGATCAAAATCTTCACGGATCAGACCCTTAGACGGTGAGGCTTTTTTGCATTCCAGGATGAACACGGTGCGCGTGCCGCGCAGCGCATCGTAAAAGTGGCGTCCTGCAGGCTGCAAGCTGTTCTGGAAGGTCGCCAGCGGCTGCTGTACCTTGCGTGCTTCAACCCAGACGGCTTTATCCTGAACAATTTTCTCTAAAACGGTGCCCTTGATACTCATCTCATCCTCTCGCTGCCAGAGCAACAACGCGCTCGTAAGCCTGACCACTGCGAATTGCGGTGATGGCGCGCTGAGCGTTGTCGCGCAAATCTTCATTTCCGAATACTTTCAGCAACATTGCGACGTTGACCGCAACGGCCTGCTCATGGGCCGGCTGGCCTTTACCCTGGAGTAAACGTGCCAGAATGTCACGGTTTTCTTCCGGTGTGCCGCCCGCCAGGGCTTCTTTATCATGGAAGCCAAAACCGAAGTCTTCGGGTGTTAGCTGATAACTGGTGATTTCACCGTCACGCAATTCAGCGACCTGAGTCGGACTGTGCAGCGCCACTTCATCCATACCGCCGCCATGCACCACTGCCGCACGCTGATAGCCGAGCACTTTCAGGGTTTGTGCAATCGGCAGCACCAGTTCCGGGCTGTAGACGCCGATGACCGCCAGCGGTGGTCGTGCCGGGTTGATCAAGGGACCCAGCACGTTAAACAAGGTGCGGGTTTTTAACTGTTGACGCACTGGCATCGCATGACGGAAACCGCTGTGATACTGAGGTGCGAACAGGAAGCAGACGTTGAGATCGTCCAGTGCCTTACGCGCTTTTTCAGCGGGCATATCCAGATCGATACCAAAAGCCGCCAGCAGATCGGACGAGCCGGATTTGCTCGAGACGCTACGATTGCCGTGCTTGGCCACTTTCAACCCGCAGGTTGCCGCGACAAATGCGCTGGCGGTGGAGATGTTAATGCTGTTACTGCCGTCACCGCCGGTGCCAACGATATCGGCGAAAGTGTAATCCGGGCGAGGGAACGGTTTCGCATCTTCCAGCAGTGCCGTCGCAGCACCCGCGATCTCTTCCGGGTGCTCGCCACGGACTTTCATCGCAATCAGCGCGGCGGCTAGTTGGGTCGGCTCCAGCTGACCTTTAATAATGGCGCTAAACAGCTGATGGCTTTCCGCCTGGCTCAGGGTTTGTGCCTGATAAAGTTTTTCCAGAATAGTTTGCATCATAATCTCCCTATTATTTCGCCAGCGCCCAGGCCAGTGTTTGCTCTAACAAACGTGCGCCCTGGGTGGTGAGAATGGATTCGGGGTGGAACTGGAAGCCACACACACGGTCGGCATCGTGGCGCACGGCCATGACCATGCCGTTGTAGCTGGCGTTAACGGTCAATTCGGCTGGCGTGTTGCTGCCCACCAGCGAGTGATAACGGGCCACCGGCAGTGGATTACTCAGGCCGGTAAACATCCCTTCACCATCGTGATTAATCGAAGAGGCTTTACCGTGCAGGATCTCGCCTGCCTGGCCTACGTGACCACCATAGGCCTCAACAATCGCCTGATGGCCGAGGCAGATGCCAATAATCGGCAGGCGACCACGCAGGGCTTGCAGTAACGCAGGCATGCAGCCAGCATCTTTCGGTGCACCAGGGCCTGGTGAGAGCATCAGCACCGGATTTTCCATCTGCTGCAGGCGTTCAATCAGCACTTCAGCCGGCACGTTATTGCGGTAAATCACCACGTTGTGGCCAAAGGTACGCAGCTGATCAACGAGGTTATAGGTAAAGGAGTCGATGTTGTCGAGCAACAGGATATCGGCCATCAGAAAATCTCCTTGCAATGATGGGCTGTGGCGATGGCACGTAATACCGCGCGCGCTTTATTGCGGCTTTCATCCGCTTCAGCCTGAGGCTGAGAATCCAGTACCACACCGGCACCGGCTTGCACCGTGGCAACGCCATCTTCCACCCATGCGGAACGAATCACGATGCAGGTATCCAGATCGCCGTGCGCGGTGAAATAGCCGACCGCTCCGCCGTAGCTGCCGCGACGCGTGCCTTCTTTCTCAGCAATCAACTGCATGGCACGCACTTTTGGCGCGCCGCTTAAGGTACCCATGTTCATACAGGCGCGATAAGCGTGCAGGACGTCGAGATCGTCACGCAGCGTGCCGACCACGCGAGAAACGAGGTGCATCACGAAGGAGTAACGGTCAACTTTGGTCAGGTCTGCGACATAGCGGCTGCCAGGCACGCAGATGCGAGCCAGATCGTTACGCGCCAGGTCTACCAGCATCAGATGTTCCGCCAGCTCTTTATGGTCGGTGCGCATTTCCAGTTCGATACGGCTGTCGAGATCGCGATCCAGTGAACCATCGGCATGACGTCCGCGTGGACGCGTACCGGCAATCGGGTAAATCTCAATCTGACGAGAGGTGGCGTCGTATTTCAGTGAGCTTTCAGGTGATGCACCAAACAGTGCAAAGTCCTGATCCTGCATAAAGAACATGTACGGACTTGGATTGCTGTGTTTCAGCGTATCGTAAGCGGCCAGTGGAGAAGGGCACGGCAGGGAGAAGCGGCGTGATGGCACCACCTGGAAGATTTCGCCGATGCGAATCGCTTCCTGCATCTCACGCACCACACTGCAATACTCTTCATCACTCTGATTGGTGCTCAGTGCCATTTGCTCTACACGCTGCACCGGTAAAGCAGGGGCAGGCTGTGTCATTTGACCGCGCAACTGCTCAACACGACTCTGCAAGCGCTGGAATTCGCTGGTTGAGGGGCTGAACAGACTGGCCTGCAGGCGAGCACTGCGCGTCTGGTGGTCAATCACCAGCAGGGTTTCTGCCAGGTAGAAGCAGTAATCCGGGCAGCTTTGCTCGTTGCGCAGTTCGGGCAAATCTTCAAATCCGGCCACGAGGTCATAAGCAAACAGGCCGCCGAGGAACATCGCTTCACGCTCTTCTTCTGGGCTGTTCACCAGCTGCGGAATCAAGCGCAGCGCGTCGAATACAGACAACGCTTTCAGACGGGAATCTTCATCGTGCAACCCCTGAGGCAGCGGGAAATGCAGCACGCGGCCATCCGGGCGCACTTCAATTCTGACATCCTGCGGCAATGCTTCGTCCAGCAGCGGCAGAATGGTGCGGCCGTTTTCAGATAGCGCCTGTAACGTCACGATGTTGCCCAGTGCGCTGATGCGCAGGGCGCTATCCACAATCAGTAAGCTTTTCAGATTCTTTTTGCTGTCGATATCGGCAGATTCAAGCAGCAACGTTGCTGGACGTGCGCCGCAAATTTGATGGAACACAGCGGCCGGATCTTCGCGGTAGGGCGCGGTACCGGTAATCAACTTCAATGTAGGTTTCGCATTAGCCATTATTGTAATCTCTGAATTTCGCTCAAAAAAAAGCCCGCTCGGTGGCGGGCTCAGGTATCTGCACAGCGGTTACGCATGTTGTGCACGACGACGTCGCCCGTTTAAGGGATTATCGCGCCACCAACCTTTTGCATGCGTACCAAAAATAGCCATGATGAAATACCCGTTACGTGTGAACTTGTGTACTAGTTAACTGGTTCAGGTGAAAAAAGTCAATACTCTTTTTCAGTCAGGAGCAAAATCGTTATCATGCCAGCCGAGTTAAGTTGCTGCTGGAGTTACCTTGTCGGATATTGCCCGTTTTCCCCTTTACGATTTACACAGTCATACCCAGGCGTCTGACGGTTTGCTGACCCCCACCGCGCTGGTGCAACGTGCCGTCGAGATGAAAGTTGGGGTACTGGCGATTACCGATCACGACACCGTCGCTGGCGTCGCCGAAGCGCAAGCCGCCGTGCTGCAACAGGATCTGCCGATTCGCATTCTGGCCGGATTAGAAGCTTCCACACTGTGGGAGAATCACGAAATTCATATTGTGGGTTTGAATGTAGATTGCCAGCATCCGGCGCTGACGTCATTTCTGGCCCAACAGCATCAATGCCGTGCCGATCGTGCGCTGTTAATCGCCGAGCGGCTCGACCGTGCCCGTATTCCCGATGCATTAGCGGGGGCACAACGCCTGGCGCAGGGCGGTGTGATAACGCGAGGTCATTTTGCTCGTTATCTGGTTGAGATCGGCAAAGCCGATAACATGGCGCAGGTCTTTAAGAACTATCTCGCCAGAGGGAAAACCGGCTACGTGCCGCCGCAATGGTGTACAATTAAACAAGCTATTGATGCCATTCATCATTCTGGCGGCGTGGCGGTACTCGCGCATCCGGGTCGCTACGGTTTGTCCGCGAAATGGCTTAAACGACTGATTGTCCATTTCGCTGAAGTTGGTGGTGATGCAATGGAAGTGGCGCAGTGTCAGCAGGCACCCAACGAACGCACGCAGCTTGCGACCTACGCGCGTGACAATCAGCTGGCGGGATCGCAGGGATCAGATTTTCACCAACCCTGTCCGTGGATAGAACTGGGGCGCAAATTATGGCTACCTGGCGGCGTAGAACCCATTTGGGAACGCTTTCCTGAGCTGGCGCCAGAAGTGGCTATTGCAGACAGGTGACATGAGGTTTTTATGAGTCAATTTTTCCACATTCATCCAGACAACCCGCAACCGCGCCTGGTTAATCAGGCGGTCGATTATCTCAATAAAGGTGGCGTGATCGTCTATCCCACCGATTCAGGTTATGCGCTGGGCTGCAGACTGGAAGAGAAGAATGCCATGGAGCGTATCTGTCGAATTCGCCAGTTGGATGGCAACCACAACTTTACGTTGATGTGTCGCGATCTGTCTGAGCTCTCGACGTATTCTCAGGTGGATAACTCGGCGTTTCGTATTCTGAAAAACAATACGCCGGGCAGCTACACCTTTATTCTCAAGGCGACCAAAGAAGTGCCGCGTCGTCTAATGAATGACAAGCGTAAAACCATAGGGCTGCGCGTGCCGTCGAATCCGGTGGCGCTGGCGTTACTGGAGCGTTTGAATGAGCCGATGATGTCCACCTCGCTGATGTTGCCAGGTAATGACTTCACCGAATCCGATCCGGAAGAGATTCAGCACAGCATCGGTAAGCTGGTGGATCTGATCATTGATGGCGGCACACTCGGTCAGCAGCCGACAACCGTGATCGATCTCACCAGCGATGTACCGGTTGTGGTTCGTGAAGGGGTCGGCGACACGCGCCCGTTCCTCTGATCACGCGTGGTCAGGCGGCGTTAATGTCGTCTGGCCAATATTTTGTTCCAGCCAATGTTTAAAATCTCCGTACGGAATATACAGCGAAACATCTTTCAGGATGACTTGCTTGCTGCGTACATTGGAAATTTCATGGCTGTAACCCACAATCACTCCGCCAATTGTCTGGTCAGCATTATATACCGCGCCACCTGACATTCCCTGCACAACCCCAGCATTTGATGCCATTGCCATGCACGGCTTTTTATTCCATTTATTGGTAATGGCGGTGCGCGCTAAATTAACGCCGCTTGATTCCACCGGCATCGCTGAAATAAAGCTGTAACCGTACATCTTAATGGGTTCGCCCACTTTACTGGTGCGGAATTTCGCCAGCGTTTCCGGGCTATTTTTGTGATAGATAATAGCGACGTCACAATAGGGGTGATAGGCCTTCACACGCTGGACAGCGGTGGTCGCGACGTGAGCCGCAGTCAGGCTGTATTCTGGCGTGAGTGGGATGGTTGTGCCAAGGATGCCCAAGCCCAGTACCGTCGGGATGCCTGTCACGCTCATATCCACGTGTTCAAGCGCCGTTCGACTATACTCAGTATGACCCACGGAACAACCGCTCAGTGCCAGCGCCGCGAGGGCAGGCCAAAGCAGAGTGGTTTTCATGATAATGATCTTCTTTTTAAGCATGTCAGGAAAATCCCTGGTGAAGACTTTCGACATGCAAATTAAATTCATTCCGTGAATGAATAAACGCGTCAATTCCTGCGTGCGCCGGTTTATATTATCAACAATGCCACACTAATTTCGTTAATGGCTTGTTAGAGAAACGAGTGTAAATAGTAAAGGTTACGCTTTTATAAATACGGCACACTCTGTTTCAGGCTTAAATTTTACACAATTTTTTTATCAGAACAATTCATCAAATTTAATCTGAATCAAATAATGCGAAAATACAGACTTAATCCAACCTGCAGTGCCAATTAACTGCTAATTTAAATTTACTGGCTTGATGAGCCTTATTTATCCCGGTTAATTAGTTTTTTATGCTGTTTTACAGTTTGGGTTTAGATTTTATGTTTGGGATTATCCTTAAGCATGGTGCGCAATGCTAGCAGACCAGTCTTGAAAAGCGCTAATGTATCATGAGGCTAAAGTGGGGATAATCATCAGACTAATAATGTCGTCAGTAACTGATAAAAATTCAGTGACTTAACGCAATTTGGAGAGAAGGGTGGTTGGTGTATCTATCAGTGGCGTAAATGTATAGGCGCATGGCACTGATCGCATGACGCAGCCTTTGGCCTTTATTATCGGCAGTAAATGAAAAGGTGTTAACGAAACTTGCGTTAGTGTAAAATCGCGGGCCGCCTGACCTGGCATGAGCTAAGCTCAGCGGTAACAGATTCTGATATGGGAACTGGTAATCCCTGTATCGTACCTCTTCTTACCACGACGCCTGGGAAGGCGACAACGAGGCATCTCCATGAGTGAGAAACTACAAAAAGTATTAGCGCGTGCCGGTCACGGTTCGCGCCGCGAAATCGAAACGATGATTTCAGCCGGACGCGTCAGCGTTGATGGCAAACTGGCGACGCTGGGCGATCGCATCGAAAGTGATAAATCCCTGAAAATTCGTATTGATGGCCATCAGGTCTCGATTGCTGAGTCAGCGACCGAAGTGTGCCGCGTACTGGCCTATTACAAACCAGAAGGTGAGTTGTGTACCCGCAATGATCCAGAAGGGCGCCCGACGGTGTTTGATCGTCTGCCGCGTCTGGTGGGTTCACGCTGGATTGCTGTCGGCCGTCTGGACGTTAACACCTGTGGACTGATGTTATTCACCACTGATGGTGAACTGGCGAACCGCCTGATGCATCCGAGCCGTGAAGTTGAGCGCGAATATGCGGTGCGCGTATTCGGCGAAGTGGATGACGATAAGATTCGTCAGTTGAGCAAAGGCGTACAGTTAGAAGACGGTCCTGCCTCGTTCAAAACCATTAAGTTTGCCGGCGGTGAAGGCATCAACCAGTGGTACAACGTGACGCTGACTGAAGGTCGTAACCGTGAAGTGCGTCGCCTGTGGGAAGCTGTGGGCGTGCAGGTGAGCCGTCTGATGCGCGTACGCTACGGTGATATTCAGTTGCCTAAAGGCTTACCACGTGGTGGCTGGATGGAAATGGAATTACCTGCGGTCAACTATCTGCGTACGCTGGTAGGCCTGCCGGAAGAGACGGTGACGAAAATTTCGGTTGAAAAAGATCGCCGTCGTACTAACGCGAATCAAATCCGTCGTGCAGTTAAACGCCATAGCAATGTGAGCGGTAGCCCACGTCGTACGGGTGGTAGCAGCAGTAGCCGCACGAAGGATAGCAGTGGCACGACCACCGGGCGCAGTGGCACCCCTACCAGCCGGAGCGGCGCTGCACCCACTCGCGCGGGTACTTCAACTGGTCGCAGTGGTTCTTCTACCGGTCGTGCTGGTACCTCGACCGGACGCGCTGGTACTTCTACTGGTCGCAGCGGCGGCAGCAGTAAGAAGCGCGGTTCCTGATGTTGATTTGACGCCGCATGATGCGGCGTCAATCTTTACCAATCAATTCCCTGCTGCGCTTGAATTCCCGCATCAAAGGCATGTTTCACCGGGCGCATCTCCGTCACGGTATCTGCCAGATCCAATAATGTTCGATGACAACCCCGTCCGGTGATGAGCACGCTCTGCTGCTCAGGACGTTGATTCAAAGCCTGCACCAACTCATCCAGATCCAAATAATCCATGCTCACCATGTAGGTGATTTCGTCCAGAATCACTAAATCGACGTGCGGGTCAGCCAGCATGCGGCGAGCTTCCTGCCACACCAGTTGGCAGGCGGTGGTGTCAGTTTCCCGGTTCTGGGTATCCCAGGTAAAGCCTGTGGCCATCACCTGAAATTCAACACCATGCTGTTCCAGCAGGTTACGTTCGCCATTCGGCCACTCACCTTTAATAAACTGCACGGCGGCAACGGTTTGCCCGTGTCCGCAAGCGCGTAAAGCCGTACCAAAGGCAGCGGTAGTTTTACCTTTGCCGTTGCCGGTGAACACCATCAAAATGCCGCGTTTTTCAGTCGCGGCAGCAATGCGCGCATCAACCTGTTCTTTTAAACGCTGCTGTCGTTGCTGATGTCGGTCACTCATGCGCTGGCAGGCCCCGGTTTGCGTCCCGGCTGAGCGTCAAAACTCGTCCCGGTTTTGCGACGGCTGTCATCGCCCATTAGGTAAAGGTAAAGCGGCATCAAATCGGCTGGGGTTTTGAGCAAGCTGGCATTTTCTTCCGGGAAGGCACTGGCGCGCATTTTAGTGCGAGTGCCACCAGGATTGATGCAATTTACCCGCAGATGACGATTTTTATACTCATCGGCCAGTACCTGCATCATACCCTCGGTGGCGAATTTCGACACCGCATATGCTCCCCAGCCTGCGCGGCCGGTGCGGCCCACACTCGACGTGGTAAACACCAGTGAACCCGCATCTGATTTCAACAGCAGCGGCAACAACGCCTGAGTTAAATAGAAGGTGGCGTCGAGATTGATCTGCATCACCTGCCGCCAGACGGCAGGATCGAGTTCAGCCAGCGGAACGATTTCACCCAAAATCCCGGCATTGTGCAGCACACCATCGAGTCGTGGCACCAGAGCGGCGATCTGATCGGCCACCTCGGCGCAGCTTTCTGGCGTGGCATGTGACAAATCCAGCAGCAAATGTGATGCGGGCTGCTTATTCAGTTGATTGATGGCGTGTTCAGTCTGCTGCAGCGTTTCGGCATTGCGGCCCATCAAAATAACACGTGCGCCGTAGCGCGCATAAGTCAGCGCCGCTTCACGGCCAATGCCGTCTGAAGCGCCGGTGACGAGAATAATGCGATTTTCCAGCAGATCGCTTTTCGGTTGATAATGCACAGCGATGTCCTTTGGCAGGTCAGAGGGTTTTTGGCTTTATGCCTCAATTTGGCGTCAGGTGCAATCACCGCGCCTCGCATTCTGTGCCGCCTGCGGGCATTTCAGGCGACGAAAGTCGCTAAAGCGGGTAAACTCAGCCATTGTTTGTAATTCACTGTTTAATAAGGCGGCAGAATGGATTTACTCTCCAGTTATGGATTATTTCTGGCCAAGGCCGTCACCGTGGTGGTGGCGTTCGCAGCTATTGTTCTGATTGTGCTCAATGCCGCGATGCGTAAACGCCACAGCGGTGGTCAACTGCGTTTAACCCATCTCGACGATGACTATCGTGAAATGAAGGAAGATCTGCAGCTGGCGAAGATGAAGCCACAGGCGCAAAAAGTGTGGCTGAAGCAGCATAAAAAAGAAGAGAAGCAAAAAGCCAAAACCGAGAAGCGCAATGCCAAAGCAGGTGTGAGCGAAGCCACCAAACCAACACTGTATGTGCTGGAGTTTAAAGGCAGCATGGATGCGGGCGAAGTCAGCTCTTTGCGTGAGGAGATCTCCGCGGTGCTGGCAGTGGCGGCGCCCGGTGATGAAGTCTTGCTGCGCCTGGAAAGTCCAGGTGGCGTGGTGCACGGTTATGGCCTGGCCGCTTCTCAGCTGCAGCGTCTGCGTGATGCGGGCCTGCAGTTAACCGCCGTGGTCGATAAAGTGGCGGCGAGCGGTGGCTATATGATGGCTTGTGTCGCGGATCGTATTGTTGCGGCACCATTCTCTATCATTGGCTCGATTGGTGTGGTAGCGCAGATCCCTAACTTCAACCGTCTGCTGAAACGCAATGATATCGACGTTGAACTGCACACGGCGGGTCAATATAAGCGCACGCTGACTTTATTTGGTGAGAACACCGATGAGGGACGTGAAAAATTCCAGGAAGATCTCAACGAAACCCATCTGCTGTTCAAAGAGTTTGTTCAGCAGATGCGTCCGACACTGGATTTGGAAAAAGTGGCCACGGGTGAACACTGGTATGGACGCCAGGCACTGGATTTGGGCCTGATCGATGAGATTGGCACCAGCGATGCACTGATTATCAAACAGATGGATCGGTTCAACGTGCTGGGCGTGCACTATGCGCGGAAGAAGAAAATGATGGACCGTTTCACCAACAGCGCCAGTCTGGCGGCCGAGCGGTTAATTCTGAAAATATGGCAGCGCGGTGAGAAACCGCTGTTGTAATCGAACCCGGCAAATGCCGGGTTTTTTTATGCCAGGTGATAGCGTGAGGAGAGCTCAACGGCAAGGGATTTAAACACGTTAAACACAGCGGTGGTTTTCGCGGTCGGCAGGCCTTCTTGATCTAAGAAGTAGGGCCCACGAAACACCAATACCTCGCCCTGCTGAATCACGTCATTCGCTTCCATCCCGGCTAAATAATCGTCGTGCTGTTTGATCATTTGATTGGCTATTTCCAGTAACGCCTGGCGTGAAATGGATTCCGTTTCTACTGACATTGTTGACCTCTTTTTTGACAGCAATCGTTCTCCTTCTATATTACTAGCGAGTTGCGCTGTTCATCAAATCAACGTCCTTCAGCAAAACTGGCGCAAAATTAATCAGAATGCTAATTAAGTTGCGTAACGGATTTTATCAGGTAGAGTGTGGGCGATTCAGCTTTCAGGGAGATCACACCCGGATGTGTGATGCCGTCAGATGGAAAACCCGCTTCTAATCATAAAGTTGCATAAGTCGATGCAATCTGACCTGAGATTATCCCCGCTGCCTTGAAAAGTGAAAAGCTGGCAGCAATATTGAACCCGTTGGGTTTTGGGGCATCGAATCCTCTCCCGTTTATCAGGACGTTTCAATTAGGTAAAGGTACATATGGGTAAAGCACTCGTAATCGTTGAGTCCCCGGCAAAGGCCAAAACAATCAATAAATACCTCGGTAATGACTACGTGGTGAAATCCAGCGTCGGTCACATCCGTGATTTGCCGACCAGCGGTTCAACTGCCCGTAAAAGTGCCGACGGGGAAAAGGCGAAAACAGGAAAGAAGGTTAAGAAAGATGAGAAGGCCGCATTAGTTAGCCGCATGGGTGTCGACCCGTGGCATGGCTGGGAAGCGGACTATCAGATTCTGCCGGGCAAAGAGAAAGTCGTTGCCGAACTGAAAAGCCTCGCCGCAGATGCCGACCACATCTATCTCGCAACGGACCTTGACCGCGAAGGGGAAGCCATTGCCTGGCACCTGCGGGAAGTGATCGGTGGCGATGATAAGCGGTTTAGCCGCGTGGTGTTCAACGAAATCACCAAAAATGCGATTCGTCAGGCGTTTGAAAAGCCGGGCGAACTGAATATTGAGCGTGTTAATGCGCAGCAAGCGCGTCGCTTTATGGACCGCGTCGTGGGTTACATGGTTTCCCCGCTGCTGTGGAAGAAAATTGCCCGTGGTTTATCGGCCGGTCGTGTTCAGTCTGTGGCTGTCCGTCTGGTGGTCAAGCGCGAGCACGAAATCAAAGCGTTCGTGCCGGAAGAGTACTGGGAAATCGACGCAGATTTCTCTACGCCGAAAGGCGATGCGCTGGCGATGCAGGTCACGCATCAGGGCGACAAAGCCTTCCGTCCGGTTAATCGCGAGCAAACCCATGCTGCGGTATCCGTGCTGGAAAAAGCACGCTACGAAGTGCTGGATCGTGAAGACAAACCGACCAGCAGCAAACCTTCTGCGCCTTTTATTACCTCGACGCTGCAGCAAGCGGCGAGTACACGTCTCGGTTTTGGCGTGAAGAAAACCATGATGATGGCGCAACGTCTCTACGAAGCGGGTCACATCACTTATATGCGTACTGACTCCACCAACCTGAGTCAGGATGCGGTGGCGATGGCGCGCGGCTTTGTCGAGAAGAGTTTTGGTAAGAAATATCTGCCAGAATCACCGATCACTTACGCCAATAAAGAGAATTCCCAGGAAGCGCACGAAGCGATTCGTCCTTCGGATGTCAACATCCAGGCAGAATCGCTGAAAGATATGGAAGCTGATGCGCAGAAACTGTACCAGCTTATCTGGCGTCAGTTTGTGGCTTGTCAGATGGTGCCAGCGCAGTATGATTCCACCACCCTGACGGTCGGTGCAGCAGACTTCAAACTGAAGGCGAAAGGCCGTACGTTGCGTTTCGATGGCTGGACTAAAGTGATGCCAGCCCTGCGTAAAAACGATGAAGACTTGACGCTGCCACCGGTCAATGTCGGCGATATGCTTGATCTGAAAGAGCTGATGCCAAGCCAGCACTTCACCAAGCCGCCAGCCCGCTTCAGCGAAGCTTCATTGGTCCGTGAGCTGGAAAAACGGGGTATCGGTCGTCCCTCTACCTACGCCTCGATTATTTCCACTATTCAGGATCGCGGTTACGTGCGAGTGGAAAACCGCCGTTTCTATGCTGAGAAGATGGGTGAAATCGTCACCGATCGTCTGGAACAGAATTTCCGTGAGCTGATGAACTATGACTTCACCGCGCGCATGGAAAACAGCCTCGACCAGGTCGCAAATAATGAAGCGCAGTGGAAAGCGGTACTGGATTCCTTCTTCAGCGATTTCAGCCAGCAGTTAGGCCAGGCTGAAAAAGATCCGGAAGAGGGCGGCATGCAGCCGAACCAGATGGTGCTGACTTCGATTGACTGTCCGACCTGCAGCCGCCAAATGGGTATCCGTACCGCAAGCACCGGCGTATTCCTGGGTTGTTCTGGTTATGCATTGCCGCCGAAAGAGCGCTGCAAGCAGACCATCAATCTGATCCCGGAAAACGAAGTGCTCAACATTCTGGAGGGTGATGATGCTGAAACCAATGCGTTGCGCGCCCGTCGTCGTTGCCAGAAATGCGGCACAGCAATGGACAGCTACCTGATCGATAATCAGCGTAAACTTCACGTGTGCGGGAACAACCCGGAATGTGATGGTTACGAAATCGAACAGGGCGAATTCCGTATCAAGGGTTATGACGGTCCGATCGTTGAGTGTGAAAAATGTGGTTCCGAAATGCACCTGAAAATGGGACGCTTCGGTAAATACATGGCGTGCACCAACGACGAGTGTAAAAACACCCGTAAAATTCTGCGTAATGGTGACGTTGCTCCACCGAAGGAAGATCCGGTTCCACTGCCAGAGCTGGCGTGTGAAAAATCGGATGCCTACTTTGTATTGCGTGATGGTGCAGCTGGCGTATTCCTCGCGGCTAACACCTTCCCGAAATCGCGTGAAACCCGCGCACCGCTGGTGGAAGAGTTGCAACGCTTTGCTGACCGCCTGCCTGAGAAGCTGAAGTATCTGGCTGAAGCGCCAGCAGCCGATCCGGAAGGCAATAAAACGTTAGTGCGTTTTAGTCGCAAAACTAAGCAGCAGTACGTCTCCTCTGAAAAAGAGGGCAAAGCCACGGGTTGGTCGATGTTCTATATCGACGGTAAGTGGCAGGAAGCGAAGAAGTAATTCCCCCCAAGGCCAGCATCTGCTGGCCTTTTCATCATCCTTATAGCTAATCGTTCTACATTCTTTCTTTAACTGATATAGTGGTTATAGCTTTTTTTCGTTTCGCTGACACGCTTTCCCTCCTCAACCCTTAATCAAGGCGGAAACACGCCTGCAGGGAATGCCCCTCTGTCGCTACCGGGAAGATATAACTATGAAATTGCAGCAGTTGCGTTACATCGTCGAAGTGGTTAATCACAACCTCAACGTCTCCTCCACCGCCGAAGGTCTCTATACCTCGCAACCGGGTATCAGTAAGCAAGTGCGTATGCTGGAAGATGAACTCGGCGTCCAGATTTTTGCGCGTAGCGGGAAACACCTCACTCAGGTAACACCTGCAGGTGAAGAGATCATCCGCATTGCACGCGAGGTCTTATCGAAAGTGGATGCGATAAAGTCTGTCGCGGGTGAGCATACCTGGCCAGACAAAGGCTCTCTGTACGTCGCCACCACGCATACTCAGGCGCGTTATGCCTTGCCTGGTGTGATTAAGGGGTTTATCGAGCGTTACCCGCGGGTATCGCTACACATGCATCAGGGCTCACCGACGCAGATTGCTGAAGCCGTGTCGAAGGGGAATGCTGACTTTGCGATTGCGACCGAAGCACTGCATTTGTATGACGACCTGATTATGTTGCCGTGCTATCACTGGAACCGCGCCATTGTTGTGACGCCAGACCACCCATTAGCAGGCAAATCGAATGTGACGATTGAAGAGTTGGCTGATTTCCCGCTTGTGACCTACACCTTTGGCTTCACCGGTCGCTCAGAGTTGGATACCGCGTTCAATCGCGCAGGATTAACGCCACGTATCGTGTTTACTGCCACCGATGCTGATGTAATCAAAACTTATGTGCGTCTGGGCTTAGGCGTAGGCGTGATAGCCAGTATGGCGGTGGACCCGGTTTCCGATCCGGATCTGGTGCGAATTGAAGCATCAGAAATTTTTACCAATAGTACGACCAAAATTGGCTTTAGACGCAGCACTTTCCTGCGAAGCTATATGTATGATTTCATTCAACGTTTTGCACCTCATTTAACCCGAGATGTGGTGGATGCCGCGGTCGCATTACGTTCAAATGAAGATATCGAAGCGATGTTCCGCGATATCAAATTACCCTTCAAATAATCACCTAACTCATTATTTTCACAAGGTGTCCAGTGGGCATCTTGTGAATTCCTCTCTGGTTAGCGCCACAAGAATCTCAAAAAATTTCATTATTTTTTTGTAAATGAAACATCGATCACATGTTTTTTCATTGTTAGTTCTTAAATGAGAAACAGTACACAAAATTTACGCTGCCGCTTTGCGGACCGCCAGGAATATTCCCATACTCCAGTTATCAACTGATGAGAAAGGCCTTTTAGTCTGGCTCTTTAAATTAAACTCAAATTTAGATTGGTACTAAATTTGTTTTAACCCAAATTTACAATGTATGTATTAGATGAATAGTTTGATCAGTAATTAAATTTATCTCATCAATCTTTTGGGTTTTGATAAATAGCGTTAATCGTTGTACTCAATAAAAATAACTGGATTTTCGGACTTAACAAGTTTAGGATTCGTCCTAAATCTTAATCGTTATCAACAATCGTTTTATTGAGAGTGATTATCAAAAACTATGAATACTAGACTGACTGTACAACAAGATTTTCGTACTAAAACCGCCAAGGTTGAGCGCTCTGGTAACGTGCGTCGCAAGGCTTGGTTGACCGTCTTCGCTGCTTCAGCACTGTTCTGGGTAGTGGTGGCATTGATGATTTGGCGTATGTGGGGTTAAGCCATGTGGGCAAATACACTCAGCCGTAAGTCTCCGGTTTCTGCGCGTCAGCCGAACACGTCAACGTGCAAAGCGAAAGAAGTAAAGAGCGCTGAACAGCCTGCGACGATTCCTGCGTCATGGGAACTGAGTGAAAACCAGCGTAACTTTATCGAATCTTTCATGGATCCGAAGTCGAAATAACGAAGTCTGCGTTCTGTTCTATATATAGACATCTATACCTCTCTTTACCGGATTATCCGGTGGGCATTTTAAAAGCCCGTCCTTTAACACTCAGCATTAAAAAAACGGTGTCATCAGTACAAAGCTGAAGACGATGGACTTTTTTTGCCCGAAATCCGGGAGGGAGTGACTCAATGAATACGACGACTTTTTCATGGTTTGGCGTTTATGCCTTTTCCATTGCATTTTGGGCTGCGGCCGTGTGGGCAATGATCTAATCCAATAACTCAAATTGTATTGACTTTAATTAATGCCCCGACAAATGTTGGGGCATTTTTGTTTGTGCCTTTATGTGTCATTTCGTGTTGTTATCAAATCGTTAACGAAAATGTGGTCTATCTTTAAGCTAAACCTTGCGGTTATTGAGGTTTAAAGAGAGGCCCATTAAAGGAGGAGTTATGTCGTTAACGTTACGGGAGCAAAGTCAGGATACGCTGGACGTTCGGGCAAAAAAATATCATTACTACAGCCTGCCAAAAGCCGCCCAGCAACTGGGAAATATCGATCGCTTACCCAAATCAATGAAGGTGTTGCTGGAAAACCTACTGCGTTGGCAGGATGAGGATTCTGTAACAGCTGAAGATATTCAGGCGCTGGTTGGCTGGCAGAAAGATGCGCATGCTGACCGGGAAATTGCCTATCGCCCAGCGCGCGTGTTGATGCAGGATTTCACCGGCGTGCCAGCGGTGGTGGATTTAGCGGCGATGCGTGAAGCGGTGAAACGCCTCGGTGGCGACGTGGCAAAAGTTAATCCCTTATCACCAGTCGATTTAGTGATAGACCACTCAGTGACCGTTGACCATTTTGGTGATGAAGACGCTTTTGAAGAAAACGTGCGTCTGGAAATGGAACGCAACCACGAACGCTACGTTTTCCTGCGCTGGGGGCAAAAAGCTTTTAACCGCTTCCGCGTGGTGCCGCCTGGCACCGGTATCTGCCACCAGGTTAACCTCGAGTACCTGGGGAAATCCGTCTGGCATGAATCGCTGGAGGGTAAAGAAGTTGCTTACCCTGACACCTTAGTCGGCACCGATTCCCACACCACGATGATCAATGCGCTCGGCGTATTAGGTTGGGGTGTTGGCGGTATAGAGGCTGAAGCCGCCATGTTAGGGCAGCCTGTCTCGATGCTAATCCCCGACGTTGTTGGTTTCAAGCTTACTGGAAAACTACGCCCTGGTATTACCGCGACGGATTTGGTTTTAACCGTAACGCAAATGCTGCGTAAGCATGGCGTAGTGGGCAAATTCGTGGAATTTTACGGTGATGGTCTGGCCGATCTCCCGCTGGCTGACCGCGCGACAATCGCCAATATGGCACCGGAATATGGTGCAACCTGCGGTTTCTTCCCCATTGATGAAATCACGCTGAGCTATATGACTCTGACCGGGCGCGATGCAGAGCAGGTCGAGTTAGTTGAAGCATATGCTAAGCAACAAGGAATGTGGCGGAATCCGGGTGATGAACCCCGCTTTACCAGTTCACTGGCGCTGGATATGGCAGACGTGGAATCCAGTCTTGCCGGTCCAAAACGTCCTCAGGACCGTGTCTCTTTAGGCGATGTACCTGCAGCTTTTGATGCCAGCAACGAACTCGAAGTCAATCATGCACAGAAAGCGCATAAGACCGTGACCTATCGCGACAGCGAAACCGGCGATAGCTATCAGTTGGAAGACGGCGCGGTGGTTATTTCTGCTATCACCTCTTGCACCAATACGTCAAACCCCAGCGTATTAATGGCAGCAGGTCTGCTGGCGAAAAATGCGGTTGAGCGTGGCTTGATGCGCAAGCCCTGGGTGAAAGCCTCGCTGGCACCGGGATCAAAAGTGGTATCGGATTACCTGGCGGTGGCTCAGCTGACGCCTTATCTGGATGAGTTAGGTTTTAATCTGGTGGGATATGGCTGTACCACCTGCATCGGTAACTCGGGACCCTTGCCCGATGAAATTGAGAGTGCGATTAAAGAGGGTGATCTGACTGTGGGTGCCGTTCTGTCCGGTAACCGTAACTTCGAAGGGCGCATCCATCCGCTGGTCAAAACCAACTGGCTGGCGTCGCCGCCATTGGTAGTGGCTTATGCGCTGGCCGGTAATATGAAACTCAACCTGCAGAGCGATCCTATTGGGCAGGACAGACAGGGTAACGATGTCTTCCTGCAGGACATCTGGCCTTCACCTGAAGAGATTGCCGCTGCGGTGCAGAAAGTGACCAGCGATATGTTCCATAAAGAGTATGCCGAGGTCTTTGACGGCACGCCGGAATGGCAGCAAATCAAAGTCAGTGAAGCTGCGACTTATGACTGGGATGAAGGATCGACTTACATCCGCCTGTCGCCTTTCTTTGACGATATGGGCAAAACGCCGGAACCGGTTCAGGATATCAAGGGCGCGCGTATTCTGGCGATGCTCGGTGACTCTGTCACCACTGACCACATCTCTCCGGCGGGCAGTATTAAAGCGGAAAGTCCCGCTGGACGCTATTTGCTGTCGCATGGTGTAGAGCGCACCGATTTCAACTCCTACGGCTCACGTCGCGGTAACCACGAAGTGATGATGCGCGGCACCTTTGCCAACATCCGTATTCGTAATGAAATGGTGCCGGGTGTGGAAGGGGGATACACCAAACACTTCCCCAGCAATGAACAGCTGGCGATTTACGATGCGGCCATGAAGTATCAGGCGGAGGGCGTACCACTGGCGGTGATCGCCGGTAAGGAATATGGCTCAGGTTCCAGTCGTGACTGGGCAGCGAAAGGCCCGCGTTTGCAAGGTGTGCGTGTGGTTATCTCTGAGTCATTTGAGCGTATTCACCGCTCTAACCTGATCGGTATGGGGATTCTGCCGCTGGAATTCCCCGCAGGCGTGACGCGTAAAACATTGGGATTAACCGGTGAGGAGTTCATTGATGTCGAAAACCTTTCCCAGTTGAAACCAGGCTGTACAGTTAATGTCACGTTGACGCGCGTCGATGGTAAAAAAGAGACGCTGGAAACACGGTGTCGTATCGATACCGGCAATGAGCTGACCTATTATCAAAACGACGGCATATTGCACTATGTGATACGTAATATGCTCAACTAAAGAAAAAGCCGGGAAATTTCCCGGCTTTCTTCTGTTTGCTTTACGCTTTTGGCAGCAGATGACCCATTTTTTCTGCCTTGGTATCAAGGTAGTGGGCATTTTTGGGGTTGCGCCCAACCACTAGCGGGACGCGTTCAACGATGTTGATTCCTGCTTCGCTCAGGATCTCGACTTTGCGCGGATTGTTGGTCAGCAGGCGGACTTCATTGACGCCCAGCAGTTTGAACATATCGGCACACAGGGTGAAATCACGCTCATCAGCGGCAAAGCCCAATTGATGATTCGCTTCCACCGTATCGTAACCTTTGTCCTGCAGGGCATAGGCGCGAATCTTGTTCAACAGACCAATATTACGACCTTCCTGGCGATGATATAACAGCACGCCACGGCCTTCTTCAGCGATAGCGGTGAGCGCCGCTTCCAGCTGAAAACCACAGTCGCAGCGCAGGCTGAACAGCGCGTCACCGGTAAGACACTCAGAGTGAACGCGTGCCAGCACTGGATTGTGGTCGCTAACATCACCGTAAACCAGCGCGACATGATCCTGGCCGGTTGCCAGTTCTTCAAAACCAACCATCAGGAAATCTCCCCATGGCGTGGGCAGTTTGGCTTCTGCTACCCGTTTAAGCTGCATGTGACTCTCCAGAACCTTCAGAGGATGCGCTATCATCATGATAACGCACGGGCCCGATTGGCCCGACAAAACTGACAATATTGTGCCACAACCTGTACCCGGGCCGTTAATCAGTCAGAGTTATTGTAGTGATAAAGCACAATTATCTAAGCCGCAACGGGTATGTTATTCTTTTTTCAGCTAAAGTTATGCACGCCACGCTGTTTTGGGCGGATCTAAAAGGAAACGGATGTTTAAAATAGCGCAACGCACCACCCTTGGAATGCTTTTGTTAATCATCATGCCGGTTGGCGTCTGGATCTCCGGTTGGCAATGGCAACCCGGAGAAAGTGGCGCATTTTTACGGGTATTGTTTTGGATGACCGAAACCGTCACCAGCCCGTGGGGGACGTTAACCAGCCTTATTCTGAGTGGCTGGGTGTTGTGGTGTTTACGATTTCGGCTTAAACCCGCCATTTTGCTGATTATCTTTATGAACGGTGCGATTCTCGCTGGCCAGTACACTAAATCCTTCATCAAAGAGCAGGTACAGGAACCTCGGCCTTATGTGGTTTGGCTGGAGAAAAGCCACGGCATTGATGAAGCGGCGTTTTATCAGCAAAACCGTCAGGGGCGCAGTCAGTTGGTGTCGACCTTGTTGGCGAACGATACCCAGTTGCCGCAATGGCTGAAAAAGCATTGGGCGTTTGAAACCGGCTTTGCCTTTCCTTCCGGACATACGATGTTTGCCGCCAGTTGGGCGCTGCTGGTGATTGGCTTGCTGTGGCCACGGCGTCACATTGTTACCGTGCTGGTGCTGTTTGCCTGGGCAACCATGGTGATGGGGAGCCGTTTGCTGCTGGGGATGCACTGGCCGCGCGATTTAGTGGTCGCGACATTGATTTCCTGGCTGCTGGTGACCGTAGCGACCTGGCTGGCACAACGGTTTTGCGGTCCGCTTACCGTCCCACGCGAAGAGCAGCAGGAGATCGCACAGCGTGATGATGGATTGTAATTTCTGCGCGCGCCCCCATATGATTGATTGCGCTTACAGAAAATGCACGAAGTGATGCGCGGATAAGCAGCATCGGCGGCACTTTTTTGGCATACTTCTACTGGATAACCTCACGACAGGACGCATTGTGAAATATTTGCTGATTTTTCTCGTGGTTTTGGTCATTTTTATCATCTCCGTCACGCTTGGAGCGCATAACGACCAAATCGTCACTTTTAATTATTTGCTGGCGCAGGGTGAATTCCGCATCTCCACATTGCTGGCGAGCTTGTTTGGCGCTGGATTCCTGCTCGGATGGGCTATTTGCGGTCTTTTTTGGTTGCGGATACGTGTTTCTCTGGCCCACGCGCAGCGTAAGCTGAAACGCATGCAGGCCCAGAACGAACAATCAACGGCTGTGACGAATTCTTCTACTGCTGGTCGTCGGGATTAAGTTTCGATGCTTGAATTGCTGTTTTTGCTTCTTCCTGTTGCTGCGGCGTATGGCTGGTATATGGGCCGCCGTAGTGCGCATCAGGATAAGCAACAGGAAGCGAATCGCCTGTCACGTGAATACGTTGCCGGCGTAAACTTCCTGCTTTCTAATCAACAGGACAAAGCTGTCGATCTCTTTCTGGATATGCTGAAGGAGGACAGCGGCACAGTTGAAGCCCACCTGACGCTCGGTAATCTGTTCCGTTCACGCGGCGAAGTTGATCGTGCCATTCGTATCCACCAATCCCTGATGGAAAGCGCTTCCCTGAGCTATGAACAGCGCCTGTTGGCTATCCAGCAACTGGGAAGGGATTACATGGCCGCAGGGTTTTACGATCGCGCCGAGGACATGTTTAGCCAGCTGATTGATGAAACCGACTTCCGTATTGGTGCGCTGCAACAGTTGATATTGATTCATCAGGCAACCAGTGACTGGCAAAAAGCCATCGAAGTAGCGGAAAGATTGGTCAAGCTCGGCAAAGACAAGCAGAAGGGCGAAATTGCCCACTTCTACTGTGAGCTTGCGCTCCAGGCGCTGAGCAGTGACGATCTTGATCGTGCCATGAGCTTGTTGAAGAAGGGCGAATCTGCCGATCACCAAAGTGCACGCGTTTCCATTATGATGGGCCGCATCTTTATGGAGCAGGGCGAATACGCTAAAGCTACGGCTCGTCTGCAGCGCGTATTGGATCAAGATAAAGAGCTGGTCAGTGAAACCTTATCGATGCTTGAAACCTGCTATCAGCGCCTGAATCAGCCCGAAGATTGGGCACAGTTTTTACAGCGCTGCGTTGAGGAGAATACCGGCGCGGCCGCTGAACTGTACCTCTCTGATATCCTCGAACAGCAGCAGGGGCCGGAAGCGGCGCAGTTATACATCAATCGCCAGTTGCAGCGCCACCCAACCATGCGCGTGTTCCATCGCTTGATGGATTTCCACCTGCATGAAGCAGAAGACGGTCGTGCCAAAGAGAGCCTGATGGTGCTGCGCGATATGGTTGGCGAGCAAATTCGGACTAAACCACGTTATCGCTGTCAGAAATGCGGATTCACCGCGCATGCGCTTTATTGGCATTGCCCATCCTGTCGTGCATGGTCTTCAGTAAAACCGATTCGCGGACTCGACGGCCAGTAACGGCCGTTTTTTTTTATGCTGCATGATAGTTACAACATACTGTAGCGTTAATCCTCAATGGAAGATGCAGCATTGTGCAGCCTTCGGTCGATCATTGGTTTAAAGCGTGCTGTAAGATTGTCGGGAAGGGGATGCGCGGGTAGAATGCTTGCCGTTTGTCCATTGCGCCTGCGGGTGCCTGCCTCTGAGGAAACGTTATGCCTGTAACCACTTCACCGATTCTGGTGGCACTCGACTATCATAATCTCGACAGCGCACTGCAGTTCGTGGACCGCATTGACCCGAGCCAATGCCGCCTGAAAGTCGGCAAAGAGATGTTCACGCTGTTTGGTCCGTCGCTGGTGAAAACACTGCAGTCGCGTGGTTTTGACGTCTTTCTCGACCTGAAGTTTCATGATATTCCGAATACCACTGCGCACGCGGTCGCAGCCGCTGCCGATCTCGGTGTGTGGATGGTCAATGTCCACGCCAGTGGCGGAGCGCGGATGATGACTGCGGCACGCGAAGCGCTGCTGCCTTTTGGCAACGATGCGCCATTGCTGATTGCGGTTACCGTATTAACCAGCATGGATGAAGACGATCTCAAAGGCCTCGGCATTACGCTTTCACCTGCTCAGCAGGCGGAACGTCTGGCTCGCCTGACACGCGAGTGTGGACTGAACGGTGTGGTCTGTTCAGCGCAGGAAGCCGCGCACTTTAAACAGGTGATTGGTCAGGATTTCGCATTGGTAACACCGGGTATTCGTCCTGCAGGCAGTGATGCCGGCGATCAACGCCGTATCATGACGCCACAGCAGGCAAAATTGGCTGGCGTGGATTACATGGTGATTGGGCGTCCGATCACCCAATCCAATGATCCGGCGGCAACGCTGCACACTATCCTGCAAAGTTTACAGGAGGTCTAATGGCTCAGGACAATCGACTGGTTTACTCCACTGAAACGGGTCGCATCGCACAGGAAGAAGAAAAAGCGCCGCGCCCGAAAGGCGATGGCATTGTGCGCATTCAACGGCAGACCAGCGGTCGAAAAGGCAAAAGTGTCTGCCTGATCACCGGTATCGATTTGGATGACGATGCGCTCAACAAGCTGGCGGCAGAACTGAAGAAAAAGTGCGGCTGCGGGGGATCACTCAAAGATGGTGTGATCGAGATTCAGGGCGATAAACGCGATTTATTGAAAACGCTGCTCGAAGCCAAAGGTATGAAGGTGAAATTAGCCGGTGGTTAATAAAGACGGGCCGCACATTGTGCGGCCCGTGATGTTGTAGATGCGCTGCGTAGCCTAAATCTTTATCGTTATTTAGAAACCTGATGGCCGATAATACCGCCAACGGCTGCACCACCTACTGTACCTAGTGCACTTCCGTTAGTCAGGACAGAACCACCGATTGCACCCGCACCCGCCCCGATGGCGGTATTACGGTCGCGTTTTGACCAGTTCGAACAACCACTCAAGGCAACAACCAGGGTGGCAGCTAATACCGCAACGGTCATACGTTTCATTGTTGTCGTCATCTCTTTCTCCTTGATTGTATGTACAGAGGCAACGTTATAAGTATAGATGTTGCGCAACGAAGTACTTCATCCCTGCGTGTCATTCAATGCTCATCTTTATGCCCAGCAGCGGCGCTTAATCCTGTGTAAACCGTACCGCTCCTGGCTTTAGCCTGGTCAAGCACAGCCAAATCAGGTGAAGGTAGAAAATTCTTAATTCACGCCACACTTCTCTGGTCTCAGCGACTTTCCGCTGCTTTTACAGCGATTCGCTCCATAACGTTTTCTCCACTCGTTAAGCACAATTCAGCTATCACAGTTCGCAGGAGAAATAATTATGCTGGAATCGCTCAAGCAGCAGGTGCTGGAAGCCAACCTGGATTTGCCACGCTATAACCTGGTCACATTCACCTGGGGTAACGTCAGCGCCATCGATCGCGATCGTGGCCTGCTGGTGATTAAGCCATCGGGCGTGAAATACGAGAATATGCAGCGTGACGATATGGTGGTTGTGGAGCTAGCGAGCGGCAAGGTGGTGGAAGGGGAGTTACGTCCTTCATCCGATACGGCAACCCACCGCGCGCTGTATCTCGCCTGGCCAGAGATTGGCGGCATCGTGCATACCCACTCACGCCACGCCACGATTTGGGCGCAGGCCGGACGCGATATTATTGCGCTGGGTACCACGCACGCGGATGACTTCTACGGCACCATTCCCTGCACGCGTGCGATGAAGCGCGAGGAAATTCAACAGGATTACGAGTGGAACACCGGGCAGGTCATCATCGAAAGCTTTGCTCAACGCCGTATTAAGCCGGGCGACATTCCTGCTGCGCTGGTCAACTCTCACGGCCCCTTTTCCTGGGGGAAAGATGCAGATGCTGCCGTGCACAGTGCGGTGGTGCTGGAAGAAGTTGCCTACATGGCGTTGCACACGGAACAATTGCGCAGTGAGTTGCCTCCTATTTCGCAGAATTTGCTCGATCTGCACTATCTGCGAAAGCATGGTAAGAACGCCTGGTACGGACAGAAATGAACAACGACTATTGCACAGGCGCCTAAGGGCGCCTTTATATTGCGGCTACAACAACTAGTATGGCGATGCGTGTCATAAAAAAGAAATAGCCAACCTATAAAAGTAAAACAGCGTTTCATTATTATCGTTTCGATCACTCTTTTTCTGACAGTCAATGGTTATCTTGCCAGCCAGGCCTTCCGGCTAACGATAACGCACCTCCTTCTGGCTCAGTAAAGGTGACACAACTATGCATATCAAACGTGCAATCGATAAAATTCCAGGCGGTATGATGTTAATCCCGCTATTTCTGGGCGCGCTTTGCCACACATTTTCACCCGGCGCAGGTAAATACTTTGGCTCTTTCACTAACGGCTTGATGACCGGCACGGTGCCTTTTCTGGCGGTATGGTTCTTTTGCATGGGCGCATCGATCAAACTCAGCGCAACCGGGACCGTGCTGCGTAAATCCGGCACTCTGGTGCTAACCAAAATCGCCGTCGCCTGGGTGATCGCTGCTGTGGCATCCCGCATGATGCCGGAAAATGGTGTTGAAGTCGGCATGTTCGCCGGTTTGTCCACGCTGGCATTGGTTGCCGCCATGGATATGACTAACGGCGGCCTATATGCCTCGATCATGCAGCAATACGGTTCAAAAGAAGAAGCAGGCGCGTTTGTGCTGATGTCGCTGGAATCGGGTCCGTTGATGACCATGGTGATTCTGGGGACTGCGGGCATTGCCTCGTTTGAGCCACACGTGTTTGTTGGCGCGGTGCTGCCCTTTATTGTCGGTTTTGCGCTTGGCAATCTTGACCCCGAATTGCGCGAGTTCTTTGGCAAAGCCGTGCATACCTTGATTCCGTTTTTTGCCTTCGCTTTAGGTAACACCATCGATTTGGCGGTGATCGCACAAACCGGGTTACTGGGCGTTATGCTCGGTGTTGCTGTCATCATCATCACCGGTATTCCACTGATTATTGCCGACCGCTTGATTGGTGGCGGTGATGGCACGGCAGGGATTGCCGCTTCAAGCACCGCTGGCGCGGCAGTGGCGACGCCGGTGCTCATTGCCGAGATGCTGCCACAGTTTAAACCGGTCGCACCCGCAGCAACTGCACTGGTTGCAACATCAGTTATCGTGACTTCTGTATTAGTGCCTATTATCACCGCCGTCTATTCAAAACGCGTTAAGCGTTCTCATGTGGCGGTAGGACAGCGCGCTGCCATCAAGTAAGCCTGCTTATCTTTCCCCGACCCCATGGTCGGGGATATCTCTGGATTTTACTTTATAAATCAATCTCTCATTTGGTCTGGCCTCACTCTGGATTACGCTGATGTTGCGTTTAACGCATCACATAACTAGAGGATGAGACTATGACAGTAATTAACCAACCAACTTGCAGATTGTTTACCGAAGTCGGACAAACCACCCAGCTTGCGGCTTACTATGAAGAGGGCCGACACACCATGTGGATGATGCTGCGTGCCCAACCGCGTCCCAGTTTCAACCACGAATTAATTGAGGAGATCATGAATCTGAGCTATGCCGCTCAGCGCTCGGGTCTGCCGATTGATTTTTGGGTGACGGGTTCGTTAGTGCCACAGATGTTTAACGCCGGAGGCGATTTGCGTTTCTTTGTGGAATGCATTCGCAACAACCGTCGTGAAGCGCTGCGGGCCTATGCGCGCGCCTGCGTGGATTGCATCCATTCGGCTGCTCGTGGGTTTGATACCGGAGCGGTGACGCTCGCCATGATTGAAGGGAGTGCATTAGGTGGCGGTTTCGAAGCCGCGCTGGCGCATCACTTCATTCTGGCGCAGAACTCTGCACGTATGGGGTTCCCGGAAATTGCGTTTAACCTGTTCCCTGGCATGGGCGGCTATTCACTGGTGGCCCGTCGTTCCGGCATGAAGCTTGCTGAAGAGCTGATCTGTGAAGGGGAGTCGCACAGCGCAGAGTGGTATGAAACGCGCGGTCTGGTGGATAAAGTGTTCCAGCCAGGCGATGCCTACCGTACCACGCGTACCTTTATCGATACCCTGCGTCCGAAGCTGAATGGTGTGCGTGCCATGCTGAAAGCGCGTCAGCGCGTACTGCAACTCTCACGAGCCGAGCTGATGGATATCACGGAAGATTGGGTGGATTACGCCTTTACACTGGAGCCTAAAGACATTGCTTACATGGAACGACTGGTACAACTACAGAACCGTCATAGCGCATCCCTGCGCAAAGCCGGATAACCGAGACCAGCGTTAAACGCGGGCAGGATGCTTAGCCAGCCAATGCCCGAGCTGTTCTGCGGGCATTGGTTTTGCATAAAGATAACCCTGACGCCCATCGACACCGTTGGTCATAACAAATTTCTCTTCGGCTTTGGTTTCAATCCCTTCCGCAATCACCTGCAGATCGAGGGTTTTGGCCACGGCCACGATGGCTCGCACCAGAGACTGTGCCACCGGTTGTTTGTTGATGTTACGCACGAAACTTTGATCCAGTTTGATCGCATCAATGGGGACGCGCGCCAACTGGGAAAGCGAGGAATAACCTGTACCAAAATCATCGAGATGAACCTGAGCGCCCAATTCCTGGAACTGCTTCATCAGCGTCAGCGCACCGGCTTCGTTCTCAATCAGGCAGCTTTCGGTGAGCTCGATATCAATGGGGCAGTCCGTGAGACCGGCTTCGCTTAATGCCTGCTTTAAATCTGTATAGATACTTTGGTCAATCAATTGCTTAGCCGAAACGTTAACGGCAACACGAAGGAAAATGCCTTCACTGCGCCACTGAATAATTTGCTGCAAAACGTTCAGCATCACCCAGCGGCCGAGCGGAACGATTAAGCCCGATTCTTCAGCGTACGAGATGAAGTCGCCAGGCGGCACCAGACCGCGCTCTACGGAATTCCAGCGCACCAACGCTTCTGCGCTGCGCACTTCGCCGTCACGATCTAATTTAGGCTGGTAATACACCACCAGATGCTCCAGCTCCAGTGCTTTACGCAGGTTGGTATCAAGCCAGAGATATTCGAAAACCCGCTGATTCATCTCGTTGGCGAACACGCAAAATTTACCGCGCCCGTTCTCCTTGGCGTGATACATCGCGGTATCGGCATTGCGGATCAGGCTTTCACGATCTTCGCCATGCAGCGGGGCGAGGGCGATACCAATCGAGCAGCCGCTGTAGACTTCGATGAGCCCGACGCGGAACGGTTGGCGCAGGCGCTCAAGAATACGCGATGCCATGGCTTCCAGCGCAGCCTGGCTGGTATGTTCGGCCAGCACCACGAATTCATCACCACCCAGACGGGCCAGCGTCTGATCTTTGCCCAGGCAGCTGAGAATGGCCAGCGACACCGCTTGCAGCAGTTGGTCGCCAAACATATGGCCGTACGCGTCATTCACCTTCTTAAAATTGTCCAGATCGAGGTAAACCACGCCAGTCTGACTGCCATTGGCTAATTCCAGTGCCAGACTAATCTGTTGATGGATGGCATTGCGGTTGGGTAAACCAGTTACGGTATCAGTATTGGCAAGGACGCGCAGACGTTCCTGAGCACGTCGCTCTTCTGTGATGTCGGTTCCAGAACAGATGAGGAAAATTTCATTTTTCCCGCTACCGCTGTGAACAAACTTATTACGAAACAGAAACAGTCGCTGACCTTTTTTGGTTTTGATCCAGCGTTCCACTTCATAAGAATTGCCATCCCGGAAGAAGCCCGAAATGTTGCGCCGCGAAGCCTGCGCTTCCTGCTTGGTCATGAACAGCTGAAACACGTTGCGGCCGATCACTTCCTGCTCTTTGAGCCCGGTGTACTCTTCGCTTAAGCGATTGAATCGCTGGATATTGCCTCGCTGATCGAGGATCACAATCACTGAATTGGCCTCAGAGACCACTTGTTCAGCGAAGGACAAACCCAGCGTCAAATCACGCGCCACGGAGGAGGTATCACCCCAGGCGGAAGAGGTGCCGGCCCATGTTGATTGGTTTACCTTGCGGCCGACGAAGTGCATGGGCACTGGCGCACCGCGCAGGGAGAGAGTCAGGTTGATACTGGAAGTGATCACCGTCATCGCACGCAGCAAACTGGCTTGTGCGGGGGTTAATGGAACCGCCAAATTGGTATTGGCGTTCTCATCTTCGGCAAAATGCAAAGCATCGCTATCTGAAGTTAAACGCCAATGAGGGCTGGTTGTGCCAAACAGGGTGTATAGCAACGTTTGCCCTTGTTCATCGGTCATGGAAACTTCCTCCGGGGAAATGCTGAGCAGGCGGTATCTCATTATTTTAGCAACAGTATTCAACCTCCTGCTTTAGCACAAGATGCAAACCAAATATATTTTTGTTTTCACTAAAGAATGGCACGAAAAAGCCCCGAAAATCGGGGCTTAAAAATGTCAGCAAGGACACTTGCCGAGCTTGCCTGCCTGGCTGGGAAAACGGGCATCCAGGCAGTAGCGATGAAAGGCACGCTCATCCATTGGCGTTTGATCAGGATGATGCTCGCGCATATGCTTCAGATAAGTTTGATAGTCATGAACGCCAACCATTAAGCGAAAACTTTGCTTTAATCCCTGCCATATTCGTTGCCAGCGATTAAGAGTTTGCCCGGTGGCCTGGGTTGCGATCGGTAAGCAATGCTGAATTTGCCAGTTACCGATCGGTTTTTTCCAGCGCTGAATGGACTCAGACATTTCGCACCTCCTTACGCAGGGAGACTTCGGACTCATGGGTGGTGGGCAGCTGGCTGCGCAGGGCACGGCGGATGACAAAGAACGCCGCAATCAACATGGTGACAGCCACCAGCATAAAGAAGCCGCACAGGGCCGCGTTAATTTGATTGCTAAACACGATGGTTTGCATGTCCGCCACGGTTTTCGCTGGGGCGATAATGACACCCTCATCAATGCCTTTACGGAATTTGTTGGCTTGTGCGAGGAAGCCGATTGAGGGCTTCTCGTGGAAGATCTTCTGCCAGCCTGCGGTCATCGAAGTGATGAACAACCAGACGGTCGGTAAAATCGTCACCCACGCGTAACGCTGCTTCTTCATTTTGAACAGCACCACGGTGCCGAGAATCAACGCCATTGAGGCCAGCATCTGGTTGCCGATACCAAACAGCGGCCACAGGGTATTGATGCCGCCCAGCGGATCGACCACACCCTGATAAACAAAGAAGCCCCAACCCGCAACAGCCACCGTGGTGCCCGCCATATTGCCGAGCCATGAGCGGTTGTTAGCCATGGAAGGCACAACGGTACCCACCAAATCCTGCACCATAAAACGACAGGCGCGCGTGCCGGCATCAACCGCCGTCAGGATAAACAACGCTTCAAACAGAATGGCGAAGTGATACCAGAACGCCATCATTGCCCGGCTATTAAATACTTCGGTGATAATGTGCGCCATCCCCACGGCGAAGGTTGGTGCGCCACCGGCACGGGAGAGCACGGTACTTTCACCCACATCACGCGCGATGCCGCTCAGCATCTCCGGCGTCACGACAAAGCCCCAGCCATTAATCACCTGCGAGGCGCTTTCCACCGTAGTACCAATCAGCGCGGCAGGGGCGTTCATAGCAAAGTAGACGCCCGGATCGAGTACCGAGGCACAAATCAGCGCCATGATCGCCACAAAGGATTCCATCAGCATCGCGCCATAGCCGATAAAGCGGATATGACTTTCACGCTCCACCAGTTTTGGCGTGGTGCCACTGGAGACCAGCGCATGGAAACCGGATATGGCGCCACAGGCGATGGTGATAAACAGGAACGGGAACAGCGCGCCCGAGAACACCGGACCGCTACCGTCGATAAATTTGGTCACTGCCGGCATCTTCAGTTCCGGCATGGCAAACACAATGCCGATTGCCAGACCAATGATGACGCCGATCTTCAGGAAGGTTGACAGATAATCACGCGGTGCCAGCAGCAGCCACACCGGCAGCGAAGAGGCGACAAAGCCGTAAATCACCAGCACCCAAGTCAGTTCGGTGCCTTTCAGCGTAAACAGCGGTCCCCAATAGGGATCGGCAGCCACATCGCCACCGTAAATAATCGCCGCCATCATCAGTACAAAGCCGATAATCGACACTTCAGCGATTTTACCGGGACGCAGATAGCGCATATACACGCCCATAAACAGCGCAATCGGAATGGTAGCGGCGATGGTAAACAGCCCCCAAGGACTGTTGGCTAACGCTTTCACCACCACCAGCGCCAGCGCAGACAGGATAATGATCATCACGCCTAACGCACCGAGCATGGTGACCACGCCCGCAAACGAACCCAGCTCCTGACGTGCCATTTCACCCAGTGAGCGGCCATCGCGGCGCGTGGAGATGAACAAGATCAGGAAATCCTGCACCGCACCTGCCATCATCACGCCAACCAGAATCCAGATGGTGCCGGGCAGAAAGCCCATTTGCGCCGCGAGGATCGGGCCTACTAAAGGACCGGCACCGGCAATCGCCGCGAAATGGTGACCAAACAGCACCCATTTGTTGGTGGGCACATAATCGAGACCATCATTCAGCCGTTCGGCAGGCGTGCGGCGACGATCATCCAGTTCGAAAATACGTTCAGCGATAAACAGGCTGTAGAAGCGATAAGCAATGCTGTAGCAGGCAACGGACGCAATAACCAGCCAGACGGCGTTGACGTGTTCACCACGGCTGAGCGCCAGCATGGCAAACGCACCCGCACCAATTAACGCCACCGCTAACCAGATCAATCCGGTTTTGACGTTGTTCATGAGTTAACTCCTTGTAGAGACCGGGAAAATAGGCGATCGGATACAACAAGTTAAAAGTAATGTAATGAATTGTTAACGACAGGGAATCGAATCAGAAGTGTGAAGCGAGAGGCAAATTTAACATCAGATAAAACTTAGGGGAAAAAATGCGGGATAACGGCTGTTATCCCGCGGATATTCATGCTCAGGCAGCAGGGCGCGCCACAACGCTACGGGTTTCCATGCGCACTTCAGCGATGGTCACGTCGATAATGTCGGTCACGCGATAAGCCACTTCGCCTTTGATCTGCACGGTGCCGCTCTCTTGCGAGCACACCAGTTCATCACGCACCGCATGGATAAACGGGGCAGGAATAAAGGCAACGGCGCCGTTCTCCAGCAGACGCACGCGCATACCGCCGCGAGAGACGTCGATGATTTCGGCGCTGAACTTACGATCAGTGCCCGCAGAAGGCGAGAGGAAGCGCGCATACAGCCAGTCACCGACATCACGCTCGGCCATGCGGTTCAGGCGACGACGCTCACTCATAATGGTGGTGAACTCGTCTTTTGGACGCGCAATGCTGTCGCCACGAACTATGGCTTTCAGCAGGCGATGGTTGATCATATCGCCGAATTTACGAATCGGTGATGTCCAGGTCGCATAGGCTTCGAGACCCAGACCAAAGTGCGGACCCGGTTCGGTGCCGACTTCGGCGAAGCTCTGGAAGCGACGAATACGGCTATCGAGGTACTGCGTTGGCTGGGCATCCAGTTCACGGCGCAGCTGACGGAAGCCTTCCAGCGTGGTGATCGCCTGAGGATCCACGGTGATACCGTGACCGGCCAACACGCCAGCAGCTTGCTCGGCATTCGCCAGATCAAAACCGGTGTGCAGGTTATAGATACCGAAGCCCAGCTTCTCCTGCAGCACTTTGGCCGCGCAGACGTTGGCCAGAATCATCGATTCTTCAACGATGCGGTTGGCGATGCGACGTGGCTCAGAAATGATATCTAGCACTTCGCCTTTTTCACCCAGTACAAAACGGTAATCTGGACGATCTTTAAATACCAGCGCATGGGTTTGACGCCACTCGCTGCGCGCCAGGCAAACACGGTGCAGCAAGCGAATCTGCTCGGCAATCGCGTCATTCTCAGGCTGCCAGTTGCCGGCGTTTTCCAGCCAGTCTGACACTTCGTCGTAGACCAGTTTAACCTTGGATTCGATCCAGGCCGCGAAGAAGTGCACTTCGCCCGTCACGCTGCCATCTGGCGTCAGCGTCACGCGGCAAGCCAGCGCAGGACGACGCACATTTGGACGCAGCGAACAGATGTCATCAGACAGTTCGCGCGGCAGCATGGGGATGTTGAAACCAGGCAGATAGTTGGTGAAGGCGCGTTTAGAAGCCAGCTTATCCAGCTCGCTGCCTTCTTCCACATAAGCGGTCGGATCGGCGATGGCAATGGTCAGTAACAGATTGCCGTCTGCCTGCTCTTCAACATACAGTGCGTCATCCATATCTTCGGTGCTGGCACTGTCGATGGTGACGAAGTTCAGCGCGGTGAGGTCTTCACGCTGCAGGTGCTCATCCAGCATCTCGCCGAAGCCGACGTTAGGGGCTTCGCGTTCCAGATTATGGCGTGACAGCGTGACCCACCACGGCGCGAGGTGATCGTCCGCAGTGACAATAAATTCGGTCAGTTCAGCATAGAATCCACGATCGCCTTTCAGCGGATGGCGGCGCATTTCAGCCACGGCCCAGTCACCATTCTGGAAATCATGGGTGACGTCACGGGCTGCGCGGCACTGAATCGCCTCTTTCAGCAGCGGATGATCAGGCACAATCGATAAACGATCGTCCTTCTTCTGCACGCGGCCCACAAAGCGGGTCAGGAACGGCTCAATCAGGGTTTCCGGCTCGGCGCTCTCGCGATCTTTATCAGTGTGGATCACCGCAGAAATACGGTCACCGTGCATCACTTTTTTCATCTGCGGAGGGGGAATGAAGTAGCTTTTTTGCGCATCGACTTCGAGGAAGCCAAAGCCTTTTTCTGTGCCTTTCACAACACCTTCGGCGCGCGGAGTTTGCGCGTGAAGCTTCTCTTTAAGCTGCGCGAGCAGCGGGTTATCCTGGAACATAATGTATTTAGTTTCGTGGCCTAAGAGCGGTGGACAGTTTTACGCGAATCAGGGGCGCGCGGCAAGGCCAAAACAGGCTAAAAAGCCGCATTACGCGGCTTTTTACCTTCTGATAACGAAGAGGACTTAGGCGATGCGCTGCGTAGGGAGAGCCGCGCTCAATGCCAGTTTCACCGGCACCGATTTCGAGGTCGGCGTCCCGCTGCCATCACCATAGCTGGAGAGCGGCACCAGCGGATTGGTTTCCGGATAATACGCCGCGAGGTTACCGCGCGGAATGTTATACGGCACCAGCTTAAAGCCACTCACACGACGCGTCAGGCCATCATTCCACAGCGTTTCGATATCCACCAACTGGCCTTCACTGAAGCCGAGTGATGCCATGTCATCCGGGTGGATAAACACCACTTCACGCTGACCATATACGCCGCGATAGCGGTCATCGAGGCCATAAATCGTGGTGTTGTATTGGTCATGCGAACGCAGCGTCTGCAGCGTGAACGGCACTTCAACATCATTGCCCAACTGCGGGAACAGTGAGGTTGGCAAGGCTGCCGCGCTGAATTCTGCCAGTTTACTTGGCGTGTTAAAACGCAATTCTGCCGCCGCGCTACCCAGGTAGAATCCGCCTGGAATATCACATTTGTTATTGAAATCGGTAAAGCCAGGAATGGTGGCGCCAATGTGATCGCGGATCAGATTGTAATCATCGGCCATGCCTAGCCAGTCAATCTTGTCACTGCCCAACGTGGCGTGTGCAATACCGGCCACAATCGCGGTTTCGGAGCGCTGGGTGTCTGCCAGTGGAATGCCCACACCTTCTGAGGCGTGCACCATGCTGAAAGAGTCTTCAACGGTGATGAACTGATTACCGCTGGCCTGGCGATCGCGCTCAGTACGGCCGAGCGTCGGCAGAATCAAACCTTCGTGGCCCGGCACCAGATGGCTGCGATTAAGTTTGGTGCTGATATGCACGGTCAGACCGCAATGCTGAAGAGCCTCCTCCGTCACCGGTGAATCCGGTGCTGCAGCCGCAAGGTTGCCACCCAGGGCGATCAGCACTTTCACTTCATCACGCAGCATCGCGCCCAGCGCTTCAACGGTGTTGTGACCGTGTTCACGCGGCGGTTCGAAGCCGAAATGCGCGCCCAAGGCATCGAGGAACGGCTTATTGGGCTTCTCATCGATACCCATGGTGCGGTTACCCTGCACGTTACTGTGGCCGCGCACCGGACACAGGCCAGCACCTTTTTTACCCAGCTGGCCAAACAGCAGTTGCAGGTTGGTGATCTCACGCACCGTATCAACCGAGTGTTTATGCTGTGTCACACCCATCGCCCAGGTGATGATGACGCGTTCAGCACTCTGATAGATCGCGGCCGCTTCCCGAATCTGCGCTTCGCTCAGACCGGATTGACGCACGATATCGTCCCAGCGCGTGTTGTCTACGGCAGCCAGATAGCTCTCAATGCCATGGGTATTGGCATCAATAAATGCCTGATCAAAGATACCCGGTTCACCCGCCGCTAAACGCTCACGCTGCACTTCCAGCAGGGTTTTCACCATGCCGCGAATCGCTGCCATATCACCGCCGAGATTGGGCTGGTAATAGGCAGAACTAATCGTGCCCGCTTTAGAGGTGACGATCTCCAGCGGTTTTTGCGGGTCGGCAAAACGTTCCAGCCCACGCTCGCGCAGGGTATTGAAGGTAACGATTTTCGCACCGTGATCGGCTGCGTGTCGCAGGCTGTGCAGCATACGCGGGTGGTTGGTGCCGGGATTTTGACCGATGACGAAAATCGCATTGGCGTGGTCGAAGTCATCGAGTCGAATGGTGCCTTTACCGACGCCGATACTGCGCTTCAAGCCGGTACCGCTGGCTTCATGGCACATGTTGGAGCAGTCAGGGAAATTATTGGTGCCCATCACACGGCCGAACAGTTGGTAGAGCCATGAGGCTTCGTTACTGGCGCGACCGGAAGTGTAAAGCTCCATTTGGTCGGGATGATCCATCGCCTTAAGATGGCGGGCAATCATCGCTAACGCATCGTCCCAGCTGATCGGTTCATAGTGATCGGTGGCGCTGTTGTAGCGCATCGGATGGGTCAGCCGGCCCTGATATTCCAGGAAATAGTCGCTCTGTTGATACAGCGTGCTCACGCTGTGCTGTGCGAAGAACTCAGGCTCCACCACTCGGCGCGTCGCTTCCCAGGTCACGGCTTTCGCGCCGTTCTCACAGAAGCTGAAAGTACTTTTATTGTCATCACCCCACGCACAACCTGGGCAGTCAAAGCCACGCGCTTTGTTCATGCGCATCAAATTGCGCATGTTTTTCAGGGCAGCTTTACTATCAAGGACAAAACGGGTGGTTGCTTCCAAAGAGCCCCAGCCGCCAGCAGCGGCACGATAAGGCTGAATTTTACGTTTAAATTTCATAGTCGTTGCAGGCTTATTGTTTATGAATTGTTATCAGAATATGACTTCTGTTGGAAAGAAGTGTGCGACTCGCAGCAAAAGTTGTCTAATTGATTGGTTTAATGGTGCGATAGGTGGCGTTTATCGCGTTCAAACCGGCAGAAGCGTGATGCAGTTCAAACTTTACCCGCTGGCAGGACCGCGCTGCGACGTGAGAATCCGATAACTGGCTAATAATTGCTCTTTCTAACGATGAAAGGGCGCGCTCCATGAAGAATCTTGCCAGCCAAATTCATGCCTTCGGTAAAGCGTTAATGATGCCGATCTCCGTTATTGCCGCCGCCGGGATCTTTCTTGGTCTGGCTGCGGCGATGCAGAATCACGCCGTCACCGGTGAGGCCTTTGCCAATATGCAGGTCGCACAGCTGGTCATTGGTTTTATCCGCAAAGTGGCAGCCGCCTTGTTCGCTAATCTGCCAGTGTTCTTCGCTGTTGCCAGCGCCATCGGGCTGGCTAAAGCAGAGAAGCCTACTGCGGCCTTTGCGGCAGTCATCGGTTATATCGCGATGAATGTGGGCATCAGCGCCACGCTGGCGGCCAAAGGGCTCACTGCTGCAACCACTACACCTGAAGCTTTGCAGCAAGCAGGTATGGATCAAACCACGGCGATGATGACCTCGGCAGAGTACATCGAGATGCTGGGAGTTTTTACCTACAACATGAGTGTGCTGGGTGGCGTGATTGCCGGGCTGGTCACCGTGGCACTGCACAATCGCTTTTACACTCAACAATTGCCGACGGCGATCAGCTTTTTCGGTGGACGACGCTTTGTCCCCATCGTGACCGTTATCGCTTTACCGCTGATTGGCGTGCTGCTGGCGCTAATCTGGCCCACCATTGGTGAAGGCATTGCCTGGGTCGGAAAGATGATTGGCAAAAGCGGCCAGTATGGCGCGTTTCTGCTGGGAACCGGCGAACGCCTGCTTATCCCCACTGGCTTGCATCATATTCTCAATGAAACGGTGCGCTTTACCCCCATCGGTGGCATGGCAACGGTGGATGGGCAAACCATTGTGGGTGCACTGAATATCTTCAACACTTCACTCACTCATCCTGGCGCGATCCCTGATGAGACGGTGCGCAGTGCCACTCAGTTCCTGGCTCAGGGCAAGATCCCGGTAATGATGTTCGGCTTACCTGCCGCCGCGCTGGCGATCTACCACACCGCGCGCCCGGAGCATAAGCAGCGCGTGAAAGCGCTGGTCATGGCAGGTGCACTGACCTCCTTCACCACAGGCATCACTGAACCGCTGGAATTCTGTTTTATCTTCGTGTCACCGGTGCTTTATATCTTGCATGCGCTATTAACCGGACTGTCATTTATGCTGATGTCGATGCTGCACCTGATGATCGGCAACGTGCAGGGCGGCGCGATCGATCTGGTGGTGTTCGGCATTCTTGGCGGCAGTAAAACCCACTGGTGGTGGACGGTAGCGCTCGGCGTGATTTATGCGCCGATTTATTATTACGGCTTCCGTTTCGTCATTACGCGCATGCGGGTGGAAACGCCAGGACGCGAATCGGATGAGGAGCCACAAACCGCGCAGGTCACGGCGGATGAACGCACCCAAGTGATTATCAGCGGGCTGGGCGGTGAGGCCAATATAGAGGACGTCGATTGCTGTTTCACACGCCTGCGGGTGCGTGTCAAACAGATGAATGAAGTGGTCGATCAAACCTTGATGACCACTGGCGCCAACGGTGTTAACCGCGTCAGCGAGCACGATGTGCAGGTGATTTACGGTCCGCAGGTGGAGAAAATTGCCAACGACGTGAAAAGTGCCTTGGGCGTGGCTTAACATATTTAGTTACCACGCTAATAATAAAATTAGCAATCAATGTTAAATCCTCACGGCTGAGATGGGCGATGATGACTTCGCCCCTTCAAGAGCTAAGCCATTAAGAGTGCCGGAGATAAGCGCCGGGTGGGGCATTAACTTTCAACCTAAGGCTGCCAGACGGCGGCCTTTGTGCTTTTTGCATTGTGAACCGGATAAAGCCGCGCGGGTTTGCTAACATAGCGCGATCGTGACTTCAGGGCGGATATTAACATCGACATCAAGCAATTGATTTATTTATGCAATCTTGAGCGTGAACGCCATTTTGGCCGCGCGGCAGAGGCCAGTTTTGTCAGTCAGCCGACATTATCGATGCGGTTAAAAAACCTTGAGCGCGAACTTGGCCTATCGCTGATTAATCGCAGCAACAACTTTGACGGCTTTACGCCGGAAGGGGAACGGGTGCTGACCTGGGCGCGTGAGATCGTGTCGGTCTACTCGGGCCTTAAGCTGGAAGTCGAATCGCTGAAGCACGGCGTCAACGGCACGCTGCGCCTGGGCGTGATGCCACAATGCAGTGTCGCATTGCCAGCGTTACTGAAAGCGGTTGAAACGCGTTATCCACAACTGGATTATCGTGTCTCCGCCATGAGTGCGGACCAACTGCTGGAAGCCCTCAACAGCCATACGGTGGACGGCGGGATTGGCTTCTTCGAACTTACCGCCCTGCGAGAACTACACTTCCAGACCGCGCTGTTAAAAGATCCTGGCGTGGAGGCGATTTTTAATCCTCAACATTTTCCGGATTTGCTGCAGCACGACACGCTTTCACTTTCACAACTGGCGCAACAACCGCTGTGTCTCGCGGAACCCACACGCTATTTCCGTCGTTACGTGGATAGCCAGTTGCGCGAAACCGGCTTGTTACCCCGAGTGATTGTAGAAAGTGCGTCGATTATGCAGTTGTTGCAGAGTGCACAGGTGGGATTGGGCGTGATGGTGTCGCCGCGTGCACATTTACTGCCGGAGATGCTGCAAAATCTGGCTCGAAGACCGATTGAGATGGCACCGATGGGACGCCAGGCCGCATTAGTAATTGCTGAGCCGGGCAGGGCATCGCCGCTGGCTCAACATTTCTTTGACGAAGCGCGACGCCATCTGCCGGATTAACGCGTTTCGCCCAGCGCCATCCATAACCGATCTTGCCAACTAGCAAACGCCACTGCCTGCAACAGCGTGAAAATGCGCTCGGTTCCCCATCCCGCATTCAGCAATGGCTGCAAGTGGGCTGCGCTAAAGCGCTCTGGCATGCGAACCAATTGAGCGCTGACGCCAATCAACGGCTGCGCTTCGCCCGCTTTATCAACATCAGCCAGCAACGCTTCGCGCTGACTGCCGGCATGGCGCGCGAACTGGCGCTGACAGCCCAATATGCGCGCACTGGTTGCCAGCGCCAGTGCGGTTTCCTCGTCATGATGTTCGCCGATACGCTGTTGCAAGGTTGCCCAGCCATACAGCGCCTGCGCGTCATGCACCAGCAACCAAACCGCCTCATCCAATCCTTCTATACCCTGACAAAAGGTCATCGCCGCCAGCTGATCGGCACTGGCATAGCGCAATTCAACCGGCTTAAGCGCGTGCTGCCATGCAGCGTCACGGGTAAAGAATGCTACGTCTGCATCCGCTGGCGGCGTTACGCCGGGTATCCAGCGCACCGGCAAGCCCATCATGGCCTGCAGTGCCGCGACCACCCGCGCCTGATAGCTGACAAATCCCACCAATTGATTGAGGGTGACGACATCCGGCTCGGTCAGGCCGACAGCATCCAGCGCGCTAATGCTCGTGGCGTTAATCAGCGCAGGCTGCATCGCCAGCTGACGTGCATACTGCGTGATTTGCGTCAGACGATTATTGCTCTCACGCGATGAATCCGGCCCCGGCAGCGGATTGAGCCGCGCAGAGTAGTGGTTGCACAGTCGCTGAACCCCTGCCACCTGTGCCACCGTCAGCGCGGTACTGAGACGATCGTAGAGCGTTAAGGTATGCGTGAGTGAGTTGCTAAGCGTATCCGGCAGCAAAATCTGGCTGAGATCGCGGGCTGCCAGCAACGCCGGCTGGAAGCGAGTGAACAGCGGCTGCAGTGCAGTGGCTTCCTGCTGCAGACCCAATAAAAAACGATCTTCGATATAAGCGGCTTCGGGCACTAATGGCGCAGTGGCATGTGTGTGCGGGCGAGTCTGGCTTTCATAAAACCAGTGGTCATGGCCGGCAGAACGGCGTTGTTCCATGGTCATTCCTTGCGCAAAAAACGGTCTGGGTACGCGACGGGCAAATCTGAAAAGCGCATCGCCACCAAAAGGCTAGCTTATCGTCGCTGAAGCACTGGCTGTGGCAAAAGAATGAAGGGGAATAATTAAGATCGAATGAATCTATACGCCAGAGAATTCAAGCGCTAGCAAGCAGCAAGGAGGACATGACGGGAGATAGCAGGCGAAAATGAACAGGGTGACAACGGCAGGGAAGACCCAAGCCCGTGCAGAGAAAAAAGGCGAGCACCAGGCTCGCCTTCAGAACTTATTTCAGTTCCAGCTCGTTCATCGCGGCAATGCTGAAGCCGCCATCAACGTGTACCACTTCACCAGTGATACCACCCGCCAGGTCAGAGCACAGGAAGGCCGCAGAGTTACCCACGTCTTCGATGGTCACGGTACGGCGAATCGGAGTAACGGCTTCACAGTGAGCCAGCATCTTACGGAAATCTTTGATGCCTGATGCCGCCAGAGTACGGATTGGACCCGCTGATACGGCGTTAACGCGCGTACCTTCAGGACCCATCGCGTTCGCCATGTAGCGCACGTTGGCTTCCAGAGAAGCTTTAGCCAGACCCATCACGTTGTAGTTCGGGATCGCGCGCTCTGCACCCAGGTAAGACAGGGTCAGCAGGGCTGAATTCGGGTTCAGCATCGCACGGCACTCTTTCGCCATCGCTACGAAGCTGTAGGCAGAGATGTCGTGAGCGATTTTGAAGCCTTCACGGGTCACGGCGTTCACGTAGTCACCATCCAGCTGATCGCCAGGTGCGAAACCAATTGAGTGAACGAAACCGTCAAATTTTGGCCAGGTTTTTGCCAGTTCGGTGAACAGCGCAGTGATGCTCTCGTCTTCAGCCACATCGCATGGCAGAACAATGTCAGAACCCAAATCTTTAGCAAACTCTTCCACACGACTTTTCAATTTGTCGTTCTGGTAGGTGAAAGCCAGTTCTGCGCCCTGTTTGTGCATCGCCTGTGCAATACCGTAGGCAATGGAGAGTTTACTGGCAACGCCAGTAATCAGAATGCGCTTACCGGAAAGAAAACCCATAGCTGTAATCCTTATGGTCATTGTTGTTGGCGGTCGCAATGATTAAATAGTAGGCGACCGACGTTAATCGACGTGCGGATTCTAGCACGTCTCTCTCAAATGCGGTAAATCGCACCGCGTTTTCGCGATGTGATGATCAATCAACGAACTTTACGCCAGGCTTCAGCGGTTAAGGCTTCGCCAAAGTGGCTGGTGATCAGGCGTTTGGTGAGGTCATGCAGCGGCGAGGCCAGCACATCTGCTGTGCCACCACGTTCCACCACTTCGCCCTGATGCATCACCAGCACCTGATCGCTGATGTGCTTCATCATGCCGATATGTTGCGTCACATAAATATAGGCGATGCCGTGCTTCTCCTGCAGTTCCAGCATCAGATTCACCAGCTGTGAACGCATGGTCATGTCCAGTGAGGCGAGGGCCTCATCGGCGACAATCACTTTTGGCTGCAGAATCAGCGCACGAGCCAGTGCCAGACGCTGCTTCTGACCGGGCGCCAGCATATGCGGATAGTAACCGGCGTGATCACGCAGCAAACCTACCTGGCGCAGTGTGGCAATAATGCGCTTCTCCCGCTCTTCATCATCCAGTTCGGTGTTCAGGCGCAGCGGGAAATCAAGGATCTGACTGACGCGCTGGCGCGGATTAAGCGAGGTCGAAGGATCCTGAAAAATCATGCGAATGCGCTGACTGCGATAGCCGTAGTCGCCATACTCCAGCGGATGGTCGTCAATCAGCATCTCGCCATCGGTGGGTTCCACCATGCCGCTGAGCATCTTGGCCAGCGTCGATTTGCCTGAACCGTTTTCACCTATCACCGCCAGCGTCTGTTTTTCACGCAGGGTGAAGCTCACGCCTTTCACCGCTTCGACGTGTTGTCGACGAAACAATCCCGTGCGGTAACGGTAGGTTTTACTGAGATTGCGTACTTCCAGCAGCGTTTCCATGCTTACTGTCCCTCCACATTTAGCGGGAAGTGACAGGCAAACAGATGCGATTTGGTACCAGTGAGGCGCGGTGTCTCAATGCATTTACGCTGCGCATACGGGCAACGAGGCCCAAGGCGGCAGCCAATCGGTAAATGTTCGAGAGATGGAATCGCACCGGAAAGCGTATTCAAGCGACTTTTATGCGGCAGCGCACTGCCAAAGTCGGGCATCGCGCGAATCAGTGCCTGGGTATAAGGATGATGCGGCGTATCCATTAAATCTTCACTCTGCGCGGTTTCTACGGTCTGACCGCAGTACATCACGTTAATGCGATCGGCCCACTGGCTCATAGTGCGCAGGTCATGGCTGATCAGCAAAATCGTAGTGTTGTTATTTTGATTGAGGCGGCTCAGCAAGCGGAAAATTTGTGCCTGCGTGGTCGGTTCCATGGCATTGGTTGGCTCATCGGCGATCAGCAGACGTGGCTGATTGGCCAGCGCGATGGCGATCATCACCTTTTGACACTCACCGTCCGTCAATTCATACGGGAAGCTGCGCATGATGTCTTTGTGATCTTTAATGCCCACGCGGTGCAACAGTTCGATGGCGCGCGCTTTGCGCCAGAACCACAAACGCTGATACCAGCGGCCTTTGAAGGTCCAGCGCGGGATAGCCTGCATCAACTGGCGGCCAATGCTTTCGGAAGGATCGAGGCAGGATTGCGGTTCCTGGAAAATCATCGACACGTTATGGCCAACAATGCGGCGTCGTTCGCGCGGCGACAGGCGGAGTAAATCGATATCGTCGAACACCATGCGATCGGCGGTGACGCGCCAGTTGTCTTTGGTTACGCCACATATCGCTTTGGCAATCAGACTCTTGCCCGAGCCTGATTCACCCACCAGTCCACGCACTTCCCCTTCACTGAGCGTCAGGTTGATGCGATCGACAGCCTTCACCGGACCTTCTGAAGTCATGAACTCGATAGTGAGATTGCGAATATCAAGTAACGGCATTATTCAGCTCCCGCTTCTACGGCGCGACGAACGCCATCGCCCAGCAGGTTAACGATCAACACGCTGACCATCAGCGCCACGCCGGGCAGCATCACGGTCCAGGGCGCGACATAAATCAGCTCCAGCGCATCGCCCAGCATCGCGCCCCATTCCGGTGAGGGCAGCTGCGCACCTAAATCAAGGAAACCAAGCGCGGCGATATCGAGAATGGCCATCGACAGCGAGCGGGTAAATTCGCTCACCAGCAGTGGCAGCACGTTTGGCAGCACCGCGTTCCACAGAATATTCAGGTTACGCGCGCCATCCAGACGCAGCGCCACCACATACTCTTTTTCCATCTCATTATGAACCGCAGTATAGATCTCACGCACCAGACGCGGGATGATCGCCAGCAAAACGGCCAGCATGGCGTGTTCAAGGCGCGGGCCTAAAAAGGCCACTACGATAATCGCCAGCAGCAGCGATGGAATGGAGAGCAGGGTATCCAGCACGTGATTCATCACTGCAGAGCGTAAACCATGGGTAATGCCCGCCAGAATGCCGAGAACCAGTGCGCAGATTGCGGCCAACACCGTGACCAGCAAGGCTGAGCCCACGGTTGGAGCCACACCGCTCAGCAGGCGACTGAGCACATCGCGGCCCAAATCGTCGGTGCCGAGGAAGAAGGAGACATCCCCGTAGCGCGACCAGGAAGGCGGCAACAGCTGATAACCGAGGAATTGCTGGTCGATGCCGTAAGGCGACAGCAAGCCGCCAAACAGGCACAAAAAGAGTAGGGCACCAAAGCCGTACAACCCAATCATGCCACTGGTATCACGGTAAAAACGCTGCCAGAACAGACGAAACGGGCTGGGTAATTTCGTCTCTGCATAGATATTATCTAAGGGCATACCATTCCTTGTGTTTCAACGGATTAAGCGCCGCACCCAGAATATCTGACAGCACGCTGACCAGAATCACCAGACCGCCGACCACCATCACACCGGCAGAGATGGCAGCGTAATCCTGCTGACGAATGGCGTTGATCAACCAGCGGCCTATGCCCGGCCAGTTGAACACCACTTCCGTAATCATCGCCAGCGTCAGCATGGTGGAAAACTGCAACCCCAGACGCGGGATCACCGGCGGCAGCGCATTGTGCAGCACATGACGACGAATCACGGTAAAACGGGATAATCCTCGCGTCGCCGCTGCCTTAACATAATTTTTATCCATCACATCACTGGTGCTGCTGCGCAGTAAACGAATCACCTCGGTGGTCGGCGCGACAGCCAGTACCACCACTGGCAGAATCATATGGGTCAGGGCACTCATCAACATCTCGTGGCGCCAGGGTGATGGACTCAGCCAGGCATCAATCAGCGCAAAGCCGGTCACGTTTTGCACCGGGTAGAGCAGATCAAAACGACCGGAAACCGGCAGCCAGCCCAGCGTCAGAGAGAAGAACAGGGTAAACAGCAGTGCCAGCCAGAACACCGGCATCGAGAAACCGAGCAGCGCCAGTGCGCTGATGGCTTTATCCTGCCATTTTTTGCGCATCACGCCCGCGCAAATACCCAGCGGAATGCCGACCAGCAGCGCCAGCATGAAGGCCAGTATGCAAAGCTCCAGCGTGGCGGGGAACACTTCGCGCAGTTGCACGTCGATCAGCTGACCGTTGGTGCTGGAAACACCGAAGTCGAATTGCAGCAGGCCTTTAAACCAGAACCACCACGCATCGAACAGCGAGGCACCTTCCAGCGGTGCATTCGGCGTAAAGTAGCTGAGACTGAAACTCACCAGCGACAGTAAAAACAGTGTGATCAGCAGCAACAGCAGGCGACGCAGTATATAGATGATCATGCTTATTCCTCGCTGCTCTCATCGCGGTAAACCCCGGCAAACGAGGCATTACCAAATGGACTCAGCACCAGACCTTTAATGTCGTGACGATATGCCTGCAAGCGCAACGATGATGCCAGCGGCAATACCGGCAGCTCCTGCGCCAGAATCTGCTGCGCCTGATCGTAACTGTCGATGCGCGCCGAAAGTTGCTGCGATAACAGCGCTCGTTGCAGTGACTCATCAAACGCTGGTGAACACCAGTGTGCAAAGTTGGTTTGCGAACGGATAGCTGCACAGCTCAACAGCGGTCGGAAGAAACTATCCGGGTCATTACTGTCTGTCGCCCAGCCGGTTAGCGCCAGATCATGATTCATCGCCATCAGCTGCGCTTCCTGGAAACGGCCTTCCACCGGCGCAATGGTGACGCGCACCCCGACCTGAGCCAAATCAGCTTGCAGCAGCTCGGCGGTTTTTAGCGGGCTGGGGTTCCAGGATTGTGAAGTGGTGGGCACCACAAGTCGCAAGTGCAGATCTTCCAGCCCGAGCGCTTTCAGCTCTTCACGAGCTTTCGCCGGATTGTATTCGGTGACACGCGCGTCATTATCATACGCCCAGGAAGCACGCGGTAAAATGGAGGCGGCGGTTTCGGCGGTGCCGTAATAGATCGATTCCATCAGGCGTTCGTTATTGATTGCCAGCGCCAGCGCGTGGCGCACTTCCGGGCGATCCAGCGGCGGTTTGCGCGTGTTGAAAGCTAAATAGGCGATGTTCATGCCGGGGCGCAGAGTCATGCGCAGACGTGGATCATCGCGCAAAATGGAGAGCTGACTGGCCGCGGGATACGCCAGCACATCGCATTCGCCGGTGAGCAATTTCGAAAGACGTCCCGTTCCGCCGACACCAAGATCGATCACCACCTGTTGCAGACGCGGCACACCTTTCCAGTACTGCGGATTTCGTGCCAGGCGCAGATACTGCCCGGTGCGGTACTCGCTCAGCTGAAACGGCCCGGTGCCAACCGGCTCACGATCCAGTCGCTCCTGCTGTCCTATTGCCGTCAGCTTGTCGGCGTATTCCTGCGACAGAATCGGTGCGTAGTGCGTGGCAATGTGCCAGAGGAAAGAGGCATCCGGACTGTTGAGACGGATTTCTACCGTATCGTTGTCCAGTTTTTTAACACTTTGGACCGAGTCCGAGAATTGCAGACTATCAAAGTAGGGATAGCTGCCGCCGTTAACGTTATGCCACGGATGCTGACGGTCAAACATGCGTGCAAAGCTAAACACCACATCGTCGGCATTCATTTTGCGCGTGGGTTTAAACCAGTTGGTGTGCTGGAACGAGACGTCTTTGCGCAGATGGAAACGGTAAGTGGCGCCGTTATCGCGCACTTCCCAGCTCTGTGCCAGATCGGGAATCAACCGATAGGTGTAAGGGTCGACATCCAGTAGGCGGTCATAAAGCTGTGCGGCTAACGTATCCACAACAAGGCCGCTGCTGACCATTTGCGGATTGAAGGTATTGACCGTGCCATTGACGCAATAAACAAAGCCGCTGTTGCGGATGTCATTGGTTGGCGCGGCCAGTGCAGACGCACTCAATACGCTGAGACCAAGCAGCAGCGAGGAGAATAATTTTGGCATAGAACTCAACGATTCTGAGGCAATAGCGTGAGTGTATCCCAAACGTCATGCTCTCCCCAAATTCGTGATGTTTCTGCGCTGTTTTTCGCCAATATGGCGGTGAGGTAATCACAATGTTAGTGTGGAAATGAGAAAAATTCTCAATTAGGGCTTTACAGATGATAATAGGAATGATTATTATTCATCTGCGCTTCGACGGTGGCTCTACCGAAGAAGAGCACGACATTGCTCACATTGCTTCCAGTATTAAGTTGCCCGCATTTATGCGGGCTTTTTTTTTTGTGTCGTTTTTCCCGTCATCTTTTGCACTGCTGCTGCGTTGGCTGCGCGCGCTAACCCCGGTCACATACTGATGTATGCTCCCGGGGATTAGCGCACTTGCCGCCTTGCATCAGCACAAAAGCTATAGGGAAAACCGACACACACCTGAGCTGTCGTTGAAAATCTTTCAACCGATTAAACGATGATGTGGGGATTTCTCCGCTAGCAGCAAAGCCACGATGTACTCCCAAATAATCACCAGGGTGCGCTTTTTTATCTTATGTGGCTAAGGCTAATCCTCATCACGTGCCTGGATGCCATGTTTTTTCATCATTGCGCGTAATTGATGATAGGTAACGCGCAGTAACTCGGCGGCGCGGCGTTGGTTGTATTTTGCTTGTTGCAGGCTGGCTTCGACCAGGTCGCGCTCCTGCTGATTTTGCCACTGACGCAGATCGAGCGGCAGGGCAGGTAAGCCGCTGGCGCTGGGCTCGGGGAGGGTTTCAGGCGGGGCGCTGCGCGGAGCGAACGGATTGATGATGATGTTATCCAGTTCCTCTTCTGCGCTGTGATGGCGATACACCGAGCGTTCCACCACATTCTTCAATTCACGAACGTTACCAGGCCAGCTGTGGGTGAGGAGCGTGAGCTGTGCACGTTCGCTGAATCCAGGAAACAGTGGCAGGCCGAGTTCACGGCACATCTGAATGGCAAAGTGTTCTGCCATCACCAGAATATCGCTGCGGCGTTCACGCAACGGCGGCAGTTGCACCACGTCAAAGGCGAGGCGATCGAGCAGGTCGGCGCGGAATTTTCCTGCCGCAGCCAGCGCGGGTAAATCCTCGTTGGTGGCGCACACCAGCCGGACATTCACCTGCAACGACTGGTTGCCGCCCACACGCTCTAACTGACCGTATTCAATCACGCGTAACAACTTCTCCTGCACCAGCATCGGTGCGGTCGCCAGCTCATCGAGGAATAAGGTGCCGGCATCAGCGCGCTCAAAGCGACCAAGATGACGTTTTTGCGCCCCGGTAAACGCCCCGGCTTCGTGGCCGAACAGTTCGGAATCCAGCAGGTTTTCATTCAGCGCAGCACAGTTTAGCGACACAAAGGGTCCCTGCCAGCGATCGGAAAGATAGTGCAGGCGGCTGGCAATCAACTCTTTACCTGTTCCGCGCTCGCCAATTACCAGCACCGGTTTCTCCAGCGGCGCGAGACGTGAAACCTGCTCCAGCACCTCCAGAAAGTTATTCGACTCGCCTAACAGGTTATCGTTGCCATTTGCCATGATGAATTTCGCCACTGGTTAATCAATTTCACTACATTAATGGATGCATGCGCGATTGTAAAATATGCAAATTGTGCAAAATCAATAAATTAAAAGTTGGCACGCCATTTGTATTAAGAAACCGTGCACCGCACAACCACATGACAAATAGAGGAACATCATTATGGGTATTTTTTCTCGTTTCGCCGACATCGTGAACGCTAACATCAATTCCCTGCTGGAACGCGCCGAAGATCCGCAGAAACTGGTACGCCTGATGATTCAGGAAATGGAAGACACGCTGGTGGAAGTTCGCTCCACCTCAGCGCGCGCGCTGGCAGAAAAGAAACAGCTGCTGCGCCGTATCGAGCAGGCCGAAATTCAGCAGGCTGAATGGCAGGAAAAAGCCGAACTGGCCATCAGCAAAGAAAAAGAAGACTTAGCGCGTTCTGCGCTAATCGAAAAACAGAAACTGACCGATCTGATTGCAGCACTTAAACAAGAAGCCATTCAGGTTGAAGAAACACTGGATCGCATGAAAGGCGAGATCGGCGAGCTGGAGAAAAAACTCAGCGAAACCCGTGCACGCCAGCAGGCTCTGACGCTGCGTCATCAGGCGGCTTCTTCTTCCCGCGATGTGCGCCGTCAGTTGGACAGCGGTAAGCTGGATGAAGCCATGGCGCGCTTCGAGTCCTTTGAACGTCGTATCGACCACATGGAAGCGGAAGCGGAGAGTCAGCGTTTTGGTAAGCCAAAAGGCCTCGACCAAGAGTTTGCCGAGCTGAAAGCTGATGACGAAATCAGCCAGCAACTGGCCGCGCTGAAAGCCAAAATGAACCGCAGCGAGTAATGGACGTGGGGCTCGACGCTGAGCCCCGTGACCAGGGTGTTAATGATTAAGGAGAGTCAATGAGCGCACTTTTTCTCGCCATACCCCTGACGATCTTCGTGCTCTTTGTAGCGCCGATCTGGTTATGGCTGCATTACAGCAACAAACGCAACGGTGGCGCGGAACTGTCATCAGGCGATATGCAACGTCTGCAACAGCTGACACAAGACGCGCGCCGCATGCGTGAACGTGTCGAAGCACTCGAAGCCATTCTGGATGCGGAGCATCCTAACTGGAGGCAACCATGATGAATGGCCGCAAATTGTGGCGCATCCCGCAGCAGGGCAAAGTGCGCGGCGTCTGTGCCGGTCTGGCCGAGTATCTGGATATTCCGGTTCGCCTGTTGCGTGTGATTGTGGTGCTTTCGCTGTTTTTCGGGCTGTTTATGTTTACCGTGGTGGCGTACTTCATCCTGGGCTTCGTGCTGGATGAAAAGCCCGCAGATGCACCCGACCAACACACGCCGACTGCACGAGATTTGCTGGATGATCTGGAAACATCGTTGAAAGGTGATGAGCGCAACGTGCGTGATATCGAACGTTACGTCACCTCCGAGACCTTCAGCGTGCGCAGCCGCTTCCGCCAAATCTGATTTTTTCCGCCGGGTCCACTGCGGGTCCGCTTCACCGCATATTCTTAAGGAGTGGAGATGTACAATCCGCGAATTACTGCTCTGCGCCGTCGCGCAACACCTGCGTTGAAGTCGGCGGGGAAATTCATCATCATCAGTGCAGTAACCTATGGGCCCGGCGGGTTAGCTGGCTGGGCAGTGAAATCGGTGGCGCGTCGCCCGTTGCGCCTGCTTCTGGCGGCCGCCCTGGAGCCGTTGCTGAGTAAGGCTTTCAAACGCCTGTCAGCACGTTTCGTCAGGGAGATGGATGAAAAGACTGCAAAATGAACTGGCGGCGTTGATGAACCGCGGTGTTGACCGCCATCTCCGCCTCGCCGTAACCGGCCTGAGCCGCAGCGGGAAAACCGCCTTTATCACCTCACTGGTGAACCAGCTTCTTAACGTACACAGCGGCGCACGATTGCCGCTGTTTTCCGTGGTGCGCGAAGAACGCCTGCTGGGCGTCAAACGTGTGCCGCAGCGTGAACTGGGCACGCCACGTTTTACCTATGACGAAGGGCTGGCGCAACTCTATGGCACGCCTCCCGTCTGGCCAACGCCGACACGCGGTGTCAGCGAAATGCGCCTGGCGCTGCGCTATCGTCCTGAGCAATCGCTGCTGCGTCACTTCAAAGATACCGCCACGCTGTATCTGGAAATCGTCGATTACCCTGGTGAATGGCTGCTCGATCTGCCGATGCTGGCGCAGGATTACCTCAGTTGGTCACGACAGATGATGGGCTTGCTGCAGGGCGATCGCCAGCAGTGGGCAGCGCGCTGGCATAGCCTGTCAAAGGATCTCGACCCTTTTGCAGTAGCGGATGAAAATCGTCTGGCGGAGATTGCCGCAGCCTGGACGGATTATCTGCATCAATGCAAAACCGAGGGATTGCACTTTATCCAGCCAGGCCGCTTCGTGCTGCCGGGCGATATGGCAGGCGCCCCGGCGCTGCAATTCTTCCCGTGGCCACAGGTAGATGAGATTCACGCCAGCAAGCTGCTGCAGGCTCCCGCAGGCAGTAACTTTGCCGTACTGCAGCAACGTTTCAACTATTACTGCCAGCATGTGGTGAAGGGTTTCTACAAAAATTATTTTCTGCGTTTTGATCGCCAGATCGTGCTGGTGGATTGTCTGCAACCGTTAAACAGCGGGCCGCAGGCGTTCAACGATATGCGGCTGGCGCTGACGCAGCTGATGCAGAGCTTCCATTACGGGCAGCGCACGTTGTTCCGCCGTCTGTTTTCCCCGGTAATCGATAAGTTGCTGTTTGCCGCCACCAAAGCTGACCATATCACGGCCGATCAGCACGCCAATATGGTGTCGCTGTTACAGCAGCTGGTTCAGGATGCCTGGCAAAACGCGGCGTTTGAAGGGATCAGCATGGATTGCCTTGGACTGGCGTCAGTGCAGGCGACAGAAAGTGGGCTGGTGGATCATCGTGGTGAAAAAATGCCAGCACTGCGCGGACATCGTCTTAGTGATGGTGAAGCGCTGACCTTTTATCCCGGCGAAGTGCCGCCACGTTTGCCCGGACATCAGTTCTGGCAGCAGCAAGGATTTCAGTTTGAACAATTCAGGCCGCAGCAGTTGGATGTCGATCGGCCGCTGCCGCACATTCGCATGGATGCCGCGCTGGAATTTTTACTTGGAGATAAATTGCGATGAGCGACGAAACCCCATTAAAACCGCGCATTGATTTTGCACGACCGCTCGAAGATGAGGCGCAGAAACCGCTGCGTGCGGCGCAAACTTTTAGTGAGGAAAGCGAGAGCGCGTTTCTTGCCACTCAAGAGTCGGAGCCCTTAGAAGAGGGCGCAGGCGAAAAAGTCGTGGAAGCTGCGTTGCGCCCAAAACGCAGTCTATGGCGCAAGCTGGTGGGTGCGGGCCTGGGGATTTTCGGCATCAGTGTGGTCGCACAGGGCGCTCAGTGGATGCATGATGCCTGGATCACGCGCGATTGGTTTTCACTCGGCACCGGCGTGGCAGGAAGCCTGATTGTGATTGCCGGAGCCGGATCATTGATCGGCGAATGGCGTCGTCTTTACCGACTGCGCCAGCGGGCAGAAGAGCGGGATATCGGGCGGGAATTACTGCACAGCCACGGTATCGGTAAAGGCCGCGCATTTTGCGAAAAGCTGGCCCAGCAGGCGCAGCTCGACCAGGCGCATCCGGCTCTGCAGCGCTGGCACGCGGCGCTGCATGAAACTCATAACGATCGCGAAATCGTGATGCTTTACGCGCAGCTGGTGCAACCGGTGCTGGATCGTCAGGCGCATCGTGAGATCAGCCGCCACGCTGCGGAATCGACACTGATGATTGCGGTGAGTCCACTGGCGCTGGTGGACATGGCGTTTATTGCCTGGCGCAACCTGCGGCTGGTCAACCGTATTGCGGCCATTTATGGCATTGAGTTGGGCTACTTTAGTCGCATCCGCCTGTTTCGCCTGGTGTTGTTAAATATGGCCTTTGCTGGCGCCTCAGAACTGGTGCGTGAAGTGGGGATGGATTGGATGTCGCAGGACATTGCGGCCCGTCTCTCGGCGCGCGCCGCTCAGGGTATTGGTGCCGGTTTACTGACCGCGCGATTAGGCATCAAAGCCATGGAACTATGCCGTCCGCTGCCATGGCTGGAAGATGACAAGCCACGTCTCGGGGATTTCCGTCGGGAATTGCTGGTTCAGTTGAAAGAATCCCTGTCTAAGAGTGGGGATAAACCAGGGCAGGCTGCTAAATAATCTCTCTTTGTTCACCTTTCACGCTGCTAACAGGATGAAAGGTGAAACTATCTTTGTTAAATGTGATATTTGGCGGGATTATTGCGGGTTGTTCCGCTACACTTCTTCGCGTCACCTGCCTCAAACTGTCAACTTTTCATGACAGCCCCCTTCTGAGGCGCTGCAAGTTAGCGTATTATCACTAAAATCAAAACCTGACTAAGGCTCATCGCAATGCGTTTGGAAGTTTTCTGCCAGGACCGCATCGGTCTGGCGCGCGAGCTACTCGACCTGCTGGTTGCGCGCAACATCGACTTGCGCGGTATTGAAATTGCGCCGCTCGGTCGCATCTATCTCAACTTTTCCGCCCTTGAATTCGAACCCTTCAGTACGCTGATGGCGGAAATCCGTCGTACACCTGGCGTAACAGATGTGCGCACCGTTAGCTACATGCCCTCTGAGCGTGAACATCGCGCGTTAAGTGCATTGCTCATCGCTATGCCGGAACCGGTGTTCTCTATCGACCTTAAATGCAAGGTGGAACTCGCCAACCCGGCAGCGCAAAACCTGTTTAATCTTGATGAACAGAAGCTGCGTAATCAGAACGCCGCGACCTTAATTACCGGTTTCAATTTCCAGCGCTGGATTGAGAACGAGCGTGTGGATGCCCAAGCGCATCATGTGGTCATTCAGGGGCGTGATTTCCTGATGGAAGCCCGCCCGATTTATCTGGCGGAAGAAGAAGGGCAAAGCGATCAGCCCGTCGGCGCAATGATCACGCTGAAATCCACTGCCCGCATGGGTCGCCAGCTGCAAAATCTCACTGTGACGGATGAGTCTGAATTCGATCACATCGTGGCGGTGACGCCAAAAATGCGTCAGGTGATCGATCAGGCACGCAAACTGGCGATGCACGATGCGCCGCTGCTGATTGTGGGCGATACCGGCACCGGTAAAGATATGCTGGCGCGCGCCTGCCATTTGCGCAGTGCACGCGGTAAAAAACCTTTCCTGGCGCTTAACTGTGCGTCTTTGCCCGATGATGTGGCAGAGAGCGAGCTGTTTGGTCATGCGGCTGGGGCTTACCCGAACGCGCTGGAAGGCAAGAAAGGCTTCTTTGAGCAGGCCAACGGCGGCTCGGTGCTGCTGGACGAAATTGGTGAGATGTCACCGCGCATGCAGACAAAACTGCTGCGCTTCCTCAACGATGGCACTTTCCGTCGCGTGGGTGAAGAACACGAAGTGCATGTGGATGTGCGCGTCATTTGTGCCACGCAGAAGAACCTGATTGAGCTGGTACAACGTGGGGAATTCCGTGAAGACCTGTTTTATCGCCTCAATGTGCTGACGCTCAATTTGCCGCCATTGCGCGAGCGACCGCTGGACATTCTGCCGTTGACGGAGATGTTTGTGGCGCGCTTTGCCGATGAGCAGGGCTTGCCACGTCCGCGCCTGTCATCTCAGTTGGCACCGTTCCTGACGCGCTATAACTGGCCGGGTAACGTGCGACAGCTGAAGAATGCGTTGTATCGCGCGCTGACGCAGCTGGAAGGATACGAGTTACGTCCTCAGGACATCATTCTGCCTGAGCAGGCATTAGATGTGACGCTGGGCGAAGAAGCGATGGAAGGTTCGCTGGATGAGATCACCAGCCGCTTCGAACGTTCGGTGCTGACACGGCTCTACTTGTCTTACCCAAGCACGCGCAAACTGGCAAAACGCCTGGGTGTGTCACATACCGCGATTGCCAATAAATTGCGTGAATACGGGCTGGGGCAGAAGCGCGGCGAGAGCGAGTAATCTTATAGCGCGCATCTTACTGCCATAAAAAAGGGCGCACTTCATGAAGTGCGCCCTTATCACATCAAATTAATGCTTACTTTAGTGCAGCCAGTGCCGCATCGTAGTTTGGCTCTTCGGTGATTTCGTTCACCAATTCGCTGTAAATCACTTTATCGTTTTCATCCAGCACCACCACAGCACGTGCAGTCAGGCCTTTCAGTGGGCCATCAGCAATCGCCACACCGTAATCTTCTTTGAACTCAGCACCGCGCAGCGCTGACAGGGTCACCACGTTGTTCACGTTTTCTGCACCGCAGAAACGAGACTGGGCAAACGGCAGATCGGCAGAGATGCACAGCACCACTGTGTTGTCTGATTCGCCGGAACGCTCGTTGAACTTGCGCACTGATGCCGCGCATACGCCGGTATCAATACTTGGGAAAATGTTCAGAACTTTGCGTTTACCTGCATACTGAGAAAGGGAGACGTCACTCAGGTCCTTTGCGACCAGACTGAATGCTTTAGCCTGTTCGCCAGCCTGCGGGAAGTGACCTGCAACCGGGACCGGATTGCCCTGAAAGTGAACATTCTGAGACATACGATTTCCTTTTAGCGATGAAAAAGTCTGGCATTAAGCCTGCCAGAGCAGATATAGCGTTTGTTTATGACATAATTTTGAAGGGTTTACGAGCGCATTTCGTCGCGATAGCAGAAGCACATCGCAATTAAGCCACGGATTTAAGGAGAATTAATGAGAACAGTGAAGAGTTATCCAGAGGCCTGGCCGTTGCATTCGCCGTTTGTTATTTCTCGCGGCAGCAGGACGGAAGCACATGTTGTGGTGGTCGAGATCGAACAGGATGGTCTGAAAGGGGTGGGAGAAGCCACGCCTTACGCACGCTATGGCGAAAGTGAGGACTCGGTGCTGCAACAAATCGCCGCACAATTGCCCGCCATACAGAACGGCATGACGCGAGCGGAACTGCAACAGGCATTAGCGGCAGGGGCCGCGCGTAATGCACTCGATTGTGCCCTATGGGATTTAGAAAGGCAGCAGCAGGGTAAAAGCTTGCAGGCGCTGTGCGGTGTTCAGTTAGCAGATGAAATTTTTACTGCGCATACGGTGAGTATTGATACACCAGAAGCGATGGCCAGCAGTGCATTAGCCTTATGGCAGCATGGTGCGCGTTTACTGAAAATCAAACTCGACAACCACCTGATCAGTGAGCGTCTGGTGGCGATTCGCACCGCGGTTCCCGAAGCCACCTTGATTGTCGATGCCAATGAGTCCTGGCACGCAGAGGGGCTGGCGGCACGCTGCCAATTGCTGGCGGATCTCAACGTCGTCATGCTGGAGCAACCACTGCCTGCAGCAGAAGACGCCGCGCTGGAGAACTTTGTGCATCCGTTGCCCATCTGCGCTGACGAGAGTTGTCATACGCGTGACCAGTTGCCGCAGTTAAAAGGGCGCTATGAAATGGTGAACATCAAGCTGGATAAAACCGGCGGATTAACCGAGGCGCTGGCGCTGGCAAAAGAGGCGCGTCAGCAAGGATTTGCAGTGATGCTCGGCTGTATGCTGTGTACTTCAAGGGCGATCCGCGCGGCGTTACCGCTGACACCAATCGCAAAATTTGCCGATCTTGACGGCCCAACGTGGCTGGCTGCCGACGTTGAGCCGTCACTGCATTTTTCACACGGCGTGCTTAAGCCTGCGGCTGCCAGCGCAGCAGATTAATCATCGCATCAAGGTACACTTCAGTTGCTTCATCCACTGAAATGGGCGGCATCTCGGCAGTAATGCACAATAAGCCGAGATCGTCGCACCAGCTGCCAAAAGAGCCTGGCGTGGCATAGCCTACGCTGCTCACCACCGGTAATTGCGTTTGCTCCGCCAGCCACTGCGCGAGGTGACTGTGGTGAGGATCATCAATACAAGCTAATGGCTCATGCCAGGACACCACCCAGCGCGGCTTGATTTGGTGGATCAATTGACAAAGTGCGCGCGTTTCCGGCTCGGAAGCGGGGCTATTGCCCGTCGACAGCACCACATCTCGCTCATCCGCTGCGCTGTTCCAGCGGTACACCGTGTCGCCATTTTGCCAGTTGGCAGCTGGAAAATTGCGGTTGAGATCGACACCGTTGGCATTAGCACGCAGGCCCAACTGGCAACCATCCGGATTTACCGCCAGCACCACATGATGGCGACGCAGTGACTCCGGCAGTGTGCGCATCGCACCGGATAAGGTCGCGATGGCGGCATTTTCATCACCGTGTGTGCCGGCAATGATCAATCCGCTCTCAGCATCGGCCGCCGGGGCCGGAAACCACAGCAGCGGCGCACCCAGCACCGATTGCCCATATTGTTGCCAGACCGCGTCGAGTTTGCCGCGCAGCGGACGGGGATGATGTGACGACATGACATTCCTCTCTGAAATCGTGCAAAAGAGCCTGAATCGGGTTGGCGTTCAGGATTAAAAATGTGACCGATAATTCAGCCTCAACATAACGGTAAACAGCAGGCAGGGAAATAGCTATATATCAATCAGCAATTTGCGATAGAGTCACCAAAGACGCTGGCGACGCAGATCTCTTCGCAGTCGCCATTTTTTTGGGTAAAGGAGTGGTGATGACATTAACTTTCCGCAAGACGCTGACCGCCGTAATGATTGCTGGTGTTTTCTCGCCGGTGTTTGCCGCTAATATACCAGCGGGCGCACAGTTAGCGCCGACACAGGAAATTGTTCGCCATATTAAAGACGAACCTGCCTCGCTGGATCCAATGAAAGCCGTCGGCCTGCCAGAAATTCAGGTGATGCGCGATCTGTTCGAAGGGCTGACCAATCAGGACGCGCACGGCAAAATTGTGCCAGGCGTGGCTGAAAGCTGGCAAAGCAACGACAACAAAACCTGGATCTTCACGCTGCGTAAAGATGCGCGCTGGTCTAATGGCGAACCGGTCACAGCACAGGATTTCGTCTACAGCTGGCAGCGCCTGGTGGAGCCAAAAAACAGTTCTCCTTTTGCGTGGTTTGCCGCGCTGAGTGGTATCGAAAACGCGGACGCCATCACTAAAGGGCAGATGAGCGCTGATAAGTTGGGTGTTACAGCAACGGATGCCAATCACCTGAAGGTGACATTGTCACGCCCGGTGCCGTGGTTCCCGAGCATGGTGGCGAATGCCGCGATGTATCCCGTGCCGCAGAAGGTGATTGAGCAAAATCCTGATAGCTGGACGGCGCCTGGCAAACTGGTGGGCAACGGCGCCTATCAATTGCAGGATCGCGTGGTGAACGAAAAAATAGTGTTGGTACGCAATCAACACTACTGGGACAACAGCCATTCCGTACTCACTAAAGTGACCTTTATCCCCATCAATGAAGAGTCCAGCGCCACCAAACGTTACCGCGCGGGCGATATTGATATCACCGAATCCTTCCCGAAAAATATGTATGCGCTGCTGAAAAAAGAACTGCCGGGACAGGTGTATACGCCGGATCAGTTGGGCACCTATTATTACGCCTTTAACACCGAAAAGGGCCCGACCGCTGATGTGCGTGTGCGTAAAGCGCTGTCATGGAGCATCGATCGCCGCATTATCGCCGAGAAAGTCTTGGGCACCGGGGAGAAACCGGCCTGGCAATTCACACCGGACGTCACCGCAGGGTTCACGCCGCAACAAAGTTATCTGCAGCAGCACAGCCAGCAAGAGCTGAACGCCCAGGCAAAAGCGTTGCTGACTTCAGCGGGTTACGGTCCTGGCAAACCGCTTCATTTGACGCTGCTGTATAACACCTCGGAAAGCCATCAGAAGATCGCCATCGCCGTGGCGTCAATGTGGAAAAAGAACCTTGGAGTGGACGTTACGCTGCAGAACCAGGAGTGGAAAACCTACATCGACAGCCGCAATAGCGGTAGCTTTGACGTGATTCGCGCGTCATGGGTCGGCGATTACAATGAACCTTCCACTTTCCTGAGTCTGCTAACCTCAACGCACACCGGCAATATCGCCCGTTTCCACAGCGCGGATTATGATGCGGTGCTGGCTAAAGCCAGTATGGAAACCAGCGTGGCCGCGCGCAACACCGATTACAACAAAGCGGAGCAGATCATTGCCGATCAGGCGCCGATCGCACCGATCTATCAATACACCAACGGACGTCTGATTAAGCCGTTTGTGAAGGGTTATCCGATTACCAACCCAGAAGACGTCGCGTACAGTCGTGAACTGTGGATCGAGAAGCATTGATTTAACCAGGTCAATCAGCAGAGCGGCGCGATTGCTTGCGTGCTCCTTAACCGGTGCAACGGATTAAGGTGGCGCATGCAAGAGTATTGCGACCGCTCTCGCTTTCTAAGGGTACAAACATCTGCTTTGTCATCTTTGCTCACAGCCTGATGATTGCAACTCGTCTGCGCCACGCTAGACTGTATCGTATTGATTTTGATAGTGAGGCGAGTCAGTGAACGTCATAGAAGGAAAAGCGTTAAAAGTTTCGGATGCGATTATCTCCTGCCAGCTGGACGGTAAAGGCGGGGTCATCCCGATTGACGATAAAGATGTCATCAACTGCGAGCGCCCTTGTTGGTTGCATCTGAACTATACGCAACGCCAAAGTGCCGAGTGGCTGCAAAATACCCCATTGATCCCAGATTCCGTGCGCGATGCGTTAGCGGGCGACAGTATGCGTCCTCGCGTCACGCGCTTAGGCGACGGTTTTATGATTGTGCTGCGCAGCGTCAATCACAACGCCGATTCACGACCGGATCAACTCGTCGCCATGCGCGTGTTTATCAACGACAAAGTGATTGTCTCCACGCGCCGCCGCAAAGTGTATGCCATTGACGAAGTGCTGGCCGATTTGCAAAACGGCAACGGTCCAGTGGATGGCGGTAGCTGGCTGGTGGATGTCTGCGATGCGCTCACCGATCACGCCAGCGAATTTATCGAAGAGATGCACGACAAAATCATCGAACTGGAAGATGCCTTGATGGATCAGCAAGTCCCGGCGCGCGGCGAGTTAGCGCTGCTGCGTAAGCAATTGATCGTGATGCGTCGTTATATGGCGCCGCAGCGTGATGTTTATGCCCGCCTGGCGAGTGAAAAACTGCCATGGATGAATGATGACGATCGCCGCCGCATGCAGGACGTGGCCGATCGGCTGGGGCGTGGGCTGGATGACCTCAATGCTGGCGTGGCGCGTACCGGGATTCTGGCCGATGAAGTCGCATCGTTGTTGGCAGAGTCGATGAACCGCCGTACCTATACCATGTCGCTGATGGCGATGATTTTCCTGCCTGCCACCTTCCTGACCGGTCTATTTGGCGTCAACCTTGGCGGTATTCCCGGTGGAAGTTGGCCGCTGGGCTTTACCGCTTTCTGCGTGTTGCTGCTGGTGATGGTCGTGGGTGTGGCGATATGGCTGAAGCGGCGCAACTGGTTGTAATGTAAGGGGCTGGTTATAAGGGTTAACCCGCTGTTAAATAAGGTGCTGCATGCAAAAAAACGGAAAAAACCTGATCGATATCAATAAGTGGATCGCCTAACAGGGGCAAACTCTCTCTCGCAGGTGAATGCAACGTCAAGCGATGGGCGTTGCGCTCCATATTGTCTTACTTCCTTTTTTAGAATTACTGCATAGCACATTTGATTCGTACAACGCCGGCTAATCCGCCGGCTTTTTTTTGCCCGCTTGGCTTGGCCGCGTTTCCTTTCCTATGCTTAAAGGACATTCAGCGACAAGGAGCAGGGCATGCAAGAACTCATTGCGAGCGATCCCATTCCAACCGATCCGCCACCGATTCCAGAACCGATTCCTCATCCACAGCCGATTCCGGAACCGGATCCTCCCTACGATCCCGAGTATCCACCGATCATCGATCCGCCGCCTCACCGTTAATAAAAAAGGCGCAGAGCCAAAGCGCTGCGCCTTAATTAGAATCGTCTGCGAATTACTTAATTTCTAACACATCCAATCGCACGCTCATTTCCGGCGCGTCTTCTTCGTCCGGCTGCCAGCCTGCAGGTTTCACCGGCAATGTTTCGCGATCAAAGCCAATATCGCCGCCGTCGACCACTTCATCACCGTGCTGAATGCCTTTAAAGTCGAACAAATTAATGTCCGCCATATGTGAAGGCACAATGTTTTGCATCGCACTGAACATGGTTTCGATACGGCCCGGATAACGTTTATCCCAGTCACGCAGCATATCGGCGACGACTTGACGCTGCAGGTTCGGCTGTGAACCACACAGGTTGCACGGAATGATCGGATACTGGCGCGCTTCGGCAAAGCGAATGATGTCTTTTTCGCGGCAGTAGGCCAGCGGACGAATAACGATATGTTTGCCATCATCACTCATCAACTTCGGTGGCATGCCTTTCATCTTGCCGCCGTAGAACATATTCAGGAACAGGGTCTGCAGGATATCGTCGCGATGATGGCCCAGCGCAATCTTGGTACAGCCTAATTCAGTGGCGGTGCGGTAAAGGATCCCGCGACGCAGACGTGAACAGAGCGAACAGGTGGTCTTGCCTTCCGGAATCTTCTCTTTAACGATGGAGTAAGTGTCTTCGTCAACGATTTTATACTCGACACCCTGTTCTTCCAGGTAGGCGGGCAGAATATGTGCCGGGAATCCTGGCTGTTTCTGGTCGAGATTGACCGCCACCAGTGAGAAGTTCACTGGCGCGCTCTTCTGCAAATTGCGCAAAATTTCCAACATGGTGTAGCTGTCTTTACCGCCAGACAGGCAAACCATGATGCGATCGCCTTCTTCAATCATGTTGAAATCAGCAATGGCTTCGCCCACGTTACGACGCAGACGCTTCTGAAGCTTGTTCAGGTTATACTGCTCTTTTTTTGTTACTTCTTGATTATCTTGCATTATTCAGTGTCTCAGAAACCAAAAGGGGCATACAGGGGGCAACTGTCTTCAGATCGCCAGCTTGCTGTTAAGCATATCAACCTGCTCGCCATTCATCTCTTCAATCCATGTCGCATAGATTTCATATACCATCTGCGCGTTCTCATGCCCCATCTGATTCGCTATGAATGACGGGTTAGCGCCTGCCGACAAAAGCCAGCAGGCAAAAGTATGCCGCGTATGGTACGGATTACGGCGGCGAATTCCAGCACGTTTTACAGCGGCATTCCAGCGCGCGCCAATGCTTGTTAATGAATATCCCGGTTTTTGCTTCCCGTTCTTCACCCGCGGAATGAAAACAAACCGCACTTTCTGCTTTTCCGTCTTACCATATTCGCGATGGTGGATCACTATTGTGGTTTTAGGTTGCGGCTCAGTAAGGAGGCGTTGCGCGTTCAGCGCGTCGATGGCGGGTTGCAGAAGCTTAATCGATCGGATGCCGGCGCGCGTTTTGGGCGGACCATAAAGCCCCATGGAAGTCAGATTACGGCGTACGAGAACTGTTCCGTTCTGAAAGTCCACATCCTCCCACGCCAGAGCAGCCAGTTCACCGTGCCGAATTCCGGAGAAAATGGCGAATTTCCACATATTCTGGCTTTGTCCGGTTTCGCTTTGCATGAGCTGATCAAATTCGGCCCGCGATAAGGGGTCGGGTTTGGTTCTGGATTTCTGAAGTTTTCTGACGCCCTCAAAAGGCTTTTTAGTTATATAACCTGAAAAATAGGCAAAGCGAAGCAATGAGTTCAACAGAGAAATATAGTTATCAACCGTCCTGATGGATCGCCCGGTTCTGTTCGTGCGTTTATTATGGTTGTAAAGGGTCGAACCATTCAGGAGCTGAAGACGGTAATTCAGTATATCACTGTGTCTGATGGTGGAGATGGGCGTATCAGCATTAACGATGTGCAGAATCGTCTTCAGCTGCGATTTCGTTTTACGCATGGTGTTAGCCGTCAGTTCCGTTTCTTTGATTCTTATCCATGCTTCGCACAACTGGCCCATCGTGTTAATTGACAGCGTAGTGACGACTTTGCGCGCCCGGCGCGATGAGGGGAAGCGTTTGTGATAGTCGAATTCACCCAGGTTAATTTCACTGACAATAACGGCGCGAAGACTCCCGGCTTTTTTGATATTGGCTGGCGTATGCGTCCAGCCTGTCAGCGGCTCCCGGCATCTTTGGCCCCGGTACATAAACCAGATGCAGATAGTTTTTCCTCTGATTTCCACGCCGGTAGGTAAAGCTGCCATTATCATGAATCCTGTATAAATTTATTAATCCGCGGATAGTTGTACCAGGTTGTCCCGCGCTTACTCGCCGTGTTTCCTTTCGGTGAAACGCGCTTGAAATGGACACCTTCTATCCAGCACTCCTGACGATAGTTTTCAATTTGACGGCTTCCAAGCCCGGTGCGTTCAGTGAGTTTTTTTTCCACAACCCACTCTTCATTAAATACGATCTGAGTCATACGGAATCTCAATAGAATATTGATAATGGCCAATGCCGGTCAGGTTAAGTTTCAAGCGGAAGGGGGGAGAAACAGTTTACTTCCCCGGACTAAGGCATTTATGAACTGCGTAGTCAGGGGATTTATGATGGGTAATTAATCAGAGAACCAAAATGCTGAATGAAGGGATTTCAACCCTGCGCTAACGCCTGAATTCGCACCACTGCTCCCAGCATTTTTCCGGGTTAACGTCAGAATATCCGCGGCTCTCTGCCATGGCAGCCGCGACATCATTCTCGACCACGATAGCCGTCGCATTATCCCGAATGGTCAGAACCTCTTCCTCTGTCAAAGGGGTTCCTTCCTCTTTTTCCTTACTCAGCAGCAGGGCGATAAGCGGCGGCACGAAAACGATACTCATTTGTCCGTCTCCTTCAGGTAAACAGGGTCAGTACCCCTTGGAAACTGCAGGGCGACACTCCTGTAAAACTGCAGGCGCTCTCTGAAGTAATCACGCAGTTCCTCGGGTTGCTGCATTTCAGCTTCATGCGGTATGACTGGCATGTGCATACGCTCTTTGAATGCGACGCCTGAAGCGGCTAAATCCACGTTGATGCGATCGGGTTCTTCTCTGCTGCGTGTGGCCAGATTATGAGACATGGTGTTGTCCTCCTTATTTGAGTATACCGCCTATCCTTAAGGCTGGAGGTGACTATGTGTGGACGATTTGCGCAGTACAGCAGCAGAGATGAATACTTTGAATCACTGGGGCTGACGCCAGAGGAAATTCTTTATGACCCGGAACCCATAGGGCGATTTAACGTAGCCCCGGGCACGAAGGTGCTGCTGCTCAACGAACGCGATGAGGAACTGCATCTGGATCCGGTTTACTGGGGCTACGGCCCTGAATGGTGGGATAAACAACCGCTCATTAATGCGCGCGGAGAAACCGCTGCAACGGGGCGCATGTTTAAACCACTCTGGAACCATGGCCGTGCCATCGTCCCGGCTGACGCCTGGTATGAATGGAAACGGGACGGGGAAAAGAAACAGCCCTATCTGATTTATCACAAGAAGAAGGAGCCGCTGTTCTTTGCCGCCATCGGTAAAGCGCCTTACGATAAAGATCATGGCCACGAGGGTTTTGTCATTGTCACGGCGGCCAGTAATAAAGGCATGGTGGATATTCACGATCGACGGCCGCTGGTACTTTCTGCAGATGCTGTTCGTGAATGGCTCAGTGTAGAAACGACACCGGAACGCACGCAGGAAATTGCACACGCCGCCGTTGTGCCAGAAAAGGCGTTCACCTGGCATCCTGTGAGCGCGAAGGTGGGCAATATCCATAATCAGGGTGCTAACCTTATCGAGGAAATCAAAACTGAATAAGCAGGGAGGCTGAATGCCAAACCGGCATGCAGAAATCAGCATCGGTGCCGATCACATTGTTATCGAGAGGCGGTATCGTGCACTGGGTGCCCTCAATGATTTGCTCATCGCAATATGGTTCCTGGTGGGCAGTGTTTTCTTTTTTTACGATAAGCTGATGACGGATGGAACGGGATTGTTTGTAGCAGGCAGCCTGCAGCTTTTGCTGAGACCCGCAATAACGTTATGTGAACTCATACATGTGACACGTGCGCGCAAACGAAACGTCAATTAAAGAGGCTTTATGCCTCTCGTAGATATTGACGCTTTTTGAGAGTTGTATTAAAAGTATTACCGCCTGACAGGTCATGTTTAACCGTCCAATCATTCATCTCGCTTGTCAGGCCGTAGCCCCGTCCTCTGGATGGGGCTATTGTTTAGAAGAGGGACTACCAACCAATCGAAATGCCTGCGGCTACCCCGATTTAGAATGTGGCATTGATACCGACATTCCATGTAATCGGATGAAAATCAGCTTTAGTCGCGACCGTAGATACTCCTGCAAAAGCATTGATATTATTGCCCAAAGGAATATTTAATCCCATTGCTACATCTACCCAATCCTTGTTGCCAGTTTTAAAAGTTCGAATAAACGATGTCTTCGTTGATTTCAGTCCAGCCCTAACGCCTGTTTCTTTGTCTCCAAACTGATGCGAATAAGTAACCTGTGCCCATGGATTTACCGAGAATTGCTTGCTTTCGAGACGCCAGCCAATTGAACCGATTTGTGAACGGTAAGTTTGATCTGAAAAGTGCATTGATGTGCTGCGATTATCAATTTCGCTATAACCCTTCACATAGGTTTTATCCAGAGAATAGCCGACAACTGGACCCGTTTTTACACGCTCGCTAAGCGGAAAGTTCCAGCCAGTCTGAAGCCGTATGCCCAGTTGATTTCCCTTGGTATTTCCCTGTTCGGTCCGAAGCGCACGGCCAATTTGAATTTTGCGCTGAATATGGTCGTAATCGATGGAGCTGTAGTGGAAGTCGGCATTTAACCACCCATCCTGCAAGAATGAGAACTGACCATAAACACCAGACAAGCTGCCATGGAATTTGTAACCGTAATCGGACGATAGCCCCATTCGCTGGTTGCTCGTAGAAAATATCACTCCACTTTGTAAACTGTCAGTGAGCTGATACCCGATGCCCACTGTAGCGTTGTTTGTCGTCGATTTTCCGTTTGGCCATACGTTGGAATTAGTTTTAAGCCGTCCTCCTGCATAACCGCCAAACAAGGAGAGCTTGCCTGCATCAGCGGGTTGAGAACGTTGTTGCTGGAGATGACCGTCTAAGGTGCTATGCATATCGGTGTTCATCAGTTCTGCTGATGTTGAAAGAGAAGCGGCCTGGGCAGGAGCCAAAAGTACAGATTGAAAATAATCTGCCATCATACGGTGCACTGTGGAGCTGGGGTGCAATCGGTCTGAAAAGAGGTAATTACGTTCTTTTCCGCCCCCCGTATCTGATGGGTGGCATTTATCCGCAGAATGACCCAGCGGACATGCAGTGCCAATGGTGTTACTCAGCCCGTATTGATTTGGGCTGGCGATCACTTCGTTAAACAAGCCGGCTATATCCATCCTTGCGATATTTCCGTTCAGTTTTTCCAGTTGGGACTCTTGCTGTTGATTGTAGCGATCAGTTAATCCGTTCACCTGCGAACTGAGTTTTTTCCAGTCATCAAATAGCTGCTGAGTGATTGCCTCCTGCTTTTCAGGAATATCAGACATTTTCCCCGCAGCGGCATGAAAGGCCTCGTGTAAGATTTGCTGGCGAGATGACTCATCAGAGGTCGTCGAATTATTCAATACCTGAAATGCTGCGGCCATGGATGGCGCATCGAGATGACTCAGCAAAATCTGCACAATATAGGGTGTCATGCCAAGTTGAGGAACATTGGGTACAACAACTAAACCTGCACCAGCGTTTAACAGCGTTTTTACCTGTGACACGGATGAATCAGCGCTGTTCTTAATCATATCGGGGCCCTGGGATGAATTCTCTAACGCTGCCGTAATATCATTCGCTCCGGCCCAGTGAACATACAAGCTGTTGCTATCGGCATGTCCTCCTCTTGATTGCAAATATGAGGTTAGTTGGTTCTCTGTATTCAGGGCTGGATTGACTTTTTGTGATGCTGTCGCACCTGCCTGGGCATAGTTAAGGCCTCCGTTATTTGAAGGTCGCAAATTATCACCTAAGCGTTGCGCAATAATTTCATCGTAAAGTAAATTCTGGTCGGCGTTGTTAGTGAAGCGTCCGATGTTACCCCCGTCGCTGAGACTGTCGCCAAAGACAGTTACGTTATCCCACGCACACACATTGGACGTTTTAATGGCGAGAATAAATGCTATCGAAGTCGCGATTGTTAATGGTTTTTTGTTAACTTTCACTTTGATTCCTATTATTCTGAAAGGGGGTGACTTTAATGATTGCCTGGGGTTGCTAAGTGTGGGTTTTAATTAATGGCGCGGATTGATAATGTTATTTAATTATCTTCATGATGTTAGGGGTGGCCTTTTTTATTAATCCTAAAAATGGTCGTTAATGACGAAATGACTCACTCTTTAGGATTTAAATGGCAGGCGTTATTCCTCAATGAATTATCAAGGCATGAGATTTTTTCGTCACCAGCCAATCGAAATGCCCGCTGCAACGCCCATCGTATTTCGGGTGTCATAACTGAGGGACGTTCTGGCACTCGCCCGGTCGCCAATTTTAAAGTTGGAACCAAATGCCATTGCGCTCTGGCCGCCATAGGAGCCGCCACCCAGACCTATGCTTACCACTTTACCTTCTACACGGGGTATGGAAGTCATAGCCATAGCCGAGCTGATCCCCGCCATAGCCTTATGATGGTTTTTATCAATTTTATTATCCATTTTTTGAAATCTGTTATTCGTACTTCTTGTTAATGAATCCAAATCATCATAAAAACCGTCCAGTCTTGCCGAGTTGTTGAATATACCCTGCTCATTTTTATCAATACGCTGGCTGTTGTTATCTATTCTATTAGCATTTTTTTTGATGTCATTGCGGTTGCTGGTGATTTTCTCTTGATTGGAATTGATATTCCTCGCATTATTTTCTGCTCGATTAGTGTTTTGGTGGATTTCATTTGTGTTGATTTCAATTTTGTTTCTATTTTCGCTTATACCCTTTTTGTTTTCCTGAATGCCTTCCTTGTTTGATCGAATGTCTTTATGATTTGATTGTATGTCTTTCTGATTTTTCTCCGATATTTTCTTAACATTTTGTACATCCGCCTTGACAAGCTTAATGTTTTTTTCGTTTGCCGCAATTCTGGCTTTAAGGTGACCGTTGACTGCCTGTGCTGAATGAGTCGACATGGCTGAAAGCATAACAAATAAAGATAGTCTTAATTTCACTAGGTAGTCCTTTTGAGTTTATGAAATGGGGACGTGCGAACTGGTAGAGTTGAGCGGTGCGCTTAATGTTTACGTTCTTCCTCTATTTAGGATCCTCTTTGAATCCAACTTAATTCTTAATGGAGCGCATTGATAGTTTTAGTGTTGGGATGTTGTTTACGGCCACTACATCCGCTTTCAACACGGTATATAAAGGGAGAATGTAGGACTTGTCGCCACCGCATTCATAAAGCAGTTCCAGCGCACGTTCTCGGGTCAGGCAGGGGATGTCGCCCTGATTGAGCGTTGACTTAACCAACCAGGCCGCAGGAGCAGATACGAGGGAAAGCTTTGCTAAAATATAAACAAGTTGTTCTAGAGATTCAGTTTCAGTGGACTTTAATTTCTTATCGATATGTCTAATAAGGATGTCATTCATCTTTCACTCCTGATTAAAGGGTTCGTCATTAGGGTTATTAGTGCTTGCATTATATTATCGGTGCGTGAAACTGAATCCCTGGTGAGGATTTCTGTATAATTATCGGGCGCAGAGAAGTTAACATCGTTAATGTGCGCCGTGAAGTCAGGAAACTGAATATTATCTTGTGGTCGGGCAAAGGGGCAAATATCCCGAGAAAGCGACCGTGTTATTAAGATTCTTTTTGAGACCATCCATTACGAATAGCTGTCTCACAAAAAGAATGACGATGTTCAGCCCATTCAGCGTTGCATTGTTTCTCAGCTAGGCTCATGGCACGAAACCATAACCCAGACGCCTGCTGATATTGGCCAAAGCATTCCGCCCGGGCTGCGGCTTCTGCGATGTAGTAATACCGCTTGTTCCTCAGAGTGACTCTGACTTTATTGAAGGTCTTCATTTCATGTCCTTTAAATGCGCACGGTCTCAGGACTGTTCATTTGCAGCCGCGGCCGCCTCTTCCAGTTCTGCTTTTCGAATGAGGTAGACCTCCGTCGCCTTATCCAGCAGTTCCGGATACTTTTTAAGGACTTTGGCGGCATACTCGTAACACTTTTTCAGCTCTGCAACCGTAGGCTTATTCATGGCCGCCTCACTGAAATCAGCCAGTAGCGCTTCGGGGGTGCGCGTATGTTTTGCGATAGCAGTGGATGAGGGGGCTTCGGTGTTGGGCTTGGCTTCTTCTTTCGCGCTGCTGACCTCTGACGTAGGCGCTGCCGCCTTAATGTGGGCCGCATTGTCCTCTGTGTCTCTGCTACCCAGTGCCGGTGTGCTCAACGGCAGCTGTTGCGATTTTGCCTCCCTTACTGACTGATTAATGATCGCGTTTAAATCCGCCACGTCGGTGGGCGTGACATCACGTTCAGGCGGGCGCACCTCGTCCAGTTCGTCAGGCGTGTAAACGCCAAGGATGACATCCGGGCAGTGCAGGCGTGCCCATCGCTTGACTGCCAGATACGCCAGCTGCTGTTTTGGATCGCTTGCCCACAACGTTGAATTACGCACCTGTGCCTGTGAGAGGAGCAGTTCCAAAATTCGCGGTTCGCTTTCACCTTTCATGGTGGCCCAGACGCGGACACCACAACCCGCCTCATCCGCCAGTTGCCATGCGGGTGCGATGTATTTGTTGCCTTTGGGGGATGTCTTCTCAGCAAAATTGCCGATGATTTTTTCCCAGTTGCCAAACCATTCGTAATGCAGGCGATCGCGCGTCGGTGCCATGGTGGTGACGACCGCATTGACGAGCTGCGCTTCATAACCCAGGATTCCGTTGATGGCGAAGGTTTTTTGTGCCACCGCAAATGGGTTCATGCCCCACTGAGTGGCCTGCATGGTCACGGCCAGGCAGTCGGCAGGTTTACCGGACAAGTGTGATGGCACGGTCACACGGCCATTCGCCATGACCTCTGCGAAGCGCAGCAGTTTGTCCAGGGCGTCCGGGCTAAAAACGGTTGCCGCCGTCCCGGTTGAGGCATGGGGTGGCTCAGGCGGATGGGTTAATTCAGTAGTCATAGTGTGGATCCTTTCTTCTTGCCCATTCGGGGCGGTTGATTTCTTCAATTCCACCCCAGTCTTCATTGAGGCGGCATTTGTGGTAGGTCATGAGGTTCTGACGGAAAAGAGAGTGACCGACTTCAACGTCGTAAGGGTTGAGTCGGAAGATGCGCACCGGATAACGCCCGCAGTCAATGCTCTCGCTTACTGCAATGAATACGAACAAGGGACGCTCACCAAAGTGTTGGTAAAAACCCTCCTGGTACATGGCGTTTTGGACGTGATAACGAAATTCTTCGATATGGCGATCGAATCGGTGCATATCACAGACTTTTTTCACGTCCACTATCGTGGCCGAACGGGTGAGAAACTTGTCAGGCCGAATGCGGCACAGCTCAGTGGTCTCTTCATCTGTCCAGTAAATGGACGATTCACAATGCCCCTCGGATTCGAGTAAATAGCGGGAGGCATGATGGGCAAGCACGCTTTCTCGCATGAGCTTCAGTTTTCGCCCTTGCTCCGCATCCATGACGGTTTTACCTGAGCCACTGACTTCATCGAGAAAGGCCTGTTCGTCCGCTTTTCCCTGGTTCGTCCGACGGTTGAAGACCGGTGCCGTGATGAAACGACGTTCAAACTCTTCCGGCTCAAGTAGCAGGCAATGCAGTGCGCTGCCCATATCCAGCGCCCGGGTTTTCTCCTCATCAACGGGGGCATGCTTGCGCCAAACGTAGACCGACGGGTCGAGAGCAATATCGTCCAGCTGGGATTTACTCACGCCGGGTCCAGAGTGATACGCCTCGTTACTGATGTCATGATAGATGCCCGGTTTCATAGGACAGGTTCCTCCCAGCCAAGCAGGATCTGCAGGTCGTAGTTGTCAGCCGCTTGCTGGTGGGCAAGGTGCCAGATAAAATCGCAATAATGCTCGTTCGCGTTACGATGACCGCAGCATTTCATCACGTCCTGAGGCTGTCGCCAGTGTCTGAAATCGGCAAGTTGGTCGGGAAACTGACGCATCAGGCGCTCGGTTTCGTCATCGATCCACTGTTCTTTTTTAATTGCCGCCTGTTCTTCAGCGTCAAGTGCCTCTTTACGTCTCTCAAGATGAACATACGGAGTCATGACTTCGTCTCCCTGAAAATAGCGCCAACCAAGCGGTCGACAAGCAGCTGCAGCAGAGGTAAAGGTCGACGTTGAGAAAAACTGGCGCTGCTGAGTGTGTTGCCTGGACTGAACTCAATATCGCGGATGGGGTGAAAAGGCCGCGCGCACGCGGCATCGCCCCTGATGTTTTGATTCATCATGGGTAAGGCTCCAAAGGGGGGGATGATTGGGTTATGACTGTTTAAACATCACGGGTAATCGGGAATGCGTCAGTGTTTTGAGGGGGGTTTCCGGATAAGTGTGATTTCAACGATCACCATGTGGTTTTTACCTTCTGGCCCCGGTTTGGGAAGACTTGCGCCTTCCAGCTGTGCGTCGCGCAGGTCTGTGCCCCGCAAGACGGATGTCGTCAAATCTGCATTTTGAAGGTTGGCCGCTATCAGCCTGGCGTGGCTCAGATTGGTATGAAGGAGTTTGGCCCCCCTAAGATTCGCAAACGCCAGAACGGCTCCCTGAAGCAGGACCTGATTCAGCGTCGCGCCCTGCAGTTGGGTTCCAATCATCACGGCCAGACGCAGGTCAGCATCTTTCAACGTGGCGTCACGCAGATCCGCCATACTCAAATCAGCCCGTTGGCCGTACTGGCCATGAGAGCTGAGCCAGCGCTGGTGTTGTTCTAAAATATGGTCAAGTTGAGAGGGACTCATGGGTGTTCTCCTTGAGGGGCAGGTGTATAAAAATGAAAAGGCCCGCGGTGATTAACCAGCAGGCCTTTTCCAGGATAGAAATATGTCCTTCGTATTGGGTAGCGTTCGCAAGTCGATACGCTGACATGACTGCAGGGTGGGGAGGACGGTGGCAGCCTCGATAGCGTGCTGCCATTCAGGAGCAGGCAGATGTAGAGTGGTAACATTTAATGTATCTCCTCCTGCCGCGCCGCTTTACGGGCCTCTTCAATGTCGGAAGACTTCCCGGTTATAACAGTTTTTAACCAAAACACACCTGTGGTTGCCACTTCCGCATCGGGTGCGGCATCCAGCGCCGCGCCTGCGACGCGAGCATGCTTAAGCAGGTGCAAAAGCGAACTGCGAATGACGAGCACCGATTGTTCGCCATGTATAATATGAGTGATTTTCATTCGGTCATTCCTGAGGATAATGGTGGGAGTAAACGAAATCAGAGCGTATGCATCAGCCACTCAGGGCGTTCGCCCTGGCCCAGGTAGCAATCAAGTAACGTGAGTAAGCGCGGGTAGAATTTCAGTGCACGTTCTCCATCCATGGACAACACCTCTTCGCGGTTGAGCGAGCGCCAGTCCCAGACAGGATGCTCTTCACATCCCACTCGCAGTAATGAACCATTGGTGATCTGCATGTCATATATTTCGCCGGAGATAAGCCAGGTGCCTTCAGGTAACTGAGCCGACCTGAGACAGGCTCCACGAAGGTCGGTACTGAAAAGGTCTGCCCCGCGCATGTCTGTGTAGCTGAGATCGGTTAAGGAAAACAGGGCTCCCCTTAACGAAGCACCGCTAAGTTGTGCTCCCCTGAGGATGGTTTTACGAAAATCACATCTGTGCAGACTGGCACCCCGCAGGTTAGCGTGGCTCAGGTCCGTGTTGAAAAAATCACTGCCTGTAATGCTTGCCCTTTCAAGCTGAGCGCCGCGAAGATTCACTTGCGATAAATTAACGCCCTGTAAAATAAGCCGCTCACCTTCTGCGCCTTTCGACGTCAGCCAGCGGCGATGAGCCTCAAGATGAAGATTGAAATTTTCAATGTTCATGTTTTTCTCCTGTCGGTAATCACGGAAAGGTAAGGTGTCAGCGGTGTGATTTGAGGGGTAAGCGTCGCCGAAGATGGTGGTCATATTCAGCGTGACTCAATAACTCCCAGTGCTGCCCCTCATCTTTGGAAAGAAGCCGCCAGTAGTGAGTAACGCTGATGGAGAGGTAACCGTGGCGGAAGGTGCGCCTGGGGCGAATTTTCCCCTGACGCCACTGCCTCACCAGGCAGAGTGCACGCATGTAGACCCGCTGTGGGGCGCTTTGGTTTTTCATGGCTACTTCTCCATTTCAGCTGCGCAGGCAGCGGCAATCTTTAGCGTGAAAGCCCATTCCACGCCCTTGTTGAAATCTGAAAAAACTCTGACGACGTTCAGACCACACAGGGTGAAGCGCCAGACGTTTCGAAAGCGGGTGAACATCATGAAGAACTCTCCAGAGACGCCTGGTCGATAACCGTCAGCTATTGGTTTGAGAATCAGTAACGTGTAGCGGTCTGCTTACGCCTGATGAATAATCATGAAATGACGACATTTCGCATCAAAATTGGCTTTAATAATCCTTCTGCTCTGACACTCCGTGCGCTGGATGAGGCGATGGAAGGGCAGCAATTCGTTCGTAAACGCGAAACGGAAGGGCAGTTTCGTTATTTTCAGGAATATGAATATGCAACGGATCATCACGATTACTGTCATGTCTGCGCGATGGCTTATAAGCAGGCCTGCAAAGTGAAAGGCTGCCCACTGGTGCTGGTGGAAGAAATCGCCGACTTGAATTGAAACATGAAGCGGGACCGATAGTTCGTGTCAGCGTTTAAGCGAGTTCAGCACGGTTCGGGCCTCCTCCAGGTGCCATAACACATTGGCATCTGAGAAGACGGGATAAGGAACGGGCCCAGAAGCCGGGCGGAATTCACGTAATTCAAAACGCGAAACGGTGCTGTCCATGGCCTCAGGTTCTGTCACCCGGCAAAACTTCCCCCACCCAATCTGGCGGCCAAGTAACACCCAAAAGTCCTCATGGCCTTCCGCCTGAATAATGAACCCGTTGTGATGAAACAATGCGCAAAGCATTTTCATGGTGCCGCTCCTTTCGTTTGGGCTGGAATGATTGGTGATTATTTTGGCTACAGCGGGCGAAGAGGCTGGATTTTGAGCCCATCCTGATTGTCAACTGTTAACCCGCTTAAGAAGCTGTAATGCCCGGGCCTGAAACCGTTGTAAACACGACAGGTAACCCGTCCCGGCAAGGCAAGGTTTTAGTCAATCTTCATTAAATTCAGAATGTCGCTGAGACATCTCTTCCAGACGAAGAGAGATATCGCAATGGAATTTCGCCAGGTAAAGAAATACGCCAAGATAGTGTTGATGAAGCTCAGACGCGAACATTCTGATCCAGCGATAAGGCGTATGTCTTTGCACTGAGCGAAGATATTTTGCAAACCGGATGTTCAGCTTCATCAACTGCGTGCTACCTGTCAGGGCAAAGTGCAGGTACCGCATTTTCATTTTCCTTCCCAGCTTTCGAATACCGCAGGCGCGTTTAGTCATCTTGCCTTTCTCCATCAATCCGACATCTGAGAAAATGAGTAGGAAGTTGCCATCTGCTGCCTTGATGCTATTGAGTCAATTCGCGCGCATTTCTGATACGCAAAAAAAATCCCGCACGAGGCGGGAAAATGGAGCAGGCGCACAGGAACTTCTCTGGCACCGTTGCCCTAATGATTGGGCTTAGTGCTGCTTCTTTCTCTGGACAGGGGTCAGGGAGTGATTCTGACGAAACAGTTATAGCCTGATTGGCTATTCAGTTTCCTGACAAATTGAGTTGGCAGGATTAGTCGTACTGGCTCTCTTGTTGAATATCACATGAGCAACAATGCTCACGTAAATCCGGGTGATGCTCATATAGCGGCTCGGCGAATTCTCCCAGGGTTTTCTCAACAAACTGCTGTGTTTTTTCAAGATAGTCATTGAACTCCTTCTCACTGATTTCATCTTTTTTGCGATAGGCGTACAGATAGGTAACTGACTCGATCAGTTCACGTGTAATGGTCTGGACGGTCTGAGTGAGGCGTACAGCGGCTTCGCGGTGTTGCATAGTGCACTCCGAATGGTGATGCCACGAATGGCGGGTTATAGGGGTCCGCTGAAAGCAGCGGCAAATCATCAAAATAAAAAGCGCTATGTGCTCGGGATGAACGGCTATCGCGCCGTTACCTTTACAGCCGGTTTCGAAGGTGAACCCGGAAGATGGTCAGACAGGAGTGTTGATCGTTGTTTTTGGGGTTTATCCTTCCCGAAGCAGCTTCGGCGAGCATCTCGAATGAGTATGAGTTCGCTATCTACCGCATTGGGGTGAAACTCTTTGATGTGTTTATAAGGGATTAAGGGATTGAAGATACGGCCACAGATCGGACATCTAAGGTATTGCTTCTTCATAAAACCTCCTTCAACAAAGGAAATGGCACGGACGAATGCCATCTCATTTGTTGAGAAGAAGGTGGGTTTTGCCACTTCGGGGTCTCGCGCTAGTGCACTCCTCCCGCCCGACAGTATGCTGTGCCGTTCAGCTTAGTTAACAATAGTGCCACTAATATATTTAGTCAATAGTGATACTTATAAAGTTGATTTTTTTTTCGCGTGAGGTTTTGATCAGGTAGTTAAGTTAAGCTAACCACCTGATTATAATTGGAATTTACTTAGGGGTAGAGTTGAAGACAGTATCTGCCCATATGGCATGAACAACTTTCCCAATGATTTGAACAGAATGGTCACATTTAAGTGTACGATAAGCCGGATTTAGTGGAACTAGGTAACTCTCTCCTGCATCGCGATCATATTTTTTGAAGGTTAACTCATCATAATTAGATAGTGCTGAAACGCAAAAATTCCCTGCAGTGACCTTCTCAGTAGGGTCGACAAGTATTAAAACGCCCTCTGGAAAGCTTGGTTTTACACCCTGTGGGGCAGTCATTGAGTGCCCAGATACTTTTAGCCAAAAGGATCGTTCACTGGCCTGATGAGCTGTAGTCACATACTGCTCTGTGTGACCCACATAGCCTAATTTGACCAAACGAAGAATTTGTTCAACATCATATAGAGGATATTTATTCACCTCATTGATTTTAAATTGGTTTTTATCCCTTTCAGCAATTCGAACAGGGTGTAGTAGTGAAGCGATCGCAGGATCTATAGTTTCGGGGGGAACTTCAAGAAGCTCCGCAAACTTAAGCACATTCTCTATATTTAAAGGTATTTTTCCATTCAAAAATTGGCTGATAGCTGCTTGAGTGCTAAAGCCCAATTTCCCAGCCGCAACTTCTTGGCTTAAACCAAGTAGTTTTTTCTTCTCATTCCAGACCGTTTTCAAACGATCTGCTTTGAGTTTGTCTTCATCAGTGAGTAAGTTTTTCTTTTTCATTGCTTATTTTTATTCGCAGCACTAATAATTTGCAAATAGCTGCGCTATTGAAAATCAGAATCAGTAGCACTAATATTGGTGGGTAATGATTTGGAGCGCACAATGAAGCTGGAACAATATTTGGAGCAATATCACGTAAGGCAGGCTGATTTTGCAAAATCTGTCGGGGTCAGCCAAGGCTATGTTAGTCAGGTCCTAAGCGGCAAATACAAGCCAAAGGGAAAAAATGCTATCCGTTGGTCTGCGGCAACTCATTGGCTTGTAACCCCCCATGAGCTCAACAGCGATGATTATCCGAATGAAAAAGATGGATTACCAATGGATTAAGCATGGACAGTTCTATATCAAAGACTGTCTTTTGAAGACAGCATAGCTTTTGATGATTTAAAACCTTACTCAATAATTTCAAATCAAGCAGGAGACATTAATAAGTGGAATCAGCAAAAACACGCAAGATCGACAGATTCACTATAACAAGTCGTCATCTGCTTGCCTCCGCACACAAAGCGCTTATCAAAACGCGTCAGACTGAAGTAGCTCGCCGCCTAAACGTGGCCGATTCCACTATCCTCAGACGCACTGAGAAATACCCTGAGATCATGGAGACCTTGGCAGCAAGTGGGGTAGAGGACTTTGTTTTAAATGGGGAGATGAAGGTGCCACTTGAGCAGTATCGGTGGCTACTCACTGTGGCCATTCAGTTTGCGGAATACGAGCTGGAACGCACCAAAGAGAAAACCCCGGACTGCAGCAACAGTACCGGGGTTTAGTGCAGAACAGCTTATCTTTGACTTAAGCCAAATCTATTATGCCGGGTGGCACCGGCAGTGTAAACCTCACCAAAATTTGAGAGGCCAAAGCATGTCACGCCTGAGCATCAATCTCTCTTCTTCCCTGAAAAACCATCCACGGGTCAATCAACTCGCCGCTTTCATTGAGAATCCACCAGACGGCGGGGAGGGGTTAAAAATCACCTTCGGTAAACATCAGTCTCCACTGATCACCCGAAGTATTTCGCGCGCGGTGGCCATTGCCTCACTGATCACCATCTGGACGACGGCTATTGAGTATGGGTCGGATGGTATCTTTGAAAATGCAGAACTGAACTATCTGGACATGCTGGCTGATTATCCCGGCTTCGGTAAGGCCATGGTGGCAGCGGGGCTTGCCCATTATGACAAAAAGACTAAGCGGATTACGCTCTTTGGGCTAAATGAAAGTGTACAGGAAGGTGCAGTAAAAAAGTCTCCGGGCGCTCTGCGACAGCAACGATACAGGAGGAGCCTGAAGATGAAGAGCTTAATCATAAAGGGTATTACGGCAGTCTTGGGCGAGCCTGGAAAAGACGGGACCTATAAATATGATTCTTCATCGGTTAGAACGTGCGTGAAGAAAAATGAAGATGGCGAAGTTATTAGCTGTGGCACAGTGGTTATGGGGGGAAAACGATGATAGTGAGTTGCCTTTCATCGCAGCAAAAATCGCGTTGCTCTCCAATTAAAAAACACGGTGTAACATTCGAACATTCAAGTGTCACGCAGGGCGTAACGGGCACCTTAACGCATGTTGATTTAGGCGTCACGCAGGGCGTAACGGATCGCATAACGCACGGTGATTCAGTCGTCTCGCAGGGCGTAACGGATCGCGTAACGCTCGATGATGCAGTCGTTACCCAGGGCGTAACGAACCGCGTAATGCACGTTGATTCGGGCGTCACTCAGGGTGATTTGAGCGTCACTCAGTGCGTAACGGACGGCGTAACGTCGGCTGTCAGCGAGATCGCGGGGCCGGGTTCCCCCTCGCGTGTTATACCTTCGCGCGCGCACACCCGTTTTTGTTTTTTAAGATCTAAATATATAAATAAAATATTAAATAAAACACACACCGCGCGCGAGGTTATCCACAGCCCTGCGGAATTTTCCAAATCCAAAGCCCTAACAGGTCCAGCTTCTGGATCGGGGTGGGGGCATCTAACACCCCACGGCACTGACAAGCCCCTGGCCGACATTCTCCACTGCCCGACGTCATCCCGGTTCAATGCGTTGTTCAACGTGACTCAGAGCGTGACGCTGTGGCGTAAGGGTAGCGAGGCCATCTGTGTAAGCCGCGACACCCCGCCAGCTGCTTCACGGCGTGGCCAGTGTCAGAGCCAAACCGCAGGGAAATTCGCTATGGCGGCAGGCTGGCAGCCTTCGGAGGAATTTCTGAACATCGCCAGGCAGTGCGGGCACGAGCTGGCAGAAAAACCGTCTCACGCCGAAATCGCCGAATTCATCACCTACTGGTCGGAAGAGGGCGTTGAGCACACGCAACGGCAGTGGGAAAACAAACTGGGCCGATGTATTGCGAAAGGGCGAAAGAGACTGCCCCGCCAAAAAGCCAAACGGCAGGACTTCACTGTTGTGTCCAGCATGGACTACGCCATACCTGAGGGGTTCTGGGGAGGTTAGGGTGTTTTTAAGTTATGTGTGGGACCGCTTAGTATTTGACATGGAATGATTTGGGGAAGGTCCGCAGTGAGCGCAGGCTGTGTGAAAACTCATAGCTTTAAGTAGCCTAACAATATTTCTC
>CBCTJT010000019.1:0-106750 GCA_965147305.1 uncultured bacterium
GTGCATCGGGGGTTTTAACCTGAAAAGGTGTCAACCTATACCAGGACTAGTCATAACCATCCGTGGCGCACTTCATTCCTTAAGGTACCTTATTCACTGCGGCTTAGAGGGGCGACGGCTTTTTTGTCCTCCCTTTCTTCCAGCTTCCCTGGCTCTTTCAGGATCGTTTCTGAAATTGCCCCCACTGACTTTGCCGCCAGCACTGCCGGCTTCCCTGGCACGCTCCGGGTCCTCTGCAAAGTTCCCGGCACCACCTCTTTGCTTCTTTAGTGTCATAGCAGAGACCTCATCTAAGGGTGTTTTCTTCGACGTGGACTAGCTAGCCACATTAATGATTATAGTCAGTAAGTTAGAGGTTGCTTTGGGAGATCTCCGATAATTTTACTGGCCGTCGCGCCACAGCGCCTGCAATTCGGCTGGGGCGATCTGTTCTGGAATCAAAATCACTATCGATCCCGCTTCCTGATGCGTGGCATAGGTGATTTGAATGCGAAAGTAGCGCTGATCGCCGCTGCCTAGATTCGCCGCCTGATCTTCCGGTTCACCCAAAGGCAATGCTTGCTCCAGCACGTTACACACCCGCTGTTTTTGTGGTTCTGGCAGTTGCGCCAGAGCAAAGCGGCGTTCTCCTCGCAGGTTGGGAATAAAAGCAATGCCGCCTTCACGCGCCAGTTCGATAATGGCGTCATCGGTGAGTTGGATGCTCATTTTACGCCTACCTGCTGCCAGGCGGACTGAATGGCTTCCGCCACCGAGCGGTTAAACCGCTTGCCGCCATGCTCGACGGTGAAACGCGCAAACGTGCTGAAGTCGGCATCCTGCGGCAGTGTTTTGTCACAGAGGGTGTCATACCAGGCGTGACCCGCTAATTCCCAGGCAAAGCCGCCTAGCGCTTTAGCGGCGAGATAAAACGCACGGTTAGGAATGCCAGAGTTGAGATGGACACCGCCGTTGTCGTCGCGGGTTTCAATATAGTGATCCATATCAGCGGGCTGCGGATCTTTGCCGAGTTTTGGATCGTCGTAGGCTGTGCCGGGTGCAGACATGGATCGCAGTCCACGACCTTTAATCCCGGCCGCTAACAAACCTTCCCCAATTAACCAGTCGGCCTGATCGGCGGTTTGCTGCAGGTGGAACTGCTTCACCAGTGAGCCGAACACATCTGACATGGATTCATTCAACGCACCGGACTGTTGAAAGTAAACCAGTCCCGCTTCGTTCTCGGTCACGCCGTGGGTAAGTTCATGCGCGACCACATCAAGGGCGATGGTAAAGCGATTAAAGATCTCGCCATCGCCGTCACCAAACACCATCTGCTGACCGTTCCAGAAAGCGTTCTGATATTCCTTGCCGTAATGCACGGTGCCATCGAGTTTCAGGCCTTTGTTATCGAGTGAGTTGCGCTTAAAGATCTGCCAGTAGAAGTCATAGGTGATGCCGAGATAATTCCAGGCCTCTTCAGCCGCAATATCGCTATTGCCCGGCTGGCCTTCATCGCGGATCAAGGTGCCAGGAAGATTTTGCGTATTTTCGGCATCATAGATGGCACGTAACACGGTGCCGGGCTGAGCGGTGGCGATGCTGGCCGCTTTACGGTTGTGTTCAGCCATCAGCTGCTGAACATGAGTTAGGGTGCGGCGAGCAGACTCCTGCGGCACACCCGAGCAGTGGTCAATGATGTTGCGAAGAATATACGGAGGAATAACGCTGTAGGTCATAGTAACTCCTGGCCGTGAGGGAACATGCCAGAAGTATAGTTTTTCAGCTAGGAGCGTGCTTTGCGGCTGCGTGATTTCTGCGGCTCAAGTGCGGTCACCTGGCTTTCCACCCAGCCATCATCCAAACGGGTGCGCAGTAGATCGCCTTTGTGAAGCTGCTGGGTTTTCTTCACCAGCTGGCCTTGGGTATCGGTTGTCACGCTAAACCCGCGAGCCAGTGTAGCCAGCGGACTCACGCCTTCAAGTTGCGCCGCCAGATTGCCAAAGCGCTGACGGTTGTGATTCAGCTGCTTCTCCATGCCCTGCTGCAAGCGATACTGCCACTGCTGCATCTGTTGCTGCGCACGCAGAATGCGCCCCTGAGGCTGCTGATTATACAGGCGCTGTAACACCCGATCCTGCTGGCGATTGGCCACGCGCAGGCGTTGATCCATTGCTTCGCCGAGGCGACGCTGCAACTGGAACAGCGTGGTTTGCTGGCGTGCCAGACGCAGCTGCGGATGCTGCTGCTGCAAGCGATGCTGAATGCGGGTAAACCGACGCTGTTGCTCAGCAATATAGAAATCCATCGCCATTTCCATGCGCTGCTGCTGTGACTGCAAGCGGCGCAATAGCTCAACCTGATTGCGGCTCACCACTTCTGCCGCTGCAGAAGGGGTAGGGGCGCGCAGATCGGCAACAAAATCGGCAATCGTGACGTCAGTTTCGTGTCCGACAGCGCTCACGATCGGCAGGCGACTGGCAAAAATGGCACGCGCCACACGCTCGTCGTTGAAGCTCCATAAATCTTCCAGCGAACCGCCGCCACGACCAACAATCAGCACATCACACTCATCACGCTGGTTTGCCAGTTCAATGGCACGCACGATGGCTGCGGGTGCATCGACACCTTGCACTGGCGTGGGATAGATAATCACGGGCAACGAGGGATCGCGACGATGCAGCACGCGCAGCACATCATGCAGCGCGGCGCCAGTCGCGGAAGTAATCACGCCCACCTGACGCGCCGGATCGGGCAGCGGCTGTTTGAACTGCTGATCAAACAAGCCTTCGGCAGCCAGTCGCGCTTTAAGCTGTTCGAACTGCTGCTGCAACAGGCCTTCACCGGCCGGATGCATGCTTTCGATAATCAGCTGATAGTCGCCGCGCGGTTCATACAGCGTAATGCTGGCGCGCACTAAAACTTGCTGGCCATGCTGTGGACGGAAGGTCACGCGACGGTTACTGTTGCGGAACATGGCACAGCGAACCTGAGCACCATCATCTTTCAGCGTGAAGTACCAATGACCGGAAGAGGGCTGAGTGAAATTTGAAATTTCAGCACTGAGCCACACCAGGCCCATCTCATTTTCCAGCAGTTGCCGCACCGTGGTATTCAGGCGGCTGACAGTAAAAATATTGGCGGTTGGCGGTAGCGACATGTGATGTAGATCAAATTTTAAATCAGAGGGTTAATCAACCGATACTACATTGCTCACCCGAAGGATCAAGACTTTTTCCTAAAAAACACTGGAGGCAATCGATTTCGGCCTGTATAATGCCGCGGCAATATTTTATCTGTTTTAATCGCCCCCAGGTGGAGATATTGCAATGCTAAGAATCACTAAAGAAGCCCTCACTTTCGACGACGTTCTGCTCGTTCCAGCTCACTCCACTGTGCTACCAAACACCGCTGATCTCAGCACCCAACTGACGAAAAATATCCGTCTGAACATCCCTATGCTGTCTGCTGCAATGGACACCGTGACCGAAGCCGGTCTGGCGATTGCATTGGCACAGGAAGGCGGTCTGGGCTTTATCCACAAAAACATGTCGATTGAGCGTCAGGCGGATGAAGTTCGCAAAGTGAAAAAACACGAAAGTGGCGTAGTGACCGATCCGCAAACTGTTCTGCCAACCACGACGCTGGCGGCAGTGCAAGAGCTGACCGAGCGCAACGGCTTTGCGGGTTATCCGGTTGTGAACACCGACAACGAGCTGGTCGGTATCATTACCGGTCGTGACGTGCGTTTTGTGACTGACCTGAGCCTGCCAGTTTCCGCAGTGATGACGCCAAAAGAGCGTCTGGTCACCGTGAAAGAGGGTGAAGCACGCGACATCGTTCTGCAGAAAATGCACGAAAAACGTGTTGAGAAAGCGCTGGTTGTTGACGATAGCTTCCACCTGCTGGGCATGATTACCGTTAAAGATTTCCAGAAAGCAGAACGTAAACCTAACGCCTGTAAAGACGCTGAAGGCCGTCTGCGTGTCGGTGCTGCAGTTGGCGCCGGTGCGGGCAACGAAGAGCGTGTTGATGCGCTGGTGGCTGCTGGTGTTGACGTCCTGCTGATTGACTCGTCGCACGGTCACTCTGAAGGCGTTCTGCAACGTATCCGTGAAACCCGTGCAAAATACCCAGACCTCGAAATCATCGGCGGTAACGTCGCGACTGGCGCAGGTGCTCTGGCACTGGCAGAAGCGGGCGTGAGCGCCGTTAAAGTCGGTATCGGTCCTGGTTCAATCTGTACTACCCGTATCGTGACCGGCGTTGGTGTTCCACAGATCACCGCTGTTTCAGATGCAGTTGAAGCGCTGGAAGGCACCGGTATCCCGGTTGTTGCCGATGGCGGTATCCGCTTCTCAGGTGACATCGCGAAAGCCATCGCCGCAGGCGCAGCCGCTGTGATGGTGGGTTCGATGCTGGCGGGTACTGAAGAATCTCCGGGCGAAATCGAGCTGTATCAGGGCCGTTCGTTCAAATCATACCGTGGTATGGGTTCACTGGGTGCGATGTCTAAAGGCTCATCTGACCGTTACTTCCAGACCGACAACGCCGCTGACAAGCTGGTACCAGAAGGCATCGAAGGTCGCGTAGCGTACAAAGGCCGTCTGAAAGAGATCGTGCACCAGCAAATGGGCGGTCTGCGCTCTTGCATGGGCCTGACCGGTTGCCCAACTATCGACGATCTGCGCACTAAAGCGGAGTTCGTGCGCATCAGTGGCGCAGGTATCAATGAAAGCCACGTGCACGACGTGACCATCACCAAAGAGTCACCTAACTACCGTATGGGTTCATAATCCCGTAAGATTCAACGCCCGGCACCTGCCGGGCGCTTTTATTATTAAGTCCATCCCAATGGAAACGCCTCAATGACGACTGAAAATATTCATAAACATCGCATTTTGATCCTCGATTTTGGTTCTCAGTATACGCAGCTGGTCGCACGTCGCGTGCGTGAGCTGGGCGTCTACTGCGAGCTCTGGGCGTGGGATGTCACCGAAGAGCAGATTCGTGGTTTCAACCCAAATGGCATCATTTTGTCAGGTGGCCCGGAAAGCACCACTGAGCATAACAGCCCGCGTGCACCGGAATACGTGTTTAACGCTGGCGTGCCGGTGTTGGGCGTGTGCTACGGCATGCAGACCATGGCGATGCAGCTGGGCGGCAAAGTTGAAGGCTCTAACGAGCGTGAATTTGGTTATGCGCAGGTCGAAGTGCTGACGCAGAGCGCGCTGGTCCGTGACATCGAAGATGCCATCAGCGCCGCCGGCAAACCGTTGCTAGACGTGTGGATGAGCCACGGCGATAAAGTCACCGCTATCCCGGCTGGCTTTGAAACCGTTGCCAGCACCGAAACCTGTCCGTTTGCCATCATGGCCAACGAAGAGAAGAAATTCTACGGCGTACAGTTCCACCCGGAAGTAACGCATACCCGCCAGGGCCTGCGCATGCTGGAGCATTTTATTCGCGACATTTGTGGCTGTGAAGCGCTGTGGACCCCAGCTAAGATCATCGAAGATGCCGTTGAGCGTCTGCGTGAGCAAGTGGGTGAAGACAAAGTGATCCTCGGCCTGTCAGGTGGTGTGGATTCTTCTGTTACCGCGATGCTGCTGCACCGCGCCATCGGCGATCGTCTGACCTGTGTATTCGTGGATAACGGCCTGCTGCGTCTTAACGAAGCAGAGCAGGTGATGGACATGTTTGGCGACCACTTCGGTCTCAACATCGTTCACGTAGCCGCTGAAGCCCGTTTCCTCGATGCACTGGCCGGCGAGAACGACCCAGAAGCCAAGCGTAAGATCATCGGCCGCGTGTTCGTTGAAGTGTTTGACCAGGAAGCATTGCGTCTGGAAGACGTGAAGTGGCTGGCGCAAGGCACCATCTATCCTGACGTGATTGAGTCTGCGGCTTCTGCCACCGGCAAAGCGCATGTGATCAAATCGCACCACAATGTGGGCGGTTTGCCGAAAGAAATGAAGATGGGTCTGGTTGAGCCGCTGAAAGAGCTGTTCAAAGACGAAGTGCGTAAGATCGGTCTGGAACTCGGCCTGCCATACGACATGCTGTATCGTCACCCGTTCCCAGGTCCAGGTTTGGGCGTGCGTGTTCTGGGCGAAGTGAAGAAAGAGTATTGCGACCTGCTGCGTCGTGCCGATGCAATCTTCATTGAAGAACTGCATAAAGCTGACCTGTATAACAAAGTCAGCCAGGCCTTTACCGTGTTCCTGCCAGTGCGCTCTGTTGGCGTAATGGGCGACGGTCGTAAATACGATTGGGTAGTTTCACTGCGTGCAGTAGAGACCATCGACTTCATGACCGCGCATTGGGCGCACCTGCCGTACGATTTCCTCGGCCGCGTCTCCAACCGCATCATCAACGAAGTGAACGGCATTTCTCGCGTGGTTTACGATATCTCAGGTAAGCCACCGGCCACGATTGAGTGGGAATGATTTTCGTTAACTGAATCGCCTATCAAGCCCGCTTAAATGCGGGCTTTTTATTTAGAGCACAGCAAAGCATAGTTAGTGAATACAAACTCACCTCTATCAATGCATGATGGCAGGTGAATTGTTACTCATCAGGATGCCGTCGATGCTGCCACTGAAAGCCTTTCTCCTTTCTTTCCTCTGTATTGTGCTGCTTTCACTGGCAGCGAGTCTGGCGCAGGCCACGCGAACCGGTGAGTTAACCAGTGAGCGCAGTGGATGGGCGACGGCGCGGCGCGATTCGGCCGGGATAGCGCCGGATCCGCATCAATATGCCAATCTGGCCATCGTGCAGGTCTATGCCGCACCTACTTACGGCTGGAAGGGCGCAGTTGCGGTACATCCATGGATCATTTTCAAACGCGCGGGAGAGACGCAGTACAACCGCTATGAAGTGATCAGCTGGGGCAGTGGCGACAAGGTTCGTCGCAACTCAAATCTGCCCGATGGATACTGGTACGGCGCAAAACCGCGTTTGCTGGTGGAGCATCGTGGCAAGGAAGCTGAAGCGATGATTCCGCAGATTGAAGCGGCGATAAAATCTTACCCGTGGCCAACGACCTATCACGCGTGGCCGGGACCGAACAGTAACACCTTTATGGCGCACATTGGGCGTGAAGTGCCTGCGTTGAAGCTGGATTTGCCTGCTAATGCTTTAGGCAAAGATTATCGCTCACTGCTTCATCCAATTGGCTTACCACCGTCGGGTCGCGGTGTGCAGGTGTCTATTTTAGGTGTGCTGGGCGTGACGGTTGGCGCAGAAGAGGGCCTGGAAGTGAATGTGCTTGGGTTGAATCTTGGGCTCGATTTCACGCCACTCAAGTTGCGTTTGCCCTTTATTGGCGGGATTGGACGAGACAATTTGCAGAAGGACAATCCGTGATTGGCCCTTTCGCGCAATAAATTGCGCCGCTACGGCTCGGTGCGCTCTGAGATTGTCTAATCCAAATCGCACGATTTGTAACGGCGCGATTTATCGCGCAACCGAAGAGCATCAACACACGCCGAAATCACCTTCTTCGTGATACAAATTCACACTATCCGCCCTGACTTCGATCTCACGCTTGATGGCATCATCAACGCGAGCGCACCATAGCAACTCACCTTCAACCCGTGTTACCTGCATCTTTGGGCCACCGGTCTTCGACTGCACAAAATCATCAACTTTAAACATGCTGTTTCTCCCTCAGGTCAGTGATAGCGCTAAGTGTATATGCGCTTGAACTCAGGCGCGCTCGAATTTGTGCGCTGGTATCCAGCCTCAAATGAAATTCGGGATCACAGGACACTTCTTGTTTTTTCTCGCCTTAAATGCTGCTGAGATAGCATCAAAATATTCGCAAAAGTTGTCAATTGACAACCTGAGTTTCAAGGTTTAAGGTGGCAGGCAATGTCAGAAAGGAAGCGACACCCGCACAAAAAAATCGAATTTTCTAAGGATCAAAAATGGAATTTGAATTCACGTTACGTTTTCAGTTGAGTGAAGCTGTTTCAGATGATGAGGCCCTGGAGCGACTCGGTGCTGCAGGCTGCACTGATGCGCTGGTGGGCACCGGCGTGGCAGGTAAATTGAGTCTGATGTACTGCCGGGAAGCGGAGAACGCACAGCAAGCGATTCGCGATGCTTTAGCCGAAGTCACTCAAGCATTACCCGATGCCGAACTGATTGAAGCGGCTCCGGATCTAGTCGGCCTCACGGATATCGCCGAGCTGATCGGCGTATCGCGCCAGAATATGCGTAAGTTGATGCTCACTCACAGTCCGGAGTTCCCACGTCCGATTCATGATGGTAAAACCGCGTTGTGGCATCTTGTCGATGTGGTGGAGTGGTTAAATCAACGCGGCTCATCCCGTGTAACAGCTGGCATCAGCGAACTGGCGCACGCAACGTTGCAACTCAATTTGCAGCAGACGCTGCAACGTTACGCACACTGTCTTTGAACCTAGTGGTGCAGCAAAAACACCGTCGCCAATCCAAGGAAAATAAAGAAACCACCGGTGTCAGTGATGGCGGTGATCAGCACGCTGGAGCCTACCGCCGGATCGCGTTTCATCTTGGTCATGATCAACGGAATCAGCACACCCATTAGCGCCGCCAGCAGCAGATTAAGCACCATCGCCAGCATCATTACGCCACCGAGTTGCATATTGTCGTACATCAACCAGGTGATGCTGCCCATGATTCCGCCCCAGAACAGCCCGTTAATCAGCGCAACGCCGAGTTCACGAACCACCAGGAAGGAAAAGTTACCGGGTTCCACCTGATGCAGCGCCAGCGCACGCACAATCATAGTGATGGTCTGGTTACCGGTGTTACCGCCAATCCCGGCCACAATCGGCATCAGTGCCGCCAGCGCCACCAACTGGGAAATGGTGGCTTCAAACAGGCCAATTACGCGTGAGGCGATAAATGCCGTACACAGGTTGACCGCCAGCCACGCCCAGCGTTTACCCACCGCTTTGCGCACCGGTGCGAACACATCTTCGCCCTGGCTGATACCGCCCATCTTACGGATGTTGCTCTCGTTCTCTTCGTTAACCAGATCGATCACGTCTTCCACGGTGATACGTCCAATCAACTTACCTTTAGCATCAATAACGGCGGCAGAGATCAGGTTATAACGCTCAAAGGCACTGGCCGCTTCTTCGGCTTTGTCATCGAGCTGGAAGGTGGTCGGGCGCGAATTCATGACCTCAGAAACCAGCGTCTTCGGCTTGTTGAGCAAGATGTCGGTCAGTGTTAACTCACCCAGCAACTGATTCTGCTCGTCGGTGATGAAGATTTTATCGGTGCCACCCGGCATGCTTTTGCGCTTGCGCAGAAAGCGCTGCACCGTGGCGAGAGTCACGTCAGATCGGACGGTCAGGATATTGAAATCCATCACCTGGCCCACGCGGTCGCGATCAAGCTCGATCACTTCCAGCAGACGTGCGCGCAGGTTTGGCTCCAGCGTGGTGAGTAAACGTCCGGTTAAATCGCGCGGCAGATAGCGTGCCAGATATACCTGATCGTCGATGTCCAGCGGCTCAATAGCGTGCAGAATCTCGCGATCAGTCATACCTTCCGTCAGGCTGGCCCAGACGGTTTCAGAGGCTTCGACCAGTACGCGACCGCGCTGCTCGGAGGGCACCAGGCGCCACAATGCCAGACGCTCTTGTTCGGGAAGTGCTTCGAGGATATCCGCTAAGTCAGCCGCATGTAGCTGCTGCAGCTCTTCTTCCAGCTGATGGCGCCAGTCGGTGATCTCACGCAGCTCAGCGGCATTGAGATCGATAGATTTATCCAGCAGCACATCAACGAGATCGTCTTCGCTGAGGAGCAGATGCAAGATGCGCTGGCGGATTTCAGTTAATTGTTGTGCATACGGAGCAGACATAACGCGTCCCTTGTGTCTGTAAAGTCAGGTCAAAGTGTAGCGCGTTGCGGGTAATCAGGGCGTATTTAGCAGCATTGTCACAAACGGGCAATGTGAAGCGGCAAGCAACGATGACCCGCAAGTTCCTTAGCGCGAATCGCTGGTGCTCAGTGTGGTGACCGGCTCAGGTGCGGCTTTTTTTTGCTGATGATGCTCAATCGCACCGGGGATGATGAAAATCAGACGGCCAACCAAAATAAAGAAACTGATCAGCAAAATAATGCGAGTCATGGTACCGGTTTTGGGACGTCTTCGTGCAGGGATGGCGCTGTTCACGCGGTGTGGTTCCTGTAAATGCCCGGTTGGGCGGTGGCAATATTTAGTCACAGTTGCAACTTCAGGTCAATTGCTGTGTGAAAAATGAGCAGCAACGGTTAAGGGGCGTTGATCAAAATCAGATTAGGCCGCATCGCGCGGCCTCGTCATCAATAGCTGGCTTTTTGCGCCAGTAGCGTGGCGAAACGGTATTTAATGCGATCGCCATTTTCGTCCCGACGATGCAGTTCACCGATATCTTCGTTGTACTTCACGATGTGCCAGTTGCGATAGTAATGGCTCAGCTCACCGGATTTGAACGTGAACGGGAAGTTCTGCGAGTTGGGATAATCATCCGTGCTCATCGCCGCCACAATCAGGTTATAGCCATATTTCAGCGTACTGGCCTGCATATCGGCAATCAGCTGTGGGATGGATTCCGGTTGCAGGAACATCATTACCACTGTTGAGAGCACGAACTGATAGCCGCCGTTGAAACGCACCTGATTGAGATCGCACAGCTCAGTGCGAATGTTCTCCAGATTCTCTTCCTGAATAATGCCATTCAGACGCTCGAGGCTAACAGGATTGCTGTCCCAGGCCGTCACGTCAAAACCATGCTGATTCAGAAACAGGCTATTACGGCCCTGGCCGCAGCCAAGATCTAACGCTTTCCCCACGGGCAGTTTTGGCAGCGCAGCCAGCACTTCAGAATGGGTGAGCGTCAGACCGTATTTTTCCGCGAAATAGTTATCGGGGCGTGTTGTCATAGTGATACTGCGGGCCAGCAGCCCGCATTACTCCTCTTCCAGCGTCAGTTTCCAGCCGGTAACATCATTCCAGTAGGCTTGCTCGCGCTCCAGATCCAGCTGCACCAGCGTATTCTGGCTCAGATAGCCGCGCGGGAAGGTCAGCGTCCAATTGCTGTCATCCGCTTTGAGCTTAAGCGAGTCCGGCTTGGTTGTTGCCTGGCGCTGATTATTCAGCAGTGTGCCCAGACGCAACAAGAACACCATCGGCAGGAACTGTTTCTTTTTGAACAAGGTGAAACGTGGCATCTCATCCTGCTTCACCGCTTTACGGTGATAGCGTACCAGCATGGCCAACAGCATCTGTTGATCCTGATTAAAACCAGGCATGTTGGAGTTCTGCAGGATGTAAGCTGAATGGCGCTGCATGCCGCTGTGATTGATGGTCAATCCCACTTCATGCAGTAGCGCTGCCCATTTCAGTAACGCCGAGAGCTGTGGATTGGCTAGCTTAGGATTTTGATCCAGCCACTGCAGATAAAGCTGCTCGGTGGTTTCCAGTACACGGCGTGCCTGATCGCTATCGATAGCGTAGTGGTTTGCCAGACTTTGCGCGGTGCGGCTGCGGATATCCTGATGGCGGAAGCGACCTTCCATCTCATACAGCACACCTTCACGCAGCGCGCCGTCAGACAGGCGCAGTTCGCGAATCGCCAGCGCATCAAACACGCCACACAGAATCGCTAAGCCAGGTACAAACACCGCTTTACGCTCTTCCGATAAGCCCGGCAGACTCAACGCATTGAAAGACTTGTGCTTCAATACTTCGGCAACCAGCATTTCCAGCGTTTCCGGGGTGATCAGTTTCTCTTTCTCACCCATTGCCAGCAGCACTTCGCAGGCCGCTTTGATCGAGCCTGAAGCGCCCAGCGCATACTGCCAGCCGTGCAGACGATACTGCCATGCCATGGTTTCTAACTTCTGAGCGGCAGACAATCGCGCGCGACGGAAGTTTTCCTGCGTGATTTCCCCTTTCGGGAAGTAGAGATTGGCGAAGCTGACACAACCCATGCGGCGGCTTTCCACCAACTGGGGTTCAAAATCTTCACCAATCACCAGCTCGGTGGAACCGCCGCCGATATCGATCACCAGCTTGCGGCCTTTTTCCGGCTGCGTATGCTCCACGCCCATGAAAATCAGACGCGCTTCTTCATTGCCCGAGATGACTTCAATCGGGTAAGGAATCACTTCCGCCGCGCGCTGCAGGAATTCTTCCGCATTGGTGGCAATACGCAACGTGTGCGTGCCAACGATGGTGACGTTTGCCGGGCTAAACCCTTGTAAACGCTCCGCGAAGAGTGCGAGGCAGCTCAAACCGCGCTCCATCGCCTCATCGTTCAGGCGATTCTGCGCATCCAACCCGTCGGCCAGATGCACGCGCTGTTTCAAACGCCCCAGCACTTGCATGGCGCCATCCACCACACGGGCAATGACCATATGGAAACTGTTTGAGCCCAAATCGATAGCAGCAAATTCCTGCGGTTTCGGCGTACTTTTATGGGAAATTGGCATAGGCGTTATTCGGGTTGTTCCAGTTTCTTGATGTAATCGTAAATCGCCAGCTGCGAGCGCACCTTCTTGCGATTGCCGCGCGGAACATAACGGTTACTCAGTTCTTTGTCCACGATGCGCGCTTTCACGGTATCACTCAACAGAATGGCAATGATATCCAGAATGCGCTGCTTCACGCGGGGATCAAGGATCGCCACGGCCACCTCAATGCGGTGATCGATATTACGCGTCATCCAGTCTGCGGAAGAGAGATAAACCTTTTTCTCGCCGCCGCTCTCAAAAATATAGACGCGGTCGTGCTCAAGATAACGGTCAACGATGCTGGTAATGCGAATATTTTCGCTGATGCCCGGTAAATCAGGGATCAGAGAACACATGCCGCGCACCAGCAGATTGATTTTCACACCCGCAGATGACGCGGCATAAAGGCGATCAACCAAACCGTTATCGACGAGATTATTAATTTTCAGCGTAATGGCCGCCGGTTTTTTCTGCTGAGCCTGGGCAATCTCGGCATCGATCAACTTATACAGCATGTCGCGTGAGTTCTGCGGCGACACCAGTAAGTGTTCGAATGTCACCGGGCGATACGGGTTCTCAATGAAGTTGAACACGCGGCGCACTTCATTGGTGATGCGCGCATCGGCGGTCAGCAATGAATAGTCAGTATAAATGCGTGCGGTTTTTTCGTTGAAGTTACCGGTGCCGATATGCGCATAACGCACAATCTCATCGCCTTCACGACGCGAAATCAGGAACAGCTTGGCGTGAATTTTCAGACCTGGTGCAGAGAAGATCACGTGCACGCCTGCTTCGGTCAGGCGTTTCGCCCAGCGAATGTTGGCTTCTTCATCGAAACGCGCCTGCAGCTCAACCACCACGGTGACTTTTTTACCGTTGTACGCCGCGTGGATCATCGCATCCATGATGCGTGAGTTTTTGGCCACGCGATAAATGTTGATCTTGATTGCCAGCACGTTCGGGTCGAACGACGCCTGGCGCAACAGCTCCAGCACGTGTTCAAAGGTGTGATACGGATAATAGAGCAGCACATCGCGATTACGGATGGCATCGAAACCGTTGCGGAAGCCATCAAAGCCGATGTGACGGATTTGCGGCAGCGGGCGGTTTTCCAGATTGGCTTTGCCGACATTCGGGAAGCCAATAAAGTCTTTGAAGTTGTGGTAACGGCCGCCCGGCACAATCGAATCGTAGTTCGAAATCGACAGCTTATGGCGCAGCATTTCCACCATCGCATCCGGCATATCACGCTGATACACAAAGCGCACCGGTTCTGCGTTGAGACGCTGCTTCAGGCTGGAGGACATCAATTCCAGCAGGCTCGATTCCATCTCAGTGACGAGGTCATATTCGGCATCGCGCGTCATCTTCATCGAATAGGCATTCAGCGCATCGTAATCGAAAAAGCCTTTAAAGATTTCATCCAGGCAATAGCGCAGGATGTTATCCAGCAGGATCATCGGCTTGCGGCGACGCGGTGATTCAGCCGGTAAGTTGACGAAACGTGGAACCTTGTCGGACGGGATTTCCAGCAGCGCATAACGAATATCGTCGCCGCGAATAATCTCAACCGCCAGATAGGTGTAGTCGTCTTTGAGGAACTCAATCAGATCGGTGTCGTGGTTAATCAGAATCGGCGTGACGTGCTGGCGTAATTGATGTTTGAAGTAATAGCGCAGCCACTCTTGCTGATTCGGCGACAGCTGACGTTCGTTAATCAGGAAGATCTGATTACGCGCCATCTCCAGCAGCAGGTCGTTGTACAGCGCATCGAATTCCTGATCCGATTTCTGTACCCGCAGCTGAATTTTTTTCAGGATATGACGAAGTGTCGTCGGCGTGCCTTGTTCCTCACCAATCAGAATGCGACGTTTCAGATCGGCGAAGCGCACTTTGTAGAACTCTTCGAGATTGTTGGAATAAATGCCCAGGAAGCGCATGCGCTCAATCAGCGGGTTCGTTTTGTCCGCTGCTTCCTGTAATACACGTTCATTGAAGCTTAACCAGCTTATTTCTTTTTCTATATACAGCTTTTCCTGACCCATTCTGACTCCGTGAGGCTGTTGCTGGACGGATTGTCCGGCGGGAAAATCGCAAAAATGCGCCTCCGCTCAGTGTCCGTCACCATTATGGCGAGAGTATGGCAGGCTTGTCCAACGCCAAAGGTTGTCTTATCAATCAGCTACGGGCAACATAGCGACGTGTTTTCACCTGTAATCTGGCCTGCATGAGCATAAATCGTATCCCTGTCCATTTCAGCGACCGCCGTCGCCGTGCTGTCGATCAGTTTGTTCGTCGCGTGGTGACGGGTTGCGGCGTGGGCATTTTACTGCTGATGCTGCTGCTATTCTTCTGGCTGATCTGGGTGGTATTACCCCTTTTCAGCGCGCCGGGCATGCAAGCCACCACCAATATCCAACTTTGGGATAAAGCCCCGGTGCTGGCGATGGGCAGCGATGGGCATCTCGGCTGGCGCATCAGCCGCAACGAGGCGCGCTTCATTCCGCTTGATGGACAGCCTGCTGCCGATGCGCTGGCGCTGCAACAGCATCCTGATGCGGCGGTCAACAGCAGCAATAGCAATAGCGTGTTACTCAATATGCAGGGCGCGCTACTGCTGATGCAACCGCTGATCCACGAAAATCACGGTCAATGGTTCTTCCCGTTTGGCGATCGCCCGCTGCGTCTGGCACAGGGCGCGGTCACCACCATGGCGCTCACCTCGCTGAGCGATCACCAGTGGCGCATTGCCGCCCAAACGCCAGCGGGCATCAGCGTGATGACGCTGGAGAACCAGCAGACGGTTAACCAGATTCTGTTACCACAGCAGCAAGCCGAACATTTGCTGTTATCGCCCGATGGCACATTACTGTACGCCAGCGAAGGACGCTTACTGCGTGTATGGCAAATCACACCAGAAGGCGCACAGCTGCGCGAAACGCAGACCCTCAACCAGCGTCCGCAAAGCCTGCATATCCTCACCGGCGGCCGTACGCTGCTGATTCAGGATGCACAGGGGGTGAAACAGTGGTTTGCCATCGCGGGCGATAAAGGCCCACGCCTGCAGGAAATTCATACCTTTGATCACAGCCAGGATGCGTTAAAGGTTGTGCCTGAAGCGCAGCGTCGTGTGTTTGCCACCTTTAATGCAGCGGGTGAGGTCAAACTGTTCGCCAGTAAGCAGCAAGGGCCGATTTTGACCCGCCAGCTGGCACCGGGTATTCAGGCGTTGGCATTTTCACCACGCGGTGATGCGCTGATTGTGGAACGGGAAGGGCAGTGGCAACAGTTTGCGCTGGATAATCCGTGGCCGGATTTCACCTGGCGCAACCTGTGGCAAAAAATCTGGTACGAGAACTATCCGCAGCCAGATTGGGTATGGCAATCCACCGCCGCTGGCGACAGCTATCAGGCCAAATTCAGCCTGATACCGATGGTGCTGGGCACGTTAAAAGCCGCCTCGCTGGCGCTGCTGTTTGCCACGCCGCTGGCGCTGGCGGCGGCAATGTACACTGCCTGGTTCATGTCGCCGGGATTACGCCGCTGGGTGAAGCCGGGCATTGAAATGATGGGCGCGTTGCCGAGCGTGGTGATTGGGTTGATTGCTGGCGTCTGGCTGGCACCGCACGTGAGTACCGCACTGGTCGGGGTGTTGCTGTTGCCGCTGGTGCTGGCCGTCACCTTGCTGCTGTGCGGTGTGCTCAGTCCGCATTTGCCGCAGCATTGGCGACGTCCCGGTTTTGAAGTGATTTTGTTGTTGCCCGTATTGCTGGCCGTCACTCTGTTAACGCTGTGGCTGCCCACGCAGCTTTGGCCGGATATCGGTGAGCGGCTGGCGCATTATGAACAACGCAACCTATTGGTCGCGGCGCTGGCGATGGGCTTTGCGCTGGTCCCGCTGATTTTCACGCTGTCAGAAGATGCCTTATTCAGCGTGCCGGGCGCGCTGGGACAAGGTTCACTGGCGCTGGGTGCCACGCCGTGGCAAACCCTGACGCGCGTGGTGCTGCCTGGCGCATCGGCAGGCATTTTTGCTGCTCTGATGATCGGCTTTGGCCGAGCGGTAGGGGAAACCATGATTGTGTTGATGGCCACCGGCAACACGCCAGTCAGTGAAGGCGGCTTGTTTGCCGGATTACGTGCGCTCTCGGCCAACATCGCCATCGAAATGCCTGAAGCGGCAGCGGGCAGTGCGCATTATCGAATTCTGTTCCTCAGTGCGCTGTTGTTATTGATTTTCACTTTAGTCATCAACACCGTAGCGGAGTTGATTCGTCAGCGGTTACGTCAGCGCTATAGCCAGCATGAGGGGCAGGGATGAAAGCGATGCGTCAAAACGATCGCTGGCGTTGGCTGACGGCCGGCGCGGTCGCCGTGTGCTTACTGGCCTTTACCTTGCTGATTGGCCTGCTGGGCTGGCAGGGTATGCGCGCCTTCTGGCCGCAGCCAGTGGATCAATATCTGTTCCAGCCGCCGGAAGGCTCGGCGGTGATGGTGCTGGGCGAAACGCTGCACAAGCAGCCGCAGGGCGAGCAGTGGCGCTATGTGGTGAAAACCGGCAATCGCGACTTTGCGGCACCGGACTTCCGTGTGCTGTATAGCCAGGGCGCGGCGAAAACCCGTCGTCCGGCAGATGTGGTAGTTTTACAGCGCCGCAGCGGCGGCAACGCTTACGGCTGGCTGATTGAACTGCGGGAAGACAATGAGGTGCTGACCGCGCGCGATCGTGATGCACTGCTGCATCAACGGCTGGTGCAGGTGCATGAGCAACTGCGTCAGGCCAGTCATATTCGCCGTGTGCAAATGGCGCGCCTCAATGCCCAGCTGGAAAACCTGCAGCAGCAAGCCGATGAGCAACGTCAGCGCGGCACGTTCACTTTGCAGGATCAATCGGAATTCGATGCCAACAGCGTGGCGTTACAGCGGCGTTTTAGCGCGCTGGCGCAACAGCTGACGCATCTGCAACACGAAAGTCAGCGCGATACGCTGGTGCTGCGCGATGTACAAGGTCAGGATCACACCATTCCGCTGGCGCAGGTGGTGGATGCCTGGTATCCGAATGCGATGTCGTTTGGACAGAAAGTGCAGCACTTCTTCAATCAAATCTGGCAGTTTGTCAGCGATTCACCGACATCAGGCGGCGGCGAGAGCGGGGCGTTTCCGGCGATTTTTGGCACCGTGCTGATGGTGTTGCTGATGTCGATCATCGTGATGCCATTAGGCGTGGTGGCGGCGGTGTGGCTGCACGAATACGCCGGACGCAACGCGTTAACGCGGTTGGTGCGCATCGCGGTGGTGAATCTCGCTGGTGTGCCGTCGATTGTATATGGCGTGTTTGGTTTAGGCTTTTTTGTCTGGCTGATTGGCGGAACCATCGACCAACTGTTCTTCTCGCGCGCGTTGCCAAATCCGACGTATGGTACGCCTGGCCTGCTGTGGGCGGCCTTGACGCTGGCGCTGCTGACATTGCCGGTGGTGATTGTCGCCACCGAAGAGGGGCTGTCACGCATCCCGGATAATCTACGTCAGGGCTCGCTGGCGCTGGGTGCCACTCAGGCGGAAACGCTGTGGCGCGTGGTGCTACCGCTGGCGGTGCCAGCGATGCTCACCGGCCTGATTTTGGCCGTAGCGCGTGCAGCGGGGGAAACGGCTCCGCTGATGCTGGTGGGCGTGGTGAAGATGGCGCCGGAACTGCCGGTGGATGCGGTGTTCCCGTATCTGCACCTCGACCGCAAATTTATGCACCTCGGTTTTCAGATTTACGATTTGGCCTTCCAGAGCCCGAATATCGACGCTGACCGACCGCTGGTTTACGCCACCGCCTTGCTGTTGGTGGTGATTATCTTGTCGCTCAATCTGCTGGCGATGACCTTGCGCCATCGGCTGCGCGAGCGTTACCGCCTAATGACGCACTAAAAGGTTTTTAGATGACGCCCGATTACGACATCGCGTTAACCGTTAATCAGCTGTCGCTGTGGTACGGCGAGCGCCAGGCGCTGAACAACATTGATTTGCAGATTCCCAAAAAGCGCATTACCGCGCTGATTGGCCCGTCCGGCTGCGGCAAGTCGACGCTGCTGCGCTGCTTTAATCGCATGAATGATGTGATTGATCGTTGCCGTATCGAGGGTGAGATTCTGCTCGATCAGCATGCGGTGATGCAGGCCAATCAGGATCTGCCCGCGTTGCGTCGCCGTATTGGTATGGTGTTTCAGCGCCCGAATCCGTTCCCGAAATCGATCTATGAGAACGTGGTGTACGGTTTGCGGCTGCAAGGGGTGCGCGATCGCCGTGTGCTGAATGAAGCCTGCGAACGCGCGCTGCGTGCGGCGGCACTGTGGAGTGAAGTGAAGGATCAGCTGGCGCAGAATGCCTTGACGCTCTCCAGCGGACAGCAGCAGCGTCTGGTGATTGCACGTGCCATTGCCATTGAGCCGGAAGTATTACTGCTGGATGAGCCGACCTCGGCGCTCGATCCGATTTCAACCCTGGTGATCGAAGAGTTGATGACCACGTTAAAGCAGCATTTCACGCTGGTGCTGGTGACGCATAACATGCAGCAGGCGGCGCGAGTGTCAGATTACACGGCGTTTATGCATAACGGGCAACTGGTGGAGTTTGATGAAACCGATCGCATCTTCACTTCGCCTAAAGCGCGTAAAACCGAAGATTACATCACGGGCAGATTTGGTTAATCCATTCTGCAATCTGTAGCGTCGCAATTTATTGCGCGTAATGTCGTGTAGATAAAAAAACAGCGCGATAAATCGCGCTGTTACGGTGTTTGCCTGCTTTTGGTTATTCGTGCGCGTAACCTTGCGGCGGCAACGGTTGCCCATCCAGCCAGGCTTTTCCTTCACGCATCTGCAAACGGCCATCGATAAACCAGCCGATCACCAGCGGATAAATCGCATGCTCCTGATGCTGCACGCGTGAAGAGATTTCCTCTTCATCATCTTCAGCAAATACCGGAACGCGCGCCTGCAAAATCACCGGTCCGCCATCCAGTTCGTCCGTGACAAAGTGCACCGAAGTACCGTGTTCCTCGTCGCCATTTTCTAACGCCTGACGATGAGTATGCAGTCCAGGATATTTCGGCAACAGCGACGGATGGATATTCACCAGCCGATCGTGATAATGCGCGACAAATGCCTGGCTGAGAATGCGCATATAACCGGCCAGCACCACTAAATCCGGTGCATAGGCGTCGATTTCCTGCATCAGCTGGCGGTCGAAGGCATCGCGATCGGCAAAGTCACTGGCGGCAAGACTATGACCCGGCACGCTGGCTTCCTGCGCACGCGTCAAACCAAACGCCGAGGCTTTATTACTGAAAACGGCAGCGACGCTGCCGTTGATACGCCCGCTTGCGCAGGCGTCAAGGATGGACTGAAGATTGCTTCCGTTGCCGGAGATCAGCACAACCAGTTTTTTCATGAATTAATAACCACTCGCTCTTCTGAGTCAGAGGCTTTAATCACACCGATTTTCCACGCCTGCTCGCCGGCGTCGGTCATCAGCTGTACCGCTTTATCGGCATCGGCCGGGCTCAGCGCGATGATCATGCCCACGCCGCAGTTAAAGGTACGGTACATTTCGTGACGGCTGACGTTACCGGCCTGCTGCAGCCAGGTGAACACAGACGGCCACTGCCAGCTTTTCTCATCAATCACGGCCTGGGTATTGTCTGGCAGCACGCGTGGGATATTCTCCCAGAAGCCGCCACCGGTCAGGTGAGAAATCGCGTGCACATCCACCTGCTCGATCAGGCTGAGGATGTTTTTCACGTAGATGCGGGTCGGTGCCAGCAGGTGATCGGCTAAAGGCTTGCCATCCAGCTGCTTGGTTTCTGGGTTGGTCTGGCTGACTTCCAGAATCTTACGCACCAGAGAATAACCGTTCGAATGCGGGCCGCTTGAACCCAGCGCGATCAGCACGTCGCCGTCCTGTACTTTCGAACCGTCGATGATTTCTGATTTTTCCACCACGCCCACACAGAAACCGGCCACGTCGTAGTCTTCACCGTGGTACATGCCTGGCATCTCAGCGGTTTCACCGCCGACCAGCGCACAACCAGACTGCAGGCAACCTTCGGCGATACCGGTGATCACCGCTGAAGCGGTATCCACGTCCAGTTTGCCGGTCGCGTAGTAGTCGAGGAAGAACAGCGGCTCAGCGCCTTGCACAATCAGGTCGTTCACACACATCGCAACCAGATCGATACCGATGCTGTCATGACGTTTGAGATCCATCGCCAGACGCAGCTTGGTGCCGACGCCATCGGTTCCGGAGACCAGCACAGGCTCGCGGTATTTCTGCGGCAGCGCACAGAGCGCGCCAAAGCCACCCAATCCACCCATCACTTCCGGGCGGCGAGTTTTCTTTACTACGCCTTTAATACGGTCAACCAGATCGTTACCAGCATCGATATCAACACCGGCGTCTTTGTAGCTGAGAGAGGTTTTGTCGGTCACTGCGGAATCCCCACGCGAATTGCGGTTGGTGGCAAAAATTAAGCGCGCTAATTCTATCAGCGCAGGCAAACGTTTGCGAGTGCCATCTCACGCCGCTTTGCACAGTGCTGATTTTTCGCCAATCCTTAAGATCACGCGGATCGCGCTAAGCCATTGACCAATGACAAGTGGCGCAGCGGCAAAAAGGCGGTATAATCCGGCGATTTTTTTTTAGCTCAACTCAATTCCGGGAGAACAATCATGAAGATCGTGGAAGTCAAACACCCGCTGGTCAAACATAAACTGGGCCTGATGCGTGAGCATGATATCAGCACCAAACGCTTCCGCGAGCTGGCCTCGGAAGTCGGCAGCCTGCTGACTTATGAAGCCACTGCCGATCTGGCCACCGAGCGCGTCACCATCGAAGGCTGGAACGGCCCGGTTGACGTCGATCAAATTAAAGGCAAAAAAATCACCGTAGTGCCGATTCTGCGTGCGGGCCTCGGCATGATGGAAGGTGTGCTGGAGCACGTGCCAAGCGCGCGCATCAGTGTCGTCGGCGTTTATCGTGATGAAGAGACGCTGGAGCCAGTGCCGTATTTCCAGAAGCTGGTGTCCAATATCGAAGAGCGTCTGGCGCTGGTGGTGGATCCGATGCTGGCAACCGGTGGTTCGATGATCGCGACTATCGACCTGCTGAAAAAAGCTGGCTGCAACAGCATTAAAGTGCTGGTGCTGGTGGCGGCACCAGAAGGGATCGCTGCGCTGGAGAAAGCGCATCCGGACGTTGAGCTGTACACCGCGTCAATCGATCAGGGATTGAACGAGAAGGGCTATATCATTCCGGGCCTCGGCGATGCCGGCGATAAGATCTTCGGAACGAAATAAATAAAGCATCCAGCCGGCCAGAGAGTCGGCTTTTTTTTGGCAAAAACACACAACTCAAGTAATGCCCTTTAGTTCAGTGCCGCATAAACACCAGTATCTTTGGTAGCGGCGCGATTTATCGCGCTCTTTTTCCCGACATGGCACTTAGCGTGTTGGAATATTGCGCAATGAATTGCGCCGCTCCCTGATGGCGCGGCCTGAACAAACAGCATTCATAACGACTAATGGGGATAGAGAGATAATGACAAGACGCGCGATCGGGGTAGACGAACGTCCACCGCTGCTGCAAACCATTCCACTCAGTCTGCAACACCTGTTCGCCATGTTTGGCGCCACAGTGCTGGTGCCGATTCTGTTCCACATCAACCCGGCCACCGTATTGCTGTTCAACGGCGTCGGTACGCTGCTGTATCTATTTATCTGTAAAGGGAAAATCCCGGCGTATCTGGGTTCGAGCTTTGCCTTTATTTCACCGGTGCTACTGCTGTTGCCGCTGGGTTATGAAGTGGCGCTGGGCGGTTTTATCCTGTGCGGTTTCCTGTTCTGCGTGGTGGCGCTGATAGTGAAAAAAGCCGGCACCGGTTGGCTGGATGTGATGTTCCCGCCGGCTGCGATGGGCGCGATTGTTGCCGTCATCGGCCTTGAGCTGGCAGGTGTTGCTGCCAATATGGCGGGTCTGCTGCCAGCCGATGGCACCTCACCTGATAGCAAAACCATCATTATCTCGATGGTGACGCTCGGTGTGACCGTGTTTGGTTCGGTGCTGTTCCGCGGCTTCCTTGCCATTATCCCGATTCTCATCGGCGTGCTGGCGGGTTACGCGCTCTCATCCTTTATGGGCATTGTGAACTGGCAATCGGTTGCCGATGCGCCGTGGTTCGCGTTGCCAACCTTCTACACGCCGCGCTTCGAATGGGCAGCGATGCTGACTATCCTGCCTGCAGCGCTGGTGGTGATTGCCGAGCACGTCGGCCATTTGGTGGTGACGGCGAATATCGTGAAGAAAGATCTGATTCGCGATCCTGGCCTGCATCGCTCGATGTTTGCTAACGGTTTGTCCACCATGATCTCCGGTTTCTTCGGTTCCACGCCAAACACCACTTACGGTGAGAACATCGGCGTGATGGCGATTACCCGCGTATACAGCACCTGGGTCATCGGCGGTGCGGCGATCTTCGCGATTCTGCTCTCGTGCGTGGGTAAATTGGCTGCAGCGATTCAGGCGATCCCGGTGCCGGTAATGGGTGGCGTTTCTCTGCTGCTGTACGGGGTAATCGGTGCATCCGGTATTCGCGTATTGATTGAATCTAAAGTGGATTACAACAAAGCGCAGAACCTGATCCTGACGTCAGTGATCCTGATCATCGGTGTCAGCGGCGCCAAAGTGCACATCGGTGCGGCAGAACTGAAAGGCATGGCGCTGGCGACTATCGTGGGCGTTGCGCTGGCATTGATTTTCCGCGTAATCAATCTGTTACGTCCGGAAGAAGTAGTACTGGATGCCGAAGAAAAGCGCGAAGCTTAATGCGCTCAGTCGGGCAGGGAAGCCCGGTTCATCTCTTGCAAAGATCGTGATAAACTTGCGCCGTTTTCTGCCTGCTCATCCGTTGAGGTACTTCTGAACACGCCGGCACAGCTTTCACTGCCACTCTATTTACCCGATGATGAAACCTTCGCCAGTTTCTGGCCGGGGGAAAACCCGTCTTTGCTGGCGGCGCTGCAAGGCGCACTTTCTCAGCAACACGGCAGCTATCTCTATTTCTGGTCACGCGAAGGCGGCGGCCGCAGCCACTTATTGCATGCAGCCTGCGCGGAAATGTCAGCGCGTGGCGAAGCCGTAGGCTATGTCCCACTGGATAAGCGTACCTGGTTCGTGCCGGAAGTGTTGGATGGCATGGAGAATCTGGCGTTGGTGTGCATCGATAATATCGAATGCATTGCCGGCGATGCCGAGTGGGAAATGGCGATCTTTGATCTCTACAACCGCATTCTGGAAATCGGCAAAACGCGTTTGTTGATCACCGGCGATCGTCCGCCACGTCAGCTCAACCTTGCACTGCCCGATCTCGCATCACGGCTCGACTGGGGTCAGATTTATCGCTTACAGCCGCTGTCTGATGAAGACAAATTGCAGGCAATGCAGTTGCGAGCAGGGCTGCGTGGTTTTGAGTTACCGGAGGATGTCGGGCGCTTCCTGTTGAAACGCCTCGACCGCGAAATGCGTACGCTGTTTGATACCCTTGATCGGTTGGATCGCGCCTCTATCAGCGCGCAGCGCAAGCTCACCATTCCTTTTGTTAAAGAAGCGCTGGAGCTTTAAACTATCTCCAGTACCGCTTCCGGTGGACGGCCAATTCGCGCCTGCTCACCGTTGATCACGATGGGGCGTTCGATCAGTTTGGGATGCGCCACCATCGCCTGCAGCAGTTGATCTTCACTTAACTGGCCGTCCGCCAGATTCAACTCCTTATAAAGATCTTCTTTGCGGCGCATCAGTTCGCGCGCACTGCTCATGCCCAACTGTTGCAACAAGGTTTTCAGCGTCTGCGCATCCGGCGGTGTTTGAAGATACAGCACTACATCAGGCTCAATGCCTTTTTCCTGCAACAGCGCCAGGGTTTCGCGGCTCTTGCTACAACGTGGATTGTGATAAATGCTCACCATTATTTTTATCCTTTCTGATACTGACGGAACCGCTTTTGCAGTTCGCGGAACTGGTCGATACGGGCATCGTAACGCGCCTGTTTCAGGCTACCGAGCGGCACCTGGGCGCTGGCGCTGCTCAGGGTAGTGATCGCCTGATCGAGCTGGCCGTTGAGCGCCAATCCTTCGGCACGCGCCGACAACTCTTCATCCCGTAATCCTTGCGCCGCAGAGGCCTGCGCCAGCAAATCCCAGGCGTTGACGTCATCGGGATGAGCAAAGGTATAGCGATTAAGGATGCGCGTGGCGTTAGCCGGTTGTTTGGCTTCCACATAGGCGTTAGCGAGGTTGAGCTGCAGCACCGGACTTGTGCTGCTGCCTTTGGCGCTGGTCAGCATGCTGATGGCCTGTTGCGGCTGATTCAGGCCGATATCGATATCCGTCATGATATCCAGCAACCAGACGTTATCCGGCTGTTTCGCCAGCATTGGCGTGATGATTTTTTTTGCGCTGTCGAAGCTTTTCGCCTGCAGGAACTGCACTGCTTTGCCATATTGCGCGGCCATTTGCTCACGTGAGTTGCCTTTGGCGTATTCATTTAACAGGTCATCGGTCAGCTGATTACGGCCTGTGGCGTACATGCCCAGCGAGCGCACTTTCGCCATATAGAAGCCTTCCGATGACTGCACCACCACTGGGCGCATCTGGTTAGCACGGTTGCGCGCATCGGCCAGACGGCTATCCGGTAAGGGGTGCGTCAGCAAAATTTCCGGCGGTTTGGAGGAGAAGCGGCTTTGATCGGCGAGCTTTTGCAGGAAACTCGGCATCGCCTGCGGATCGAAACCCGCGCGTTGCAGCACCTGAATGCCAATGCGATCGGCTTCCTGTTCGTTGGACTGAGTGAAGCTGATCATCCCTTGCTGCGTGCCTGCCAGCGTACCGGTGAGGGCTGCCATCCCGGCCTGCGGACTGGCAAGCGCCAACAGAATCGAACCCAGAGCACCGACCCAGGTGAGCGGGGCATTACGCTTCTGTTCTTCCATGGCTCGTGCCAGATGGCGCTGTGTGACGTGAGAAATTTCGTGCGCCATCACCGATGCCAGTTGGCTTTCATTATCGGTGTAGCGGAACAGCGACGAGTGCAGCACCACATTGCCGCCAAAGAAGGCGAAGGCATTGAGTTCGTCATTCTGTATCAAGAAGAAGTGAAACGGCGTGCGTACCGAATTGGCATGCGCCACCAGGCGTTGCCCTAACTCATTGATGTATTGATTTAATAGCGGATCGTTAATCAGCGGCGCACTGGCGCGCAGTTGGCGCACATAGAAGTCGCCAATTTGTAATTCCTGATTAATAGAGAGCGTCGAACCCGCCGTGGTTCCCATATCGGGCAGATTATCACTCACGTCAGCGCGCACCGAGAGCGCGGGCGTCAGCAGCAGCGTAGGAATAAGGGCCGCCAGCACTGATTTCTTCAACCGGTTAAACATGCCTTGATCCTGTAAAAGTCACCTGCAATTGGACAGGTAAGTCGTTCAAATGTTCTGCGCGTATTTTCCTTTGACGCAGCGGTTCTATCTTAACCAGCGTGTGGTAACAAGCAAATGAAGAAGCGACACGGGCTTAAAATGAAAAAATGGTTACCGCGGGCGTTAATTGCAGCAAAAAATTGAATAGCCCGCCATGACCAGGTTAGCGCTTTTAGATGCCTCGAAGTTAAAGTTACGTAAAGTTGCTCAAAATAATTGAATCTGGCATGAACTTTTCCAGGTTTACTCTGAAAAACACCCACCAAAACAGTGAGCTGGCCTGTTTTATCCATCAGTGATTTTAATGGTGGAGTTTTAAGGGAGTGCCTAAATTTTAGTTAAGTATGGTCATGTTTTCATCATTACCCGCTCTATAAAACCTAAACAGGTGGCAACCGATTCATACCATTTATTTATTCAGTACTGCCTTCATCTCAATCAAAAGCATTATTCAATTAGCCTGACTAATTATTATTTCCGCAATGAAAACCCCGGACAGCCCAAAACTACAGGACATTTGCCCTGCTCACGCTGTGGTATAGATAAGACACTTTATTCAAACGGACTGTGAATTAGCGCAGTGCATGCCGGAGAGTTTTTATGCGTTCTGTTGTCTCTTACGCCCTGATTGCGATTGTGGGTGGGGTTGTTGGCGCCACCGTCAGCAAAAGTGATGATATTTATCAGCGAGTGGTGAGCCATTTTTCTTCCGAGCCAACCGATCCGGACGGTTTCTGGAGTACGCCTGCTGTCGATGGCTACGGCAAAATCCATTACGAATCTGATGCCGCCTTTAAACCGGTTGTAGGGCTGAGCAACAAAGTGGTGTTTCAAATCACCAAAAGCGAAGGGGACATGAAGCGGCCGAATCTTGGGCTGGAGCGTGTCGCGCGCGTGGTGAACCTCTACATCGCTTCCGGTGTGCCGGCCGATCAGCTGCACTTTGTGGTCTCCGTGACCGGCGATGCCACGCCCGCCATGCTGGATAACGCGCATTTCCAGCAGTTCTATAAAGCTGACAACCCCAATCTGGCGTTGATCGGCGAACTCAACAAATTAGGCGTCAAAGTGTCGGTGTGCGATCAGTCAGTGGCGTTCCATCACTTCCCGAAAGACTGGATCGATCAATCGGTTATTCATGCGTTGTCCAGCCCGACCACGGTGTCGACGCTGGAAAATCAGGGTTATGCCTTCCTGCAAATGTAATTGGGCTTAGGGTCTTCTATCGAGGAGAAGTGAAATGCGTCCAGCGTCTTATATTGTTATCGCCGCATTGGCAGGTTTCGTGGGCGGTAATGTATTACAGCTTCCGGAACTGGTGGATAAAGTCAGCGGCAAATTTGCTGACAACAAAAGCGAGCCAGCGGATTTCTGGAGCACGCCAGCCATTGCCGGTTATGGCAAAATTCACTTTGTGAATACACCGGATTACAACCCCGCGAATACGCCAGGCCTGAGCAATAAGATCGTTTTTCAGATCAACCGCACGGAAGGGGATGTTCGTCAACCTAACCTCGGACTGGAGCGCGTGGCGCGTGTCACTAACCTCTATTACGCTGCCGGTGTGCCGCTGAATCAGCTGAATTTCGTGGTATCGATCAACAGCGATGCTGTGCCTGCCGCGTTGAATAACGAACAATTCCGCAAAGCCTACGGCAGCGATAACCCGAACCTGAAGCTGATCGATGAGTTGAAGCAGGCGGGTGTAAAGGTGACGATTTGCGATCAGTCTGTGGCGTTCCATCAGCTACAACGTGACTGGATCGACACGCGCGTCACTCATACGCTCTCCAGCGGTACTACGGTGGCGTCGCTGCAAAACGAAGGTTACGCCTTCCTGATGTTGTAATCCCTGCCTGACAGCAGTTCGCGCTGCTGTCATCTTTCCGTCATCTCCCCGCGATGTTGCTGTCACAGTTCGCCGCTAATTTAAGCGCCAATGAGATCGATCTCATTGCTCATTCACGAGGCGAACATGTCCGATTTAATCAGTGTGGCAAAGCTGGCTGGCGTATCCCGCGCTACCGCCGCGCGCGCATTTTCTGATCCCCATCTGTTGCGGCCGGACACGCTGGAAAAGGTGTTGGCGGCATCAGAGCAACTCGGATTTCGCCCCAATCACATTGCACGTCAACTGCGTACGCAAAGTTCCACCACGCTCGGTGTGCTGTTGCCTTCGCTGCTCAACCCGATCTTTTCACGCCAGTTGCAGGCGATGGAGCGTCAGGCGCGCGCCGCCGGATACGGTTTGCTGGTGGCGACCAGTGATTATCAGCCAGAACGTGAAGCGGCGATTGTTGAACATATGCTGCGTCAGCGCGTCGCTGGCCTGGTGCTGACCGTGGCCGATGCGGATAACAGCGCGGTTCTGACCACGCTGCATGAAGCCAGCATGCCGTTTGTGCTGGCGCACAACGTGCCGCAGCAAAGTCACTGGCCGGCGATTTGCGTCGATAACCGTCAGGCGATGCGGGAAGCCACTGAGCACCTGTTAAATCTGGGCCATCGCCATATCGGCATGATCGCCGGTCCAATGCTGCAATCGGATCGTGCACGCCTGCGCTATCAGGGCTATTGCGACGCCATGCACAGCGCCGGATTGACCGCGCTGCCAGTGATTGAAATGACCAGCCATACCCATTCGGATTTTGCGCTGCTGCAACCGCAGTTGCAGGGCGAAGCACCGCTGACGGCGGTGATTTGTACCAATGATTTGCTCGCCATCAGCCTGATTGGTGCCGCGGCGCGTGCCGGTGTACGCATCCCGCAGCAGCTTTCGGTGATGGGCTTTGATGGCATCGATATTGGCGAGCAGATTGCGCCGTCACTGGCAAGCGTCACTCAGCCAGCCGACATGCTCGGTGCCTGTGCCATAGATATGTTGTTACAACAAGCCAGCCGCGGCACCCGCGTACTGGCCTATCGGTTGCGGAGCGGTGAGAGCATCGCCGCGCCCGCCACCGCTTTTTGATACCAACACCAGGGAACCACCATGAAACTCCAACGAAAAATGAAAATTCTTGCAGGAGCGATCGCGCTGACCGCCGGTTCGCTGTTCAGTACTTTCACTCAGGCCGCAGACACCGCGATCTGCTACAACTGTCCGCCCGAGTGGGCTGACTGGGGAACACAACTCAAAGCCATTGCCAAAGACACCGGCATCACCGTGCCACAAGACAACAAAAACTCCGGCCAGGCGCTGGCGCAAATGGTGGCGGAGAAAGGTAATCCGGTGGCAGATGTGGTGTATTACGGCGTCAGTTTCGGCATCCAGGCCGACAGCGCGGGCGTCATCACCGGTTATAAACCGCAGCACTGGGACGAAATCCCAGCCGGAATGAAAGATCCGAACGGCAAATGGGTTGCGCTGCACTCGGGCACCATGGGCTTTATGGTCAACGTGGATGCACTCGGTGGCGCGCCGGTGCCGCAATCCTGGGATGATTTGCTGAAGCCTGAGTACAAAGGGATGATTGGCTATCTCGACCCGGCCAGTGCCTTTGTCGGCTATGTGGCTGCTGTGGCCGTGAACCAGGCGAAAGGCGGCAACATGCAGGACTTCACGCCAGCGCTGAACTGGTTCAAGAAACTGCAGGCCAACCAGCCGATCGTGCCTAAGCAAACCGCCTATGCGCGTCTGATCTCCGGCGAAATCCCGATTCTGCTCGACTACGATTTCAATGCCTATCGCGCCAAATATAAAGATCACGCCAACGTCGCGTTTGTGATCCCGAAAGAGGGCACGGTGACCGTTCCTTACGTCATCAGCCTGGTGAAGAACGCGCCACACGAAGCTAACGGCAAGAAAGTGATCGACTATGTGCTGTCGGATAAAGGTCAGGCGATTTGGGCCAATGCCTTCCTGCGCCCGGTGCGTACTTCAGCGATGTCACCCGAAGCGAAGAAATTCTTCCTGCCGGATAGCGATTATGCACGCGCCCAAACTGTCGACTATCAGCAGATGGCAGATGCGCAGAAAGCGTTCTCTGCTAAGTACCTGAGCGAGATTCGTTAACTATGTCGATTTCCGACACCCTGGCGGCTACACGCCGCCAGGCTCGCACTTTGCCGGGCAGCCGGTGGCTGTGGCTAACGCTGCCCGCACTGCTGTTTTTCTGTGCTTTCTGGCTGCTGCCGTTTGCTCGCCTGCTGCAAATGGGCATGCAGAACGACCGCACCACGCAGCACAGCGGCTACTGGACCGTTATTAGTCAGCCGAATTACCTGATCAGCCTGGTGAATACCGTGGTGTTGTCGCTGGCCGTCACGCTGGTGACGCTGGCGATTGCGGCCACCGTCGGCTGCTTCCTCGCACGTCAACGTTTTGCGGGGCGCGGCACGTTATTAGCCTTACTGACTTTCCCGTTGGCCTTTCCCGGCGTGGTGGTGGGTTTTCTGGTGGTGATGCTGGCGGGCCGTCAGGGCTTGCTGGCGCAAATCAGCATGAGCCTGGTGCACGAGCGCTGGACGCTGGCTTACTCGCTGACCGGTCTGTTTATCGGCTATCTCTATTTCTCGCTGCCGCGCGCCATCGTCACGCTGGTGGCGGCCAGTGAAAAGCTTGATCGCTCGCTGGAAGAGGCGGCACGTTCACTCGGTGCCAGCCAGTGGCGCATTACCTGGGACGTGATTGTGCCCGGCCTGCAGCCGGCATTGCTCTCTACCGGCGCACTCTGTTTCGCTACCAGCATGGGCGCGTTTGGCACCGCTTTTACCCTCGGCACCAATCTGGCGGTGCTGCCACTGACCATTTATGGCGAATTCACTAACTACGCCAACTTTGCCACGGCGGCAGCGCTGTCGGTGGTGATGGGCGCCGTCGCCTGGCTGGCGTTGATGTTAGCGCGCCGTCTGGCAAACAAGGGGGCAGCATGAATCGTCGCGGATTGTTTAGCCTGCAGCTATTGGTCACTACGCTCACCGCACTGTTCATGATTGTGCCGGTGGTGCTGTCGATGCTGGCAGGTGTGACTAATAACTATTTTATCGGTTTGCGCAGCGGTTTGACTCTGAAGTGGGTTGAACAGGTGTGGGAGATGTATGCCGACACGTTCTGGCTATCGCTGCTGATTGCGCTGTTTTGCTTGCTGGTCACGTTAGTGATTGGCGTGCCAGCTGCGTGGGGCTTGTTGAAAGCGCCCGGACGCTGGGCGGCGCGCATCGAAGAGTGTCTGATGTTGCCGGTGGCGCTGCCCGGTTTAGCCACCGCGCTCGGTATCATTCTGCTCTACGGCCAGTTTTCCGGCCTGCGTGACAGTTGGGTGTTTATTTTGATTGGTCACGTGCTGTTCACGCTGCCCTTTATGATGCGGCCGGTGCTGGCGGTTATGCAGGCGGTGGATATGCCGCGCCTGGAAGAGGCTTCCGCCAGCCTCGGTGCCAGCCTGTGGCAGCGCTTCTTTACCGTGGTGGTGCCCAATTGCCGCAACGGCATTCTGGCCGGTGCCTTTATGGTGATCACCCTGTCGGTAGGGGAATTCAACATCACCTGGATGCTGCATACGCCATTGACCAAAACGCTGCCGGTGGGTCTTGCAGACAGCTACGCCTCGATGCGCCTGGAAGTGGGTTCTGCCTACACGCTGATTTTCATTTTGATGATTCTGCCGCTGCTGCTGATGCTGAATGCGGTGAATCACTGGCTTAACCGCGCGGTATCGCGCCAAAACAAGGAGGCGGCATGAATCCTGCGGCCGTTACCGTGACGCTGCGCGGTTGTTCGCGTCACTTCAATCATCAACTGGCATTGCATCCGCTCGATTTGACCGTGAATCCCGGTGAAACCCTGGTGCTGCTCGGGCCTTCTGGCTGTGGCAAAACCACCACCTTACGCATCATCAGCGGACTTGAGCGCTGTGATGATGGTGGCGAAGTGTGGTTCGACGATCGCAACGTCACCGCATTGCCGATTGAGAAGCGCAACGTCGGCATGGTGTTCCAAAACTATGCGCTGTTCCCCAATCTTAACGTCGCCGAGAACGTGGCTTACGGCTTGAAAGTGCAGGGTGTGGCGCGCGCCGAACGTGAAGCGCGCGTGCAGGAGATGCTGGAGTTGGTGGACCTAAGCGCCTTGTCGCAACGCAGCATTGATAAGCTTTCGGGCGGACAGAAACAGCGTGTGGCACTGGCGCGCGCACTGGCGGCACGGCCTAAAGTGCTGCTGTTTGATGAGCCGCTGGCGGCGCTGGATGCGCGCTTGCGTGACCGCTTACGTCTCGAAATCGGCACGCTGCTGAAAAAGCTGGCGATTACTGCCGTGTACGTCACCCACGATCAGCAAGAGGCGATGGCGCTCGGCGATCGCATTGCGGTGATGGAGCAGGGCCGACTGGTGCAAATCGACACGCCACAAAATATCTATCAGCATCCCGCTTCAAAGTTTGTCGCCGACTTCGTTGGTGCAATCAACTGCGTGGATGTGGACGCTCGCGGCAATGCACAGCGCTTTTGCCGCCCGGAAGATGTGCTGCTCGCCAGCGACAATCGCTATGCGCGCCAGGGCTTTATTCTTGCCAGCACCTTTTTAGGCGCATCGCAGCGGCTAATGATCGACATCGGCCTGGCGATGCCGATTCAGGTCGACCGCCACGCGCGTGAAGCCTGGCATGCCGGACAACCGGTGAGCTGGACGCTGGCGCAGGACGCCGCACTCCAATTTTCTGCATCCTGAGGAAGAAATTCGTGTCTGAAGCATTGACGCTGATCGCGCAAATTAGTGATTTACACATCAAGGCGAACGGTCGCCTGTCGTATAAAAAAGTGGATACCCAGGCAGCGTTGCTGCGGGTCATCGACACCCTGAATCGTTTGATGCCGCGCCCGGATATGGTGGTGATCACCGGCGATCTGGTGGATTTTGGCAACGCAGAAGAGTATCAAACGCTGCGGACGGCGTTGCGTCGTCTGCAACTGCCGTACATGCTGATGGCGGGCAATCACGACGACCGCCAGCAATTACGCGCAGCCTTCCCGGATCACCACTATCTGCAACGTGGCGAAACCCTGAACTGGCAGGCGCGGGTGAAAGGGGTGCAGCTGCTGGCGCTGGACTCCAGCGTGCCGCAGCAGCCGTGGGGCTATGTGGATCAAGCGCAGTTGGAATGGCTGGAAGAGCAGCTGGCACGTGAGCCGCAATTGCCCACGCTGGTGATGTTGCACCATCCACCGTTGGTTTCCGGTATCGGCCATATGGATAAGCAACCCCTGCGTAATCCCGACGCGCTGGCGGCGATTATCCGCCAGCATCCGCAGGTGGAACGCGTGCTGAGCGGTCATTTACACCGCTCGGTACAGGCGCGATTTGCCGGGACGCTGGCCTGCGTGGCGCCGGGTGTCTCGCATCAGGTTGCCTTTGATTTGTCTGAAAATGGTCCGGCGAATTTCGTGCTGGAACCGCCTGGTTTTCTGCTGCATCGCTGGCATCCTCAGCAAGGTATGACCACGCATCAATGCGCTATCGGCGATTATCCAGGCCCATGGCCGTTTTATGATGCGAATGGTCTGATCGATTAGCGCCAGCGTTTGCTGAATAATTACACGTGTCTGACAGGATGGTTCGTGCTCAATTGGGTTTGCAGGTGTACAATTGGCGGTTCCCTCACCAGGGGTAGCTAGTCCAACTATAACTATATTGTCAGGCACGCAAATTATGAATTCTCACACCAGGGCGGTTGCGTCATGCTGATGCGCATCCGGCCAAAAACTGACCTGCGTACGCTGATCGCGTTGCTGGCGATCACCAGTATCGTCATTACGCTCGCCAATACGTTGTACGCCACCTGGCGCGTGCAACGTATGGTGCTGATTGAAAGCACCCTCGAAGCCAATCGCGCCTATGCCACCAAGCTCGCTGCCACCACGGAAGTCTTTTTCCAGCTGGCGCAGTCGCAGTTGCATTATAGCGCCACTCAGTTAGGCAAGGATTTTGATAACCCGGAGCTGGCGCAGCAGGAAGTGAACCGTCTGCGTGAGCAAACGAATAGCTTCAACTCCGTTGCCGTGGTCGACACCAACGGGATAGTCAAAGCGATTTCGCCTGAGTCACTGATGCTAAAAGGCATGCAGCTCACCAGCCAGGCTTCGCGGGAAGCGCTGGCGCAGCGCCAACCGATGGTGAGCAAACCCACCATCTCTGCTGCCAACAATCTGATTGTGTTTGTTTCCTGGCCGATCTGGAGCAACGAAGGGCGTTACCTCGGCTATGTGGGCGGCACCATCTATCTGAAGAAGAAAAGTATTCTTAATGCCTTGCTCGGTGAGCAGTTCTACCGGGATGGCACGCGCGTGTATGTACTGGATCGCAATAATCAGGTGCTTTATCACCAGAACAGTCAGCTGATTGGCAAAACCGCACCAGAGATCGTCAGCGAGCGTCAACGCAAAGAGAGTACCAATGGCGAGGTGCAGGTCACGGAAGAGGACACGCCGAAGCTGGCGGGTTACGCCATTGTGCCGACCACCGGCTGGATGGTGGTGGCGCTCAAACCGACTGACGTCACCCTGCAACCGCTTTCCGGCTTGCTGTTGAAAGTGCTGAAAAACTCTGTGCCGTTTGCGCTACTGACCTTGCTGATGGCGGTGATTTTCGCCCGTCTGATTGCCTTGCCGCTGTGGCAACTGGCGCGTAAAGCCAGCCAGATGGATACGCAGGGCGTCTCCGGTGAAATTGGCGGTATTCGTGCCTGGTACTTCGAAGCGGCGCAGGTGAAACGCGCCTTGCTGACGGGGATTGGTCTGGTACAGGACAAAATTGGTCGGCTGAAGTCGGAAGTGCAAACCGATCCGATGACCAGTCTACTCAACCGCCGTGGCCTGAGTGCGGTGCTGGATTACTTCGACACTATGTGTCAGCCCTTCGCCGTGCTGGCGCTGGATATCGATCACTTTAAACGGGTCAATGACAACTTCGGCCATGATGTCGGCGATGAAGTGATCAAACAGGTAGCACGGACTCTGCGCAACAGTGCGCGCCAGACTGACGTGGTGTGCCGTAACGGTGGCGAGGAGTTTCTGATGCTGCTGCCAGCCACCTCAACGGAAGAAGCACGCGTGATTGCCGAGCGCGTGCGTACCAGCATCGCCGAGAGCTGGATTGACCATGTCGGCCATATCACGCTGTCGGTGGGCATCGCGCACTGGGAAGCAGATAACGGACCGCAAGATCTGAGCCTGAAACAGGCGGATGCCGCACTCTACCAGGCGAAAAATGCCGGACGTAACTGCGTGATGATTGCCGGCCAGGATGCGCTGGTGAGCAGCATTACCCGCTAGTTTTCACACCGTCGCCGCTTACGGCGTCTCTCTCATTCCGCACCAAACATGGCCCGGTACAGGTTCATCTGAACCGGGCATTCTCTGCAAATTTCGGTACAATCGTCATCCCGTTTTTGGCGTCAAGGAAGTGAAATGCTGGCTCTGCTTTTCCAATGGTACAAACGTCGCTTTAGCGATCCCGAGGCAATTGGCCTGTTGGTGATCCTGTTGATGGCGTTCTGTATCCTGTTTTTCTTCAGTGGATTATTGGCACCGTTGCTGGTCGCGCTGGTGCTGGCTTATCTGCTGGAGTGGCCAACCGTTCGATTGCAGCGCCTGGGATGCAGCCGTACCTGCGCGACCAGCATGGTGTTGATTGTTTTTGCGGGCATTTTGCTGGTGATGGTGCTGATTGTCGCGCCGGTGGCCTGGCAGCAAGGCATCAACCTGCTACGTGACTTGCCGAATATGCTGAACAAGCTCTACGTCTATGCCGCGGGTTTGCCAAAACGTTTTCCGGCGCTGGTGGATGCGGGCATCATCGATATCATCGTGGAGAATCTGCGTAGCCGCCTGACCGGGTTGGGGGAATCATTGGTGAAGTACTCGCTGGCTTCGCTAGTGGGGTTGATGACGCTAATGATCTATCTGGTGCTGGTGCCGCTGATGGTGTTCTTCCTGCTGAAAGATAAAGAGCAGATGCTCAATGCTGTGCGTCGCGTGCTGCCGCGCAATCGCGGGCTGGCGGGCGTGGTCTGGCAGGAGATGAATCAGCAAATCACCAACTACATTCGCGGCAAAGTGCTGGAAATGGTCGCGGTAGGTTTTGTCACCTGGATTGCTTTCCTGGTACTGGGGCTTAACTATGCACTGTTGCTGGCGGTGCTGGTGGGGATTTCAGTGCTGATTCCCTACATCGGCGCGATGGTGGTCACGATTCCCGTGATTGGCGTCGGTCTGTTCCAGTGGGGCTTAGGCACTGATTTCTGGACGATGTTTATCGTGTATCTGGTGGTGCAGGCGCTGGATGGCAATGTTTTGGTGCCGATTCTGTTCTCAGAGGCAGTGAACCTGCATCCGCTGGTGATCATTCTTTCAGTGGTGATTTTTGGTGGCATGTGGGGCTTTTGGGGTGTGTTCTTTGCCATTCCGCTGGCCACGTTAATCAAAGCCGTGGTGCGCGCCTGGCCGGAAACCGCGCTGGAGCATCAGCAGGGGTAAAGAAAACGGGTGCACATTGTGCACCCGTTTTGTGTTATGCCGACTTCAGATAATCCAGCACGATATCGTGGTGGTTCGACGTTTTGAAGTCGTCGAAAACTTTCTCAACTTTGCCGTTACCGTCAATCAGGAAGCTGATGCGGTGGATACCGTCATAGGTTTTACCCATAAAGGTTTTCTCACCCCAGACACCAAATTCCTGGCATACCTGGTGATCTTCATCAGATAAAAGGGTGAAGTTCAGCACCTCTTTTTCCGCGAAGCGTGACAGTTTTTCAGGCTTATCAGTGCTGATGCCCAGCACTTCCACGCCCACGGTTTTCAACGCATCCATGTTGTCGCGCAGACCACAGGCCTGAACGGTGCAACCCGGCGTCATGGCTTTCGGATAGAAATAGACCAGAACGCGCTGTCCCTGGAAGTCGGCCAAATTTACTTGTTCGCCGTCCTGATCGGGCAAGCTAAATTTCGGTGCGGTATCACCGGCTTTCAGTGGATTCATCACAACTCTCCATTTTTTTCTTCATGCTGTGGGTAATACACCCTCGCGGTAAAAGCACCAGCGGGTGCCACCCTCTGGGTTATTTCACTACACGGTATGCCGCGCGGCAGAGTGTGTGGAGAAATAACCCGGCGTTAGTTTACAGGGTGTTGTTGGCATCGTCGGTGACACTATAAAGACGAATCGAGCCTTGTGCATGCAGTTCTTCACACAGATTGTTGAAGGCTTGTTCAAACGGTGCGCTGGCATGGTTATCGGGACTGTGTGCCGTCATCTGAATATACAGCGTCGGCGGGACATCTTCCTGTGCCGGGGTAATACGCGACACCAGTTCGGCGATGTTCATCTGATGTTTGTCGAACAGATCGGTAAAGCGCTCAATAAGATGGGGAGAATCCGGCACTTCTACCTGCACCCACACGGTCGCGGGCATCGGCGGAGTAATACGTGCGTTGGTGCGCTTCATGACAATCAACAGTTCCAGCTCAGCCCCTTTCATCGGCAGGGTAGATTCAATCAGGGTTATCGCATTCCAGCTCCCCGAAAGCAGCATGATGAAGGTGAACTCATCGCCCAGCATCGCCAGACGACTGTCTTCAATATTGCAGCCGCAGCTACTGACGTGGCGAGTGATGGTATTGACGATACCCGGACGATCAACGCCTAATGCGGTGATCACCAGATGGTGAGGCTGTGACTGCGGCAAAATGGCTTTTCCTGTACGTTCGCTAATAACCATAAGGTAAACATAAAAAAAACTGCTGACAAGGGTGTGAATAGCTTGGCTCGCTTGCTTTTCTTTCGAGGTAAAACGTAACATGATGCACTTGTTTGACGAGGGGATAGCCCATGTTCACCGGAAGTATTGTTGCGCTCATTACGCCAATGAATGAAAAAGGTAATGTCTGCCGCGAGAGTTTGAAAAAACTGATTGATTATCATGTTGCCAGCGGCACCGCGGCGATTGTTTCTGTTGGTACCACTGGCGAATCCGCTACCCTCAGCCATGAAGAGCATGGCGATGTGGTGATGCAGACCCTGGAGCTGGCCGACGGCCGTATCCCGGTGATTGCCGGTACCGGCGCTAATGCCACTGCTGAAGGTATCTCTCTCACTAAACGCTTTACTGGCACCGGTGTGGTAGGTTGTCTGACGGTGACGCCTTACTACAACCGTCCAACACAGGAAGGTCTGTTCCAGCACTTCAAAGCGATTGCTGAGAGCACCGATCTGCCGCAGATGCTGTATAACGTGCCATCACGCACCGGCTGCGACATGCTGCCAGAAACCGTGGCTCGCCTGGCCGAAATCAAAAATATTATCGGAATCAAAGAGGCGACCGGGAACTTATCACGCATTACTCAGATCCAAGAGCTGGTTAATAATGAGTTCATTATTGTCAGCGGCGATGACGCGACAGCATTGGATTCCATGCAACTGGGCGGCAATGGCGTTATTTCGGTCACGGCTAACATTGCAGCACGTGAAATGGTTGAACTCTGTGCGCTGGCGCAACAGGGTAAATTTGCCGAAGCGCGTCGCCTGAATCAGCGTCTGATGCACCTGCACCAGACGCTTTTCTGTGAACCCAATCCAATCCCGGTTAAATGGGCAGCGAAACAGCTAGGATTAATCGCGGATGACACGCTGCGCTTGCCGATGACGCCACTGACCGAAGCAGGTCAGGCGAAAACGGCTCAGGCGCTGATTAAAGCGGGTCTGCGATAAATTAGGGAGAATCAATGAGTTATTCAGTTAAGCGCTCGACGCTGGCAACCGTGGTGGGCTTGTCCACCCTGATGCTGCTAACAGCTTGTTCCAGCGATCAGCGTTATAAGCGCCAGGTCAGCGGTGATGAATCTTACCTGCAGGCGCCTGAACTGCATGATTTAAAAGCCCCGGCGGGCATGATTCTGCCTCTGCAGAATGGTGATTATGATGTTCCGCACACCGTCGCGAAGGGTGCTGTGGGTAAAGAGCTGGATATTCGTCCTCCGGCTCAACCACTGGCGCTGCTGAACGGCACGCGTGCGCAGTTCAATGGCAACACCGCCGTGCTGGCTGTGGAAAGCAGCCGTGGTTCTATCTGGTCACAGGTCGTCAATGTGATCCAGTCTTACAAGTTCCCGATTGCACAGCGTGATGATGCCGGGCAGCAGCTGACCACCGATTGGGTGCAGTGGAACCGTGCGGATGAAGATAACCAGTATCGCGGTCGCTACCAGATCAGCGTACAGAACCAGAGCTATCAGCAAGTGCTGACGGTTCGCCTGCTGGAATTGCAGCAGAAAGGTGAGACGGTGACTTCACCTGCACAGATCCAACGCTATACCGGCCAGATGTTGAACGACATCAGCACCGGTCTGGATAAGATTGAGACCGCCAGCGCCGATGCCGCTGCAGGCCGTGCGACTGGACAGATTGATGTCCAGAGCGGCGCAGATGATACCGGCTTGCCACTGCTGGTACTGCGTTCACCGTTTAACGTTACCTGGCAGCGTCTGCCAGCGGCGCTGAAACGTGTGGGCATGGAAGTGACCGATGACAACCGCTCGCAGGGTAGTCTGAAAGTGACCTACAAACAGCCAGGCAGCAGCGCGTTTGACGCGATTGGTGCGAAAGATCCTGAGCTGCCAAACGGCGATTACAAATTGCAGGTTGGCGATCTGGATAACCGCAGTAGTCTGCAGTTCATTGATCCTAAGGGCCACGTGCTCACTCAGGCGCAGAATGACGCGCTGGTGGCCGTGTTCCAGGGTGCACTGAACAAATAAATTGCCAAAGGGCCGGAGATTCTCCGGCCTTTTTGTTTTGATTTTGGCATAATAGCGCCCGGCGAAGTAAACGATTGCGTCAGGCGGTCGTCGCGCGGTGAAACACCGCTGAACACGGGTTCTTTCATGTTTGGAGTTAATGAGATGCAAAAGCGAGCTGAGTTGTATCGCGGTAAAGCGAAAACCGTATACAGCACCGACAATCCGGATCTGCTGGTACTTGAATTCCGCAACGATACGTCAGCAGGAGACGGTGCACGAATCGAGCAATTTGATCGTAAAGGAATGGTGAACAACAAGTTCAACCATTTCATCATGACCAAATTGCAGGAAGCGGGCATTCCGACCCAGATGGAAGCGCTGCTTTCCGATAACGAAGCGCTGGTGAAAAAGCTGGAGATGGTGCCGGTGGAGTGCGTGGTACGCAACCGTGCGGCAGGATCGCTGGTAAAACGTCTGGGCGTGGAAGAGGGCATGCTGCTCAATCCACCGCTGTTTGATCTTTTCCTAAAAGATGACGCCAAACACGACCCGATGGTAAACGAATCCTACTGCGAGACCTTTGGTTGGGTCAGCAAAGCCAATCTGGCACGCATGCAGGAACTGACTTTCAAAGCCAACGACGTCCTGAGCAAACTGTTTGATGACGCGGGTCTGATCCTGGTCGACTTCAAACTGGAGTTCGGTCTGTTCAATGGTGAAGTGACGTTGGGCGATGAGTTCTCGCCAGACGGCGCGCGTCTGTGGGACAAAGAGACCATGGACAAAATGGACAAAGACCGTTTCCGTCAGAGCCTCGGCGGCCTGATTGAAGCGTATGAAGAAGTGGCACACCGCCTGGGTGTGAAGCTGGATTAAGTCTTCAACCCTGTTTTCCGGTGTGCATTCCTGCGCACGGTAAACAGGGTGTCGCGATAAATGAAAGGTCGTCATCGATGACGGCCTTTTCTGTTTCTACCCTTCCTGCACTTTGTCTAATACGCCTCCTTTCTCTCAATCTCGCGACGCTAGCGCCGCAACGCTGGTGATTAGCGATGCCGCCAACTAAAATCATGCAAAACCTTTTAACAGGAGCGAGCCATGCGCTGGCAAGGTCGTCGTGAAAGCGACAATGTAGAAGATCGTCGCAATGATTCACCCGGAATGGGTGGCGGCGGCGGGCGGCAAATCCGTTTACCGCGCGGCAAAGGCGGCATAATTCTGCTGATTGTGGTGGCAGTGGCGGGTTATTACGGTTACGACCTCACCGCGCTGCTGGAAGGCGGCACGCCGGTAACGCAACAGCAGCAGCGCCCGGTTAACTCAGCGCAGGACAATGAGGATGCCAAATTCACCAAGGTGATTCTTGCGACTACCGAAGAGACCTGGGGCACGCTGTTCCAGAAGATGGGCAAACAGTATGTACCGCCTAAGCTGGTGATGTATCGCAATGCTACCTCGACCAGCTGCGGCACCGGCCAGTCTGCGATGGGACCGTTCTACTGCCCAGCAGATCAAACTGTCTATATCGATCTTTCGTTTTACGATGATATGAAAACCAAGCTGGGTGCGGGCGGAGACTTCGCGCAGGGCTATGTGATTGCCCATGAAGTCGGCCATCACATCCAGAAACTGCTGGGCATCGAGCCTAAAGTGCGTCAGATGCAGCAGGGTGCCACTCAGGCGCAGGCCAATCAGCTGTCGGTGAAAATGGAGTTGCAGGCGGACTGCTTTGCCGGCGTGTGGGGCCATTATGTGCAGCAGCAAAATATGCTGGAAGTGGGCGACCTCAAGAAAGCGCTGGACACCGCAGAAGCAATTGGTGATGACCGGCTGCAGCAAAAAAGCCAGGGGCGCGTAGTGCCGGATAGCTTCACGCACGGCACTTCGCAGCAGCGTTACACCTGGTTCAAACGCGGTTTCGACAGCGGCAATCCCGGCGACTGCAACACCTTCGCTTCTAACTGATGCAGTTAGTTGATATCACCGCCGCGATGCAGCGTGCGGGTATTCGACGCTTGTGCGTCGTCTCCGGTGAAGCTGACTGGGCGCTGCTGCAGGCATTTGAGTGGCGTGCGGCGCTGCCTGGCGACTGGCTCACACTCAGCAACAGCGATGATTTCCCTCACCGCGTAGCACCCGCTGCGCTGCGCACGCTATTGGGGCGTGAATTCCAGCATGCGATTTTCGATGCGCGCAGCGGTTTCCATGCTGAGGCCTTTGCGGCTTTGGCAGGCACGTTGCGTGCGGGAAGCTGGTTGTTGCTACTGACGCCGCCGTGGCAAGACTGGGCCATGCAACCGGATTGCGATAGCCTGCGCTGGGCCGATGTCGCTGAACCTATCGCCACGCCCCATTTTATTCACCACCTGCAACTGTTGATGGAGCAGGATCAGCAGGTCATGTTGCTGCACCAGCACCAGCACCAGCACCAGCACCAGCTCCAGCACCAGCACCAGAAGCCTACGCGCGCACCCGAATTACTGCATCAGCATCAGCCTGAGCGCGCACCCGCATTGCTGCACCAGCATCAACCTGAGCGAGCATCCGAATTACTGCACCAGCATCAGTCTGCGCGCGTGCCCGAATTATTGCATCAGCATCGACCTGAGCGCGCACCCGCAATGCTGCACCAGCATCATTCTGAGCGAGCATCCGAATTACTGCACAAGTATCAACCTGCGCGCACACCTGCATTACTGGATTTACCCGAGTGGCACTGCCAGGCTCCGCAGCAGCAGGCGAGGATCCTGCAACAATTGCTGACGATGCCCTCTGGCGTGGCGGTGATCACTGCCGCGCGCGGGCGAGGCAAATCGGCGCTGGCCGGGATGTTGGCGCAGCATAATCAGCACTGCCTGGTGACGGCACCTGCCAAAGTCTCGACTGACGTGCTGGCGGCGTTTGCTGGTGAGCATTTTCACTTTATGGCGCCGGATGCCATCCTCGCGGCGGATAGCGTTCCGTCTGCGCAGTGGCTGATTATTGATGAGGCGGCTGCTATCCCCGCGCCGTTGTTACAACAGCTGGTTCAACGTTTTCCGCGCGTGTTGATGACCACTACCGTGCAGGGTTACGAAGGCACCGGACGTGGCTTTATGCTGCGTTTTTGTGCCACCTTGCCGCAGGTACAACATTTCCAGCTCGATGAACCGCTGCGCTGGTCTGCCAACGATCCGCTGGAACAGTGGCTAAGCCGGGCGTTACTGTTTGAGGATGCGGCAGAAAGCGAACTTCAGGGCGAGGTAACGATTTTCCCGGCCACGCCAGAGCAAGGGGTGCTGGAAGCCGGTTATCGTCTGCTGGCGAGCGCACACTATCGCACTTCTCCTCTGGATCTCCGCCGCATGCTGGATGCGCCGGGCATGCGCTTCTGGCTAGCGGGCACGTCAGAAAATATTGTCGGCGCTCTGTGGCTGGTGGAAGAGGGCGGATTAGATGAGCCGCTGGCAGAGGCGGTGTGGGCGGGTTTACGTCGCCCGCGCGGTAATCTGGTCGCTCAGTCACTGGCAGCCCATGCGGGATATGCAGAAGCCGCCACCTTACGCTCTCAGCGCATCAGTCGTATCGCCGTGTTAGCCGCACAACGGCAACGCGGTATTGGCAGCGCGCTGGTTGCCGCAGCACATCAGCAGGCCGATGGGTGCGATTTCCTTTCCGTAAGTTTTGGCTATACCGAAACGCTGTGGCAGTTCTGGCAGCGCTGTGGATTTACCCTGGTGCGCATTGGCTCACAGCGTGAAGCCAGCAGCGGCTGCTATGCCGCAATGGCGATACGCGCCTTAACGCCGGCAGGAGAACGACTGCAGCAGCAAGCGGCTCAGCGATTTGCGCGTGATGCGGTGTGGCTGCGCGACATTATTGATCTTCCCTTCGAGACGACCGATTTCCCTCAGACGCTTAACGAAGATGACTGGCCGCTGCTGGCAGGCTTCGCCTGGGCGCAGCGGCCGTATGAAGCGAGCTATGCCGCTTTACAGCGCCTAGTGCGAGCCTCCTCGCAACCGCTGCTTGAAGCCATCCTTGTGCAAAAACAACCGCTGAGTGCCGTAGCACAGCAAGCGGGTCTTAGTGGTCGTAAAGCTTTGGTGCAACGCTTACGCCAGGAGACGGTTGAGGCATTGATTCAGTGCGATGCCAGTCGGGCGAAACAGTGGCAGCAGCAGTTGGCATCGTTGCAATAAATCCATTATCTCGTTCAAATTTTCCCAATATCACTCCCGCCTCAGCGGCGTATAGTGATTTGAGGAGGATCTTATGGCACTACGATATGTAATTGTTCAGCAACCGACACACGCTGCGCAGCTGTTTTTGCTGTATCACGGCGTGAATGACAACCCTGATTCGATGGCGCAAGTGGGCAACTGGTTTGCTAAAGCGTTTCCGGAAGCGTTCGTTGTGTCGGTGGGTGCGCCCTATCCGGCTAGCGAGCCGCAGGGTCGCCAATGGTTTGCGGATATTCCCGCGCATGATCGTTCGGAACAGCAGGGCGTCAATGCCGTGATGCCGATGTTTGTGGAATCGGTGCGTCACTGGCAGCAGGCATCGGGTGTTCGGCCGGAAGCGACCGCGCTGGTGGGCTTTTCGCAGGGTGGCACCATGGTGCTGGAGGGCGTTAAAGCCCATGCCGATCTGGCAGGACGCGCGATTGTGTTTAGCGGTCGTTACAGCACGCTGCCGGAGCGCGTCAGTTCACGGAATACCATCCACCTGATCCACGGTGATTATGATGATCAGATCCCGCTGGAGCATGCTCAGGCCGCTTTGCAGCGCTTAACCGCGCTGGGAGGCGATGTGACGCTGGATGTGGTGGATGACTTACCGCACGCGATTGACGATCGCAGCATGCAGCTGGCGTTGAATCACCTGCGTTATACCATTCCGCGTCGTTATTTCGACGAGGCGCTTAGCGGTGCTAAACCGGGCGATGATGATGTCATCATGATGATGTGATGGTTGAACAGCGAGGGTTGCTCTTAACGTAACGGCGAGACAAATCGCGCATTTCTGAAGCTATTTTGCTATCAGATGCACGACGCATCACGCCGCTACGTTTACTGGGAAGGGGCTAACCGCAATTATTTCTTCTTCGGCCAGTCGTCATCGTCATCCCATTTATCGTTAAAGTCGCGATGCGGTGGTAAATCCGGTTTGTTATCCATGAATTTTTTATGATCGATACGTTTTAAGTCTTTATAAACGTTCATTAAAATACCGATCATCAGCAGGATCACTAAGATCCACCAGTACTCTTTAAAGAATTCCATCCCATTGCTCCTTTAGCGTGCTTAAGCGATCAGCTGTTCCATGATGCGCTGGTACATACGACTCAGCATCTGCAAATCTGATGCTTTCACGCACTCATTGATCTTATGAATGGTGGCATTCACCGGGCCCAGTTCCACGACCTGCGCACCCATCCGAGCGATAAAGCGTCCGTCTGAGGTACCGCCTGTGGTCAGCAACTGTGGCTTAATTTCATTATAGTGCGCGACAGCATTTACCACGGCATCAACCAGTTTGCCACGCGTTGTCAGGAATGGTTGACCGGAAACATTCCACTCCAGCGTGTAACGCAGCTGATGGCGATCCAGCAGCGCCGCAACGCGATCTTTGATCATCTGATCGGTGAGTTCGGTGCTAAAACGGAAGTTAAACTGCACGAAAAATTCACCAGGAATCACGTTATTGCTGCCGGTGCCAGCTTGGACGTTGGCAATCTGCATGCTGGTTGGCGGGAAGAATTCGTTGCCCTGATCCCATTCGGTGGCCACCAGCCCATTCAATGCTGGCATTGCGCGGTGCACCGGGTTATCTGCCAGATGAGGATAGGCAACGTGGCCCTGCACACCGTGGATAGTGAGATTGGCGGTCATTGAACCGCGACGGCCGTTTTTCACCACGTCGCCAACGATTTCGGTACTGGAAGGCTCGCCCACCAGGCAATAATCCATGCGCTCGTTGCGCGCCATCAGACGTTCAACCACTTTCACCGTGCCGTTAACCGCGCTGGCTTCTTCATCGGACGTGATCAGAAATGCCAGACGTCCTTTATGTTGCGGATTAGCCGCGACAAAACGTTCTGCGGCCACCACCATCGCCGCCAGCGAACCTTTCATGTCAGCGGCGCCACGGCCAAACAACATGCCATCACGAATCGAAGGCTCAAACGGCGGGCTAATCCAGCGGTTGGCATCACCCGGTGGCACCACATCGGTGTGACCGGCAAACGCCAGCGTTTCGCCCTGACCGCGCGTGGCCCAGAAGTTCAGTGTATCGCCGATGTGCATCTGTTCGACCGTAAAGCCAATCGCTTCCAGACGCGCCACTAACAGCGCCTGACAACCGGCATCATCCGGACTCAGTGACGGGCGACGAATAAGCTGTTGAGCCAGCTCAATGACCGGACAGAACATGTTATGACTTCTCCTGGATAAACGCGTGATAAAGGGAATCTTTAAAACCGACCAGCAAGTCGCCATTTGGCGCAGACAATACCGGACGTTTGATAATGGCAGGCTGGGCGAGCATCACCGCTTTCGCGCTGGCCGCATCGGTCACCGCTGCACGCTCTGCTTCCGGCAGGTTGCGCCAGGTGGTGCCGCGCGTATTCAGCAGCACTTCATAGCCAAGCTGGTCGATAAACGATTGCAGCAGTGCATCATCGATGCCATCCACGCGATAATCGTGAAAACGATAGTCGGTGCCGGATTCTGCTAAATAGTTGCGTGCTTTTTTTATGGTGTCGCAATTTTTGATGCCGTACAGCGTGAAGGCCATAGTCCAGTTGCTACCCTAAACGACGTCAGAAGGATGAACCAACTGACAGAGGAAGTTGAAGTTGGGGGGGATTGTAACAATGATGGACGACTGCCTGATAGTGTCATTTATCACGCAGTCCCCAACAAACACTACTGGCGAGAGTGAAAGTCTTCGTAACTTGCAACCTGCTCCAGACTCACTGAGGGGCGAAATGAACTGCGTATTCGATCTAAATGTTGATTTGAAATAGGTTCGCGTTTTTCAAGCGCGAGTTTGGCTGCTTCATTAACCATAAACACGAGGTCACTTGAAACGTATCCCTCTGTGAGGAGTGCAAGCGTATTAAGGTCAAGGTGAAGCGTTGGGCGATTGCGCAGCAATAAAGCAAACATTTCATAGCGAGCAGTGAAGTCAGGTAAACCCATGTATATCAGCTTATCCAGCCGCCCTGTGCGCAGGATGGCCTTGTCGATCATTTCTGGGCGATTAGTCGCTGCGATGATAAAAATCCCGCGCTCACTACAGTTTGTCATTTGCGCTAAAAACTCATTCACTTCAGCAGCATAATGAGTGTTACCAGCATGAGTCTCACGGTCTGGTAAAATAGCATCAACTTCATCAATAAAAATGAGTGATGGGGCATTTGCTTTAGCACGCCTGAAAAGCTTTCCTATTTTTTCTTGTGTACCGTGAATGTAGGTGCTTGCAAGATCTGAAGGTTTAATCTCCAGATAAAAATAATTCAACTCTTCAGCAAGTTTTTGTGCGAGGTAAGTTTTACCGCAACCCGGAGGGCCATATAGCAACATACCGTTGAGAGGCTGGATGCCGTACTCATGGTAGATATCTTTATCTCTAAGCGGAGAAATAATATCTTTATGTAGAAGCGCCTTTAAATCTGGCAGTCCAGCAACGGCAGAGAGTCCTGCCATATTGGATTGCTCATTTTTTGGTCTGCGAGAGCTGCTTTCAGGCAGTTGAATATCCTCACTATGGTGATGGATCATAAAATCAAACATGCTAGTTTGTACATTAACTAACTGATTATGAAAATTTTCGATTGGAAAAACTGAATGTGAAAATATCTTATCAAATAAGGATTGTAATTTGACGGATGTACGTGATGCCTGCGTGCTACTTAACCGAGGTGGCTGCGAGTTGCGAGTGGTTATGATAATTAATTCAATATTTTCAGCGGTGTTTTCTTGCCAGTCAATATCATAATTGAATGGGAAATGTCCATTCAAACAACGGTATAGTAGAGTAGTGATGGAATAAATAGTTCGCCGTTCAATATTTGAGTAATCAAAGTTGTTGTACGCAAGGTTTATATTTTCGGAATAGTTTCTCTCCGTATTACTTACATAATGACTAACTAAAATAGGCTGCCAATAAGCACGAAGTAGTAGTTCGTCATGGCGAATAAATACGTTTTCAGGAGATGCAAGCATATCAGCTTGTTCTCCTGTGTTTTGTTTTATTTCTATTAAGCACTGGGTGAGATCTAACCCGAATTGGCTGGTTTGATGCAGAGATAGTGTACTTTCACGCAGCAAGAGTTCCCTGAGAGATTCGCCAGAAACAAAATCAATTAAGAAATAGAAACCTGATTGAAACGATTTGCACTCATGTAGCGTTGAGTATTGCATCAAACGGTCGCTTTTCCATCGACTGACTTTTTCGAGATCTCTGGAAAGTGAATCCATATCAATAAGTATAGTCTGTTCGGATGAGATAAACTTTAGGAAATAAACCTGTTTATCTTTATCGATTACTCGATAACACTCACAATGATCATGCATTCCAAGATAATTTAGTACCTCGAACTGCTCGTCGATTCGGGATAGTTTGTGAAAAGTACTCTGTCTCATTATGGTTATTTACTTATGCAGTAGTGTGGTATTGAATCTGCCATTGAGGGCAGAACGGCTTTCATTTTGCATTAATTGCATCACCGACTGTACTGCAGTTTTCAAACGTTGCAATTCTGGATTCACATCCAGCAATTGTTTCAGTTGCTGGATGCCTTGCCAGGCTGCTTGCTTATCGAGCCATGTTATATTCTCAAACTCCTCGTCCAGATAATATACAAAGCCGACCCAGAAGCGTATGTCCTGCATTTCTAACTGGATGTGAGTATCGCTGATATCTTTTGCAAGATTTTTTGCAGACTTAGTATCCTCCTTAGCTATGATTCGCTGAGCTTCTTGCTGGAAACGTCTTAAAGCAGCTTGTCCTTCCTGCGAACCATTCAACTGTTGCTGCTCAGCCAATTTCTGCAGTTCACGTTGCAATTCACCTTGAGCAAGAGTCCAGGGATTTTTCTTGCTGTGCTTATCAAGGGTGAGGAAGGCTTTTTGGATTTTATCTTTAACCTGCTCTTTGGTGTCGCGTTCCTGTCCTCTGCTCTCTAACAAATCTTCAGCGTCATCGAGAATAGAGATCTGCTGCTCGGCTTCTGCGTTACCATCTTCTGACAGCAATAGCGCGGAATTGCGAGCTTCTTTAAGTTGCTGATGCAACCCTGCGGCATCGAGTTCTTCTTCAATGCGTGACTCGACTACGAAATCAAAGCTTTCATCAAAAGCTGGAATATAAACGGAGACTTTAGTACGGCGCGAGGCATCAATATTAAGCATTACTTCAACATCACTGCCTTCAGGCAATAAAGATGGGAAGTCGTCTCCGGTTATAATCACTTTACTATGGAAATTGTTCAAAATAGCCCGGCTAAAATCATTTTCAAACCCACTTGCTATTTCAAATACAGGGATTATCAATCGATCTTGACGATTACCAGGACGAATCGTTTTGGATGTTTTGAGTTTTATCGTGCCTTTTGCGGGCAGAGTGGAATTTTTTTCTAAGCCAGGAATAGGCGAGACACCTTCAGATTCATGTTCCGAATCAAATATTTCAAGGCCGATAGCATAAGGCAACGTGGCATTGGCAATCTTCAAACCACTAATGATTGTCAAATTAGCCGGCTCACAGGGTATGGCTGTACCATCAGGCGCGCTGAGCCTAAGCGTGAAGAGGTTTGATTTTCCTTCATTGAGCATTAGCTCCAGTAATTCTGCATCATCTTCTATTGTGATTTTACCTGATGTCCAGGCGTTATCACCGCGCACTACTTCTAGTGAGAAAGTGACGGGTAAATTGGCGCTGGATTTATCGCGGTCAATACGAATACCTAGATTGACGTACTGCTCAACTGTAGTGTCGCTATACTTTAGGCTTAATTGTGCCTTTGAAGTGTCGCGGGTTTGTAACGAGAGCGGAATGTCACGGGTTGCAGCGAACATTGCTGCCCCTTTTGCAACGGCAGTCATAGGATCTATGCTGGTATCCACGTTGTTAGTGATCTGCTCTTTGAGCATACGGCGCAATGTTTGTGAGAAAGTTGGACCGCCGACCAGAATTAATGTTTGTAAATCACTTTTGTTCAGTCGATTACGAGAAAGAACATTGGAAACAATGTCGATGGCTTTCTGGAAAATCGGCTCGCATACTATTTCATATTCGTTTAGGGAGATCTCTATATCAGCTTCAATCTCTTCTCCATCATCATCTTCACCAAGATCTTCAAGGTAGTAATTCCAATCTTGTTTAGATGATAAAGCTATTTTTGCTTGTTCAGCATGAGTTTTCACGGCTTGTCGTAATAAGTCCACATGCTGAGGATTACGCATTGTTTCACTTAAATCACATTGATGCACTATTTTTGGGATTATGAGGTGATCGACGATTGCGTTATCAATATCTTTACCGCCTAAATGGTTATCTCCTTCAGTGTCAATCACTTTCATAATTCCTTCTTCAACATGCATCAATGCAGCATCAAAAGTTCCTCCACCGAAATCAAAAACAAGCCAATATCCATTTTCTTGTGCAGTTTTAATTCCATATGCTATTGAAGCGGCTATAGGCTCTTGTAATAGCTCACAATACTGAAATCCCGCCAATTCAGCCGCGCGCTGAGTTGCATCTAGTTGGCTTTGTTTGAACATGGCTGGTACAGTAATTACTGCGGTGCTTGTTTTTTCAGCACTTTCATAATCTCTAAGTTTTTTTAATACTTCTGATGATAAATCTTCTGAAGTGAAGTTTTTATCCATATTAGAAGAATAATATGACTGATCCGTCCCCATGGTTCTCTTAAATTCTGCATAGCCATTTGCACTATATGCTTTATTGTTTTTAAAAGATTCTATTTTTTCTTTGCTAATTAAGTTTGCGGCGGTCATTCCAACAAAAGTTGTTTTCTTTTTGTTAAAAGACACACATGATGGTGTTGTGTCCATCTGGAAGTCAGACTTTACTATAAGCAGTTCACCACTTTCCATTTTAGCGATTGCGGAGTTTGTTGTTCCCAAATCAATACCGAAATCAATCTTTTGACGCATTTTAGTTTCCTTTTTATCCAACGCTAACTTCTACATTAGCCATGCGATTTAGTGTACCCTGGTAGTTAATTTGAGGGCTGATTACTTTTGTTATTATACTGCAACCAGTTGATATTAAATCAGAGGCTATTATCTTTGAATTCACGGCCATATTTTCATTATATGCCATTGCAGTATGGTCAACTATTTCATAACCCATATCATCCAATTCACTCTCAAGCCGCTCGAGTGATTTATTAAGTGGCTTTAGCCCCTTCGTTTCTTCAGGCAATGCTGCCAGACGTTTGCGCATGCGGAAGATTTCATCTGCAACTTTAATTGGTAGTTGGTGGTTGGGTTGCACTACCGGCTGTATAGAAGAAGTCATGTTTTTATAGCTTTCAACAATTTCATTCAAACTCTCAACCCACTTCATCTCACCATCAATTCTGCTTTCTTCAATCTCATTGAGGCGAGTCATTGTATTTTCAAATGCTTCAGTGCTGCTATTTTTTATGAATTTTATGCTGCGATGGTTATAAAAAGTAATGCCAATCAGCATTATCAAAAATGCACCTGCACCAATCACTGCCCACAATGAACGCGAAGTAATAAGTTGAGTGAAGTTTGCATTGCTTGAATTAACCCTATTTACAAGTTGCTGTGCTTTTACCTCATTTTTACTGTCAGTTATACCGAGTTGTTCTATCTTTTCTGTATGTGTTTTCAGCTCGTCATTTAACTGTATCAGCAATGCATTTTGCTCATTCAGACGTTGCTCAAATGACTCATTGAGTTTAGCCAGGCTTTGACGGCTTTCACTTCTTTGTGTAGCTATTGACTTTTGTAATCGAGTAACTTCTTTTCGAGTGTTAGTGAGTTGCTGTCTGACGGTTTTAAGTAGCTTTTGTTGTAAGAGGAATTCTTGCTGGTTAGCTGAAGAAATTTCCTCTGCCTGAACAGTGCATGTAGATACTATTAATAGTGCTAATATTTTATTTTTCATTTATTTAACTTATTTTTTTAAAATAGAAATGATAATGAAAATGAATATACCCCATCCAATTAATGTCTTGATTGTTTCATTGGAGGACTTTTCCGGTTTTCCGCGCGATCCCATTTTTTGATAAACTTCATTCAATTGATTGCTTACGTTGCTTACTGTTGCTAAATTTTTGTCAATCCTGTCTCTAGTGTCTCTGTTTAAAATGAATTTTTTAAGTGACGCTGTTAGCTCTTTAATATCCAATGCTATTGATAAAAATTTTTTTAGTTTAACTGGGTCTGGTTTTGTGTTTTTTTCGAATAGCTGAAATTCTTGATTGAAAATATCAACTAGATAATCCAGCATGACGTTGGCACAAATAGATGATGCAGTAGTGAATTCATCACTCTCATGCTTAATTTTGTCCAGGTCATCTTTTATAACGTTTATTTTTATTCTTGCATGTGCTAGCGATGATGTTGTACTTTGAGCAAAGTTGATTATTTTTTTATATTCTTGTTGAGAATTTTCATGCAGAAGATTGTTATCAAGAATAGTTTTGTTTTCTTCAATGCGAAGTCGCGTGGCATCCCATGATGGCATGCGGACAGCATGCTCTACCAGACGGACCGCAAGCGCTGTATCTTCTAACTGATTGTTAGCGAAGATGGCGCAATCTAATATTTCATCAGCATAAGCATTGAGCGTGCTTTTAACGCGATAGTTTTCTGTATAAGGCTTGAGATTCTCTACCTCTTTCTCACAGGATAACAACGCATTACAATGGTAAATTTCTATCTTGTTCTTTTCTTTGCGTTTTAATTCACTGTACTCAATGGAATTCTCTATTTTTTGTAGTGGGAATGAAATCTCTTTGCTAATCAAGTGTTGTAAAGCTTCCATGGGGAAATACTTGAAAGTATCTTGTAAATTAACTCTTTTCATCCCGATCTTTGACGATTGCTGATCAATGAATTCTCTTACATGATCAGTTATTTTAAATATTAATTTTCTTTCATCAATTTCGCTCGTGATATTTATGGCTTCTTTGATGTTTGATAGCTGTGTGCTCAGTACTTGCCCAAGAAGTTGCATAGCCTTTGCAATGTAGTTATTAGGTAGGGCACTGTCCAAAGATTTTAATAGAAGGAGTGTTGAATGATTTATTAACCAAGAGAATTTTGGTGAATCTGTTTTTTCAATCTGTTTTTGCCAAAAATCACTCGCTTTATCATATTGCCCATTTTCCAGACATTCGAGTGCTAACTCATCGACACTATCGAAACTGATGAACCAAAAGAGTGAAAAGAATAACTTGTTCTCCTCGCTTTCTAACTGATGTATAGCGTGATTAATCGATTCCTGATTGCGAATCAGTGAGTATTGATTTGCACAGTCCAAAGGGTAGTGTTTAAATTTTCCAATCTCAACACGCGCCAGCAAATCATCGATACGTTTGGTCATTTCCCTGCGTGATGCCGTTGCTTGAAGCCCCAGTATACGATAAGGATTTGTTAGTAAAAGGCTCACTTTTATCCCCAAAAGAGACTAAGAATTTTCTGTCTATAGTAATATTTTCTAAATTATATTGCTATATGTGAATTTTTCTCACAGGGTTGTGATTTTTATTTAAAACAATAAGTTATGATTATGGTGGCTTAACTTGAATTTGTTTTATTTTAGCTATTCATTGCTTTTGCTAATGTTTTTTCTTCGCCTGTCACACATATTGCCAGCAAACTATTTCATTCAATTAGATCCAGTAAACGTTTTCATTAACGACCTTAATAGTCGCCTGCGGCATCATCAGTCTCCTAAGAATTATCCTAACCGAGAAAATGTGCTACCCGATAACGTCAGTGATTTTTCCCTGTGGTGTTAACGGGTTGCTGAAATGTGCGTCAGTACGCATTTTCGGCAAATTGAAGGTTTTTTGCGCTTTTGCCGATAGTGTTGAGTGGTGGAAACGTATTCACCTGTAGAAAAAATCGGCGTAGAATCACCACTACAATAAGAGAGGGTATGATGGTCGACACCGAATTGGGGAACTGGAAAGAATTTATTGAAGCGATGTTACGTAGTAAGTAATCGCGAAGAGAAAAGCAGGGCACTCCCAACTTGCTGTAATTCAATCCAAATAAGAACGGGGCCGCGAATATCGTGGCCCCGTTTTATTTCAGGTTTTAATCGTGTGACTTCTCTTTTAACGGGAAGCGACGACGCACCAGCACAAAGAACAGCGGTACGAAGAAAATCGCTAATACCGTGGCAGATATCATCCCGCCCATTACGCCTGTACCGACCGCATGTTGGCTGCCGGAACCGGCGCCGCTGCTGATGGCCATCGGCAGTACGCCGAAGATAAAGGCCAGCGAGGTCATCAAAATCGGGCGCAGGCGTTGACGTGATGCCTCCAGCGTGGCTTCCATCAGCTCGCGTCCTTTGCTGTTGATCTCATTGGCGAATTCCACGATTAGGATGGCGTTCTTCGCCGACAAGCCAATCACGGTGAGCAAGCCCACCTGGAAGTACACGTCGTTCTCCAGCCCGCGCATCCAGGTTGCCACCAGCGCTCCGACCACACCGAGTGGCACTACCAGCATCACCGAGAATGGAATCGACCAGCTCTCGTATAGCGCGGCCAGACACAGGAACACCACCAGCAGCGAAATCGCATACAGCGCCGGGGCCTGAGAACCTGAGAGACGTTCCTGATAAGATGCGCCGGTCCACTGGAAGCCCACACCCAACGGCAGCTGGCCCACCAGTTTCTCCATCACATCCATCGCGGTACCGCTACTGACGCCATTAGCGGCTTCGCCAACGATCTCCAGCGATGAGTAACCGTTGTAACGTTCGAGACGCGGCGAACCGGTTTCCCAACGGCTGGTGGCAAAGGCGGAGAAGGGCACCATGCTGCCGCTGCTGTTGCGCACGTACCATTTGTTGATGTCGCCCGGCAGCATGCGGAATTCCGCTCCTGCCTGCACATACACCTTTTTCACGCGACCACGATCGAGGAAGTCATTGACGTAAGTCGAACCCCAGGCGGTGGTCAGCGTGTCATTGATGGTATCGAGCGAAACCCCCAGCGCCTGTGCTTTGCGCTGATCGACATCAATCTGCAGCTGCGGGCTGTCATCCAGACCGTTGTGACGCACGCGAGACAGCGCTGGATTGCTGTCGGCCAGTTCCAGCAGCTTGTCACGCATCGCCATTAACTGGGTGTGACCAACGCCACCGTGATCCTGCAATTCCATATCAAAGCCGGACGAGCTGCCCATGCCGGTGATGGCTGGTGGACTGCTGGCGATCACGCGACCCTCTTTAATTTTATGGAAGGCTTTGGTGGCGCGCTCGATGATGGCGAACGAGGTGCGATCGCTTCCCGGACGCTCTTCCCAGTTTTTTAAGCGTACAAACAGGCGCGCCACGTTTTGGCCATTACCGCCCGGACCGGCACCGATAGTTGAGAACACCGACAGCACGTTGTCTTTCTCGGCGGTCATGTAATAGTTCTCGACCTTCGCCACCACGTTGGAGGTTTGCTCTAACGTCGCGCCCGGCGGCAGCTGCACCTGCGTCAGGAATACGCCACGGTCTTCCAGCGGCAGGAACGAGGTCGGCAGCTTGATAAACAGAAATGCCATCACACCGATGATGCCGAGATAGAGCACCAGCCAGCGTCCGCCCTTCATCAAAATACGTGCGACACCGCGTTCATAGCGTTCCGCGCTGGCGTTGAAGGTGCGGTTAAACCAGCCAAAGAAACCGCGACGTCCATGATGATGGCCTTGTTCCAATGGCTTCAGCAGCGTCGAGCACAGGGCTGGCGTCAAAATCATCGCCACCAGCACCGACAACACCATCGCCGACACAATGGTTATCGAGAACTGGCGATAGATGGCGCCCACGGTGCCGCCGAAGAAGGCCATCGGCACGAATACCGCCGACAGCACCAACGCAATGCCGACCAGCGCGCCCTGAATCTGGCCCATCGATTTTCGCGTCGCGGCGCGCGGTGAAAGTCCTTCTTCACTCATGATGCGCTCGACGTTTTCCACCACCACGATGGCATCATCCACCAGCAGGCCGATGGCGAGCACCATGGCGAACATGGTGAGCGTGTTGATACTGAATCCGCAGGCATACAGCACCGTAAAGGTGCCGAGTAGCACTACCGGCACGGCAATGGTCGGGATCAGCGTGGCGCGGAAGTTCTGCAGGAACAGATACATCACCAGGAACACCAGCAGAATCGCTTCCAACAACGTTTTCACCACATCGGTGATCGAGGCTTTTACGAACGGCGTGGTTTCATAAGCCACTTTGGCTTCCAGCCCGTGCGGGAAGTAACGCGATAGCTCTTCAACACGAGCGCGCACCAACTTATCGGTGTTCATTTCGTTGGCACCGGACGCCAGCTTAATGCCGAGACCGGACGCCGGCTGACCATTGTAGCGGCTGAGGAAGTCATATTTTTCCGCCCCCATCGCCACGTCAGCCACATCACCCAGCGTCACCACCGAACCGTCGCTGTTGGTTTTCAGCGTGATGGCCTTGAACTGATCTGGTGTCTGCAACATGGACTGCGCATTGACGGTGGCATTCAGAGCTTGTTTATCCACCGATGGCAAGCCGCCGACCTGACCGACCGCGACTTGGGTGTTTTGCGATTCAATCGCCGTCACTACATCATCGGTGGTCAACGCATAGGCGATCAGCTTGTTGGGATCGAGCCAGATACGCATCGCATATTGCGAGCCATAGGCATCAACCTGACCCACACCATCGATGCGGCTCAGCGGATCCTGAATGTTACTGGCGACATAATCTGAAATATCCTGTTTGTCCATACTTCCGTCGGTAGAGACAAACGCAATCATCAGGATATTGCTGTCACCGGTTTTATTCACCGTTACGCCCTGAGACTGAACGGCGGCGGGCAATTTACGCAGTGCGGTTTGCAACTGGTTTTGCACCTGCTGGCGGGCTTCATCAGGATTAGTGCCAGCGGTAAAGGTGAGGGTGATTTGCGCCTGACCGGTATTACTGCTGTTGGAGGACATATACATCAGGTTATCGATGCCGGTCATGTTCTGTTCGATAACCTGGGTGACGGTATTCTCCAGCGTTTCCGCAGAGGCACCGGGATAGTTGGCAGTAATACGCACGTTAGGCGGTGCGAGATCGGGATACTGCTCAATGGGCAGGGAAATGATCGCTAGTGTGCCGCACAGACAAAGCAAAATAGCCAAAACCCAGGCAAAAATGGGGCGGTCGATAAAAAAATTCGACATGGAACCGACACTCCTCAGCTGCGTATTTTTAACTTTTATTATGTAAAACGTGAAGCGCGATCGGCTTCACGTCGGCGGAGTGCAAGGTGCTATCCCGAAAACTCCTGCTGCTGCCTACTGTACGTGGCGCAAATTAGAGAATCGTGGATAAATTATGGAGAAAGTGTAAATGTCGTGCTGGTTTTCTGTGCGCTGCTACACATTGCGGCTCTCGAGCCATAGCACCGTGGCGGCGACGCGCGAACGGACATCCAGTTTACGCAGCAGGTTGCGGATGTGCACTTTTACCGTTTCTTCGGAAATATGCAAGGTGGCGGCAATCTCTTTATTGGATAACCCGCGCGCCACTTCCTGCAACACATCCAGTTCACGTTCGGTGAGTTGTTTGAAAGGATTGGCGCTCGGCTGACGCGTCGCCAGATATTCTGCCACCACTTCACTAAACACATTCTCACCCAATGCACCGCGCATCACCTGCGCCAGCAGTAACTCCGGCTCGCTGTCTTTCAACAAATAGCCATCGGCTCCCGCATCGATCATGGCGTAAATATCATTGCGCGCATCGGAAACGGTCAGTACCAAAATGCGCGAGGCGATGCCCTCATGGCGCAACGCTTTCAGGGTATCCAGACCCGACATACCTTTCATGTTCAGATCGAGCAAGATCACATCGGGCGACAGGCGACGTGCTTCAGCCAGCGCTTCAGTGCCGTTGTTGGCTTCGGCCACCACTTCCAGACGCGGTTCCAGTGCCAGCAGTTGGCGGATACCACGACGCATCAGCGGATGATCGTCCACGATCATAATAGTCAGGGAAGAGGGTGCCATAAATTCTCCAGTCAACATCCATTCAACAGTAAGTGTATCGCGTTAAACCAGCCGGTGCGCTGGTCGTGGCGGGAAACGCAGCGTGACGCAGGTGCCTTGTGCCTGTGGCGTCACCTGCAAGCTACCGGAAAGCCGGGCAGCGCGCTCCGCCATAATCGTCAGGCCGTAATGGCCCGGCGGCTCTTCAAGGCTGCGGATACCGCAACCGTCATCTTCAATGGTCAGCAGATGGGAGGCATCGGCATCGCGCTGATAGTAAATATGGATTTGCTGCGCCTGCGCATGGCGAATGGCGTTCAACAGGGCTTCGCGCGCAATCTGCAGCACATGCACCTGTTGTTGAGCATCCAGAGTTTGCAGGCCCGATTGATAATCGAAGGTGATCGCGGCGTGCGATTGTTCCTGCAGCGGGGCGATCATTGCCTGCATCGCCTGTACTAAATCTGCCTGTTCAATAGTCAGACGGAAGGTGGTGAGTAACTCGCGTAGCTGTTGGTAGGCCTCGGCCAATGCGCGATCAAATTCTGCAATGATGGATTGCGCCTCAGGCTGGGTATTATCGACATTACGGCGCAGCAACGTGAGCTGGATGCGCAGGAAAGAGAGCGACTGCGCCAGCGAATCATGCAGTTCACGCGCAATGGTGGATCGCTCTTCTATTAATAGCATCTGCTGGTACTGTTTTTGCGTCTGCCAGATCCACAGCGAGCGCGCCAGCATGTTGGCCAGGCTTTGCATCAGTTCATCGGCTGGAGGCGCTCGTCGCGTTTGCCAGCACAGTTCACCAAGTGACTGATCTTCCTGTTGCAACGACAAACGTTGCCATGCGAGATCGTCTTCTGCCACGCCAGCCTGAAAATCAATGCCGTCACTGGTGATTTTCAATACGGTCAACGCTTCACGACGTTGAACCAGCCGCAGCAATCCCTGGAACAACTCTGGGTTCAGTGGGCTGCTGGTGAGGACCTGCGAGCATTCATAGAGTAATTTCAGCGTGCGGTTGGCTTGCGTCAGATCTTCCGTTTTATTGCGCACCGCCAGCTCAAGCAGGCGATAATGCGAGTGCAGACGTTCAGCCATGTGTGTAAAAGCTTGTGCCAGTACGCCCAATTCGGTGGGCTGGGAAACGGGGAGCGCTGGAAAGCTAAAATTCGCCTGCTCAACGTATTGGCTGGCGGTGACCAGTGAATCCAGCGGGCGCACTACGTTGCGACGAATAAAGCGGATGGTCCACAGCGCCAGTGCCACAATCGCCAGAAAGCCAAACAGGCTACTTGCCGCCACCAGATGCATTTTCAGTTCAGCGTAATGCTGCAGGGCCAGCACAAAACGGTCGATCTCACTGACGTAACCGGCAACGCGTTGCTGGTAGATCTGCGCGCGTTCGGGCTGCAACGTTTGCTGCAACTGCGGCCAGCTATCGCGCAGATAGCGATAGCGGCTGGCGACTTCCTTCGGCACCCACGGGCGTTCCAGATGCTGCAAAGCCGGTGAGCTGAGGGTTTGCTGATAAATTTGGATGTGCTGTGCCAGCTGCTGCGGATCGCGCGTGGTATCCCAGGCAAGACGATAAATTTGCATGCGCAGCGAACCAGCGACATTCACCGCTTCGGCATCACGCAAACTGCTGGAGAGTGTTAACAGCGCCAGGCCGGTGGTCAGCAGCGATAACAACACAATCGCGCTCAAAGCACGGGCCATGGTGCGGGTAACAGGACGTTTCACTATCACAATAAAACCCTTATAAGAGCGTGGGATTATAAGGCGGCGTCAGGCTGACGGCGAGCCAGAATCGTCACATCAGGTTACTTTTAGCAGAGAAATCCACTTCTCTTTACCTTTCCCTGGATTGCATATCGTTAGCTGGCGAATTATTGAACGGCTTTACCGCCTGCTGTGCCTGCTTTTCATTACATCGCTGATAATTTGCAGCGTAATCACTTTTATGAACGGACGACAACAGGAGCAAATGATGAAGACACCGATTGCCATTCTGACTGCTGCACTGCTTGCCACCGCAAGTTTCACGGCCTTCGCCGCGCAACCCTTAAGTGCTGAGCAGGCGGAAAACCTGCAAAGCAGCGGCACCGTTTCCGTCAGCGGCGTGCGTGGTTCGCTCGATGACGCAACCCGTCAGCTGTCGCAGAAAGCGGAAGAGATGGGCGCCAGCCATTACCGCGTAATAGGCGTGCAAAACCCAGGCGACTCCAGCCTGTGGAGCGGCACCGCAGAGATTTATCGTTAACCCCTCCAGTAGTACTTCCCTGTAGCCACCCCTTTTACCGGCCATTCACTGGCCGGTTTTTTTTGTGCACCGCGACCGATTCTTACAATTCAACTTGTGCAACCAAACGGTATTTTTTGCTTCGTTCATGCAGAACGGGTAGGATTCATCGCCGTAAATTCCCGGCTCACCGCGCGACATCGTTCCGCCGTATCGGTAGCGGGTTTTACCCCATTTCGCACCGCCGCACGCAAACGATTGGTTAGGCGATGATTGATGGTCAGGACAAACAGGAAAGCTATGAATTCAACTAAAAAAACCGCAGCCGAACAACGCGCTGCGAAAAGACGCTGGCTCAATTCCCACGACAGCGGTTACCACAAAGCAATGGGTAACCGTCAGGTACAAATGATCGCCATTGGCGGTGCCATCGGTACCGGCCTGTTCCTTGGTGCAGGCGCGCGCTTGCAGATGGCCGGTCCTGCTCTGGCACTGGTTTATCTGGTGTGCGGTATCTTCTCCTTCTTTATCCTCCGTGCGTTGGGCGAACTGGTGTTACACCGTCCATCAAGCGGCAGCTTTGTTTCATATGCACGCGAATTCCTCGGGGAAAAAGCGTCATACGTGGCGGGCTGGATGTACTTCGTTAACTGGGCGATGACCGGTATCGTGGATATCACGGCGGTTGCGCTGTATATGCACTACTGGGGCGCGTTTGGTGATGTGCCGCAGTGGGTGTTTGCCCTTGGCGCACTGGCGATTGTCGGTACCATGAACATGATCGGCGTGAAGTGGTTCGCCGAAATGGAGTTCTGGTTCGCGCTGGTAAAAGTGCTGGCGATCGTGGTGTTCCTGATCGTCGGTGTGGTGTTCCTCGGCAGCGGTAAACCGCTGGACGGCAACACCACCGGCTTCCACCTGATCACGGACAACGGCGGCTTCTTCCCGCATGGCTTGCTGCCTGCGCTGGTGTTAGTGCAAGGCGTGGTATTTGCCTTCGCCTCGATTGAACTGGTGGGTACGGCGGCCGGCGAGTGTAAAGACCCGAAAACCATGCTGCCAAAAGCCATCAACAGTGTGATCTGGCGTATTGGTTTGTTCTACGTCGGTTCCGTGGTGCTGCTGGTGCTGCTGTTGCCGTGGAACGCCTATCAGGCGGGGCAGAGTCCGTTTGTGACCTTCTTCTCTAAACTGGGCGTGCCGTACATTGGTAGCGTGATGAACATCGTGGTGCTGAGTGCGGCGCTGTCGAGCCTGAACTCAGGCTTGTACTCTACCGGTCGTATTCTGCGTTCCATGTCGATGGGCGGTTCTGCGCCACAGTTCATGTCGAAGATGAGCAAACAGCAGGTGCCATTCGCCGGTATCCTCGTCACCATCGCGGTATACGTGATCGGTGTGGTGCTCAACTACTATGTGCCTTCGCAGGTATTTGAGATCGTACTGAACGTCGCTTCACTGGGCATCATCTCTTCGTGGGGCTTTATCGTGGTGTGCCAGATGCGTCTGCGCAAAGCGATTAAAGAAGGTAAAGCGGAAGACGTCAGCTTTAAGCTGCCGTGGGCACCGTTCACCTCCTGGCTGACGCTGCTGTTCCTGGTGAGCGTGCTGGTGTTGATGGCGTTTGACTATCCAAACGGCACTTACACCATTGCATCGATCCCACTGATTGCGGTGGTATTGGTGCTGGGCTGGTTCGGCGTGCGCAAACGCGTGCATGCGGAAGCCATGAAAGAGCACGACCATCATCATGACGATCAGGATGATGCGTCAGCTAAGCTGGCGGAAGATAGCTCGCGTTAATCGCAGCGATTCTCATCAACGGGGGCCTTTTGGCTCCCGTTTTCATTTCAACTGTCCTTCCCTTGATCCCACATCGGGATATACACCTTTCGGGTGATATAGCCCTGCATAACCTCAGGTTATTTTACGCCTCATCTCAAGCTGGCTAAACGAGGTGAGCGCATGACGCACTCCATTCTCCCTGAAAGCAGTTGGCACGTTTGCGGTCTGGTGATCCAGGCGCGGCCCAGTGCCATCCCGGCAGTGAAGCAGGCTTTGCTGGCGCTTTCTGACTGCGATATCGCTGCCGAAGACAGCGCTCGCGGCACGCTGGCCGTGACCTTAGGTGCCGCAGACAGCCGCGCCTTGCTGGACAACATCGAAGCCACCCGCAATATCCCGCATGTATTGGCCGTTTCTCTGGTGTATCACCAGCAGGACGAAACGGAACATCGTCACAAGGAAGCATCATGAAAGTCAGTCGTCGAGAATTTATGAAGGCCAATGCGGCCGCTGCGGCGGCAATCGCCGCAGGACTCACTATTCCCAGCGTCACCAAAGCCGTCACCGCGCTGGGCGCACCGATCCGCTGGGAAAAAGCCCCGTGCCGTTTCTGTGGCACCGGCTGTGGCGTGCTGGTGGGCACGCAAGAAGGACGCGTGGTGGCCTCTCAGGGCGATCCGCAGGCGGAAGTGAACCGTGGACTGAACTGCATCAAAGGCTATTTCCTGCCGAAAATCATGTACGGAAAAGACCGCCTGACGCAGCCGTTGCTGCGCATGACCGATGGCCAATACGACAAAGAGGGCGAATTCACCCCGGTGAGCTGGGATCAGGCCTTCGACATCATGGAACAGAAATTCAAAGCGGCGCTAAAAGCCAACGGACCCGATTCCATTGGCATGTTTGGTTCCGGTCAATGGACGGTATGGGAAGGATACGCGGCGTCTAAATTAATGAAAGCTGGCTTCCGTACCAACAACCTCGATCCTAATGCGCGTCACTGCATGGCCTCGGCGGTGGTGGGCTTTATGCGCACCTTTGGCATGGATGAGCCGATGGGTTGCTACGATGACATCGAAGTGGCCGATGCCTTTGTGCTGTGGGGCTCGAACATGGCCGAGATGCACCCGATTCTCTGGTCACGCCTGACTGCCCGTCGCCTGAGCGATGACAACGTCAAAGTCGCCGTGCTCTCAACCTATCGTCATCGCAGTTTTGAACTGGCCGATAACGGCATGGTGTTTACCCCGCAGAGCGATTTAGCGATTCTTAACTTCATCGCCAACTACATCATTCAGAACAACAAAGTTGATAAAACCTTCCTGCAAAATCACGTCACGCTGCGCAAAGGCGTGACGGATATTGGCTATGGATTGCGCCCGAGCGATCCGCGTCAGGCCTCAGCGAAAAATCCCGACAGCGGCGAATCCACGCCGATCAGTTTCGACGAGTACGCCAAATTCGTTGCTGAGTACACAGTGGAAAAAGCCAGTGAGATGAGTGGTGTGGAACAGGATCAGCTGATCGCGCTGGCCGAACTGTATGCCGACCCGAATGTTAACGTGGTCTCCTACTGGACCATGGGCTTTAACCAGCATACGCGCGGCGTGTGGGCCAATAACCTGTGCTACAACATCCATCTGCTAACCGGCAAAATCTCTCGCCCCGGTACGGGTCCATTCTCGCTTACCGGCCAGCCTTCCGCCTGCGGTACGGCACGCGAAGTTGGCACCTTCTCGCATCGCCTGCCCGCAGACATGGTGGTGAACAACGATAAGCATCGTGCGACAGCCGAAAAGCTGTGGAAGCTGCCGCAGGGCACGATTCCCGCCAAAATCGGTTTGCATGCGGTCGCGCAGGATCGCGCGTTAAAAGACGGCAAGCTCAATGCGTACTGGGTGATGTGTAACAACAACATGCAGGCAGGTCCGAACCTGACGCAGGAGCGCATGCCGGGCTGGCGCGATGCACGCAACTTTATCGTGGTGTCCGATCCTTATCCCACCGTCAGTGCTTTGTGCGCGGACTTGATCCTGCCGACGGCAATGTGGGTGGAGAAAGAGGGCGCTTACGGCAACGCCGAGCGTCGTACTCAGTTCTGGCATCAGCAGGTAAAAGCGCCGGGCGAGGCGAAATCGGATCTGTGGCAGATGGTGAATTTCGCCAAGCGCTTTCGCGTGACAGAGGTCTGGCCGGAAGCGTTGATCGCCCAACAGCCGGAGCTGCGGGATAAAACCCTGTATGACGTGCTGTACGCCAACGGGCAGGTCAATCAATTCCCGCTGAGTGAAGTGGCGGACGATCGACTGAACGACGAAGCGCGCGACTTCGGCTTCTACATCCAGAAAGGGCTGTTTGAAGAGTACGCCAGCTTTGGTCGCGGCCACGGTCACGATCTGGCGCCGTTCGATGCCTATCATGAGGCGCGCGGATTGCGCTGGCCGGTGGTGAATGGCAAAGAAACCCGCTGGCGCTATCGCGAGGGCTTTGATAGCTACGTTAAAGCGGGCGAGGGCGTGCGTTTCTATGGCAAGCCAGATGGCAAAGCCACCATTTTTGCCCTGCCGTACGAGCCACCGGCGGAAGCGCCAGACGCCGAGTACGATCTGTGGTTCTGCACCGGCCGCGTGCTGGAACACTGGCACACCGGCACCATGACGCGTCGCGTGCCGGAACTGCATCGCGCGGTGCCGCAGGCGTTGCTGTATATCCATCCGCTGGATGCCAAAGATCGCGGTTTCCGCCGTGGCGAGAAGGTGCGTGTGGTGTCGCGAAGGGGTGAAACCGTGGCGACCGTCGAAACGCGCGGTCGTAATCAGCCGCCAAAAGGGCTGGTGTTTATGCCGTTCTTTGATGCCGGTGTGCTGGCCAACAACGTCACGCTGGATGCCACCGATCCGCTATCGAAGCAGACCGATTACAAAAAATGCGCCGTTAAGCTGGTCAAAATCTAAGGCAGGATGCAATGAAACCGTTATTCACTCTTATCACCTTCGCCGCCCTGTTGCTGGGCGGCGGTGTCTGGGCCGCGAACAGCGTCGATCTTCATCAGTCTCCGGAAGTGACCGCCACGCAGCAGGGCACCATCCATCAGCCGAAAGAGCAGAGCCGTAAGCCGCTGAACTACGTGAACCAGCCGCCGGTGATCCCGCACAGCGTCGATGGCTATCAGGTGACGAAAAACGTCAATCGCTGTTTACAGTGCCACGGCACGCAGAGCTATCTGACGACTGGGGCACCCCGTGTGAGCCCAACACACTTTACCGATCGCGATGGGCTGGTAAGCAGCACGGTTTCGCCGCGTCGCTACTTCTGCTTGCAGTGTCACGTCCCGCAAACCGATGCCAAACCGGTGGTGGAAAATACCTTTAAACCGGCTAACGGTTTTGGGCAGTGAGGTTATCAATGAAAGAAAGACTATTACGCATCTGGCGCTGGTGGAGACGTCCGAGTCGCTTAGCGCTCGGCACGTTGCTGATTCTGGGCTTTGCGGGTGGGATCATTTTCTGGGGCGGTTTTAATACCGCGATGGAAATGACCAACCGCGAGCAGTTCTGCATTGGCTGCCATGAAATGCGCAACAACGTGTATCAGGAGTACATGCAGACGGTGCACTACAACAACCGCAGCGGCGTGCGTGCGACCTGCCCGGACTGCCATGTGCCGCACGAATGGGGCCCAAAAATGCTGCGCAAGCTGCAAGCCAGCAAAGAGGTGTATGCCAAGATCTTCGGCCTGATCGACACACCGCAGAAGTTCGAAGAGACGCGTATCGAGCTGGCGCAGAATGAGTGGCGCAGGATGAAAAACAATAACTCGCAGGAGTGCCGAAACTGCCACAACTTTGAGTATATGGATTTCACCGCGCAGAAGACCGTGGCGGCGAAGATGCACAGCAAAGCGGTTGAGGACGGGCAAACCTGTATTGATTGTCACAAAGGGATCGCGCACCATCTGCCGGATATGAGCGAGCAGAAGAACGGTTTTTGATTTTCGCATTGTCATCAATTCGCGCGATTTATCGCGCGATCGTTCTCGCTCATCATTACGCATTGAACGCACGAATTCAGATAGTTTTCCCCGCCGCATGCGCCTATTATCTCAGGCTCCCTCATTTACGCGGTGGAGCGGCCATGTCGTTAAAGATCAACATCATCAAAGATAAGTTACTGTCAGATAATTACTTTATCCTGCGGAACTTCACCTACGAACTGACCCGCAGCAACGGCGAAGTCGTGCGCCACAAACGCGAAGTCTACGATCGCGGCAACGGCGCCACCATCCTGCTTTATAACCGCGATAAAAACACCGTGCTGCTGATTCGTCAGTTCCGCATTGCGACCTATGTTAATGGCAATGCCAGCGGTGAATTGATTGAGACCTGCGCAGGGCTGCTTGATAACGATTCGCCAGAAGATTGCATCCGCAAAGAAGCCATCGAAGAGACGGGCTATGAAGTGGGTAAAGTAGAGAAGCTGTTTGAAGCCTACATGTCACCGGGCGGAGTGACCGAGATTGTCCATTTCTTCGCGGCAGAGTATAGCGAATCGATGCGCGCCAACGCCGGCGGTGGCGTGGAAGATGAAGAGATTACCGTGCTGGAGTTGCCTTTCCCGCAAGCGCTGGCGATGGTGAAAGATGGCCGCATCCTCGATGGTAAAGCGATTATGCTGCTCCAGCATGCGCAGATTGCGGGTTGGCTCAAAGCCTAACGGTTGCAATGTTACGGGCGACCGTAATGGCCGCCCGCCGTCATTCAGGCCATCACTTCCAACGGCTCAGGCACGCACTCCGGATGGGCCTGCATACGCGCCAATGCTTCGGCGTAAGACGGCATGGAGTTGGCCGCACCAGAGCGTTCCACACACAATGAAGCAAACGCTGAAGCAAACAATGCCGCCTGTGGCAGTTCATCACCTGAAGCTAAACGCGCTGCCAGCGCACCGTTGAACGCATCGCCCGCGCCGGTGGTATCCAGCGGTTGCGCCGGGAACAGCGGAATACGTAACGGCTGTTGTTCTGCTGTGGAAAGCAATGCGCCCGCCATCCCCAGGGTAATAATCACCTGACGCGCGCCTTTGCGGTGCATCACTTCTGCGGCTTTCTGCGCGCTGGCAAAATCAGTCACCTTCACGCCGGTAATCTGCATTGCTTCGGTACTGTTAGGCGTCAGCAGATCCACCTTCGCCAGCAGCGCATCGCTCACTTTCTGCCACGGCGCCGGGTTCAAAATCACGAAAGTGCCGCCGGCACGGGCATTATCAATCATGCGCTGAATGGCACTCAGGTTGTTCTCTAACTGCACCAGCAAAATATCGGCGGCCGCCACGGTGGGCTGACAGCGCGACACTTCCGCCGCCGTTACCGTGGTGTTCGCGCCCGGAAACACCGAAATCATGTTCTCTGCATCATCCCCGGCCACATAGATCAATGCGTTGCCGGTCGGCTTCTCTTTACAGGTAAACAGCGTAATCGCATCAAAGCCGGTTTTCTCGAGGTGACGACGGGCAAAAGTGCCAAAATCATCATTACCGACCTTGCCAATATAATGCACGCGCGCCCCGGCACGCAGCGCTGCCGTGGCCTGGTTTGCGCCTTTGCCGCCCGGTCCCATCATGCTGTTGTGGGCGGTCAGTGATTCACCCGGCATTGGAAAACGGTTCATCACCGCGACGACGTCGAGGTTGAACGAGCCAAACACACACACTTTTCCTTTCATCATGCACTCCTGAACAGGCGTTCGGCGGCTAAACAGGCACCGCGACAGCCAGTGTGATCGGTGGACTGACTAAAGATGATTTTCAAATTGTCACGCGTGGCGGGTGGACGCAGATGCTGTTGTATCTGACTACGTAACTGCGCCAGCGGGAAATCCGCCATCGCCAGCACGCCACCACCCAGAATCAAATACTCCGGATCGAGGATATTCATCTCGGTAGCAATCAGCTGTGCCAGACGATACACAAACGCCTGCAGTTCCGGATGGTCGCCATGTTGCGTAAACAGCGCTGAAATATCGGTATGAGGCACGTTTGCCCTGGCCCAGTGACTGAGCCAGTTGCCAGAAGTCACCGTCTCCGCACAACCCCGATTGCCGCACGGGCAGGGCAGATCGTTCCCGGCAATCGGCACATGGCCTAATTCACCCGCACCACCGTGCTGGCCGTGATAAAAGCGACCATTAATCCACAAGCTGTTGCCCATGCCGGTACCGGGATACAAACCTACCGCGATATCCGGTAACTGCTCCAGCTGCATTAAATCCCACATCATCAGATGGTTAACATCTTTATCCATCGCCACCGGCACGCCAAGCCGTTCGGTGAGGATCGCCGCCACTGGCTGATGATCCAGCGCCTGAATAAACGGCAGCGAAATCACCTGCTGACGATCGCGACTGAGAATGCCGGGCAATCCCAACATCACACCGCTCACCGGTTGCTGCTCCAGTGTTTCATTGATTAACTGCCCGAGTGCCGTCAAAGCGTCGGGCTGCTGCGCCCAGCTGGCCGTCGGCACCTTGCGGAAGCTGGACCAGATGCGTCCCTCTTCCATCAGCTGCAGACGTGTGCCGGTGCCGCCAATGTCGATACCCAGCCAGCGTGGAATCATGCGGATACCTTCGCCAGGCCCTGAGCTTCATCAATGCTGTCACGCATCATGTCCCAGGCCGTTGCCAGATCGTCATGGATGTTGAACAGGCCAGAGGTGCCAACGATCAGCACTTCCGCACCGGCACCGACCAGTGTGTTGTAAGTGCGGGTATTGCACGAACCATCGATTTCAATCAGATATTTGTGGCCATGCTGCTGCTTCAGGGCTTTCAGCTCTTGCACTTTTGCCACCATTTCCGGGATGAACGGTTGACCGGCATAGCCAGGATCGACGGTCATCACGGTGATCTTATCCAGCAGATGAATGTAGTGATGGATAAATGACACTGGTGTGGCCGGGTTCAGCACCACGCCGACTTTCTTGCCGTGGCTGCGAATCAGGTTGATCACGCGGAACGCATCACGGTTGATGGTTTCGGCATGCGGGCAGATGTAATCGGCACCCGCTTTGGCAATCGCATCAATGAAATCAGTCGGCTGCTCCACCATCAAGTGCACGTCGAGCGCCACTTTGGTGTGAGGGCGAATCTGCTCAATAAAGAACGGCGACAGCGTGATGTTCTTAACGTAGTGACCGTCCATGATGTCGATATGGAGGAAGTCCGCGCGGGAGTCCAGCACTTCCAGCTGGTGCTTGATCTCCATCAGATTCATACACATCAACGACGGGGAGACTTGAATACGCATTAGACTTCCTTTTTTTCGGTCAGAGGATTAAGGGCCGCAGCGAGTTTGCTCAGCTTGACGGCACGGTGTTCATTAAAACGAGCTTTGAATTGTTTGAAGGCCAGTACCACAATCAGTACCGCGCCCCACATCGCCAGGCTTACGTGCTGGCTGATGTTCATCAGGTTGAAACCGGTAGAGAGCACTTGCAGGGCAATCAATGCCAGCACCACACCGGTGACGCGGCCGAAACCGCCGTTCGGGTCGGTGCCGCCGAGAATAATCGCCAGCACCGTCAGCAGCAGATACGCATCGCCGTAGCCCATTCGCGCTGAGTTAAAGCGCGCCATCATGATCAATCCGGCTAGCACGCACAGCAGGCTGGAGATGACGTACACCAGCACCACCATGCGATGCGTGTTGATGCCGCTAAACCAGGTGGCATTAATGTTGCTGCCGCCCATGTAGATGCATTTACCAGCGCGGGTTTTGCCGAGGAACAGCGCCAGCAGCGCGGCCGCAATCAGGAACACCCACAGCGGTAATGGCATACCTAACAGCGTGTTAGAACCGAGCGCTTGCACCACCGATGGCATGCCGCTGACGGCTGCACCTTTGGTCAGCCAAATACCGATGCCGTTCAGCGTCATCATGGTCGCCAGCGTCACCAGAATCGGGTGCGCACCAATTCGCGTCACCATCACACCGGTGATAACACCGATAAAGGCAGCAATCAGCATCGCGCCGACGATGGCGATAAACAGCCACAGCAGTTGCTGGCCGGTGCCGGCATCAGCGGGCAGGGCACTCATCAAGGTCCAGGCGATAAACAGTGCGGTCAGGTTGGCGGTGGCGATAATCGCCAGGTTCAGGCCGCCGCTGAGGATGGCGATAAACATCGCCAGCGTTAGCAGGCCGAGTTCCGGCAGCTGGAACGCCATGCTCATAAAGGTCGAGTCGGTCATAAAGCGGCCCGGCAGCATGAAGGTGAAGATTGCCAGCGCCAGCGCAATCAACAACATCAGGCCGATATTGGTGCCGTCCGGACGCAGAGCAGAGAGTGATTTCATGTGAATGCTCCTGTCAGACGAAACTGACGTCAGTTTCTTTACGTTTTTTGTAGTGAGTGACGGCAATCGCCACCATGATTACGCCGCCTACCACGATGTTCATGAAGTAGTTGGAGACGCCAATCAGGTTGAGGCCGTTCTTCAGGATGGCGATCAGGAACACGCCCATCAGTGTGCCGCTCACCGTGCCTTTACCGCCCATCAGGCTGGCACCGCCGAGTACCGTCGCTGCCAGCACATCCAGCTCGCCGCCGACTAAGGCATTCGGCACTACTTCACCCATGCGATACACCTGCACCAGCCCGCCAATCGCCGCCATCGCACCGAGCCAGCCGTAAGCGAAGACGTGAATCAGACCGACGCGAATCCCGATACGACGTGCGGATTCCGCATCGCCGCCCACCGCATACAGCTGGCGGCCGAGGTTGGTTTTGTTGAGCAGCAGCGCGGTCAGTCCGGCAATCACCAGCATGGTGATAAGCGGCAAACCAATCTGGAAACTGTTGCCTTGCCAGGTGAAGGGCAGCACGCTGCGCAGCGTGATCCACCAGTCCGGCAGGGAATAAAGGCTCTTACCGCCGGTCACCCACATCAGCAGACCAAACAGCAGCGACTGCATACTGATGGTGATGATGATCGACACCACGCGCAGCGAGGTAATCAGCAGGGCGTTAATCACGCCAAAGGTGGTGCCGCAGACAATCGCCAGCAAGATGCTCAGCGCCGCGTTATCAAACTGGAACTGCACAAACAGCGAAGCAATCAGGTATTGCACCACCGATGCCACCGCGGCGAAGGAGATATCGATCCCGCCGGTCACCAGCACCACAAACAGGCCGAGAGCAAAGATGCCGGTCACCGCGTAGCTTTCTGCCAAATCCAGCAGGTTTTGCACGGAGAGGAATTGGTCGCTGGCCACCGAGAAAAACAGGATGAAAGCCAGCAGCACCCACGCCAGCCAGCCTTGACTGGAGTGCGGGCGTAAACGAGAAAAATCAGGCATTGATCACCTCCGCTAGCTGTTCTTGCTCAACGGTATCGGGTTGGTATTCGGCATGAACGGTGCCATCACGGAAGTGCAGAATGCGGTCGCAGTTGTACCAAACCTCTGGCACTTCGTCGGAAATCAGAATGATCGACAGACCTTCTTTCGCCAGCTCGTGGATCAGCTGATAGATGCTGGCTTTGGCGCCGACATCCACGCCCACGGTCGGGGAATCCAGAATCAAAATACGCGGCTGGGTCAGCACCCATTTCGCCAGCACGATCTTTTGCTGGTTACCGCCGGAGAGGGTGGAGATCGCCAGGTTGGGATCGGCCACGCGCACGCCGAGCTGCTGGATCCATTGCAGGATCAGCTTGTTTTTGCGGTACTCGTCGATGATGTGAAAACGGTTTTGCAGTTTGTCGAGGATCGGCAGCACCATGTTGTCGGCCACCGATTGTTGCTGCACCAGGCCCAGTGTTAAGCGGTCTTCTGAGACATAACCGATACCGGCTTTAATGGCATCTTCATGACCCCGGAAGCGCACCGGTTTGCTGTCGAGCCAGATTTTACCGCTGTCGGGTTTGGTCATGCCAAACAGTGACAGCGCCAGTTCGGTGCGACCCGAACCGAGCAGGCCGCACAGGCCAAGCACTTCGCCCTGATACAGCTTGAAATTGACGTCATGATATTGTCCGGCGCGCGTCAGATTCTCGACTTCGAGAATGGCGCGGTCGGCATTGCGCGTTGGTGCTTTGAGTTGATAATCGAGCTTCAGCCCGGTCATCAGTTCAGTCAGATGATGTGGCGTCATGTCTTTGGCGGGCCAGCAGCCCATCTTGCGCCCGTCACGGATCACCGTTACGCGATCCGAAATCTCCAGCACCTCGTCCAGGCGGTGGCTGACGAACACCACGCAGATGTTTTTGTCTTTCAGATAGCGCACGGTGCGCAGCAACTGATTCACTTCGGTACGGGTCAGAGAAGCGGTGGGCTCGTCCATGATCACCAGTCGCGCATCGGCGACCAGCGCACGGCAAATCGCTACCTGCTGACGTGCGGCAATCGACAGCGCCGAGACTTTCTCATCCAGATCGAGATCGAATTTCAGTTCTTCAATAATGCGGGTCGCTGTTTCGCGCAGTTTGGCTTTACGATGCCAGCCGAGCAGGCCATTGAGGTTGTGCTCAAAGGCGATGTTCTCGGCCACGCTTAAGTTCGGGAACAGCGACAGATCCTGATAAATTACCTGGATACCGAAATCACGCGCCTGACGGGTGGTCAGACGCGGGAAGGTCGGGCCATCACCCAGGGTAATGCGGCTGCCGCTATCCGGGGCGTGTACCCCGGAAATGACTTTGATTAAGGTGCTCTTGCCACAGCCGTTGGTGCCAGCCAGGCAGTGCACTTCGCCCGCCAGTAAGCTCAGCGAGATATCGCTCAGTGCGCGGTTGCCACCAAATGTTTTCGACAGGTTGTCGAGCGCAATTAACGTCTGTGGGATCACCTCTTTCATCATTACAGCCCCATTTTCACCAGTTTTGGCAGGTTTTCTTTATCCAGGCTTTCGGTGTTGTTACCGAGGATGGTGTGGGTCGCCTCGTCAACTTTCACTTTGCCCAGACCGTCGATGGTCATACCGTCGGTAATTGGCTCTTTCTTCTGCATCATGTCGGCGATACGCACGAACACTTCGCCCGCGGTTTGCGGGTTCCAGATGTAGCCGCCTTTGATCGCGCCACGCTGTACCAGAGAAGCACCCTGGCCTGGGCTGAAGGCGCCAATCACGCACACCTGATCAATCTTGTTGCGGTTCATCACTGCACGACCGGCACCGATTGGGCCCTGTGAACCGAACGCCATAATGCCTTTCAGATCCGGGTATTTGGACATCAACTCGTTGGTGGTACGGATGGAGTCATCCAGCGATTCGCCGACGCCGAACTTGTCGGTCACCATCTGCATTTTCGGGTAATGTTCTTTTTGGTAGTTCAGCGCGGCATCGGTCCACTGTTGATGCAGGGGCACGGTCAGGCTGCCGACGTACATGGCGTATTTGCCTTCTTCATGCATGCATTTCGCCAGCGCTTTCATGTGGTTGATGCCGTGTGTCGGGGCATCCACCAGTTCGAAGTCCCAGTTCGCGCCTTTCTGATCTGGTGATTCGTGGGTGATAACCTGAATGCCGGCTTCGCGTGCACGTTTCAGCACCGGATCCAATACTTTCGGGTCATTTGGCACCACGCCAATGATGTCGACTTTCTGCGCAATCAAATCTTCAATCGCACGCACCTGCAGCGCCGGGTCGGCGGCGGTTGGGCCTACCATCCATGCATCAATGCCGCGTTTCGCCGCTTCACTCTTGATGCCCGCTTCCATGGCGTTGAACCACGGAATACCGCCAATTTTCACCACGATGCCCATGCGTAATTTGTCAGCAGCGTGCGCGCCAGTGGCGGCAAACAGAGCAAGCAGAGAACAGGCGATAAGATGTTTTTTCATAAAGACTCCGGATTAATTTTTTATTAGCTGCATTGAATTGTTGCGCTGTGAGCAATCAATAATATTGACGCCGTTCCAGGCTAATTCTTGTTCCAGCTCTTTGTCTTTTAATTGGTCAGTGATGAGAAAGTCCACATCGCGATAATGACAAATACGCGCGAATGAGGGCCGCAGGAATTTACTGGCATCCAGCAGCAGATGTTTTCTTTCTGCTGCCAGTAACATCTGTTGTTTTAAATGTGCGTTGTTTTCGTTACCTTCACGTAAATAACCGTCATTGCCTAAACTGCTACAGGAAAAAAAGATCTTATTAATCTGAAATTCCCGTAAAGGCTGCTCAGCGACCACGCCGTGGAAATCTTCATAACGGTCAGAATATTCTCCCCCCAGACAGATGGTGCGGATACTGCCGCGCGCCGCAAGGGTTTGGACAATCCTGATAGAGTTGGTTAATACCGTTAATTCAATATCCGGTAGCTGTCGCGCTAAATACCAGCAAGTGGTGCTACTGTCGAGTAATATACAATCGCCGGGGCTGATGAAATCGAGTGCACGTTTGGCTATCGCCATTTTTGCATCTACATGTTCATTCATGCGCTGGCGGAAAGATAATTCATACTCGTTAACACCCCTCGTATTCCCCTGAATGTTAGCGGCTTGTCGTTTTGCTGGTACTGCACCACCGTGGCTGCGCTGTAATAGCCCACGTTTCTCCAGTTGAGTTAAATCACGACGAATAGTTTCTTGCGAAACCTGACACAGCGTGACTAATTCAGCGACAATAACCCGACCATTTAAATTTAATTCGTCAATAATTCGCTGCTGTCTTTCAATCGGCAACATGACTGCCCTCCGATGGGTATAAAGTACTGGATACCGCAGCGGGAAAATGTGGACTGCGCACGAGTCCGCAGTGACCAAATTGCCCAGCCACGTTTGAGTGATATAAGTCGAATTTTTATGTAAATGAGATCTCATTTTTTCATTCAATGGAGATCTGGTTCACATAAACACGCGTGTTAGCGCTAAATAGGGGGATCGGTAGCAAACAATTATTACCGTATGAAAACACCTTACCATGACCGGTTATGACCGTTTGTGTGTATTTGACCGATTTGTGATGTCAGCTAAATTGTTTTTAGCTAAACCGTATTCAAAGGCATGACGGCAATCGAACAGATGTTTTAGCCAGATGCACGCTTTCAGATAAACATGACTCCACAGTCCGACGAATCCGATTGAGCGGAAATCAGTCGAAACGGATGATGGAACTCTTGCTTCTCCAGCCTTAGATCGCCCTCAGGCGACGGCTTTTTCAGCAGTTAGTACCGCTTTTAGGGCCAGCTCACAGTTTCGGCCTGCTGACCACGTTGCCGTTACGCTATGATTTCCTTTCAAGGAATTTGGGGACCTTTTTTTTTGATGTCTTATTGGATGAAGTCGCTGCTTTTATTGCCCTTTGTGTTTGTCGCGTGCGTTCAGGCTGAGCCACTGCAAAAGTCATTTTCTGACTGGCAGCTCACCTGTAACAACGCGGCTTTTTGCGTGGCGCGCAGCTTTCCGGGGGACAACGGATTAGTGATGACCGTTTCACGTGGTGCTGGCGTTAACGATCGCCCCCTGCTACGTATTGATTACGGCAGCGCGTACAGTGGAGAACTGCCCGGCGGGCCGTTAAAGGATAATTTGCTGCTGGATCAGCGCCGCCTGACGCCAGATCTCAAACACTGGAGCGTGGAGCCTCACCATCTCGCCACCAGTAATGCCATTGCCATCGACGAGTTTCTGGCACAAACGCTTGACGCTCATAATCTGCAGCTGACCTATAAGGCTAAAGCCATCATTCCACTTAGCGGCATGAAAGCGGCGCTATTGTTGATGGATGAAGTCCAGGGCCGGGTGAATGGTGCCAGCGCCTGGGTGAAGCGGGGCGACCGCGCACAATGGGATGTTCCTCCTGTACCGCAGGTCCCGCAACTGCCCGCTCCCTTGCCGCAGCCAGCGCCATTAACCCAGGAAGAAACCAGCGGGTTAATTGATTACGGCACCTGGCGCGTTAACACCGACAACTGTTCGCTCGATCCGCTGAGGCGAGAGGTCAGTGTGGCGCCGCTCACCGACACGAAGGCGCTGCTATTAATCAGTTGTGAAACCGGTGCCTATAACGTGATTGATTTGGCGTTTGAAGTGACGCGCAGCCAGCCCTATGTGGCGCGCGGACTGACGCTAACCTTGCCGTTCACGCCACCGGGACGCAGTGACAACCAGATGGAACTGGTGAATGCCGAATTCGATGCCAGCAATGGCTTGCTTTACACCTTTAGCAAAGGTCGCGGTCTGGGCGATTGCGGTGTCGCCACGCGCTGGCAATACGACGGAAATGAATTTGCGCTTGCAGAGTATGCTGAAGAGAAAACATGTGATGCATGGCATAGCAGTGATGACTGGCCAACCCTGTGGGTCAGCCAACCCCCGTCATAATTCACACTGCAGATGCGTTGGCTGTTTTCATTCACCCCAGTCACTTACTGATGTTAGCTCCTGGGGATTCATTCAATTGCCGCCTTTCTGCATCACGAATTATCTAGGGGGAAGGTATGGCATTGATCATCATCGGTGAGCCATTTTGATTGCCGACCAGCTCCGCTAGCAGGTTATTGACGCCATCACTCATCGGTGTGAAGCGCGACAGCGGTGAACGCGTCACCACGACAAACACCCCAATATTATTTTGTGGCACCATCGCCATGTAGGTAATAAAGCCGCCGCCGCCGCCGGTTTTCTCGATAATCCCTGGGCGACCCTCTTTCGGTCCCATATACACCCAGCCCATACCTAACGCATCGGCCCGTCCGGGCACATCCATACCTTCCACTTTGGTCAGCTGATCACGGCGATAAATCAGCGTTTGCAGACGATCAACCTGTGGCGTGCGGTGATTGACCGCCGAGTTAAGGAACTGCTGCATCCAGCGCCCCATATCATCCGGTGTCGAATACACGCCACCGCTACCAATTGCCGCCAGCGTGTTATTGCACGGACTAGCGCCTTTCTCAGGAATCATCAGACGCTGACACTGATCGGGTGATGGCGTAAAGGTGGTGTCTTTCATACCCAGCGGACGCGTCACCAGCTGTTGCAGCAGTGAGGGATAAGGCGTACCCGCCGCTTTAGACAGCGCATCACTCAGCAGATCAAAGCCGAGGTTAGAGTAAGAGGCTTGTGTTCCCGGCGTGGCTTTCAATTGCGCACCCTGTAGCCACTGCCAGCGATCGGCTTTGGTTGGCCAGACAAACACGGGACGATGCGGTTTACCGCCGGGCTGTTCACGCGGCAAGCTGCCGGTATGGGTAGCGAGGTTGATCAGGCGAATCGGCTGACCGTTGTAATTCGGGACGCGTGCGCCAGCCGGAGCATACTTGCTCAACGGGTCATCAAGGCGAATCTGTCCGCGTTCCGCCATTTTGACCATCACTTCGCTGGTCATTAATTTGCTCAGCGAGGCGATGCGAATCACGGAATCGAGCTGAGGGCGCACGTTATTGCCAGGGCTGGTATCGCCAAAACTGGCGAATACGCGCTGATTGCCATCAATCGCCACCAGCGCCATGCCGGTCGCGCCGCTGCCATAAAAGATGTGCTCGGCGTAACGATCAACGATCTGAGAGGCCAGCAGCGGATCGGCCACCGTCTGCGCCATGCTTTTTAATGGAAGCACTGAAACCATTAAGGCCAGTAAAAAGGGTGTACGTTTTTTCAACGGGAAAGCGTCCGCAACAGGATTCGGAGGAAAGCTTATAGTAATCAGTTTGTGCGGGGCGTGAAGGGGGAAGGCAGGATTTTTTTCTGTATCAGGCTGTGATCAAAAAACGGCCCTTACGCCAAATGACGCAGGGCCGGATCGATTAGTGCGGCTTGAGTAATGCTTCGGTATGGCTGACGATGTTTTCCACCGTAAAGCCAAATTCCGGGAACAACTTGCCTGCCGGCGCAGACTCACCGAAGGTGGTCATACCGACAATCGCGCCGTCCAGACCGACATACTTGAACCAGTAATCGGCAATACCCGCTTCTACCGCCACGCGCGCTTTCACGCCGGAAGGCAGCACCGATTCGCGGTAGGCCGCATCCTGCTTGTCAAACACGTCGGTGCAGGGCAGGGACACCACGCGCACCTTGTGGCCGCTGGCACCGAGTTTGTCGGCCGCGCCCAGCGCGATTTCAATCTCAGAGCCGGTGGCAATGATGATCGCTTCTGGCGTGCCGGCACAATCCTGCAGCACGTAACCGCCTTTGGCGATATCGGCCACCTGGGCTTTGCTGCGCTCAGGTTGCAGCAGATTTTGACGCGATAAAATCAGCGCCGTCGGGCCATGGTGGCGCTCAACGGCGGCTTTCCACGCCACGGCGGTTTCCACCTGATCGCACGGACGCCAGACGCTCATATTTGGCGTCACGCGCAGGCTGGCGAGCTGTTCCACCGGCTGGTGCGTTGGACCATCCTCACCCAGGCCAATCGAATCATGGGTGTACACCAGCACCTGACGTGCCTTCATCAGCGCCGCCATACGCACCGCATTACGCGCGTACTCAACAAACATCAGGAAGGTAGCGGTGTACGGAATAAAGCCGCCGTGATGCGCCAGGCCATTACCAATCGCCGTCATACCAAATTCGCGCACGCCGTAGTGAATGTAGTTTCCGCCGATGTCTTCTTTAATCGATTTCGAACCTGACCAGATGGTGAGGTTACTCGGCGCGAGGTCAGCAGAGCCACCCAGCAATTCGGGCAGCAGCTTGCCGTACACTTCCAGCGTGTTTTGCGAAGCTTTACGGCTGGCGATTTTTTGCGGATTGGCCTGCAACTCATCAACAAATGCCTGAGTTGCCTCACTCCATTTCGCAGGCATACCCCCATCCAGACGACGGCTGAACTCGGCGGCAAGATCCGGGTGTGCAGCCTTATAGGCAGCAAATTTCTCATCCCAGGCTTTTTCGCGCTGGCTGCCGGCTTCTTTGGCATCCCACTGCTGATAGATCTCTTTCGGGATTTCAAATGGTGGATGGTGCCAGCCGAGTTTTTGACGGGTCAACGCCACTTCCTGTTCACCCAGCGCCGCACCGTGCGACTCTTCTTTACCGGCTTTGTTCGGTGAGCCAAAACCAATCACCGTGCGACAGATGATCAACGATGGTTTGTCGGTGACGCTCTGCGCTTCTTTGATCGCCGCCGCAATCGCTTCAGGATCGTGACCATCAATGCCTTCCGCACTGCCGACCACGTGCCAGTTATAGGCTTCGAAACGTTTATGCGTGTCATCGGTGAACCAGCCTTCGGTTTCACCATCAATCGAGATGCCGTTGTGATCGTAGAAACCAATCAGTTTACCGAGGCCAAGGGTACCGGCCAGCGAGCTGACCTCGTGCGAGATCCCTTCCATCAGACAGCCATCGCCCATGAATACATAGGTGTGGTGATCGACGATGTCATGGCCAGGACGGTTAAACTGTGCGGCCAGCGTGCGCTCAGCAATCGCCATGCCCACTGCATTGGCTAAACCTTGTCCCAGCGGACCGGTGGTGGTTTCCACGCCTGGCGTGTAGCCAATTTCCGGATGGCCCGGCGTTTTGGAGTGCAGCTGGCGGAAGTTTTTCAGCTCTTCCATCGGCAGATCGTAACCGGTGAGGTGCAGCAGGCTGTAGAGCAGCATCGAACCATGGCCGTTGGAGAGAATAAAGCGGTCGCGGTCAGCCCACGCCGGATTGTTGGGATTGTGTTTAAGAACGTCGCGCCAAAGCACTTCGGCGATATCGGCCATTCCCATCGGCATACCGGGGTGGCCGGAATTTGCTTTCTGTACCGCATCCATACTCAAAGCACGAATCGCGTTAGCCAACTCTCTGCGTGAAGACATAGGGTACTCCCTTGTGATTGGGCAATAGCGGACGGGCAGACACCCGTCCGGCGTGAGAAGTGTGGTGATTTACAGGCGTGATGCCAGCACATCTTCCAGCTTCTGCTGGTCAATGGCGAATTGGCGGATACCGTCAGACAGTTTTTCCACTGCCATTGGATCCTGGTTATGTTCCCAGCGGAACTCCGCTTCCGAGAGCGAAGCAGGCTGGTGGAAGCCTTCGGTTGATGGCTCCAGCTTGCGTTCCAGCGGCGCATCGCTGTTCGCCAGCTCTTCCAGCAGGTTAGGGGAGATGGTCAGGCGGTCACAGCCGGCCAGCGCCTGAATCTGTTCGACCTTACGGAAGCTGGCACCCATGATGACGGTGCTGTAACGATGCTTTTTGTAGTAATCGTAGATACGACGCACGGATTTCACACCGGGATCTTCATCCACCACATACGGGTCCAGCGGTTTGCGTGAGTTGTACCAGTCATAAATACGGCCAACAAACGGGGAGATCAGGAACACGCCCGCTTCAGCACAGGCACGTGCCTGCGCAAAGGAGAACAGCAGCGTCAGGTTGCACTGGATGCCGTTCTTCTCCAGTTCTTCAGCGGCTTTGATCCCTTCCCAGGTTGAGGCCAGTTTGATCAGAATGCGCGAACGATCAATGCCGTTCTCTTCATACATCCGTACCAGTTTCTCCGCTTTGGTGACACACATGCCACGATCGAAGGAGAGGCGCGCATCCACTTCGGTCGAAACACGGCCCGGTACGCTTTTCAGAATTTCCATACCGAGGTTAATCGCCACTTTGTCACTGGCGTTGATGATTTGCGTCTCTTTGCTGCCGCCCTGTTTTTTTGCATAGTCGATGGCGTCATCAATCAGATGTTTATAAGCATCGAGGCCGGCAGCTTTCAGGATTAAAGAAGGGTTGGTGGTGGCGTCTTCCGGATGGTAATGGCGAATAGATTCAATGTCGCCGCTGTCCGCCACCACGGTGGTGAACTGTTTCAATGCATCTAGCTGGTTCATCGCTTAACTCCTTGATTAGCAATAATGTGGGCAAGCAAGTGGTGCCCTTTCCTGTTGAGTCGTGGCTCAACACAGTGCTACAGACGTTGCACGAAGAAAATGCGTTTTCTCTGATTGTGGCGCTGAAGGGCATCTGTCACAGAAGGGGGTGCCTGATCGGTTCAGCTACGTGTTTTGCCATCATTAAGAATAGCAGGCTGCGCCAAAGCCGCAGGCGAAGCCGTGGCAATCTGTGCCCTCGTTCTTTGAGCGCCTTCACCCTCTTTTGTGCCGCAGATTCCTATACTGGTGGTTTTTCAGCCGTGCCAAAGGATGCCCAATGGACGATCAACTCAAGCAAAGTGCGCTCGATTTCCACCAATATCCCACTCCCGGAAAAATTCAGGTTTCCCCCACCAAGCCGCTGGCAACGCAGCGTGATTTAGCACTGGCCTATTCGCCGGGCGTGGCGGCACCCTGCCTGGAGATTGCTGCCGATCCGCTGGCGGCGCACAAGTACACCGCACGCGGCAATCTGGTGGCGGTGATTTCGAACGGCACGGCGGTGCTCGGCCTCGGTAATATCGGCGCGCTGGCCGGAAAACCCGTGATGGAGGGCAAAGGGGTGCTGTTCAAGAAGTTCGCGGGCATTGATGTGTTTGATATCGAAGTGGATGAGCTGGACCCGGATAAGCTGATTGAGGTGATCGCCGCGCTTGAGCCGACCTTTGGCGGCATCAACCTCGAAGATATTAAAGCGCCAGAGTGTTTTTACATCGAGCAGAAACTGCGTGAGCGCATGAAGATCCCGGTATTCCACGACGATCAGCACGGCACGGCAATCATTTGTACTGCGGCAGTGCTGAACGGTTTAACCATCGTGAAGAAGGCGATTTCGGACGTGCGGCTGGTGGTGTCTGGCGCGGGCGCGTCGGCGATTGCCTGTTTGAATTTGCTGGTGGCGCTCGGCATGCAGAAGCACAACATTGTGGTGTGTGATTCCAAAGGGGTGATCTACCGCGATCGCGAACCGAATATGACCCCGACTAAAGCCGAATACGCTATTGAGGATAATGGCGCACGCACGCTGGATGAGGTGATTGCGGGCGCGGATATCTTCCTCGGCTGTTCAGGCCCGAAAGCGATGACGCCAGAGATGGTGAAGAAGATGGCGCAGGACCCGCTGATTTTGGCACTCGCCAATCCCGAACCTGAGATCATGCCGCCGCTGGCGAAGGAGGTCCGGCCGGATGCGATTATCTGTACCGGGCGCTCGGATTTCCCAAATCAGGTCAATAACGTGCTGTGCTTCCCGTTCATTTTCCGCGGGGCGTTGGATGTCGGTGCCACGGCGATAAATGAAGAGATGAAACTGGCGGCAGTGCACGCGATTGCGGCGCTGGCACAGGCAGAGCAGAGCGATGTGGTGGCCTCGGCGTATGACGACCAGGATCTGAGTTTTGGGCCTGAGTATCTGATCCCTAAGCCGTTCGATCCACGTTTGATAGTGCAGATCGCACCCGCTGTGGCGAAAGCGGCGATGGAGTCTGGCGTGGCGACCCGACCGATTGCCGATTTCGATGCCTATCGTGAGCAGCTCACCGAGTTTGTGTATAAAACCAACCTGTTTATGAAGCCGATCTTTTCGCAGGCGCGTAAAGATCCCAAGCGCGTAGTGATGGCGGAAGGAGAGGAGGTGCGGGTGCTGCATGCGACGCAGGAGCTGGTGTCGTTGGGGCTTGCGAAGCCGATTTTGATCGGGCGTCCGAACGTGATTGCGATGCGTATCCAGAAGCAAGGATTGAAGATTGAAGCGGGCAAGGATTTTGAGATCGTGAACAACGAATCCGACCCGCGATTCAAAGAGTACTGGAATGAGTATTACCAGATCATGAAGCGTCGCGGCGTGACGCCGGAAACCGCACAGCGTGCGGTGATCGGTAATCCTACCTTGATTGGCGCGATCATGGTGCATCGCGGCGAGGCTGACGCGTTGATTTGCGGCACCATCGGCGATTACCGCGAGCACTACGATGTGGTGGAGAAGGTGTTTGGTTTCCGCGATGACGTGAAAGTGGCCGGTGCGATGAACGCGCTGTTGCTGCCAAGCGGGAATACGTTTATTGCGGATACTTACGTGAATGAAGATCCGAGTGCGGAACAGCTGGCGGATATCACGCTGCTGGCGGCCGAAACGGTGCGCCGTTTTGGCATCGAACCACGCGTGGCGTTGCTGTCGCACTCCAGCTTTGGCACCTCGAATGCACCTGGCGCACGCAAGATGCGCGATGCGTTAGCGCTGATTCAGAGCCGTGCGCCGGAACTGGAGATTGATGGTGAGATGCACGGTGATGCGGCGCTGGTGGAGAGTATCCGCCGTGAACTGATGCCCGACAGCCCGCTGAAAGGCACCGCTAATCTGCTGATTATGCCGAACGTGGAAGCGGCGCGTATCAGTTATAACCTGTTGCGCGTGTCGTGTTCGGAAGGTGTGACGGTGGGGCCGGTGTTGATGGGGATTAGCAAGCCGGTGCATGTGCTGACGCGGATTGCATCGGTAAGGCGCATTGTGAATATGGTGGCATTAGCGGTGGTGGAGGCGCAGACCGAACCGTTGTGATGTGATGACGTGGCTAAAAGCTAAAAGCTAAAAGCTAAAAGCTAAAAGCTAAAAGCTAAAAGCTAGGAGGGCGCTGGTGTGGGCCTTAGCCCCTCTGCTGCTGCCGGGCAGTCCTCGCGCCGCTAACGCGGTGCCCTCGGCTTCCACGTCGTGCCTACGGATCGTTCGGGGATCGACCATCCCTGGTCGGCCCCGAACTGATCCACGCATCCCTGCGTGGATCTCCTGGCCCAACGTAAAAGCCTCAGCGCTGCGGATAGCCCTTGCAGCAGCAGAGAGGCTGAGGCCATCAACATTTGTGCCTTCCTGCAAAAGAACTATTCACCCAATCCCAGCCAATCCTTCACCGGCAAGAACTCGCTGTACAGCGCCGCTTCTGGCGTGCCGGCTTCGGTTTGATAATCATATTCCCAGCGCACCAGTGGCGGCATCGACATCAAAATTGATTCGGTGCGGCCTCCGGTTTGCAGGCCGAACAGCGTGCCGCGATCCCACACCAGATTGAATTCGACATAACGCCCGCGACGATAGAGCTGGAACTGACGCTCGCGATCGCCCCACGGTAGTGCTTTGCGTTTGGCAACAATCGGCAGATAGGCATCCAGATATCCTTTGCCCACCGCCTGCATAAAATCGAAGCAGTGATCAAAGTCTGGCGTATTCAGGTCATCGTAAAACAGCCCACCGATGCCGCGCTGTTCATTGCGATGCTTGAGGTGGAAGTAGTCGTCACACCACTTCTTGTAGCGCGGATAGACGTCTTCGCCAAACGGCTGGCACAGATCAAATGCGGTTTGATGCCAGTGCAGCGCATCTTCTTCGAAACCGTAATAGGGCGTGAGATCGAAACCGCCACCGAACCACCACACCGGATCGGCACCCGGCTTCTCGGCAATAAAGAAACGCACGTTGGCATGGCTGGTGGGGATGTACGGGTTTTCAGGATGGACAACGAGTGACACGCCCATGGCTTCAAAACTTCGGCCGGCCAGTTCAGGACGGTGCGCGGTGGCAGAGGCGGGCATCTGATCGCCGTGCACGTGCGAAAAGTTCACGCCTGCCTGCTCAAACACCGCGCCGTTGCGCAGTACGCGACTGCGTCCGCCGCCGCCGCCTGGACGCTGCCAGTCATCTTCGGCGAAGGTCGCTTTGCCATCGGCAGCGGCCAGTTGGGCGCAAATTTCATCCTGCAGCGTCAATAAGAACGCTTTGACGCGGGAAATATCGGGATTGCTCATGAGTCACTCGTTCCGGAAATTTGCCGCGATTCTATCACAGGAAAAAGCTACGCCTGGTGGCGATCGTACTCGTTGAAGTAATTGACGATGCCATCGGCAATTGCGCTGGCAATCTTTTGGCGGAAGGCGGTGGTGCCCAGCAATTGCTCTTCACGTGGGTTGGTAATAAACGAGGTTTCGACCAGCACTGACGGGATTGAAGGCGACTTCAACACCGCAAACGCGGCCTGCTCGGTGTGCTGGCTGTGCAGATGATGCACCGGGCGAATCTGATCCAGTACGTGTTTACCCAGCGTCAGACTATTGCGGATGGTATCGGTCTGCACCAGATCGAACAGAATCTGATTCAGGTAATTATCTTTTTCCTGCACTTCTGCACCGCCGACCTTGTCGGCATCGTTTTCACGCTGTGACATATAGCGCGCCATGGCGCTGCTGGCACCGCGATTCGACAAGGCAAATACCGAAGCGCCGTTGGCATCCGGGCTGGTGTAGCCGTCCGCGTGGATCGACATAAACAGATTTGCGCCGTGCTGATGCGCAATCTCCACGCGTTGGTACAGCGGGATAAAGTGATCGCTGTCACGCGTCAGGCGTACTTCAACCTTAGGATGATTTTGCAGCAGCGTGCGCACGGTGTTCGCAATCGCCAGAACGATGTGTTTCTCTTCTGAACCTTCTTCGCCCACCGCGCCCGAATCGATGCCACCGTGCCCCGGATCGATCATCACGATGCGCTTACCTTTAGTGGCCGGTTTCGGCGGCGTGTGACCTTTGCTAACGCGCAAATCGGCGCTCTCTTCTTTCGCCATGACCGCGCGCGGTGACAGCACCGCCAGCGCCAGTCCAGAGAGAATCAACTGGCGGCGATTGGTCAGCCGCTTCAGCAGTGAAATTTTACTCATAATGGGGTCCCTGACAGAAAATCCTGCCCAGTGTTATATCGTAACAACTGCCTTGCGGCGACTTCACAACCATTTCAGCGCATTACTTTGTATTACACGTTACTAACAGCAATTTAGCCGTTTTTTTCCACCGTTGCGCGGCGGGAGGGTTGCGCCTGGCAAAGAATGCGTGATAATCAGCGAATTGTGCTTAATAGCAGGGTAACGCCGATGGAAATCCGCTCATTCCGCCAGGAAGATTTTGAAGAAGTGATCACGCTCTGGGAGCGTTGCGATCTGTTACGTCCGTGGAACGATCCGGAACTGGATATCGAACGTAAAATGAACCACGATCCGGAGCTTTTTCTGGTGGCGGAAGTCGGCGGCGAAGTAGTCGGCACGGTAATGGGAGGCTACGATGGACATCGCGGGTCAGTCTACTATCTGGCGGTGCATCCCGATTACCAGGGACGCGGATTTGCTAATGCGCTGATGAATCGCCTGGAGAAAAAGTTAATCGCGCGTGGCTGTCCGAAGATCAATCTGATGGTGCGTGAAGAGAACGATCAGGTACTGGCCTTCTACGAGAAACTTGATTACGAGCCTGTGGACTCGGTGTTGCTGGGTAAACGTCTTATCGAAGACCGCGAGTATTAAGCCGCCGATGATGGGGCTGAAATATTTGCCAGACGAATACGATGCAAAAGGGCAGCTACGGCTGCCGTTTCTTTTCTGGCTGATTCTGTTATTGCAGGCGCGCACCTGGCTGTTGCTGGTGATGGCGGGCGCATCTCGTCAACAAGGCAACGATCTGCTGGCGCTGTTCTATCCCGATCGTCAAAGCTTTTGGATTGGCCTGGCGCTGGGTATTCCGGCGGCGATGGGCTTGCTGTTGACCGGCTATCGTCAACGCTGGCCGCGCCTGTGGCAAAGCTGGCGACATGTGCTGAGTGTGTCGTTGTTGATCAGCCTGCTATCGCAAGGCTACGGCCTGGTTCAGGGCGCTTTTCCTGATTCGCCGTTGCCGCTGCTGTTAACCCTGTTTGACTTGCTGGCGCTGGTCTGGCTGCAAACCCATCAGCGCCTGCGCGACTGTTTTCTGCCGGAACATCACATCGAATAAACTTTTTGCCGGTTTGCGACTCCAACAGGCACGCCAATCGGCACAAGAGATCAAGGAGCATTCATGAAAGTTGTTCGTCCCGCACTGCTGGTCAGCGCCATGATTCTGGCGGGTTGCGCCAGTTCAGGTTCCTCTACCGCCTCCAGCGCGAGCGAAAGCCATTGGTACAATCCGCTGAGCTATCACTGGTCGGCGTTGAATCCGATGAACTGGTTTGGCGGATCGTTAACCGTCACCGAGCAGGGTGTTGCCGGATTGAGCAGCACCACCCCGATGTCAGAAGCGGCGATCGGTAAAGCACTGAACAATGATTATCAACTGCGTCAGGGCATGCGCACGCAGAATGGCCAGGTGGTGGATTTCTGGCAGGCGCTGGATGATGGCAAAGTGAAGTTGGTGATCAGCGGTCAAAGCAGCGTGGAACGCCTTGAAGTGATGGATACCGCGGCGAAAAGCGCTGATGGCAGTAAAATTGGCGATCTGTTCAGCGACAAATTCAGCAAAGCCTATGACAATTGCAAAATGGCGGCTGGCCTTGATGCGCGCGACGTCGAATGTCGGGCACCGGGCAGTCAGCATATTGCCTATGTTTACAGCGGTGAATGGCACGGCCCTGAAGGATTAATGCCTTCTGACGACACCTTGAAAAGCTGGAAAATCAGCAAGATCGTTTGGCATCGTTAAGTAAAAAATAATTGCGTTAACGCACAATCACTGTGTGGCTTTCCGGTATCATATGGGCGAAAAATCGTCATCTACTTATCATGTCATGCCGGAGAGCAGTGCAATGTCTCAATTCCAGAGCGGGATCCTGTTGGAACACCGCCGTTTCGCCATTTGGCTTGAAGCTCGTATTACGGGCGATCTCGATGCTGTCCGCCAGGGTAGCAAAACCCTCCTGCAACAACTCGATGTGCTGCAACAGAAGTTTTCCGATGCCGGACTGGGCGCGGTGATCGCCTTTGGCGATGCGCTGTGGCGCGATCTGCAAGGCCAGGATTCTGCTCCAGAACTCAAAGCGTTTGCCCCGTTGGGCAAAGGTATTGCACCTGCCACGCAACGCGACCTGCTGATCCATATTCAATCTCTGCGCCATGACGTGAACTTCTCGCTGGCACAGGCGGCATTAGCGGCTTTTGCTGACGCCGTGAATATTGAAGAAGAGACCCACGGCTTCCGTTGGGTGGAAGAGCGCGATCTCTCCGGTTTTGTCGACGGCACCGAAAACCCGCAAGGCGAGGCGCGCCAGCAGGTGGCGATCATCGCCGAAGGCCCTGATGCAGGCGGCAGCTATGTCTTCACGCAACGTTGGGAACACAATCTCAAACTGTGGAATCGTATGGCGGTAGACAAGCAGGAAGCGATTATTGGCCGCACCAAAGTGGATAATGAAGAGTTGCCGGGCGATCAACGTCCCGCCACTTCACATCTCAGCCGCGTCGATTTGAAAGAAGAGGGCAAAGGGCTGAAGATTCTGCGTCAGAGTCTGCCGTATGGCACCGCCAGCGGCCCCCATGGCTTGTACTTCATCTCTTATTGCAACCGCTTGTACAACATCGAGCAGCAGCTTCTGAGCATGTTCGGCGAGCGTGACGGCAAAATGGATGCGATGCTGCGCTTCACTAAGCCGGTGACCGGCAGCTACTTCTTCGCGCCTTCTCTGAATGCCTTACAGGCTCTGTAACAGGCGAGTGAGCGGCCTTATGTGCCGCTCACGGTTATTCCCGTCCTTCGCATAAACTCTCCCGCCGTCTTATGCCTTTTTAGACTTTGAAATCCCCAAACGATATATAAAACCGTTACTGGTTTGCCCTGAGTTATAAATACACTGACAGCATCTAATGGCATTGGCGACTTCGCCGACTAGCAGGGTGCAGCATGACACTTCCGATTGCGAAAAAATGGATGAGCGGAATCGCCTTGTCACTGGCGTTAGCCGGTGCAGCGCAGGCAACAGAGCTGTTAAACAGCTCTTATGATGTCTCGCGCGAGCTGTTTGTCGCCCTCAATGCACCGTTTGAGAAGCAGTGGGATGCTGCGCACCCGAATGACAAATTGACGATTAAACAATCGCATGCCGGGTCATCAAAACAGGCGTTGGCCATTTTGCAGGGCTTACGTGCGGACGTAGTGACCTACAACCAGGTGACCGATGTGCAGGTGCTGCATGATAAAGGCAACCTGATTCCGGCCGACTGGCAAACGCGTTTGCCGAACAACAGCTCACCGTTTTACTCCACCATGGCGTTTCTGGTGCGCAAAGGAAATCCTAAGCAGATTCACAGCTGGGCTGATCTGGCGCGTGACAACGTCAAGCTGGTGTTCCCAAATCCTAAAACCTCAGGCAACGGCCGTTATACCTATTTAGCTGCCTGGGGCGCTGCCGATCAGGCGGATGGTAAAGATAAAGCCAAAACCGAAGCCTTTATGGCGAAGTTCCTCAAGAACGTCGAAGTGTTTGATACCGGCGGCCGCGGCGCCACTACCACGTTTGCTGAACGCGGTTTAGGTGATGTGCTGATCAGCTTTGAGTCGGAAGTGAATAACATCCGTAATCAATACGGCAAAGATGAATTCGAAGTGATTGTGCCGAAGACCAACATCCTCGCCGAATTCCCGGTGGCGTGGGTGGATAAAAACGTCGAGCAGAATGGCACCGCCGATGCGGCGAAAGCCTATCTGAATTTCCTCTACTCTCCTGAAGCGCAGAAAATTATTACCGGCTATTACTATCGCGTAAACAACCCGCAGCTGATGGCGGAGCAGAAAGATCGCTTCCCGCAAACGGCGCTGTTTAACGTACAAGACGCGTTTGGTGGATGGGATAACGTAATGAAAACCCATTTTGCCAGCGGCGGTGAGCTGGACAAATTACTGGCAGCGGGGCGCGGTTGATGTTTGCTTTGGCGCAAAAGCGCGTGCTGCCTGGCTTTGGTCTGAGCCTCGGCACCAGCCTGCTGTTTACCTGCCTGATCCTGCTGCTGCCGATCAGCGCACTGCTGATGCAGCTGTCTAACATGACGCTGGCGCAGTATTGGGATGTGGTGACCAATCCACAGCTGATTGCTGCCTATAAAGTTACGCTGCTGTCGGCCGGTGTCGCATCCATTTTCAATGCGCTGTTTGGCATGCTGATGGCCTGGATTCTGACACGTTACCGTTTCCCTGGGCGTGCGCTGCTGGATGGTTTGATGGATTTGCCGTTTGCGCTGCCCACTGCCGTAGCCGGTCTGACGCTGGCGGGATTGTTCTCGGTGAGCGGTTGGTATGGTCAATGGCTGGCCCATTTCGATATCAAAGTCTCTTACACCTGGCTGGGCATTGCGGTGGCGATGGCCTTCACCAGCATCCCGTTTGTGGTGCGCACGGTGCAACCGGTGCTGGAAGAGTTGGGCCCGGAATATGAAGAAGCGGCTGAAACGCTGGGTGCGACACCGTGGCAGAGTTTCCGCCGCGTGGTGCTGCCAGAAGTGGCGCCCGCGCTGTTGGCCGGCACGGCGTTATCCTTTACCCGCAGCCTTGGCGAGTTCGGTGCGGTTATCTTTATTGCGGGTAACATCGCGTGGAAAACCGAAGTCACCTCGCTGATGATTTTTGTTCGTCTGCAAGAGTTTGATTACCCGGCAGCCAGTGCTATCGCCTCGGTGATCATGGCGGCTTCGCTGCTGTTGCTGTTCGCGATTAATACCTTGCAGAGCCGCTTTGGCCGTCGCTTAGGAGGCCACTAATGGCGGAGATTTCGCAGATTAATCATGCTGAGCGCCAGCCAGTGAACTGGGGCAAATGGCTGCTGATTGGCGTGGGCGCGCTGGTGTCCTTCCTACTGTTGGTGGTCCCGATGATCTCGATCTTTTGGGAGGCCCTGAAGCAGGGCATCATCGCCTCGCTATCTAATTTGAAAGATGGCGACATGCTGCACGCTATCTGGCTGACCATCATGGTGGCGCTGATCACCGTACCGGTAAACCTGGTGTTCGGTACGCTGCTGGCATGGCTGGTGACGCGCTTTACCTTCCCCGGACGCCAGTTGCTGCTGACCCTGTTTGATATCCCGTTTGCCGTGTCACCGGTGGTGGCGGGTTTAATGTACCTGCTGTTCTGGGGCATTAACGGTCCGGCGGGCGGTTGGTTGGATGCCCATAACATCCAGATTATGTTTGCCTGGCCGGGAATGGTGCTGGCAACGATCTTCGTCACCTGTCCGTTTGTGGTGCGTGAGCTGGTGCCGGTGATGTTGAGCCAGGGCAGCAATGAAGATGAAGCCGCGGTGCTGTTAGGCGCCTCTGGCTGGCAGATGTTCCGCCGCGTGACGCTGCCGAATATTCGCTGGGCGCTGATGTACGGCGTGGTGTTAACCAACGCCCGCGCGATTGGTGAGTTTGGTGCGGTCTCGGTGGTTTCGGGATCGATTCGCGGTGAGACCTATACCTTGCCGCTTCAGGTTGAATTACTGCATCAGGATTACAACACCGTTGGCGCCTTTACCGCGGCCGCGCTGTTAACCCTGATGGCCATATTGACGCTGTTTCTGAAAAGCGTTGTGCAGTGGCGATTAGAGCATCAGCAAAAGCGCCAACAGGAGGAAAATCATGAGCATTGAGATTAAACAAATTAACAAATCGTTCGGTCGCACCCCGGTGTTGAACGATATCTCACTGGATATTCCTACCGGTAAGATGGTGGCGCTGCTGGGGCCGTCAGGCTCGGGTAAAACCACGCTGCTGCGTATCATCGCTGGGTTGGAGCATCAGAACAGCGGACAGATTCATTTCCACGGCAAAGATGTCAGCCGCATCCACGCGCGCGATCGTCAGGTCGGCTTCGTGTTTCAGCACTACGCGCTGTTCCGCCACATGACGGTGTTCGACAACATCGCCTTTGGTTTGACCGTGCTGCCGCGTCGCGAGCGTCCTTCTGCTGCTGAAATTAAACAGCGTGTGACTCGCTTGCTGGAGATGGTGCAGTTGGCGCATCTCGCCAATCGTTTTCCGGCGCAGCTGTCGGGTGGACAGAAGCAGCGTGTAGCCTTAGCGCGTGCGCTGGCGGTGGAACCGCAGATCTTGTTGCTGGATGAACCTTTCGGCGCGCTGGATGCCCAGGTGCGCAAAGAACTGCGTCGCTGGCTGCGTCAGCTGCATGAAGAGCTGAAATTCACCAGCGTGTTCGTCACCCATGACCAGGAAGAGGCGATGGAAGTCGCTGACAGCGTGGTGGTGATGAGCCAGGGCAATATCGAACAGGTCGGGACGCCAGATGAAGTGTGGCAGGAACCGGCCACCCGCTTTGTGCTGGAGTTCCTCGGCGAAGTGAATCGCTTCGACGGTGAAGTACACGGCTCGCAATTCCATGTCGGTGCGCACCGCTGGCCATTGGGCTATACGCCTGCGCATCAGGGTGAAGTCGAACTGTTCCTGCGTCCGTGGGAAGTGGATATTTCACGCCAGAGCAGCCTCGAAACACCATTGCCGGTACAGGTGCTGGAAATCAGCCCGCGCGGTCACTTCTGGCAGTTAGTGGTGCAGCCAAGCGGCTGGCAGGGTGAGGTCTTCTCCGTGGTGTACGACGGCGACCATACCGCACCGATTCGCGGTGAACGTCTGTTTGTTGGCCTGCAGCAGGCGCGACTTTATAACGGCACGACGCCGCTGCGTCCGGTTGCCTTTGCCGAGAGCGCCTGATATTTTTGACACTCCTTCGGGCGGGACTTCTCCCGCCCGATTTATTTGCGTCTCTTCTGTCTGGAATCACACCGTGACCACACTAGAAAATACCATCGGCAATACGCCGTTGATCAGGTTGCAACGCCTGACGCCCGATAACGGCAGTGAAATCTGGTTAAAGCTGGAAGGCAACAATCCAGCCGGTTCGGTAAAAGATCGTGCCGCCTGGTCGATGATTCATCAGGCTGAACTGCGTGGTGACATCAAACCCGGCGATACCCTGATTGAAGCGACCAGCGGCAATACCGGCATTGCACTGGCGATGATCGCCGCGATGAAAGGCTATAAGCTGCGCCTGCTAATGCCGGATAACATGAGCCAGGAACGTCAGGATGCGATGCGTGCCTACGGCGCAGAACTGCTGCTGGTGACGCGTGAGCAGGGCATGGAAGGCGCACGCGATCTCGCGCAAGAGATGGCCGATCGCGGTGAGGGCAGAGTATTGGATCAGTTCAATAATCCTGACAATCCGCTGGGCCATTATCTCACCACCGGCCCGGAAATCTGGCAGCAGACGCAGGGTCGCATGACCCATTTTGTCTCCAGTATGGGTACGACGGGCACCATCAGCGGTGTAGGACGCTATCTGAAAGAGTTTGCACCTGCGGTTAAAGTCATTGGTTTACAGCCGCAGGAAGGCAGCAGCATTCCGGGTATTCGTCGCTGGCCCGAAGCTTATCTGCCAGGGATTTTTCGCCCTGAGCTGGTGGATGAAGTTATAGACATGGCACAGCTGGAAGCCGAGGAAACCATGCGTGCGCTAGCGCAGCGTGAAGGAATCTTCTGCGGCGTCAGTTCCGGCGGCGCGGTGGCCGGTGCGCTGCGTATCGCGGCGGCCCATCCCGGCAGCATCGTGGTAGCGATAGTTTGCGATCGCGGTGATCGTTATCTCTCCACCGGCGTGTTTCACTGATCTCATCCTTCCCGCATTTTATCTGGCCTGAGCGTGCTGTTGTGGTGCGACCGGGCCATTTTTGTCTATAGTCTCCCTGATAATCCTCTGGTGTTGGCACTGTAAGGATCGAGTAAAATCGGCTGCGTTCATTGCCAACTCAGGCCAAAATAGCGGCAATTTTGTACGAGAGATAAAGATGAAAATTCTGCTTGTTGATGACGATGTAGAACTTGGCACCATGCTGAGCCAGTACCTGATTGCGGAAGGCTTTGAAACGCAATTGGTTTTAACCGGAACCGCCGGAGTTGAAGGTGCGCTGTCGGGCAACTATACCGCGATGATCCTCGACATTATGCTGCCCGATATGAGCGGTATTGATGTGCTGCGTCAGGTGCGCCAGAACAGCCGCCTACCGGTGATCATGCTAACCGCCAAAGGCGACAACATCGATCGCGTGATTGGCCTGGAAATGGGTGCGGACGATTATGTGCCAAAGCCATGCTATCCGCGTGAGCTGGTGGCGCGTCTGCGTGCCGTGCTGCGTCGTTTCGAAGATCAGGCACCGGTACAGGACAAAAAAGAAGTGCTGCGCTGGGGCGAACTGAGCCTGAATCCGGCCACTCGCATCACGGAATGGCAGGGCAAAGCCTTTGATCTGACTGCCTCTGAATTCAACCTGCTGGATCTGCTGCTACGTGCACCCGATCGCGTGGTGTCGAAAGATGAACTGTCAGAGAAAGGACTGGGCCGCCCGCGTGAAGCCTACGATCGCAGCGTGGATGTGCATATCAGCAACATTCGCCAGAAGCTGGCCGCGCTGACCGCCGACAGCATCAACATTGAAACTGTGCGCAGTATTGGTTATCGCATTCGATGAAACACAGCTACCGCGGCCGCATGTTCTGGAAGATCCTACTGGGCTTCTGGATAGTTTTTGTCATTATCAGCCAGCTGCTGTGGCTTGGTTTTACGCTTTCCGGTAATCGTCACGAGCCACCTGAAATTGTGGCTATCCGTCGTATTGTTAACTTACAGATGGCGTCTGCGGTGTCTGTTTTGGAACGCGGCGGACCGAGTTCTCTGGATGACATGATGGCCGATTGGGAACCCAACGACCGTCAGTTCTTCTCGGTGATTCAGCATGACAAACCTGTTGCCACGCCGGGCAATGCACCTCCTGAAACCTTTAGCGAACCCTTCCATGGTCCGTTCCCGGATATCATCGTCCGTTGGGTGAAAGGGCAGGATGGCAAAGAGTACGAGCTGCGATATGACGTCAAAGGTCTGCGTGAAGATAGCTCGATGGGCGGCGGTGGCCCGCGTCGTATCCTCAACATCCCGGAGCCGATGTTTACCTTCGCCGGTGCGCTGGGGCTGCTGTTCAGTTTACTGCTGGCCTGGAACCTGACGCGTCCGATGCGTCAGCTTCGCGAAGGCTTTGCACGTGTCTCCAGCGGCGATTTATCGGTGCGGCTCTATCCGGTCATGCGCCGTCGCCATGATGAACTCTCCAGCGTGGCGCAGGATTTCGATTCCATGGTGGAGCGACTGGATACGCTGGTGAAGGCGCGTGAGGAGCTGCTGCACGATATCTCTCACGAACTACGCTCACCGCTGGCGCGTCTACAATTGGCAACCGGCCTGGCGCGGCAAACACCGGAATCGGTCGAATCCTCACTCAGCCGTATCGATGAAGAAGCACGTCGTCTCGATAAGATGATTGGCGAATTGCTGACGCTGTCGCGTGCGGAACACGAAAGCATGCCGGGCGAGCAGTATTTTGATCTCACTGGCTTGCTGCACGCGGTTGTCACGGACGTGCGCTATGAGGCACAGATTCCGGGCGTAAAAGTCGATTTTCAAGTCGATGAGAACGCCGACTACACCGTGCACGGCAATGCCGAGTTGATTCGCCGTGGTGTAGAGAACGTGCTGCGAAATGCGCTGCGCTTCTCGCACAAAGGCCAGCACATTAGCGTGCGGCTGCAGGCGGAAAACCAGTGGCTGGCGATTCGCGTGCGCGATCAGGGCCCTGGTGTGGATGAAGAGAAGCTCTCCAGCATCTTTGATCCCTTCGTACGCGTTAATTCGCCACTGATGGGCAAAGGATACGGCTTAGGGCTCTCTATCGTGCGTAAGGTGATTCTTGCGCACCACGGTGAGGTACAGGCGGTGAATCGCCCTGAGGGTGGCTTAGAGCTAACGTTACGACTGCCACGCTGGAAGCAAGACTGAAGGCTTAAAGCGAAACTTACTGCTAGCAGCACGCACTATGTGGAGTAGGGCAGGACGACCGCACCATCCCCAACTCACGAGCCACACAAACAAAAACGGCACCCATTGGGTGCCGTTTTTACTATCCAGACGCTGCTTACTTCTTAATGCGGATAACCGGGGTTTCACCCACAGTCACCTGACCGGAGAGTTTGATCAGATCTTTGATTTCGTCCATGTTCGAAATCACAACCGGCGTCAGCGTAGATTTTGCTTTCTCTTCCAGCAGTGGCAGATCAAACTCGATCACCACGTCGCCTTTTTTCACTTTCTGGCCTTCTTCGGCGATACGCTTAAAGCCTTCACCTTTCAGTTCAACCGTATCGATACCGAAGTGGACGAACAGCTCGATGCCGTTGTCAGACTCGATTGAAAAGGCGTGGTTGGTTTCGAAAATCTTGCCAATGGTACCATCTACCGGTGCAACCATTTTGTTGCCGGTCGGTTTAATGGCGATACCATCACCCACGATTTTCTCAGCAAATACCACATCAGGTACGTCTTCGATATTCACGATTTCGCCTGACAGAGGCGCAACGATATCAATAGTCCCTGACGCGCTCTCTGATTTTTCGCCAAAAAGTTTAGAAAACAAACCCATGATCTTCTCCTAAGCAGTAATTTGGGGCCAGCGTCTCGTGGATCAGCAGAGCGTTTTTTCTTTAATGAACTTGTTCACCAGGTTCATCAAATCTTCCGCTGTGGGTTGAGCCAGAGCCTGCTCCGCCAATGCCTTCGCATCTTCGAAATTAGTATTACGAATAATCTTCTTGATGCTCGGGATTGAAATGGCACTCATGCTGAACTCGTCCAGCCCCATTCCCAGTAACAGTAGTGTAGCACGTTCATCACCAGCCAGCTCACCACACATGCCGGTCCATTTCCCTTCGGCATGTGATGCGTCGATCACTTGCTTAATGAGGCCGAGTACAGATGGCGTCATTGGGTTATAGAGGTGTGAAATCAAATCATTACCACGATCGACCGCCAGAGTATACTGCGTCAGGTCATTTGTCCCAATACTAAAGAAGTCGACTTCTTTCGCCAGATGGCGCGCAATCACCGCTGAAGCCGGTGTTTCCACCATAATGCCCACTTCAATGGTCTCGTCGAAGGCTTTGCCTTCTTCGCGCAGCTGGGTTTTCAGCAGCTCCAGTTCGGCCTTCAGCGCACGCACTTCTTCCACCGAAATGATCATCGGGAACATGATGCGAAGTTTGCCGAAGGACGATGCACGCAGGATAGCGCGCAGCTGAGCATGCAGAATCTCTTTACGATCCATGGCGATACGAATCGCACGCCAGCCAAGGAACGGGTTGTCCTCTTTCGGCAGGTTCATGTACGGCAGATCTTTATCGCCGCCGATGTCCATGGTACGCACGATAACGGCCTGAGAGCCCATGGCTTCCGCCACCGCTTTGTAAGCCTGGAACTGTTCTTCTTCGGTCGGCAGTGAATCACGGTCCATAAACAGGAACTCGGTACGATACAGGCCCACGCCTTCCGCACCATTGCGCTCTGCACCGGCGACATCGCGCACGGTACCGATATTAGCGCACACTTCAACCTGATGACCGTCCAGCGTGATAGCCGGCAGATCTTTCAGTTTCGCCAGTTCATGCTTTTCAGACAGGTATTGCGTCTGGATAGCTTTCAGCTCTTCCAGCACGTCATCGGTTGGGTTGACGTAAATCTTGTTGTTCACGCCATCGATGATCAGGTAATCACCATTCTTAACGGTGGTGGTCACGTTACCGGTTCCCACAATCGCAGGAATTTCCAGAGAACGCGCCATGATGGACGTATGCGAAGTACGGCCACCGATATCGGTGATAAAGCCCAGCACCTTCTTCAGGTTCAGCTGTGCGGTTTCTGACGGCGTTAAGTCTTTCGCCACCAGAATAGATTCTTCGGCAATAGCACCCAGATCGACAATATGCAGACCGAGGATGTTTTGCAGCAGACGCTTACCGATGTCACGCACGTCAGCCGCACGTTCTTTCAGGTATTCGTCGTCGAGTTCTTCCAACGCCTTGGCCTGGCCATCAATAACAGAGTACGCCGCAGCGTCAGCCGTTGCGTGATCTTTCTTAATCAGGTCGATGATTTCCTGCTCAAGCTCTTCGTCTTCGAGCAGCATGATGTGACCTTCAAAGATCGCCGCTTTCTCTTCACCGAGGGTTTCACCTGCTTTGACACGAATGGCTTCAAGCTGAATTGCCGCTTTGCCACGTCCATCAAGGAAGCGCTGAACTTCTTGTTCAACCTGATCGTCAGTAATTTTTTTACGGCTGATGACGATCTCATCTTCCTTCAGCAGAAGTGCTTTGCCGAAAGCGAAACCTGGTGATGCTAAAATGCCTGAAATCATAACCCTACCTTTTAATCACGATGGCTCATTGACCCAATGCGTTGCCACTGTCGCGGAACAGTACTCTAAGGAAGCAAGAACGCGGACAGGTTGTCCGCGATCAAGATATTTGCACTCAATGGGGCAAAGGAGTCGGTTTAGTTGCTTGCCTGAGCGGAATTACTCCAGCTCAGCCATCAGTTTCACCAGGTGCTCAACCGCTTGCTGCTCATCTTCACCTTCAGCAGACAGCGTAACAACCGTACCCTGAGTCAGACCCAGAGTCTGCAGTTTGAACAGGCTTTTCGCGCTGGCAGATTTGCCATTAGAGGTCACAGTGATGTCTGACTGGAAAGCCTTAGCTTCTTTCACGAACTGAGCTGCAGGACGGGTATGAAGGCCGTTAGGTGCGGTAATGGTAACTTCTTGCTGGAACATTCTATTTCCCCAACTTTATCAGGTTTGGTGTTATGGATCTAAAGTCTAGCCTGGAGCCGTCACTTTAGCCTGTATAGGTGCGCTGGTATGGCATTAAGCTGACCAAAAAATGCGCTTAGTAATGTGCGTCTTTCAGCAGCAGATCAAAAACTGTGCGAAAAGGTCACCTTGCTAAGTATGCCGTGATTCGCCGTTTCGCCAAATCAGTAATTCAATTCAGCTTGATCCACTTCAAAGCCAGATTAATTTCAGGCACCGAAATAATTGGGAGCTTAAATACCAGAGCCGCGTCATTGAAATCAATCTGTCTGGTGATAAAAGTGAGATCTGCGCCACAAAAAAGCACCCAATTGGGTGCTTTTTTCGTCGTTTTCAGACTTTGGAGGTTACTGCTGCAGCTCTTTTTCAGTGAACAGATCGGCAAACAGGGCGGTACTTAAATAGCGTTCGCCGGAGGAGGGCAGGATCACCACGATATTCTTGTTGGCGAATGCTTCGTCTTCCTGCAGCTTCAATGCAGCAGCGACTGCTGCACCGGAAGAGATACCGGCCAGAATGCCTTCTTCTTCCATCAACTGACGCGCGGTGCTGATGGCTTCTTCGTTGGTGATCGCGACAACCCGATCAACCAGTTTCAGGTCAAGGTTACCAGGAATGAAACCTGCACCGATACCCTGAATTTTATGTGGGCCCGGTTTGATCTCTTCACCCGCGATAGCCTGAGCGATAACCGGGGAATCCGTCGGTTCCACCGCCACGGTGATAAGCTCTTTCTTACCTTTGGTATTTTTGATGTAACGACTGACGCCAGTCAGCGTACCGCCGGTGCCTACACCCGCAATAAACACATCCACTTCACCGTCTGTATCTTCCCAAATTTCCGGGCCGGTGGTTTTTTCGTGGATCTCCGGGTTAGCCGGATTGCTGAACTGCTGCAGCAGCACAAATTTGTCAGGATCGCTGGCGACAATTTCTTCCGCCTTAGCGATAGCACCTTTCATGCCCTTAGGGCCTTCGGTCAGCACCAGGTTGGCACCCAGCGCTTTTAACAGCTTGCGACGTTCAACTGACATGGTTTCAGGCATGGTCAGCGTCAGCTTGTAGCCACGCGCTGCAGCCACATAGGCCAGTGCGATACCGGTGTTACCGCTGGTCGGTTCAACCAGTTCAACGCCCGGCTTAAGAATGCCGCGTTTTTCTGCGTCCCAAATCATATTGGCACCGATACGGCATTTGACGCTGAAGCTCGGGTTACGCGATTCGACCTTCGCCAGGATGCGTCCATTACCGATGCGGTTCAGTCGAACCAGCGGCGTATGACCAATTGTCAGAGAGTTGTCTTCATAGATCTTACTCATAGCTCGTCCTTAACTGTATGAAATATTGGGAACCCTCAGAGCATACCTGTTCTTCCGGTGTGCGGAAGGAAAGAAATCGCATATCTATATAGCCCACAACCATAAGCCTTACGCAAAAATGCATAAGGCTTTTTGAAGCATTAACGGCGTGCGTGTTGCAGGCGATAGCGATCGACCCACATCGCGGTGGCTCCGCAAACCGCCACCGGCATGATGGCCAGATTCAGAATCGGAATCATGGTGAACAAGCTGACCATCGCGCCAAATTGCATGTTCGCCGTCTTGTGCTGACGTAACGCATTGCGCATCTGATGAAAACTCACTTTGTGGTTATCAAACGGATAGTCGCAATACTGTACCGACAGCATCCACGCGCTAAACAGAAACCATAATACCGGCGCCACCGTTTGTCCAAATCCGGGAATGAAGTAAAGCAGCAGCAATCCCAGCGCGCGCGGCAAATAGTAGCCAAGCTTCTGTAATTCGCGCTTCATAATACGCGGGATATCTTTGAACATGGCCATCCAACCGCTATCGGGTAGCGGGTTACCGGTGAGGCGACCTTCTAGTTGCTCGGCAAGCAATCCACAAAACGGTGCGGCAATCCAGTTTGCGATAGTGGAAAAGAAGTAGCTGAACACCAGCACAATGGAGATGACTGAAAGCGGCCACAGCAAATAACTGAGCCACTGCAACCAGTCAGGGATGTGCGACATCATGGCCGGAATCCACTCTCCTAGCCGTTTAAACAGCCAGACAAAGGCGCCTCCCAGCAGCAAAATGTTCACCAGCAGAGGAATAATGACGTAACGACGGATGCCAGGCAGACGTACCAGCCTCCAGCCTTCGGCAAAGTAATGAATACCATTTAATGATGAGGGCGATTTCTCAGCGGGCATAGCGAGCCTTTCTCCTTTATGTGGCGGCGCGAACATCATAACCTGGCTTTTTGTCGGTGGCAGGCGCACTTTGCGCGAAAAATCAGCAAAAAAGCGTGGGGCAGCTATCTTATTTGTCAGAAAATACTGCACAGACTTGCACTTGTGTAGCTGGGCAAATACAGTTAGAGGATAAAGTTTGCCGTGGTGGCAAGGTATTGGAACAACAGAGAATACAATGATGCAGGATTTGCGTCTGATATTAATCGTTGTTGGCGCGATCGCCATAATAGCGTTGCTACTTCACGGACTGTGGACCAGCCGTAAAGAGCGCTCTTCCGTGTTTCGCGATCGCCCGCACAAACGTCTGAAACAGCGCGAAGAAGCGGATGAAGATCTGCTGAGCGAAGAAGATGATGGCGTCGGCGAAGTTCGTGTCCGTCGCGATCGTGACGCCCACGTCGAGCCAGAATTCGACGCACCTGTGACTAAGCCTGTTAGCGCGCCGCGTGCGCCTGAACCTGCGCGTCAGCCGTTCCCGCGTCACGAAACCCCATTGATGGGCGACCCGCTGCTGGATGATGAGCCAGAAGTGCGTCAGCCTGCGTCTCAACCGCCGGTGGCAAGACCAGCGCCAGCGCCGCAGCCAAAACCGCAGCCCGTTCAGGCCGATCCATTACTGGATAATGAGCCACTCTCTGCCACCCAGCCTGCGCCTGAGTTCCAGGCTGCTGAAGAGCCAGAATACGAGGAAGAAGTGCCGGTTGCTCACGAAGAGCCTCAACAGCCTGCATCTTCTACCCAGAGAAAAAATGAAGCGGTACTGGTGCTGCATGTTGCCGCTCATGCCGGTGGTGAACTGAACGGTGAAGCTCTGTTGCAGGGTATTCTGCAAGCGGGCTTCCAGTTTGGTGAGATGAACATCTTCCATCGTCACCTAAGCCCAGCGGGCAGCGGTCCTGTGCTGTTCAGTCTGGCAAATATGGTGAAGCCGGGTTCTTTCAATCCGGACACCATGGGCGATTTCAGCACGCCGGGCATCTCCATCTTTATGATGGTGCCGTCTTACGGTGATGCGAACCAAAACTTTAAGCTGATGCTGCAATCTGCACAGCGTATTGCGGATGATGTCGGCGGAGTGGTGCTGGATGATGAGCGTCGTATGATGACGCCGCAGAAGCTGGAAACCTACAAAGCGCGCATTCGCGAGGTTATCGGCTGATAGCCGCGAGCAAAATCAAATATTAACGAAACAACCCCCGCTTGTCGGGGGTTTTTTATCGGATAAGACACTATGAAATCGGTTCAGGAGCAGATCACCGCGCTGCGCACCTCGTTACGTCACCATGAATATCTCTATCACGTGATGGATACGCCGGAAATTCCGGATGCAGAATACGACCGACTGATGCAGCAACTGCGCGAACTGGAAGCGGCACACCCCGATCTTATTACCCCGGATTCGCCGACACAGCGCGTGGGCGCGGCGCCGTTGGCCGCCTTCGAACAGGTGCGTCATGAAGTACCGATGCTGTCACTCGACAATACCTTCGATGAAGCCGGTTTCCTTGCCTTCAATAAGCGTGTGCAGGATCGCCTGAAAAGCAGCGACGATTTAACCTACTGCTGCGAACTTAAGCTGGATGGTTTGGCGGTCAGTCTGTTGTATGAAGATGGGCTGCTGGTGCGTGCAGCAACGCGCGGGGATGGCACCACAGGCGAGAACATTACCGCCAACGTGCGCACCATCCATGCGATTCCACTGCGCCTGCACGGCGACAATATTCCCGCGCGTGTCGAAGTTCGCGGTGAGGTCTTTATGACCGAGGCGGGCTTCGAGAAGCTCAATGAGGATGCGCGTCGCACCGGCGCCAAAGTGTTCGCCAACCCGCGCAACGCCGCTGCGGGTTCGCTGCGTCAGCTTGATCCGCGCATCACCGCCAAACGCTCTTTGACCTTCTTCTGTTACGGTTTCGGCCTGCTGGAAGGCGGTGACATGCCCGCCAGTCACTGGCAGCGCCTGCAGCAATTTAAAGCCTGGGGATTGCCGGTCAGCGACCGTATTCGCCTCGCGCATACGGCGGAAGAGGTGCTGGAATTTTATCGCCAGGTTGAGCAGGATCGCCCATCGCTCGGATTCGATATCGATGGCGTGGTGATCAAGGTCGATTCTCAGGCACTGCAGGAACAGTTGGGCTTTGTCGCCCGCGCTCCACGCTGGGCCGTAGCCTTTAAATTCCCGGCGCAGGAGCAGATGACCTTTGTCCGCGACGTGGAATTTCAGGTTGGACGTACTGGCGCGATTACGCCTGTCGCGCGTCTGGAACCGGTGCAGGTAGCAGGCGTGGTGGTGAGTAATGCCACGCTGCACAACGCCGATGAAATCGCGCGCCTTGGCCTGCGCATTGGCGACAAAGTGGTCATTCGCCGCGCTGGGGATGTGATTCCGCAGGTGGTGAACGTGGTGGAATCCGAGCACCCGGATGATACCCGCGAAATCGTCTTCCCCAGCCATTGCCCGGTGTGTGGCTCGGATGTTGAGCGTGTGGAAGGGGAAGCTGTTACCCGTTGTACAGGCGGGCTGATTTGTGGTGCCCAGCGTAAAGAGGCGCTCAAGCACTTTGTTTCCCGTCGTGCGATGGATGTCGATGGTATGGGCGACAAGATCATCGATCAGTTAGTGGAAAAAGAGTACGTGCAGACGCCTGCCGATCTGTTCCGTCTGACAGCGGGCAAACTGACTGGACTGGATCGCATGGGCCCCAAATCGGCGCAAAATGTAGTCGATGCGCTGGAAAAATCCAAACTCACCACATTGCCACGCTTCCTGTATGCGCTGGGTATTCGCGAAGTCGGTGAAGCCACTGCTGCGAACCTGGCCAATCATTTTGGCGATCTGGAGAAGGTTATGAATGCCGATCTGGATGCGCTGATTACAGTGCAAGATGTCGGCAAAGTGGTGGCGGCTCACGTGCGCAATTTCATGGAAGAAGAAAGCAATCGCGAAGTAATCCGCGAACTCACCGAAGAGGTAGGCGTGCATTGGCCGCAGCTTGAAGTGGTGAATGTCGAGGAGATCGACAGCCCATTTGCTGGCAAGACCGTGGTGCTGACCGGTTCACTGTCGCAGATGAATCGTGACGATGCCAAAGAACGTTTAGTCGCGCTGGGCGCGAAAGTCAGCGGCAGCGTGTCGAAGAAAACGGATTTGCTGATTGCCGGTGAAGCGGCCGGTTCAAAACTGGCGAAAGCGCAGGAGCTCGGTATTCCGGTGATCGACGAAGCGGAAATGATTCGCTTGCTGGGAGCTTAACGTGGATAAATTTCAGCTGGTTGAAATCGCCAATACCGCCATGCCGTTTGGAAAGTACAAAGGCCGTATGCTGATTGATGTGCCGGAAGAATACCTGCTGTGGTTTGCGCGTAAAAATGAGTTTCCCGCCGGCAGGTTGGGTGACCTGATGCAGTTGACGCTGACGATTAAAATCGAAGGGCTGCAGGAGTTGGTCAAACCGCTCAAACGCAGTGAATAACAAAACGGCCCGCGATTGCGGGCCGTTAGCTTAGGATTTCTGTGCTTCGACTTGCTGCTGTGCGAGCCGTTTTTCATTGCCGGCTTTATAGCGCTGGGCGATGAAGGAGCACACCATCAACTGCACCTGATGGAAGATCATCAGCGGTAGCACGATAATCCCGACAGAACTGGCCGGGAACAGAATGTTGGCCATCGGCACGCCATTCGCCAGACTCTTTTTCGAGCCACAGAACAGCACCACGATTTCATCGGCGCGGCTGAAGCCAAACAGACGCGAGGCACCCAGGTTAATCGCCAGCGCGACAAACAGAATCAGCACGCTACCCGCCAGGATCCACAGCAGAGTATCCACACCCACGCGATGCCAGATACCATTTACCACCGCTTCACTGAAGGCGGAATAAACCACTAACAGGATCGAGGTCTGGTCGGTTTTACCAATCAGGCTGCGATGTTTCTCTACCCAACCGCCGATCCAGCGGCGTGACAGGTGACCAATCACAAACGGCACCAGCAGTTGCAGCATGATTTTGCCGATCTGCTCGAAACCATTGCTCGGCGCATCGCTGTGCACGTTCATCACCAGATTGACCAGCAGCGGTGAAACAAATACGCCCAGCAGACTGGAAGCCGAAGCGGCACAGACCGCAGCCGCGACGTTACCACCCGCCATTGACGTAAAGGCAATCGCGGATTGTACGGTGGCAGGCAGAATACACAGATAGATAAAGCCCGTGTAAATTTCAGGACCGACGTTCACCGGATGCCACCACACCAACAGCAGGCCGAGAATCGGGAACACCACAAAGGTGCTGCACATAATCCACAGGTGCAAACGCCAATGGCTGCTACCGGCAATAATCTTTTCGCGTGACAGCTTGGCACCGTGCATAAAGAACAGCAGGGCGATAGCGGCGGTGGTCAGGTATTCAAAGAAATCGACAAACCCGCCTTTGGCCGGGATAAAGCTGGCCAGCAGCACGGTAATGATGAGTTTGACCATCATCGGGTCGAGTCGTAAAAAGCCCATTGTTACAATCCGGTTAAAATTAAAAATGATGGTGCTGATTGTGCGCCAGTTGGGTTTAGAAATAAAATTGATTTATTGCATCAATCTATGAGCGATATCGATGAATTACACCTTACGTCAGTTACGCACCTTTGTGGCGGTGGCACAGCAGGGCAGTTTTAGCCAGGCAGGGCAGGCGATTGGACTGAGCCAGTCGGCGGTCAGCCACAGTATCAAAGAGCTGGAAGCGGAAATGGGTGTGCGTTTGCTGGACCGCACCACACGTGAAGTGATGTTGACGGAAGCGGGGCATCAATTGGCCTCGCGCCTGGAGCGTTTGCTGGAGGAGTTGAATACCACGCTGCTGGATGTGCGCAGTTACGGTGAGCAGCGTAGTGGCACCGTGCGTGTTGCCGCCAGTCAGACGCCTTCGGCGAACCTGATGCCGCAATGTCTGGCGAGTAGCCAGCAACGTTATCCGGATATCCGCGTCATCCTGCACGATCGCGCTCAGCAGTCAGTGCTGCAAAGCGTACGTAATGCGGAGGTGGATTTTGGCATTGTCATCGGGCCGTTAGGGGATGCCGATCTGGATTATGAAGCGATTCTGCAGGAGCCGTTCTTATTGTTGTGCCATGCGGATGATGTTTTGGCTCAGGTTGAGCAAGCGGAATGGACGATGCTGGCGGGGCGGAACCTGGTTTTGCAGGACTATGCCTCAGGAAGTCGACTGCTGGTCGATGCGGCACTGCAACAGTTATCGATTCAGGTACAGGTGGTGCAGGAAATTGGCCATCCCGCCACGTTGTTTCCCATGGTAGAAGCGGGAATTGGCATCAGCATTTTACCTGCGCTAGCGTTACCACTGCCGGCGGGGCGTAAACTGACGGTGAGACGACTTTACCCGGAAATTCATCGAAATCTCATGCTGATCAAGCGTAAGAACCGCTCCCTGACGCCAGCCGCGGAAGCGATCTGGCAGGAAGTGCGCCAACAGGCAAGCCTGCTGGCGCAGCAACGTGCTCTCAAACCAGCGTTTTAGACGTAAACGTTGATCTGATTGGTCTCGGTCGGACGGTTAATGCCATCGGCTTTCTGCGCGCTGGTGGCACTTTCCGTGGTGGGCTGCTGTGCTTCCTGTTTCTGCTGTGCTTTTTCTGCTGCCTGCTGCTCGATTTGTGCAATCTGCGCTTCAATCATCTGAATCTGCGATTGCAGCATCTGCTCCTGTTCAGATTTTTGTTCATCTGTCAGGGAGTCGTCACTCGATAAATCTTTAATTTCTTTGGTGATGCTTTGAATCTGTTTGTTCAGGCTGGCAACTTCTGACGTTGAACCGCTACCGCTGCTTGCGGTACTGACACTGCTAACACTTGAGATAGTAGACATGGTTTTCTCCTTGCAATAGACCATTATCGTTATCGGCAAGGGGATAAAACGGCTTGAGCACACAAAGCGTTAAGTGTTTGCAAAGGTTTTGTCAGGATGGTGGCGAATCGCAGATAGCAAAAAGGCGCCTTTAGGGCGCCTTTCTACATTGGTGGGTCGTGCAGGATTCGAACCTGCGACCAATTGATTAAAAGTCAACTGCTCTACCAACTGAGCTAACGACCCGAAGTGGTGGGCGATGACGGGCTCGAACCGCCGACCCCCTCCGTGTAAAGGAGATGCTCTACCAACTGAGCTAATC
>CBCTJT010000020.1:0-91786 GCA_965147305.1 uncultured bacterium
AGAACTGTCGGATCGTTCAACCGATCATTTTTGTCTTAACTGATCGGCATTACGCGCATTTCGCACGGTATTCGTGGTGTGACGGCGGAAGATGTGGCAAAGGTGCAGAAGGTGTCAGATCTGTTTAGTGAGCTGAAGATTCTGCCGAATAAGGTCGATGTGCAGGCAATCACCGATAACAGCGTATTCACGCAATAAACGACAACCCGGCGCGATGAATCGCGCCGTTACACTTATGTGTACATTAACTTGCGCGAAGCCTCTCGCCGCGACGCTGATGTGTACATGCTGTAGCGGCGCAAACCCCTGGCTATTAACGCGGACGCGATCCCGGTCGGCCATTGCCCAACATGATCGCCAGTCGGCTGCCGCCTGGTGTGGTCTCCATCAAAATTTTGGTGACGCTGGTCAGCGGCACTGACAGCAACATGCCCACCGGCCCCAATAGCCAGCCCCAGAAAATCAGCGACAGAAATACTACTAGCGTTGAAAGCCCTAAGCCGCGGCCCATCAACTTTGGCTCCAGCATATTGCCAAACAGCATATGAATCGCACTGAACAGCGCGACCACGAACAGCGCATCGTAGACGCCATTTAACACCAGCGCCTGAATAAACGGTGGGATGCCGGCGATGATGGGACCGATGTTGGGCACGAAGTTGAGGATAAACGCCACCACGCCCCAGAACAGCGCGAATTTCACACCGATCAATTCCAGCACCAGCCATACCGCGAGGCCGGTTATGGCACTGACTAAGGTTTTCAGCGCCAGATAGTGGGTCACGCCTTTGAACGCTTTATGTAAACCGGCGATGCGGATTTGTGGATTGACCATCGCGTTACGCATTTTGTACGGCAGATGGCGTACTTCAAACAGCATAAATACTACGGTGAGGATCAGCAGCAGTACGTTGGTCATGGCACCTGAAAACTGTTTCAGCAGCGTGGTAGCCATATCCATCATCACATTAGGATCGAGCCGTGCGGCTAAGGCTTCCGTGGAGATATTGATATGGAAGCGGGCGGCAAAATGCTGCACCACACCGAGCTTTTGCTCCAGCATGCTACGAATTTGTGGATAGGTATCGCTGAAGTCACTGGCAGAACTGGCCATCACGCCAACCAGCAACAGAATGACGATGAATATCACGGTGATTACCGCGGTAATTGCCAGACCGCGCGGCACGCCACGACGCATCAGCAGCGTGACCAGCGGGTTCAGCACAATCGCCAGAAAGCTGGCGAGCAGGAAGGGCACCAGAATTTCTGACGCGGCGCGAATGCCCGCCAGAATAATCACCAGCATCGCCATTTTGACCAGCATGTTCTGGCCAATTTTTTCCTGGGGCAGGTTGTTCATTTACTCTCCTGAGTCATCAATGGCTCAGGAGAGTGTAGTTGAACGAGATTAAGTGATTGTTTATTTAGGAATAAGCGAAACGCAGGCGCGCTATTTATTCCCCTGGCGCTGCATCAGCGCAGTGGCGCCCAGCATCAAGGTCAGGCTGGCGAGCAGCGTCAAGGTGGCCATCGCCATCCCTTGTCCCACTGAGCCTTGCTCGAACTGCCGCCAGATAAAGATCGCCACGGTTTGTGTTCCAGCGGGCGCTAATAACAGTGACGTCACCAGCTCGCGCGACGCCACGGCAAACACCATCATCATCGCCGCCAGCAGACTCGGTGCCACCAGCGGTAATACAATCAAGCGCAGTGCCTGCATGCGTGACGCGCCGTGCACGCGCGCTGCCGGTTCCAACGTTGGGGCCAATTGACGCAGTGCACTGCTGACATAGCGCACCGGCCACGGCAGCAGCAGGCAGCTGTAAGAAAGCAGCAGAATAAACATCGTGTTGTAAGGGGATACCGGCCAGAAGCCACGGTTCCACAGCAGGATCAACCCGACGCCAACCACCACGCCCGGCATCGCCGCAGGCAGTAGCGCCAGGCCGTCCATCATCGCCAGCAGGCGCGTTTTACCTTCCGAGACGCGCCAGGCAATCAGAAAACCGAGCAACCCAGTGAGCAGTGCCGCGCCCAACGCCAGTCCAATGCTGGTGGAGAAGGCTGCCAGCGCATCCCCTTGCTGACTGAACAGCGCACCGAAGTGGCGCAGCGTCAGGTTACTCAGATGCAGGCCGCCGGAAAGTGTATTGAGCAATCCACTGAGCGTCATCGCGCCGAGCGGCAGCACCACGGCCAGTAAAACGGTGAGTATAAACGGCAACAACATCAGCGGCAGCCAACCTCCTCCCTCGGCCAGTTCCTGCGCCACCGGTTTGCCGTTCACTGCCGTCACATCGCTGCTGCCGGTCAGTTTACGCTGCAGGAACCAGGCGGTGAGCGCCACCAGGCTCAACATCAAAGAGAGTGATGCCGCGCCCGGTAAATCAATTGGCCAGTCTGCCAGTTTGGTTTCGATGCCGACGGTCATCAGCGTGAGATGTGCCTGAGTACCGAGCGCTGCAGGCACGCCGTATTCTTCTATCGCCAGCGTGAATGCCAGCAGTACGCCGCCCGCCAGCGCGGGTAAGGTCAGCGGCAGGGTGATCTGGGCGAAGGCGCGCCACGCCGATGCACCGTGCACACGTGCCACCCAAGCGAGACGCTGTCCGCTCGCCATCAACGAACGCGATACCGCAAAATAGACCACCGGGAAGATATTCAGCGTCATCACCAGCGTCATGCCGGTACTGCTGAACAGCAGGCTATCAAAGTTGATGCCGAGGAGTTGCTCGAAATAGCCGTTGCGTTGCAGCGCCAGCGTCCACGACAGCGCGACGATATAGGGCGGCGTGAGAAACGGGATCAGGAACAACAGATCCCACATTGCCGCACCCGGCAGGCGGAACAGGCCGCGCAGCGCGCCGAGCGGTAAGCCCAGCAGCAAACTGCACAACGCCACGCCGCCGCCGATTTTCAGCGTGCCCAGCCACATCGGAACCAGCTGTGGATCTTCAAACAGCGCCGGTAATGCGCTGAAAGCCCCACTCCAGTTCCCCTCGCCAAGCTGCGGAAACAGTGCCTGCAGCACGATAAACAGCAGCGGCAGTGCCACCAGCAGCGTCAGCGCCAGCAGTATTAATCCATTCAGGGCACGCGACATCATTTACTGTCCGAACAGGGCGCCAAAGCGCTTCAGCACTGCCGAGCGCTCGCTGCTGCCATCGCTATTCGCAGGCAGCAGTTTGATCTCGGTGAACAGCGGACGCTGCGCTTTGATATCGGTACGCGCAGGCATCAGCCAGGCTTTGGCTACTTGTTCCTGACCTTCATCCGACAGCACATAATCAACGAACTTTTTCGCGTCATCAGCATGTTGGCTGCTCTTCAGAATCATCATCGGGCGCGGCGCCACTACGGTGCCGTTCTCCGGGAAGATCACCTTCACGCTTTCGCCCTGCGCGATGTTGTTATAGGTGACGTAATCCACCGCACCAAACACTGCCGCTTTCGCGCCCTGCAACACTGGCGTTACCGCCTGAGCGTTGGGGCCGCTCATTACCATGCCGTTAGCTTTCAGCTGGTCAAACAGCTGCCAGGCTTTTTCGCCTTCGCTGTTTTGCAGGCCAATCAGCAGATCGAGTGAAGCACCAGACAGCGCCGGATCGGGGGTCGTCACTTTGTCTTTGAACGCGGGCGCGGTGAGATCCTGCCAGGTTTTCGGTTCTGGCGTGTCGCTTTTGGTGTTCCACACGATGCCGAGCGCCGAAATACCCTGTGCCACATAGTTTGCGGTTTTGAACTGCTCTGGCACTTTCGCCGCGTTGGCGCTTTCGTACGGCAGCAGCCAGCCACGATGCTGCAGATCTTCGGCGGTATCCCATGAGGCTGAGATCAGCACATCGGCTTGCGGATTAGCCTGTTCGGCTTCCAGACGCGCCATCACTTTGCCAGTGGTGGCCTGGAAGATATTCACTTTAATACCGGTTTGCTTTTCGAATCCGGTGGCCAGACTTTTTGATAGCGAACCCGGACCAGCGGTATACACCGTCAGTGCCTGGGCATCGTTGATCATCATAGCGGAGGTCAAAATCATCGCGCTGATGGCTCCTGTTTTAACTGACTTGAGAGATGGCATTGCGGTCCCCTGAGAGGTGAGTAACGGAAACAATCTGGCCCTGTGCCAGGTGAATAATGCGGTCGGCGAGCGTGTTGGCTTCCTCGCGGTCATGCGTGACGTAAACAGCGGTGATGCCCGCGCTGCGCAGTAAATCCGCCATGGTATGCACCAGGGTTTCGCGCAGATCGCGGTCAAGATTGGAGAGCGGTTCGTCGAACAACAAAATCGCGGGTTTGGCCACTAAAGCACGGGCGAGGGCGACGCGTTGCTGCTGTCCGCCAGAGAGCAAAGCCGGCTTGCGATCGCCAAAATCAGCGAGGCCGACCTGCGCCAGCGCCGCATCGGCCTGTTCACGTGCAGCCGCTTTTTTGACACCGCGCATGCGCAGCGGGAACGCCACGTTTTGCGCCACGGTCATGTGCGGCCACAGGGCGTAATCCTGGAACACCATACCGAGGTTGCGCATTTCCGGCGCATCGCAATGACGCGCGGAGGCAGCACAGCGGTCACCAATCCATAACTCGCCTGCCGTGGGTTGCAGCAAGCCCGCCAGCAGTTTCAGCAGCGTGCTTTTGCCACAGCCGCTCGGGCCGAGCAGCGCAAGAATTTCGCCTGCGGGAATGGTCAGGGAGAGATCGTGCAGAATCGTCAGATTATTCACTGACCATCTGAGATTTTTCAGTTCGATAGGCACGGCATGCGTCACTGGCCACCTCCGGCAAAGGAGTGGCATTGCGGCACGCGCGCCTGACAGCAAATCAGGAGCAGCATCAGATTGTGTATCCTCTTTGGGATTTGATGGGCGCGAGTGTAAGTGGGCGATATGACGAAATGATGACCACAAATTAGGGCGATCACCGGATGCAGTAAGCAGGAAAAGGCGTATAGTTAGCCTTCTATACAAATATTTAGTCACCCACGAGCGCAATCACTCATGCCTGACCAGCCTGCCGCGGCCCCTGAACACGGCCGACTCCGCCTGAATCTCCTGATCCTTTCCATCGTGAAGTTCAACTTCGCCAGCTATCTCACTATCGGACTTCCGTTGGCGGTGCTGCCGGGCTTTGTCCATGACGGGTTAGGCTACAGCGCCTTTTGGGCCGGGGTAGTGATTAGCCTGCAGTACATCGCCACGTTGCTGAGCCGCCCGCATGCGGGTCGCTATGCCGATATGTGGGGACCGAAAAAAGTGGTGGTGCTGGGGTTGGTGGGTTGTCTTATTAGCGGCATCTGTATCCTGCTTTCGGCACTGACTGAAGGGCAGGGCGTGCTCAGCCTGATTTTGCTGTGTCTGGGGCGCGTGATATTGGGCGTAGGGCAAAGCTTCTCGGGTACCGGCACTTCACTGTGGGGCGTGGCGCGCGTTGGATCGCTGCACATTGGTCGGGTGATTTCCTGGAACGGCATTGTCACCTACGGCGCGATGGCGATTGGTGCGCCGCTCGGTGTGGTGATTTTCCGCAGCGGCGGCTTGCTGCTGCTCTCCAGCATCATCATTGCCATTTGCGTGCTGGCGATTGCGCTGGCACTCCCGCGTGCGCCAGTGAAAGGCAGTAAAGCCAAACCGCTGCCGTTCCGCGATGTGCTGGGAAAAATCTACGGCTTCGGCTTGATTCTGGCGATGGGCTCCGCGGGCTTCGGTGTGATCGCCACCTTTATCACCCTGTTCTATCAGGATAAGGGCTGGGATGGTGCCGCCTTTGCTTTAACGATGTTTAGCGCGGCCTTTGTCGGCACGCGTCTGCTGTTCCCCAACGCGATTAATAAGCTCGGCGGTCTGCGCGTCGCCAGCATCTGTTTTGCCGTCGAAGCGGTCGGGCTGTTTATGGTGGCCGGATCGTTTGACCCGTGGATGGCAAAAGCGGGTGCGTTCTTAACCGGCGCAGGATTCTCACTGGTGTTCCCGGCGATTGGCGTGGTGGCGGTGAAAGTGGTGCCGCAACAGAACCAGGGCAGCGCGCTGGCGACCTATACCGCGTTTATGGATCTGTCGCTGGGCATCACCGGACCGATTGCGGGCTTTATTATGAGTTACGCCGGGGTATCGCTAGTCTATCTGCTCACCGCGCTGCTGGTGTGCCTGGCGCTATTCTGCACGCTACGCATGATGAAGCGCCTGCCACAAGAAGCGGCTGTGGAAATCAAAGAAAATGCCTGACTTCAATGAATTAAGCACCCTCACATCATTCATCCCAATCGCTCAGGCGCCATCTAAACAGGGTCTTCAATCGCTCAGGCATCCTCTAAATAGTTTACGTCAGAGCAAGGCGGCAAACGCGCGAATCCCCGGGAGCTTACGTCCGTAAGTGACTGGGGCGCACAAACGCAGCCAACGCAGCTATGGCGTAAAATATGACGAGGATGGAAAAAAGGGCCTCCGACCGAGGCCTAACACTAACAAAATGCGTCTTGTTAAGGACACAGATAAGGGTAGGGGAAACGGCGGCAGCGGATATCAGCCACCGTTTTGAATCAGGCTTGCAGCAACTCAATACTCTGGCGAATTTCGCGTTCGATCTCTTTCGCGCCCCACTTCTCCAGTTCAGAGGAGAACGGTTCAAAGGCATAAATGCCCTTATAGCCCAGCATCTCGAGACGCTTCACCTGCGCCACGCTGTTCAGCACATCGCGGTCGCTCAGCATAATGCGCTCTTCATCCGTCAATTCCGCCGTTGGGCGGGTATCTTCCACGCCAGAGAGATGCACTAAACCAATCTGGTTCACATCAATCTCCTGCGGGAACTCCTGCTCAGCATTCTCGTAGAGATGATGATGGAAGGTATCCAGCAGCAATTTAAACGGCACGCCCGCCTGTTTAATCAGCTGTTGCGTCTGCACTGCAGAGCGCAGTGAACTTACCGGGAAACCCAGCGGTTCAACGAGACCCTGAATGCCGTATTCGGCAAATCGCGGTGCCAGAATCTGCAACGCCTCCAGCGTTTTTTCTGGTGCGATGGGAATACCCTCGTTCAACGGACACATCACCAGCGCTTTGGCGCCAATGGCTTTCGCTTCCTGCAACATCGCTTCGGCTTTGCTCAATAGCGCGTCATCCGGGCGGTTAAACGGGTAGAGCGCATTAATGGTTTCAATCTCGATGTGATATTTGTCCGCCAATGCGCGCAACTGCACCGCACTCAGGTCATCGGTCACCTTGCCGCCCGACATATCATTACGCAGTTCCACCTTGCTCAATCCCAGTCGCTGAACCAACTGGAAGAAGGCTTCAAGGGAGAGCGCAGGGGCAATTTTACGGTTGATACAGAAACGGGTTGGATCGATGGCCATATTTGGCTCCTGTAATAGGGTGCGGGTCAGATGCTGCAAAGAAAACATTTATTTCATTGTTAGTGAATTATGAAATATCAGATATTGGATCTTCCTCGCAAAAATTTCATATTTCGTTTCACGTAACATCATGACGACGTGATTTAAGTGGAAATTGTGTGGTCACAGAGGGTTATGATTGCGCGGGGGCAAGAGAGACAGAGCGCCGAACGAGCGGGTTTACCGCCGTGCAGCAGGGCAGGCGAGAAAAATGCGATCCATGCCGCTAAAAAGAAATTTTCCAAAAAGAAGTATTTGAAAAATTTATTTCATTGTAATAGCTTCATAGCACGCTTTTCGTATTGCCTGGTCAGGTAGCATTGCAGTGTTAACCGACTGCCTGCAGGGAACTTCACATCAAAGAGGCAACGACATGACTATCGTAGGAAACTTTATCGGCGGCAAGATTACCCACAGCGCCAGCAATGAAACTATCCCGGTATACGATCCGGCCACCGGCAAAGTCGCGCGTGAACTGACGCAGAGCACCGCTGCTGAAGTGGAAAAAGCGATTGAAATCGCCCACGCCGCCTTCCCTGAATGGTCGAAAACTGCGCCGTTGCGTCGTGCCCGTGTGATGTTCAACTTCAAAGCGCTGATGGAAAAACACCGTGATGAGCTGGCTGCGCTGATCGTGTCTGAGCACGGCAAAGTGTGGTCCGATGCTCTCGGTGAGCTGACCCGCGGTATTGAAGTCATTGAATATGCTTGTGGTATTCCGCACCTGATTAAAGGCGAAAACTCTCCTACCGTGGGTACCGGCGTGGATAGTTACTCACTGATGCAACCGGTTGGCGTGGTCGCGGGTATTACCCCGTTCAACTTCCCGGCGATGGTGCCACTGTGGATGTTCCCAATCGCACTGGCGTGCGGCAACACCTTTATCCTCAAACCACCGGCGCTGGATCCATCAGCCTCTGTGCGCATGGCCGAACTGCTGAAAGAAGCGGGCCTGCCGGATGGCGTGTTCAACGTGGTGCACTCTTCTAACGAAGATGCTGAGCAGCTGTATAAAGACCCGCGCATTGCCGCAGTGAGCTTTGTTGGTTCTTCCGGCGTTGCCGAGCACATCTACAAAACCGCCAGCGCCCACGGCAAACGTGTGCAGGCGTTTGGTGCAGCGAAAAACCACGCCATCGTAATGCCAGATGCCGATCTGGATGCCACCGTGAATGCCATCATGGGCGGCGCGTTTGGTTCTGCCGGTGAGCGTTGTATGGCGCTGCCAGTGGTTGTGGCGGTCGGTAATGACACCGCTGACAAACTGATTGCGCGTCTGACGCCGCTGATTAAAGCGCTGCGCGTCGGTCCTGGCATCCAGAAAGGTGCTGAAGAGAACGAAATGGGCCCGGTGGTTTCTGCTGCGCATCAGAAGAAAGTGCTTGGCTACATCGACAAAGGTGAAGCTGAGGGCGCGAAACTGGTGGTGGATGGCCGTGGTGTGAAAGTTGCGGGCCATGAAGAGGGTTACTACGTTGGCGGCACGCTGTTTGATAACGTCACTCCGGACATGGTGATTTGGCGTGAAGAGATCTTCGGACCTGTACTGAGCATCATGCGTTCTACTGATTTTGACAGTGCGCTGAAGCTGGTGAATAGCCATGAGTTTGGTAACGGCAGCGCGATCTTCACCAGCAACGGCCACACCGCGCGTGAATTCGTGCAGAACGTGGAAGCGGGCATGGTTGGCGTTAACGTGCCGGTGCCAGTGCCAATGGCGTTCCACAGCTTCGGCGGCTGGAAGCGTTCGGTGTTCGGTGCGCTGAATGTGCACGGTCCAGATGGTGTACGTTTCTACACCCGTATGAAAACTGCCACCGTGCGTTGGCCTAGCGGTCAGCAGACAGTTTCAGAGTTCAGCATGCCAACGCTGGGCTAATCTCGCTTAACTTAGGAGATCGATGATGTCTTTGATTTCGAAAGTGCAGCAGCCAGATAGCAACGGCCGTATCCAGCACGTCACGCCAGAAAGTGCGGGCTGGGAGTGCGTCGGTTTTGATGCCTATCTGCTGAAGAAGGGCCAGAGCCTGAAACTCAGCAGCGGTGACAAAGAGCTGTGTCTGGTGCTGGTGGCCGGTTTTGCCTCGGTGAAAACCCGCAACGCGGAGTTCCCGAACCTGGGCAAACGTCTGTCCCCGTTTGAACGCATTCCACCTTACTCGGTGTATGTACCGCACGATGATGAAGTAGAAGTCTACGCCGATAGCGATCTGGAGCTGGCGGTGTGTAGTGCGCCAGGCAAGGGCGATTTACCGGCACGTCTGATTGCGCCGGAAGATGTCGGTGTAGAGCAGCGTGGTAAAGGGCGCAACAAACGTCTGGTGCACAACATTCTGCCGGACAATAAAGAGGCCGACAGCCTGCTGGTGGTGGAAGTGTATACCGACGAGGGCGCGACCAGTTCGTACCCGAGCCACAAGCACGATCAGAAAACCAGCCCGGACGAAACCTATCTGGAAGAGACTTATTATCACCGTTTCGATCCAGAGCCCGGCTTCGCGATGCAGCGTGTTTATACCGACGATCGTTCACTCGACGAGTGCATGGCGCCGTATAACCGCGATGTGGTGACCGTCCCGCGTGGCTATCATCCGGTGGCGACGATTGCGGGTTACGATAACTACTATCTGAACGTGATGGCCGGTCCGGTGCGTTTGTGGAAGTTCACCTGGGAGAAAGATCACGCCTGGGTTAACAGCGATAAGTATCCGCGCAGCAAATAATCCGCACTGAAGAAAGCAGAAGGGCAGCCAAGTGGCTGCCCTTTTTTAATGTGCAACGTCCAGCGGGGTTAATCGCCGGTGTTGGTATTATTCAACGCTAATGAAACCGCCAGTGTCTGAGCCAGACACAGTGACGCCACCTGCGAACGGAAGCCATCAACTTGCGCTTCACGGACCACGAAGCAGACATCGCTGAAGGCCGCTAATGGGCTCACCTGGCTGTCGGTGATGGCAATCAGATGCGCGCCGCGTTTGGCACCCAGCTCAACCAGTTCAACCGCTTCACGCGCATAAGGCGAGTAGCTGATGGCAATCACCACGTCTTTTGGATTCACCATGCTCAGCTGCTCGGTGAACATGCCGCCGAGACCGTCGATCAGGAACGCGCGACGCTCCAGATGACGCAGCGCATACACCAGATAGGACGCGACGCTGAATGAACGACGCAAACCAATGATGTAAATGTTCTCTGCTTCATCGAGCATCTTCACGGCTTTATTCAGCTGGTCCGGATTAACCTGCATCGCTAACTGCTGCAATGCCTGGCTGTTCACCATGGTAAAGACGTTGAGAATTTCTACTGGGCTTTCAGGCGAGCTGGCGCTGTCATCAGTGGCGGTCTGGCGGAACAGACGGGCACGCTCAGTGTAGTTAACGGTTTCTTCCATCAGATGCTGACGGAAAACCTGTTTCATTTCGTTGAAACCGCTGAAACCAAAAGCGTTGGCAAAACGGATCAGCGTAGACGGCGGCACATCGGCCTGTTGCGCGATGGAAGCCACGGTATCGAATGCGATGCTGTTGCTGTTATCAAGAATATAACGAGCCACCTGCTTCAGGCGTTTACTCAGCGTCTCATAGCGACGACGGATATCGTCCTGTAACAGGGTTAATTGGGTTGGATTGTTGGTCATGACTTCGGCCCGTCAAAAATGAAAATATGGCTGGATAATGAGCGCTATAGTACCAGATGGATGGAAAATTTCATTTGTTTGACGCTATCGTGACGCTTATTTCATCGGTTTATGAAATGCCTCACAAAAAGAGGTGATTAGCGTAAATGATCGTACCAATAAAAAAGCGGCCCTCATGAGCCGCTTTTGTCCTGCTTTATAACCTATCAGCCACGCGCCGCGCGCCAGTAGCCAATCAGTCGCAGATAGTTGCCTTTCACCGTTTCAATTAGCGCTTTGTCATCCAGTTCGCCGTTGAGCCACTGGCGTGACGGCTGGCCGAAGATGGTACGTCCGACGGCGAAGCCTTTCACCAACGGAGCCTGTGCCGCCGCCGCGAAACCGGCTTTCAACGTCTCTTCTGGCGCATCAAGGCCGAGCAGCAAAATGCCGCGGCAGTGGGGATCGTTCTGCTCGATCAACCCGCTGATAGCCTGCCAGCTCTCTGCCGACAGCGGTGGCAGTTTCCACCAGTCCGGCTGAATGCCGAGGCTGTAGAAGTGGCTCAGCATATCGTAATAGTAGGATTCATTACGGTCTGGATTGCTTTCGGGCAGAATCAGTTCCAGCAGCAGTTCATGCCCGCTCTTGTTACAGCCGCTCCAGACGTCGAGTACCAACTCATCCTGCTCTTTTCGCAGTTCGGCGCTGTCGTGCGGATGGTAGAACACCAGGCATTTCACCACGTGTTCCGCCGGCCAGTCGACCAGCTGCGAGCCGATGTTGCCATGCTCAAGACGCAGCGGGCGCGAGCTTGGCAGCTCGATCGGACGACCAATCCACCAATTTTGGCCAGTGATGGCATTCAGCGCTTTCTGGCCGTAAGTGGTATCCGCAAGGATGCCGCTTTTCTCATTTAAACCGGCTTCATTAGCGGCTTCCTGTGCGGCCTGCAACAGCAGCAGTTTCAGCTGCGGGATCTTATCGTCACTCACGCCAGCTTCGCGAGCCATATCGGCCAACTGCTTACGATGGTCGAACGCGAACACGTTGAGTTCTGGCCACTGCTGTTTACGCGTGGTGACGCGGTGCAGATGGTTGAGACGCGCATCAAGGTCAGGACGTTTGACGTCTTTGTCGCGGCCGAGGAAATCGTCCAGCTCTTCTTTGGTTGGCATCGCCGGTGCGCAGCCGTGGCGTGATACCACCAGTGCGCCGCAGGCGTTGGCGTAGCGGCAAGCCTGTTCCCAACTTTCATCGTTGAGCCAGCCGCGCAGCAGGCCAGACATAAAGGCATCGCCCGCGCCCAGCACGTTCAGGACTTCTACGCGCACGCCGGTTTGCAGTTTGGTCTGCTCCCAGCTGTCTGTAATATCACCTTCGAATACCACGCAACCCAGCGGGCCGCGTTTACATACCAGCGTCGCTTTGCTGGCCTGGCGCACATTTTTCAGTGCCGTCAGCGTATCGGTGCTGCCGCCAGCAATATGAAACTCTTCTTCCGTTCCGACCACCAAATCGAAATAGTGCAGCACTTCTTGCAGCTGTTTCGTGACTTCACCAGATTCAACAAAACGGGTTTCGCCATCGCCCAGTGAGGTCAGACCCCACAGCACCGGACGATAATCGATATCCAGTGCAGTACGCAGGCCATTACGTTTGGCGATATCCAATGCTTTCAGCACCGCAGCACGGGTTTGCGGATGTGACAGATGCGTGCCGGTCACGGCAACCGCACGGGAAGAGGTGATGAACTCTTCTTTAATGTCTTCTGGCACCAGGCCCATATCGGCGCAGTTGTCGCGGTAGAAGATCAGCGGGAAAGTATCTTCATCTTTAATTCCGAGGATCACCAGACCGGTAAGACGGTTTTTATCGGTGATCAGCCCATCGGTATTACAACCGACGCGCTGCAGTTCTTCTCGCAGAAAACGGCCGTTGTGTTCATCCCCTACGCGCGCCAGCATGGCCGATTTCAGGCCCTGAATGGCGGTTCCATAAGCCACGTTACCGGAAGAGCCGCCCAGATATTTATTAAAGCTGGTCATATCTTCCAGACGTGATCCGATTTGCTGACCGTAGAGGTCGACGGCGATGCGTCCGATACAAATCACATCAAGCCGCTTCTGTTGTGTACTCATACCTGTGGTTTCCTTCTGTGATAAGCAGACACTGGGGCGAAAACGCCCAACATCAAGCGCTATGCTTCCGGGTTCTCAAGGTGCCTGATTGGCTATGGTTGCAGTATGAGGAATGAAAATTCCAAATACAATATGAAATGAAACATTCATCGCGATTTTGTGAGCCAGGTAAAACTCTGCATCCTGTGCCATTACGATGCCTCAATTAGCATGAGTTTCACTGTCACTCGGGCTTGTGAGCCAGGTCGCAGGAAAATGGTTGGGAATAAAGGAAGCTACTGAAGTGAAATGAAATTTCGCTATCCCACTGAAATGCTATTTTGTTGTTCCACTTTTACCCCTGCTACGGCCCATGTAGCGAACGTTTCATCGCTGAATTTGATCTCCATCGCAAAATGAAATGTTTCTTCTGTAATCTCGTTTAATGAAAAAATTATTTGTTTATAATCGCCTCACGTTTCACTTATTCGCGGGTGCCATAACGGCAGCGAAAACCCGAACCGCGTTGTACCTCACGTCAGGTACCAGCATGTAAAGGAAGAAGCATATGGGCACAATCAGACTTACAACGGCACAGGCGCTGGTGAAATTTCTTGATAACCAGTACCTGAACGTTGACGGCGTTGAAACCAAATTTGTGAAAGGCATTTTTGCCATTTTCGGTCACGGCAACGTGCTGGGACTGGGACAGGCGCTGGAGCAGGACAGCGGCGATCTGGTGGTGCATCAGGGGCGTAACGAGCAGGGCATGGCGCATGCGGCCATTGGTTTTGCCAAGCAGTCGCTGCGTCGTCAGATTATCGCGTGCACCTCTTCAGTTGGGCCGGGCGCGGCAAACATGATCACTGCTGCTGCCACCGCCACCGCGAACCGCATTCCTTTATTGCTGCTGCCGGGCGATGTGTTTGCCACGCGCCAGCCGGATCCCGTGCTGCAGCAAATTGAGCAGAGCCACGATCTCAGCATCAGCACCAACGATGCTTTCCGCGCCGTAAGCAAATATTGGGATCGCGTCAGCCGTCCTGAACAGCTGATGACTGCCTGTATCAACGCCCTGCGTGTGTTGACCGATCCGGCGGAAACCGGCGCGGTGACCATCGCGCTGCCGCAGGATGTGCAGGCTGAAGCCTGGGACTTCCCGGAATACTTCTTCCAGAAACGTGTGCATCGCCTGGATCGCCGTCTGCCCACCGCTGCCCAGCTGGAAGATGCGCTGTCGCTGATTGCGCGCAAACACAAACCATTGATCATTGTCGGCGGCGGTCTGAAATACTCCGACGCGGGCGCTGCGCTGCTGAAATTCGCCGAGCGCTTTAATATTCCGTTTGCGGAAACCCAGGCCGGGAAAGGCACCATCGTCTCGGATCATCCGCTCAACGTCGGTGGCGTCGGTGAAACTGGCTGCCTGGCGGCCAACCTGCTGGCGAAAGAAGCCGATTTGGTGATTGGTATCGGCACGCGCTATACCGACTTTACCACCGCCTCGAAATGGATTTTCCAGAATCCAGAGGTGAGCTATTTGAACCTTAACGTCAGCAATTTCGACAGCTACAAGCTCGATGCGGTGCAGCTGTTGGCGGATGCGCGTGAAGGTCTGACCGCACTGGAAAGCGGCCTGAAAGGGTTTGAAAACCACTGGGGCGGTCAGGTTGAGCAGGCTCAAAGCAAGCTGCTGAAAGAGACGCAGCGTGTGTATGCCGCCACTTACAACACCGACGATTTCGTTCCTGAAATCGCCGACCACATCGATCGTGAAGCGCTGTTTGCTGAGTTCGAGCGCCTGACGCAATCGGTGCTGACGCAAAGCAGCGTGCTGGGCACCTTAAACGAGCAGCTCCCAAAGGATGCAGTGATTGTCGCGGCAGCGGGCAGTCTGCCGGGCGACCTGCAACGCATGTGGCGCACCAAAGATTACAACTCGTACCACGTTGAGTACGGCTACTCGTGTATGGGTTATGAAGTGAACGCCGCGCTGGGTGTGAAGCTGGCGCAGCCGCAGCGTGAAGTCTACGTCATGGTCGGTGACGGCTCATTTATGATGCTGCACTCCGAGCTGGTCACCTCGATTCAGGAAGGGGCCAAAATCAACGTAGTGCTGCTGGACAACATGACCAACGGCTGCATCAACAATCTGCAGATGGAACACGGTATGGACAGCTTCACCACCGAGTTCCGCTTCCGTAACCCGGAAGGTGGCAAGCTGGACGGTGGCTTTGTGCCGGTAGATTTCGCGGCAATTGCGGGCGGTTACGGCTGTAAAACCTACCGCATCACCACGCTGGCGCAGTTAGAAGCCGCGCTGATCGATGCGCAGAAGCAGACCGTTTCGGTGTTGTTCGACATCAAAGTGCTGCCAAAAACCATGATCCACAAATATTTCAGCTGGTGGCACGTGGGCGTGGCGCAAACCTCCACCTCCGAACGCACGCAGGAAGTGGCCGACGGCCTTAACGTGCATCTTGAACAAGCACGTAAGTACTAACACCCTTTAGGCCGACGTTCGTCGGCCTGTTTAACACTCTATCCGACTCTACAGGTGTAACTATGACGCTCAAACTCGGTGTAATTGGTGCCGGTGCAATTGGTCAGGATCACATTCGTCGCTGCAACAATGTTCTGCAGGGCGCGAAGGTGGTGGCGGTTTCAGATATCAACGTGGAAGGGGCTCGTGCAGCGCTGCAGCGTCTGAACATCGAAGCCGAGGTGTATCAGGATGGTCATCAGGTGATCAACTCGCCGGATGTCGATGCCATTCTGGTGACGTCATGGGATCCGACCCACGAAGAGTTCACGCTGGCGGCGATTGCGGCCGGTAAACCAGTATTCTGTGAGAAGCCGCTGGCGATGAGTGCTGATGGCTGCCGTCGCATCGTGGATGCCGAAATCAAGCACGGCAAACGTCTGGTGCAGGTGGGCTTTATGCGCCCGTACGATGCCGGCTATCGCGCACTGAAGAAAGTGATCACTGACGGTGAAATCGGCGAGCCGCTGATGCTGCACTGCGCGCACCGTAACCAGAGCGTCGGTGAGAATTACACTACCGATATGGCGATCACCAACACCCTGATTCACGAGCTGGACGTGCTGCGCTGGCTGACCGAAGACGATTACAAATCGGTGCAGGTGGTGTTCCCGCGCTCGACCTCGAAGACCCACGCCAAATTGAAAGATCCGCAAATCGTGCTGTTCGAAACCCAAAAGGGTATTCGTATCGATGTCGAGATCTTCGTGAACTGTGCTTACGGCTACGACATTCAGTGTGAAGTGGTGGGTGAAGAGGGCATTGCCAAACTGCCTGAGCCTTCCGCGATTCAGATGCGCAAAAACGCGCGTCTCGGCAATGCGCTGCTCACTGACTGGAAAGACCGTTTTATCGAGGCTTACGACGTTGAGCTGCAAGCCTTCATCAATGACGCCACAGCGGGCACGCTCTCCGGGCCATCTGCCTGGGATGGTTTTGCCGCTTCGGTGGCAGCGGACGCGTGCCATAAAGCGCAAGAAAGCGGTGCCATCGAGCCGGTGACCATGCCGGCACGTCCCGATTTTTACGCTAAATAATTGAGCCCGTGCGCTAACACTTCTCTCTCAGAATCAGGGAATTGAAATGAACAAAGACAATGTAAAACTGGCGATTGCGCCAATCGGCTGGACCAACGATGACATGCCAGAGCTGGGCAGCGAAAACACATTCCAGCAAACCGTGAGTGAAATGGCGCTGGCAGGCTTCACCGGCAGTGAAGTGGGCAGCAAATACCCGAAAGATCCGGCGGTGCTGAAGCCGATGCTGGAGATTCGCGGTATTCAGATCTGCAACGCGTGGTTCAGCACCTTCTTCGCCAACGGCGACAAGGCGAAAACCATCGACGAGTTCACCAATCACATGAACTTTCTGCACGCCATGGGCGCGCGCGTGATTGGCTGCTCTGAGCAGAGTAAGAGCATTCAGGGCACCACGCTGGCGGTGCTGGAGCAGAAGCCAATCTTTACCGATGAAGAGTGGCGTCTGACGGCGGAAGGCTACAATGAGCTGGCGGAGATCGCGGCGAAGAAAGGGATGCGTTTGACCCTGCACCATCACATGGGCACTGGAATTCAGACGCCAGCGGAAATCGATCGCTTTATGGAATCGACCAATCAGAATGTCGGCCTGCTGTATGACACCGGCCACATCTATTACTCCGAAGGCTCACAGCAGGCGATGCTGGATGTGCTGACCAAATATCTGCCGCGCATTTTCCATGTGCATCTGAAAGATGTGCGTGACAGCGTGGTGGCGGAAGTGCGCGAGAAATCACTGTCGTTCCTCGATGGCGTGAAGAAAGGCACCTTTACCGTGCCGGGCGATGGCGTGATTGATTTTAAACCGGTGTTCAAAATCCTCGACGATTACGGCTATAAAGGCTGGATGGTGGTGGAAGCGGAACAGGACCCGGCGCTGGCCAACCCGTTCGAGTATGCGGTGAAAGCGCGTAAATATATTCGCGAGAATACCGGCTTATAAGCTCATTGATGCACAATAAAAAAGGCCGTTATCCCTTGCAGGATAACGGCCTTTTTACGTGAATCGGATTATGAAGCCAGCGACAGCGCCGGTTTCTGGCCGTTCACTGCCAGCCATTCGCTGATGCGCGCTTGTTCCGTTTCGGTCAGCCACATACCTTGCTTGGTACGACGCCAAATTGCATCATCCACCTCGCGCACCCACTCATTTTTAACCAGGTAACGCAGCTCGGCTTCATAGAACTCGTGACCGAAGTTCTCACCCAGATCCGTCAGACTGGTAGCGCCTGCCAGCAACTCTTCAGTGCGGCTGCCGTAGGTACGGGCAAAGTGACGCGCCATGCCTTCGCTGATAAACGGATAACGACGGCGCAGGCCTGCGGCGTAATCTTCGCGGGTGCCAGAGAAATCACCGCCCGGCAGTACCGCTGATTTGGTCCAGGCTGGGCCGGCATTCGGGTAATACTTCGCCAGTTTTTCCAGCGCATGTTCCGCCAGCTTGCGATAGGTGGTCAGCTTGCCGCCGAACACCGACAGCAGCGGCGCCAGGCCGTTGTCATCATGCACGTCTAAGGTGTAATCACGGGTAATCGCCTGCGGTGAATCGGATTCATCATCACACAGCGGACGCACACCAGAATAAGTCCAGACGATGTCATCTTTGCTCAGCTGCTGATTGAAGTGTCCGTTGAACACCTTCAGCAGATAACTGATTTCATTGTCATCGATTTTCACGTCTTTCGGATCGCCTTTGTACTCCACGTCAGTGGTACCGATGATGGAGAACTCGTCCATCCACGGAATGACAAACACGATACGGTTATCTTCGTTCTGCAGGATGTACGCCTGCTTTTCACGATGCACGCGCGGTACCACGATGTGGCTACCTTTGATCAGGCGAATGCCGTATGGCGATTTCAGCTTCAGGCCGTCATCAAACAGTTGTTTCACCCACGGGCCGGCCGCATTGACCAGGCCCTTAGCGCGCCAGGTAAAGACTTTGCCGGTGTCGATATCTTCCGCTTCCACCATCCACAGACCGCCTTCGCGCCATGCACGGTTAACGCGGGTGCGGGTGCGCACTTCACCACCCTGTTTCACTACTTCCTGCGCGTTGAGCACGACCATGCGCGCATCGTCCACCCAGCAGTCGGAATATTCGAATCCGCGCGTGATTTCAGGCTTAAGGGCCGATTCCGCGCCAAAACGCAGGCCTTTACTGCCTGGCAGCGTGGTGCGTTTACCCAGGCGATCGTACATAAACAGGCCAAGACGGATCATCCACGCCGGACGCAGATGCGGACGGTGTGGCAAACGGAAGCGCATCGGGAAGGCAATATGCGGTGCCATTTTCAGCAGCACTTCGCGTTCAGCCAGCGCTTCGCCCACCAGGCGGAATTCGTAGTGTTCCAGGTAGCGCAGGCCACCGTGGATCAATTTAGAGCTGTTGGAGGAGGTTGCACAGGCCAAATCCCGCGCCTCCAGCATCAGCACTGACAGTCCGCGTCCTGCAGCGTCCACTGCAATGCCGGCTCCGTTAATGCCGCCGCCGATCACGATCAGGTCTTTGGTTTCCACGTCATCTCCTCCGATGTTCGGAATAGTTCTAAAATGTTCGTTTTCGAGCGTAATGATAATCGGAAACCAACATTGATGCCAGCGCTTAACTCAATAAAAACATTTTTGCGTGATATAGCTAACATTCCTGCAGGAAAAAAAATCCATAGCCATAACTTTTGTCAGGTTATCGCGACGGATTCTCAGGTTAAACTAGGCGCTAATTGTGACGACCTTATGAGAGACACCATGGAAAATTTCGAATGTATTTCGGTTCAGCAGGCTAACGAGCAGCTGGCACAAGGTGCGCAGCTGGTGGACATTCGCGACCCGCAAAGCTATGCCATGGGCCACGCTACAGGCTCGTTACACCTGTCGAATGACAATCTGGCGGACTTTATCGCGCAGGCGAATCATGAGCTGCCGGTGTTGGTGATGTGCTATCACGGCAACAGCAGCAAAGGTGCAGCGCAGTTCTTGCTAGGACAGGGATTTAGCGCGGCTTATAGCATCGATGGCGGTTTTGACGCCTGGCGTGCCGTCTTCCCCACGCAGGTTGATACTGGCAGCGTCTGATACGTCCCTATAAAGGAAGGAGAACCCGCACGATGCGCATCACTCAGTTCAACAACCCGCGTATGGCTCAGGCGTTTGTGGATTACATGGCGACGCGCGGCGTCACGCTGCGTATTGAGCGCGAAAGCCACTATGTCATTATGCTGGATGATGAAACCAGGCTGGAGATGGTTGAAAACGAACTTGCCCAGTTCGTACGCGACCCTAATCATCCGCGCTATCAGGCCGCCAGCTGGCACACCGGCAGTACCGAAAGTGGCTTGCGCTATGAGCGCGCCAACATCTGGACCAACATTCGCGAACGCGCAGGTCCGCTCACCATGACCATCATGATCGCCTGCGTGGCGGTGTTCATCATGATGCAGATTGTCGGTGATGATGTGGCACTGGATTGGCTAGCATGGCCCGCTGACTCCTCGCAGTATTTCCAGGTGTGGCGCTGGTTTAGCCATGCGCTGCTGCACTTCTCGCTGCTGCACATCTTGTTCAACCTGATGTGGTGGTGGTATCTCGGCGGGGCAGTGGAAAAGCGTATTGGCAGCGGTAAGCTGTTTGTGATTATGCTCATTTCCGCGCTATTGAGCGGCTGGATGCAGGCGAAGTTCAGCGGTGTGCTGTTCGGTGGCTTGTCTGGCGTGGTGTACGCATTGATGGGTTATTGCTGGCTGCGAGGCGAGCGCGATCCCGAAAGTGGCATTTATCTGGAGCGCGGTCTGATGGGCTTCGCTATTGTATGGCTGATTATTGGCTGGTACGGCGCTTTTGGGCTGTCGATTGCTAACGCTGCCCACGTCACCGGCTTGCTGGTCGGCCTGGCCATGGCGTTTGTCGATACGCGCAACGTTGCGCGACGTTAGCAGATATAAAAAGAAAACGGCTCTGAGCCGAGGAGAGAGATGTGAAGCAGACGCAACGTCATGACGCGATTATCGATTTGGTGCGACGTCAGGGATATGTCAGCACGGAAGAGCTGGTGGATCACTTTGAAGTGAGCCCGCAAACCATTCGGCGTGACCTGAACGATCTGGCCGATCAGAACAAAATCCAGCGCCATCACGGCGGCGCGGCGCTGCCTTCCAGCTCTGAAAACACCGCATGGCAGGACCGCAAAATGATGTGGTCAGCGGAAAAAGCGCGCATTGCCGAGCGTGTGGCGAGCCAGATCCCGGATGGTGCCACGCTGTTTATCGATATCGGCACCACGCCGGAAGCGGTGGCGCATGCGTTGCTGAATCACAACAATCTGCGCGTGGTGACCAACAACCTCAACGTGGCAATTTTGCTGATGGCGAAGCCAGATTTCCGCGTGATCATCGCCGGCGGCGAAGTGCGTACGCGTGATGGCGGCATCATGGGCGAAGCGACGCTGGATTTCATCTCCCAGTTCCGTCTCGATTACGGCATTCTCGGTATCAGCGGCATTGATATGGATGGCTCACTGCTGGAGTTCGATTACCACGAAGTACGCACCAAACGCGCGATTATCGAAAACTCACGCTGTGTAATGCTGGTGGTGGATCATTCGAAATTTGGCCGTAATGCCATGGTCAATCTGGGTAATATGAGCCTGATTGATTACATGTATACCGACCAGTCGCCGCCCGCGAGCGTGCTGAAAGTGATTGAGCAACACGAAGTCCATCTCGAACTCTGCTAATCCATCCTGCTGGGGCGGCCATTAGGTCGCCCGCAATGCCAAGTGGTCGCATCACATTGAGCGCCACGCTTATATCCACTTTTTTTCCATCCATCCGCATTTCCCTGTCGCTTTTTTCTTCGCCCCCGGCTTTACTTATCCTTTCTGGTTATGCGCTCGCCCGTCTTTACCGTTAACGGACTCGAAGGGATTGATATGTCGCAGCAAAAATTTAATAAAACACGTTTCGACGCCGCACTCACCCGCCAATGGCAGCACCTTGGACTGACCTCCGCCCAGCAAATGACACCGCATCAATGGTGGCAGGCATTAAGCCGTGTGCTGACGGAGATGCTCGCCACGCAACCGCCTGCCACGCCACGCGCAGGCCAACGCCATGTGAACTATCTGTCGATGGAGTTTCTTATCGGCCGTTTGACCGGCAATAATTTGCTGAATCTGGGTTGGTACGACGAAGTGAAGGAAGCGCTGGCGACGCATCAGGTAGAACTCAGTGAGTTGCTGGAGGAAGAGGTGGATCCGGCACTCGGCAATGGTGGATTGGGGCGTTTGGCCGCGTGCTACATGGATTCCATGGCCACTGTCGGGCAGGCTGCGATGGGGCATGGCCTCAATTATCAGTACGGTTTGTTCCGCCAGACCTTTGACGATGGCCAGCAAAAAGAGGCGCCGGACGACTGGCAGCGCAACAGTTATCCATGGTTCCGCCATAACGCCGCGCAGGATGTGCAGGTTGGCATTGGCGGCAAAGTGAAGAAAAACAGTGATGGAACCCTGCAGTGGCGGCCTAAATTTCATCTTAAAGGTGAAGCCTGGGATCTGCCGGTCGTCGGCTACCGCAATGGCGTGACGCTGCCGCTACGGTTGTGGAAAGCCACCAGCGTGCACCCGTTCGATCTCACCCTGTTTAATGATGGCAAGTTCCTGCAGGCAGAACAGCCTGGCATTGATGCCGATAAGCTTACCAAGGTGCTGTATCCCAACGATAATCACGCCGAAGGTAAACGCCTGCGTCTGATGCAACAATATTTCCAGTGCGCCTGTGCGGTAGGCGATATTCTGCGTCGTCATCATCTTGCCGGGCGCTCGATTCACACCTTGCCCGATTTTGAAGTCATCCAGCTAAACGATACCCATCCCACCATCGCCATCCCGGAGATGCTGCGCATGCTGCTGGATGAGCATCAGCTGAGTTGGGATGAAGCCTGGCATATCACCAGCCGCGTTTTCGCCTATACCAATCACACGTTAATGCCGGAAGCGCTGGAGCGTTGGGATGAGTCGCTGGTGCGCGATCTGCTGCCGCGCCATATGCTGATCATCCGCGAAATTAACCAGCGTCTGAAAAAAATCGTCAAGAAGCAGTGGCCCGGCGACAGCACGACATGGCAAAAGCTGGCGGTGGTGGCTGATGGACAAGTGCGTATGGCGAACCTGTGTGTGGTGAGTTGCTTCGCGGTAAATGGCGTGGCCGCGCTGCACTCTGAACTGGTGGTGAAAGATCTGTTCCCGGAATATCACCAACTGTGGCCAAACAAATTCCATAATGTCACCAACGGCATTACGCCGCGCCGCTGGTTGAAGCAGTGCAATCCGTTGCTGTCGAACCTGATTGACGAAACGTTGCAGGTGGAGTGGGCCAACGATCTGGATGCGCTGGAGTGGCTGGCGCCTTATGCGCGTAAGAAAGTTTTCCGCCAGCAGTTCCGCACCATTAAGCAGCAAAACAAGCTGCGCCTGACCGTATATATCAAACTCGTGACCGGTATTGATGTGAATCCTGATGCGCTGTTCGATGTGCAGATTAAGCGGCTACACGAATACAAACGTCAGCACCTCAGCCTGCTGCATATGCTGCACTGCTATCGTCAGCTGCGGGACAATCCTGATAACCCCGACTTTGTGCCGCGCGTATTCCTGTTCGGTGCCAAGGCCGCGCCGGGCTACTACCTTGCCAAGAACATCATCTACGCCATCAACAAAGTGGCTGAAGTGATTAACAACGATCCAAAAGTTGGCGATCGGTTGAAGGTGGTATTTATTCCGGACTATCGCATTACCGCCGCCGAGCTGATGATTCCGGCAGCCGATCTCTCGGAGCAAATCTCGACCGCCGGTTATGAAGCGTCCGGCACCGGCAATATGAAGCTGGCGCTGAACGGCGCGCTGACCATCGGCACGCTGGATGGCGCGAACGTCGAAATCGCCGAAGCGGTGGGTGAGAAGAACATCTTTATCTTCGGTAATACCGTGGATGAGGTGAAGGCGCTCAAAGCCAACGGTTACAGCCCGAAAAAACTGCGCAAGCAGAACAAGTATCTGGATGGTTTGCTGAAAGATTTGGAGAAGGGCAAGTTCAGCGAAGGTGATAAGCAGGCATTCGATATGCTGCTCACCAGCCTGACCAAAGGCGGCGATCCCTGGCTGGTGCTGGCCGATTTCGAGGCTTATCTCGAAGCGCAGCAACAGGTTGAAGCCTTGTGGAAGAACCCGGAAGCCTGGACCAAAGCGGCGATTCTCAACACCGCACGCACCGGGCGATTCAGTTCCGATCGTTCGATTCGCGATTACCAGCAGCGTATCTGGCAGGCCGCGCGCTGAGTTCCAGCTCGCCATCAATGGCAGCCTTACGTTGTTCTGTACGGTTTTCGTCGGGTGCGCATTGATGCGCACCGTATTCAAGGAGACGCGATGACGCTCAGCAAACTGGATCAGGCCGCGCAGGACGCGGGCATTGCGATAGATTTTACCAACGCGAACGGTGAGCAGGTGCGTATTCACGACGACACCAAGCGCGCACTGCTGGCGGTGATGAATACGCCGGAAGGTAAAGCGCCACCGTTGCCGCCGGTGCTGGTTTTCACTCCGCGCCGTCCGCGCCAATGTTGCCCGCAGGGCAAAGGCGAGTTTAGCTGGCAGCTTGAGACCGAACGGGGCAAAACTTACAGCGGCACATTACAGGCGGCGGAGAATTTCGCGTTGCCGCCGCGTCTGCCGCAGGGGTATCACCGTTTGACCTTGCAGCAAGGAGGTCAGCAGTGGCACTCGCGCATCATTATTGCGCCGCGTCGCTGCTATTTGTCTGAACCGCTGGCGGAGGGCGACAAACGCTGGGGTGCACTGGTTCAGCTTTATACGCTGCGATCCGAACACAATTGGGGGATCGGCGATTTTGGCGATCTTACGCAGATGCTGGAGCAGGTCGCCGCTCACGGAGGCGATTTTGTCGGTCTGAATCCACTGCATGCGCTCTACCCCGCGCAGCCTGAGCATGCCAGCCCTTATAGCCCCACCTCGCGTCGCTGGCTGAATATGCTGTATATCGACGTCAATCAGGTGGCGGCATTCGCTCAAAGCGCTGAAGCACAGCGCTGGTGGAAACTCGCCAAAACGCGCAAGGCTGTGCAAGCCGCTCGCACGACTGACTATGTCGATTATCGAGCGGTAGCTGAGTTGAAAATCACCGCGTTGCGTCTGGCCTGGAAAACCTGGCAGCCTGATCCGGCGTTTCAGCAATTTGTTGCTGAGGGCGGCGATCATCTGCGTTATCAGGCAGCTTTTGACGGCATTCTTGCTGAACGCAGTTCTCAGCAGGAGAAAGAGTGGGGCTGGGCATCGTGGCCGGAAACCTGGCACAATGCGCATCAGCCAGAGGTGCAGCAGTGGTGTGCCGCGCATGAGGATGAAATTCAGTTTTGGAGCTGGCTGCAGTGGCTGGCGCAGCAGCAGTTCGCGGCCTGCTGGCAGCGTAGCCAGCAGCTCGGCATGACGGTGGGATTGTACCGTGATTTGGCGGTGGGTGTGGCGCAGCACAGCGCAGAAACCTGGCAGGATCCGCAGTTGTATAAGCTGGGCGCTTCGGTGGGTGCACCGCCGGATCGCCTGGGTCCGTTGGGGCAAAACTGGGCGTTACCACCGCTTGATCCGCACGAGATGCGCGCGCGAGGCTATCAGCCGTTTATTGATTTACTGCGCGCCAATATGCGCGATTGCGGCGCGTTGCGTATCGATCACGTGATGGCGTTATTGCGGCTGTGGTGGATTCCGTACGGCGAGACAGCGGATAAAGGCGCTTACGTTTCGTATCCGGTGGACGATTTGATGGCGATTCTGGCGCTGGAGAGTCAGCGCCATCGCTGCATGGTGATTGGCGAGGATCTGGGCATTGTGCCGCCGGTCATTGTCCGCATGATGCGCAGCCACGGCATTTTCTCGTGGAAAGTGCTGTTCTTCGAACAGCAGCGCGATGGCCGCTACCGCCTGCCAGCGGCTTATCCTCGCCAGTCGATTGCCAGTGCCAGCACCCATGACTTGCCCACGTTAAGCGGATTCTGGCAGGCGGAAGATTTGGCATTGGGTGAAAAACTCGGCATGTATCGCGATAGCGTGCTGCATTCCCTGCAACAGCAGCGCCTCGAACAAAAGCAGGCATTGCTGGATGCTTTACATCTGGCGGGGGCAATGCCAGCACGCAGCCGTCAGCCTGCGCAGAAACAACCGCTGACGCCGGCGCTGAATGTGGCGATGCACCGTTTTCTGGCCCAAACGGAAAGCACGTTACTGGGATTGCAGCCGGAAGACTGGCTAGGCATGACGATGCCGGTGAACGTACCGGGCACAGTGGATGAGTATCCAAACTGGCGGCGCAAGCTACGTGTCACGCTGGAAGCTATGTTTGCCGATAAAGCCGTGAAGCAGGTACTGAAAGCAGTAAATGAAGGACGTAAAGAGAAGTAGAAACCTGCGGCAGCTCGGATGCGCTGCCGCAAGGGAAAATCAGTAGTAAGAGTGCTCGCCGCGCTGATGTTCAGTGAGGTCACGCACACCTTTCAGCTCAGGGAAAGCCGCCAGCAGTTCTTTCTCGATGCCATCTTTCAGCGTGACGTCGATCATTGAACAGCCGTTACAGCCGCCGCCAAACTGCAGAATGGCGATGCCGTCATCGGTGATTTCCATCAGCGACACGCGACCACCGTGGCCAGCCAGCTGTGGGTTAATCTGCGCTTGCAGCAGATATTCCACGCGCTCAACCATCGGCGCTTCGTCAGACACTTTACGCATCTTGGCGTTTGGCGCTTTCAGCGTCAGCTGAGAACCGAGGTTATCGGTGACAAAATCGATCTCAGCATCTTCCAGATAAGGCGCGCTCAGTTCATCCACATAAGCGGATAGCTTTTCGAACTTCATTTCAGTATCAGTGGCTTCTACTGCATCGGGTGGGCAGTAAGAAACACCGCATTCAGCGGTTGGCGTACCCGGATTAATGACGAATACGCGAATTTGTGTGCCATCTTCTTGTTTGGACAGCAATTTTGAGAAGTGCTCTTGCGCAGCATCAGTAATAACGATCATGGCGATTGCTCAATAGTTGACTAAATTACTTGGTTATAATACGCCCAACGCCGACGCTCTACAAGGTACGGCACAGGCAGCCAATATGCACGCTGGCCGCGCCTTGCGCCAGCAAAATGCGGCTGATTTCTGCCACCGTGCTTCCGGTGGTGACCACATCGTCGATGAGCAGGATATGGCGTCCGCGCACCGGTATTTCAAGGGAAAAGGCCCCGCGCAGATTCTTTTTCCGCGCTGAAGCCCGCAACACATGCTGGACCAACCCTCGCCGTCTGCGGCGCACGCCTGCACGATATTCACAACCTAACCAGCGAGCCAGCGGTTTTGCTAACAGTTCAGCTTGATTATAGCCACGCTGCCAGGCTCGACGCCGATGTAACGGCACGCTTAATACCAGATCGATGCGCAGCAACAGGTTATCGCGGCGACTATTTAACAATTTTAACAAAAGTAGCCGCGCAAGCATCACTCTGAGTGCGGTCGCCCGAGAAAATTTCAGATCGATAACCCAATCACTTAGCGGCGGCAGGTAATCGCTGACGCAAGTCAGGCTTTGCCACGGCGGAGGACGATGCAAACAGCGTCCGCATAGTCGGGTGCCGCAGGCCGGCAGTGCACAGCAGGGACAGAGCGTGGGCAGCGCCGGGATCTGCCGCAGACAGCGGCTACACAGCCCATGTCTGGCAATCTGTAATGGCAGGCGGCATAGCCAACACAGGGCAGGGATTGATAGCATAGCGGCCTCTTTTTCACTTTTCGGGAGTGTAACCGATGAGTTCGCTTTACTGGCACACCACAGGCACGGGCGATCGCGATCTTGTGCTGCTGCATGGCTGGGGCTTGAACGCCGAAGTGTGGCAGAACATTGTTCCGCGACTTAGCCCGCATTTTCGTCTGCACCTGGTGGATATGCCTGGCTTTGGCCGCAGCCAGGGGTTTGGCGCGCTGACTCTAGCCGACATGGCCCAACAGCTGCTGCCGCAGCTTCCTGAGCGTGCTGTACTGCTCGGGTGGTCGCTGGGTGGACTGGTTGCCAGCCAGATTGCGCTGGCGCAGCCTGAACGTGTAACGGCGCTGATTAGCGTGGCATCGTCGCCCTGTTTTACCGCACATGAGGATTGGCCGGGCATCAAGCCTGAGACGCTGGAGAGCTTCCAGCAGCAGTTGAGCAATGATTTCCAGCGCACCGTAGAACGTTTCCTGGCGTTGCAAACCATGGGTACGGAAAACGCGCGCCAGGATGCTCGTCAGCTCAAAGAAGTGGTGCTATCGCAGCCGATGCCTTCGGTCGCGGTGCTGGAAGGTGGACTGGAGATATTGCGCGAAGTGGATCTGCGCGCGCAGCTGCCGCAGCTGGCAATGCCTTTGATGCGTTTGTATGGATCGCTGGATGGATTAGTCCCGCGTTGCATTGCAAAGCAGTTAGATGAGGCGCTGCCGTACTCACCCTCAGTTGTGATGGAAAAAGCGGCACATGCGCCATTTATCTCGCACCCTGACGCATTTTGTCAGCATATTATCGAGTTCATCCAAACGGTTACCCGTTAAATCTATTGCGGCAGTGGAAATTCTTTCACCAGCGGTAATACTTTTGACGTGAGCTGAGCTGCTTCGCGGTGTGTTCCTTTGCTATCTCGCCTGTTGTGCTTCGCGGCCGCTGACAACCAATAATGCAAAAAATGGATGAGGGTAATGCTATGAAGATGATGAAATGGGCTGTGGCTTCTCTGGTGATGAGTGCGGTGTCGTTTTCAGCGTTCGCCGCAAAGGAAGTGACCCGAGAAGAAGTGAAGAAAATGAATCTGGAGAAAATCGGAACGGTGACCACCACGGCGGAGACCACTTCACCGATGGATGCGAAGCGCGCACTCTCCAAAGCGGCCGATGAGAAAGGCGGCAAATACTTTCTGGTGATTGCAGGCCGCGAACATGGCAAGTTCAGCGCCACGGCGGATGTTTACAAATAATCAGCCACGCAACCACATAAATTGCCACGCAGCCAGCGTGATTGGCTGGCTGCCATCAATTTTATCCCCACTGATCACATCCTGAAAATGTCGCGCCTGCGGCAGATGCGTAGTGACTTCCCGACTGCTGAGATTAAACACGCACAACAGGCCGTCTTCACTACCAGGTGAATGTCGCCGCAACATCAGCACGGCATTTTCACTCTCCAGCAGCGTCATCGCATTATCCGGATGGAACGCGCTCTGACGGGTGCGCAGCTGGATCAACGCGCTGAGTCGTTCATAAACCTGCTGGCGCAACGGATCGTCGCCGCTAATCCACTGCTCCATTTCACGCAAACTGTATTTCTCACGATTGATGGCGCGGTTGTGTCCTGCCGCGCGCACCCCTTCGTTATCGTTGCGAGAGCCTAAAATGCTTTGGATATAGATCGCTGGCACGCCTGGGAAGGCGAGCAGAATGGCATGCGCCAGCAGAAATCGGCGCAGACGCGTGTCATCGTCATCATGCTGTTGGTTGAGGGCATCGAAATAGGTGACGTTAATTTCGTAGGGGCTGGTGGTGCCATCGGGGTTGTTTTTGTAAGACACCAGCGCGCCTTCCAGCGCCAGATCTCTTACCAGCGCCACGATCTCCACTTCAGACAAAATACCGCGCGCAGGATTGAGGCCAATGCCATCGTGCGAGGCGAGGAAGTTGAAAAAAGTGGTGGTGCCGTTACCGGTGCCGAGCGTGCTGGCCCATTGACGCAGCGCGCGCGCGGAACCTGAATGAATGGCGTGCAGCACCAGTGGCGGCAGTGAAAACTGATACACCATCTGCGCTTCGTCATGCCCGTTACCAAAATAGCTGATGTTATCTTTATGCGGCACGTTAGTTTCGGTGACGATCACTGTGCCCGGTGCCACTTCGTTGGAAATGGCGCGAAACAGCTTCACCAGCTGGTGGGTTTTCGGCAGGTGAATGCAATTTGTACCCGGCGTCTTCCACATATACCCCACCGCATCGAGACGAACGTAATCGGCCCCCTTGTTCAGGTAATCCAGCAGTACGCCCACCATGCGAATCAGCACGTCAGGATTGGCAAAGTTAAGGTCGATTTGATCGGCGCTGAAGGTGGTCCAGATAAAGCGCGTTTCACCATCAGCCATCTCAAACGGCGTCAGTAACGGCGAGGTACGAGGGCGCGTCACGGCGCTGAGATCGGTGGCCGGCGGCATGCTGATAAAGAAGTCATCCCAGCCAGGATCCTGCGCCAAAAAGTGGCGGAACCATTGGCTGTGCGCCGACATATGATTACAGACAAAATCGAACATCAACCGGGTTTCACTGTGCAGCGTCGCAATATGCTGCCACTCGCCACAAATGGGATTCACCTGGTGATAATCAATCACGGAGAAGCCATCGTCGGAAGAGTAAGGAAAGAACGGCAGCAGATGCACCAGGCTGAAAGTGGATTGCAGATGCTGCAGATAGAAGTGCGAGAAGCTGGCGAGCGTGGGCTGATCGGGCTCACGGAACTGATCGGCGTAGCTGATCAGCACCACATCCTTCTCATCCCAATGGGCTTTGCGCGGCAATTTGGCGGTATCGCGCGCTGCACGAATGTGGGAAAGCAGACGCTCACGTGCGGCGACGGGGAAGCGGCCTTCGTAAATCTCATCAAGTAGGGCGTTGATTATGTCCATCAGATCGTTGGGCCACGCGGAAGGTCATTTTTTCACACGGATTTTTTCAGCGTAGACGCGGGGAGGGATTTTTCAACTTTAAACGCGCGGAAGCAAGATGGCCTCCGCGCGTGATTCAGGGCAGGAACTTAACGTTTTTTACCGAACGCGGCGGCCAGTGCATCACCCATCGCGCTGTTACCAGCTGGCGAACTAGCCGGTTTGCCGCGTGCTTTGTTATTGGCCGCAGGGCGTGCATTCTCTTTGCCGCTGCTGCGGTTATTACCGCCGCGCGCGTTGCTTTCACCTGGCTGCTCGTCCAGACGCATGGTGAGGGCGATGCGTTTACGCTGCATATCCACTTCCATCACCTTCACTTTGACGATATCGCCCGCTTTCACCACCTGATGGGGATCCTCGACGAATTTGTCTGACAGTGAAGAGATGTGTACCAGACCATCCTGATGCACGCCGATATCGACAAAGGCACCAAAGTTGGTGACGTTGGTTACTGCACCTTCCAGAATCATACCCGGCAGCAGATCGTTCAGCGTTTCTACGCCTTCGGCAAACTGCGCGGTTTTGAATTCCGGACGCGGGTCGCGGCCTGGTTTCTCCAGCTCTTTGATGATGTCGGTGACGGTTGGCAGACCGAAACGCTCGTCGGTGAAGTCGCGCGCGTTGAGATCGCGTAATCCACCCGGATTGCCCATCAACTCATTCAGAGCCTGTTCGGTGGCGGCCAGAATTCGCTCAACCAGCGGGTAAGCTTCCGGGTGCACGGTGGAGGCATCCAGCGGGTTATCGCCGTGGTTGATGCGCAGGAAGCCAGCGCACTGTTCATAGGCTTTCGGTCCAAGACGGCTGACTTTCAGCAGCTGCTGGCGATTCTGGAAGCGGCCGTTCTCGTCGCGCCAGGTGACAATGTTCTGCGCCATCATGCGGGTTAAGCCTGCCACACGCGTCAATAAGGCTACTGAAGCGGTATTCAGATCCACGCCGACGGCGTTTACACAGTCTTCTACCACCGCATCCAGCTTCTTCGCCAGCTGGCTTTGGCTGACATCATGCTGATACTGGCCAACACCGATGGATTTCGGATCGATTTTCACCAGCTCGGCTAGCGGATCCTGCAAGCGACGCGCAATGGAGACCGCGCCGCGAATGGAAACATCCAGATCCGGGAATTCCAGCGCGGCCAGTTCCGATGCGGAATAGACCGATGCGCCGGCCTCGCTGACAATCACTTTCTGCGCGTTGATCTGCTGGAACTGCTTCTGCACGTCGAGGAAGAAACGCTCGGTTTCACGTGAAGCGGTGCCGTTACCGATCGCCACCAACTCAACCTGATGTTTAATGCACAGTGCCGCAACAGCGGATGCGGCTTTCGCTGCCTGACCGGTATGAGGGTAGATAGTGTCATACGCCACAAGTTTGCCGGTGGCATCCACCACCGCGACTTTCACACCAGTGCGCAGGCCGGGATCGAGACCCATAGTGGCACGCATGCCTGCCGGTGCTGCCATCAGCAGATCGTTGAGGTTGCGGGCAAAGACATTGATCGCTTCATCTTCAGCGCGTTCACGGATGGTGCCCATCAACTCAGTTTCAAGGTGCAGTAATACTTTGATGCGCCAAGTCCAGCTCACCACTGCTTTACGCCAGCTGTCTGCCGGAGCATTGTTCAGACGCAGCTGCAGGTGATCGGCGATCAGCGTTTCACCGTGACTTTCTCGCGGAGCTTCTTCGAATTGAGGATCGGCGTTAAGAGAGAGTTGCAGCACGCCTTCATTGCGACCGCGGAACATCGCCAGGGCGCGGTGGGAAGGAACGGTGCTGAGTGCTTCGTGGTGATCGAAGTAGTCGCGGAATTTCGCGCCTTCTTCCTCTTTACCCTCCACCACGCGTGCCACCAGGTGCGCGTTTTTCCACAGATAGTCACGGACTTTTGCCAGCAGCGTGGCGTCTTCGGCAAAGCGCTCCATCAGGATATAGCGCGCGCCATCCAGCGCTGCACGCACATCGGCCACGCCTTTATCCGCGTCAACATAGCCTGCCGCTAATGACTCTGGTTCTTGTGAAGGATCGCTCCACAGCGTCTCAGCCAGCGGCTCGAGGCCTGCCTCGATGGCGATTTGCCCACGCGTGCGACGTTTCTGCTTATACGGCAGATAAAGGTCTTCCAGCTCGGTTTTATTCAGCGTGCCATTGATGGCCGTGGCGAGTTCAGGAGTGAGTTTACCCTGCTCGTCGATGGATTTCAGAATCGACTGGCGGCGATCTTCCAGCTCACGCAGATAGCCAAGACGGCTCTCCAACTGACGTAACTGGGTATCATCCAGCCCACCGGTCACTTCCTTACGATAACGTGCGATAAATGGCACGGTGTTCCCTTCATCCAGCAAGCGAACGGCGGCGTCAACCTGGTCGGCGCGTGCCTTCAGCTCACTTGCGATAATCTGGCTCAGTGAATCTTTCATCATCATTAACAATGCTTACACAGGGTTGGAAAATAGGGGACAGTTATACGGATTGGGGCGGCAAATTGCCAGCCGGGGACGGGCGAATCCGTCTTTTTCTGAATGCAGCACGCACATCGCTGCGCGCACCTTGCTGAGAGCAAAGCAGTCGCTTATTGTTGGCCTCTTTGCTGTAAAGATACCTTGTTGCCACGAGTAGACGTCATGAAAACCCAACTGATTACCCGCGAAGGCTATAACAAATTACGTGCTGAGCACGACCATTTGTGGAATGAAAAGCGTCCGGAAATCACCAAAATCGTCTCCTGGGCTGCCAGCCTGGGGGATCGTTCGGAAAACGCCGATTACACCTATAACAAACGTCTGTTGCGGCAGATTGACCGCCGCGTGCGTTATCTGCGCAAGTGCCTCGCCGATCTGAAAATTGTCGATTATGCGCCGCAGCAGGAAGGAAAAGTGTTCTTTGGCGCCTGGGTTGAGGTGGAAAACGAGCAGGGCGATGCGAAGCGATTTCGCATAGTGGGGCCGGATGAAATCTATGGTGATGCGATGAAGGATTACATCTCTATCGATTCACCGATGGCTCGCGCGCTAATCAAGAAAGAGGTGGATGACGAGGTGGTGGTGAATACGCCGGAAGGGCAGAAAGTGTGGTTTGTTAACCGCATCGAGTACGTGAAAAACCCAGAGTAAAAAGAGGCGGAGAATAATGGCTTGGGTAAAAAAGCCTTGGGTGCAACTTATTCTCCGGTGGCGAAAAGGGCTGGCAGTAAGAGGGGGAAGCGCCGCAGCCTTGCCGCGCCTGAAATTTCTGGATTATTTGCCTGGCGTAGTCGCAGTGGTGGTCGATGTGCTGCTGGTGCCTTTGTCACCGCCGCCCATGGTCGCTAATGCCACACCCAGCAAAGCGCCCACCGCTCCCACGCCGATCGCGTCTGAGTTGCCCTTCGCAGTGGTGGAAGCTTGGGCACCGGCCGCTTCACCCGCGCTGGTGGCAGCGTGAGCCTGAGAAAGGCTGACCAGCACCAGTGCACTCAGCAAGACCGCAGATTTTTTCATTTTTCTCTCTCCAAAGATGCGCAATATCAGCAGGAACCCTTGCAGTTTCTGAGATCGTTGTGCGAGAAGAAAGTGCTGTTTACTGACTGATTAATCAGACTTTATTAAATGCTGGCCTTATCTGGCGCGAGGGGCGTATTGTTCCGAGAGCAGATGAGCACTGAAAAAGGAAAGTGCCAGATATTATGCTGCGAATGATCGCTCATCGAACGATTCTGGCCTGCTGACTTAAGCCAAATGGTCCAGAGTGCCATGGTAACGAGCGGTTTGCGGCCAGGTGATCCATTTTCGAAAAGAAAACCGCAGAAATTTTCGGATTAGCGCTAAGCGGCTGGAAAGCCCCGATAAAAAGCGCGAGACAACGCGCATTTCAAGGCTTAAATTAAATATAAGCTGCTGTTTAATATGCTTTGTAACAATTTCGGCTAGAATATAAACCATTAATAACTGTCACATGCAGGCATCTTTTTTACACAATATTGACTCAGGCAATGGCGCCTTTGGGAGTTGAACAATGCAAGAGAACTACAAAATTCTGGTCGTCGATGATGATATGCGTTTGCGCGCACTGCTCGAACGCTATCTCACCGAGCAGGGCTTTCAGGTGCGCAGTGTCGCCAACGCCGAGCAGATGGATCGTCTGCTGACCCGTGAATCATTCCATTTGATGGTGCTGGATCTGATGTTACCAGGCGAAGATGGCCTGTCCATTTGCCGTCGTCTGCGCAGCCAGAGCAACCCGATGCCGATCATTATGGTGACGGCAAAAGGCGAAGAAGTGGATCGTATTGTTGGGCTGGAAATCGGCGCTGATGATTACATTCCGAAGCCGTTTAACCCGCGTGAACTGCTGGCACGTATCCGTGCTGTGCTGCGCCGTCAGGCCAATGAATTGCCAGGTGCGCCTTCGCAGGAAGAAGCGGTTATCGCCTTTGGTAAGTTCAAACTGAACCTCGGCACGCGTGAAATGTTCCGTGAAGATGAGCCAATGCCGCTGACCAGCGGTGAGTTTGCTGTGCTGAAAGCACTGGTGAGCCATCCGCGTGAGCCGTTATCACGCGATAAGCTGATGAACCTGGCGCGTGGCCGTGAATACAGTGCGATGGAACGTTCTATCGATGTGCAGATTTCCCGTCTGCGCCGCATGGTAGAAGAAGATCCGGCGCATCCACGTTACATTCAGACCGTTTGGGGTCTTGGCTACGTCTTCGTTCCGGACGGCAGTAAAGCATGAGGCGATTGCGCTTCTCTCCTCGCAGTTCGTTTGCCCGCACCTTGTTATTGATCGTTACCTTGCTGTTCGTCAGCCTGGTAACGACCTATCTGGTGGTGTTGAATTTCGCCATTCTTCCGAGTTTGCAGCAGTTCAATAAAGTCCTCGCCTACGAAGTGCGTATGCTGATGACCGATCGATTGCAGCTGGAAGATGGCACGCAACTGGAAGTGCCTCCGGCCTTCCGGCGTGAAATTTATCGTGAACTGGGTATTTCGTTGTACACCAACGCGGCAGCGGAAGAGAGCGGCCTGCGCTGGGCACAGCATTACGAGTTCCTTAGCGAGCAGATGGCGCAACAGCTGGGTGGCCCGACCGATGTTCGTGTCGAGGTTAACAAGAATTCTCCTGTGGTCTGGCTTAAAACCTGGTTGTCACCAGACATCTGGGTACGCGTGCCGCTGACTGAAATCCATCAGGGCGATTTCTCGCCGCTGTTCCGTTATACCCTGGCGATTATGTTGCTGGCGATTGGTGGAGCCTGGCTATTTATCCGCATTCAGAACCGACCCCTGGTCGACCTGGAGCACGCAGCGCTTCAGGTCGGTAAAGGCATCATTCCTCCTCCGCTGCGTGAATATGGCGCATCGGAAGTGCGTTCCGTAACGCGAGCCTTTAACCAGATGGCGGCGGGCGTCAAACAGCTCGCCGATGATCGTACGCTGCTGATGGCGGGTGTGAGCCACGATTTGCGCACCCCCTTAACACGTATTCGCCTCGCCACCGAGATGATGAGTGAACAGGATGGCTATCTGGCGGAATCGATTAATAAAGATATCGAAGAGTGCAACGCTATTATCGAGCAGTTCATCGACTATCTGCGCACGGGGCAGGAGATGCAGACCGAACGCGCCGATCTCAACGGTGTATTAGGTGAAGTCGTGGCGGCAGAAAGCGGCTATGAACGCGAGATTGAGAATGCGGTGATGCCGGAAGAGTTGATGCTGGATATCAATCCGCTGTCGATTAAGCGTGCCGTAGCGAATCTGGTGGTAAACGCCGCGCGTTATGGCAACGGCTGGATTAAAGTTAGCAGCGGTCAGGAACTGAATCGCGCCTGGTTCCAGGTGGAAGATGATGGTCCGGGTATTAAGCCCGATCAGCTTCAGCATCTGTTCCAGCCGTTTGTGCGCGGCGATAGCGCGCGCAGCACCAGCGGCACTGGCTTAGGTTTGGCGATTGTGCAACGTATTATTGATGCGCATGAAGGTTCGCTGGAGATCGGTGAGAGCGAGCATGGCGGATTGCGTATTCGTGCGTGGTTGCCGATCCCGGAAAATAACAGTACGGCGTTAGTCAGCACGCATCACAGTTAACGCTTCGCTCAGATCAATGCGGAGCGATGACTGTTTCGCCTGCGGCAATCCGCCTGCAGGCATCCGCGACTGGCTGCGTAGTCCTCAGCACCACCGTTGTTGGCATGGGTGTAAAAGTCACGCCGCTCACGACTGAGTATCAATGAGCCGCCTTCTGGCGGCTCATTCACTTCAAAACTGCGGGCCAGCCTGAACCAGTGCTTTGCCTGCATCGTTATCGGTGTACTTCTCAAAGTTGGTGATAAAACGCTGCGCCAGACCTTGCGCTGCCTCTTGCCACGAAGCTTCATCCGGCCAGCTGCGGCGCGGATCCAGAATCGCGTCATCGACTTGTGCCAGAGTGGTTGGCATCTGCAGGTTGAATACCGGCAATGTTTTCGTCTCCACGTCGTCCAGTTCCCCCGCCAGAATCGCATTGATGATGGCGCGGGTATCTTTCAGTGAAATACGCTTGCCGCTGCCGTTCCAGCCGGTGTTAACCAGATACGCTTTCGCTCCCGCCGCTTCCATGCGCTTCACCAGCACATCGGAATATTGGGTTGGATGCAACGTCAGAAAGGCCGCGCCGAAGCAAGCTGAGAACGTCGGAGTTGGCTGGGTGACACCGCGCTCGGTACCGGCCAGTTTGGCGGTGAAGCCCGACAGGAAGTGGTACTGGGTCTGTTCCGGCGTTAAGCGCGAAACTGGCGGCAGTACACCAAAGGCATCAGCCGTCAGGAAAATCACGCGCTGCGCATGGCCCGCTTTGGAAACCGGCTGCACGATGTTTGCAATGTGCTCAATCGGATAGGAAACACGCGTGTTCTCCGTTTTGCTGGCATCGGCATAATCAACGCTGCCATCCGCCCGCACCACCACGTTTTCCAGCAACGCATCGCGGCGGATAGCGCGATAGATTTCCGGCTCGGCTTTTTCCGACAGATTGATGGTTTTGGCGTAGCAGCCACCTTCGAAGTTAAACACGCCATCATCATCCCAACCGTGTTCGTCATCGCCAATCAGCTGACGATCGGGATCGGTGGACAGTGTGGTTTTACCGGTGCCAGACAGGCCGAAGAACACCGCGACGTCACCGTCTTTACCCACGTTCGCCGAGCAGTGCATTGACGCGATGCCTTTCAGCGGCAGCAGGTAATTCATAATGGCGAACAGGCCTTTCTTCATCTCGCCGCCGTACCAGGTGCCGCCAATCAGCTGCATGCGTTCGGTGAGGTTAAAGGCGACAAAGTTCTCAGAGTGTAACCCCTGTGCCTGCCAGTCCGGGTTGGTGCACTGCGCGGCGTTCATCACCACGAAATCCGGCTTAAAGGAGGCCAGCTCGGCTTCATCAGGGCGGATAAACATGTTTTTGACGAAATGCGCCTGCCAGGCGACTTCCATCACAAAACGTACGCTGAGGCGGGTATCCGGATTCGCACCGCAGAAGGCGTCGATGACAAACAGACGTTTGCCAGAAAGTTGTGCGGTGCAGCGATCTTTCAGCGCCTGCCAGGTTTCCTGCGACAGCGGCTGGTTGTCATTTTTACCGTTGCCGACATCATTCCACCACAAGGTGTCACGCGTGGTGTCATCGCGCACGATGTATTTATCTTTTGGCGAGCGCCCGGTGAAGATGCCGGTATCCACGGCAATAGCGCCGCTCTGCGTCAGGGTGCCTCGCGCATAACCTTCAAGTTCCGGGCGGGTTTCTTCCTGAAACAGCGTGTCAAAGTCAGGGTTATACACCACTTCTGTGGTGCCGCTGATGCCCAAAGCGGCAAGGTTTTGCGATGTCAGGCCGTGAACGCGCATGTGGCTGCTCCTTAAGATCGATGCTACATAGCATTTTTATGAGGGGGTCTGCGTCCTGTCATGCATAGCCGGACAGGGCAGATCGCGCGCAGTGTACACGTCTGAGCGGGGCGAAAAAGTGATGAGAGTTAAAAATGCGAGCTGGAACGTGACAAGCAGTGAAATCTGCCAGTTAAGAAACTAAAGTCAGTGTAAGTTAGTTAAATTACGCGAAAAGAGATGAATTCGTTCCTGACAGAAATGCGGGCGGCGATGCCGCCCGTAGGGGATTAGTGCAGTTGATCGCTGTTAGTCGTTGGTGCATTACGAATCGCGGCGATGTCTACGGCATCGTAAACATAATGCGATCCGCAGTAGTCGCAATGCATATCGATCTTGCCATCCTCTTCGAGGATTTCGTCCACTTCTTCAACCGGCAGCGTGTTCAATACTTCGCCACAGCGCTCGCGTGAACAGGTGCATTTGAAACTGACCGGAGTCGGATCAAACACCGTGGCTTCTTCCTGGTGATACAAACGCCACAGCACATCCGTCGCAGGCAGCTCAATCAGCTCTTCGCTTTTAACGGTTTCGGTCAGAGTGGCCAGATGATTAAAATCATCCTGGCTTGGCTCTTGCGCAGGCAGCACCTGCAGCAGAATGCCGGCGGCGCCTTTATCGCTGGTGCGAATAAACAGGCGGGTTGGCAACTGCTCAGAACGCATGAAGTAATCTTCGAGGCAGCCAGCCAGTGTATCGGCTTCCAGACCAACGACGCCCTGATAACGCTCGCCTTTTTCCGGCGAAATGGTGATGACCAGATAACCGTTCCCCACCATCTCTTTCAGGCTGCTGCCCGGTGCGATTTCGGCGTCTTCCTTCACGCGTGCAACGCCACGCAATTCCTGTTTGTTGTTGCCGTTGATCACCGCCAGCGTCAGTGGACCATCGCCCTGCAGCTGAACGGTAATGTCGCCATCGAACTTCAGCGTCGCGGTCAACAAGCTGGTGGCGACCAGCAACTCACCCAGCAGGATTTTCACCGGTTCGGCGTAGTCGTGGTTTTTGACAATTTCACGCCAGGTTTCAGATACGTTGACCAGCTCGCCGCGCACGGCGACATTTTCGAAAAGGTAACGGTGCAGTTGATCTTGAACAGACATAGTGTTTCTCTCGTTGGGGCGACGGTTATTCATCGCCCGACAATTTAAATTTCATCAGATCGCGGCGCTCTTTTTTGTCCGGGCGGCGATCGGGGTGCGGCATGGTCAGGGCATTCATTTTGCGTGCCAGTGCCATTTTTTCACGCTTCTCAATGCTGGCGGCGGTCTCCGCATACATCTCTTGCGCTTCAGTGGCAGGGCGACGTTGATCGCCAATGGCGGTGATCACCACCGTTCGCTCATCGTTACCCTGGCGCAGCGTTAACTCGGCATGCAATTCCACGATTTTACTCGGCTTGCTGCGCTGGCCGTTGTAATGCACTTTACCGCCTTCGATCATTTCGCGAGCCATTGCACGCGTTTTATAAAAACGCGCAGCCCACAGCCATTTGTCGAGGCGGACACCTTCGCTGGTTTTTTCTTTCATTGCGGCTCCTGCTTTAACGCAGCGTTTCACACAACTGGCGATAGTCTCGCACTGCAGCATGACGCTGGAAAGATTGATCGGGCCGACCGGAATCCGGATTGCTGACGCCTAAACACCAGCGAATGCCCCAGCGCGCCGCCGCATCGAGGATCGCTTCGCTGTCATCAATGAACAGGGTGCGATCGCTAACGAATGCAGTTTGCTGCTGAACGGCCTGCCAGAGACGTGGATCCTCTTTCGGATACCCAAAGGTATGGGTAGAAAGTAATAAATCAAGGTGGGGAGCCAAACCGGTTTGCTCCAGCTTTACCTCGAGATTGTATGGATGCGCATTGGTCAGCAAAATCGTGCGTTTACCTGCAGCACGCAGTGCCTGGAGTAACGGCAGTGTATCTTCGCGCATGGCCGCACGGTGACGTTTTTCCCATGTCATGGCGCGGATATCTAAGTCCAGCTCTTGCGACCAGTAATCAAGACAATACCAGTTTAGCGTATGCACCACGGCTTGATACTTTTGCTGAATCAGTTGGTGTGCCTCGGCCAGGGTGATATCACGCTCGCGGCTCAGGGTTTCCGGAACATGTTCCAGCCAGAAATGGCGGTCAAAGGCGAGATCGAGCAGCGTGCCATCCATATCCAGCAGCACGGTATCAATCCCGGACCAGTTTAGCGTCATCATCATACTCTCTCGCCCTAAAAAATAGGGCGACAGGGTAGCACAGAAGGGGAGGGGTCAGAACAGTGAGCGCACGCTCTGCATAGTGCTCAGATTGTGGTTGAAGCACTTGTCATAATACTGCTGAATTTCCACCATACGCAGTCGATTACGATGCACACGACGTAGGGCTAGCAGGCCATTGGTAGCACCGCACAGAATCAGCACCAGCATCAATAATGCGGTACCGAGGTAGCGCCATTGTGCCATTGCATCCGGTTCATTGTGCAAGGCAATGTGGCGTGTGCCGTTGGCGTCAGTGGTGATGCTGGTGATGATGCCATTGGCAGCAAACGGCGTATGCAACAGCATGCCGGACATGCGTTGCAATTCGCGCCATTGCGACGGTGCATCGAGATCAAACAGCGACACGGAAGGCTGCGGCTGGGTCACCATCTGACGGCCTTCATCACTGATGATCAGGAAGCCGCCCGGTGGGGGGCTATTCAGATTCTCTGCTGCCCGGCGGGTTTCACGCGAGAAGAAGGTTGAGGTCGCGGTATTCACCAGGTTTTCCAGCGCTTCCGCACTGACCGGGCGCAGCAGCACATTCATGCCGTTGAGCTTGCCGGAGTCTGCACGATGAATCAGTGAGTCCCAATCCTTCGCATTGCCAAGATTCACCAGGGCATTCTTCAGTCGGACGCAATCCTGCTGCTGGCTGCACAGATCCTGGGTTTTCAACACTAAATCGGAAAAATCATCCAGCAAAATCATGCCCGATTTCTGAATCGCGGAGGCGAGTTGTGGATTAAGTTTCGGGTCGGTGTTGGTTTCCGGATGCAGCTGACGCGTAGTGGTATCAAGCAGTGCGGCAGCTTTATCAATGATATCTGACTGCGGCTGCGGCAGAGGTGTTGCGTTATTCCAGTAAATAGCTGAGCAGTCGAACGGCATATAGGCATAGCTGCGGTTGCTCTGATAATTGCCCGGTACGGAACACATGCCGGTACCGCTCACCTTCAGGTTGTCACCGATGTGCAGCGGCAGGGTGTTGAGTTTATCCACGCTATTCACTTCAATGCTTTCGGTGCCTTTTACCCATGCCAGGCTGAGCTTGATCGGCATGCTAAGCGGAATCCAGGTAAACAGCATCACCAGTACCAGCAGTGAACCACATGCCAGCACCAGATTTTTGCGCCAGCGCTGAACCGGGAAATTGCGAACTTCATCATGCAGTGACAGGAAACGCCCCTGGCGCACCACCTGTCGATTCAGATAGATGTCGACATCCGTTACCTGACCCAAATCATGCGCCACATAGGGCTGCCAGTGAGCGGGATAAATCAAATCGATAATGCCCAGCGAGATATTGCTCTGCTCCTGATTGGATTCACCAAACAGGCCCCAGCGTTTGGGAGCTCCGCGCAGGCAGTGCACATCGCGCAGCCCACTTTCGCCAGGGAAACGATAAAGGAACCACAGGCTGACCGCGATCATGGCGCAGGCAGGTAGCGCAATCCACACCATCAGACTTCCAGGCAGTACCAGACTGAGGAAGAACAGCAGGAAGGCAAAACAGATGGCGATAGCTTCGCGCGCGCCATCCGCGCGCGACAGGCGATACTCTTCCGGCGATTCTTTACGCACCTGCAGCAGCTCGACATTTTCGCTCTCCTCTTTACGGATGGAGGCGTTGGTCGACATTGAGCGCACCAGCGGTGGCAAGGCGGGTTGTTCTACAGCGTAGTTCACTAACGAGTGACCGTTAAGTGAGATCACCAGCGGCAGTGTTTGGGTGCGAATTAGCTCAACATAATTCTCTTCTGCAATGTGCTGCTCCCACAGCGGCGGCAGATGCACTTCTACTTCATCGAGATAGTAGCGCCACTGATGCGCATCATCCGTTGAGAGGCCGTAGCGAGTGATGGAACGCGTGACGGGGTAAACATTGTTGCTCTGCGCGGTGAGCGTCAGGGATTCTGCCTCACGCGACTTCTTTGTGGAGCGGGCTGTGTTGTGTTTTTGCTGTTTCGCCAGAGACGCAATGTACGCTTCAACGGCGAGACGTTCTTCATCAGTAAGTTTACGGCAGGGGGGACTTATAAACGGCAGAGGTTTCGCCAACGGCGGGCGATGCCGCATAGCGTACCAATAACCTATTCCTGCTATCAGAGAGCAGGCCAGCATGACAGCCAGAATGATGATAAAAGTGCTCATGCTTTGCTCAATCCAGCCAAAAAACTGCCTTCACGTTTACGATGTGCTCCCGATGGAACCCTTAATACCAGTCAATTTTGGCGAGCAGAAGTCATTCTTACAAGAAAAAACTCAGATAAAATAACGCACAAAATCATCGAATTATAATTTATTAGATTATTCCTTAATGGGATGTTAACCACAGGACACTCAATTAAATATCGGTATTTTCTGAATTTAACAAAACCTCATTGACTTATTGTGAAAATTTAAGTGTATAGATAACAAGAAGTTGTTAGCAGGCGTAAGCAAATGTGTACCCGCTTGCTTTCCCTGTACTGCGTGTCGCACATTGCTGCGGGCTTCGGTATGCTGGCGTCATCGCGATTCACAAGGTTGTGCTAAGTTTGAGGCTGATATGAAAATTCCAATGAAAAAACCTGACATCCTCAACGTGGAAGCGGTGGCCCGCTCCCGCTTGTTTACTATTGAAGCGGTTGATCTCGCTTTCAGTAACGGTGCACGCCGTGTCTATGAGCGTATGAAACCTTCCAACCGGGAAGCGGTGATGATTGTGCCGATTCTGGGTGATGATGTGATCCTGATTCAGGAATATGCCGTAGGGCTGGAAAGCTATGAGCTAGGCTTCCCTAAAGGCTTAATCGATCCTGGCGAAAGCGTATTTGAAGCCGCAGACCGCGAGTTAAAAGAAGAAGCCGGCTTTGGTGCCCGAGAGTTAGCAACGTTGGGCAAACTCACCATGGCGCCGTCTTACTTCTCCAGCAAAATGAATATTGTGGTGGCAGAAGGGCTGTATGAAGAGAAGCTGGAAGGCGATGAACCGGAACCGCTGATTGTGCATCGCTGGCCGCTGAATAACTTGCTGGCGTTGCTGGAAGAGCCAGACTTCCGCGAAGCACGCAATGTCAGCGCGCTGTTCCTGGCGCGTGAGTGGCTGGTCAAGCAGGGGCGATTGACCTACTGAATGACACCATTGCGCAATAAAAAGCCGGCGAATTCGCCGGCTTTTTTGATCAGAACAGTTCGTGGCTTTGGCCATTGTCCATGAGTGTGGTGCCCACATCATGCACAGAATACTCCGTTGGCTGGGTGCCATTGATGAAGTACTCCTGACGGGTATTGCCGCCGCCGTTGGCCAGCTTGCCCGTACCGCGATCGATGGTCACGGTGACAACGCCATCTGGTGGTGTTAGCGGCTGAACCGGCACGCCATCCAATGCGGATTTCATGTAATCATCCCATGCTGGCTGAGCACTCTTCGCGCCGCCTTCATAGCCAGAAATCTGATCCGGAATAGCGCCTGACATGGTCGAGCGGCCCAGTGCGCGTGAATCATCGAAACCAATCCACACTGAAGTCACCACACCAGGACCGTACCCAGAGAACCACGCATCCTTCGAGCTGTTGGTGGTACCGGTTTTTCCGCCGATATCATTGCGTTTCAGGTCACGACCCGCACGCCAGCCTGTCCCCATCCAACCCGGCTCACCGAATACGTTGGAATTCAGCGCACTTTTGATCAGGAACGACAGCGGCGTATTAATCACATGCGGTGCGTATTGCTGGTCACCCGCGGGTTGCGGTTGAGCAGGCACTTGCTCAAGTTCCGGTTGTGGCACTGCCTGATTTTGCGATTGATCGGAGGTTGCAACGTTTTCTACGCTCTCTTCGTTCAACGCCAGCGATTTTTTGGTGTCGCCGTAGATCACCGGCAGATTGCACTGCGGGCAGGCAATCTTCGGTTTCTCTTCAAACACCACGCCGCCTTGCTCATTCTCAATTTTGGTAATGAAATAAGGATCGACAAGGAAACCACCGTTAGCCATCACGGCATAACCGCGCACCACCTGCATCGGAGTGAATGAAGCCGCACCCAGCGCCAGTGATTCGGTATGAATGATGTTCTGTGCCGGGAAGCCGAAGCGCTGCAGATACTCTGCGGCGTAATCCACGCCCATTGCACGCATCGCACGTACCATCACCACGTTTTTCGACTCGCCGAGACCCTGACGCAAGCGGATAGGGCCCGCATAGGTCGGCGGTGAGTTTTTCGGACGCCAGTCTGCACCGGCACCCGCATCCCAACGTGAAATAGGCACATCGTTCAGGATGGATGCCAGCGTCAGACCACGGTCCATCGCGGCGGTATACAGGAACGGTTTAATGTTTGAACCGACCTGACGCAGCGCCTGTGTCGCGCGGTTGAACATACTCTGGTTGAAGTCGAAACCACCGACCAGCGCACGTACCGCACCATCTTCTGGATTGAGCGAGACGAGCGCCGAGTTGACCAGCGGAACCTGACCCAACCACCAGTCGTTATCGACTTTACGCACCCAAATCCGCTGACCTGCCTGCAGTACCTGCGTCACGCTACGTGGCGTAGGGCCTTGCAGCGTGTCGGATTTGTAAGGACGCGCCCAGCGAACGCCCGCCAGATTCAGTGAGACGCTGCTGCCGTCTTTCAACATCGCGGTGGCTTCGTCGGCTGAGGCAGTGGTAACCACGGCAGCATTCAGCGGACCGTAGGCGGGCAGATCTTTCAGCGCTTTTTGAATGCGGCTCTGATCCCAGCTTGCTTCGCCCACTTTCCACAGCACGTTTGTCGGGCCGCGATAACCATGACGCATGTCATAGGCCATCACGTTATTGCGAACGGCTTGCTGTGCGGCCTCTTGCAGATGACGCGTCACGGTGGTGTAAACCTTGTAGCCGTCATCGTAGGCGCCGTCACCATAGCGCTTCACCATCTCCTGGCGAACCATCTCACTCAGATAAGGCGCGGAGAAGGCAATTTCGGGGCCATGATAGGTTGCGACCAGCGGCGTGTTGCGCGCGGCATCGTACTGCTGCTGCGTGATGTAGTTCTGATCAAGCATACGCGCCAGAACCACATTACGACGCGACAGTGCGCGCGCATGAGAGTAAAGCGGGTTGAAGGTTGACGGTGCTTTTGGCAGACCGGCAATCATCGCCATCTCACTCAGTGAGAGCTGATCAACCGGCTTACCGAAGTAGACCTGTGCTGCCGCTCCGACACCATAAGCACGGTAGCCAAGATAGATTTTGTTGAGGTAGAGCTCGAGGATTTCATCCTTGCTCAGCAGCTGTTCGATGCGAATCGCCAGGAACGCTTCCTTGATCTTACGCATCAGCGTGCGTTCAGGGCTGAGGAAGAAGTTACGCGCCAGCTGCTGGGTGATGGTACTGGCACCCTGTGAAGCATGGCCGGACACCAGCGCGACGCTGGCGGCACGGAAAATGCCCACCGGATCGACACCGTGGTGCTCATAGAAGCGGCTATCTTCGGTTGCAATGAACGCTTTGATCAGCTCAGGCGGCATCTGTTGCAAGGTGAGCGGCACGCGGCGCTTCTCACCGTACTGGGCGATCAGTTCGCCATCCGCGCTGTAAACCTGCATCGGGGTTTGCAAACGCACGTCTTTCAGCGTGTTCACATCAGGCAGCTGCGGCTCTATGTATTTGTACAAACCATAAACCGTGCCTGCTCCCAGCAGAATGCAACACACTGTAAGAATCAATAAATACTTTACGAACTTCACCTGAGAATTCCCATCTGTTGTCGTTTGGGCAGTTTATAAACAATCGCGCGGTAGTATAAAGGCAAGCCTGACGCTTTGATATACCCGTCATACTTCGAGCGGCAGCTGCTGCGGCTGCGCGAGCTCACCTAAGACACTGACTTCAGTCAGCGCCTGAGAATCAGCTCGTTTTTCGCTTTGCCACCACTCGAATGATTGAGGGTATCTCTTTTTTTACCTTACAAGATAAGGAGATCGCGCATATGGCTTTTCAGCGCTGGCAAATCGGATTGGACATCCAAAACGGGCAACTCTGCGCCCTGGGCATTGAACGCCGACGTCATGGCTGGCAGTTACGCCATTGGTGGCAGCAACCGCTGCCGCACGATACGTTACGCAACGGCGTGTTGCAAACTACCCCACTGTTACAGGAGATGTTGACGCGCTGGCAGCGCCATCTGCCGAAACGCTATTCACTGCGGGTTGGCTTGCCCCCGCAACTGGTGTTGCAGCGAACCTTACCGCTGCCAGAAACCTCGCTCAGCGAACCGGCAATGAGCCGCTATGTGGCGTCTTCTGCGCCACGTCTGTTTCCGGTTGAGCCCGCCACGCTGTCGATTGACTACCGCTCGGCACGAAACGCGACGCAACTGTGCATTACGGCCGCTCGACGTGAAGTGATTACGCAATGGCTGGCACCGTTAAACCAGGCTGGGCTGCGGCCCGATGTCTTTGAGTTGAGCAGCCTGGCGTTGACGCAAATCGCCATGCGCATGCCGCTGCATCGTGATCAACTCCTGATTCATCCTCTTAGCGATCACTGGCTGTGGACGTTAGCGGGTGAACCGGGCACCTCAGGTGCGGCCACAGAGCCCTTAACGCTGGCGCAGCTGCGTGAAACCTTCCCTCAGGCATCCTCCATCTTTTGCACCTCGACCTTCGCCCTGGCGGAATCCAGCGTGGCGCACTGCCGACCGCTTTCATTGCTGCATTACCGGCAACCGCCACTGCCCGCGCACGAAGGTGAGTTTGCCCTTGCGCTCGGCCTGGCGCTGCGCCCGGAGGATGCATGATGCTGGCCGTCAACTTATTGCCCTGGCGCATTCAGCTGCAGCAACGTCGCCGCCAGCAAAGCTCTATCCTGCTTGGATGCGTTCTGCTGGCGACTGCAATGATGGTGTTAACACTCTGGTGGCGCGGCAGTGAGGCGCAGGATCAGCTGCAGCGGGCGTTAGCAGATATCAGCCAACAGCACGAAGCCTTACAACGCCAACTGACGCAACAGCAATTGCTGCTGCAGCAACGCGATGGCCTGTTGCAGGCGCAGCTTATTCAGCAGCAAAAAAAGGATGAGCATCAGCGCTGGCAACAATTCTGGCAGCGCTTGCCCATGCTGATGCTGGACACGCTCTGGCTCAAACGTGTGGAGCGACGCCAAAGTATCCTGCTATTCGAAGGACAAGCGCAAAGCATGATGGCGGTCCAGGACTTTCGTCATCAACTGATGGGGCAGCCGCTGTTTGCCACGGTTAAACCGGCTAGCGTGCAGCGCCAAACTGCTGGGCACTATCGATTTGTCTTGCGTGCGCGGATGCAGGAGAACGTCGGTGAATGATGCATTACAGCGCTGGCTGGCGTTAGCCCTGATATGGCGCATTGCCTGCCTGTTGGGCATGTCACTGCTGCTTCTGATGCTGGCGTGGTGGATTTTGCTACGCCCGCAGCAACAGGCACGCGCAGCCCAATTGCGCCAGCAGGCGTTGATGTCACAACAGGTGATGCAGCGCCAGCAACAGTTGGCTGCACGGCCTGCCATCAACGCGCTGGAACAGGAAATCGCACGGTTACAGCAGCCTGTTAGTGAAGTCACTGAACAAGTCACGCTCGAAGCCCTGATCACCGCGCGCGGCGATCAACTGGAAAGCTGGCTGCCGGATAATCAGCCGCAGCAGTTACAGCTGCGACTCGGCTGGACGCAATTTGTTCCGCTGTTTTCTGAGCTGTCGTTGACTCATCTGCCTGTGCCGCAGCGCTTTGAACTCAAAGAAGAGCAGGGAGCGCTGAATACACAGCTGTGGCTGGAGGACGGAGATGCGCCATAAAGCATGGCTGATATTGCTGTGGAGCGGCTTGGCGCTGGCACGCGATCCCTTTCAACCGCAGGCCGATGTGCAATGCCGGATGCAGGTGGCTGAACCTGATGGCTGGCGATTGCAGGGCATCATCGGCACCCCCACGCGCTATGTCGCCTGGCTCCGTTCGCCAGAAGGAAAAAATCATCGGCTAGGCCCCTCGGCTCAGCTACCGCGCTCAAGCTGGCAGGTGGCAGAGTTGACGGCGAATCGCATTACCTTGCATGTCGCGCAAAGCTGCCCACCGCAGCAAATCACCTGGTCAATAAAAGGAGGATATTATGAAATGGATGGCCCTGATGCTGTGCCTGAGTTTGAGCCTGCCCCTGCAGGCAAATGAAGATCGCTTGAGCCTGGTGTTTGATGATGCCCCCGTTGAACGTATTTTGCAGGCGCTGGCTGATTATCAACAAACCAACCTGCTGATTGCACCCGGCGTTGAAGGGCGTTTATCACTGCGCCTGGAAAATGTCGGATGGGAGCGCGCACTGGCGCTGGTGACCCGGCTGGCAAAACTGACCGTGGTGCAGGAAGAGGGAGTGCTGTTGGTTTACCCCGAAAGCTGGCAACAGATGCAGGTGCAACAGGCGAAAACAGAACACGAAGAGAGGCAACAGCAGGTTCCCCTCGAACAGCAGTCCGTCACGCTGCATTACGCGAATGCGGGCGATGTCTATCGTAGTCTGCAAGCGGAGCGCTCACTGCTCACTCCGCGCGGCAGTGTGACGGTCGATAGCCGCACCAACAGCTTGTTGCTGCGTGACACCGCCGCCGCGCTCCGTGACGCCTCGCGTTGGTTGCGTGCGCTGGATATGCCGCTCGAACAGGTCGAGTTGTCTGCCCACATCATCACCATCAACGAAGAACATCTGCGTGAGTTGGGGGTGAACTGGCACACCGCGCCTGCGCAAAGTGTGACGGCCGCATTGCATCATCCACAGCTGGAGATCCCCTTGGCCGTAAACAATCCTGCGTTGCGCGCGGGTGTCACCCTGGGGCAGGTGAGTGGTGGGTTGCTGAATCTGGAACTCAGCGCACTCGAGCAGGAGAACCAGATCGAAATCATCGCCAGCCCACGGCTTTTTACCTCTCATCAGCAAACCGCTTCCATCAAGCAGGGAACCGAGATTCCTTACGAAGTAAAGTCGGGCAGCAGTGGTGCGACGGCGATTGAGTTCAAAGAGGCGGTGCTAGGAATGGAAGTGACGCCGGTGGTGCTGGGGAATGGGCGGATTCAGTTAAAACTGCGCTTAAGCCAAAACATGCCAGGGCGCAGCCTGAACGTGGGCGAAAGCAACGTGCTAAGTATTGATAAGCAGGAAATTGAAACGCAGGTGACGCTGCGTGATGGCGAAACCTTGGCGCTGGGCGGGATTTTTCAGCAGCAGCGCATGCAGACCGAACAGCGGGTGCCGTGGCTGGGTGAAATGCCGTTGCTGGGAAATCTGTTTCGTCAGCAAACCAAAGAACATAAAAAGAAGGAGTTGGTGATCTTCATTACCCCCAGACTGGTCAGGGAAGCAGCGCTTACAGCCGGATAAAGCGGAAAATTCACTCTGATTTGCCATCTGCGTTGACGCAGGGCAGGAATTAGCTTACAAGGTTTAGCGATTTTTAAAACGGTGTAGCGGAACGCGGCAGGATAACCTTCCGATGGGCGTCAGTCACAAGCGATACTGGCGTCAGAATATATTTTCCCTAAATAATTCGAGTTAAAGCACGGCGGTGAAAGCGTTAATTCCTCAGCTTATATCTGTAAGTTTCAGGGACGCGAAGACACGGCCAGCGCGCATGTAGCTTGAAGTGTGAAGGAAAACAGGAGGGGCGTTACCGTCTCGCGAACCACAGACCGGTCCTGTTTCAAGGTCGCCGGGGGCAATTTATTCGGTTGCCAAACGGCCATGAGTGTTGAGATAATTTTCCGTCTGACTCTTGTTAATGCTCATGAGGTCTCAGTTCCTGTCCCGCCAGCACTATGCTGAACGCGGGGTATCATCAACGAATTCTTAGTAATACCGATAAAATGGCAGAGAAACGCAATATCTTTCTGGTTGGGCCGATGGGTGCCGGCAAAAGCACTATTGGTCGTCAGTTAGCTCAGCAACTCAATATGGAATTTTTCGATTCCGATCAGGAAATTGAGCGACGTACCGGAGCGGATGTAGGCTGGGTATTTGATGTGGAAGGCGAAGACGGTTTCCGCGATCGCGAAGAAAAGATCATTAATGAACTCACCGAGAAGCAAGGCATTGTCCTGGCGACAGGTGGTGGTTCAGTCAAATCCCGTGAAACCCGCAATCGTCTCTCCGCCCGCGGCGTGGTCGTTTATCTTGAAACCACCATCGAAAAGCAACTTGCTCGTACGCAGCGTGATAAAAAACGTCCGCTGTTGCAGGTTGAAGAGCCGCCGCGCGAAGTACTGGAAGCTTTAGCTGGCGAACGTAATCCACTTTATGAAGAGATCGCTGACGTCACCATTCGCACTGACGATCAAAGTGCAAAAGTTGTCGCCAATCAGATCATCAACATGCTGGAAAAAAATTAATCCAGCGCCCTGACGGCTCAGCAATAGGTATCGGTCATCATGGAGAAGATCACTGTCTCACTCGGGGATCGTAGTTACCCCATCACCATCGCTGCCGGACTGTTTAACGATCCGGCTTCTTTTTGGCCGCTAAAAGCAGGCGATAACGCCATGCTGGTGACCAATGAGACGCTTGCTCCGATCTACCTCGACAAGCTGTCAGCATTGCTTTCGCAGGCTGGCGTAAAGGTGGATCAGGTGATTTTGCCTGATGGTGAAAAGTACAAGACGCTCGCTGTGATGGACGATGTCTTCACCGCGCTGCTGCAGAAACCGCATGGACGTGATACCACGCTGATTGCGCTCGGCGGCGGTGTAATTGGTGATCTCACTGGGTTTGCCGCTGCGAGCTATCAACGTGGTGTGCGTTTTATCCAGGTGCCGACAACGCTGCTGTCTCAGGTCGATTCTTCGGTAGGCGGTAAAACAGCCGTCAACCATCCGCTGGGCAAAAATATGATTGGTGCCTTCTACCAGCCTGCATCTGTGGTGGTAGATACCGATTGCCTGGCTACGCTGCCGGCGCGCGAATTGGCGTCCGGTCTGGCAGAAGTGATCAAATACGGCATCATCCTCGATGGCGAGTTCTTCCAGTGGCTGGAGCAGAATCTTGATGCTTTGCTGGCACTGGATCAGCAAGCCCTGGCCTACTGCATTCGTCGCTGCTGTGAACTCAAAGCTGAAGTGGTCGCCGCCGATGAACGTGAAAACGGTCAACGCGCACTGCTCAATCTGGGCCATACTTTTGGTCATGCGATTGAAGCGCACATGGGCTATGGCAACTGGTTACATGGCGAAGCGATTGCGGCGGGTATGGTCATGGCTGCACGTACCGCCGAACGGCTGGGACAGTTCACGTCGACGGATACCGATCGCATTATCGCGCTATTCCTGCGTGCCGGTTTACCGGTGCACGGCCCGGCAAGCATGAAAGCAGAAGAGTATCTTCCACACATGATGCGCGATAAGAAAGTTCTGGCGGGTGAAATGCGTTTGGTGCTGCCTCTCGCAATTGGCCGCTCTGAAGTGCGCGCAGGTGTGGCTCATGATATGGTGCTGGCTGCGATTAACGATTGTATAAAATACTGAAGATATCCTGAGTAAATCGAACTGCAGCAGGGTGGCAATCGCAAATGTTCCAGTGGCTGACATGCGTCAGCGACAGGATGATTGAAGAGTGCCGCCAGTGCCGCTTCAGTTTGAATTATGACGGGTAAAGCAGTGAGTGGTGATGCGGTGCGTGGGAAGCGTGCCGTTTTACGGAGGAGGCTAGATGGATGAGTTCAAACCGGAAGACGAGTTAAAACCTGATGCCAGTGACCGCCGTCCAACGCGGCCACGCAAAACGTCTTCTGCGCCGAAAGCGAAGGTACCTGTTTCTCGTCAGCATATGATGATGGGGATCGGTATCCTGGTTCTGCTGTTGGTGGTGCTGGGTATCGGTTCGGCATTGACCGGTCCGGATGAGAAGAAACCCGCAACAACCACGGCCAGCAATGGCAGTGCGGCACCGACGGCAACCGGTGGTGAAAAGAACATCGACCTTTCCGGCTCGACGTCCATGAGCGGCCAGCAAAACGCCACGCCTTCAGCGGAAGGAAGCACTCCACAGACGCCAGCTTCATCATCCACGCCAGCAGGCAGTGATTCCAACGCGATTTCTATGCCAGCGGTGTCTTCAACGCCGACGCAAGCTGCGCCTGTCGATACGCCAGCCAATCAGCAACGTGTGACGCTGCCGGGCGATCTCAATAGTGCTTTGAGCAATCAGCAAGGCCAGGTTGATAACGCTGCACAAGGTGCACAAGGCAACAGTTCATTGCCTACCGCGCCTGCTACGGTAAGCGGAAACGGCAAAGCGATAACGCCTCCGGCGATGCGCTCTGAAACGCCGGCTCGTACCAATAGCAACGGCTCGCGTGAAGCGCACAGCAACACCGCACACAAAGCGCCGGCCACGTCGAAACCGGCAGCCGTAGCAAAAGAGAACAAAACGCATACCACCGCCGCGCACAGTGCGCCGAGCACCAGCAGTGGTCCCAGTAAGTCACTGCCAACCGGTGGTAGCTACACGCTGCAGTTGAGCGGTGCGTCGAAAGAAGAGAGCCTGAATGCCTGGGCTAAGAAACAAAATCTGAGCGGTTATCACGTGTATAAAACCACGCGCAACGGTCAGCCCTGGTATGTGTTGGTGAGCGGTGCATACGCTACGCCAGCAGATGCTAAACGCGCAGTGGCGTCACTGCCTGCTGAAGTGCGTGCGGCGAATCCGTGGGTTAAACCGTTGAGTCAGGTGAAGAAAGAAAGTCAGTAATTGATGTGGGGCTGCGATCTCGTGGCCCCGTTTAAAGCGCAGAGCTGCTGTCGGTTCCACCACAGCCAATAATTAAGATGTAATAACCACGACAGCATGAAGAAAAATCGCGCTTTCCTTAAATGGGCCGGAGGGAAATACCCGCTGCTTGACGATATCCGTCGTCATTTGCCACAAGGTGACTGTTTAGTCGAACCTTTCGTGGGTGCCGGTTCCGTGTTCCTCAACACCGATTATGATCGCTATCACCTGGCGGACATTAACGGTGACCTCATCAATCTCTATAACATCGTCAAAAACCGTACGGCTGAGTTCATTGAAGACGCGCGGCAGCTGTTCACGCCTGAAGGCAATATCGCAGAGACCTATTACGCGCAACGTCTGGCATTTAACGCCAGCAAAGATGAATATCAGCGTGCATTGCTGTTTCTCTACCTCAATCGTCATGGTTATAACGGTTTGTGCCGTTACAATCTGCGCGGTGAGTTCAATGTGCCTTTTGGTCGTTATCGCAAACCTTACTTCCCGGAAGCGGAGCTGTTGTGGTTTGCCGAACGGGCGCAAAAAGCGACCTTTGTCTGTGAATCGTACGATGTTACTCTGAACAACGCCCCTGCTGGCTCAGTGGTTTATTGCGATCCGCCGTATGCGCCCTTATCGGCGACGGCGAACTTTACCGCTTACCACACCAATAGCTTTAGTCTGCGCGAGCAGCAGCATCTGGCCGAGCTGGCGAACAAGCTAGCCTATGAAAACAGCATTCCGGTGCTGATTTCCAACCACGACACGCTGCTCACGCGTGAGTGGTATCAGAATGCGGTTTTACACGTAGTCAAAGCCCGGCGTTCCATCAGCCGAAGCATAAGTGGTCGCACTCAGGTAGACGAACTGCTGGCGCTTTTCCGCTAGCCTGTTTCGTCCGCGACCAACGCATTACGCCAGCTCAGGCTGGCGCACAAAATTGGGAGAATCGGATGAAACAATTTTTGCTGGCCCCTTCAATTCTTGCTGCTGACTTTGCTCGCCTGGGCGAAGATACCGCGAAAGCGCTGGCGGCAGGGGGGGATGTGGTGCATTTCGACGTGATGGATAACCACTATGTGCCCAATCTGACCATGGGACCGATGGTGCTGAAAGCACTGCGCGACTATGGCATTACGGCACCGATTGATGTGCATCTGATGGTCAAACCGGTCGATGCGCTGATTCCTGAGTTTGCCAAAGCGGGCGCGACATACATTACCTTCCATCCTGAAGCCAGTGAGCATGTTGATCGCACGCTGCAACTGATCAAAGAGCACGGTTGTAAAGCGGGCCTGGTGTTCAATCCAGCCACGCCACTCGATTACCTCGACTACGTGATGGATAAACTCGACATCATCCTGCTGATGTCAGTGAACCCTGGCTTCGGCGGCCAATCCTTTATTCCGGGCACGTTGGACAAACTGCGTCAGGCGCGTCGTCTGATTGATCAGAGCGGCTATGACATCCGTCTGGAAGTGGACGGTGGTGTGAAAATCGATAATATCGGTCAGATCGCGGCGGCAGGTGCGGATATGTTTGTGGCGGGTTCAGCGATCTTTGGACACCCCGATTACAAAAAAGTGATCGACGAAATGCGCGGCGAACTGGAGAAAGTTAATGGCTCATTTCACTGATATCCGCGCGCTGGCGTTTGATCTCGATGGCACGTTGGTGGATAGCGCACCGGGCCTGTCACAGGCCATCGATCATGCTTTAGGCGATTTACAGCTTCCACCTCCAGGCCTGGCGCTGGCCTCCACCTGGATTGGCAATGGCGCGGACGTGATGATGACGCGCGCGCTGACCTGGGCTTTAGGCCGCGAACCGCATGCGGAAGAGCAGCGTGACGCACGTGCGCTGTTTGATAAGTATTACGCCGAAACGGTAGAAGCGGGCAGCACGCTGTTCCCGCAGGTTATAGAGACGCTGGCGGCACTGCACGCCAAAGGCTTGCCGATGGCCATCGTCACCAACAAGCCAACACCGTTTGTCGCGCCTTTGCTGCAATCATTGGGCATTGCCGATTTCTTCACGCTGATTATCGGCGGTGATGATGTGGTGGTGAAAAAGCCCCACCCGGCGGCGATCTTCCTTGTTCTGGGTCACTTTGGCGTGCTGCAGAAAGAATTATTGTTTGTAGGCGATTCTCGTAATGATATTCATGCGGCTCAGGCTGCAGGCGTGCCGAATATCGGTATGACTTTCGGTTACAACTATGGCGAGCCGATTGCCGCCAGCCAACCCGATTTAACTCTCGATACTTTTAGCGAACTTTTGCCCGCTCTCGGGCTGTAATTATCAGGATATAACATGAGCAAACCCATCGTTTTCAGCGGCGCCCAGCCTTCCGGTGAACTGACCATTGGCAACTATATGGGTGCGCTGCGTCAGTGGGTGCAGATGCAGGATGATTTCCACTGCATTTACTGCATCGTCGATCTGCACGCCATCACCGTTCGTCAGGATCCGGTTGCGCTGCGCAAAGCCACGCTGGATACCTTAGCGTTGTACCTTGCCTGCGGTATCGATCCGGCAAAAAGCACCATCTTTGTTCAGTCGCATGTGCCAGAACACGCGCAGCTGAGCTGGGTGCTGAACTGCTACACCTATTTTGGTGAGCTGAGCCGTATGACGCAGTTCAAGGATAAGTCCGCGCGTTATTCTGAGAACATCACCGCAGGCTTGTTCGATTACCCGGTGCTGATGGCGGCCGATATTCTGCTGTATCAGACCAACCAGGTGCCGGTGGGCGAAGATCAGAAGCAGCATCTGGAATTGAGCCGCGATATCGCCGGCCGTTTCAACGCGCTGTATGGCGATGTGTTCAAAATCCCTGAGCCGTTTATTCCAAAGTCAGGTGCACGCGTGATGTCGCTGCTGGAACCGACCAAGAAGATGTCGAAGTCGGATGACAACCGTAACAACGTGATTGGTCTGCTGGAAGACACCAAAGCGGTGGTGAAGAAGATCAAGCGCGCGGTCACCGATTCCGCCGAGCCGCCAGTGGTGCGTTACGACGTGAAAGAAAAAGCCGGTGTCTCTAACCTGCTGGATATTCTTTCTGGTGTCACCGGTAAGTCGATTCCGCAGCTGGAGCAGGAATTCGAAGGCAAGATGTATGGCCACCTGAAAGGCGAAGTGGCGGAAGCGGTTTCCGGCATGCTGACTGAGCTGCAGGAGCGCTATCATCGTTTCCGTAACGACGAAGCTTTCCTGAATCAGGTGATGCGTGATGGCGCAACCAAGGCCCGTGCGCAGGCGCAGGAAACGCTGAAGAAAGTTTATGAAGCGGTGGGTTTTGTGGCTCAGCCTTAATCAGCTAGCTGCCTGACCTATGAACGGCGAGTTGTGATGACTCGCCGTTTTTTTATGTTTAAAACCAGCGTAACTGGCGGCGCAGGCTGACCACGCGCCCGACGATAATCAGCGCCGGGCTGGCAAACTGCTGCGCCAGCGTGCTGAGTTCGGCTAACGTCGCGGTTTCCACCTGTTGTTCTGGCGTGGTGCCGTTCTGCACGATGGCGACCGGCATCGCCGCATCCATCCCATGCTGCAACAGCTGGCGCTGGATCTCGGGTGCCTGATTCAGCCCCATATAGAACACCAGCGTTTGCTGCTCTGCTGCCAGCTTACTCCACTCGATCTCGCCCTGTTGTTGCAGATGACCGGTGACAAAGCGCACGCTCTGCGCATGGTCGCGATGCGTCAGCGGAATGCCGCTGTAGGCGGCACAGCCGGAGGCGGCGGTAATACCTGGCACCACGCTGAACGGAATGTTGTGCTGTGCCAGTACTTCAAGTTCCTCACCACCGCGACCGAAAATAAAGGGATCGCCGCCTTTCAGCCGTACCACGCGCTTGCCGCTCTGAGCCTGCTCTAACAGTAACTGGTTGATTTGCGACTGCGGCACGCAGTGATGTCCGGCCTGTTTACCGACGAAGATGCGTTCAGCATCGCGGCGCACCAGGTTGAGAATTGGTTCGGACACCAGGCGGTCATACACCACCACATCGGCCTGCTGGATACACTGCAAACCTTTCAGCGTTAATAATCCGGCATCGCCTGGACCCGCGCCCACCAGCACCACTTCACCCTGTTGGGACAGCGGCGCATCAAACAGCGTATCAACGATATGATCGGCGCGTGGCTTGTCACCATTCGCCAGCGTTTGTGCCAGACGATCGCTGGCAAAGAAGCGCTCCCAAAATGCCCGGCGCTGTCCCATGCTGGCGAAGGTTTTCTTCACCCGGCTGCGCAGCGTGCCAGCGAGTGAGGCCAGTTGGCCCAGATGCTGTGGCAGCATCGCTTCCAGCTTCTCGCGCATCAGGCGAGCCATCACCGGGGCGCGGCCGCCGGATGACACCGCAATCATCAGCGGGGAGCGATCGACAATTGAGGGCATGATAGCGCTGGCTTCCTGTGGTGCATCCACCAGATTGCAGAAGATGCGGCGTGCTTCTGCGGCATCGCCCACTTGCTGGTTCACTGCGTCGTCATCGGTAGCGGCGATCACCAGCCAGCAGCCTTCCAGCCAGCACTCCTCAAAGGTGCCGGACATGAGGTGCAACTTTCCCTGCTCGGCCCACTGCTGAAATACAGGGGAGAAATCCAGTGCCCCGACGTGCAGATCGGCACCGGCATCCAGCAGCAGGCGCGCTTTGCGTTCTGCTACATCACCGCCGCCGACCAGTAAACAACGTTTGCCCTGCAGGCGGCAAAACAGCGGAAAATAGTCCATCGCTCATCCTCAAAAAAGCCCGCAATCTGCGGGCTCAAAACGTTAAACAGATTTAAGCGCAGCGGCTTGTGTCGCCACTTGCGGTCGCTGAGCCTGTGGCGTGGCGTACCAGTATCCGAGGCCCATCAATATCATCCCAGAGAACATGTTACCCAGCGTCACCCACAACAGATTGTGGCCGATGCCGCTCAAGGTCAGATCGGCATTATGCTGACCAAACCACGACAGTGCAAAGACCGTCATGTTCGCCACGGAGTGTTCGTAGCCAGAAGCGATAAACGCCAACAGACACCACCAGATGGCAATGAACTTCGCCGTGCCTTCGGTGCGCACCGCCATCCAGATCGCCAGACACACCAGCCAGTTACACAGCGCACCTTTGAAGAACAGCGCCATCGCCGGTTGGGTGGTTTTCGCCAGCGCGGCACTGTGAATCAAGGCGCCTGCATTGGGCAGCATCGCACCGGCCGCGTAGTAGTAGAGCAGGGCGACAAACACCGAGCCAATCAGGTTGCCCAGCCATGTTTGCGGCAACACGCACCACATCTGGCCCTGGCTAATGGTGCCAGCTTTCACGCCAACGGTGAGGAACATGGTATGGCCAGTAAACAGTTCTGAGCCAGCAATGATCACCAGCGTCAGGGCGATACCAAAGGTGGCACCCATCAATAGCGGACGGTAAGCCGGATCGACCAGATTGCCGAAGGTGAATATCAGAATAATGGCGAGGCCCACATAAGCGCCCGCCATCGCCGAGCTGATCCAGAAGGCCAGCGGGCTGTGCTGCGCGGTACGCACAATGCGTGCTGCGTTGTTGGCGCAGGTGTTCAGGGTGTCAGTAAACATAGTGACGTCTCATAAAGTGAAGGAATTCTGTCAGGCACACACTTCGACCTGGCCCGCCGTGACGCGCACCGGATAGCTCGCCACGGAACGGGCGGCATCTTCCAGGCAGACGCCGTCGCTCAGGCGGAAGCGCTGTTTTTTCAGTGGGCTGGCGACCCACAGCGTGTGCTGATGTTCGGCAATCAAACCACGTGACAGCACGCTGGCGGCGGAGAAAGGATCGATATTACTCAGTGCATAGAGTTGCTCATCATCGTGAGGACGGAAGATGGCAATCTGTTGACCTTTCACCAGCGCACAGACGCCTGTGGCCGGCAGGATTTTTTCGAGTTCACACACGGAATGCCACTGGCTCATGCGTCGATCTCCTCAATCTGGGTGATGGCGATGCGCTCGGCAGGACTTGCCGGACGGTGCTGATCGCGCTGGGCTACGTGCTGCACCAGCGGATCGCGTTGATCGCTGTTGATGAAAGTACTGAAGTGAATTTGCTGCCGGGGATCGTTCACGGTCGCAGCCCATTCGCATTCAACTTCAGCGCGCAGGCGCGCCAGTTCAGTTTCCAGCTGCGCGTTGAGGCTGAGTTTGTCGTCAACAATCACGCTGCGCAGATAGTCGATACCGCCTTCCATGCTTTCCAGCCACAGCGAGGTGCGTTGCACGCGATCGCCGGTGCGGATATAGAACATCATGAAACGATCGAGGTAGGTGAGCAGGGTATCGCGATCCAGATCCGCCGCCAGCAAATCGGCGTGGCGCGGCTTCATGCCGCCGTTGCCGCACACGTACAGATTCCAGCCTTTTTCCGTGGCGATGATGCCGACGTCTTTGCCCTGCGCTTCCGCGCATTCGCGCGTGCAGCCAGAAACGCCAAACTTCATCTTGTGCGGGGTGCGAATGCCTTTGTAGCGGTTCTCCAGTTCGATGCCGAAGCCAAGGCTGTCACCCACACCGAAACGGCACCAGGTGCTGCCAACGCAGGTTTTCGCCATGCGTAGCGCTTTGGCATACGCCTGACCGGTTTCAAACCCGGCATCAATCAACTGGGACCAGATGGCGGGCAGATCGTCGCGCTGGGCACCAAACAGACCAATACGCTGCGATCCGGTGATCTTGGTGTAAAGATTAAATTCACGTGCCACTACACCTATCGCCATCAACCCTTCAGGCGTGATTTCGCCGCCGGGCGAGCGTGGGATCACCGAGTAGGTGCCATCTTTCTGGATATTGCCGAGGAAAAGGTCGTTGCTGTCCTGTAGCGGCGCGAGCTGTGGCTTGAGCACATAGTCGTTCCAGCAGGAAGCCAGCAGCGAAGCCACCGTGGGTTTGCACACCTCACAGCCGTAACCCTGACCGTATTTCGCCAGCAGCGCATCAAAGGATGTGATCTCTTCGACGCGAATCAGGTGATACAGCTCCTGGCGTGAGTACGGGAAATGCTCGCACAGGTGATTGTTGACTTCGATGCCCTGACGGCTCAGCTCCGCGTTGAGCACCTGGGTGATCAGTGGAATACAACCGCCGCAGCCAGTGCCGGCGCGGGTTTCGCTTTTTAGCATCGCCACGGTGTGGCAACCGCTTTGCACCGCTTTGACGATATCGCCTTTGCTGACATCGAAGCAGGAGCAGATCTGCGCGCTATCCGGCAGGGAATCGACGCCTAATACCGGCTTCTCGCCGCTGCCTGCGGGCAGAATCAAACCTTCGGGATTGTCAGGCAGAGCAATGTTATTTAATGCCAGCTGCAGCAGATTGCCGTAATCGCTGGTATCACCTACCAATACCGCGCCGAGCAGCGTGCGATTGTCTTCGCTGACAATCAGGCGCTTGTAGATGTGCTTTTGCTCATCAAGCCACATGTAGCTGCGCGCGCCCGGCGTGCGGCCATGCGCATCGCCAATGCCACCGACATCCACGCCCAGCAGCTTGAGTTTGGCGCTCATATCGGCACCGGAAAAAGCGCTGTCTCGTCCCAGCAACGCATCGCTGGCGACCTGTGCCATTTTGTAGCCCGGTGCCACTAAGCCGAACAACCGGTTCTGCCAGGCTGCGCATTCTCCCACTGCATAGATCGCGGTATCACTGGTTTGGCAGCGGTCGTTAATGGCGATACCGCCACGCTGGCCGAGTTCCAGCCCACACTGTTTTGCCAGTTTGTCCTGCGGACGAATACCGGTCGAAAACACGATGAAATCCACTTCCAACGCGCTGCCATCGGCAAATTCCAGCGTCTTACCGCCGTTGGCGTGATGCACAATTTGTTGAGTGTTTTTGCCAGTGTGCACGAGCACGCCCATTTGCTCGATCTTACGACGCAGCTGTTCGCCACCTTGCGCATCCAGCTGTTCCGCCATTAAGCCGGGCGCGAACTCAATGACATGAGTTTCGATGCCGAGATTTTTTAGTGCTCCCGCGGCTTCCAGTCCGAGCAATCCCCCCCCAATCACCGCACCACGTTTTGTACGACGTGCGCAGGCTTCAATGGCGTTGAGATCTTCGATGGTGCGATAGACAAAGCAGTCGCTGCCTTCGGAACCTTTGATCGGCGGTATCCACGGGTAAGAACCGGTGGCGAAAATCAGCGTGTCGTAATGCACCGCGCGACCGGTATTGGAGTGGATCAGTTTTTCGTCCCGGTTGATGGTAATGGCCCGTTCACCGAGCAGCATCTTCACCTGATGTTTTTCGTAGTAGCCAGGACGCACCAGTGACAGTTCTTCAGCGGTGTGATGGGAGAAGTAGGCGGAAAGGTGGACGCGGTCATAGGCGACGCGCGGTTCTTCACAAAAGACGGTAATAGCGAATTGGTTGGGATCGGCTTTGTCGATCAGTTCTTCTATAAAGCGGTGGCCGACCATGCCGTTGCCAATAATTACGACACTGTGCTTGCTCATGCTTGCCTCAAAAATTGCGGTATCTGCGCATACCATAACGCGCTATATCAGGCGCTTATTGACGCACATCAAGCGCACCCCTATATACCTATTTAGAGGTATGTAATTGATTTTGAAGGAAAATTATAAGTGGCTTATTTGATTGAGTATTGTGCTGCGTCGGTCGCCATCAGTGTCGCCCCAACAAACTGAGCAGAGGACGTTTTCGGATGGTCATTTTGGCAACTCAAAAACCTATGACGCAGACGGAAAGATTTTCGTGCTAGCTTAACTTGTTGCTTTGAAACAGGAGGAAGGCATGGCGAACCGGTCACTGAAGTGGATCAACAACCTGCGCTTAGCGGGCCAGCAGGGCTTATGGCAGATGGAAATCAGCGGTGGAAAAATTGCGGCGCTGCGTCCGCAGCCGCCGCAAGTCGTGGAGCAGAGTAGCGCACTGGATGCCGAAGGAGGATTGGCAAGTGCGCCATTTATCGAACCGCACATCCATCTCGACACCACGCAAACCGCCGGGCAGCCCGCCTGGAACCAATCCGGCACGCTGTTTGAAGGCATTGAACGCTGGGCCGAACGCAAAGCGCTGCTCAGCCACGAAGATGTGAAGCAGCGCGCACAGCAGACGCTGAAGTGGCAAATTGCCAACGGCATTCAGCATGTGCGCACTCACGTTGATGTGTCCGACCCTACGCTCACCGCGTTGAAAGCGATGCTGGAAGTGAAAGCGGAGATGGCGCCGTGGATCGATATTCAAATCGTGGCGTTTCCGCAGGAAGGTATTCTCTCCTATCCGAATGGTGAAGCCTTGCTGGAAGAGGCGCTGCGCCTCGGTGCGGATGTGGTAGGCGCCATTCCGCACTTCGAATTTACGCGTGAGTACGGCGTGGAATCGCTGCACAAAACCTTCGCGCTCGCCAAGCGCTATGACCGCATGGTGGATGTGCACTGTGATGAGATCGATGATGAGCAGTCACGCTTTGTCGAAACCGTGGCGGCACTGGCGCATCGTGATGGCAATGGCGAACGCGTGACTGCCAGTCACACTACAGCGATGCACTCCTATAACAACGCTTATACCTCGCGCTTATTCCGGTTGTTAAAGCTGTCGAAGATTAACTTTGTCGCTAATCCGCTGGTGAACATTCACCTGCAGGGCCGTTTTGACAGCTATCCAAAACGTCGTGGCATCACGCGGGTGAAGGAGTTGCTGGAAGCCGATATTAACGTCTGCTTTGGCCATGATGATGTGTTTGATCCCTGGTATCCGCTCGGCACCGCCAGCATGCTGCAGGTGCTGCATATGGGATTACATGTCTGCCAGCTGATGGGCTACGAGCAGATCGACAACGGCCTGAGCCTGATCACCACCAACAGCGCGAAAACCATGCAATTGAAGGATTACGGTCTGGCGGTGGGTGACCATGCCAGTCTGATTATTCTGCCGGCTGAAAGTGGATTTGATGCGGTGCGCAGACAAGTGCCCGTGCGCTATTCGGTCCGTCAGGGAAATGTGGTAGCGGCAACGCAGCCCGCGAGCAGCGAAATTTATTTGGGCGAGGCGGAAGCGGTGACGTTCCGGCGATAATCGCTTCATAAAAAAAGTGCGCATCACTGCGCACTCTCTTGATACTGCACCGGGCAACAGAGGCGAACGTTCAGTGCGCCCCTGCACGTCACCGGTTAGTGCGTCACATGTCCGTGCTGGCGATGTTTAGTCACAAAGCCCAGCAGCACACACATTACAAACACCACGGCATACAGACCATTGGCGGTAGAGAGCGCGGCATGTGCGCCGCCTTTCGCCACAATCGGGCCGGTGACCACGAAGGTCAGCATGGTGCCAACGGTGCCGCAGGTCAGGATAAAGTTCACCAGCTTCGGCGAAGAGACTTTGGTTTGCAGCGAACCCAGCGTGATGATGGTGGTGTAGATGGCGCTGGAGCTGAAGCCGAGAATCATGATGATCCAGTGCAGCATGCTGGCGTCGCTGGTGGTGACAAACCAGTACATCAAGCCAGTCGCCAGGGCCGCCAATACCATCAGGATGCGCTGCAGATCGAAGAAGCGCAGCAGGAAGCTGAACACCCACATGCCGACCATGTACGCGGTCCAGAAGTTACCCACTAATTGTCCGGCTGCCGAAATATCCATACCCATCGATTTGGTCGCATACTCTGGCACCCAGGAGATAAAGCCCAGCTGACCAAGGATGTAGCACAGCGCCGCGATCGACAGGAACAACACGCCGATGCCCCATTTTTCTTTCTCGCCGCCTTGTACGGCTGCTTCGCTTTTCAGTACCGGGAACTCCACCATCAGCGTCAGTATGAAGATGGCGATGTAAATCACACCGATGCAGGCGTAAACCCAATACCACGGCAGCATGCGAGCCAGTAACACACCGGCGATGATCGGGAAAATGGTACCGGCCATGCTGAAGAAGGAGTCGGTAAACAGCAGACGTGAACCACGCTGACGGCCATCGTACAGATGGGTAATCAGGAAGGTACCGATCGACATGGTGATACCGCTGACCACACCGAGCACAAACATGCACAGTGAGAAGACGCTCAGGTTATGGCTGGTCATCAGGCCCGCCACCGCGAGGATCATCAGTACAAAGCCAAAGATCAGCTGGCGTTTCAACGGCACAATCACCATCAGCCAGGCGTTAAGGAATACCGCCACCAGGATACCGGCATTCAGGAAAGTGAAGGTGTTGCTCATTTCTGAAATGGGCAGCTGGAAATACTGGGCAATATTATCCAGTACCATACCGGTAACGATCACCAGTGCGCCGGTGAGCGCGTAGGAGAAAAAGCTGATCCAGGTAAGGCCAATGCGATTACGGTTTGTCATGTTCTGAACCTGTGAAGCGCCGGGATTGGCAAAAAGTGTCATGAATTGTAAATGCAACTGTGATCTTAATAAACAACGAGTGTAACGAGCGCGAAATATTTCATTAATAGTGTGATTTTCGTCACGCAAATGATTGCGCGCCCCAAAAAGTATGACAATCGCAACATCAGCGTAAATATCGGTAAAACGCTGGCTCTTGTATAACTTGCTCTTTACAATCGATCTCGTTTTTGAGCTTGCACTCCATGGTAAGGAATCTTTCATGTTTAAACGTACTTTGACAGCGGCAGTCGCCCTGTTAGCGCTCTCTTCTGTATCCGCTACCGCTCTGGCAGCCAAAGGGGATACTCATGTGCTGCTCACCACCTCTGCGGGCAATATCGAACTCGAACTGAACAACCAGAAAGCCCCGGTTTCGGTGAAAAACTTTGTCGACTACGTCAACAACGGTTTCTACAACAACACCATCTTTCATCGCGTGATCCCTGGTTTTATGATCCAGGGCGGTGGTTTCACCACAGATATGCAGCAGAAGCAGACCGTGGCACCGATCAAGAACGAAGCCGACAACGGTTTGCGTAACCTGCGTGGCACCATCTCTATGGCGCGTACTGCAGATAAAGATAGTGCGACCAGCCAGTTCTTCCTCAACGTCGCGGATAACGCCTTCCTCGATCACGGCCAACGTGACTTCGGGTATGCGGTATTTGGTAAAGTTGTGAAAGGCCAGGATGTAATCGATAAGATTGCTCAGGTGCCAACCAAAGATGTCGGCCCGTACCAAAATGTGCCGTCAAAACCGATTGTTATCCTTTCTGCGAAAGTCCTGCCTTAATGATTTAACGCGCCGCTGCTCTCTGGCGCGTTCTGCTGCTCTCCGGCAAAGCTAAAATTTGCTCTTATACTTAGGGCAAATTGCTTGTCGGAGGCGCAATGACCAGCCAACTCACCGAAAAACAGAAAGCCACCCTGTGGCAACAGCGTCGCATGGCCAGTTATCAGGCCAGCTGCCGCCTCGCGGGCTATGTGCTCACTGATATCACTGCCGAACAGAGTGACGATCGTCTTGAGTCACTGAGGAGGCAATATGGCGGATAACAGTCTGGCGGTACGCGACCCTTACGTCTGGCACAACGATACGGTGCTGAAAAACCGTCTCGATATTCATGATGAAACGCAACTGCGTAAAGCGGAGCTGGCGTTCAGCGCTGCACGCCTGGCGACACTGGAACTCGGTCCGAGTAGCACTGGCATGCCGTGGTTGTGCCACATTCACCGTACGCTGTTTCAGGATCTCTACAGCTGGGCCGGTGAACTACGCACCATCGATATCTGGCGTGACGAAACACCCTATTGCCACTGTGAATACATCGAGAAAGAGGGCAATACGTTGATGAGCGCGCTGGAGGATGAGCAACAGCTGACAAATCTGACCCAGGATGAGTTTGTCGCGCGGCTGGCGCATTATTACTGTGAGATCTTCGTATTGCATCCGTTCCGCACGGGCAATGGCCGCACGCAGCGCATTTTCTTTGAACAGCTGGCGCTGCATGCCGGATACCTGCTGACGTGGGACAAACTCGAGCGAGAGACGTGGCGTACCGCGCTGTTTGCCGGTGTGTCGGGCGATCTGGCAGCGCTGACGGCGCAGTTTGCAAAAGTGGTGAGTCCCGCCCGTTAAAATGCGTAGAATAGCGGCGGTTTGACTGGCCTGAGGGCACTATGCTGCTGTTAATTGATAACTACGACTCCTTCACCTGGAATCTCTACCAGTACTTCTGTGAGCTGGGCGCAGAAGTACGCGTGGTGCGTAACGATGCCATCACGCTGGCGGAGATGGATGCTCTGCCGCTGACGCATCTGGTGATTTCGCCCGGCCCCTGCACGCCGGATCAGTCCGGTGTCTCTCTGGATGCCATCCGCCATTTTGCCGGTCGTTTACCGATTCTCGGTGTTTGCCTTGGCCATCAGGCGATTGCGCAAGCCTATGGCGCGCAGGTGGTGCGCGCACGCCAGGTGATGCATGGCAAAACCTCTGTTATCCAGCACACCCATCAAGGCGTATTTCGCGACCTTAATAATCCGCTCACCGTCACGCGCTATCATTCCCTGATTGTGGCGCGCGATACGCTGCCCGCTGAATTTGAAGTGACGGCCTGGAGCCTGCGCGATGGCGAGCCTGATGAGATCATGGGCTTCCGTCATCGCACCTTGCCGCTGGAAGGGGTGCAGTTCCATCCTGAGAGTATCCTGAGCGAGCAGGGCCATCAGCTATTGGCTAATTTCCTCAGCACGTAACTTATGTTTGCCTTCGTGTGATTTTTTATGCATATTTTGTGATTATAATTTCACTTCAGCTCAACAAATAACCCAATGAGGTCGGCAATGGCAGCGGAAAAACTAGCGGTAACCCGGGAAACGTTCGATAACGTGATTTTGCCTGTTTATGCACCAGCGCAGTTCGTGCCGGTAAAAGGCAAGGGCAGCCGAGTCTGGGATCAGCAGGGCAAAGAGTATATCGACTTCTCCGGCGGTATCGCGGTGACTGCTTTGGGCCATTGCCATCCGGCGCTGGTGGAAACGCTGAAAACGCAGGGCGAAACCCTGTGGCACACCAGCAACGTGTTCACCAACGAACCGGCGCTGCGTCTGGCGAGCAAACTGATTGCCGCGACCTTTGCCGATCGCGTTTTCTTTGGCAACTCCGGCGCGGAAGCTAACGAAGCTGCCTTCAAGCTGGCGCGTTATTACGCCTGCAAAAAACACAGCCCGTTCAAAAGCAAAATCATCGCCTTCCACAATGCGTTCCACGGTCGTACCTTGTTTACCGTTTCCGTTGGCGGCCAGCCGAAATACTCCGATGGCTTTGGTCCAAAACCGGCGGATATCGTGCATGTGCCGTTTAACGATCTGGATGCGGTAAAAGCGGTGATTGATGACCATACCTGCGCCATTGTCGTCGAGCCGATTCAGGGCGAAGGCGGCGTGGTGGCGGCGACGCAGGAATTTATGCAGGGCCTGCGTGCACTGTGCGATGAGCACAACGCGCTGCTGGTGCTGGATGAAGTGCAGAGCGGCATGGGCCGTAGCGGCAAGTTGTTCAGCTACGAACACTACGGCATCAAACCAGACATCATCACCACTGCGAAAGCACTGGGCGGCGGATTCCCGGTGAGCGCGATGCTGACCACCAATGAAATCGCTTCGGTGATGGCGCCCGGCGTACACGGCACCACTTACGGCGGCAACCCGCTGGCCTGTGCAATTGCTGAAACCGCGCTGGATATCATCAACACCCCAGAAGTGCTGGGTGGCGTGGAAGCCCGTCGTCAGCAGTTCGTTGAAGCGCTGCAGTCTATCGACAGCAAATATGATCTGTTCAGCGAGATTCGCGGTAAAGGATTACTGATTGGCGCAGCGCTGAAACCGCAGCACGCCAGCAAGGCGCGTGACATTCTCAACGCATCAGCCGCAGAAGGATTGATGATCCTGACCGCCGGCACCGATGTGATTCGTTTCGTGCCGTCACTGGTGATCGAACCGACCGATATCGAAGAAGGCATGGCGCGTTTCGCCAAAGCCATTGAGAAGGTGCTGGCTGCCTGATTAGCTTTTTGGGCGCAGTACTTTGAGCCAGCTGCCATGATGTGGCCGCTGGCTCCACGCCAGTGAAGAGATGGTGTGCATGACGTTCAGATGTTGCAGAACCCGCTTCACATGCTGTTCCACTATCGTCACCGGCCCCTCATTCAGATTCTCCGGCGCTTCCAGAATATTGCTGTCATTGCCTGGCCCGTCATACGCCAGACGTTGCTGACAGCGTTGCAGCGCAATTTCACAGGATTGCAAATAACGCTCCGCCAGTTTCGGCGTCAGCATGGTGTGCTCGCGCGCCAGAATCGTCATCGCATTAAGATGTTCAACTATGAACTGACTGTGCGTCACCCACATGCGCATGTCTTTCAGATACTGGGCGTTAAAGCCTGGCTCGCTGGATGCCTGATTCAGTGAGTTAAACAGCGCATTGTGCGCCTGATTAACCTTCATGCGCTGATACGCCAGCTTCTCTGGTGACTGTTCCGGCCCCAGCAGCATTCTCAGCGCTTCCTGATAGGTATCCAGCGCATCATGCGCGTTGCTGCGCAGCAAACCACTTTGCCACTGCGGCCACAGCCAGATCATGCCGGCAAAGGCGATCAGGCAGCCCATCAGCGTGTCCATCATGCGCGGTAACAGGAACTGCGCACCGTTCAGCGACAGCAGTTGCAGTGAATACACCGCTGTCACGGTAAAGCCAATCATCGACCAGCCGTAATATTTGCGCGTCACCAGATAGCTGGCGAGGGTGATGGCCAGCATAAACAGCAAGGTGATCGATTCGGGAACTGCCAGCTGCAGCGAGCCGGCGGCGATTAGCAATCCGGCAAAGGTGCCCAACGCACGGTGCTGAATACGCACCCGCGTGGCGCTGTAGCCATTCTGGCTGACGAACATGATGGTCATCAGAATCCAGTAGGGCTTGGGAATATTGAAGAACAGCGCCAGCGCACTGCCAAACATCAGCATCACCGAAATACGCGCGGCGGTGCGCAATGCGGCGGATTTCAGCGACAGATAGCTGCGCAGCGCCGGGAACAGCGGCAAACGGCGCTGGCGATCGGCCATCAGGTCACGGGTGTACAACGGCTTCTGGGTGCGCAGCACGCGAGCGATGCGGCTGAAGTGGTAATAGCAGAAGTTGCCCACCGGATTATCGGGGTTTTGACGCGCAATCTTCTCCAGCGCACCGAGCTGCTTCTCCATGTGAAACCGATCGGGCAACTGATGATAGAGAATGGCATCGGCCAGCAGACGCAGGCGCGCAGAGATGGTTTTCGCATTCCAGCGGATCACTGCTTCAGCGTGGCTCTGCTCAACCAGTTTCTGCACTTCTTCCGGCTGGTGCAGGCTCACCGAGATGTGCTCCTGCAAATCAAGCGCCACCTGGAACGCGCGCGTCAGGCGTTTGTGGCTGTTATCACGACTGGCCGATAGCATATGCATTTGCTGATAGCAGGTGGTGATCAGATCAACCGCTTTTTGCTGACGCGCCAGCAGCGGCGGTAACGCCTTTTCCGGATCGGTGAGCTGCGTCAACAGGGTGTATTTGGCATCGCAATAATCTGCCAACTCGCGATACAGCAGGCTGAGGGTTTCACGCATCGGCTGCTCTTTCCACAGCCAGAACCAGAACCAGTTAAACAGCCCGTACCAAAGCGTGCCACCAATATACAGCAGCGGCGGCACCCAAACTGGCATGCGTCCCACCAGGCTGAGGCTAAAGATGGCGGCAATCAGTGTGGCGGGCAGCAAACGGCCGTGCAACGGACTGATTTCGCCGGTCACGCCAATCAGCAGCGGCAGCACAAACAGGATCAGCGGTAGCGGGATGGCGTAACTGGTGAGAAATTGAATCAGAAAGCTGCCGATGGCAAACAGCGAACCGCCAACAATCAGACGTTTGAAGAAGCGTTTATGCGGTGTATCGAGACCCGCGATATTGCAACAGGCAGGCACTAAAGAGAACAGCAGGCCTTTTTGCAGATCGCCAAACAGCCAGCCCAAAGCCACAGGCAGGCACAGCACTAGCGTTTGCCGCAGTGCGTAGTTGACCTCAGGATGATAGATGATTCGGCGCCACATCAGCTCATCGCAAACAAAAACGGCGCGATGTTGCCATCACGCCGTGGGTGATAAGAAATTAGCGGGTGCCGTAGACGACGATGGTTTTACCGTGTGCGGAGATCAGGTTCTGATCTTCCAGCATTTTCAGGATACGACCCACGGTTTCGCGTGAGCAACCCACGATTTGACCAATCTCCTGACGGGTGATTTTGATTTGCATCCCGTCCGGGTGAGTCATCGCATCTGGTTGTTTAGCCAGATTAAGCAGCGTTTGCGCGATACGGCCCGTCACATCGAGGAAGGCAAGGTTGCCCACTTTCTCGGAGGTGACTTGCAGACGACGCGCCATTTGCGACGAGAGTCGCATTAAAATATCCGGGTTTACCTGAATCAGCTGACGGAATTTTTTGTAGGAAATTTCAGCCACTTCGCAGGCACTTTTCGCACGTACCCAGGCACTACGTTCCTGACCTTCTTCAAACAGGCCGAGTTCGCCGATGAAATCTCCCTGATTGAGGTAGGAGAGGATCATCTCTTTGCCTTCTTCATCTTTGATCAGAACCGCAACGGAACCTTTCACGATGTAGTACAGCGTTTCCGCTTTCTCACCCTGATGGATGAGCGTGCTTTTGGACGGATATTTGTGAATATGGCAATGGGACAGGAACCATTCGAGTGTAGGGTCTGTTTGCGGTTTGCCGAGAACCATTCGCTATTATCCTCTGTTGTAATCGTGCCCAAAATACAGGGGGCAGTTTTCCCTGTCAGGCGGTGTAATCGTAGAGCGCTTCCAGTAAAGGAAAATTATTTCCGGGTGATTCTTAAGCTACGCTTTTGATTCTTCCCGCCTTCGTCTGTGATGACGAAAATATTTTCAGCACTGTTTGTAGCACAGCTTTTGCAAGCTGTCTTCTGTTGTCTCGCTTCAGCAAAGGGCAGATGTGTCTGGATTGCTGTTTATCAAGTGAAAGCGTACTCTGGCGGCAAAACCGCCACTTCAGGAGAAAGAATAATGCAGGCACGAGTGAAATGGGTGGAAGGGCTGACCTTTCTCGGAGAATCCTCATCAGGCCATCAGGTATTAATGGACGGTAACTCGGGCGACAAAGCGCCGAGCCCGATGGAGATGGTTTTGATGGCAGCAGGCGGCTGTAGCGCGATTGACGTGGTATCGATCCTGCAAAAGGGCCGAAATGATGTGGCTGACTGCGAGGTGAAACTGACCTCCGAGCGCCGTGAAGAAGCGCCACGTATTTTCACGCAAATCAACCTGCATTTTATCGTTAGCGGCACAGCGCTAAGCGATAAAGCGGTCGCGCGTGCTGTTGACCTGTCGGCGGAGAAGTATTGCTCGGTGGCGATCATGCTCGGCAATAGTGTGAAAATGACGCACAGTTACGAAGTGATTGAGCGATAGCATCAGCGGGCGGCCAAACGGCCGCCGCTACAGAATTTCTGGATTATTCAATCCGTTTACCTTCAATCAGCCGCTGCACCAGTGGCGTCATGATTAACTCCATCGCCAGCCCCATTTTGCCGCCCGGCACCACCAGCGTGTTCATATGTGAAATGAACGAGCCCTGGATCATCGCCAGCAGATAAGGGTAAGCAATGCCTTCCAGTCCACGGAAGTGAATCACCACAAAGCTTTCGTCGAGCGAGGGAATTTCACGTGCGGCAAACGGATTGGAGGTATCCACCGTTGGCACACGCTGGAAGTTGATGTGGGTGCGTGAGAACTGTGGCGTAATGAAGTTGATGTAATCCTCCATTGATCGCACTACCGAATCCATCACGGCTTCGCGCGAATGACCACGCTCGCCGGTATCGCGCACCAGCTTTTGAATCCACTCCAGGTTCACGATCGGCACTACACCGACCAGCAAATCGACATGCTCGGCGACATTTTGCTGCTGCGTCACCACACCGCCATGCAGTCCTTCATAGAACAGCACATCGGTGTTTTCCTGCAGCGGCTGCCACGGCGTAAAAGTACCGGGCACCTGATTCCAGGGGACGGCTTCATCGTAGGTGTGCAGATATTTGCGTGATTCACCCAAGCCGGTTTGTCCGTAGTGCTTGAAGGTGTGTTCTAACAGACCGAAATCATTGGCTTCCGGGCCGAAGTAGCTGATGTGACGGCCCAAATCGCGCGCTTTACGGATCGCCATATCCATTTCAGGACGGGTATAGCGATGGAAGCTGTCGCCTTCAAGTTCCGCAGCATGCAAATCCAGCTGCTGGAAAATCTTACGGAAGGCGAGGCTGGTGGTGGTGGTACCGGCACCGCTGGAACCGGTCACGGCAATGATTGGATGCCTGGCTGACATAACAGAACTCCCTGTGAAGTCGGGCGATGAGCATTGTTACCACGAATTACTGCGCGGTGCATTAACCGCGAAATTCGCCTTTCGGCATAATGTTGACGGATTCATGCAGTTCCGACCACACCAGAACGACGTCACCGCGTTCCAGTTGGCGGCGCACGTCAGCCACTTTCTGTTCCAGACTGCGCTCCTGCTCGCCGTAGTCGGTGCCTTCGCGCAGCACGAAGGTTTCAATCAGGTTTTCCAGTGTTGCGACTTCAAGTTCTTGCCAGGGAATAATCACGATCACACATCCAGATAGGTTGAGAGCCAGTCAGGCACACGTTGTTCCAGCCACATTTTCGGCTTCATTAACGTGCCGCCGACAAAGCCAACGTGACCGCCTTTTTGCGTCAGTTGATATTCAATCGAAGGCGACAGTTGCTCCGGCTGCGGGATCACCGCATCGGTCATAAAGGGATCGTCTTTAGCATGGATGATCAGCAACGGTTTGCGCACCCCCGTGAGCAAGGGCATGGCGCTGGCACGTCGATAATAGTCGTTGGCATCCAGAAATCCGTGCGCGCGTGCGGTTATCGCATCATCAAACTCACGAATACGGCGAAATGCCCGCAGCTGGCTCAGTTCCACCGGCAGCGTGCCGGGCCAGGCCAGCAGTTTGCGCGTGGCATTCTGTTTCAGCTTGGTCAGTAAATAGTGCTGATAGAAACGCGAGAAGCCAGCATCGAGCTTTTCGCTGCAGGGTTCGAGCGCAAAGGGAGCCGAGATGGCGACGGCGGCATCCACAGGCACATCATTCCCTTGCATGCCCAATAAATAGGCCAGCATATTGCCACCGAGTGAAACGCCCACTGCTGCAGTTGGCACCGTACCCCATTCGCGCTGCAGCCAGTGCAGGAAAAAGGTCGCGTCTTCGGTTTCACCGGAATGATAGATGCGCTCCATACGATTCGGCTCGCCGCTGCATCCACGGAAGTGCATCACCACCGCCAGCCAGCCACGCGTCTGACACGCCTGCATCAAGCCATGAGCGTACGGGCTACGGAAGCTGCCTTCCAGGCCGTGGAACATCACCATACGCGGCTTATGACGTGCCTGTGCCGGATCTTCGCTCCAGGCGAGATCGACAAAATCGCCGTCCGGCAGGTCAAGTCGCTGCCAGTGCGGGCGCAAGGTTACGCGCCGACGCAGTATGCGCGGCAGCAGTGTTTGCAGATGCGCGTTACTGAATCCGCGCAGCGGTGTAAATCGCTCGCCGTTCAGGCGATCAAAATAGCTTGGGTAAAGGCTTGTCTGATGCATAACTCGCTGATAGCTTCGATGGGTTGTCCGCTTTACTGGGTGAGGAGCACCCGAATATACATGGAACTGAGTCTTTTTTTATCAATGTTGGGTTTTCTTTGGGTCGCTGCCATCACGCCAGGGCCTAATAATATGTTACTTACCGCCTCAGGTGCTAATTTTGGCTTCCTGCGCACCATCCCGCTGCTCATTGGTATCATGATTGGTATGCAAGTCATGTTGCTGATGGTGGCATTTGGCATCGGCGGTTTAATCCTGCTTTATCCTTCACTGCATCTGGTGCTGAAGATTGCCGGTAGTCTCTATCTGCTGTGGCTGGCGTGGAAAATCGCCACCGCCGAGTACGAGAAGCTGGAAACCGAAGACGCGACGGTGAAACAGATGCCGTTCTGGCAAGGTGGCCTGTTACAGCTGATCAACCCGAAAGCCTGGCTAATGGCGTTGGGTGCAGTAGCCAGCTTTAGCCTTGCGGGTGACGCGTATCTGCATTCGGTGATCGCTATCAGTATCGGCATGGCGTTGGTGAATGTGGTCTCTGGCGTCATCTGGATGGGGTTTGGTTCTATGATTGGCCGCCTGCTGCGTAGCCCGCGTGCGTGGAAAATCTTTAACCTGGCGATGGGTGCGCTCACAGCCGCCTGTGTGCTGCTGATCTGGCGTTGAGTTAGCTGGAGGCGCGTTCAACGCGTTTCCAGGGTAACACCTCACGCACCACTTCACTGTGCGGCTGGCGGATGCGGTTCAGTAACAGCTGAACACTGCGTGCGCCCAGCCGATTCATCGGTTGTTCGATGGTGGTTAGCGGCGGATTGAGGCTGCTGGTGAAGGGAATGCCATCAAAACCTACCACGGCAAGATCTTCCGGAATGCGTAAACCAGCCTCCAGCGCAGCATGGATCACGCCGACGGCCAGCACATCCGAGACCGCAAACACCGCGTCCGGTCGCTCCGGTAACGCCAGCAGTTCACGCAGTGCGGCACTGCCCGCTTCACACGAAATGTTTTCCGCGTAAGCCACGCCACCCCAATTCAGTTCCAGCTGTTCCAGCGCTTCGCGATAACCCGTTTCACGTTGATGGGAATAGAGATAGCGCATATCACAATTCACCAGGGCGATACGTCGGCGACCTTTGCTGGCCAGATAACGCACGGTTTCAAACGCCGCTTCTTTATTATCAATGGTGACACTGGAGGCGGGAATAGCCGGATCGTATTCGGCGCATTGCACCCAAGGCGCGTCACCAATCAAACCTTTTAGCTGCTGCAAACAGGCGGCGGCATCCATGGTGATCACGCCGTCGACCACTTTACCGCTCAACAACGCCAGATAAGCGGCTTCGCGTGGCAGTTGTGATGCTGAATTGCACAACAGGATGTGATAACCCTGCGCTTCGGCTTCAGCTTCAATGCCCTGCACCACGCGTGAGCAGAAGGGATTAGTGATGTCTGAAATTAACACCAGCAACATATGACTCTGGGCAGTACGCAGCTGGCGGGCCAGCAGATTAGGCTGATAGTCACAGTGATTGATGGCCGCCAATACTTTTTCTCGCGTATCTGTACGCACGCCGGGATGCTGGTTTAACACCCGGGAAACCGTGGCTTTAGATACGCCAGCAAGACGGGCAACTTTCTCAATCGACATGGATTTCAGTACCGCCAGTAGAGGTGAAAAAATCAGAAGCCTATCAATAGCACAGTCGTTATGTGAGCGTGTGACATATTTCCGTCTTTACGACTTCTTTGCATTTGCGTATTTCGCATAGCGTTGCCCGATGTTGATCTAAGAACAGATTTTCATTAGGGATAATTTTTAATTCCTTTATGAAATTACTGCCGCTGGAGAAACTGCCGTCACGACATAACATTGGGGTGAATGATGATGGCAGTAAAAAAAACAATAACAGCAGTGGCGGCAGCATTGGCCCTGATGGCGTTTCAGGCGCAAGCGGTGAATGTCACCGTGGCGTATCAAACCTCGGCGGAACCGGCCAAAGTGGCGCAGGCCGACAACACCTTTGCCAAAGAGAGCGGCGCGACTGTTGACTGGCGCAAGTTCGACAGCGGTGCCAGCGTGCTGCGCGCATTGGCATCGGGCGATGTGCAGATCGGCAATATTGGTTCCAGCCCGCTGGCGGTCGCCGCAACCCAGCAACTGCCTATCGAGGCTTTCCTGCTGGCCTCCCAGCTCGGTAATTCCGAAGCGCTGGTGGTCAAGAAATCCATCACCAACCCCAAAGATCTGATTGGCAAGCGCATTGCGGTGCCTTTCATCTCCACCACACATTACAGCCTGCTCTCTGCACTCAAGCATTGGGGAATTAAACCTTCGCAGGTGCAGTTAGTGAACCTGCAGCCGCCTGCCATTATCGCGGCGTGGAAACGCGGCGATATCGATGGGGCTTACGTTTGGTCGCCTGCCGTTAACGAGCTGGAAAAAGACGGCACGGTGCTGACGGACTCTTCTCAGGTCGGCAAATGGGGTTCACCGACGCTGGATGTGTGGGTGGTGCGCAAAGATTTCGCTCAGCAGCATCCTGAAATCGTCACCGCTTTTGCCCGCAGCGCGATTGAGGCACAACAGTCCTACCTCACCAATCCAGAGCAGTGGCTCAAGCAGCCGGATAACCTTAGCAAACTGTCGCGTTTGAGCGGCGTGCCGGAAAGCGATGTGCCAGTGCTGGTGCAAGGCAATACCTACCTGACCGCACAACAGCAAGTGGAACAGCTGGGTAAACCGGTGAATAAAGCGATTGTTGATACCGCGCACTTCCTGAAAGAACAGGGCAAAGTCCCAGATGCCGCCAACGATTACAGCAGCTACGTCACCACGCGCTTTGTTGCGCCCTTAGCGAAATAACGGAGGCCATATGCTCAGCATCACCAATTTGAATGCACGTTACGCCGGACAACCCGCGTTGCAGGATATCAACCTGCAGCTGGATCAACGCGACCTGCTGGTGGTGCTGGGACCGTCCGGCTGTGGCAAAACCACGTTACTGAATTTGATTGCCGGTTTCCTGCCACTGGAGTCAGGCAGCATCACGCTGGATGGCAAAGCGGTGAACGGGCCTGGCGCTGAGCGCGGCGTGGTGTTTCAGAACGAAGGGTTACTGCCGTGGCGCAACGTGATGGATAACGTGGCGTTTGGTTTGCAACTTGCAGGAATGGATAAGGCAGAACGCCACGCCATCGCCCGTCGGTTGATTCGCAAAGTCGGGCTCGAAGGGGCAGAAAAGCGTTTTATCTGGCAGCTCTCTGGGGGTCAACGTCAGCGCGTGGGGATTGCGCGTGCGCTGGCGGCTGATCCTCAGTTGCTGCTGTTAGATGAACCCTTTGGTGCGCTGGATGCTTTTACCCGTGAACAGATGCAAACCTTACTGCTGACGTTGTGGCGGGATACCGGCAAACAGATTTTGCTGATTACCCACGACATTGAAGAAGCGGTGTTTCTTGCCAGTGAGCTGGTGCTGCTGTCGCCGGGGCCAGGTCGCGTGGTGGAGCGCATTAAACTCGATTTTGGCCAGCGATTCGCCGCCGGCGAGCCATGCCGCAGCATCAAATCCGATCCGGCCTTTATCGAGCGCCGAGAATATGTGTTGAATCAGGTCTTTTCCCAGCGGGAGGCATTTGTATGAGCGCGGTGATTGATGAGAAAACCCAGACTCGCCGACGCACGCTGCGTTGGCCTTTTTCACCGCAGTTTTCCCTGAGCTTGCTGAGTGTAGCCGTACTGCTGCTGGTGTGGTGGGGCGTGACGGCGCTCAATTTGGTTGCGCCGCTGTTCCTGCCGCCGCCCCAGCAGGTGCTAAAAAAGTTACTGCTGATCGCCAGCCCGCAAGGCTTTATGGATGCGACCTTATGGCAGCACTTAGGTGCCAGCCTGGCGCGTATGCTGGTGGCGTTGTTCTTCGCGGCGCTGATTGGCATCCCGGTGGGAATTGCCATGGGCTTGAGTCCGGCGATTCGTGGGCTGCTCGATCCGTTAATTGAACTCTATCGCCCGGTGCCGCCGCTAGCCTATTTGCCGCTGATGGTGATTTGGTTTGGCATCGGTGAAACCTCGAAAATCTTACTGATCTATCTGGCGATCTTCGCGCCGGTGACGCTGTCGACGCTGGCAGGGGTGAAGAACGCTCAGCAGGTACGGATTCGCGCTGCGCAGGCACTAGGCGCTTCACGCTGGCAGCTACTGCGCTTTGTGATTTTGCCGGGCGCGCTGCCGGAAATTCTCACTGGTTTACGTATTGGTCTTGGCGTGGGTTGGTCAACGCTGGTGGCAGCAGAACTGATCGCCGCTACGCGAGGTCTCGGCTTTATGGTGCAGTCGGCGGGCGAGTTTCTTGCTACCGATGTAGTGCTGGCCGGTATCGCGGTGATTGCATTGATAGCCTTTAGTTTAGAACTGGGTCTGCGCGCCTTGCAGCGCCGTCTGACACCCTGGAATGGAGAACAGCAATGAACGAACGTGTCACTTTTACCGCGCTGGGCCCGTATATCGGTGCGCAGGTCAGCGACCTCGATCTCAGCCGCCCGTTAAGCGACGCGCAGTTTGAGCAGCTTTATCATGGTCTGTTGCGCCATCAGGTGCTGTTTCTGCGCAATCAGGTGATCACGCCGGAACAGCATCGTGCACTGGCGATTCGCTTTGGCGACCTGCATATTCATCCGGTGTATCCGCATGCCGAGGGCGTGGAAGAAATTATCGTGCTGGACACCCATCAGGATAATCCGCCAGATAATGATAACTGGCACACCGATGTCACTTTTATCGAGACGCCACCGGCGATTGCGATTTTAGCGTCGAAGCTGCTGCCGGAGAGCGGTGGCGATACGCTGTGGTCAACCGGCATTGCGGCTTATGAAGCGTTGTCCGAACCGTTTAAGCAACTGCTGAGCGGCTTGCATGCGGAGCATGATTTTTAGAAGTCGTTCCAGGAATATAAGTACCGCAAGACGGAAGAAGAGCATCAGCGCTGGCAGCAGGCGGTCGCCAAACATCCGCCGGTACAGCATCCGGTGATTCGTACTCATCCGGTGAGCGGGCGCAAGGCGCTGTTTGTCAATGAAGGCTTTACTACGCGGTTACTGGGATTGAGCGAGAAGGAGAGTGAGGCGCTGCTGAATTTCCTGTTCTGGCACACGGCGAAGCCAGAGTTCCAGGTGCGCTGGCGCTGGCAGGAGAATGATGTGGCGATCTGGGATAACCGCGTGACGCAGCATTACGCTAATGCCGATTATTATCCGGCGCGGCGAGTAATGCATCGCGCCACGGTGTTAGGGGATGTTCCGTTTTAAAAGAGTGCGGTAGTGAGCCAGGTCGGCATGAATGCCGCCCCTACCGCAGGCGCTAAGCATGCAGAGGCCGCATTTATGCTGGCCTTACAGCAGGCGCTAAGCATGCAGAGGCCGCATTTATGCTGGCCTTACAGCAGGCGCTAAGCATGCAGAGGCCGCATTTATGCTGGCCTTACAGCAGGCACTTAGCATGTAGGGGCAGCATTTATGCTGACCTTACAGCAGGCACTTAGCATGTAGGGACAGCATTTATGCTGACTTTGCAGCAGGCGCTAAGCATGTAGGGTCAGCATTGATACGGAACCTTAACTCGCCAGCATCTGCTCCAGCTGTTCTTGCGCATCCAGCCACGCCATTTCAACATCTTCCAGCGCGGACTTGCTTTCGGCCTGACGTTGCAACGCCGAGGTCAGGTCCGCTTTACGGCTCTGATCGTAAATCGCACTGTCCGAGAGTAGCGCTTCTGCTTCGCTGAGCTGGCTCTGCCACTTCGCCATCTGCTTCTCTAACTTCTCGATCTCTTTACGCAGCGGTTGGGTTTGCGCGCGCAGTTCGGCATCACGGCGTTTCTGATCTTTGCGTGACTGGGCGCTGTTGGCGTTATCCTGCTTCGGCGTGGCATCCTGCTGGGCCTGCTGCTTTTGCAGATCGCTCAGCCACTGCTGGTAATCATCCAGATCGCCTTCGAACACATCGACCTTGCGGTCATGCACCAGATAAAGATCATCGGTGGTTGAACGCAGTAAATGACGGTCATGCGAGACCACCACCAGTGCGCCTTCGAAATCAATCAGCGCTTCGGTCAGTGCCTGACGCATATCGAGATCAAGGTGGTTAGTCGGTTCATCAAGCAGCAGCAGATTCGGGCGTTGCCAGACGATCAGCGCCAGTACCAGTCGCGCTTTTTCACCACCGGAGAAACGCTCGGTGATTTCACTGACTTTGTCGCCCTGGAAGCCGAAACCGCCCAAATAATCACGCAGCTGCTGTTCCAGCGTCTGCGGTGCAATGCGGGCCAGATGCTGTAACGGCGATTCGTCAGCGCGCAGATACTCCAGCTGATGCTGGGCGAAGTAACCAAGCTTGATGCCTTTGGCCAATCCGACTTTGCCATCCAGCGCTTCAATTTCACCGGCCAGCAGTTTGATTAGCGTCGATTTACCCGCGCCGTTACGGCCGAGTAAACCAATACGTGAACCCGGCACCAGATTGAGTTTGATAGCATCAAGAATGATGCGTTCGCCGTAACCCGCCGTGACTTTCTCCATTTTCAGCAGGGGATTCGGCAGGCTTTCTGGCGCGCGGAAGCTAAAGCTGAATGGGTTATCGACGTGAGCCGGTGCAATCAGCTCCATGCGCTCCAACATCTTAATGCGGCTCTGCGCCTGTTTGGCCTTAGTGGCCTGGGCGCGGAAGCGATCGATGTACTTTTGCAGGTGCTGTACTTTTTCCTGCTGGCTCTGGAACAGCGCCTGCTGTTGCGCCAGCTTGGCGACGCGCTGGCGTTCGAACGAGCTGTAGTTGCCGGTGTATTCGAACATCGTTTGCTGTTCAATATGGATAATCTTATCCACCACCGGATCAAGGAAGTCACGGTCATGCGAAATCAGGATCAGCGTGCCTTCGTAGCTTTTCAGCCAGCGCTCCAGCCAAATCACCGCATCGAGATCTAAGTGGTTGGTGGGTTCATCCAGCAGCAGCAGATCAGAACGACACACCAGCGCCTGCGCAAGGTTGAGGCGCATACGCCAGCCACCGGAGAAATCGCTCACCGGCCGCATTAATTGTTCCTGGCTAAAGCCCAATCCGTGCAGCAGGCTTGAGGCGCGCGCATGTATGCTCCATGCCTGAATCGCATCCAACTTGCCGTGCAGCAGCGCAATGGCGTTGCCGTCGTCTTTTTCGTTGGCTGCGGCTAATTCAGATTCGAGCTGACGATATTCGCGGTCGCCGTCGATAACATATTCCAGCGCGGCCTTACTGAGCGCCGGGGTTTCCTGATTCACCCACGCGAGTGCCCAGCTGCTGGGAAACGTGAAGTTGCCTGCATCACTGCTGATTTCGCCCTTAAGTAGCGACAGCAGTGTAGATTTTCCACAGCCGTTTTTGCCCACCAGACCGACTTTCTGGCCGGGATTAATGGTGGCTGTTGCGTTATCCAGCAGCACGTTAGTGCCGCGGCGTATTTGTAATGCGGAAAAGACAATCATAAGCGCCGTATCGTCAGAATATGTTAATTTATCGGCAACATAATTCAATAATGGTTAGTTGCGTCGAGCATGGTAGCGGAATTCCGCTGCGGTGACGACGCTTTGGAGGGGAACGATGTCGCAGCCACCCAAAATATTGCTGCTTTACGCCCATCCGGAAACACAGGATTCGATTGCTAATCGGGTTTTGCTGCAGTCGGCTATGGAACTGGACCACGTCACGGTGCACGATTTATACGCCCACTATCCGGACTTTTTTATTGATATTCACCATGAGCAGCAGTTGCTGCTTGAACATCAGATCGTGGTTTTCCAGCATCCGCTTTATACCTATAGCTGCCCGGCGTTACTCAAAGAGTGGCTGGACCGCGTGCTGTCGCGCGGGTTTGCCAGCGGCCAGGACGGGAATGCGCTGGAGGGCAAGTACTGGCGCAGCGTGGTGACCACCGGAGAACCGGAAACCGCGTATCACCACAACGGCCTGAATCGTTATCCGATGAGCGACATCATGCGTCCGTTCGAGCTGACGGCGCAGATGTGCCGTATGCACTGGATGACGCCGATGGTGATCTACTGGGCTCGCCGTCAGACGCCAGAAGTGATGCGTAATTATGCGCACGCTTACCGTGACTGGCTCTCTTCACCCTTGCCGCAGGGAGTGGTGTGATGGAAGGACAAACCTTACTGACGGCTGGCGTCATTTACCTGGTCGCGGCGGTGATCGTGGTGCCGATTGCGGCTCGTCTCGGCATTGGCGCGGTGCTGGGTTATCTGCTGGCGGGTATTGCCATCGGCCCGTGGGGACTCGGGTTTATTAGTGACGTCGATGAGATTCTGCATTTCTCGGAACTCGGCGTGGTGTTCCTGATGTTCATCATTGGTCTGGAGCTGAACCCTGCCAAACTTTGGTCGTTAAGACGTTCAATCTTTGGCGTGGGCGCTGCGCAGGTATTGGTTTCTGCCGCGATTCTCGGTGTGCTGCTGTGGCTGACAAACTTTAGCTGGCAAGCGGCGGTGATCGGCGGGATTGGCCTGGCAATGTCTTCGACGGCTATGGCACTGCAGTTGATGCGCGATAAAGGCATGAATCGCAGTGAAGCGGGTCAGCTCGGTTTCTCGGTGTTGCTGTTCCAGGATTTGGCCGTCATCCCCGCATTAGCCCTCGTGCCGCTGCTGGCCGGTGGCGACAGTGGTCATGTTGACTGGCTTAAGGTGGGCATGAAGGTGCTGGCGTTTGCTGGCATGTTGGTGGGCGGCCGTTATCTGCTGCGTCCTATTTTCCGCTTTATCGCCGCTTCTGGTGTGCGTGAAGTATTCACGGCGGCTTCATTATTACTGGTGCTGGGATCGGCGCTGTTTGTGGATGCACTTGGACTGTCGATGGCGCTCGGCACCTTTATCGCCGGTATCCTGCTGGCAGAGAGTGAATATCGCCATGAGCTGGAAGTGGCCATCGAACCGTTCAAAGGTTTGCTGCTGGGGCTGTTCTTTATTTCCGTTGGCATGGCGCTGAATTTGGGTGTGCTGTACACCCATATCGCGGAGATTATCCTTGGCGTCGTGATTCTGGTGGCGGTGAAAACGCTGGTGCTCTATGTGCTGGGCCGTATTTATGGTTTACGCAGTTCCGAGCGTCTGCAGTTTGCCGGTGTGCTTAGCCAGGGCGGTGAATTTGCCTTTGTGCTGTTCTCGGCAGCCTCGTCGGCCAAGCTGTTTAGCGGCGATCAATTGCCTCTGTTGCTGGTGACGGTGACGCTGTCGATGATGACTACACCGCTGCTAATGCAGGGCGTGGATAAAATCCTCGCGCGTCGTTTCAACGAGCCGGATGATGACAGTGAAAAGCCGTTTGTCGAAGACGATCAGCCACAGGTGATTGTGGTGGGCTTTGGGCGTTTCGGCCAGGTCGTTGGTCGTTTACTGATGGCCAACAATAAACGTATTACCGTGCTGGAACGTGATATCTCCGCTGTAAGCCTGATGCGCAAGTATGGCTATAAGGTTTACTATGGTGATGCGACTGAGCTTGAGTTGCTACGTGCGGCTGGCGCTGAGAATGCGCAATCCATCGTCATCACCTGTAACGATCCTGAGGACTCGATGACTATCGTGCACCTCTGTCAGCAGCATTTCCCGCAGCTGGAAATTCTGGCGCGTGCGCGGGGACGTGTAGAAGCGCATGAGTTGTTACAGGCAGGCGTAACGTTGTTCTCACGTGAAACCTTCTCCAGCGCGCTGGAGCTGGGCCGCAAGTCGCTGATCTCATTGGGGATGCATCCGCATCAGGCGCAGCGCGCACAGCAGCATTTCCGTCGCCTCGATATGCGCATGCTGCGTGAGCTGGTGCCCAGTCATGATGACAGTGCGCAGGTTTCACGCGTGCGTGAAGCGCGTCGCGAGCTGGAGGACATCTTTCAGCGCGAAATGCAGCATGAAAAACGCCAGATTGACGGTTGGGATGACGAGTAGGACTACACTTAACATATCCGTTGCTTAATAGCGGGCAGGAAAGAGTATGCGTAAACGTTTTATTGCTGGTGCGGTATGTCCGCAATGTCAGGAAAAAGACACGCTGGCGTTGTGGCGTGAAAACAATGTCGAAGTGGTGGAATGCGTGCAGTGCGGCCACCAGATGCGCGAGGCGGATAAACAAGTTCGCGATAAGGTGCGCAGCAATGAGCAAGTGATCGGCATTTTTCATCCTGAGTAGCGGAATGGCGCAGCTTTTTTTAAGCTTAAACTTACAGCGGGATTGAATTCCGCTACAATCGGCGCCATTAACGCTGAGCAGTATGCAGCAACACATTTGTTGGCATCCTCAGTCTTGAACCTTTCTGGTTGGTTATTGCACGAAAATAGACCAATGAGACGGGATCTCAGTTCTCAACGGTTAGGAGATATCATGAAAGTAGCAAAAGACCTGGTGGTGAGCCTGGCGTATCAGGTGCGTACCGAAGACGGTGTGTTGGTTGACGAGTCACCGGTGAGTGCACCGTTGGACTATCTGCACGGTCATGGTTCCCTGATTTCTGGTCTGGAAAAAGCGCTGGAAAATCATGATGTAGGCGATAAGTTTGATGTGCATATCCCAGCAAACGACGCTTACGGTCAGTACGATGACAACCTGGTTCAGCGTGTTCCTAAAGACGTATTCATGGGCGTGGACGAACTGCAGGTTGGCATGCGCTTCCTGGCAGAAACCGATCAGGGTCCGGTGCCGGTTGAAATCACCGAAGTGGAAGACGAGCACGTTGTGGTTGATGGTAACCACATGCTGGCGGGTCAGAACCTGAACTTCAACGTGGAAGTGGTAGCGATCCGTGAAGCAACGGAAGAAGAAATCGCACACGGCCATGTGCATGGCGCAGATGGTCATCATCATGACCACGATCACGACCATGGTCACGATCACGGCCAGGGCGGTTGTGGTACTGGCGGTTGCGGCTGCAGCCACTAAGTTCTGCGTTGAACGACAAAAGGCCACCTTCGGGTGGCCTTTTGGTTTTAATAGTGCGGGGGTGGCGTCTCTTCAGACTGCGAGGCAATCGGTGAAGGGGTCGCTGCTTTGACTTTATCCACTAATAAACGCACCTGTTCCCGCATGCGACTCATCTCCAGTTCGTGTTGAGTCACTGTCAGATTGAGCTGATCGATAGTGTGCTCCTGAAAAGCCAGTTTGCTCTCCAGCGCCTCAAGGCGTTGTTCCCACTCTTCCTGTTGCATCATCTCTTCTCCGGTTACGGTGCTGCGCCTGGCGCGTATCGGGCGTGATTCTACGGTCTTTGGCGCCAGAATCACCCGATTTTTAACCTTTATGAGGCTTGATGGTTGAAAACGGCGCTAATGCCTTCATCTCTGGTGAAACTTCCTGATGCAAAAAAGGTCGGATGTTAAGCGGGTAATTACGTTGTGGGAGTGTTCGCCACTGCCACGTAAAGTTATAGTGTGGGCCACTGTCCGCAATGATTCCCGAGGTTTAGATGCTTCGGTTTTGGAGAAAGGATGAAATCACTGTTTAAAGTCACATTGTTAGCTACCACCATGGCCATCGCGCTGAATGCACCGCTGGCAATGGCAGCAGAAACCACCGCCGCTCCGGCTGACGCTGCTCAGGCTGCGCCGCAGGCTCCGAAGAATGCTGCCTTCAAAAACGAAGACCAGCAGTCAGCTTATGCGCTGGGTGCTTCTTTGGGTCGCTACATGGACAACTCTCTGAAGGAACAAGAGAAACTGGGCATCAAACTGGACAAAGATCAGCTGATTGCTGGTGTTCAGGATGCATTCGGTGGCAAGAGCAAGCTGTCTGATCAAGAGATTGAGCAGACGCTGCAAGCCTTCGAAGGCCGCGTGAAAGGCGCTGCACAGGCGAAGATGGAAAAAGACGCGAAAGAGAACTCTGACAAGGGTACCGCTTACGCTGACAAATTCGCCAAAGAAAAAGGCGTGAAGAAAACTGAATCTGGCTTGCTGTATCAGGTTGAGAAAGAAGGCACCGGTGACGCACCTAAAGACAGCGACACCGTAGTTGTGAACTATAAAGGTACCCTGATCGACGGTACCGAGTTCGACAACTCTTACACCCGTGGCGAGCCACTGTCATTCCGTCTCGACGGCGTGATCCCAGGCTGGACCGAAGGTCTGAAGCACGTGAAGAAAGGCGGCAAGATCAAGTTAGTGATTCCACCGAACCTGGCTTACGGCAAAAATGGCGTTCCGGGTATTCCGGCTAACTCAACACTGGTATTTGATGTTGAGCTGCTGGATATCAAACCAGCACCTAAAGCCGACGAGAAAGCACAGGCTCCGGCCGCTGCTGATAAGAAAGCGCAGTAATCTGCTCGCTTTGCTGACGCCGCCTCCGGGCGGCGTTTTTATTTGTCCGTCAGACTGAAGATGCGCTGGCTGTGCTTACAATACTCACTCATGCTGAGGGCTGAGTGAACGTGATGTCTTTCAGCAAGCCAAATTGTTTAGGGGAATGAGTAAAGCTCTGGCTAAACCCCCCGACATTTGCCAGACTAGCGCCTGCACAACTATCACAATATGAGTCTGCCCCAAAGCTGTCGAGACAGGCTCCAGCCACTTAGGGTAATGTCTTCGATGTCTAATCCATTCAATCCCGGTGAACTGACTGACTTCGATTTACTGGAGCAACGTCCGTTCGAGCAAGCAGACTACGATATTCTCAAATCTTACGAAGCCGTCGTCGATGGCCTCGCGATGCTGATCGGCTCGCACTGCGAAATCGTGCTGCACTCGCTGGAAGATTTGAAATGCTCCGCCGTGCGCATCGCCAACGGTGAACATACCGGCCGCAAAGTCGGCTCGCCGATTACCGATTTGGCACTGCGCATGCTGCATGATATGCATGGCGCCGACAGCAACGTCTCCCGCGCTTACTTCACGCGCGCCAAAAGCGGCGTGCTGATGAAATCTGTCACCATCGCGATTCGTAATCGTCAGCAGCGGGTGATTGGCCTGCTGTGTATCAATATGAACCTCGATGTGCCGTTCTCGCAGATTATGTCGACCTTTATGCCGCCGGAAATGCAGCAGGTGGATTCTAACGTTAACTTTGCCAGCTCAGTTGAAGACCTGGTGATGCAAACGCTGGAATTTACCATTGAGGAAGTGAGCAACGACCGCAATGTCTCGAACAACGCCAAGAATCGCCAGATTGTGCTCAACCTGTATGAGAAGGGCATCTTTGATATCAAGGATGCGATTAACCAGGTCGCTGATCGCCTGAATATTTCTAAACATACGGTTTACCTCTACATCCGCCAGTTTAAGAGCGGTGACTTCCAGGGGCAGGATCGCTAATGCGTTATACCTTGCTGGTGACAGGGCCGGCATACGGCACGCAGCATGCCAGTAGCGCTTTGTTGTTTGCTCGTGCTCTGATTAAAGAAGGTCATCAGTTGGAGAGTGTCTTCTTTTATAGGGAAGGCGTGCTGAATGCCAACCAGCTTAGTGCTCCCGCCAGCGATGAAGTGGATGTGGTGCGCGCATGGCAGCAACTACGTGAAGAGAGTGGTGCTGCGCTGAATATCTGCGTGGCTGCCGCATTGCGCCGTGGCGTAACGGATACGCAGGAAGCCACGCGCTTGCAACTGGCTGGCAGTAATCTGCAACCCGGTTTTGAACTCAGTGGCTTAGGCGCGTTGGCAGAAGCCGCGCTCAGCTGCGATCGCCTGGTGCAGTTCTGATGAATCGCGTGGCATTTCTTTTCACTCAGGCACCGCACGGCAGCAGCGCGGGCAGGGAAGGGCTGGATGCGGTTCTGGCTACCGGCGCGCTCAGCGAGGATATTGCACTGTTCTTTATTGGCGATGGCGTCCTGCAACTTCACCGCGATCAACGTCCAGAGCAGATTCTGGCTCGTAACTATATTGCGACTTTTGGCGTACTGGATTTGTACGACATCGACCAGTGTTTCGTCTGCCGCGAATCACTTGTTGCGCGTGGGCAAAGTTTGACGGCTGAACGCGTGATGGCGGCTGAAGTCCTGGATGTCGACACACTGCGCCAGAAACTCGCCACTTATCATCGAATCCTTCGTTTCTGAGAATCCAACATGCTCTACACGCTACTGCAATCACCCTGGCAATGCGATATCGATAGCCTGTTACTGCTCATGCAGGAAGGCGACGATTTGCTGCTGATGCAGGATGGAGTAACGGCCGCGCTTGAGGGCAGCCAGATGTTAATCAAGCTACAAGCCTCTCCGGCCGCGCTTTGGGTCCTTCAGGATGATGTGGACGCACGCGGGTTGGTTGAGCAAATTTCGACCAAAGTAGCACGTTTGGACTATACTGGTTTCGTTGCGATGACGGTGAAGCACCAACAACAAGTGGCCTGGTAAGAAGGAAAACCTGGTTATTTCTTGACACCCTTTTGACACAGCCCTAAAATTCTGCCTCCTCGTAGTAATACGAGGCGATTTATTACGTGTTTACGAAGCAAAAAGCTAAATCCCAGGAGCTATTTAATGGCAACAGTTAACCAGCTGGTTCGCAAACCACGCGTACGCAAAGTTGCAAAGAGCAACGTGCCTGCGCTGGAAGCTTGCCCGCAGAAACGTGGTGTTTGTACTCGTGTGTACACCACTACCCCTAAAAAACCAAACTCAGCACTGCGTAAAGTTTGCCGTGTGCGTTTGACTAACGGTTTTGAAGTTACCTCCTACATCGGCGGTGAAGGTCATAACCTCCAGGAACACTCAGTGATCCTGATCCGTGGCGGTCGTGTTAAAGACTTGCCAGGTGTGCGTTACCACACCGTTCGCGGCGCGCTTGACTGCTCAGGTGTTAAAGACCGTAAGCAGTCACGCTCCAAGTACGGCGTGAAGAAGCCAAAGGCTTAATGGTTCTCCGTTAAGTAAGGCCAAACATTTTCACTTTAATGTCAAAATAAACTCGTAGAGTTTTGGACAATCCTGAATTAACAACGGAGTATTTCCATGCCACGTCGTCGCGTCATTGGTCAGCGTAAAATCCTGCCAGATCCTAAGTTCGGATCAGAATTGCTGGCTAAATTTGTAAACATTCTGATGGTTGATGGTAAAAAATCTACCGCAGAATCTATCGTCTACACCGCACTTGATACCCTGGCTCAACGTGCTGGTAAAGACGGTCTGGAAGCTTTCGAAGTTGCACTCGAAAACGTACGTCCGACTGTAGAAGTTAAGTCACGTCGCGTTGGTGGTTCAACCTACCAGGTTCCAGTTGAAGTCCGTCCGGTTCGTCGTAATGCTCTGGCAATGCGTTGGATCGTTGAAGCTGCTCGTAAACGCGGTGATAAATCAATGGCTCTTCGCCTGGCGAACGAACTTTCTGATGCTGCAGAGAACAAAGGTACTGCAGTTAAGAAACGTGAAGACGTTCACCGTATGGCTGAAGCCAACAAGGCGTTCGCACACTACCGCTGGTAACAGCCACGTAGTTGTTATTAACCCAGCGGGCGTCCCAGTGGCTTACCTGCTGGGCTTTTTTAACTTAGAACGTCTCAGAATCAGAGGAATCAAATGGCTCGTAAAACACCCATTGAGCGCTATCGTAACATCGGTATCAGTGCTCACATCGACGCCGGTAAAACTACCACTACCGAACGTGTTCTGTTCTACACCGGTGTAAACCACAAAATCGGTGAAGTGCATGACGGCGCCGCAACCATGGACTGGATGGAGCAGGAACAGGAACGTGGTATTACCATCACTTCCGCTGCGACCACCTGTTACTGGTCAGGTATGGCTAAGCAGTTCGAGCCACACCACGTCAACATCATTGACACCCCGGGACACGTTGACTTCACCATCGAAGTTGAGCGTTCTATGCGTGTGCTCGATGGCGCAGTGATGGTTTACTGTGCGGTTGGTGGTGTTCAGCCACAGTCTGAAACCGTATGGCGCCAGGCTAACAAATATAAAGTTCCACGCATCGCGTTCGTTAACAAAATGGACCGCATGGGTGCTAACTTCCTGAAAGTTGTTGATCAGATGAAAGTGCGCCTGGGTGCAAACCCGGTTCCACTTCAGCTGGCAATCGGCGCAGAAGAGAAATTCACCGGTGTTGTTGACCTGGTGAAAATGAAAGCCATCAACTGGAACGATGAAGATCAGGGCGTTACCTTCGTTTACGAAGATATCCCAGCTGATATGCAGGAACTGGCTGACGAATGGCGTGCGAATCTGGTTGAAGCCGCAGCTGAAGGTTCTGATGAGCTGATGGAGAAATTCTTCGGCGGTGAAGAACTGACTGAAGAAGAGATCAAAACTTCTCTGCGTAAGCGCGTACTGAAAAACGAAATCATCCTGGTTACCTGTGGTTCTGCATTTAAGAACAAAGGTGTTCAGGCGATGCTGGATGCGGTAGTTGAATACCTGCCAGCACCGACTGACGTTACCGCGATCAACGGTATGCTGGACGACGGTAAAGACACACCGGCTGAGCGTCATTCTGACGACAACGAGCCGTTTGCTGCTCTGGCGTTCAAAATCGCAACCGACCCGTTTGTTGGTAACCTGACCTTCTTCCGCGTTTACTCTGGTGTTGTTAACACCGGTGACACCGTGTTCAACCCGGTTAAGTCAAACCGTGAGCGTCTGGGCCGTATCGTTCAGATGCACGCGAACAAACGTGAAGAGATCAAAGAAGTTCGTGCGGGCGACATCGCAGCTGCGATCGGCCTGAAAGATGTGACCACTGGTGACACCCTGTGTGACCCAGATAACGTCATCATCCTTGAGCGCATGGAATTCCCAGAGCCAGTAATCTCTATCGCCGTTGAGCCGAAAACCAAAGCTGACCAGGAAAAAATGGGTCTGGCTCTGGGTCGTCTGGCGAAGGAAGATCCATCATTCCGCGTATGGACTGATGAAGAAACCAACCAGACCATCATCGCTGGTATGGGTGAGCTGCACCTCGACATCATCGTTGACCGCATGAAGCGTGAATTCAACGTTGAAGCGAACGTCGGTAAACCTCAGGTTGCTTACCGTGAAGCGATTCGCGCGAAAGTTACCGACATCGAAGGTAAACACGCCAAGCAGTCTGGTGGTCGTGGTCAGTACGGTCATGTTGTTATCGACATGTACCCACTGGAGCCAGGTGTTAACCCGAAAGGTTACGAATTTGTCAACGACATCAAAGGCGGTGTGATTCCAACTGAATACATCCCTGCGGTTGACAAAGGTATCCAGGAGCAGCTGAAATCAGGTCCACTGGCTGGTTATCCGGTAGTAGATCTGGGCGTTCGTCTGCACTTCGGTTCATACCATGATGTCGACTCCTCAGAGCTGGCATTTAAACTGGCTGCTTCACTGGCGTTTAAAGACGGCTTTAAGAAAGCAACTCCAGTTCTGCTTGAGCCGATCATGAAGGTTGAAGTAGAGACTCCGGAAGAGAACACCGGTGACGTTATCGGTGACCTCAGCCGTCGTCGTGGTATGCTCAAAGGACAGGAATCTAACGCTACTGGCGTTCAGATCCATGCTGAAGTTCCGCTGTCTGAAATGTTCGGATATGCAACCCAGCTGCGTTCTCTGACCAAAGGCCGTGCTTCTTACTCCATGGAGTTCCTGAAGTACGATGATGCGCCGAACAACGTCGCTCAGGCCGTTATTGAAGCTCGTAGCAAATAAGCTACGGTTTAAAAATTGTGAACTGATGCCTTCATGACTCATGAAGGCACAACGTAAGGAATTATCGCCATGGCGAAAGAGCAATTTCAGCGTAACAAACTGCACGTAAACGTCGGCACCATCGGTCACG
>CBCTJT010000021.1:0-88885 GCA_965147305.1 uncultured bacterium
ATCAGCCATCAGCCATCAGCCATCAGCCATCAGCCATCAGCCATCAGCCATCAGCGCGTGAATACCCGGTTTTCCTGTTCAGCCACACGAATGAATGTAGTGCGTTTTGTCAGTTCTTTGAGGCGTTCTGCACCGACGTAGGTGCAGGCCGAACGCAGTCCACCAAGGATATCCTTCACGGTATCCTCCACCGGGCCACGCAGCGGCAATCGAACCGTTTTCCCTTCTGCAGCACGATACTGCGCGACACCACCGACGTGGCGTTTCATAGCGGATTCTGAACTCATGCCATAGAACAACATGAACTGCTCGCCCTGCACTTCAACGACGCTCCCTTCGCACTCATCATGCGCCGCAAGCATGCCGCCTAGCATGACAAAATCTGCACCGCCACCGAACGCTTTAGCGATATCACCTGGTACCGAACAACCGCCATCGCTGACAATCTGGCCGCCGAGGCCATGCGCCGCATCTGCACACTCAATCACCGCAGACAGCTGCGGATAGCCGACGCCGGTTTTCACACGCGTAGTGCAGACCGAACCGGGGCCAATGCCGACTTTAACGATATCCGCGCCAGAGAGAATCAGCTCCTCGACCATTTCACCGGTCACCACATTGCCCGCACAGATGGTTTTGCCTGGGAAACTTTCACGCACTCGTTGCAGGAATTCAACAAAGTGCTCGGAGTACCCGTTGGCAACATCAATGCAGATGAAATTGAGTTGTGGCGATAAAGCGAGAATCGCGGTGAGCTTAATGAAATCGGCTTCGGAAGTACCGGATGACACCATGACATGCCCAAGCACTGCAGACGGCACACGCTGGATAAATGCCTGCCAGGCTTCCACGCTGTAATGTTTATGCACTGCAGTCAAAACATTAAAGCCCGCCAGTGCTTCGGCCATGGTGAATGTGCCCACGGTGTCCATATTGGCGGCAATCACCGGTACGCCGGTCCAGTTCAGGCCTGAATGCTTAAAAGTGTAGGTGCGTTCGAGTTCAACCTCAGAACGGCTTTTCAGGGTGGAGCGTTTGGGGCGGATTAAAACATCTTTAAAGCCCAGTTTTAAATCTTCTTCAATACGCATAGCTAAGTGTCCTGGTTAGTGACGACGAACCGCAGTTCGGGTAGCGCTCACGGCTCCAGTGTCGTTATCATACGCGCCATTCGTTCCGCGACAAGACTGCGAATTTCACTTTATTTAGGCTACAATCCCTTAAATTTAGCTGAGAAAATTGATTGTGATCATGCTCTCATCTTATTGCGGCTGACGGTCGCCCAATCAAGACAATTTTGAGAGAACGCTATGCCTTTTACCGTTGCGCTCACCGGGGGAATTGGCAGTGGTAAAAGTACCATTGCCAATGCATTCGCCGCGCTGGACGTTGATATCATTGACGCTGATGTGATTGCGCGAGAAGTGGTTGAACCCGGCTCTCCTGCCTTGCAGGCGATCGTTAAACGCCATGGCGAGTCAATATTAACCGCCGAAGGAGCGCTGTATCGCGCCCGGCTGCGCGAGATTATTTTTCAGCAGCCTAAAGAGAAAAACTGGTTAAATCAGTTGCTCCACCCTCTTATCAATGCCCGTACGCAGCAGCTAAAATTACTGGCAACTTCACCCTATGTATTATGGGTGGTGCCGCTGTTGGTGGAAAACGGGTTACAGCATCAGGCAAATCGGGTTCTGGTGGTCGATGTGGATGAAACCACACAGTTGCAGCGCACCCAGCAGCGTGATGGCATCACGCTTAGCCAGGCAAAAAAAATTCTTGCCGCACAGGCCACTCGCGAGCAGCGTCTGGCCTGTGCGGATGACATCATCGATAACAGTGGTTCGCCCGAACAGGCGTTACCGCGCGTTGCTGAACTTCACCAGCGCTATTTACGCCTGGCAGCAACCGGACAGGATTAACATCATGAGTACAGTCGTTCTATTTGAACATCCGCTGAATGAGAAGATGCGCACCTGGCTGCGTGTAGAGTTTTTACTCAACCAACTGCATGAGACCGTGCCCGTTGTGAGTTCCGTCTCTGCCTTGGGTGTGTTTCGCATTATTGGCGATCTGTTAGATATCTTTGAGCGCGGCGATATGCGCACTGAATTGTTAAAAGAGCTGGAGCGTCAGCAGCAGAAACTGCGTGCCTGGCTTGATGTGCCAGGCGTGGACGAACAAACGGTCAGTAGCCTGCGTGACCGATTGAAACAGCAATCCAGCGAGCTGAATGCGGCACCGCGTATGGGCCAGCAGTTGCGTGAAGATCGTTTGATTGGATTGGTACGTCAGCGCTTAAGCATTCCTGGGGGCTGCTGCAGTTTTGATTTGCCGAGCCTGCATATCTGGCTGCACCAGCAGCAGTCCCTGCGGGATACGCAGGTTAACGGCTGGCTGGCATCACTGGTTCCGCTGCGCAATAGCCTGACCATGATCCTTGATCTGGTGCGTCAGTCAGGCGTGTTTCGCCATCAAACCAGCCTGAACGGCTTTTATCAGGATAATGCTGAAGGCTCTGACTTACTGCGCCTGCAGCTCACCCTTGAGGATGCACTTTATCCGCAGGTTTCCGGCCATAAAAGTCGCTATGCCATTCGCTTCCTCCCCCTTGATAGCGAACGCGGTGAAGTACCAGCCCGATTAAATTTTGAATTAGCGTGTTGTTAGAGGATGTTATGCAGGAAGAGATAATGACCGTGTCTTGCCCCAACTGCGGCAAAGACGTGATGTGGGATGAACTGAGCCCGTGGCGCCCGTTTTGCAGCAAGCGCTGCCAGCTGATCGATCTGGGCGAATGGGCCGCTGAAGAAAAGCGAATTCCTAGTGACAGCGATCATAACGACAGTGACGACTGGAGTGAAGAGCAGCATTAAGATGTAAGGGGCTTACGCCCCTTCGCTTAAATCTCGTCAGCCACTAATTGGGCAATCAACTGATGGTTGGCCGGAGGAAACTCTTCCGCGACCAGATCGCGTTGTTCCACCCAACGCTGTGGCTGTCCTTCGCGGCCATACGGTTCACCATTCCACTCTTCAACCAGGAAGAAATGCAATGTGACGCGCAGATCGTCATAGCTATGATCGGCCTGGCCAATCGCCTTCGCGGCAGTCACTTCAATGCCGGTTTCTTCCATCAACTCGCGTTTTAGCGCTTGTTCCGCGGTTTCATCCTGTTCGATTTTTCCGCCAGGAAACTCCCATTTATTCGCCATGTAGGAGCTCGCCGCGCGCTGTGCAAGGAAGATCTGACGGCTGGCATTGCGAATGATGCCCACTGCAACTTGCAGGTGTTTCATAAGCTAGATTCCGCTTTTAATTAATGAGGGCTGATAGTAATGCAGTCGTCAGGCAATGTTAACTCTGTGGCGACTGACGAAAGAAAAAGGAGCCCGAAGGCTCCTCATTTATCAGGCCAGACGGCCGTGACACTGTTTGTATTTCTTACCGGAACCGCATGGGCACAGATCGTTGCGCCCTACTTTGCGCTCCCCGCCCTGTGCAGCCAGCGCGGCGGCGGCAGCGGTTTCGTCATCAACGTGGCTCAGCTGTTGCTGTTGTGCCAGGCGCTCTGCCTCTTCACGGCGTTGCTGTTCCATCGCTTCGACTTCTTCCGGCATGCGCACTTGCACTTTGGCGAGGGTGCTGATCACTTCATACTTCAGCGACTCCAGCATGGCAGCGAACATCGAGAAGGACTCGCGCTTGTATTCCTGCTTAGGATCTTTCTGCGCATAACCACGCAGATGGATGCCCTGACGCAGGTAGTCCATCGCGGCCAGATGCTCTTTCCACAGTGAATCCAGTGTCTGCAGCATGACGCCTTTTTCGAAGTTACGCATCATTTCAGCGCCAACCACTTCTTCTTTCGATGCGTAGTTTTCGTGAGCACGGCTCATGATACGTTCACGCAGCGTTTCTTCATGCAGGTCCGGCTCTTTATCCAGCCAGTCAGCAATCGGCAGATCCAGGTCGAAATCGTTACGCAGGCGCTCTTCCAGACCAGGGATATCCCACATTTCTTCCAGCGACTGTGGCGGAATGTAGGTATCGATGGTGGCCTTGAACACATCTTCACGGATGCTGTTGATGGTTTCAGACACATCAGACACGTCCAGCAGCTCATTACGCTGGCTATAAATGGCGCGACGCTGATCATTCGCCACATCATCGTATTCCAGCAGCTGCTTACGGATGTCGAAGTTACGGCTTTCCACTTTACGCTGTGCGTTGGCAATTGCTTTGGTCACCCACGGATGCTCAATCGCTTCGCCTGGCTTCATGCCCAGTTTACGCATCATGTTAGACACTCGATCCGAGGCGAAGATACGCATCAACGCATCTTCCATCGACAGGTAGAAGCGTGATGAACCGGCATCACCCTGACGACCCGCACGACCGCGCAGCTGGTTATCGATACGACGTGATTCATGACGCTCAGTACCGATAATGTGCAGACCGCCCGATGCCAGAACTGCATCGTGACGCAGTTTCCAGGCTTCTTTGATTGCCTGAACCTGCTCATCTGAAGGTTCTTCCAGCGCTGCCACTTCGGCCTGCCAGCTACCACCCAACACGATATCGGTACCACGACCTGCCATGTTGGTCGCGATGGTGACGGCAGCAGGTTGACCCGCTTGCGCCACGATGTCCGCTTCGCTGGCGTGGAACTTGGCGTTCAGTACGCTGTGTTTAATACCGGCGCGCGTCAGTTCGTTGGAGACCACTTCTGATTTCTCAATCGAAATCGTACCCACCAGCACCGGTTGACCGTTGGCGGTACAGGCACGGATGTCTTCGATAATCGCGTCGATCTTCTCTTTCTCGGTCATATAGACCAGGTCAGCCATATCTTTACGTACCATCGGACGGTTGGTTGGCACCACGATGGTATCGAGTTTATAGATTGAGCTGAATTCAAACGCTTCGGTATCGGCTGTACCGGTCATACCGGCCAGTTTTTCGTAAATACGGAAGTAGTTCTGGAAGGTGATGGAAGCCAGCGTTTGGTTCTCGTTCTGGATTTCCACGCCTTCTTTGGCTTCAACAGCCTGATGCAGACCATCAGACCAGCGACGACCCTGCATGGTACGGCCGGTGTGTTCATCGACGATGACCACTTCGCCGTCTTTGACGATGTAGTCGACGTCACGGGTGAACAGCGCATGGGCACGCAATGCGGCCGTCACATGGTGCATCAGCATAATGTTGGTTGGCGAGTAGAGTGATTCGCCCTCATCCATAATGCCCTGGCTCACCAGCAGCTCTTCTACCTTCACCAGACCGCGCTCGCTCATGTGAGCCTGACGCGCTTTCTCATCGACCCAGAAGTCGCCCTCACCCTGGAAGGTTTCTGAGTCTTCCTTCTCCTGACGCACCAGGTGAGGAATGATTTTATTCACTTTGGTGTACAGCTCTGAGCTGTCTTCAGCAGGACCGGAGATGATCAACGGCGTACGCGCTTCATCGATCAGGATGGAGTCCACCTCATCCACCAACGCGTAGTGCAGTTTACGCTGTACACGCTCTTCCGGGCTGAATGCCATGTTATCGCGCAGGTAGTCGAAGCCGTATTCGTTGTTAGTACCGTAGGTGATATCAGCAGCATAGGCAGCGCGTTTCGCCACCGCTGGCATGTTTGGCAGGTTGATACCAATAGACAAACCCAGGAACTCGAACAGCGCGCGGTTGTTTTCCGCATCACGCTGTGCCAGATAGTCGTTCACCGTAACCACGTGCACGCCTTTACCGCTCAGTGCGTTCAGGTAAGCAGGCAGTGTTGCGGTTAAAGTTTTACCCTCACCCGTGCGCATCTCAGCGATGCAACGTTCGTTCAGCACCATGCCGCCAATCAACTGCACATCGAAGTGGCGCATACCAAACACACGCTTACTGGCTTCACGTACCGTAGCAAAGGCTTCTGGAATCAGGCTTTCAAGGCTTTCACCTTTCTTCAGACGTTCACGGAACAGGTCGGTTTTGGCTTTCAGTTCGTCATCCGAGAGCTTAACGAAATCCGGCTCCATCTTATTGATGACATCGACAATTTTGCGCATACGGCGCAGGGTACGATCGTTACTGCTGCCAAAGACTTTGGTTAACAATTTGATTAACATGATAAATTTTTCTCAATTCAGCCGCATTCATGCGGTCTGGAAAATCTAAAACAGGATGTGGAAAACCGTTAGCTGTTAAGCAATGGCAGGCCCGGCGCGGATGCCATGAATAGCAGCCTGCCAGTCAGCAGAAGTGTGAATTTGAGGTTCGCGATGACGCAGCGTTTCCTGCGGCTCTAAAGCAATTGCGGGTTGTGCTGGCGAAGTCAGTAGCGCCTGCAACGAATCAATTAACGCCAGCTTTTGTGCCGCCAATGGGACAGCTTGCTCAGCTTCCGCTTCAGTTGGGGGCGTCATGCTAAAGGAGAGGTGGCGGATCACAGTGCGAATAGCATGCTGATGCCAGTAGTCGACATTGAAATTAGGTCGACGGGCACTTTCCTGCAAACGAATCAGATGATCGAAATGAACAACATTGCCAACAAACAGGCTGCTGATCGGTGAATCTGTAGCTGTGGACTCCGCGCTTTGCGCACAGGCAGGCAAGCCCAAACTGGCCGCCACCATCCCTAATAAGAGATGAGGCCAGAAGTAGCGTCTGCCTAATTGTCGCCAGCGTGAGAAAATCCCGATCACAACCTGTCCACAGTTAAATAAAGTAATGAAGCCGTTGCGGTTATCCGCGAACCTGCTCATATGAGCGCCAGATAATAGCACTTATGTGGGGCCAGAACACCAGTGATTAAAGGGCTTACGGGGGATTTCACGTTTATTTGTACAGGCTTTCGCCAGTGATGGCAGAGAATTGAGAGCGGTCTTGCAGGAATAAAAAACAGGCAATAAAAAACGGCAGCTTCCACTGACCGGAGAGGGTGTCAGGGAGAGCTGCCGTTTTTGTGACTGACTTACGCCAGGACTAAATTTGGTGCTTTGAATGCCAGTGGCAGTTCAGCTTCGTCTTCGAAGGTTGCCCATTCCCAGGCTTCCTGCTTCGCCAGAACCGCTTGCAGCAATTTGTTGTTCAACGCATGACCAGATTTAAACGCGGTAAACGCGCCAATCACGTTGTGGCCACACATAAACAGATCGCCGATCGCGTCTAGCATTTTGTGACGAACGAACTCATCTTCAAAGCGCAGACCGTCTTCGTTGAGTACACGGAAATCATCAAGACCAATCGCACAATCTAAGCTACCGCCCAGGCACAGGCCTTTAGACTGCAGATATTCGATTTCACGCATAAAACCAAAGGTTCGCGCACGACTGATTTGGCGAACAAACGCCTCAGCCGAGAAGTTCAACTGGTAACGCTGCGAGCTTGAGTCAATTGCCGGATGTTTGAAGTCGATAGTAAAGTCGAGTGAGAAACCGTTATAAGGTTTAATCTCGGCCCACTTATCACCATCTTCCACACGCACCGTCTGCTTAACGCGCACGAATTTCTTCGCACTGTTCAGCTCTTCGACGCCTGCATCCATCAGCAAGTAGACAAAAGGCGCGGCACTGCCATCCATAATCGGGATTTCTGGGGCATCAACTTCAACAATAATGTTGTCGATACCCAGACCTGCCAATGCAGCATTCAGGTGTTCAACCGTCGAAATACGCACGCCTTCATCATTCACCAGGCAAGTACTCAGCATGGTGTCGCGCACGTATTTTGCATCAGCCGGGAAATCAACCGGTGGATTCAAGTCAGTGCGACGATAGATGACCCCGGTATTAGCCGACGCAGGGCGTAAGGTCAGCGTGACTTTCTTGCCGGTATGTAAACCGACACCAGTCGCCTGAACAATACGTTTTAATGTCCTTTGTTTGATCATCGCATTATCTCGCAATATTACCCATCCGACCGCCAGTATAAATTACCAGCGGGCGAATACTTTAGCACAAAGAGCGGAGAATCCCAATTCTCAGGATATTCTTAGTCTGCCTGTTTACGCAGGAAGGCTGGAATATCAAGATAATCTGGCTCTTTATTGGACGATGCTGGCTGGTCGTTGACCACTTTCGCTGCCGGCTTCTGCTCCTGCGGCAACGGCGCCATGCCGTGCTGCTGGTAGCGATGATCCATCACTGGCTGCGTAGCCGGTTTGTTGGTTACCAGCGTGATTTCTGGACGCTTGTCCATGCCAATACCGGTGGCAACGACGGTCACGCGCAGTTCGTCGTTCATCTCTGGGTCCAGAGAAGTACCGATGACCACGGTCGCGTTGTCAGAGGCGAAGGCGCGGATGGTGTTACCCACGGTTTCGAACTCATCCAGACGCAGGTCGAAGCCTGCTGTGATGTTGACCAGCACGCCGCGCGCACCAGACAGGTCGATATCTTCCAGCAGTGGGCTGGAGATCGCCATCTCGGCCGCTTCTTCGGCACGGTCTTCACCGCACGCTACGCCGGAACCCATCATGGCGTAACCCATTTCTGACATCACGGTACGCACGTCAGCGAAGTCAACGTTCATCAAGCCTGGGCGAGTAATCAGCTCGGCGATACCCTGCACCGCACCTTTCAGTACGTCATTGGCTGCACCAAATGCATCCAGCAGAGAGATACCGCGACCCAGCACTTTTAACAGCTTGTCGTTCGGGATAGTGATCAGTGAATCGACATGCTTAGACAGCTCAGCGATACCCTGTTCAGCAAAAGCCATACGCTTTTTGCCTTCGAAGTTGAAGGGCTTAGTCACCACCGCAACAGTCAGGATACCCAAATCTTTTGCTACTTCAGCCACAACTGGCGCTGCACCGGTACCAGTACCGCCACCCATGCCTGCAGCGATAAACACCATGTCTGCCCCTTCCAGCGCAGAACGTAGTGCTTCACGATCTTCCTCAGCTGAGGTACGACCCACTTCCGGGTTTGCACCCGCACCGAGACCCTTAGTGATACCGGTCCCGATCTGGATCGTCTGGCCAACCGCTGTCTTACGCAACGCTTGCGCGTCGGTGTTTACAGCGAAGAATTCTACACCTTCGATACGTTCGCGTACCATGTGCTCTACGGCGTTGCCGCCGCCGCCGCCGACGCCGATGACTTTAATCACCGCGTCATTGGTTAATTCCATAGGTTCAAACATGATTTCTCTCCGTTATGTGCCTGTCGCCTGGAGATCATAAACATTGCCTGCATGATCTCCTTTTTTCAAAAATTAAAACTCTTTCTTCAGCCAGCTATTGATACGTTTAAACCAGTTGCCCACTGAAGCACGTTTTTCCGTTTCTGCATCACCGTTCATGTGTGACTCTTTGCCGTAATGCAGCAGACCGACTGCAGTTGAGTAATACGGCTCCTGCGCATAATCCGTCAGGCCGGTGATGTTAAGTGGCTGACCGATACGCACCTGTGTGTGGAACACACGCTGGGCGCAAGCGGCCAAACCTTCAATCTGTGCTGCGCCACCGGTCAGTACGATACCGGCCGCAAGGTGGTGTTTCACGCCCTGCTGACGCAGTTGTTCCTGCAGTTGCAGAATCTCGTCATTCACCAGATTCAGCAGTTCGGTGTAACGCGGCTCAATCACTTCTGCCAGCGTTTGACGTTGCAGACTGCGCGGTGGACGTCCGCCAACACTTGGCACTTCGACGTTTTCATCTTTGCCAACAATCGAACCCAGCGCACAACCATGGCGTACTTTGATCGCTTCCGCATCGGTTGGCGGTGTGCCGAAGGCATAGGCGATATCACTGGTCACCACGTTCCCTGCATATGGGATCACTTTGGTATGACGCAGCGCGCCGCCGGTGTAAACCGCGATATCCATTGTACCGCCACCGATGTCAACAACACAGACTCCCAGCTCACGTTCGTCTTCAGTGAGGACCGAGAAACTGGATGCCAACCCGGCAAAAATCAGTTGGTCAACTTTCAGACCGCATCGTTCAACGGCTTTAACAATATTTTTCGCCATATCATTGTGACAGGTGATCAAGTGCACTTTCGCCTGCATACGCACGCCAGAAAGTCCCACTGGATTCTTAATGCCTTCCTGATAATCAATGGCATATTCCTGAGGAATAACATGCAGGATACGATGTTCATCGCGAACGCGTACGGATTTCGCCGTATGTACCACGTTCTCTACATCATCCTGAGTCACTTCCTCTTCCGAAATCGGAACCATCCCGATTTCGTTCTGACAACTGATATGTTTGCCTGATAAAGCAAGGTAAACCGACGAAATCTGGCAATCAGCCATCAGTTCAGCCTGGTCAATGGCGCGTTGAACGCATTTCACCACCGACTCAAGGTCATTTACGCCGCCTTTATCCATACCGCGAGACGGGCAACTGCCCACCCCAATAATGTTGACCATACCATCAGGCAGAATTTCCCCAACCAGGGCGGCGACCTTCGCGGTGCCGATTTCAAGTCCTACTACCAGTTTTCTGTCCGTTGCCTTGATCATTGTGGTTTAGCCTGTGCCTGGTTTTGTTGCTGATTACTGTCCTGTGGCTCCAGCGGGGCCGCTGCCCAACCTACTGCGGCACCGGAGTCGTAGCGCAAATCGACATAGGTAATGCGCTTGTTCTGACTCTGGCCCTGCTGCAGCAGCTCCGGATAGAGCTCAATAAAACGGTTCAGACGCTTCATAGTGTCGCTGCGTCCCAGTTCGATGCGCACATCGTCACTGGTCACTAACTGCCATGAGCGCCGCGCCGTCATCGACGCGACCTTCAGGGTAAACTTGCCGGCTTTGAGCACATCACTCATGGTGTGATAGCCCGCCAACACCTCTGTTTCACTGCCTTCCGGACCATATAACATCGGCAATGTTTCTTTACCGATGTGGCTGGCCGGGACGCTGAAGGAGACGCCATCGGCGTCTACCATGTGTGAGTCATTCCAGCGTGCCACCGGAACGTACTCCACCAGGTTAATCTTCAGCTCATCAGGCCACTGTTTACGCACACTGACCTGTTTAATCCAGGGTAAACGCTCAATCTGTTGCTGGATGATGTCCACGTTTTGCGACATAAACGTGCCAGGCGCGCCAAGCGACAAAATGGCCTGGCGAATGTCATCATGCGTGGTGTAATGCGTTTCCCCGGTCACCACCAGCTTTGACAGCGGCAAGCGTGACGCATCGTTCATCCACTTCAGCACCACCAGCCCACCGGCCGCCATGATACCCAACACAATCAGCAGGAACACGACGCCAAACAGTCGGGCACCATTGCTACGCCCGGTGCGCGCGCGCTCCTGGGGTTCGCGATTTCGTACACGTATCGCCGCCTGAGACATATCAGTCAGCCAGCTCCAGAATACGTGCCACCAGCTGCGGGAAACTGTATCCCGCCTGCTTTGCGGCCATCGGCACCAGACTGTGGCTGGTCATGCCTGGAGAGGTATTCACTTCCAGCAACTGGAATTTTCCCTCACCATCCGTCATCACATCAACACGGCCCCAGCCGCTGCATCCCAATGCACGCCATGCTGCCCATACCAGCGTCTTCAATTCTGCTTCCTGATCTGCACTCAAACCACTTGGACAGAAGTATTCAGTATCGTCAGAAATGTATTTAGCTTCATAGTCATAGAACTCGCTGGCGGTTTTAATTCTGATTGAAGGCAGAATTTCATCACCCAGAATGCCAACGGTATATTCCGCACCGCTCAAAAACGCCTCAATCAGCACGTCATTATCGTGGCGAAACGCTTCATCCAACGCAGCTGGCAAGGCTTCTAACGTGTTCACACGGCTGATGCCGACACTTGAACCTTCACAGCTTGGCTTCACAAACAGCGGCAGGCCGAGCGCATCAATCGCAGCTTGCGTTTGTGCATCTAAACCCTGATGCAGTTGCTGACGTGTTAACCAAACGAATTTGCCTGATGGCAATCCCCTGCCCTGCCACAGCAATTTGCTGCGCAGTTTATCCATGGTGATTGCCGAAGCCATCACGCCGCTGCCGGTATAAGGCAACTGGAGGAACTCCAGCACCGCCTGCAGCGTGCCATCTTCACCGCCGCGACCATGCAAAGCGATAAAGGTCTTCGCGAAGCCCTGGGCTTTCAGATCCAACACTGACACATCGCGGGTATCCACACCGTGCGCATCAATGCCCATCTCACGCAGGCCCGCTAACACCGCACTGCCCGACATCAGCGACACTTCACGCTCTGCCGAGGTTCCGCCCATCAGGACGGCGACTTTCTCAGCCATGACGTGCCTCCGTTTTCGCTGCTGGCTGCAACTCAAGCTCAGCCAGTTTGCGGGCAATCTTGCCGATATTGCCGGCGCCCTGAACGATCACCAGATCATCACCTGACAGCAGCGGAGCCAGCGCTTCCGGCAACGCGTCATGTTCAGACACTAAAATCGGGTCGACCTTGCCGCGACTGCGAATCGCGCGGCACAGTGAACGGCTATCTGCGCCTGGAATCGGTGCTTCACCGGCCGGATAGACATCCAGCATCAGCAATACATCGACCTGTGACAGCACATTCGCGAAGTCATCGAACAGATCACGGGTACGCGTGTAACGGTGTGGCTGAAACACCATCACCAGTTTCTTCTCCGGCCAGCCAGCACGGGCGGCTTTGATGGTGACGTCCACTTCCGTTGGGTGATGACCGTAATCATCCACCAGCATCGCACTGCCTGGATTGCCATTGACCGCTGCGGTATCAAATTCGCCCAGCACATCAAAGCGGCGTCCGGTGCCCTGGAAACTCTCTAGCGCGGCTAAAATCGCGTTATCTTCAATGCCTTCTTCAGTCGCTACCGCAACAGCGGCGGCGGCGTTTAAGGCATTGTGACGACCCGGCGCGTTCAGGGTTACTTTCAGCACCGGCTTGTCCTGGCGAATCAGGGTGAAGTGCCCCTGTGCGCCACGTTGTTCATAGTTTTCGATGCGCACATCGGCGTCATCACTGAAACCGTAAGTGGTGACCTGACGGCCCACGCGTGGGATCAAATCGCGGATCACCACATCATCCACGCACATCACCGCACGTCCGTAGAACGGCAGGTTATGCAGGAAGTTGATGAACGTCTGCTTCAGGTTCTCGAAATCGCCCTGATAGGTATCCATATGATCCGCTTCGATATTGGTGACAATCGCCACCATCGGCTGCAGATGCAGGAACGACGCGTCACTCTCATCAGCTTCCGCAATCAGGTAACGGCTGGTGCCCAAACGCGCATGCGTGCCCGCTGCTTTCACCAGGCCGCCATTGACGAAAGTCGGATCCAATCCACCTTCGGCATAAATACTGGTGACCATCGCCGTAGTGGTCGTTTTGCCGTGCGTACCGGCAATCGCGATGCCATGACGGAAGCGCATCAGCTCAGCCAGCATCTCAGCACGGCGGATCACTGGTATACGCTGTTCACGTGCTGCCACCAACTCCGGGTTATCTTGTGCCACTGCAGTCGACACCACCACCACGCTCGCATCCGTCACGTTTTCCGGGCGATGGTTGAAATAAATGGTCGCACCTAACGAAGCCAGATGCTGGGTCACCGGGTTAGGCGCCAGATCTGAACCGCTGATGTGATAACCTTCGTTCGCCAACACCTCGGCAATACCGCCCATGCCAGCACCACCGATGCCGACAAAGTGAATGTGCCGGACGCGACGCATCTCGGGCACAATGGAACGCAGTTTTGCCAATTGTTGTGTATTCATCTGTCTCAATTACCTGTTGATCTCATTTGTACCTGCATTCAGGTACAGCCGGTCAAACCGACCTATTAATTACTTCGCGACGCGTGCCACTTCCTGCGCAACCCGATCGGTTGCATCAGGAATCGCTACCTGACGCGCTTTCTCAGCCATCGTCAGTAGCGTGGCGCGATCCCAATGGCGCAACGTGTCCGCTACTGCAGTCGCGGTAAACAGCGGCTGCTCGAAAATTTTGGCTGCGCCCGCTTGCTCAAGCGGTAACGCATTCCAGTACTGCTGACGGTCTTTGTGCTGGAACGGCACGAAGATCGCGGGTAAACCTGCGGCGGCCACTTCGCTCACCGTCAATGCGCCCGAACGACACACCACCACATCAGCCCAGGCATAGGCTTCCGCCATATCATCGATAAACTCGGTGACCTTGTGCTGCGGCTGTCCGGCATCGCGATAGGCCTGTTGCACCGTCTCCAGCGCGCCTTTGCCGCTTTGATGCCAAATCGTGATGGCATCACCGAGTTCTGAGGCTACCTGCGGCACCGTCTGATTCAGGATACGTGCGCCCTGGCTTCCGCCAACCACCAGCACACGAATCGGACCGGTGCGCCCACTCAGTCGTTCAGCAGGCAGTGGCAGGGCCAACACATCAGCGCGCACGGGATTGCCAACCACATCCGCTTTCGGGAATGCGCCCGGAAACGCCTGCATCACTTTGGTGGCAATTTTCGCCAGCCATTTGTTGGTCAACCCGGCGATACCGTTCTGCTCATGCAGCACCACCGGGATACCGCAGCTCCACGCGGCTAATCCGCCTGGGCCGGAAACGTATCCGCCCATACCGAGCACCACGTCCGGCTGCCAGCTTTTCATAATGCGGCGCGCCTGACGCCAGGCATTGAAGATGCGTACCGGTGCCAGTAACTGCGCCTTAACACCTTTGCCACGCAAACCGCTAATGCGGATAAATTCAATTTCGATGCCATGTTTCGGCACCAAATCCGCTTCCATTCGGTCAGCGGTTCCGAGCCAGCGCACCTGCCAGCCCTGTTCGATCAGATGGTGTGCCACGGCCAGACCAGGGAACACATGTCCGCCGGTTCCGCCGGCCATCACCATCAGCCGCTTGCTACTCATCGAGCACCTCGGGTAAACGCCTGCGCTTTTGCCAGACGCGTTTCATAATCAATGCGCAATAAAAACACGATGGCGGTCGACATGATGATCAGACTTGAGCCACCGTAACTGATCAGCGGCAATGTCAGACCTTTGGTCGGCAGCATACCTGCGGCCGCACCGACGTTAACCAGCGCCTGGAAGCTAAACCACACGCCAATTGAGCAAGCGAGGAAGCCAGAAAAGCGCTGATCGATCTCCAGAGCACGGCGACCAATCGACATCGCGCGAAAAGCCACGAAGAATACCATTAACAGCGCTAAAACCACACCGACATAACCTAACTCTTCACCAATGATGGAGAAGATAAAGTCGGTATGTGCCTCCGGCAGATACTCGAGTTTTTGCACCGAGTTGCCGAGACCCTGGCCCCAGAATTCACCACGGCCAAAGGCCATCAGCGACTGGGTCAGCTGGTAGCCGCTGCCAAACGGATCTTCCCATGGGTTCCAGAAGGAAGTCACACGACGCATACGATAGGGTTCCGCGATAATCAGCAGCACCACGGCAAAAATACCGGAGCCGATGATCGCCAGGAACTGCCACATTTTGGCACCCGCGAGGAACAACATCGCCAGTGTTGTGACAAACAGAACAACTACGGTTCCGAGATCGGGTTGCGCCAGCAGTAACACTGCCAACACCACCATCACGCCCATCGGCTTACAGAAGCCCCAGAAGTTGTTACGCACTTCTTCGACTTTGCGCACCAGGTAGCTGGCGAGATAGCAAAACAGGGACAGCTTGGATAATTCAGCTGGCTGAATACGCAGTGGGCCAAGAGCAATCCAGCGCGATGCACCGTTAACCGAGCTGCCCACCACCAATACAATCAGCAGCATCGCAACAGACGCCATCAGCATCACGTTGCTGTAACGCTGCCAGAAATCCATGGGCACGCGCAATGTCACCAGCGCCATGCCTATCGCCAGAGCGATATAGAAGGCATCGCGCTTTGCGAAGTAGAACGGGTCTTCGTTAAGACGCTGGCCCACCGGCATCGACGCTGAGGTCACCATGACAAAGCCAATAATCGCCAAACCAAAGGTCAGCCACAGCAGCGTGCGGTCGTAAAGCACCACTGGCGCGTCATCATTTTCACGTCCGCCCATCACCCAATCGCGTAAGCGAACGGAGAGGAAGCTGGCAATACTGGCACCTGGAATGCGCATCAGCTCAACTCCTTCGCCAGTTGCGCGAAAATATCGCCGCGCTGTTCAAAATTACGGAACTGATCGAGGCTGGCGCAAGCCGGTGACAGCAACACCATATCGCCCGCTTTAACCTGAGGTGCAATTTGTTCCATGGCCTGCTGCATAGTCTCTGTTCGCGTGGCAATCTCAGGACGCAACGCGGCGAGCGCATCGCCGTCGCGGCCAAAGCAATAAATGCGCACGTTGTCGCCCTGCAAAAAGCGAGTCAGTGCACTGAAGTCAGCGGATTTGCCATCGCCACCCATCAGCAGCCATAAGGTGCCTTTCACTTGCAAACCGTTGAGTGCCGCTTCGGTGCTGCCGACGTTGGTGGCTTTGGAATCATTAATCCAGCGTACGCCGTTGGCTTCATGCACCAGCTGGAAACGATGCACCAGGCCAGTGAAAGTGGTTAACGCTTTCAGACTGGAGGCGCGCGGGATATTGACCGCATCCGCCAGCGCCAGGGCCGCCAAGGCATTGGTGTAGTTGTGCTGGCCCACCAACGTCATTTCGTCGGTGTTTAATATCCTTTCACCCTGCGCCCGCAGCCAGGTGCTGCCCTGCTGCTGAGTCAGATGATAGTCGCCGAGATTGATGCCGAAACTGACACAACGTGCATCAACGCCGCGTACGGGCATGGTCATACCGTCATCGGCATTGACCACGCAGACGCGGGCGTTTTCATAAATGCGTAATTTAGCCGCACGATACTGCTGCATGCCCAACGGATAGCGATCCATATGATCTTCGGTCACGTTGAGAATGGTGGCAGCCGCTGCTTGCAGACTGTGGGTGGTTTCTAACTGGAAGCTGGAGAGTTCCAGCACATATAACTGTGCCGGAGATTTCAGCAAGGTCAGTGCCGGTAAACCGATGTTGCCACCGACGCCAACCTGCCAACCCGCTGCACGGGCCATTTCACCCACCAGCGTGGTGACGGTGCTTTTACCGTTCGAACCGGTGATAGCGACAATCGGTGCCTGAGCTTCGCGGCAGAACAGTTCGATATCACCGACGATTTCGATACCGGCATCCGCGGCTTCACTCAATGCAGGATGCGCCAGCGCGATACCTGGGCTGGCAATAATCAGATCCGATGCCAGCAGCCAGTCGCTGTTGATATCGCCCACATAGCGTTCAACCGCCTCAGGCAACTTGTCGAGGCCTGGCGGAGACACACGGGTATCCATCACGCGAGGCGTTACGCCCTGCGCGAGGAAGAAATCAACACAGGACAGGCCAGTAATGCCGAGTCCAATGATGACGACTTTTCTGCCCCGATAGTCAGCCATGATTAACGTACCTTCAGCGTTGCCAGGCCAATCAGCACCAGCATCAGTGAAATAATCCAGAAGCGCACAATCACGCGCGGCTCCGGCCAGCCTTTCAATTCATAGTGGTGGTGAATCGGCGCCATGCGGAAAATGCGTTGACCGCGCAGTTTGAACGACCCCACCTGCAGGATCACCGACAGTGTTTCAACCACAAACACGCCGCCCATGATCACCAGCAAAAACTCCTGACGCAGCAGCACGGCGATGGTGCCTAATGCGCCACCCAGTGCCAGCGAACCGACATCGCCCATAAAGACCTGAGCCGGGTAGGTGTTGAACCACAGGAAGCCGAGGCCCGCGCCGACAATCGCGGTGCAGACAATCACCAGCTCACCCGCGTGGCGCAGATACGGGATATGCAGATATTCCGCAAACTTCACGTTACCGGTCGCCCAGGCTACCAAAGCGAAGCCTGCCGCCACAAAAACGGTGGGCATAATTGCCAGGCCATCCAGACCATCAGTCAGGTTGACCGCATTACCGGTGCCGACAATCACAAAGTAAGCCAGCAGCACGTAGAACAATCCAAGCTGCGGCATGATGTCTTTAAAGAACGGCACCACCAGCTGTGTGGCCGGAGTGCCTTTGCCCGCAGCGTAAAGTGCGAAGGCCACGCCGAGGGAGATCACCGACATCCAGAAGTATTTCCAGCGGGCAATCAGGCCTTTGGTGTCTTTGCGTACCACTTTGCGATAATCATCGACAAAACCGATGATGCCGAAACCAATCAGCACCGCCAGTACGCACCACACATAAGGGTTAGAGGGATACGCCCACATCAACACCGACACAGTGATGGAGGTGAGGATCATGATGCCGCCCATGGTTGGCGTACCGCGCTTACTGAAGTGCGATTCAGGACCGTCGTTACGCACAACCTGGCCAATCTGCAACTTCTGCAGCCAGGCGATCAGGCGAGGGCCCATCCAGAGTGACAGGAACAGAGCGGTCAGCAGGCTGACAATGGCGCGAAACGTCAAATACGAGAAGACGTTAAAGCCGGAATAAAGTGCGACCAAATGTTCGGCCAGCCAGACTAGCATGTTCCTTTCTCCTGTAAGCTCTCGACGACCTGCTCCATGGCGGCGCTACGTGAGCCTTTAACCAAAATAGTGATGTCCTGATGTTGGGACAGCAATGCGCGTAAACGTTCAGTCAGCTCGGCTTTTGTGGCGAAATGCTCGCCTTTGCCGCTGCTTTCGCCTATCAACCGGCTCAAAGTGCCGGTACTCAGAATACAATCAATACCTGCAGCTTTAGCGGCTTCACCCACCTGCTGATGGCAGGACTCGGCTTCATCACCTAGCTCCGCCATATCGCCCACCACCATTACGCGGAAGCCCGGCATATCGCCCAGCACCTGCGCGGCCGCTGTCATCGAACCGACGTTGGCGTTGTAGCTGTCATCCAGCAGCAGCTGATTGTCTGCCAGACGAATAGGGAACAGACGACCCGGCACGGGCTGCAGCGTTTTCAAACCGGTTTGGATGGCACTCAGCGGGGCATCAACGGACAGTGCCAGCGCAGCAGCAGCAAGCGCGTTCGCGATGTTGTGGCGACCTGGCAGCGGCAATGCAACATCGATATCCCCGCGCGGCGTATGCAAGGTAAACAGCGTGGCGTCGGCGCGCAGCACGATCTCGCTGGCGCGGAATTCTGCATCGGCCATCGGCTGTGGCGAGAAGCGCCACAGGGTCTTATCGACAAACTGCGACTGCCAGTTGGCGAGATCGTTGCTGTCCGCATTGACGATGGCGGTGCCGTGGACTGGCAATCCACCAAAAATTTCGCCTTTGGCTTTCGCCACACCGGCCAGTGAACCAAAGCCTTCCAGATGCGCTGCAGCGAGGTTATTTACCAGTGCCGTTTCAGGACGTACCAAATCGGTGGTGTAAGCAATTTCGCCCTGATGATTGGCACCCAGCTCTATCACCGCGTACTCGTGTTCTGGAGTCAAGCGCAGCAGCGTCATCGGCACGCCGAAGTCATTGTTCAGGTTGCCAGCGGTATACAGAGTTTCACCGCACTGGCGCAGAATTGCTGCGGTCATCTCTTTAACTGAGGTTTTACCGGATGAGCCGGTCAGCGCGACCACGCGCGCCTTTGACTGCTGGCGCACCCAGGCGCCGAGCTGACCAAAGGCGATGCGGGTATCAGCCACCACCACTTGCGGCACATCTAAAGGCAAGTGCTTACTCACCAGCAGCGCTTTGGCACCGTTAGCAATAGCATCGCTGGCAAAGTCGTGTGCATCGAAACGCTCACCCACCAGCGCGACAAACAGGCTGCCGTTGGTGACTTTGCGCGTGTCGCTGGTGACATCATTTATCGTCAAGTCTGCGCCGAGCAGCTGACCATGACTGATTTCTGCCAGCGTTTTGAGAGAAACAGGAATCATGCCATCACCCCCAACAAACGGGCGACGGTGTCGCGATCGGAGTAATCCAGACGGCGGTTGCCAATGATTTGATAATCTTCATGGCCTTTACCGGCCACCAGCACGATGTCATCAGCATTGGCCTGCATCACGGCGTTAGTGACCGCTTGCGCACGTCCTGCGACCACGCGGGCGCGACCAGGATCGAGCAAGCCAGTCAGAATATCATTCACAATCGCGGCAGGCTCTTCGCTGCGCGGATTGTCATCGGTGATGACCACGATGTCAGAGAACTGTTCGGCAATCGCGCCCATCAGTGGACGTTTGCCTTTATCACGATCGCCGCCGCAGCCAAACACGCACCACAGCTTGCCTTTGCAGTGCAGGCGCGCGGCTTCCAGCGCTTTTTCCAGCGCGTCGGGGGTGTGAGCATAATCCACCACCACCGTGGGTTTCTCTGGCGCCGTGAACACTTCCATACGACCGCATACCGGTTGCAGCTGAGCAGCGCTTGATACCAGCGCCTCCAGCGGATAATCGAGTGTCAATAAGGTGGCCAGTGCCAGCAGCAAATTGCTGACGTTGAATGCGCCCATCAAACGGCTATCAAATTCGCCGTCTCCCCAGCTTGAGCTGAACTGAATGTGCGCGCCGCCATCGTGATAGTTCACCGCAGTGGCTTTCAGCCAGCGGCCACGACAACCCGGCTGCAGATTGTCAGCCATGGTGACAGCAACGGCATCCGGCAGTTTTTCCAGCCAGCGGCGTCCGACATCGTCATCAGCGTTGATGATCGCTTCGCCAATTTGATGTTCAGAGAACAGCAGCCATTTAGCGGCTTCGTAGCCCTGCATATCACCGTGATAATCGAGATGATCGCGGCTCAGGTTGGTGAATACGGCAGCCGCGAAGGGCAATGCCGCCACGCGATGCTGCACCAGGCCGTGAGAAGAGACTTCCATTGCGGCCAGTGTGGCACCCTGCTCCACCAGATCATTCAGTACATGTTGTACATCCACCGCGGAACCGGTGGTGTTTTCGGTGGCCACCAACTGGCCATATAAGCCGTTACCCACCGTACCCATCACGGCACCGGTTTCACCCAGCAGATTGGCCCATTGCGCCATCAGTTGTGTGGTGGTGGTTTTTCCGTTGGTACCGGTGACACCGATTAATTTGAGTTTTTCAGCAGGCTGCTGATAAAAGCGCCCGGCCAGTGCAGAGAGACGCTGCTGCAACTGCGCCAGATAGATAACCGGGACGCCATGCATCTCGCGGATATCTCCATCGCTGGCTTCACCCTCAGCTTCGGCAATCACTGCCGTCACGCCCTGGGCAATAGCCTGCGGAATAAAACGACGTCCATCAGCATGATGGCCCGCCACGGCGATAAACAGATCGCCAGCAGCCGCAGCGCGGCTGTCTAGTGTCATGTCACGGAGTGGACGCGCCGGCGCACCCGGCACCCACGGGGCCAGTAAATCGCGCAGGTTACGATCGGTCACTTGATTCCTCACTTCTGTTCTTCACCAACTCGCCTTTATCAACTGTTGGCAACGCATCAGGTTCAATGTTCATGGTGCGTAATACACCGCCCATGATGGCGCCAAACACCGGTGCAGAAACCGCACCACCATAATATTTACCGGCCTGAGGATCGTTGATCACCACCACCAGCGCAAAACGAGGGCGACTGGCAGGTGCAACACCCGCCGTGTAAGCAATGTATTTATTGACGTAGCGTCCGTCCGGCCCGACCTTTTTGGCGGTACCGGTTTTAATCGCGATGCGATAACCCTTGATGGCGGCTTTAACCCCACCGCCACCTGGCAACGCAACGCTTTCCATCATGTGCATCACCGTTTTCACCAGGTCTTCCTGGAAAACGCGTTCACCCGCCACCGGCGGGTCAACTTTGGTGATCGACAGCGGGCGATTGATGCCATAGCTGCCAATGGTTGCGTAGACTCGCGCTAACTGTAACGGCGTTACCATTAGCCCGTAGCCGAAAGAGAAGGTGGCCCTCTCTATGTCAGACCACCGTTGTTTTTGAGGGTATAAGCCACTACTTTCCCCGACCAGCCCCAAATTGGTCGGTTTACCCAGCCCAAAGCGCGCGTAAGTATCTACGAGTGCTGAGGAGGGCATCGCTAACGCCAAACGTGAAACCCCGACGTTACTCGACTTCTGTAAAACCCCGGTAAGGGTCAATTCGTTGTAGCGCGCCACGTCCTTGATCTCATGACCATTGACGCGGTATGGCACGGTATTCAGTACGCTGTTCTCTTTCACCACGCCACGCTGCAGCGCGGTCATCACCACCATCGGTTTGACGGTGGAGCCTGGCTCGAAGATGTCGGTAATAGCACGGTTGCGCATCACATCTTTCGGCGTGTTGGAGAGATTGTTCGGGTTATAAGCCGGGCTGTTCGCCATCGCCAGCACTTCGCCAGTGTTCACATCCACCAGAACGGCAGTGCCTGACTCCGCTTTGTTGAAGGCCACGGCATTGTTCAGTTCGCGGTATACCAGCGCCTGCAAACGCTCGTCGATGCTTAACGTCAGGTTGTGTGCCGCGCGACTGTCCACAGAGGAGATATCTTCAATCACACGACCGAAGCGATCTTTGCGCACCGTACGTTCGCCTGGCGCACCGGTCAGCCACTTGTCGAAGCTCTTTTCGATGCCCTCGATGCCCTGGCCATCAATGTTAGTAAAGCCGATCAGGTGCGCAGTGACCTGCCCCGCTGGATAGTAGCGACGCGACTCTTCACGCAGGTAAATGCCGGGCAGCTTGAGTTTTTTGACGTACTCGCCAATCGCCGGATTTACCTGACGCGCCAAATAGATAAAGCGCCCTTTAGGATTGGCATTCACGCGCGCGGCGAGTTGATCGAGTGGGATAGACAACGCATCTGATAGGGCTTTCCAGCGACTGTCGAGTGACACGCCACCGTGTTCCATCAGCTCTTTAGGATCGGCCCAAATAGCATTCACCGGCACGCTGACGGCTAATGGACGGCCAGCACGATCGCTGATCATGCCACGTGCAGTGGGCACAGATTGCACACGCAGCGAACGCAAATCCCCTTCTTTGACCAGCTTATCCGGGCTGATGACTTGTAACCACGCCACGCGTGATAACAATCCGCCCAAAGCCAGTAAAATACAGCCGCACAGCAACGCAAAACGCCAGCTTATAAAGCTGGCCTTATCTTCCTGTTTTTTTAACTTCAGCGTTTTGCCTGCGCCGCTCATTGAGGTCTGCGATTCCTTATTTATCTCTGCACCACGATATTTTCCTGTGAAGGATCAACATGCTGCATCTGCAGCTTATCGGTTGCTATTCGCTCAACCCGGCTATGGTCGCCGAGCGCATTCTCTTCCAAAATCAGGTTACGCCACTCGATATCGAGCGCATCACGTTCTAAAACCAACTGTTCGCGCTGCGCCGTTAACAGGCGCGTTCTGTGCGTGGTGGTGACCACCAACACCGAGGACACAAGCACTGCAATCAGCAGCAACACCGGGAGCTTGCCGAATCGCAGCAGGTCACCGCCGATGACGCCGGGCAGGCTGTGTCGCTCGTTGCCGATCATGTCGCAGTCCTTTCAGCGATTCGCAGTACCGAACTGCGCGCGCGTGGGTTCTCGCTCACTTCCGCTTCACCCGGAATCAGCTTGCCTAAGGTTTTCAACTCGCGTCCGCCCAGCGCTTTAAGCTGGCTTTCGGTCATTGGGATACCCGCTGGAACTTGCGGGCCTCGGCTCTGATCGCGCATAAAACGTTTCACCAAACGGTCTTCCAGTGAGTGGAAGCTGATAACCGATAACCGACCGCCAGGCGCCAGCACCGACATCGCCCCTTTCAGCGCAGTATCGATCTCTTCCAGTTCGCTGTTGATCCAGATACGAATCGCCTGGAAAGTACGCGTGGCCGGATGCTTAAATTTGTCTTTCACCGGCATCGCGGCAGCGATGACGGTGGCTAATTCTTTGGTGCGCGTCATTGGCTGTTCACGATTACGCTCGACGATGGCGCGTGCAATACGTTTGCCAAACTTCTCTTCACCGTAAGTCTTGATGACGAAGGCAATATCAGCTTCATCCGCCTTCATCAGCCACTCAGCCGCAGATTGGCCTCGTGTAGGGTCCATGCGCATATCCAGTGGCCCATCTCGCATAAACGAGAATCCGCGTTCTGCGTCATCCAACTGTGGTGATGACACGCCAAGATCGAGCAATACACCATCGATCTTGCCAGTCAGGCCGCGCGCTTCGACATACTCTGCCAGCGCCGAAAACGGTCCGTGCACGATTGAAAAACGTGGATCCTGAATCTCAGCTGCGGCGGCTATGGCTTGCGGATCGCGGTCAATCGCCAGCAACTGTCCCTTCTCACCAAGCTGGGAAAGGATCAGGCGTGAGTGACCACCGCGACCAAAAGTGCCGTCAATGTAAATGCCGTCTTCCCTGATATTGAGGCCGTTAACCGCCTCATCCAGCAGCACTGTGGTGTGTTTAAAATTTTCCTGCATAGCTATAGCGACAAGTCCTGCAACCGCTCAGATAAAGGCTCCTGAGCCGACTGTTCTGCGTCAATATCGTCCTTGACTTGTTGATACCAGGTCTGTTCATCCCACAGCTCAAACTTGTTGAACTGTCCGACCAGCATCACTTCTTTAGTAAGGCTCGCATGTTGGCGTAGCGTATTCGCCAGCAACAAGCGACCTGCATTATCCATCTGGCATTCACTGGCATGTCCTAACAGCAGTCGCTGCACGCGACGCTCAATCGGATTCATGCTGGATAAGCGCGCCAGTTTTTTCTCGATGATTTCCCATTCGGGCAGGGTATAAAGCAACAGACATGGTTGGTGGAGGTCAATGGTACACACCATTTGCCCCTGAGACTCCGCGACGAGCAATTCGCGATAGCGTGTTGGTACCGCCAATCGGCCTTTGCCGTCGAGATTGACTAACGTTGCTCCTCGGAACATGTCAGTCCTACCCCCCAATCACCCGTTTTCACCACTTTATCCCACTTTTTACCACGAAACGAGTTTACGGAGCCTATGAAATCCTTGTCAAGCCGCAACGACAAGTGAATATCACTCTTTACAAGGGTGAGAATTATTTAGTGGAGGGTAATTAGGGGCAATGAATGGCAAAATTAAAAATTAACCTGATGAATAGTGGAATAAAAATTTTCACGATTTGAAAAATGGCGAAAAATAAAGCGTTTTGATCGCAAAAGATAATTATCCCGGGATATGCGACAGCGGCTGCATTTTAGGGGATTTCTGAAAGGAAGCCCAGCACCATCGCGCCAGCTCTGCTACGCGTCACTGCTGAAGATGTAAACAAATAAGAAAATTGAGCGCAGATAATTCGTTAGGAAAAGCGGTGACAATTTACGCTTTTTTACCCCAGTCCTATGGCAGAAAAATATCTGGATGATTAATAAGTGCGGGCAGCGATCTGCCCGCGATTTCAATTAGTGCGGCGGCTTAATTGGCCACGACGGAATAAATTGCGGCGAATACGGGTTAATCCCGGCTTGGGTTTACGCGGTTCATCCAGCGAAGCCAAAACTAATTCCAGCACGCGCTCGGCCACATCACGATGACGCTGACCCACCGCCAGTACCGGACACTCTAAAAAGTCCAGTAACTCGTGGTCGCCAAATGTGGCAATAGCAAGGTCAGTTGGCAGGCGCCCATCACGCTTCAGGGTAATGTCCATCACACCCTGCAGCAGACCGAATGAGGTGGTAAACAGTGCATCCGGCATTGGATGATCTTCGAGGTATTTTTCGAACAATGTGGCAGCCGCAGCACGATCGAAACTGTTGCAGTAGAGGTAATCCACCGAACGTTCATCGTCTTTCCACGCATCGCGGAAGCCCATTTCACGCAGGAAACTCACTGACAACTCGGGCAACGCGCCAAGGAACAGCACGTTTTTCACCGGAAGCTGACGCAATTCAGCCGCCAGCGCGTGCGCATCGTCCTGATCGGCGCCAACCACACTGGTGAAGTGTTCACGATCCAGCGCGCGGTCCAGCGCGATAATCGGCAGCGGATCGTTGATCCAGCGCTGATAAAAGGGGTGCTCTGGAGGCAGCGAGGTTGAAACGATAATCGCATCCACCTGACGTTGCAGCAGATGTTCAATACAGCGCATTTCATTGTCCGGCTGGTCTTCCGAGCAGGCAATCAGCAACTGATAGCCGCGCTGGCGCGCCTGTCGCTCCAGATAGTTGGCAATGCGCGTGTAACTGGTGTTTTCCAGATCCGGAATCACCAGGCCAATAGAACGCGTACGCCCGGCGCGCAGGCCTGCCGCGACAGCATTGGGGTGATAATTATGTTCACGCACCACCGCCATGACTTTTTCGACGGTTTTGTCGCTGACACGATACTGCCGCGCTTTGCCATTGATAACGTAGCTGGCCGTGGTGCGCGACACGCCCGCCAGGCGCGCAATTTCATCCAGTTTCACGATGACACCTTAATTCTGATAAGCCAGGGCTGGGCAAATGTCCGCAGAGTAGCTATGGGTAAAACATTTGTAACATCTAACCGCAGAACACTACGCTGAGCAACCGCTTTTATCGGGCAGCTCTCACAAGCGCATTAAATAAAAAAACCCGGCATTACGCCGGGTTAGCTTTGAAGCAGGATGGTCACTCTGCGGGATTAACGCATCACACGATCACCACGTGATACACCAACAATCCCCGAACGTGCTACTTCAACGATCTCAGCAACATCGCGCACGGTGTTGAGGAAGGCATCGAGCTTATCACTGGTGCCTGCCAGCTGAACCGTGTACAGCGTTGGCGTCACATCGATAATCTGACCACGGAAAATTTCCGCGCTGCGCTTCACTTCTTCACGGCCGTAACCGCTCGCCTGAATCTTCACCAGCATGATTTCGCGTTCAACGTAGGCACCCTGCCCCAACTCGCTGACACGTAACACGTCCACCAGCTTGTGCAGCTGCTTCTCAATCTGCTCCAGCACTTTCGCGTCGCCGACCGTCTGAATAGTCATGCGTGACAGCGTTGGATCGTCCGTTGGCGCAACGGTCAGGCTTTCGATGTTGTAGCCGCGCTGTGAGAACAAACCCACCACGCGAGACAATGCGCCGGATTCATTTTCCAGCAATACCGATAACACACGACGCATAATTAAGTCCTCTCCGTTTTGCTCAGCCACATCTCATCCATCGAACCGCCGCGAATCTGCATCGGGTAAACGTGCTCGCTGCCGTCGATATTCACATCAACAAACACCAGACGCCCTTTCGCCAGGGTATCCAGTGCCAGCTGCAGCTTCTCTTCCAGCTCAGCGGGATGCGCGATGGAAATCCCCACATGTCCGTAAGCTTCGGCTAAACGCACGAAGTCCGGCAGAGATTGCATGTAGGATTGCGAGTGGCGGCCGGAATAAATCATATCCTGCCACTGCTTCACCATGCCGAGGAAACCGTTGTTGAGGTTCAGCACTAGCACCGGTAAATCGTACTGCAGCGCCGTCGACAGTTCCTGGATGTTCATCTGGATGCTGCCGTCACCGGTCACGCAAATCACGGTCTCGTCTGGCAACGCCATTTTCACGCCCAAGGCGGCCGGTAAGCCGAAGCCCATGGTGCCGAGGCCACCAGAGTTAATCCAGCGACGTGGCTTATCGAACTGATAATAGAGCGCGGCGAACATCTGATGTTGGCCGACGTCAGAGGTGACGTAAGCCTCGCCTTTGGTCAGGCGGCAAATAGTTTCGATAACGGCCTGCGGTTTGATTTTGTCGCTGGTGCGATCGAACTCGAGGCACTTACGGCTGCGCCAGCCATCAATGGTCTGCCACCAGTCTCGTAGGCTATCCAGCTCTTGCTTAGCATCGCTTTGCGCCAGCAATTCCAGCATCTGCGACAGCGTCTGCTTCGCATCACCGACAATCGGGATATCCGCGCTGACGGTCTTGGAAATCGAGGTCGGATCGACGTCGATATGCATGATGGTGGCGTTAGGGCAGTATTTCGCCAGGTTATTGGTGGTACGATCATCGAAGCGCACGCCAATGCCGAAAATCAAATCCGCATTGTGCATGGTCATGTTGGCTTCGTAAGTCCCGTGCATCCCCAACATACCGACACTTTGGCGATGCGTGCCAGGGAACACGCCCAGGCCCATCAGCGACATGGTGACCGGGATATTCAACTGTTCCGCCAACTGCAGCAGTTCCGCCTCGCATCCCGACATAATGGCGCCGCCACCGGCATAAATTACCGGCTTATGTGCAGCCAGCAAGGTTTGCAGTGCGCGTTTGATCTGCCCTTTATGGCCCTGAATCGTTGGGTTATAAGAGCGCATGCTGACCGTCTCGGGATAGACGTACGGCAGTTTGTTCGCGGGGTTGAGAATATCTTTTGGCAGGTCGATCACCACCGGGCCTGGACGGCCGCTTGCTGCCAGCCAGAAGGCTTTTTTCAGCACGGTTGGGATCTCTTCCGCGTTTTTCACCAGGAAGCTGTGTTTGACCACTGGACGGGAAATCCCGACCATGTCGCACTCCTGGAACGCATCGTAGCCAATCAGTGAAGACGGCACCTGACCCGATAGAATCACCATCGGAATCGAATCCATATAGGCCGTCGCAATACCGGTAATGGCATTGGTTGCGCCTGGACCTGAGGTGACCAGCACCACGCCGACTTCGCCGGTCGCGCGTGCCAGACCATCCGCCATATGCACTGCGCCTTGCTCGTGACGCACTAATACGTGGTCAATACCACCGACCGTTTGCAGCGCATCGTAAATGTCGAGCACCGCTCCGCCCGGATAGCCGAATACCTGCTTAACGCCCTGATCGATTAACGAACGGACGACCATTTCGGCTCCTGACAACATCTCCATTTTCTGCCTCCAGGCTTGAGGAACCGGATCCCGTGACGCGCATTGTCCCTGCGCCACTCGCACCCAGCCCCGTATTCGCCAGTTAAGATCAAAACCTTATGTTTATGCTCAGAGGGCAGAATTCATTTCTGCCCTCCAGGTACAGGGAATCTACTTGAGTTGATTCTTTTAAGAGTAGGTCGATTACCATAACCGCAGAAAACCCGGCCTGCAAACGACAGGACGCTGCGGCAGGCTGATTTCGGCACAAAAGGCACTGACACGTGATAATCGCTCGCGAGGATTAAACTAATGCCATCCCACAACCACAGATGAAAATGCTGGTTTACTGATTATTTGCAGCGTGTTCTAAGAAATATGATTTTCATATTGCCTGGCCGGTTAGCCCACAATTTTTCCTGAATATTACTTTCTGGCGTGATTAACTCCAAAATCCGCTTCCTGCATGACATTGTGCTAAGCAACCCGCAAAATCCTGTTTTTATGATTACACACAAAATCCAATTAAAATCATTAAATTCAACAACTTAAAATTACTTCAGTTTTATAAAATTTTTTTTAGGCTGTTTAAGTCGTTATGCGTGCTGCTAATTAATGCCAAAGCTCTGTATAGCGGGATATTCGCAGCAGATCGCCCTTGACCGGCAAAAGAAATACCCTTTCACTTAGGGTTGACTTCCCGCAGCAATCCCAGTATCAATATGTGCAGCACAAAATTTACGAGGTTTGATTCATGTTTCATTCTTTCCGCCTACTCGGTCTACTACTAAACGCATTCAGTTTGCGCGGTAGACTTGTGGGTGGAATCAATCACTGATTCGAACCTGAAGAAGTTTAAAAAACCCGCGCCGATGCGCGGGTTTTTTTATGCTCGTTACACCGGCGAAGTTGAGTTAAAGCAAAAGGAAGATGACCATGAGCCAGCAAGTTATTATTTTCGATACCACTCTGCGCGACGGCGAGCAGGCATTGCAGGCCAGCCTGAGTGTTAAAGAAAAACTGCAGATCGCCCTGGCGCTGGAGCGTATGGGCGTGGATGTAATGGAAGTCGGTTTCCCCATCTCTTCGCCTGGCGATTTCGAATCGGTGCAGACCATCGCGCGCTCGGTGAAAAACAGCCGCGTTGCCGCTCTGGCACGTTGCGTTGATAAGGATATTGATGCCGCCTATGAGGCATTGCGTGTTGCTGAAGCATTCCGCATTCATACCTTCCTCGCCACCTCGCCAATGCATATCGCCACCAAGTTGCGCAGTACGCTGCCAGATGTGATTGAACGCGCGGTAGCCTCGATTAAACGTGCTCGTAATTACACCGACGACGTTGAGTTCTCTTGTGAAGATGGCGGTCGTACCCCGATCGACGATCTTTGTCGCGTAGTCGAAGCCGCGATCAACGCCGGTGCGACCACCATTAACATCCCGGATACGGTCGGCTACACCTTGCCGCACGAGTACGCCAACATCTTTAGCCAGTTGCGCGAACGTGTTCCTAACATTGATAAAGCCATCTTGTCCGTTCACACCCATGATGATTTGGGCATGGCAACTGGCAATGCCGTTGCAGCGGTGTTAGCAGGTGCGCGTCAGGTTGAAGGCACCATCAATGGTTTGGGCGAGCGTGCCGGTAACTGTGCGTTGGAAGAAGTGATCATGACGATTAAAACCCGTCAGCAGATCATGAACTTGCATACCAATATTCATCATCAGGAAATCTACCGTACCAGCCAGTTGATCAGCCAAATCTGCAACATGCCGATTCCGGCCAACAAAGCGATTGTGGGTACCGGTGCGTTTGCTCACTCCTCTGGCATCCATCAGGATGGCGTGTTGAAGAACCGCGAAAACTACGAAATCCTGACCCCAGAATCCATCGGCTTACACAAAATTCAGTTGAACCTGACTTCACGCTCCGGCCGTGCTGCGGTGAAACATCGTATGGAAGAAATGGGCTACAAAGATGCCGACTACAACGTCGATGCTTTATACGATGCCTTCCTGAAGCTGGCCGACAAGAAAGGCCAGGTATTTGATTACGATTTGGAAGCACTCGCTTTCATCAACAAGCAGAACGAAGAGCCAGAATATTTCCAGCTGAACGAATTCAACGTTCAGACCGGTTCCAGCGTCACTGCCACCGCATCAGTGCAGTTGGGCTGTGGCGAAGAGACCAAAGCTGATGCCGCGACCGGCAACGGTCCGGTTGATGCCGTGTATCAGGCCATCAACCGCATCACCGGTTTTGAAGCGGAGCTGGTGAACTACACGTTGACCGCAAAGGGCCATGGCGAGAATGCGCTGGGTCAGGTAGATATCGTGGTGAACTACAACGGTCGTAAATTCCATGGCGTGGGCCTGGCGACCGATATCGTCGAATCTTCTGCCAAGGCGATGGTGAACGCCCTGAACAATATCTGGCGCGCCAAACAGGTAGAAAAAGAATTGCAGCGTAAATTTAAAGATCAGAAGGAAACGGTGTAACTATGACTCAGTCTTATCATATTGCGGTAATGCCAGGCGACGGAATCGGCCCGGAAGTGATGGCGCAGGCTATCAAGGTTCTTGATGCAATTCGCGCACGCTTCGACATGCGTATCACCACCAGCGAATATGATGTTGGCGGTATCGCCATCGATCGTCACGGTGAACCGCTGCCGCCTGCCACCGTTGCCGGTGCAGAGCAGGCCAATGCGATTCTGTTCGGCTCTGTCGGTGGACCAAAATGGGAACACCTGCCGCCTGCGGGTCAGCCTGAGCGTGGCGCACTGTTGCCGCTGCGTAAGCACTTCAAGTTGTTCAGCAACCTGCGCCCTGCTTCTTTATATAAAGGTCTGGAAGCGTTTTGCCCACTGCGCAGCGACATCGCCGCACGCGGTTTCGACATCCTGTGCGTGCGTGAATTAACCGGCGGTATCTACTTTGGTCAGCCTAAAGGGCGCGAAGGTAGCGGTCCACATGAGCGTGCATTTGATACCGAGGTGTATCACCGTTTCGAGATCGAGCGTATTGCGCGCAACGCCTTTGAAGCCGCACGCAAGCGTCGCAACAAAGTCACGTCGGTAGATAAAGCCAACGTGCTGCAGACTTCAGTGATGTGGCGCGAAATCGTAAATGAAGTGGCAAAAGATTACCCGGATGTGCAGTTGAGCCATATGTACATCGATAACGCCACCATGCAGTTGATTAAAGATCCATCACAGTTTGATGTGCTGCTCTGTTCTAACCTGTTCGGTGACATCCTGTCAGACGAATGCGCGATGATCACCGGTTCAATGGGCATGCTGCCTTCTGCCAGCATGAACGAAGAAGGATTCGGTCTGTATGAGCCTGCAGGCGGTTCCGCACCCGATATCGCCGGTCAGAACATTGCGAACCCGATTGCTCAGATTCTCTCGTTGTCTCTGCTGTTGCGCTTCAGCCTGAATGCAGCTGAAGCCGCAGACAGCATCGAGCGTGCGGTCAGCCGTGCGCTGGAAGCGGGCCATCGTACCCGCGATTTAGCCGGTAACGGCCCAGCTGTGAGCACAGATGAAATGGGCAGCATCATTGCCGGTTTCATCGCTGAGGAAAAATAATAAAATGAAAAGCTTATACCAGAAGTTATTTGATGCACATGTCGTCCACGAAGCTCCAAACGAAACCCCGTTACTGTACATCGATCGCCATCTGATCCATGAAGTGACGTCACCGCAGGCCTTTGATGGCCTGCGCGCTCACGGCCGCAAAGTGCGCCAGCCGTCGAAGACGTTCGCCACCATGGACCACAACGTTTCTACCCAGACCAAAGACATTAACGCGTCGGGTGAGATGGCGCGTATTCAGATGCAAGAGCTGATCAAGAACTGTGCTGAGTTCGGCATTCAGCTGTATGACCTGAATCACCCGTTCCAGGGCATCGTGCACGTGATTGGGCCTGAACAAGGGATGACGCTGCCAGGCATGACCATCGTCTGCGGCGATTCCCACACCGCGACCCACGGCGCATTCGGTTCGCTGGCATTCGGTATCGGCACCTCCGAAGTTGAACATGTGTTTGCCACACAAACCCTGAAGCAGGGCCGTGCCAAAACCATGAAGATTGAAGTGCTGGGCGAAGCGGCGCCGGGCATTACGGCAAAAGATATCGTGTTGGCAATTATCGGTAAAACCGGCAGCGCCGGCGGTACCGGTCACGTCGTCGAATTCTGTGGCCCGGCGATTGAAGCGCTGAGTATGGAAGGTCGCATGACGTTGTGTAACATGGCGATTGAGATGGGTGCCAAAGCGGGCCTGGTCGCGCCGGATGACACTACTTTTGCTTACCTGAAAGACAAGCAGTTCGCACCGAAGGGCGAGCAGTGGGAACAAGCGGTCGCTTACTGGCGCACCATGAAGTCCGACAGCGATGCCAAATTCGACACCACGGTCACTCTGAACGCGGCGGATATTGCTCCGCAAGTGACCTGGGGCACCAACCCAGGCCAGGTGATGGCGGTTGATCAGGCGATCCCGAATCCACAATCCTTTGCCGATCCGGTTGAGCGTGCTTCTGCTGAGAAAGCGCTGGCCTATATGGATCTGCAGCCGGGCATCAAACTGACGGAAGTCGCCATCGACAAAGTCTTTATCGGTTCCTGCACCAACTCACGTATTGAAGACCTGCGGGCTGCCGCTGCTATCGCCAAAGGCCGCAAAGTGGCGCCGGGCGTGGTGGCGATGGTGGTGCCAGGTTCGGGTCCGGTTAAAGCCCAGGCAGAAGCAGAAGGTCTGGATAAGATTTTCCTCGAAGCCGGTTTTGAATGGCGTTTGCCTGGCTGCTCCATGTGCCTGGCGATGAACAATGACCGTCTGAATCCCGGCGAGCGTTGCGCATCCACCAGTAACCGTAACTTTGAAGGTCGTCAGGGCCGTGGCGGTCGCACTCACTTAGTGAGCCCGGCGATGGCGGCGGCTGCAGCGGTCACCGGTCGTTTTGCCGACATTCGTGAATTGACTCAGGGAGCTTAAGCCATGGCGAACAAATTTACTCAACACACCGGAATTGTGGCGCCATTGGATGCTGCGAACGTCGACACCGATGCCATCATTCCAAAGCAGTTCCTGCAAAAAGTGACGCGCACCGGCTTCGGTGCTCACCTGTTCCACGATTGGCGTTTCGAAGATGATGCCGGCACCGTCCCTACTCCAGGTTTCGTGCTGAACAAGCCGGAATTCAAAGGCACCAGCATCTTGCTGGCACGTGAAAACTTTGGCTGCGGCTCCTCGCGTGAACACGCCCCATGGGCACTGACCGATTTCGGTTTCCACGTGGTGATTGCGCCAAGCTTCGCGGACATCTTCTATGGCAACAGCTTTAACAACCAGTTGCTGCCAGTGAAGTTGAGCGATGAAGAAGTGGATGAGATGTTCAAACTGGTGGCCGCGCAGCCGGGCGTGACCTTTACCGTGGATCTGGAAGCGCAGACCGTGACGGCCGGTGATAAGTCTTACAGCTTTGAAATCGACAGCTTCCGCCGTCACTGCATGATCAATGGTCTCGACAGCATTGGTTTGACGCTGCAACACGAAGCGTCAATCTCCAACTACGAGACCACTCAGCCAGCATTCCTGCGTTAATGCCTTATTCGGTGCGTTTGAATGCGCACCGAATAGAGACGCTCTGGATGTCCCAAAAGTCGCCTTTGCAGGCGACTTTTCGTTTATCGGGCATCACGTACGCGCGACGCCAGCCCCAGCGCCACAACCGCCATCACCAGTGCCAGCCAATACACTGACTCATGCCCAAAACGCTCGCTCAGCGTGCCCTGTATCAATCCCGCAATAATCAAACCGGTCGATATCGAGGTGGTAAACATGGTGGTCGCCGCGCCTGCGCGTCCCGGCATGAGATCCTGAAACCACAACATGCCAATCCCCGCGACGATGCCAATAAACGCCGCGTTAAACAGCTGCAACACCATTAACGCCGTGCGTGACTGGAACATCACCAGCCCAAGATAGAACAGGATCGCCGCCACCAGCGCGAGTAACACTAACTTGCGTTTACCGAAGCGCTTCGCGTAATGCCCTGCCAGCAGCATGATCGGAATCTCCAATCCTGCCGCCGTCCCCATCAATAAGCCCGCCAGCTTTTCCGGCAGCCCCAGCGTGGAGCTGATATACAGCGGCATATCGATGATATACATGGTGTTGCATACCCACATCACCACCGAGGCGATAAACAGCATTCGCACCTGGCTATCTTTCCACGGGCTCAGTTGGGTCAGCACTTGCTCTGGCGTCGCAGCCACGCGCGGTACTGATGGCAGAGTGCGCCAGATAAGCAGCATACTGAGCAGGAAAATCGCCGCCGCCACGCAGAACAGCGTCACGAAGCCATAGTTAAGCGCTAAGGCGAAAGACAGCGGCGGGCCAATCACCCACGCCAGCGACAGCTGCGCACGCATCACCGAGCTGAACATCACCACTTCACGCGCCGACTGATCGGCATACTCGCGTGCCAGCGCAAAGATCTGCGGTATCGCCACGCTGGCCAGCGCCGACAGCAACACGCCCACGCTAATCAACGTCAGGTAATGACGATTAAAGGCGAATAGCAGCGCATTCAGTACCGCCATCAGGCAACAAAACAGGATCAGATTACGACGATCGCCGCGATTATCCGAACGCTTCGCCATCAGCAGGCTAATCACAATCCCGGCAATCGCGTTAATGGTAAAAAACAGCCCGACCCAAAACGGTCGCACCTGCACTTCGCGTGTCAAAAACAGACTGAGCGTGGGTGCCTGCAAAGCACCGGCGACACCAGTCATAAACGACACCGCCATAAAAGAGAGATAAACCGGGTTGAGACGACGCTGGCGCGTTAACAGCGATTTCATGCAGAAATCCCTTTGCGGAGAAATGAGGCTAAGACAAAGAGGGTAGAAGATTTCACAGCAAAACGAAAAAAGCCAGCAGAGAAAACGCTGCTGGCGGTGAAATGCACCCTACTCAGAAAAGGCTCCACGTCGGCGGAACCGCTGGCAGAGCGCCATTCATTGCTGAATGCCTCCCGCTCTTCCATTGCCTGGCAGTATGCCTCTAATATGAGGCAGGAAAAACTGAGCGATTCTGAGAAGGAGTTCCCCTTTTATGTCCTCTGCGCGACTGCAACAGCAGTTCATCCGCCTGTGGCAAAGCTGCCAGGGTGTGGATCAGGAAACCACCTTAAGCGAGCTGGCTGAACGGCTGCACTGCTCGCGCCGCCATATGCGCAATTTGCTTAATGCCATGCAGTCTGCCGGCTGGCTGATTTGGCAGGCGGAAGCCGGGCGCGGCAAGCGTTCGACCCTGAGTTTCAATTACACCGGCCTGGCACTCCAGCAGCAGCGCGCCGAGGACTTGCTGGATCAGGATCGCATCGAACAGCTGGTACAACTGGTTGGCGATAAGGATCAGGTACGCCAGATGATTGCGGCCCACCTCGGACGCAGTTTTCGTCAGGGCAAACACATCCTGCGCGTGCTCTATTATCGTCCGCTGCCGAATCTACTGCCCGGTTCGCCGCTGCGCCGTTCGGAAACACATCTGGCGCGACAAATCTTTAACGGCCTGACGCGGATAAATGAGGAAAAGGGGGAAATCGAAGCGGATATCGCCCATCACTGGCAGCAAACCTCCCCTCTTCACTGGCGCTTCTTTTTACGTCCCGCGATTCGCTTTCATCACGGCCGCGAACTGGAGATGGAAGACGTTATCGCCTCGCTGGATCGCGTACGCAGTCAGCCGCTGTTCTCGCATATCGACAAACTGCACTCTCCCGCGCCCTGGACGCTGGATATTCATCTGACACAGCCCGATAGCTGGCTGCCGTGGCTACTGGCCAGCGTCAGCGCGATGATCCTGCCGCGCGAATGGCCGACGTTACGCCATTTTGCCCGCCAGCCTATTGGCACCGGCCCTTACAGCGTGGTGCGCAATCAGCAGACGCAGCTGAAAATCGCCGCCTTTGATGACTATTTTGGCTATCGCGCGCTGATTGATGACGTATCGATTTGGGTGCTGCCCGAAATCAGCGACGAACTGGTGTATGCCGGCGTGAAGCTGCAGGGAGAAACCGCCGATGAGAAATCCGAAGAGAGCCGACTAGAAGAAGGTTGCTATTTCCTGCTGTTCGACCAGCGCTCTGAGCGAGGCAAGGAGGCAAATTTCCGTCGCTGGGTGAGCTATCTGTTCAACCCGATTGCCCTGCTCAACCATGCGGGTGTTGGCTATCAGCGCTACTGGTTCCCGGCATACGGATTCTTACCACGCTGGCACCATCGCCGCGATCTCACTCCAGCCGAAAAGCCCGATGGACTAACGCAACTGACCATCAGCTGGTACAGCCATCATGTCGAGCATGAAGGGATTGCCAACGCCCTGCGCCCGTTGCTGGCTGAACAGGGTGTCGAACTGATCACGCGCGAGTTGAGCTACGAAGAGTGGTTCGAAGGTGCGGGAGAAAGTGACATCTGGCTCGGCAGCGTCAACTTCACTCTGCCGCTCGAATACGCACTTTTTGCCCAGCTCTACGAGCTGCCGCTGATGCACCACTGCGTTCCGATTGACTGGCACGCCGATGCTCAGCAATGGCGGCAGAAAACCTTGCCGCTGGCAGACTGGAGCAAGCAGTTGGTTAATAGCGACTTTGTTCATCCGCTTTTCCATCACTGGTTGCTGTTGGAAGGCCAGCGCAGTATGCGTGGCGTGCGCCTTAACACCCTTGGCTGGTTTGACTTTAAATCGGCCTGGTTTGCGCCTCCTGAGTTGTGATGCTTTCGCACTGTCACAGAAGTGTCTAAAATAGGCCGTTCTCAACGGGGTGCCCTGCTTTTTGGGCTGAGATAAACCCGTCGAACCTGATCCGGCTCATACCGGCGTAGGGATTTGAGATGCCCGCTAACTCAGATCCTTTGCGACTCAACCTTATTTTCTCCTCAAGGAGCGCAAAGTGTTAAACAAAGTCTTGCCCGTGTTGCTGCTGGTCTCTGCCCCGGTGTTGGCTGCCAAGCCCGTTCTTACCGTTTACACCTACGACTCGTTCTCTGCAGAGTGGGGCCCCGGTCCCGCCGTCAAAAAAGCCTTTGAAGCCGAATGCGGCTGCGAACTGAAGTATGTGGCGCTGGAAGATGGTGTCTCGCTGCTCAACCGCGTGCGCATGGAAGGCAAAAATAGCAAAGCCGATGTGGTGCTGGGTCTTGATAACAATCTGGTGCAAGCCGCCGAGAAAACCGGCCTGTTTGCGAAAAGTGCAGTCGACACCAGTAAATTGCAACTGCCCGATGGCTGGCATAACGACACCTTCGTTCCGTTCGATTACGGCTACTTCGCCTTCGTCTACGATAAAAATAAGCTGAAGAACCCACCGAAAAGCCTGAAAGAACTGGTCGAAAGTCCGGAAAAGTGGCGTGTGATTTATGAAGATCCGCGCACCAGCACGCCGGGATTAGGGCTGCTGCTGTGGATGCAGAAAGTGTACGGCGAGAAAGCGCCTGACGCCTGGCAGAAGCTGGCACAGAAAACGGTCACCGTCACCAAAGGCTGGAGCGAAGCCTATGGTTTGTTCCTAAAAGGCGAAGGCGATCTGGTGCTGAGTTACACCACTTCTCCGGCATATCACATCATTGAAGAGAAGAAAGATAACTACGCCGCTGCGCCTTTCAGTGAAGGTCACTATCTGCAGGTGGAAGTCGCCGCGCAGCTTGCCAGCAGTAAACAACCTAAGTTGGCGCAGCAGTTTATGCAATTTATGGTGTCGCCCGCCTTCCAGCAGACCATTCCGACCGGCAACTGGATGTATCCGGTAATCAAAAGCGATTTGCCTGCGGGTTACCAGTCACTGACCGTTCCGGCGAATGCGCTGCAATACAGCTCAGCCGAAGTGGCCGATCATCGCGCTGACTGGATTCGCACCTGGCAGCAAGCTGTTAGCCGTTAATGCCAACCTGGTTAATTCCTGGAAGTGCCGTTGCGCTGCTATTGTGCGCAGTGGCACTGCTGGCGTTTGGTGCCTTAGTGATGGCGGCGCCGGTCACTGACTGGCGCGCCCTGCTGTCAGACAGTTACCTACACCACGTCCTGGCCTTTTCGTTTGAGCAGGCGCTGCTGTCTGCCCTGCTCTCGGTACTGCCGTCGATTCTGCTGGCGCGTGCGCTGTATCGTCGCCGCTTTCCGGGACGTTCGCTGTTGCTGCGCCTGTGTGCTATGACGCTGGTATTGCCGGTTTTAGTGGCGGTGTTTGGCTTGCTCAGTGTTTACGGTCGCAGCGGCTGGCTGGCGCAACTCTGCAACCTGCTTGGTATTGATTACACCTTCTCGCCCTATGGCTTGCAGGGCATTTTACTCGCGCACGTCTTCTTCAACCTTCCTCTCGCCACCCGCATGTTACTGCAGGCGCTTGAGAGCATTCCCGGTGAACAGCGCCAGTTAGCCGCCCAGTTGGGTCTGCGCGGCTGGAACCTGTTTCGTTTAGTCGAGTGGCCCTGGATGCGACGCCAGATTCTGCCCACCGCAGCACTGATCTTTATGCTGTGCTTCGCCAGTTTTGCCACCGTGCTGGCACTAGGCGGCGGACCGCGCGCCACCACACTAGAGCTGGCAATTTATCAGGCGCTGAGTTTTGATTACGATCCCAGCCGTGCGGCATTGCTGGCACTGTTACAGCTCGGCTGTTGTCTGTTGCTGGTGCTGTTAAGCCAGCGCTTCAGTAAAGTTATTCCCACCGGCAGCCAAAATATTCGTGGCTGGCGCGATCCTCAGGATTCGTGGCACGCCCGGCTTGGCGACACGCTGTTGATTGTTTGCGCGCTGATACTGTTGCTGCCGCCGCTCGCCGCAGTAGTGGTTGATGGTTTGCGCGGTGGCGTGGCGGGTGCACTGCAGCAGTCAGCCTTATGGCAAGCGACCTTCACCTCACTGCGCATCGCCATCGGCGCCGGATTGCTGTGCGTGGTGCTGACCATGATGTTGCTATGGAGCAGCCGTGAGCTGCGGCAGCGTCAGCGCAACGTGACGGCACAGGCGATGGAACTGAGCGGCATGCTGATCCTGGCGATGCCCGGCATCGTGCTGGCTAGCGGCTTTTTCCTGCTGTTCAACGCCACCATCGGCCTGCCGCAGCGTGCCGATGGCTTAGTGATCTTCACCAATGCGCTGATTGCCATCCCCTATGCGATGAAAGTGCTGGAAAACCCGATGCGCGATATCAGCGCCCGTTACAGCCAGCTCTGTGCTTCGCTGGGCATCACGGGGATTAACCGCCTGAAACTGATAGAACTGCGAGCGCTAAAGCGTCCCATCGCGCAGGCGCTGGCGTTTGCCTGTGTGCTGTCGATTGGGGATTTCGGCGTGGTGGCCCTGTTTGGCAGCGCCGATTTCCGCACGCTGCCGTTCTATCTGTTCCAGCAGATTGGTGCCTATCGCGGCGCAGACGGTGCCGTTACGGCACTGCTACTGTTTTTACTATGCCTTTTACTCTTTACCCTGATGGAAAAACTGCCAGGTCGCCATGCTGACACTGAATAATCTCACTTACCTTTTCCAGCATCTGCCAATGCGCTTCCGTTTTGAAGCCCTGGCGGGTGAGCGTCTGGCGATCCTCGGCCCCAGCGGCGCAGGCAAAAGCACCTTGCTTAGTTTGATCGGCGGGTTTCTACCGGTGAGTCAGGGAACCCTGATGATGAATGGCGTCGATCATACGCGTAGCGTGCCCTCGGCGCGGCCGGTGTCGATGCTGTTTCAGGAGAACAATCTGTTCCCGCATCTCACAGTGCAGCAAAATATGGGGTTAGGTTTGCATCCGGGCCTGAAACTGACGCGGGAACAGCAGCAACAGCTGGCCGCCATCGCTGAACAAACCGGATTAGCCGAGATGCTGAATCGCTTGCCAGGCGAGCTTTCCGGCGGTCAACGTCAGCGCGTGGCCTTAGCGCGCTGCCTGCTGCGCGATCAACCGATCCTACTGCTCGATGAGCCCTTCTCTGCGCTCGATCCGGCGCTGCGCGGTGAGATGCTGCAACTGGTGCGTTCGGTGTGCGAAAGCCGCAATATTACGCTGCTGATGGTGTCGCACAGCCTGGAAGATGCCCAGCAAATTGCGCCGCGCAGTCTGGTGGTAGTTGATGGCCGGATTTACTGGGATGGCAGCACCGCAAGCTTGATCAGTGGAGAGAGTGAAGCGGCTGCCATCCTTGGCGTGAAAAAGCCTTAAGCGAAGAACACCTTCCACAACAGATGGCGGAAGATGGGCATCATCGGATGATACTGAATGGCGGTAAACGCGGCCACGCCGATAGCCGCCGCCAGCGGTGCCAGCCAGCGCAAGCGCGCCTGAGGCAGATATTTCGTTGCCCAGTCGGTAGTTTTGCCACTGCGCCACCAGCGCCACATCAGCCAGAAGCCCATCCACACCAGCAACGCCACCAGCAACAGCAGCCACTTAAAATTACCGCCTTGCGCGGCCTGTGGCACATCAATCGCCACTCCCGCCAGAATGCCTGGCATCAGATAAGCCGGCGGCCAGAGAATACAGCCAATCAGGTTAGGTGGCAGGAACTTGCGCACCGGCAGTTCAAGCATACCCGCCGCCAATGGAATTAACGGACGCGTCGGGCCGACGAAGCGCCCTACCAGAATGGTAAACATGCTGTGTTCATGCAGCGCGTGCTCGGTTTTATCCAGCAGGCCCTGATACTTTTTCAGATATTTCCATCGGTGCAACGGCCCCTGAAACTTCCAGCCGATGCCATACGAGACCCAATCGCCAATCAGGCAACCGGCAAAACCCGCCGCCCAGGCAGGATAAAGACCAATCTGCCCACTGCCCACCAGCGCCCCGAGGCTGGCCATTAATACGGTACCTGGCAACAGCAATCCCACGAACGCCAGCGACTCAAGGAAGGTCACCAGCGCCACGGCCATCAGCGCGTACTCCAGCGATTGCGAAAACAGATGTTGAATCCAGGCTTCCATAACTATCCTCTGCGGAATATAGAGGCTGGATTGTCCGGAGCCAGCACCAAACCGTCAAGGCAAGAATTGTAGAACGATGTTGACAGAGTGCTGACAATATCGCCACGCGCAGGCACTGTATAAACATCCATGATATACTTCAGGCAATTCATTTCCCGGAGTTAACGTGACCGAACCGCGCGCAGGTTTTCTGCTTACCCGCCACTGGCGAGATACCCCAACCGGCAGCGAAGTGGTGCTCTGGCTGGCGACTGATGAGGGCCCGCAGCGGCTGGTACTACCGGCGCAGGAGTCTGTGGCTTTCATTCCAGAAGAATTCCGCCAGCAAACCGAAACGCTTATCCGTGACGAGCGGCACACCCGTGTGCAATCACTCGAACTGAAAGATTTCCGCCGTCGCCCGGTATTTGGGCTCTATTGCCGCAGTAATCGCCAGCTGCAAAACCTGGAAAAGCGCCTGCGAGAGAATGGCATCGCGGTGTATGAAGCCGATATCCGCCCGCCAGAGCGCTATTTGATGGAGCGTTTTATCACTGCGCCGGTGTGGTTCAGTGGCGATGTGCGCGGCGATAGCGTGGTTAATGCCCGCCTGAAACCCCATCCAGATTACCGTCCGCAGCTGAAATGGGTTTCGCTGGATATTGAAACCACGGAACACGGTGAGCTGTATTGCATCGGGCTGGAAGGCTGCGGTCAGCGCCAGGTTTACATGTTGGGTCCACCCAATGGCGATGCCAGCACGCTCGATTTCGATCTCATCTATGTGGATAGCCGCCCGCAGTTGCTCGAGCAGCTCAATGCCTGGTTCGTTCGCCACGATCCCGACGTGATCATTGGCTGGAGCGTGGTGCAGTTCGATCTTCGCGTCCTGCAAAAACACGCCGATCGTTACGGCATTCCGCTGCGTTTAGGCCGCCAGAATCAGGCACTGGAGTGGCGTGAGCATGGCTTTAAACCGGGCGTATTCTTCGCACAAGCCACTGGTCGTCTGGTGATCGATGGCATTGAAGCACTGAAGTCCGCTTTCTGGGACTTTCCCTCTTTTAGTCTTGAGGCGGTGTCACGCCAACTCCTTGGCGAAGGAAAATACATCGACAACCCGTGGCAGCGCATGGAAGAGATCAACTGGCGTTTTGCCCATGACAAACCGGCGCTGGCGAAGTACAACCTGAAAGATTGCGAGCTGGTGACGCGCATCTTCCAGCACACCGCCATCATGCCGTTTTTACTGGAGCGCGCCACGGTGAACGGCCTGGCGGTCGATCGTCACGGCGGTTCAGTGGCCGCGTTTGGTCATCTTTATATTCCGCGCATGCATCGTGCAGGATTTGTTGCGCCTAACCTCGGCGAAGTGGCTCCCGAAGCCAGCCCCGGCGGTTATGTCATGGACTCACGCCCCGGCCTGTATGATTCGGTGCTGGTGCTGGATTATAAAAGCCTTTATCCCTCGATTATCCGCACCTTCCTGATCGATCCGGTTGGTCTGGTAGAAGGATTGGCCCATCCTGACGACGCCGATTCCGTGCCCGGCTTCCGTGAAGCACGCTTTTCGCGCCAGACCCACTGTTTACCGGCGATAGTCGAACAAATCTGGCAAGGCCGTGAAGCCGCCAAGCGCGAGAATAACAAGCCGTTGTCTCAGGCGCTGAAAATCATCATGAATGCCTTTTACGGCGTGCTGGGCACCAGCGCCTGCCGCTTCTTTGATCCGCGCCTTGCGTCCTCTATTACCTTGCGCGGCCACGCCATCATGCAGCAAACTCGCGAACTGGTTGAGGCCGAAGGGTTTGATGTGATTTATGGCGACACCGACTCGACCTTTGTCTGGCTGAAGGGCGCGCATAGCGAGACGGAAGCCTCAGCCATTGGTCATCGCCTGGCCCAACAGGTCAACGCGTGGTGGCAGCAGCATCTGCAACAAGCTTACGGGCTGGAAAGTGCACTGGAGCTGGAGTACGAAACCCATTTCAGTCGCTTCCTGATGCCGACCATTCGCGGTGCCGAACAAGGCAGTAAAAAACGCTACGCCGGCATGATTCGCACGGGTGACTCGGAACGCCTGGTATTTAAAGGCCTCGAATCAGTGCGCACCGACTGGACGCCGCTGGCGCAACAGTTCCAGCAAAATCTGTATGGCCGTATTTTCCGGGGCGAACCGTGGCAGGATTACATCCGCGAAACTGTGGCGCAGCTGCTGGCGGGTGAACTGGATGAATTACTGGTCTATAAAAAGCGCCTGCGCCGACCTTTAAAAGATTATGAAAAAAACGTGCCGCCCCATGTGCGTGCTGCTCGCCTCGCTGATGAGCAAAATCGGAAATTACAGCGCCCACTACAGCATCAAAATGGCGGCTCCATTCGCTACGTGATGGCGACCGCTGGCCCGGAACCACTGGAAGCGCGCACTACGCCGCTCGACTACGATCACTACGTCAGCAAACAGTTACAACCGGTGGCAGATGGAATTTTACCTTTCGTCGGCGATGACTTTGCTACACTTATTACCGGGCAGCTGGGGCTTTTTTGACAGGTGACGAATGCCCTGCCATCCAGTACCATAGCGCCCTTCCTGTTTCTCACCGCATAGATAGCCTGACCAAACACCCGTTTGGCGGTGATGTATTGCCTGAGTGCGGGTGAACTTCTTTATGGCATGTCAGAGAGTCGAGCTAAAAATATATGGTTTTTACACTGGGTCAGCGCTGGATTAGTGATACGGAAAGTGAACTGGGATTAGGAACGGTGGTGGCGATTGATACGCGCATGATCACCATGATGTTCCCGGCAACCGGCGAGAACCGCCTGTATGCCCGTAATGATGCTCCCGTCACCCGTGTGATTTTCAATCCGGGCGACACCATCACCAACCACGAAGGTTGGCAGATGAGCGTCGATGAAGTCCGTAACGATAACGAATTAATGACTTACATCGGCACGCGTCTCGACACTGAAGAAAGCGGCGTGGTGATGCGCGAAGTGATGCTGGACAGCAAACTGGTGTTCAGTAAACCTCAGGATCGTCTGTTCGCCGGACAGCTCGACCGCATGGACCGTTTTGCCCTGCGCTTCCGCGCACGTAAATACCAGAGCGAGCAATATCGCTTGCCGATCAGTGGCCTGCGCGGCATGCGCACCAATCTTATTCCACATCAGTTGCACATCGCCCATGATGTCGGACGCCGCCATGCGCCGCGCGTACTGCTGGCGGATGAAGTTGGCCTCGGTAAAACCATTGAAGCCGGGATGATCATCCAGCAACAGCTGCTGGCCGGTCGTGCCGATCGCGTACTGATCGTGGTTCCCGAAACTCTGCAGCACCAGTGGCTGGTAGAGATGCTGCGCCGCTTCAACCTGCGCTTTGCACTGTTCGACGACGACCGCTACACCGAAGCCCAGCACGACAGCGATAACGCCTTCGAAACCGAGCAGTTAATTATCTGTTCACTGGACTTCGTGCGTCGTAATAAACAGCGTCTTGAATTGCTGGCCGATGCCGACTGGGATCTGTTAGTGGTCGATGAAGCCCACCATCTGGCCTGGAGCGAAGATGCGCCGAGCCGTGAATATCAGGTGATTGAACAGCTGGCTGAGAAAACTGCGGGCGTACTGCTGCTGACGGCAACACCGGAACAGCTGGGTCTGGAAAGCCATTTCGCTCGCTTGCGTTTGCTCGACCCGAATCGCTTCCACGACTTCGGTCAGTTTGTCGCTGAGCAGCAGAACTATCGTCCGGTGGCCGATGCGGTCAGCTCGTTGCTGGCCGACCACGCTATCAGTAAAGAAGAGATGAACCTGATCAACGATCTGATCGGCGAACAGGACATTGAGCCGCTGCTGCAGGTGGCGAACAGCGATCGCGACGGCAAAGAAGACGCGCGCAAAGAGCTGGTCTCAATGTTGATGGACCGCCACGGCACCAGCCGCGTGCTGTTCCGTAACACGCGTAACGGCGTAAAGGGCTTCCCGAAACGCGAACTGCACCAGATTCGTTTACCACTGCCCGCGCAGTATCAAACCGCGATTAAAGTCTCTGGCATTATGGGCACGCGCAAAAGCGCAGAAGAGCGCGCGCGTGACATGCTGTACCCGGAAAAGATTTATCAGGAATTTGAAGGCGATAGTGGAACCTGGTGGAACTTCGACCCGCGCGTAGAATGGCTGATGGGCTACCTGACCAGCAACCGTAAAGAGAAAGTACTGGTGATCTGTGCCCAGGCGGCCACCGCGCTGCAACTGGAGCAGGTGCTGCGTGAGCGCGAAGGTATTCGTGCTGCGGTGTTCCACGAAGGATTATCCATTCTGGAGCGCGACCGCGCTGCGGCGTTCTTCGCCTCTGAAGAAGAAGGCGCACAGGTACTGCTGTGCTCGGAAATCGGTTCTGAAGGCCGTAACTTCCAGTTCGCCAGCCGCCTGGTGATGTTCGATCTGCCGTTTAACCCGGATCTGCTGGAGCAGCGTATTGGTCGTCTCGATCGTATCGGTCAGATGCATGACATCCAGATTCTGGTGCCGTGGCTGGAAAAAACCGCTCAGGCAGTGCTGCTGCGCTGGTATCACGAAGGTCTGGATGCGTTCGAGCATACCTGCCCAACCGGTCGCACTATTTATGACAGCGAATACAGCAAGCTGATCGAATACCTCGCCGCGCCTGAAAATCCACAGGGGCTGGATGAGTTCATCACTGAAAGCCGCAAACAGCACGACACATTGAAAGCGCAACTGGAACAGGGCCGTGACCGCTTGCTGGAGCTGAACTCCAACGGTGGCGAAGCGGCGCAAGCGCTGGCGAATGCGATTGGTGAACAGGATAACGACACTGATTTGGTCAACTTCGCGCTGAACCTTTTCGACATCGTCGGCATCAATCAGGAAGATCGCAGTGACAGCCTGATCGTGCTCACGCCATCCGATCATATGCTGGTGCCGGATTTCCCTGGCTTGCCAGAAGACGGTTGCACCGTGACCTTCAACCGTAACCAGGCGCTGTCGCGTGAAGATACCCAGTTCATCACCTGGGAACATCCGCTGATTCGCAATGGTCTCGATTTAATCCTGTCCGGCGATACCGGCAGCTGTGCATTGTCACTGTTGAAGAACAAAGCGCTGCCGGTGGGGACGCTGCTGGTTGAGATGGTGTATGTGGTTGAAGCGCAGGCTCCGAAAAGTCTGCAACTCACCCGCTTCCTGCCGCCAACGCCGGTGCGTTTGCTGATGGATCGTGCCGGCAACAACCTGGCGGGTAAAGTGGAGTTCGAAAGCTTTAACCGCCAACTGAACGCAGTGAATCGTCACACCGGCAGTAAGCTGGTCAACGCGGTTCAGCAGGAAGTGCACGAGATTCTGACGCAGGCTGAGAAAGTGGTGATTCCGGAAGCCCAGGCGATTATCGCAGCGGCGAAAGTCGAGGCGGATGAGAAACTGAGTGCAGAGTTGTCACGTCTCGAAGCGTTGCGAGCGGTCAACCCCAACATCCGTGATGATGAGGTTGAAGCGCTGGAAAGCAATCGCGAGCAGGTACTGGCGAGCCTCGGTGATGCGGGCTGGCGTCTGGACGCGCTGCGTCTGATCGTTGTCACGCACCAATAATCGCTGAAGGCCGCTACGACATGTTGATGGAAGCCTACAATCCGCCGCTCGAACCCTGGTTACATATTCTGTACCAGGACGAGCACATTATGGTGGTCAACAAGCCAAGCGGCTTGTTGTCGGTGCCGGGTCGGCTGGAGGAGCATAAAGATAGCGTGATGACGCGCATTCAACGTGATTTCCCTCTGGCGGAATCGGTGCATCGCCTGGATATGGCCACCAGCGGCGTGATCGTGGTGGCACTGAATAAGGCTGCAGAAAGAGAGCTCAAGCGGCAGTTCCGCGAGCGTGAGCCGTCAAAGTATTATGTAGCACGCGTGTGGGGCCATCCTGCAGCGGAAGAGGGATTGATCGATCTGCCGCTGATTTGCGACTGGCCCAATCGTCCTAAGCAAATGGTGTGCTTCGAGAACGGAAAACCCGCGCAGACGGAATATCAGGTGCTCGAGTATGAAGCGAGCAACAGCGCCCGCGTGCTGCTCAAACCGATTACCGGACGTTCGCATCAGCTGCGTGTTCATCTGCTGGCGCTGGGGCATCCGATTTTGGGTGACCGCTTTTATGCCCATGAAGAAGCACTGGCCATGGCGCCGCGTCTGCAACTTCACGCGGAGTCATTAACCATTACCCATCCGGCGTTTGGCAACAGCATGACGTTTAAGCAACCAGCGGATTTCTAATCTGCTGGCGATAAAAAAGGGCCGTCAGTCATGACGGCCCTTTCAAATTCAATCTTAATTCACCAGGCTATTTAAATCCCTTCTCCTTACGAATCAAATCGTAAGCTGCCTGAATTTCCTGCGCTTTCTGCTTCGCCATCTCCATCATTTCTGGCGGTAACCCTTTCGCCACCAGCTTGTCCGGGTGATGCTCACTCATCAACTTACGATAGGCGCGCTTAATCGTGGTGCCGTCATCGCTGCTTTTAACTCCCAACACGCTGCAAGCATCTTCCAGCGTCGGTCCGCGTTGCGCCTGTTGATAAGCACCACCCTGCGATGAACCGCCGCCGCCAAACTGCTGGCCGCCTTCCATCATGCGCAGGAACTGATCGAACTGTGCTCGGGAGATCCCCAACTCTTCAGCAATCACATACAGCACCTGGCGCTCATTGGGATGCAGTGAACCGTCCGCAAAGGCCGCCTGAATCTGAATTTCCAGAAACATCCGAATCAGGTCAAAACGACCAAAGCAGGCACTGCGCAGTTCACGCAACTTATTACGCAGCGGATAATCACTTTGCTTACCTTCGCGGAAAGCACGCTGCGCCGCCGTGCGGGCATCGCCATGCAGCTGCATACGATCCATAAATAAGGAAGCAATCTGGATATCTGCCTCGGTGACGCGCCCTTTTGACTTGGTCAAATGGCCCATCACCTGAAAAGTGGTACTGAAAAACAGTGTCTGTCGCGCCTGATTATTGGCGAAATAGCCCTGTCCTTTTACGCTGCGCACTTTGTCAAACATATGGCCAATGATCAGACCCAGTACAATGCCCCAGAAGCCTGCTCCGGAAAGTAAGCCGAGAGCCAGACCAATAACTTTTCCCCAGTAGCGCATAAACTCCTCAATTCGCCATGCTTGCGGCTGAAAATTGCATTATCATACCTTTCATTTACTTCAGTGCCTAACAGCAACGCGATCAGACAAGGATTAACACTGGCACAACGCCGGGCAGTAAGTTAGTCTCTGAGCCGATTGTCGGCATGATGCCCGTTCTCATGGAAATCCCGAACCGCGTATGAAAAAACAGATACCTACCCTGCTGGCAACCATGATTGGTGCAGCGCTCTACAGTCAGCAGACGTTCGCCGACGACCTGATGTCGCAATGTATGCTGGGCGTACCGAGCTATAACCGTCCGCTGGTCAGCGGCGACACCAATTCGTTGCCTGTCACCATCAACTCCGACTCGGCCAAAGGTAACTACCCGAATGACGCGGTGTTCACTGGCAATGTTGATGTGCAGCAGGGCAACAGCCGCTTGCGTGCCGATGAGATGCAGCTGCATCAGCGCCAGCAGGATGGACAGACGACGCCGGTGCGTACCGTGGATGCGCTGGGTAATGTGCACTATGACGACAACCAGGTCATCCTGAAAGGTCCGAAAGCGTGGTCCAATCTGAACACCAAAGACACCAACGTGTGGAACGGTGATTACCAGATGGTGGGCCGTCAGGGCCGCGGCGTTGCCGATCAGATGAAACTGCGTGGCGACAACCGTTACACCATCCTGGAAAACGGCAGCTTTACCTCCTGTTTACCGGGTTCCAACAGCTGGAGCGTGGTCGGTTCCGAAGTGATCCAGGACCGCCAGGAAGAAGTGGCAGAGATTTGGAACGCCCGCTTTAAACTCGGCAATGTGCCGGTGTTTTACAGCCCTTATTTGCAGTTACCGATTGGCGATCGTCGCCGTTCCGGTTTCCTGATCCCGAATGCGAAGTACGGCAGCAACAACGGCTTCGAATTCATGCTGCCGTATTACTGGAACATCGCGCCGCAGGCCGATGCCACCATTACGCCGCATTACATGAGCAAACGTGGTCTGCAGTTACAGAACGAATTCCGCTATCTGACCGTGTTTGGTGCTGGCCTGATGGAGCTCGATTACCTGCCGTCTGATAAGCAGTATGACAACGATAAAGCGGTGCGTAGCATCTCTGAGGATGCCAGCTCCAACCGCTGGCTATTCTACTGGCAGCATGCTGGTGTTTACGAGCAGCACTGGCGCTTCAACGCTAACTACACCAAAGTGAGTGACCCGTATTACTTCAACGATCTCGACTCGAAGTATTACAGCTCCACTGATGGCTATGCGACGCAGAAATTCAGCTTTGGCTATGCGGATACCAACTGGGACGCGACGTTGTCGACGAAGGACTTCCAGGTCTTTGGTACAACCGATTCCACCAATATCTATCGCGCGATGCCGCAGCTCGACCTGAACGCCTATCAAAACGACATTGGTCCGTTTGATGGTCGTATCTATGCGCAAGCGGTGAAATTCACCAACGTGAATAGCAAAATGCCTGAAGCAACACGTCTTCACATTGAGCCAACGTTAAACTTACCGCTGTCGAATGGCTGGGCAAGCCTGGATACCGAAGCAAAATTCCTGGCGACGCACTACCAGCAAGACAATATTGATCGTTATAACAATAACGAAATCTCTGGCGTCGACAGCACCGGTAACCGACTGGATAGCTCCGTCAACCGCACTCTGCCACAATTTAAAGTTGATGGCCGTCTGGTGTTTGACCGCAATATGGACTGGGAAGAAGGCTATACGCAAACGCTGGAGCCGCGCGTTCAGTACCTGTACGTTCCGTATCGCAACCAGAGCAATATCTATCCATACGACTCCACTCTGCTGCAAACCGACTACACCGGTCTGTTCCGCGATCGCACTTACAGTGGCCTGGATCGCATCGCTTCGGCTAACGAAGTTTCAACCGGTGTGACCACGCGAATTTATGATAACGATCTGGTTGAACGTTTTAACGTTTCTGTGGGTCAAATCTACTCGTTTACCCCGTCTCGTACCGGCGTAAACCAGACAAGTGAAGAAGATGACACCGGCAGCTTGATTTGGGCGGGTGACACCTACTGGAAAATCAGCGATCGCTGGGGCGCACGCGGCGGGCTGCAGTATGACACCCGTCTCGATAACGTTGCACAAGGCAACGCCATCCTGGAATACCGTCAGGATGCCGACCGTATGGTGCAGCTGAGCTACCGTTACAGCAGCCCGGAATACGTCGCGCAGGCGTTGAACAACTCCAGCTTGCTGACGAACCCGATCTACAAAAACGGGATTTCACAAGTTGGCGCAACCGCGAGCTGGCCAATTGCTGATGCCTGGTCACTGGTTGGCGGTTATTACTATGATACCCGCAACAGTCGTCCGGCTGAACAGCTGGTAGGCCTGCAGTACAGCTCGTGCTGCTACGCCATTCGTCTGGGTTACGAGCGCAAGATTAACGGTTGGGAAAACAACGACAGTAAGTATGACAACCAAATCTCATTCAACATTGAGCTGCGTGGTCTGAGTTCCAACTATGGCTTAGGCACCAATGAAATGCTGCGTCAGGGCATCATTCCTTACCAGCGCGCTTTCTGATGTTGTGATATTTGACAGGCTATCCCGCAGTGCGGAACAACAATGGATAAAGTATGAAGAACTGGAGAATGCTGATTCTTGGTGTGGCGATTACCGCTAACACTGCGTTCGCAGCCCCACAAGTGGTTGATAAAGTTGCCGCGGTCGTGAATAACGGCGTGGTGCTGGAAAGTGACGTTGATAACATGATGCGCACCGTGAAATCACAGGCGCAGCAGGCTCATCAGCAGCTGCCCGATGATAAAACCCTGCGTCATCAGATTCTTGAACGTCAGGTTATGGATAACATCATTCTTCAGATGGGCGAAAAAGCCGGCTTGCAGATCAATGATCAGCAGGTGGATCAGGCCATTCAAAATATTGCCGCACAAAACAAGATGAGCATGGATCAGCTGCGTAGCCGTCTGGCCTACGACGGCATGAATTACAACGATTATCGTGGGCAGATCCGTAAAGAGATGCTGATTTCTGAAGTGCGTAACGGCGAAGTTCGCCGTCGCGTGACCATTCTGCCGCAGGAAGTCGATACGCTGGCAACGCAGATTGGTTCCCAGAACACTCAGGGTACTGAACTGAATGTCAGCCAGATCCTGCTGCCTCTGCCAGAAAATCCAACTCAGCAACAGGTTGATGACCAGGAAACACTGGCGCGTCAATTGGTTGGGCAGCTGAAAGGCGGCGCTGACTTCGGCAAACTGGCGGTAACTTACTCTGCCGATCCGCAGGCGCTGAAAGGCGGCAACATGGGTTGGGCGAAAATTGAAGAGTTGCCGACCCTATTCTCGCAAGCGCTGAGCACGGCGAAAAAAGGCGACGTAGTGGGTCCAATCCGTTCTGGCGTCGGCTTCCACATTCTGAAAGTGAACGATCTGCGTGGTGAGAGCAAAAACATCTCTGTCACCGAAGTGCATGCACGCCATATTCTGCTGAAGCCTTCTCCGATCCTCACTGATGCGCAGGCACAAGCGAAGATCGAGCAGATTGCGGCTGACATCAAGAGTGGCAAAACCACCTTTGCTGCGGCAGCAAAACAGTTCTCTGACGATCCGGGTTCCGCTAATCAGGGCGGCGATCTCGGTTGGGCAACCCCGGAAATCTACGATCCGGCCTTCCGTGATGCACTGCTGAAGCTGCAGAAAGGTCAGGTCAGCGAGCCGGTACACTCTTCCTTCGGCTGGCATTTGATCCAGTTGCTGGATACCCGTCAGGTTGATAAAACCGATGCGGCGCAGAAAGAGCGTGCTTATCGTCTGCTGTTTAACCGTAAATTTGCCGAAGAAGCACAAACCTGGATGCAGGAACAACGCGCCAGTGCTTACGTGAAGATTCTGGACAACAATGGTCAGTAATTATCGTGTGGTGATCACGCCCGGCGAACCCGCCGGGATTGGTCCTGATCTCACAGTTCAACTGGCCCAGCGTGACTGGCCAGTCGAACTGGTGGTCTGTGCCGACGGTAACGTTCTGCGTCAGCGCGCCCAGCAACTGGGGTTACCGCTGACGCTGCGCGATTACCAGCCCGGCGTAGCTGCCCAGCCGCAGTCAGCGGGAACACTCACGCTGCTGCAGGTTGATACCGCACAGCCCGTCACGCCCGGTGAATTAACCGTAGCGAATGGTCACTACGTGCTGGAGACACTGGCGCGTGCCTGTGACGGTTGTCTCAACGGCGAGTTTGCCGCTTTGATTACCGGACCGGTGCACAAAGGCGTGATCAATGACGCCGGGATTCCGTTTACCGGTCATACCGAATTCTTCGCCGAGCGTGCCGGTGGCGATCGCGTCGTTATGATGCTGGCCACTGAAGAGTTACGCGTCGCGCTCGCGACCACGCATTTGCCGTTGAAAGATGTCTCTGACGCCATTACTCGCGACAGCTTGCATGAGGTGATTACGATTCTGCATCAGGATTTACAGCAGAAATTCGGTTTACCGCATCCCCATATCTTCGTCTGCGGCCTGAATCCGCACGCGGGCGAAAGCGGCCATATGGGCCGTGAAGAAATTGATACTATTATTCCGGCGCTCGACGAACTGCGTCAGCAAGGTATACAGCTTACCGGCCCGTTACCGGCTGATACGCTGTTCCAGCCGAAGTACTTACAGCATGCCGATGCGGTCCTGGCGATGTATCACGATCAGGGCTTACCGGTGCTAAAATTTCAGGGGTTTGGTCGCGCGGTGAATATCACCCTTGGCCTGCCCTTTATCCGGACTTCTGTCGACCATGGCACCGCGCTGGAATTAGCCGGCCACGGCAAGGCAGAACCGGGCAGCTTTATCACGGCGCTTAATCTCGCCATCACTATGATCAAGAGCAGTAATGAATAATCGCGTCCATCAGGGGCATTTTGCCCGTAAACGTTTCGGGCAGAACTTCCTGAACGATCAGTACATTATCGACAGCATTGTCTCCGCTATTCACCCGCAAAAGGGAGAAGCTGTTGTGGAGATTGGTCCCGGCCTTGGTGCCTTAACTGAACCGGTGGGCGAGCGCCTCGATGAACTGACCGTTGTTGAGCTGGACCGCGATCTGGCTGCACGTTTGCAGACCCATCCGTTCCTCGGACCTAAGCTGACCATTTACCAGCAAGATGCCATGACCTTTGATTTCTCGGCGTTAGCGCAAGAGAAAGGTCAGCCGCTGCGCGTCTTTGGCAACCTGCCGTACAATATTTCGACCCCGCTGATGTTCCACCTTTTCAGCTATACTGGTTCGATTAAAGACATGCACTTCATGCTGCAAAAAGAAGTGGTCAACCGTCTGGTTGCCGGGCCTGGCAGCAAAGCCTATGGCCGTCTTAGCGTGATGGCGCAGTACTATTGCCAGGTGATTCCGGTGCTTGAAGTCCCACCAGAATCCTTTACGCCAGCGCCAAAAGTCGATTCAGCCGTGGTGCGTTTGATGCCTTATCCAGAGCCACCTCACCCGGTCAGCGATATTCGTCTGCTGAGCCGTATCACCACAGAAGCCTTTGGTAAACGCCGTAAAACCCTGCGCAACAGCCTTGCACATATGTTTACCGCGGGTGCGTTGGATGAACTGAACATTGATGCCTCGCTGCGTGCTGAAAATGTCACCGTGGCGCAGTACTGCCAACTGGCGAACTGGCTGGGCAAATATCAGGCTGAAAACCCGGAGAATTGAGTGTATGAGTGAACTGGCCCGCGTCTGTATCCATGTATTGAGTCAATATGTGGAATCACAATCCTTGCCCGACGAGGATCGTTACGTGTTTGCCTACACCATCACTATTCGTAATCTGGGACGAAATAACGTTCAGCTGCTGAGCCGCTACTGGCTAATCACCAATGGCAACGGTCGTGAGACAGAAGTCCAGGGTGAAGGTGTGGTTGGCGAACAACCGCACATTGCCGCTGGCGGCGAGTATCAGTACACCAGCGGTGCGATACTGGAAACACCGATGGGCACCATGCAAGGCCACTATGTGATGGTCGACGATGAAGGTGAAGAGTTTCACGTCGAAATCCCGGTGTTCCGACTCGCGGTGCAAACCCACATACATTAATCCCCCTCCGCCCGGCCTGTCCGGGCGGCGCGTTTTGATCGGACTGACGTAATGAGTACATACCTGATTGGCGATATTCACGGCTGTTATGACGAGCTACGTGCGCTGCTGGCGCAGGTTGATTTCGATCCGCAGCAAGACGAGCTTTGGTTAACCGGCGACTTAGTAGCGCGTGGCCCGGGCTCGCTGGATGTATTGCGTTACGTGAAATCGCTGGGGGATTGCGTGCGGCTGGTGATCGGCAATCACGACCTCCATCTGCTGGCGGTTTATGCGGGGATCAGCCGTAACAAACCGAAAGATCGTCTGACGCCGTTGTTAGAGGCACATGACGCGGATGAGCTGATCAACTGGTTACGTCGTCAGCCGCTGCTACAAGTGGATGAAGAGAAAAAGCTGTTGATGGCTCACGCGGGTATCACGCCGCAATGGGACCTCGACACCGCAAAACTCTGTGCACGTGAAGTTGAAGCTGTGCTGGCCAGCGACACCTATCCGCTATTCCTGGATGCGATGTACGGCGATATGCCGAATAACTGGACGCCGGAGCTGAGTGGATTGGCGCGTCTGCGCTTCAGTACTAATGCCCTGACGCGTATGCGCTTTTGCTTCCCCAACGGTCAGTTGGATATGATTTGCAAAGAAGCCCCGAACTCTGCTCCACCGCCGCTGAAACCCTGGTTCCTTGTTGCCAGTAAGATTGGCAGTGAATATACGCAGGTGTTTGGCCATTGGGCTTCGCTGGAAGGTAAAGGGACACCCGAGCATATTATCGGACTGGATACCGGTTGCTGCTGGGGCGGAACGCTCACGCTGCTGCACTGGGAATCGCAACGCTATTATGTGCAGGCCTCCAACCGTGAAAAGGCAATGGCAGAGAGTGCCGTCAGCGCACATCCTCCCCTGAGCGACACGCACTAATAAAAATTTCGCCAATTAACCATTGCCAACAGATCATAAACAAAAAGCCCCGCAGATTGAGCGGGGCTTTTTTTCGTTCGCCATAAACGATGATAGTGAGATTTCCCGGTCGCCAGAAATGGCGGCACAACGACAACATGACACGATTTTCGTAAGGTGCGCATTGATGCGCACCGGGACTCGCATCAACGGCGATCTAAAATCTCAAAGCAATAACTGTGCGAGTTCTGCGCATCGGCATCATGGAACTCGCTAAAGGTCGACTGCCACTCATCCGGCTCGTAATCCGGGAATTGAGTATCGCCTTCGACTTCGGCATCAATGTGCGTCAGGTACAAACGATCGGCACGTGCCAGCATCTGCTCGTAAATACGACCACCGCCGATCACCATCACCTCTTCTACCTCTCCCGCGGCTTTCACTGCTTCATCCAGTGAAGTCACCCAGGTGACGCCTTCATGGGTGCCCGGCTGGCTGCTCACCACAATATTCAAGCGTCCCGGTAACGGGCGGCCGATAGATTCAAAGGTCAGACGCCCCATAATCACCGGCTTATTCAGCGTATTACGTTTAAACCACGCCAAATCGGCTGGCAGGTTCCAGGGCATGGCGTTTTCCATACCAATAATGCGATCGGCTGCCAGTGCCGCGATCAGACTAATCATGTTAAAAGACCTACAGGAAAAAAATTGGCGCAATGATACGTAAAGGCGAAAGTTTCGTCGATAGGCCGACCCCGCTATTTGCGTAAAGCTCCTATGCGACCGCATTTTTGTTATTGGACAGAGTTTTACACCGACTTTCCCACCATACTTGGGAATAGACGCCATATTAGTCCGGCAGGGCGCTATAACTCAGGGTGAAATGAGGCTTTGACGTGATGGAGTGTAAAGAAAACCGCACTGTCTGCGACAAAGAAAAACGGCTCCCGCAGGAGCCGTTGTCGCGTCGATTAGAAATCGTAACGCAGACGCACCAGGTTCATGTTACCCAGTGATTTGTCAGTGCTGGAAGTAATCACGTATTCGTAATCCACCTGGAAGCCGTAGTCGAGCTTGGTGCTGATACCAACGCCGTTGTCGATACGCTTGTAGTTACGTCCATTGACAAACTCCAGACGGTCGCCCATGAAGTAAGGCTGGATAGATTTGACCGCATACTGGCCGATTGGGAATTTGTAACCGGCGAAGTATTCCACGCCCCACGCATCATCCGCGAAGTAGTTGTTAACGGTGTTCTTCTTGGTCGGTGAGAAGTTCTGATACCAGCCTGCACCTGCAGACAGCGTCCAGTTATCCGGGGTCCAGCTCAGCGCAGTACCGTAGATGTTCTGGTCATAGTCTTTGCTTTCACCGGTGCCTGGGTTATGGATATCTGCACGGGTGTAGTTCCATGCCGTGCCCCATGCCAGATCTTTGGTGATGTGATAGTTCACACCCAGTGAGCCGCCGCCTTTACGCTTGTAACGCAGGCCGTTGCCTGGCAGGTAGTTGTTATCTTCAAACAGGTATGAAGCGTAAACATCAACGTCGCCGAAGGTATTTTTGTACTTCAGCATCTTACGTGAACGGTATGAACCGTCGTAATCGCCGTTGATACCGTTACCCGGTGCCTGGGCCAGCATATCGTAGTCCCAGATATCGGTCTTCGCGCCGACCACATCATAGTAAACGCTGTTCTGCTGACCAAAGGTCAGCTGACCCCAGGTTTTGCTTTTCAGACCGGTGTAGAGCTGACGACGCGTGGTGTTGTTCTGACCATCGGCATAGTGGTTATCCCAACCCCACCAGGCCGGGAAGTTGACGCCCAGCTCGTAGTAGCTGACCCAGCTGATGTCATCAAACAGATAGTAATCAGCGGAGAAACGGAAACGTGAACCGCCATCGTAGCCGTTACGTTTGTACGATTGGTCACTCACACCAGCCTGATGCTGGAACTGAGGACGAATACTACCGCCGACTTTAAAATCAAGACGGCTAAGTGGATCGCCTGCCTGCGGATCCTGCTTCAACAGGGTAATTTCCGCCTGGCTGGCGAGAGGCGCAGCAACTAATAACGCAGCCACTGCGCTGAGGGTGAAAGCACGCATTTTCATTTTTTATATCCCAATTAAGGTGAGCGCTCTATTCATGAGCAAGCCGAATAGTACGGTGCGCTTACTGGGATCTTATTTATAAATTTGTGCGAATAATCCGACATGTAACCAGTACCGCATCAACTGATAAAAACTATGTCAAATCAATAGATTTTTCACATCTAAGCTTATTCAACCAGCGATAAACAGGCGAAAAAAAACGGCCCCCTGAGGAGCCGTTATCTGCCGATCAACCTGTTGATTACCCTTTAATTAGGGCATGCATTTCCTGCACTGAAATCACTTTCTCAGTCGGATCCGCATTCAAAGACATCGCGGTAGCAAAACCACCGTTCAGCGTGGTGTCATAATGCACCTTATATTGCAGCGCACTGCGGCGAATCAGTTTCGAATCTTCAATCGCCTGACGACCTGCGGTGGTATTGACGATGTAGGTGTATTCGCCATTCTTCAGACGGTCCTGAATGTGCGGACGCCCCTCATGCACCTTGTTAACCAGACGTGGATTAATGCCTGCTTCACCCAGAACCACAGCAGTACCGTGCGTCGCATCCAACTCAAAGCCTAACTTCTGCAACTTCGCCGCCAGGTCAACGATACGTTTCTTATCGCCTTCACGCACTGACAGCAGCGCACGACCGGTTTTCTTCATGTTGCTCTGCGCACCCAGCATCGCTTTTGAGAACGCTTCTGCGAAGGTACGACCCACGCCCATGACTTCGCCGGTAGAACGCATCTCTGGGCCAAGAATCGGGTCAACGCCCTGGAACTTGTTGAACGGCAGCACCACTTCTTTCACAGAGTAGTAAGGTGGAATCACTTCTTTCGTTACACCCTGCTCGGCCAGCGTTTTACCTGCCATCACGCGTGCAGCCACTTTCGCCAGCGGTACGCCTGTTGCTTTAGACACGAACGGTACGGTACGCGCAGCACGTGGGTTGACTTCAATCAGGTAAACTTCGTTGTCCTTCACTGCAAACTGCACGTTCATCAAACCGCGGACGTTCAGCTCAAAGGCCAGTTTCTCAACCTGCTGACGCATCACGTTCTGAATCTCAGTACTCAGCGTGTAAGCCGGCAGTGAACACGCAGAGTCACCGGAGTGCACGCCTGCCTGCTCGATGTGCTCCATGATGCCACCAATCAGCACACGCTCGCCGTCGCAAATCGCATCGACGTCCACTTCGACGGCATCATCCAGGAAGCGGTCCAGCAGCACCGGCGCATCGTTGGAAACAGATACGGCGTTCTGGAAGTAGCGCTTCAGGTCGATTTCGTCGTACACGATTTCCATCGCGCGGCCGCCCAGTACATAAGAAGGACGCACCACCAGCGGATAACCGATACCCGCCGCTTTCTCTACCGCTTGCTCCAGTGTCGCTACCGTAGCGTTCGCCGGTTGCTTCAGGCTCAGGCGATCCACCGCCTGCTGGAAACGCTCACGGTCTTCTGCACGGTCAATCGCATCTGGGCTGGTACCAATCACTGGCACACCAGCAGCTTCTAACGCACGCGCCAGTTTCAGCGGAGTCTGGCCACCGTACTGCACGATAACGCCCTTAGGCTTCTCGATGCGCACGATTTCCAGCACATCTTCCAGCGTCACCGGTTCGAAATACAGACGGTCAGAGGTGTCGTAGTCGGTTGAAACGGTTTCCGGGTTACAGTTCACCATAATGGTTTCGTAACCGTCTTCGCGCAGTGCCAGTGCCGCATGGACACAGCAGTAATCGAACTCGATACCCTGGCCGATACGGTTTGGACCGCCACCCAGAATCATGATTTTGTCACGATCCTGGTTTGGATTGGCTTCGCACTCTTCTTCATAAGTGGAGTACATGTACGCGGTATCGGTAGAGAATTCCGCCGCACAGGTATCTACACGCTTATAAACCGGGTGCAGGTTGAACTGCTGACGTAGTTTGCGGATTTCACTTTCCGCCACGCCAGCCAGTGCCGCCAGACGCACGTCAGCAAAGCCTTTACGCTTCAGCGCACGCAGGAAATCGGCATTCAGTGAGTTCACACCTTCACGTGCGACTTGCTCTTCCAGACGCACCAGCTCTTCGATTTGCACCAGGAACCAGCGGTCGATGTTGGTCAGGTTGAACACGCCATCAACAGACATACCGGCACGGAACGCATCAGCGATGTACCAGATACGGTCGGAACCGGCATCTTTCAGCTCGCGGCGGATGCGGGTTAAGGCTTCAGCATCGTCCAGATCCACTTTCGGGTCGAAGCCGTTAGCACCGACTTCCAGGCCGCGCAGCGCTTTCTGCATCGATTCCTGGAAGGTGCGGCCAATCGCCATCACTTCACCGACAGATTTCATCTGCGTGGTCAGACGGTCATTTGCACCGGCAAACTTCTCGAAGTTGAAGCGAGGAATCTTGGTCACAACGTAATCGATTGACGGCTCAAACGACGCTGGCGTACGACCGCCAGTGATGTCATTCATCAGCTCATCAAGGGTGAAGCCCACAGCCAGTTTCGCGGCGACTTTCGCAATCGGGAAACCCGTCGCTTTCGAAGCCAGCGCAGAAGAGCGCGACACGCGTGGGTTCATTTCGATAACAATCAGACGACCGTCTTTCGGGTTCACCGAGAACTGGACGTTCGAGCCGCCGGTTTCGACGCCGATTTCACGCAGTACCGCCAGCGAGGCGTTACGCATGATTTGATATTCTTTATCAGTCAACGTCTGGGCTGGCGCGACGGTGATAGAGTCACCGGTGTGGATACCCATCGCATCGAAGTTTTCGATTGAGCAGACGATGATGCAGTTGTCGTTTTTATCACGCACCACTTCCATCTCGTACTCTTTCCAACCAATCAACGACTCATCAATCAGCAGCTCATTGGTTGGGGACAGGTCGAGGCCACGTTCACAGATCTCTTCGAACTCTTCACGGTTGTAAGCGATACCGCCACCGGTGCCGCCCATGGTAAAGGAAGGACGAATGATGCACGGGAAGCCAACATCTTCGGCCACGGCCAGCGCTTCTTCCATGGTATGCGCGATGCCTGAACGGGCAGTGCCCAGACCGATGCTTTTCATCGCCACGTCGAAACGGCGGCGATCTTCGGCTTTATCAATGGCATCTGCGGTCGCACCAATCATGGTGACGCCGAACTCAGCCAGCACACCATGACGCTCCAGCTCCAGCGCACAGTTCAGCGCAGTCTGGCCACCCATGGTCGGCAGCACCGCATCCGGGCGCTCTTTTTCGATAATTTTGCGTACCACTTCCCAGTGAATCGGCTCGATGTAAGTCGCATCAGCCATTTCCGGGTCGGTCATGATGGTTGCCGGGTTGGAGTTCACCAGAATGACGCGGTAACCCTCTTCACGCAGCGCTTTACACGCCTGCGCACCGGAGTAGTCAAATTCACATGCCTGGCCGATAACGATCGGGCCAGCGCCAAGGATCAGGATGGATTTTATGTCTGTACGTTTTGGCATCGTGGGCTCCTGATTACTTCGCGTTAGAACGGTAAGCTTCGATCAGTTCGATAAAGTGATCGAACAGTGGCGCCGCATCGTGCGGGCCTGGGCTCGCTTCGGGGTGTCCCTGGAAGCTGAAGGCCGGTTTGTCTGTGCGGTGGATACCCTGCACAGTCTGGTCAAACAGTGACACATGCGTCACGCGCAGGTTAGCCGGTAACTGGCTGTCATCTACTGCAAAACCGTGGTTCTGTGCGGTAATCATCACGACATTGTTGTCGAGATCTTTTACCGGGTGGTTGCCGCCATGGTGGCCGAGTTTCATCTTCACGGTTTTCGCACCGCTGGCCAGCGCCAGAAGCTGATGACCGAGGCAGATACCAAACACCGGAATATCGGTTTTCAGGAAGGCCTGAATGGCGTTGATGGCGTAATCGCAAGGCTCCGGGTCACCAGGGCCGTTCGACAGGAAGATGCCGTCTGGATTCAGAGCCAGCACTTCTTCTGCACTGGTTTTGGCCGGAACAACCGTTAAACGGCAGCCGCGATCCACCAGCATGCGCAGAATGTTGCGCTTGGCGCCGAAGTCATAGGCGACAACATGGAACGGCAGCTCTGCGGCAGTTTTCTGCTCAGGCAAATCACCTTCCAGTGTCCAGCTTCCCTGCTGCCACGCGTAAGTTTCCGACGTGGTCACTTCTTTCGCCAGGTCCATGCCTTTTAAGCCAGGGAACGCCTGCGCCTTCTGCAGCGCTAGCGCCTCATCCGGATTATCACCCGCGATAATGCAGCCACTCTGTGCGCCCTTCTCGCGCAGCAAACGGGTCAGTTTGCGCGTATCGATATCGGCGATGCCTACAATGTTATTGCGCTGCAAGTAAGCTGACAGGCTTTCTTCACTGCGGAAGTTGCTGGTGATCAGCGGCAGGTCGCGAATAACGAGGCCTTGAGCATGGATTTGGCTGGATTCTTCATCGGCGGCGTTAACGCCAACATTGCCGATATGGGGATAAGTGAGGGTAACGATTTGGCGGGAATAGGAAGGATCAGTGAGGATTTCTTGATAACCAGTCATTGACGTGTTGAAAACGACTTCCCCCACTGCCGAACCCGTAGCCCCGATGGCCCGACCGTGGAATTGGGTTCCGTCTTCCAGAACCAAGAGCGCTGACTTAATCAAAACATCCTCCAGGGAATAAACAGTCACAATATTTGCATATTAATTCAAAATACATGCCCGAATCAATGCAAAATCCGCCTGAATGCTCGAATTTTGGCAAATTGCGCGCATTCTAATGATCGACCTGCTGCTTGTCTACCCTGAGGGTGGGTTTTTTTGTCTATTTCGGGCGATTGAATGTTAAAAGCGTTGAAAGGCGATAAAAGAGTGATAAAACCTGGAAAATAAACGGTTGCGCGGCGGCAATAATCGTAAAGTCGTGCTAGCGAGCATAAATTTTTGACCATTTGGTCAAAATTAGCCTTCTGCCGACAAATAAGCAGACAATAACCTCACAAAAATAGCCAAACAGAGATAAAACGCCATGAAACCATTATTATTACACAAAATAAAGGGCAACTAACAAGCCGCCCTATTCAATCAACATCTTACCGATTGAAATAACCACATCACGATGGTTCACAACACTCACAACATCGATAAATCCAGCACATCACGCATATCATAAAGGCCAGATTCCTTACTCTTCAACCAACTTGCCGCCTTAACCGCGCCATTTGCAAAGGTCATGCGGCTTGAAGCCTTATGGGTAATCTCTACACGCTCGCCAATATCTGCAAACATCGCGGTATGCTCACCAACGATATCGCCCGCGCGCACGGTAGCGAAACCGATAGTCTGCGCTTTACGCTCACCCGTATGGCCTTCGCGTGCGTAGACCGCGTGCTCGTCTAATTTCCAGTTCATGGCATCGGCAATGGCTTCGCCCATCGCTAACGCTGTACCCGATGGTGCATCAACTTTATGACGGTGGTGTGCTTCAACGATTTCAATATCGGCGTAGTCACCCATCACTTTGGCTGCCTGCTGCAGTAAGTTCAGCACCAGGTTCACGCCCACGCTAAAGTTGGCGGCAAACACAATGCCAATCTCTTCCGCAGCGGCGCGAATAGCTTCTTTGCCCGCTTCATCAAAACCGGTGGTGCCGATCACCATCGCTTTTTGATGCTCACGGCAGAACGCCAGATATTCCAGCGTACCTTCCGGGCGAGTAAAATCGATCAACACATCAAAGTCATCGACCACTTTCAGCAAATCATCGGTGACGGCAACACCGGTTTTACCGATACCAGCCAGTTCACCTGCGTCAGCCCCCAGCAGTGAAGAACCGCTACGAGCCAGTGCTGCGCCCAGCGCAACACCTTCCGCCTGCTGAACGGCCTGAATTAAATTGCGTCCCATGCGGCCCGGCGCACCAACGATAGCAATGCGGATATCACTCATAATTATTCATTCCTGATACAAATCTATGCATGCAAAGCGTAAACAGGTTAACGGTCAGATAACCGTCACGCCACAATAAAAAAGGGATAATAAGAATTTTATGCCAGCCGCCAAACATTATCAGTAAAAGCAATCCCACCTGTTGGAAGTGGGATTTCTGGCGACAGCAGATAAAGAAAAGGCCGAACGATGTCGGCCTGATTCTGTTTCGGTAGTCAACGCTTACTGGACGTTGCGCACTTCGACACGCAACTCTTTCGGCACTTCAAACACGATGTTCTCTTCCCGGCCAATCAGCTCAATCGCGGCTTCACCGCCATACTCTTTCAGGCGCTGAATCACCTGCTGCACCAGAATATCCGGTGCCGAGGCGCCTGCTGTAACACCGATGATCTGCTTGTCTTTGACCCACTCTTCCTGAATGTCATCCGCTGAATCAATCAGCTTCGCCAGTTTCCCGGCGCGCTGTGCCAGTTCGGCCAGACGGTTGGAGTTAGAAGAGTTTTTCGAGCCGACGACCAGCACCACTTCGGCGTCACGCGCCAGAACGCGGACGGCTTCCTGACGGTTGGTGGTGGCGTAGCAGATGTCATCTTTGCGTGGGCCGATAATCGCCGGGAAGCGTTGGCGCAGCGCATCAATCACTTCCGAGGTATCATCAACCGACAAGGTAGTCTGCGTCATAAAGCACAGATTATTTTCATCTTTGACGTTCAGCTTGAAAACATCTTCCGGCGATTCCACCAGATACATGCCACCGTTGGGGTTGTTGTACTGCCCCATAGTGCCTTCCACTTCCGGATGACCCGCATGACCAATCAGAATGGCTTCCACACCTTTACGGCTGGCGCGCGCCACTTCCATATGCACCTTGGTCACTAACGGGCAAGTCGCGTCGAACAACATGGTGAGATTACGCGCTTTCGCTTCCGCACGTACCGCCTGAGAAACGCCGTGAGCAGAGAAGATCAGAATGGCATTATCCGGCACTTCGCTGATCTCTTCGATAAAGATTGCACCGCGCTCGCGCAGGCTGCTCACCACGTAGCGGTTATGCACCACTTCATGACGCACGTAGATTGGCGCGCCGTACATCTCCAGCGCGCGTTCTACAATACTGATGGCGCGATCTACGCCTGCACAGAAACCACGAGGGTTAGCTAACAGGATTTGCATCGCTGGCCTCCAGTACCGGATCAATCTCCAGCACTTCAATTTCAAACTGAATGCGCTGACCGGCCAGTGGATGATTGAAATCGACGGTGATCGAGTCACCCGAAATCTCGCGGATCACGCCTGGCATTTCGCTGCCACCTCTGCCGCTAAACAGCATGATGGCGCCCACTTCCGGCTCTCCGGCATCGTTAAAGTCACGACGCGAAAAGTACTGAACCAGGTCCGGGCTGATACCGCCAAAGGCATCATCTGGTGCCAGCGTAAAAGCGTGCTTATCGCCCACTTTACGCCCCACCAACTCTTTCTCCAGCGCCTCTGACAGACTGCCATCACCCAGACAGAACAGCGCAGGTTTGCCGTTGGCACGCGTGGATTCGGCCGTTGAGCCATCTTCCAGCTTGAGTGTGAAATGCACCAGCAACGCGCTATCGCGCTGTACGGACTCAGTCATTTGTTACCCTTTCTCTTTGACCTGTTTGTCTTTCGGGGTGAGGAAGCCTTCCAGCACCACCAACGCTGCACCAATACAGATGCCGCAGTCAGCGATGTTAAAGGTGGCGAAATGCCAGCCACCGATATAGAAGTCAATGAAATCCACCACGAAGCCGTGATAAGCACGGTCAAACAGGTTACCCAACGCCCCGCCGATAATCAGCGCATAGGCAATATTGGTTAATTTGTTACTTGCGCGGTTGCGATACATCATCACCACCAGCGCGACCACAATCGCAATCGCGATGCCAGCGAAGAACCAACGCTGCCAACCGCCTTTGTCCGCCAGGAAGCTGAACGCCGCGCCATAGTTATGTGCGTAGAACAGATTCAGGAACGGTATCAGCGGCTGTGTTTCATGCAGCATCATGTTGTTCATGATCCACTGCTTGCTGGCGAAATCGATCACGATCACCACCAGCACCAGCCATAACCAACGCAATCCGGTTGAGCAAAGTTTACTCATCAGGCAAATTTCCGCACTTCACCGTTGCCGGCTACGTTGGTGTAACAACGTCCACAGACCGCAGCATGCTCCGCATTCTGGCCGACGTCAGTAGTGTAATGCCAGCAGCGCGGACATTTCTCGCCTTCTGCTTTATGCAGTGCGATTTTCAGACCTTTCAGTACTTCGCTTTGCTGTGCTTCATCGCTGGCAGTCGCGTAATCCGCTACCGTTGCGCCGGAAGTCAGCAGTACAAAGCGCAGTTCATTGCCCAACGCCTGCAGCTTGGCCGCCAGTTCCGCATCCGCGTAAAGCGTTACCGTAGCTTCCAGTGCGCCACCGATACGTTTGTCGCTACGCGCCTGCTCGATCACTTTGTTGACTTCGCCACGGACTTTGAGCAGCTCATCCCAGTAAGCGTCGTTCAGTGCTTCGTTATCCGCCAGACCAAACAGGCCTTCATACCACTCTTCAGTAAACACGTACTTCGCGCGCTCACCTGGCAGGTAGCCCCAGATTTCATCGGCAGTGAAGGACATGATCGGCGCCATCCAGCGCACCAGCGCTTCGACGATGTGCCACAGCGCGGTCTGGCAGCTGCGACGCGCCAGGCTGTCACCTTTGGCGGTGTACTGACGATCTTTAATCACATCAAGATAGAACGAGCCCATTTCGATGGAGCAGAAGTGCATCAGACGCTGTACCACTTCGTGGAAATCGTAGTTCTCGTAAGACTGGACGATATCCTGCTGTGCGGCGAGTGCACGACCTACCGCCCAACGATCCACCACCACCATCTCTTCTGGCTTAACGCAATCCGTCGCCGGGTTGAAGCCTGCGAGGTTTGCCAGCAGGAAGCGTGCGGTGTTACGGATACGACGATAGCTGTCAGCTGCACGCTTCAGGATTTCGTCGGACACTGCCATTTCACCAGAGTAGTCAGTTGAGGCCACCCACAGGCGCAGAATATCAGCGCCCAGTTTGTCCATTACGTCCTGCGGTGCCACGGTGTTACCGATGGATTTCGACATCTTGCGGCCCTGACCGTCCACGGTGAAACCGTGCGTCAGTACCTGACGATAAGGCGCTTTGCCTTTCATCGCCGTCGAGATCATCAGTGAAGACATAAACCAGCCGCGATGCTGATCCGAACCTTCCAGGTACATATCCGGTGCATGGCCGCCAAATTCTGGACGCGCATCCACCACGGAATAACTGGTCGATCCTGAATCGAACCACACATCCAGGGTATCCGGCACTTTAACGTAGCTGTCAGCGTCGTCGCCCATCAGATCGCGCGGATCGAGATCCCACCACGCCTGAATGCCATCCTGCTCCACGCACTTCGCGACTTTCTCCATCAGATCCAGCGTATCCGGATGCAGCTGCTCGGTCTCTTTATGCACGAACAGCGCCATCGGCACGCCCCACGTACGCTGACGTGAGATACACCAGTCTGGGCGGTTCGCCACCATCGCTTCGATACGTGCCTGGCCCCAATCCGGGATCCACTGCACGCCTTTGATCTCTTTCAGCGACTGCGCACGCAGGCCTTTCTGATCCATGCTGATGAACCATTGTGGGGTAGCACGGAAGATGATCGGGGTTTTGTGGCGCCAGCAGTGCGGATAGCTGTGCAGCAGTTTCTCAACGTGCAGCAGTGCGCCTTTCTCTTTCAGGAGCTCAACGATCATGTCGTTGGCTTTAAAGACATTCACGCCGTCCAGCGTTGGATAAGTGCCTGGCAGGTACGCGCCATCCGGACCGACCGGGTTAGCGGTTTCCAGACCGTATTTCTGACCAATCACATAGTCATCCGGGCCGTGGCCAGGTGCGGTATGTACTGCACCGGTACCCGCTTCCAGCGTAACGTGTTCGCCCAATACGACTTTGGATTGGATCTGCTCAAGGAACGGATGCTGGAACAGCTGCAGCTCAAGTGCCGCACCGTTGCATTCGCCCAGTACTTTCCACTCAGTAATGCCCGCGCGCTTCATCACACCCTCAACCATCTCTTTGGCGAGGATCAAGCTGCGGCCTTCGATCTGCAGCAACTGATATTCGAATTCAGGGTGCAGAGAGATACCGCGGTTAGCAGGCATGGTCCACGGGGTGGTGGTCCAGATCACCAGAGAAACCGGGCCTTCAGAGGCCGTAACGCCAAACTTAGCGCGCACCGCATCGGCATCGACTGCGTTAAACATCACGTCGATAGAAGGTGACGTTTTGTCGTAATACTCGACTTCTGCTTCAGCCAGCGCCGAACGGCAATCCATGCACCAGTGCACCGGCTTGGCGCCTTTGTGCAGGTGACCGTTGCCAATGATTTTACTCAGCGCACGAATGATGTTGGCTTCGGTTTTGAAGTCCATAGTCAGGTAAGGACGATCCCAGTCGCCCAGCACGCCCAAACGGATGAAGTCTTTCTTCTGACCTTCAACCTGTTCAGCAGCGTAGTTGCGGCAGGCAGCACGGAATTCCGCGGCGGTGACTTTCTCGCCTGGCTTACCGATCATCTGTTCAACTTTGTGCTCAATCGGCAAGCCGTGGCAGTCCCAACCCGGCACATACGGCGAGTCGTAGCCCGCCATGCCTTTCGACTTAACGATAATGTCTTTCAGAATCTTGTTAACGGAGTGACCAATATGAATGCTGCCGTTCGCGTAGGGAGGGCCATCATGCAAAATAAAGGTTTTTTTCCCTTTTTTGGCTTCGCGGATGATGCCGTACAGGTTGTCATCAGTCCAACGTTGCAGCATTCCCGGTTCGCGTTTGGCCAGATCGCCACGCATCGGGAACCCCGTTTCCGGCAAATTCAGGGTAGATTTATAGTCACTCATCAGATTCTCGGTTCCGTATTTCGGTCATTAAGCCGGTGCGTTAAGCCCAAAAAATTGGCGGGCCGTCACCACATCTTTCGCAATTTGTTCTTTCAACGCGTCCAGCGAAGCGAAACGCTGTTCGTCGCGAATCTTCTGTTTCAGCACCACATCAATGTGGTGGCCATAAAGATTCATATGTGTGTCAAGCAGGTGAACTTCAAGCTGCTGACGCAGACCTTTTACCGTCGGACGTGTACCAATGTTGGCCACGCCAGCGATGGGCTCGTCGCCCAGGCCTAAAACTTCAACCGCAAACACCCCTTTCACCGGCGTAACCGTGCGGCGTAATGGAATGTTAGCGGTAGGAAAACCAATGGTGCGCCCCAGTGCATCACCGTGCACTACGCGCCCTGAAATACTGAATGGATGGCCCAGCAGCGCTTCCGCCTGCGCAAAATCATCCTGTGCCAGCGCCTGACGTACCGCAGTGCTGCTAATGCGCGCACCGCCATCACAGTAGGTCTGAGTACTGATGACGTCGAAGCCATACTCAACACCGGCTTTCTGTAATAACAGGAAATCCCCCTGGCGACCAGCGCCGAAGCGGAAATCATCACCTACCGCGAGGAATTTCACATTGAGCTTATCGACCAGCAGTTCGGCGATAAAACTTTGTGCGGAGTGTGCCGCAAAACGGCGATCAAAGCGGACGCAGAGCACTGCATCAACACCCGCCTGTTCGAGATACTTCAATTTTTCACGCAAACGCGTCAGACGCGCCGGGGCTTTATCACCGGCGAATAATTCAAGCGGTTGCGGTTCAAACAGCATCACCACCACCGGCAGGTTGCGTTGACGTCCTTCAGCAATTAACTCCGCCATCAAAGCCTGGTGGCCGCGATGTACGCCGTCGAAATTGCCAATGGTCAGGACGCAGCCGCGATGCTGCTCTTTCAGATTATAAATACCGCGGATAAACTTCATGGCTGACTCAAACCGGTGGAAATCGGCGGATTATACCCTTGAATGGCCTTCAGGTTAACCCGTCTGCGTGCCTTTCCTGCGTATGGTGCGGCTTAAAGCGCACGCAACCCCTTGCTCAGGCAGGTAATGAAGATTTTTAGTGCGAAATACTGTATTCAGCGACGTGTTGCTGGTAGAATCCTGCGCCATCAATTACGTAATCAAGCGCCGTTGTTAAAACGACGCTTATTTGCACAAATCCATTGACAAAAGAAGGCGCAAAAGGCATAGTCCTCGGCCTTTGATTTGTCCATATAGATCACATTTGGGAGTTGGACCTTGGCTAATATCAAATCAGCTAAGAAACGCGCCGTAACATCTGAGAAACGTCGCAAGCATAACGCAAGCAACCGTTCAATGATGCGTACTTTCATCAAGAAAGTATACGCGGCTATCGCAACAGGCGACAAAGCTGCTGCGCAGAACGCATTCAACGAAATGCAACCAATCGTGGACCGTCAGGCTGCTAAAGGTCTGATCCACAAAAACAAAGCTGCACGCCATAAAGCAAACCTGGCTGCTCAGATCACCAAACTGGCTTAATCGCCTGTTAGGTTATCGCTTTGTCGAAAGAACCGGCGCTTAGCCGGTTTTTTTATGCCTGCAATTTGGCATTAAACAGTGCGCTAAAATCACGATTGCAGATACGCTGCACTGCCGGATGTTGGATCATACGCTCGGCAAAGATCACGTGATACTCCTCCATCACCGCCTCCAGACGCCCTATTTCACAAATCGTATCGTCACGATAAATCTCCGCTCCGTATAACGTCGGCGCAACGAAAATCGCGTTGTTCTGCGCACCAAAAGCCTTCATCAGGGCAGCATCATCGAACTCGCCCAGAATATCTACCTGCAATCCCTGGCTGTGAATCCAGTTCAGTAGCTTGCGACCCAGCATCGACCGACGTCCAGGAATTAACAGGCGACGCTGCTCTAAACATGCCGGGAAGGGACGATCAGGCAGCGGGGCATTGCACCAGAAGCTGATCGGACATTCGCCGAGTTTCACGGAGAACAAACCTTCCTGCTGAGTAGAGTCGATTGGGCAATCCGAGACAATCATATCGAGCTTGTGCTGACTGAGCTGCTCCAGCAACATCTCGTGCGTTGACTCAAAACAGCGCAGATGAATCTTCTCCTCCGCCACCACGGCCGCTTCCAGCACTTTGCTCACCAGTGGTTTCGATAACGCATCCGCCACACCCACATCGAACAACAAATGTGACTCTTTGCGGTAGTTAACGATATCCAGCATCTCCTGGCTGAGCATGAACATGCGATCGGCGTAGCGAAACACCAGCTGTCCGAGTTCATTAGGGACTAAACCACGCCCCTGGCGACGAAACAGCACGCCACCCAATTGCTCTTCGAGTGCTTTAATCTGACCCGTCACCGTTTGGGGCGTCAGGCACAGGACATCAGCGGCGCGTACCACGGAGCCGGTTTTGCACACCTGCCAGAAATAATAGAGGTGATTGAAATTGAGCTGATTCATTATAAAAAAAGGAGGCTTGCGCCTCCTTCCCTGTTTATCGCAATTTGATACGCAACAGCGTGTAACCGATCACTGCTGACAGCACCGAGCCACTAAGGATACCGAGTTTCGAGAAAGTCACCAGCTGCTCATGTGCGGCATCAAAGGCCAGCGAACTAATGAAGATCGACATGGTGAAGCCAATACCACACAGTACACCGATCGCCATGATATCGCGTATTGTGGTGCCGTTCGGCAACACCGCCAGCCGCCACTTGACTGCCAGCCAACAGAACAACGTGATGCCCAGCGGTTTACCGATTAACAGGCCGAGGATAATGCCCAGCGGCTCCGGTGACAGCACATCGCCAAAGGTAATGCCGCTTAAAGAAATACCGGCGTTAGCGAAAGCGAAGAGCGGCAAAATCAGCCAGTTCACCCAAGGCATCAAACCGTGTGCCAGATGTTCTGCAGGCGAATGGCCATCCTTCTCTTCCAGTGGCACAAAGAAGCCTACGATCACCCCAGCCAGCGTGGCATGCACGCCGGATTTGAGTACAGCCGTCCACAGCACCACACCCACCAGCATGTAAATCGCAATGTTACGCACACCGCAGCGGTTTAATATCGCCAGCAATACGATAGCGCCGGCTGCGACGCTCAGCGACAGCACCGAGAGATCGCTGGTATAGAACAGCGCGATAATTACGATAGCGCCGAGGTCATCAATAATCGCCAGTGCCATCAGGAATACTTTCAATGCGGCAGGCACGCGGCTACCGAGCAGTGCCAGTACGCCTAAAGCAAAGGCAATGTCAGTGGCGGTTGGGATTGCCCAGCCGTTACGAGCGATTTCATCAGCATGATTGAAACCGAAGAAAATCAGCCCGGGAACCACCATACCGCCGAGGGCGGCAATCACCGGGAAGATGGCACGGTCGCGACTGGCTAATTCACCAATCATCAGCTCACGCTTCACTTCAAGGCCGATTAACAAGAAGAACAATGCCATCAACGCATCGTTGATCCACAGCAATAGGTTTTTGCTAATATCCAGCGCGCCAAAGCGAATTTGCACCGGCTCAGCGAGGAACGATTGATAACCTTGCGCGGTTTCTGCACTGTTGGCGAGAATCATCGCGGCAACAGCGGCAAGAATCAGCACGATGCCGTTGCTGGCATCACTCGCGATAAAGCTCTTCAGTAAGCTTCGAATACTACGGGGTTTGTTCACAACTCCTCCTGAGCAGGACAATTTTTAGCGGCTAGTTTAGCGGCGTAAATACCTCGTTAAAAGCAGCTTATGTCTCGTTTATGGATCGGGAATACCGATCTATTAAATCACAGACATAAAAAAAGCGGAGAGTTTCCTCTCCGCTTCATTATGGCTCGCTGACTCGATTAACGGGTCAGATCGTCAAAGAACTTCTTCACGCCGTCGAAGAAGCTTTTGGAGCGCGGGCTGTTTTTCTCACCCGATGGGCCACCAAAGCTCTCTTCCAGCTCACGCAGTAAGGCTTTCTGTTTGTCGTTGAGGCTGACTGGGGTTTCCACCACCACACGACACAGCAAATCGCCCACTGCGCCACCGCGTACTGACTTCACGCCTTTACCGCGCATGCGGAACAGCTTGCCGGTTTGCGTTTCTGAAGGCACTTTCAGCTTCACGCGACCGTCCAGGGTTGGCACTTCAATTTCGCCACCCAAGGCTGCCATCGCAAAGTTGATCGGCACTTCACAGTACAGGTTGTTATCTTCACGTTCGAAGATCGGGTGTTTCTTCACCGAGACCTGAACGTACAGATCGCCCGCTGGCGCGCCATGTTCGCCCGCTTCACCTTCGCCGCTCAGACGAATGCGATCGCCGGTATCCACGCCTGCCGGGATTTTCACCGACAGGGTTTTCTGACGCTCAACGCGGCCATGCCCATGACAGGCGTTGCACGGATCTTTGATTACCGAACCGCGACCGTGACAGGTCGGACATGCCTGCTGAACTGTGAAGAAGCCCTGGCGCATCTGCACCTGGCCTGCACCGTGACAGGTCGAACAGGTCTGTGGCTGCGTACCCGCTTTGGCACCGCTGCCGTGGCAGACATCACACTCTTCCAGGGTAGGAATGCGGATCTCTTTGGTCACGCCGCGTACCGCTTCTTCCAGCGACAGCTCCATGTTGTAGCGTAAATCGGCGCCACGGGCAGCACGCTGACGGCGTCCACCACCAAAGATATCGCCAAATACGTCGCCAAAGATATCGCTGAAGTCAGCACCGCCACCGCCGCCAAAGCCGCCGCCACCGAATCCACCACCGCCCATGCCACCCTGTTCGAAGGCTGCATGACCGTACTGGTCATAGGCCGCACGCTTTTGCGCATCGGTCAGGATTTCGTAGGCTTCTTTAATCTCTTTGAATTTCGCTTCGGCTTCTTTATTGTCCGGATTACGGTCCGGATGGTATTTCATCGCCAGGCGCTTATAGGCCTTTTTGATTTCACGCTCATCTGCGGATTTAGAGACGCCTAAGATCTCGTAAAAATCACTCTTAGCCATTTTGTTCTGCCCTTAACATGATCGCACGGGCGTGGAGAGATCTCCTACGCCCGTGCTGGTTTCAACGGCTGTCAGGCCAGCCGTCGCGCCCGGTCAGGGGCAATTATTTTTTATCTTTAACTTCTTCGAATTCAGCGTCGACAACGTCGTCATCTTTCTTCGCTGAAGCGTCGCCAGCATCTGCTGCGCCCGCCTGGCCTTGCTGCTGTGCCAGTTCCATCAGTTTGCTAGACACTTCCATCAGAGCCTGCATTTTGGCTTCGATTTCAGCTTTATCTTCGCCTTTCAGCGCGGTGTTCAGCTCGGTCAGTGCAGACTCGATCGGTGCTTTGTCTTCAGCAGACAGTTTGTCACCGGCTTCGTCCAACTGCTTACGGGTGCTGTGAGAAATCTGGTCACCCTGGTTGCGGGTCTGAACCAGCTCTTCGAACTTACGGTCAGACTCGGCGTTGGCTTCTGCGTCACGCACCATTTTTTCGATCTCTTCTTCGTTCAGACCTGAAGAAGCTTTGATGGTGATCTTCTGCTCTTTACCGCTGTTTTTGTCTTTCGCAGACACGTGCAGGATACCATCGGCATCGATATCGAAGGTCACTTCGATCTGCGGCATACCGCGCGGTGCAGACTGAATACCGTCGAGGTTGAACTGGCCCAGTGACTTGTTATCACCTGAACGCTTACGCTCACCCTGCAGCACGTGAATAGTCACGGCAGACTGGTTATCTTCAGCGGTCGAGAACACCTGGCTGTGCTTGGTTGGGATGGTGGTGTTCTTGCTGATCAGCGAAGTCATCACGCCACCCATGGTTTCGATACCCAGCGACAGCGGGGTTACGTCCAACAGCAGAACGTCTTTTACTTCACCGGCCAACACACCGCCCTGAACCGCAGCACCGACAGCAACGGCTTCATCCGGGTTCACGTCTTTACGTGGCTCTTTACCAAAGAACTCAGTCACTTTGGCCTGAACCATTGGCATACGTGTCTGACCACCAACGAGGATTACGTCGTTGATATCAGAAACAGACAGGCCAGCGTCCTGCAGAGCAACTTTAAGTGGCTCGATAGAACGGGTCACCAGATCTTCAACCAGTGATTCCAGTTTCGCACGGGTCACTTTGATGTTCAGGTGCTTAGGACCGGTCGCATCCGCCGTGATGTACGGCAGGTTAACGTCGGTCTGCTGCGCAGAAGACAGCTCAATTTTTGCTTTCTCAGCGGCTTCTTTCAGACGCTGCATGGCCAGCGGATCGTTGTGCAGATCGATGCCCTGGTCTTTCTTAAATTCTGCTACTAAGTAGTTGATCAGACGGCTATCGAAGTCTTCACCACCGAGGTGAGTATCACCGTTGGTTGCCAGAACTTCGAAGGTTTTCTCGCCATCAACTTCATCGATTTCGATGATAGAGATATCGAAAGTACCACCACCCAGGTCATATACCGCGATAGTACGGTTGCCCTGACCTTTATCCAGACCGTAAGCCAGTGCGGCTGCGGTTGGTTCGTTGATGATACGTTTTACGTCCAGACCCGCGATACGGCCGGCATCTTTGGTTGCCTGACGCTGCGCATCGTTGAAGTAAGCTGGAACAGTGATAACCGCTTCGGTTACCGCTTCGCCGAGGAAATCTTCCGCGGTTTTCTTCATCTTTTTCAGCACTTCAGCAGAGATCTGCGGTGGTGCCATTTTCTGGCCTTTCACGTCCAGCCATGCGTCACCGTTATCAGCGCCAGTGATTTTGTACGGCATGATTTTGATATCACGCTGCACTTCTTCGTCCTGGAAACGACGGCCAATCAGGCGTTTGATCGCGAACAGGGTGTTCTGCGGGTTAGTCACCGCCTGACGTTTAGCCGGCTGACCGACCAGAGTTTCGCCATCTTGTGTATATGCAATGATTGACGGTGTGGTGCGATCGCCTTCGGCGTTTTCAAGCACACGTGCTTTACCACCATCCATAACCGCAACACATGAGTTGGTTGTACCCAAGTCAATACCAATAATCTTACCCATCTAAACGTCTCCCACTTAAATTCTTTGTCAATTAGCGTTGTTAGCAGAGATGCGGCCAAGCTGGCCTTTTTCAACTGCTGTGACAGGCTTTTTTTGCTGCCTGACATCACTCGATGACAAGTAAATGGGGCCGCTTCAGAGCGCATCAAGGGTTAAAACTAAAATAATTTTAAAAAAATGCGGAAAAGAAAAAGGCGCTTACGCGCCTTAGGCTAGACATTCACCTGATTGAGCAGCGTCGATCGCTGTTTTTCGCTCTGTAGCCAAAGACCAACCAGCAAGCCAATCAACGCCAGCGCCAGCACATACCATGCAGGTGCCATCGGCGTGAGTTGCATCATCAGCGTCACGCTAATCGGTGTCAGACCGCCGAAAATCGCATAGGCGACATTGTAGGAAAATGAGATACCGGTGAAACGCACCGCTGCCGGGAACGCTTTGACCATCACAAAAGGCACCACGCCTACCACGCCAACACTCAATCCCGCCAGTCCGTACCAGACGAACAGCATCTCAGGCGAACCACCGAGTTGATGGAAGAAGTTCCAGCTGAAGATGGCCAGTAGCAACGAACCGCCCATCAGCGTTAATGCCGCACCGAAGCGATCCACCAGCCAGCCAGCGATGACGCAGCCGATCAGCAACATGATGGTAGCAACGCTATTCGCCTGCAGACTTAACGCTGCGGGAATCGCGTGCTGCTTCTGCATCAACGTAGGGGCCATTAAGATCACCACCACAATGCAGGCCGAGAGCAACCAGGTCAGCAGCATTGAAATCACAATGCCGCGCTTATGGCTGGCGAGGATGGTTTGCAGCGGCAGTTTGTCGGATAACGCTTTACGCTCCTGCATCTGTTTAAACACCGGCGTTTCATGCAACCAGCGGCGCAGATACATCGCCAGCAAGCCAAATAAGCCACCGAGGAAGAACGGAATGCGCCAGCCGTGATCGCGAATCGCGGCAGGAGAAAGCGTGGTATTCAGTACCGTTGCCACCAGCGAACCCAGCAAAATGCCCGCCGTTAAACCCGCCGTCAGCGTGCCACAGGCAAAACCAATGCGCTTCTCCGGCACATGCTCTGCCACAAACACCCATGCGCCCGGCACTTCGCCACCAATCGCTGCGCCCTGCAGCACACGCATCAGCAACATCAAAATGGGTGCCGCGATACCTATGCTGGCATAGGTTGGCAGTGCGCCCATCGCCAGCGTCGGCAGCGCCATCAGCAGAATGCTCAGGCTGAACATCTTCTTGCGTCCGACTTTGTCACCAAAGTGCGCCATCACGATGCCGCCCAGTGGGCGCGCCAGATAACCGGCGGCGAAAATCGCGAAGGTCTGCACCTGACGCAACCACTCAGGGATATCCGGTGGGAAAAAAAGCTCGCCAATCACGGCAGCAAAGAAGACGAAGATAATGAAGTCGTAGAATTCCAGCGCCCCGCCGAGGGCAGCCAGCGACAGGGTTTTATAATCCTGGCCGTTGAGACGGCGCGTTGTGTGTGCATCCATAGTCGTGCGGTATCCAGAGGCAAAGTCAGAATAGTTGTAAAGCTGGAGTTACTATACCGTCAATATTTCGCCACACCAGTACCGCTGGATTTTATGCCTGAAAACGGTGATTTTCAGACGTTTGTCTCACGCCTTGCGCTTTTGGGGCGAAATGCTGCTACCACTTCCTGATTGGTTTCCACGTACGGCCCTTCCAGCAACTGTAAACAATAAGGTACAGCAGCGAAGATGCCGGGGACTTTTACTGCGCCATCTTCCGCTTTCAGCCCTTCCAGCGTCTCTTTAATGGATTTCGGCTGGCCAGGCAGATTGAGAATCAGCGACTGTTTACGGATCACCCCCACCTGACGCGAAAGGATCGCGGTTGGCACAAACTGCAGGCTGATTTGACGCATCTGCTCACCAAAGCCCGGCATTTCACGATCGGCGACCGCTAAAGTGGCATCAGGCGTGACATCGCGGCGCGCCGGACCTGTGCCGCCAGTGGTCAACACCAGGTTGCAGAACAGCTCATCGACCAGTTCGCAGATCGCCTGCTCAATCATCGGCTGCTCATCGGGCACTAAACGGGTTTCAATTTCAAACGGAGTAGTGAGCGCGCTAGCGAGCCAGCTTTCCAGCGCAGGAATGCCCTGATCCTGATAAATGCCGTTAGCAGCACGATCGGAAACGGAAATTAATCCAATACGTAAAGTATCCATTAAGTTATCGCTGTGGTTGACCGCAATGCGGCAATTGAAGGGGAATGCAAAAAGGATAATACAAAGCGGAAGCGAGGGGAAAGCGTAAAACCGTGGCGACGGGTGCCGCCACGGCAAATCACCTTACAGCAGTTCGGCGATCATCTTCTCAAGTTTGCCCTGGTCGATGGCAAAGTTGCGGATGCCTTCAGCCAGTTTGGTCACGGCCATTGGATCCTGGTTGTGCTGCCAGAAGAACTCAGCTTCGGTCATTTTCGCTGGGCGCGCTTTGACTTCACCGGTGTAGCTCAGCTTACGCTCAACAGTTCCTTCGCTCTCGGCCAGCTCTTTCAGCAGGCCCGGAGAGATGGTCAGGCGGTCGCAACCGGCCAGCTCAATGATTTCGCCGACGTTACGGAAGCTGGCACCCATTACCACGGTTTCATAACCATGCTGTTTGTAATAGTTATAGATTTCCGCCACAGACACCACGCCTGGATCTTCATGCGCAGCGTACTCTTTCTTGTCGGTGTTCTGCTTGTACCAGTCGAGGATACGGCCCACGAATGGAGAAATCAGGAACACGCCCGCTTCCGCACAGGCACGCGCCTGCGCGAAGGAGAACAGCAGAGTCAGGTTACAATTGATGCCTTCTTTTTCCAGCTGCTCAGCAGCACGGATGCCCTGCCAGGTGGAAGCCAGTTTGATCAGGATACGGTCGTTGCTGATGCCGGCATCGTTGTACAGTTTGATCAGGCTACGCGCCTTTGCGATGCTCGCTTCGGTGTCGTAAGAGAGACGTGCGTCAACTTCAGTTGAGATACGGCCTGGGATCAGTTTCAGAATTTCCAGACCAATGTTGACGGCCAGCTTGTCAGAAACCAGTGCCAGCTGCTCTTCTTTGTTGCTGCTCTGCTGACGTGCCCAGGTAATGGCTTCGTCAATCAGTTTGCGGTATTCAGGGATTTGAGCGGCGTTGAGGATCAAAGAAGGGTTAGTGGTCGCATCTTGCGGCTGATAAAGCTTCATCGCCGCGATATCACCGGTGTCGGCGACCACAGTAGTCAGCTGACGCAAGGAAGTAAGTTTGTCCGTCATGGTTCTCTTTCTCTTAGGTTGACTGTCAGGGTGTAAAAGGCTGTTGGGATAATATCACGCACGAGTCCGTGCGCAACATCACGAAGTGCCTCATAACGATAGCGCTAACAAATGGGAGCGATTTGCCGATCCGTGCAGCTTTTTTGCTACACTCGTCGCAACTTAATTCCCACCAATCCCCTGTAAACAGGCGGGTCAACAAGGATAAACACGATGCTGATGGTTATCTCGCCAGCGAAGACACTGGATTTTGAAAGCCCGCTGGCGACACAGCGCTTTACGCAGTCAACACTGTTAGAAAAGTCACAACAGTTGATCGATGTTGCGCGCGATCTCTCACCGGCGCAGATCGGATCGCTGATGGGCATCAGCGACAAACTGGCGCATCTGAATGCCGATCGCTTCAATCAGTGGCAGCCGCCCTTCACGCTCGACAATGCACGTCAGGCGATTCTGGCGTTTAAAGGTGACGTGTATACCGGCTTACAGGCTGAGACCTTCAGTGAGGCGGATTTCGATTTCGCTCAGCAGCATCTGCGCATGCTGTCCGGTTTATACGGCGTGCTGCGGCCGCTGGATTTGATGCAGCCTTACCGCCTGGAAATGGGCATCAAGCTGGCCAACCCGGCGGCGAAAGATCTCTACGGTTTCTGGGGTGATTTACTGACGCAGAAGCTGAATGATGCGATGGCCGAGCAAGGCGATGAGGTGTTGATCAACCTGGCGTCCGATGAGTACTTCAAAGCGGTGAAGCCGAAGCAGCTCAACGGTGAGTTGATCAAGCCGGTGTTCCTCGATGAGAAGAACGGCAAGTTTAAGGTCATCAGTTTCTACGCCAAAAAAGCGCGTGGCCTGATGAGCCGCTATGTGATTCAGAACCGCCTGAGCAAGCCAGAGCAGCTGAAACAGTTTGATGTCGATGGTTATTTCTTTGCGGCTGATGAGAGCAAGGGTAACGAGCTGGTGTTTAAGCGCCACGAACAGAAATAAAAAAAGGTCGCCAACATGGCGACCTTCCTCTCTGAGACGCGCATTAATGCGCGTCGGTTTGCATCACTTCATCAAGAACTTACGCAGTTCAGCAAAGTCCGCCGTCATATTATGCGACAGCAGTGGCAGCTCAGCGCGCTCTGCCAGCTCTTTTGGCAGCGGCAGTTCCTGACCCAGAATCTCGTCCACGCTCTCTTTGAACTTGGCCGGATGCGCGGTGCCGAGGAACAGGCCGAATTCGCCTTCCTGCAGGTTGTCGCGCAGCATGCGATAGGCAATCGCCGCGTGCGGCTCAGAGATGTAGCCAATTTCCGCCAGCTCACGCATGGTGGCTTTGGTAGTCTCATCCGATACCGCGCCAGACACCAGATCGGTCAGGCGCCAGGTTTTACGACGGAACAGCTCTTCCACGCGCGGCCAGTTGTTCGGCTGGCTGACGTCCATGGCGTTCGACAGGGTTGCCACTGTGGCATTTGGCAGCCATTCGCCCTTATCAAGGAAGCGTGGCACGGTGTCGTTGGCGTTGGTGGCGGCGATAAAACGCTTGATCGGCAAGCCGAGGGATTTCGCCAGCAGGCCAGCGGTCAGGTCGCCAAAGTTACCGCTTGGCACCGACACCACCAGCTGATTACGCTGCTCTTGCGGCAACTGTGCCACCGCTTCAAAGTAGTAACAGATCTGAGCCAACAGACGGCTAATGTTGATCGAGTTCGCTGAGTTCAGGCCAATCGCCTTTTTCAGCTCTTCATCATCAAACGCCTGCTTCACCAGCGCCTGGCAGGCATCAAAATCGCCTTCCACTGCGATAGTTTCAATGTTGCCGCCCAGCGTACAGAACAACTTTTCCTGCAGCGGGCTGATTTTGCCCTGCGGATAGAGAATCACCACGCGCACATTTTCCATGCCGTAGAAAGCATGGGCCACGGCTGCACCGGTGTCGCCTGAAGTCGCGGTCAGAATGGTGATCTGCTCATCCGCGCCAGACACATAAGAGAGCATCTGTGCCATAAAACGGCCGCCGAAGTCTTTGAACGCCAGGGTTGGGCCATGGAACAGTTCGAGACACGCGACATCAGCACTGACTTTCGCCACTGGCGCCGGGAAGGCAAAGGCGTTTTTCACGCGCTCAGCCAGCTGGTGTGCAGCCACTTCATCGCCAATATAGGCAGACAGAATTTTGGTGCTGCGGCTGACGAAATCCATCTCCAGCATCGCATCGATGTCGGTCAGTTCGAATTCCGGCAGTTCGAGCGGGAAGAACAGCCCTTGCTGCGAGCCGAGGCCCTGTTTAACGGCCTGAGCAAAACTAACCTGCTCGTTGTGATCCTTAAGGTTGTAGAGTTTCATGCGTTATCCCAAGTTACGTGCGCCAGCCGTATCAAGACGGCAGATATGGACGAAGCCTTCATCATTCTGCAGATAGTGCTGGCTCAGCCAGTCCGCCATCCGCTGTGCCGTTGCCATCTCGTTGCAAACGGCGAAAAGTGTCGGGCCGGAGCCCGAAATACCGCAAGCCAATGCGCCAATATCGGCCGCCGCTTTACGCGCTTCGGCAAAACCTGGCAGCAGTTTGGTGCGATAGGGTTCGGCAATCACATCCTGCATAAGTTTAGCTGCCAGCAGCGGCTGACGGGTATGACAGGCGTGAATAAAGCCGGATAACAGGCGGCCATGCTTGATGGCATCTTCTTTGCGGTACTGTGCAGGCAGAATCGCACGCGCTTCAGCGGTGGAGACTTTGATGCCCGGATAGGCCATTACCCACAGCCAGTCGTCAAAGCACGGCACCTCCTGACTGATGATCCCGTTCTCTTCAATCATCAGCTGTACGCCGCCGAGGAAGCATGGCGCGACGTTATCAAAGTGCACGCTGCCGGAAATACGCCCTTCCAGCTCGCCCATCAAGGCCAGCAGTTCGGTATCGTTCAACGGTTTGCCGCAGAACTCGTTCATCGCCATTAAACCGGCCACCACCGAACAGGCGCTGGAACCCAGACCTGATCCGATCGGCATATTCTTTTCCAGCGTCATTGCCACCGGAACCTGTTTACCAATCGCCTGGCAGAAACGTTCCCAGCACTGATAAACGATGTTCTCTTGCGGATTGGTGGGCAGCTTGCTGACAAAGCGCCCGGTGTTCACCAGGCTGAAGCTGTCGGCCGCTTCTACTGACACGCAGTCACCCAACAGGGTGCCATCCACCGGCGAAACCGCCGCGCCCAGCACATCAAAGCCGACGCTGACGTTACCTATCGAGGCCGGTGCATAAATTTTTACCATCATCAAACTCCCAACTTCCACGACAGTGTACGCAGCAAGTCGGCAAATACGCCGGCCGCTGTGACATCATTCCCCGCGCCGTATCCACGCAGAACCAGCGGGATCGGCTGATAATAGCGGCTGTAAAACGCCAACGCGTTCTCGCCGTTCTTCACTTTGTACAGCGGATCGTTACCGTCCACCGCATCGATTTTCACTTTGCAGACGCCGCCTTCTTCAATGGCGCCGACGAAGCGTAACACTTTACCTTCATCACGCGCTTTGGCAACGCGGGCGGCAAAGGCATCGTCCAGTTCCGGCAGGCGCGCCATAAACTGCTCAACGTCGGCGATGTCAGTGAGTTCAGCCGGCAGCAGCGGCTCGATCTCGATATCGCTCAGCTCCAGCTGATGACCCGCTTCACGCGCCAGAATCAGCAGTTTACGCGCCACATCGGTGCCCGAGAGGTCGTCACGCGGATCTGGTTCGGTGAAACCCATCTCACGCGCCATTTTGGTGGCTTCAGACAGTGAAACGCCTTCGTCCAGTTTCCCGAAGATAAAGGAGAGCGAACCAGAGAGGATACCGGAGAATTTGATCAGCTCGTCACCGGCATTCAGCAGATTTTGCAGGTTTTCGATTACAGGCAAACCGGCGCCGACGTTGGTGTCATACAGGAACTTACGACGCGATTTTGCCGCAGCTGCACGCATCTGCTGATAGTAATTCCACGACGAGGTGTTGGCCTTTTTGTTCGGCGTCACCACGTGGAAACCTTCAGCAAGGAAGTCAGCATACTGATCGGCCACCGCCTGGCTGGAGGTACAGTCCACAATCACCGGGTTCAGCAGGTGGTACTCTTTCACCAGACGCATCAGACGGCCGAGATTGAACGGGTCTTTGGCCTCGCTCAGTGCGCCTTTCCAGTTGCTGAGATCGATGCCGTGCACGTTGGTTAACAGCGCGCGCGAATTGGCGATACCGCACACGCGCAGGTCGATGTGCTTATCTTTCAGCCACGCCTGCTGACGATGCAGCTGCTCCAGCAACGCCGCGCCGACACCGCCGACACCGACAACGAATACTTCGATCACCTGATCGGTGGCGAACAGCATCTGATGCACCACGCGCACGCCGGTGGTGACTTCATCATTGCTCACCACCACGGAGATAGAGCGCTCAGAGGAGCCCTGCGCAATCGCCACGATATTGATGTTGGCGCGCGCCAGCGCCGAGAAGAATTTGGCCGAGATGCCGCGCAAGGTGCGCATGCCATCGCCGACCACGGAAATCACCGCCAGCTGCTCCAGCACATCGAGCGGATCCAGCAGGCCATCTTTCAACTCCAGATAGAACTCTTCTTCTAATACGCGGCGCGCACGCGCCTGCTCGCTCTGCGGTACGCAGAAGCTGATGCTGTATTCAGAAGAGGATTGGGTGATCAGCACCACCGAGATACCGGTGCGCGACATCGCGGCAAACACGCGCGCCGCCATGCCGACCATGCCTTTCATGCCAGGGCCGGAGACGTTAAACATCGCCATGTTATTGAGGTTGGTGATGCCTTTCACCGGGTTCTCATCCAGCTCGCCCTCGCCACCGATCAAAGTGCCGGGCGCTTGCGGGTTAGCGGTGTTTTTGATCAGGCAAGGAATCTGGAACTGGGCAATCGGCGCGATGGTGCGCGGATGCAACACTTTCGCACCGAAGTAAGAGAGCTCCATCGCTTCCTGGTAGGACATCGACTTCAGCAGTCGCGCATCCGGTACCTGGCGCGGGTCGCAGGTATAAACACCGTCAACGTCAGTCCAGATTTCACAGCAGTCGGCGCGCAAACACGCTGCCAGCACCGCTGCCGAATAATCGGAGCCGTTACGGCCCAGCACCACCAGTTCGCCCTTCTCGTTACCGGCAGTAAAACCAGCCATCAGGATCATGTGATCGGCTGGGATCTGGCTGGCGGCAATGCGGCGGGTGGATTCGGCGATATCGACAGTCGATTCGAGGTAGTGACCAACGGCCAGCAGTTTTTCCACCGGATCGATCACCGTGACTTTGTGGCCGCGCGCCTGCAGCAGCGCTTCCATGATGGCGATAGAGAGCTTCTCACCACGGCAGATGATGGCAGCATTCACTGCATCCGGGCACTGGCCCAGCAGGCTGATGCCGTGCAGCACCTGTTTCAGCTGGGCAAATTCCAGCTCGATGCGGGTTTTCAGGCCATCATAATCGAAGCCCGGCTGAGCCTCCGCCAGGCCCTGCAGCAGATCGGCAAAAATACGTTCGGCATCGCTGATATTCGTCAGTGCGTCCTGGCCGCTGATGGTTTTCTCAATCATCGCCACCAGATGATTGGTGATTTTCGCTGGCGCAGAGAGCACGGTGGCAACCTGTCCCTGTTGCGCGTTGCTTTCCAGAATATCTGCCACGCGGAGAAAACGTTCCGCATTGGCTACTGAGGTTCCGCCGAATTTCAGCACTCGCATGATTGAAGCTCTCCTGAATTTTTGCCGAAAAAAAAGCCCGCACTGTTTAGGTGCGGGCTTTTTTCTTTGTTTTTCCTGTATGCGTCAGCCCGCACCGTTACCTGTGGTAATGGTGGTGGTAATAATAATTGTGGTGTTCAGGCTGAGATTACGCATTTAGATTTTTCTGTCTGTCTTTGTCTTGTCCGTCTGCCTTCCAGAATTAAAGCAAAGGGCACGTTAAGTCAACGAATTTGTCTTAGCCACGGTTTGACCACAGCTGCGCAGAGTTCGGTTTCTGCGCACAAATCATATCGGGATCGTTCGACAGATCGCCCTGTTTCCCGATCTGTCACTATTAAATCCGATATTCACCGATTATTTATCTATAAGTTTTTTTTCTACGTCGTGCAGCAGGCGATGCAGCATGGCGCTATCGCGCTGCTCCAGCAGGCCGATACGCTGATCGATCCAGTCCGACATTTTGGCATCGTCGCTGACATCCAGCTTCACCAGCAGCTGATGGAAACGTTCGCGCAGCGCCTGCAGCTGATGTTCGTTCGCCACTTCTTTTACTTCTGCCGCCACCTGATTCAGCGCCGACAGCTGATAGCAGTACACCATCACCGCCTGTCCGAGGTTGAGTGAAGGGTAATCATTCGCCATGGGAATGCCGGTCAGTAAATCGACCTGATCCAACTCTTCATTGGTTAAGCCGCTGTCTTCACGACCAAACACCAGCGCGATACGGCCCAGCCACTGACGCTTCTCCTGCAAGATGGTTTCGACCTGTGCGGGCGTGGCGTAGTAGCGGAATTTTGCACGGCTGCGTGCCGTGGTGGCGACCGAGAAATCGACATCGGCCAGCGCCTCACCCAGCGTGGCGTAAGTTTTGACGCTATCGAGAATCTCACCGGCACCGTGCGCGACACGACGTGCAGCCGGGTCTTGCCAGGCATCACTGGCGACAATGCGCAGTTCGCTAAAACCCATGGTTTTCATGGCACGAGCAGCCGCACCGATATTTTCCGGACGGGCGGGTGAGACAAGGATTAGGGGGAAATGCATGATTTTTCCATCGAACTGTTAACAACTCGCCCTATGTTGGCACGCAGTGGCAAAAATACCAACCGCACGGGCAAGAGAAAATAAGATGTTAAGGATGTTAAAAGAGGATAAAAGCCATGGGGAGACGATATTGTGGGATATAACTAAAATTTCCCCACCTAATTAATATAAATCTATTGTTTTTCATATTATTAAAATATTATTTCCTGCAGGTTTTACTTTTACCGTTATGCAGCCAAAATGTAGCAAAAATGCTGCTTTTTGTGAGCTAAGCTGGCATTACTGGAGAAGTTTTTCATAAAAGTGTTAACGTGCTACACTTGCATTTGATATAAGTCAACGAAGCGTTGTTTTTATGCTTATCGGTTGTTGTTGGTGCTGTTAGGTTGCTGTTAATACGGTTAGGATAAGCGCCATTCCGATACCCACGGGGCACGCAAATATTCATCCTGACTGGCTGAGCTAACACTGAAGTTGACATAGATGGATGGTGTATTCCGAAGATTATTTCGTACACCGGTTGCGTAAGGCACGCTGTTTTGATGAACAGTAAACGCAGCCATCGTACGCCCTGTTTTCGATTTGTTGGCAAATTTTAGGTAGCGAAACATGCAGACCCCGCACATTCTTATCGTTGAAGACGAACTGGTCACGCGTAACACCCTCAAAAGTATTTTTGAGGCGGAAGGTTACGTGGTCTATGAAGCCACCGACGGCGCCGAGATGCATCAGGTTTTGACGGAAAACGACGTCAACCTGGTAATCATGGATATCAACCTGCCAGGCAAAAACGGTTTGCTGCTGGCACGCGAATTGCGTGAACAAGCAAACGTTGCGCTGATGTTCCTGACGGGTCGTGATAACGAAGTGGATAAAATTCTCGGTCTGGAAATCGGCGCCGATGATTACATCACTAAACCGTTCAACCCACGTGAGCTGACGATTCGTGCGCGTAACCTGTTATCGCGCACCATGAATCTGGCGATGCCGAGTGAAGAACGTCGCGCGGTTGAAAGCTATCGCTTTAACGGCTGGGAGCTGGACATTAACAGCCGCTCACTGATCAGCCCGAACGGTGAACAGTATAAGCTGCCGCGCAGTGAGTTCCGCGCGATGCTGCACTTCTGCGAAAACCCGGGCAAGATTCAAACCCGTGGCGATCTGCTGAAGAAGATGACCGGTCGCGAGCTGAAGCCGCATGACCGCACCGTGGATGTCACCATCCGCCGCATCCGTAAGCATTTCGAATCCACCCCGGATACGCCAGAAATCATCGCCACGATTCACGGTGAAGGTTACCGCTTCTGTGGTGAATTGCAGGATTAAGTTTGCTGCAGTAAAAGAAAAACGCCCATCAGGGCGTTTTTTTATGCCTTAATGCCACGGCATAATCGGCACCGCACTCAGTGCATTCTTCGGCGAACCGTCCACCACTTTATCTGAGTAGCTTAAGTAAACCAGCGCGTGACGTTTCTGATCAAAGAAGCGCACCACCTGCAATTTCTTAAACACCAAAGAAGTGCGCTTTTGGAACACCACTTCACCTTGCGCCTTGCCTTGTGAAATTTTATCGCTAAGCTCTACAGGCCCAACCTGCTGGCAGGAGATGGCCGCGTCGGAAGTATCTTCCGCCAGACCTAATCCGCCCTTGATCCCACCGGTTTTTGCCCGGCTGATATAACAGGTTACATTTTTTACGTCTGGGTCATCGAAGGCTTCCACCACGATCTTATGATCGGGGCCAAACATCTTGAATACCGTGTCTACCGAGCCAACTTCCTCGGCCTGGACACCCGCGCTGAACACACCCGTTACAAGCGTGATTATAAGAAAGCGAGCTATTGTCATTGAGTTACCATTGCCAATCGAATAGATGAGACTGTAATGTACTGTCAATTGAACCCGGAACCAAACCTAAACGGGTTATAGCCCGCATTGATTTAGCACAGCCGATTGACAAACCGCCCCCACGCTTTTGTGCATTTCGTGCTATTATTCGACGACTTCATAGTTGCGCCACCAGAGAGTTATGAGGATGTTTTATGGACCAAGCCGGTATCATTCGCGATTTGCTTGTCTGGCTGGAGAGCCATCTGGACCAACCCCTTTCACTAGATAACGTCGCGTTGAAAGCGGGCTACTCCAAGTGGCACCTGCAGCGCATGTTCAAGGAAGTGACGAGCCACGCCATCGGCGCTTACATCCGCGCGCGTCGCCTGTCGAAAGCCGCTGTGGCACTGCGCCTGACCAGCCGCCCGATCCTCGACATCGCATTACAATACCGCTTCGATTCGCAGCAGACGTTTACCCGCGCGTTTAAAAAGCAGTTCAACCAAACGCCTGCCTGGTATCGTCGCTCATCGGAATGGAACTCGTTCGGCATTCGTCCGCCGATTCGTCTCGACGATCACCACATGCCTGAGGCGACGTTTGTCACGCTGCCGGAAACCGTGCTGGTGGGTCAAACGCAGAGCTATTCCTGTACGCTGGAGCAAATTTCCAGCTACCGTGACGAGATGCGCATTCATTTCTGGAAGCAGTTCCTGCTGGAAACCGATACCGTGCCGCCGGTGCTGTACGGTTTACATCAGGTGCGAGCCAGCCATGAAAAAGATGATGAGCAAGAGATTCTCTACACCACAGCGGTGCCTGCTGATCAACAGGCTTTGAGTATGCAGTCGAATCAGAATGTGATTCTCGAAGCCGGGGATTACGTGCAGTTCACCTATAACGGCGCCCGTAGCGCGTTGGGTGAATTTATTCTGCTGCTGTACGGCACCTGCATGCCAACGCTGGGTCTGGTGCGCCGTCAGGGTCAGGATATCGAGCGCTTCTTTACCCACGGTGGTAAGAAACGCAGCGAGCCGCCAACGGAAATCCGTTGCGAATATCTGATTCCTATTCGTCCGCAGCAGAGTCGCTGATATGAAAATGCCGTCATGATGACGTAATGCTTGTCAGTTAAGATCTTAATGGAGGCCGCAGCGGATAACGTTGCGGC
>CBCTJT010000022.1:0-87962 GCA_965147305.1 uncultured bacterium
CCGACTTTGCGTTTTTCTGAAAAAACTTGCTCAACCGGGTGCGTCCATATATGGCTACGGCCATCCGTGTTTCTCTCTGCTTTCTGCCCTCACCAGGTTATTCTCTCTGCGACCCTTTTTTCCCTACAATGCGCTAAGGAGTCATGATGACCGTGGTAAAAATGGTGGCAGTAGACAAGGACGGCACCTTTCTCGACGATAAAAAGCAGTACAACCGGGCTCGTTTTCAGGCTTGTTATGAGGAAATGAAAAGGCGCGGCATCAAATTTGTGGTCGCCAGCGGCAACCAGTATTACCAACTCAAATCCTTCTTCCCCGATATCTCCAGTGAAATTGCCTTCGTCGCCGAAAACGGTGCGTGGATCATCGATCGCGATGAAGAACTGTTCTGTGGTGCGTTTAGCCGCGCCGATATCGATGCGGTGCTCGATACCCTGCACAACGGGCACTATCCTGAACTGCGTTACATCCTCTGCGGACGTGAAAGTGCTTACTACTTCGAAGGCCTCGACGAAAGCTGGCTGGTGAAGATGCGACATTACTGCCATCGCCTGAAGCCGATTCGCAGCCTTGATGAGGTCGCGGATGACAAACTCTTCAAGTTCGCCCTCAATCTCTCAGATGAATACGTTGAACCGTTAATGGCCGATATCGAACGCCTGCACAAGGGATCGGCCGCGGCGACGTCAAGCGGCCACGGCTCAGTGGATTTGATCGTACCTGGCAATCACAAGGGCCATGGACTCGATCTGCTCGGCAAACGCTGGGGCATCGATCGCAGTGAGATTTTGGTGTTCGGCGATGGCGGCAACGATCTGGAGATGCTGCAGCAATCCGGCTTTAGCTTCGCTATGGCGAATGCACCGCAAAAGGTGAAAGATGCCGCACGCTTTGAAGCGCCGAGCAACAATAAAGAGGGTGTACTCCAGGTGATCGAACAGATGCTAGCGGGCAAACCGCCGTTTGCACTCTGAGCGTCATCTGACACTCGATTTATGCTTTGCCGATGCGCTGAGAATAACAGGCGCTGCGAGATGAAGCGGCACCATTGGTGCAGTGCATTGGCGGGATAGTGATGGTGTGCGGGCATGCTTTGACGCGCCCGCACAGTCGCAATCAACCGTTGTTATGCCACATGCCAGGCCGAGGTAATCATCTCGGTGAGAGTTGGCGCATCGTAGCTGACCCAGCCGTTTTTACTGTTGGCGCGGGCGACAATCCAGTCAACGTCGGTAGCGCTCAAGGTCGGCCCATCCTGCCAGAATGGCACAATCGCATGCTGCTGCAGCCAGGCTTTCAGCGCTAACGCTGGCGGTGCCGGATCGTCAGGTAGTAGCGCTTGCCCCAGCTGTGCCATCAAACGCTGTTGTTCAGCGTGTTCGGTTTCAGCCAGTACATCGAGGAACGGGAACAGCAGACGTCCACACACTTCTCCGTGATGGAAAGGCTTGATGGCGCCCAGTTCACCGGCAATCCCGTGAATCACGCCCAGTCCTGCACTGCTCAGACAAACACCGCCCAGCCAGGAAGCCATCATCATCGCTTCCCGCGCTTCATCACCTTGCGCATCGTCGCGATTCAGGTCTGGCCACGCTTTAAAAAACAGCCGCAGCCCATTCAGCGCCGTTTGTTGGGTAAACAGATTGCCTTTGCGCGACAGGTACGCTTCGAACAGATGGGTGAAGGCATCAATGGCGCAGGTTGCCAGCACGCTATCTGGCGTGCCTATGAGCAAATCGGCATCCAGAATCGCCACCTGCGGCACAAACACCGGATGACGCAGCGAAGCTTTAATTTGAATGTGCTGCTGGTCGGTCACCACGGCATTTTGCGTCGCTTCACTGCCCGTTCCCGCGGTGGTCGGAATCGCGATCAGCGGCAGGGTAACGGCCTGCACCGGCGTATCGCCGACCTTCTCCAGATAGCGTGCGGTGTTCAGCGGATGTTGCATCATGGCGCTGAAGGCTTTAGCCGCATCCAGCACGCTGCCGCCACCGATCGCGACTACGCGATCCACATGGCCGCGCCAGCGATTCACCCAGGCATCAATTTCATCGGGCGACGCTTCATGGCTGACAATCTCATAGCCCAGAATCTGGTCATTCAGTGCCGCGCCCAATCTTTGCCAGGCGGGACCGTTGAGGAAAGACCGACCACAAAACAGCAGCGTCGGTTGGGGATTGGCGGCCAGCAACGGCAATAATCGGTCAATGCTGCCACGTCCAAACAGGGTTTGTTGATTACTGTACAACTCGATCAGATTCTCACTCACCTGCAGATCCTTTTTTTGAAGGGCATAAAGACCTTAGTGTAACCAAAAGCCGTGACGCCCCCGCTGCAAACATTCTGATAACTGCCTGGCAAAAAGTTGATCACCTTCGCAAAACAGAAATTCACCGCGCGCGGCTGATGCTTTGTGCGCAATGTTACCCTTAACATGATACCCGTAACATTGTGCGGCAGACCGCATGCCTTGAATCGATGTCACCGAATCGACTGTCCTTTGGGATCAACAAAACAAACCGCTGCCGACATGCTGTCGTGCGCAAAAGTGGAGAAAAATTATGCCATTACTCTATGTGGCGATTGGCGTAGCCTTACTGCTGCTGTTAATGATTCGCTTCAAGCTGAATGGATTTATTGCGCTGATTCTGGTTGCGCTGGCAGTCGGCATGATGCAGGGCATGCCGGTTAACAAAGTGATTGGATCGATCAAAACCGGTGTGGGCGGTACGCTCGGCAGCCTGGCGCTGATCATGGGCTTTGGCGCGATGCTGGGGAAACTGCTGGCCGATTGTGGCGGTGCCCAGCGTATTGCCACCACGCTGATTGCTAAATTCGGTCAAAAACACATTCAGTGGGCGCTGGTCTTAACCGGCTTCACGGTGGGCTTCGCGCTCTTCTATGAAGTCGGCTTTGTGTTGATGCTGCCGCTGGTGTTCAGCATTGCGGCATCCGCGCGCGTGCCGCTGTTGTACGTCGGCGTGCCGATGGCCGCAGCACTCTCTGTGACCCACGGTTTCCTGCCTCCGCATCCTGGCCCAACCGCGATTGCGACGTTGTTCAACGCCGATATGGGTAAAACGCTGCTGTATGGCACGCTGCTGGGAATTCCTACCGTGATTCTGGCGGGCCCGGTGTATGCGCGCTTCCTGAAAGGCATCGACAAACCGATTCCTGAAGGCTTGTGGAACCCGAAAACCTTTACTGAAGCGGAAATGCCAGGCTTTGGCGTCAGCGTCTGGACGGCGTTAGTGCCGGTGGTGCTGATGGCCTTGCGCGCCGTCGCAGAAATGGTGTTGCCAAAAGGACATGTTCTGCTGCCGTACGCGGAGTTCTTTGGTGACCCGATCATGGCGACGCTGATTGCGGTGCTGATCGCCATCTTCACCTTTGGTCTTAACCGTGGACGCAGCATGGATGAAGTGATGGGCACTATCACCGACTCCATCAAAATCATCGCCATGATGCTGTTGATCATTGGCGGCGGCGGGGCGTTCAAACAGGTGCTGGTGGACAGCGGCGTTGATAAATACATCGCGAATATGATGCATGCCACTAACCTGTCGCCGATCTTTATGGCGTGGTCAATTGCTGCAGTACTGCGTATCGCGCTGGGTTCAGCCACCGTGGCAGCAATTACTGCTGGCGGTATCGTGGCGCCACTGATTGCCACCAGCGGTGCCAGCCCGGAACTGATGGTGATTGCCGTGGGTTCTGGAAGCGTGATTTTCTCTCACGTCAACGACCCAGGCTTCTGGCTGTTTAAGGAGTATTTCAATCTGACCATTGGCGAAACCATCCGCTCCTGGTCCGCGCTGGAAACCATTATTTCGGTGTGTGGTCTGGTGGGCTGTTTGCTGCTGGCTAACGTTATCTGACGGAATTGAGCTGAGGCGATGTGCCTCAGCCTCATTACTGCTGCGGTCTACTGCGCCAGCGCGCGGAAGGCCGCCAGCTCCTCTTCGGGCATGCCCGCTTGTGACGCCGCTGCGCAGATTTGTTCCCAGCTGTTGCTGTCGAGCGGAATACCCTCGCGATCGCGTTCAATACGATTCTGCTCTTCCCATTCGCCCGGCACCTGAATCGGCGCATCGCCGCTTTGTGGCGAACGTTTTACCCACTCCAGGAACGATTCTGCTTCTTCCTGCATTGCTGGGGCATCAAACGCTTCAGGATTGACGATGATGGTGGTCATGCAGTTGAAAATTGCGTCATGGCTGCTGACCAGCGTGGCATCGTGCGTGGTGCGGCCACCGGAGAGTGCTCCGCCAAGGATTTCGCACATCGTGGCCAGCGCATAACCTTTGTGCAAACCAAAGGGCATCAGCGAGCCATAAGGCGCCTGATGCATCACGCCAGGTTCGGTGGTGGCCTGGCCCTGGTGATCGATCAGATAACCAGGCGCAACCTGTTGCCCTTTGTTCCACGCCACGCGCGTTTTGCCGTAGGCAATGCCGCTGGTGGCGAAATCAAGCAGCAGCGGTTTAGCATTGTGACGCGGGAAGATGGCGCAGAAGGGGTTGGTACCAAAACGGCGGTCGCTGCCGTTAAAAGGCGCAACCATCGGATCGCCCATCACGTTGACGAAATGGAAAGAGACAAATCCCGCCGCTGCGCACTGTTCCGCCCAATGACCGATGCGGCCAATGTGGTGGGAATGGTGTAAGCCTACCGCTGCGATCCCGAGTTTGGCTGCACGTTCAATCCCCAGTTGCATCGCCTGATGTGCAGCCACCTGGCCAAAGCCATTATGACCATGCAGCGTGAGCACGGCACCGACATCCTTTTCAATAGTGGTGTGCTGATTAAGCTGCAGGAAGCCCTGCTTAAGAGAACTCATGTAGCTCGGGATCATTCCCACGCCATGGGAATCGTGACCGGCCAGATTGGCAGCGACAAGGTGATCGGCCACCAGTCGTGACTCTTCGGCGCTGCTGCCGGCATGTAACCAGATGGCCTGAACAAACTGATGTAACTGGGAAGGGGGAAGTCGATAAAGGGCACTCACGCGGTTAATCTCCTTGTCATGTTCAATAATGCATCCTGCGCTTAAAGCCATCATCACCGCAAGTGAGGGTTATCAAAAGCAAAGGGCCACAATCCGTGGCCCAAAAACTCAATGCGGCTGTTCAAAGCCCGCTTTAACCATCTGATCGCGCAGCGCGCGGGTAATTTCACGGTTCCCACCCGTGACCGGATAAATGACATTGTTGACGACATCGTCAAGGTAGTGCTCTTCAAACTCTTGCATGGTGAGTTGGGTGCCACCTTCATCATTAATGGCAATGGTGCCACTGATGTGGTTGCCGTAATCCTTTGCCTTCAGGCTGTAACGCCCCATGCTGGTATTAATCGTGCTCATAAGATCTCCTTGTTACGTAGGCAGTGATAACAATTGAGGCCTGCTAGAGGCGCTGTAAGTTTAGACAGCACGAGCCGGCGGTGCGCAGTGGGAGAGGGGGATAAAATCGCGACCTGCGACCCGTCTCGCAGAAATAAAACTGAACGGATAGCAACTATCATCATGATGCGTGACAGTGCTCGCACTGCCCAGCGAACACAGAATGATCATCTATACTGGATGACAGACGCGTTATTTTTCATCACTGAAGGAGCGAACAATGAAAATAATTCTGTGGGTTATTGCCATCATTTTTATCGTGGGATTACTGACGATTACGGGTGTGTTTAAACTGATTTTCTAACGCGAGCAGGCACCTCAGGTGCCTGAATTCGTTATTCAGCCCGAGACGCGGCAAATTCGCTAAATGTCAGCATGGCAGGAATGAGGTCGCGCCAGTCAATCGGTTTATCACAACCTGCGCAACAGGCACCGTGGTGCGAGGTATTACGATCAACTTCAGCTCCTGACTCTGTGAAATAGAATTTAGCGCAGCCGCAGCGTCGACAGCGAATAGTCATCTCAATGTTCCTCCTTTTCCATCCTGGAAAGATGAGATTTATCTTATTCGTCTGCAGAGTTCAATTCATAAAATTAATTAATTTATTTCTGGTGTAAATGATCGACGTTAAGTTGCTGAATATTAAGTTATATCCCTGAGTTATTATCACGCACTAAGTGCACTTAATGTGCATTTTGCCAGGCAGTTCGACATATCTCTTTCAATAGATAAACCCCAACCTAATCTAAATCATCGGCAAATAATCCTGTAACCCAGACTATACCTGGAGTTTTTAGCCGCTTTTTTAAATACCCTTTTAAGTCGTAGCGCTAATAATCGCCCACTCACCGAATGACGGGTTTTTTACTGGGTTGGGTCGAGTTTAAGAGATGATTTAATAGGACAGATTTGTGAATCGGCACATTTTTTCCGCTCTTTTGGGCGGCATTTTAACTTTATCAATGACGTTTTCGGCTGCTGCAGTCACAGCATCGCAAGCGATTGAATCGGGGTGGAATACTTTTAGCAGCAATGTTGAGCAAACCTGGTCGCAGCCACAGCATGATGATTTTTACCTGCCCGCTATCACCTGGCACAACCGCTGGACCTATGACGACGAGCACATCGAAAAGTATAACGAGCGGCCTTGGGGCGCAGGGGGCGGCGTGTCTCGCTGGGATGAGAAAGGAAACTGGCACGGACTCTATGCCATGGTATTCAAAGACTCATTCAATAAGTGGGAGCCTATCGCTGGTTATGGCTGGGAAGCGACCTGGCGACCGCTGGACGATCAGAATTTCCACATCGGCGCGGGCTATACGGCGGGTGTGACAGCAAGGGATAACTGGCGTTATATCCCCGTTCCACTGGTTTTGCCATTAGCATCAATAGGATATGGACCAGCCACTTTCCAAATGACTTATATTCCAGGCACTTATAACAACGGCAACGTCTACTTTGCCTGGTTGAGATTTCAGTTTTAGCGCGTGTAAAACGTCAAAAAGTGTGAAGGGGGTACAAAAAATCAATATTTATCACTTTTTCATCAATTCGCACTGGACAAATGTCACCGCAATTGCTGTACTAGATGCCGACACAGTTTAGTGTCCATTTTTCATGTAAAGGTAATATAGATGTCCAAGATCAAAGGTAACGTTAAGTGGTTTAATGAGTCGAAAGGCTTCGGTTTCATTACTCCAGAAGATGGCAGCAAAGATGTATTCGTACACTTCTCTGCAATCATGAGCAATGGTTTCAAAACTCTGGCTGAAGGTCAGCGTGTAGAGTTCGAAATCACTGACGGCGCTAAAGGCCCATCTGCTGCTAACGTTATCGCTCTGTAAGTTAACAGTTAGAATTTTGAAAACCCGCCTAATGGCGGGTTTTTTTTGTGCATTTTTTACATGTGCCACCAGGTCAGGGAATAGCCCAACACGGCCGCCATGGCGATACTAAGCGCCATCATTTCAGTATAGCTACGTGGAATCAGGTTTTTCATGTACGCGCCCCAGAGGTGTATTTCTGTCAGCATCGCAAAGCCACGTTAAGCCAACCTTAAGCCGTGATGACAGTCTCATGACAGGGCACATTCTGCGGCGTATTTCACAGATACTGCCAGTAACATTCTCATAACAATCCTTACTTGCAGCTTTTTACGCGACAACGCTATATAACTGCATGCATGGACTCATGAGGAGGCAGGATGAATATACGTCAGGCACTGGCAAAAGACAGTTTTGCCCTGAGTGCGCTGTTAACCGAACTGGGATACAGCGGCACGGAAAAGTTTATCGATACGCGTCTGGCGCAGTTATGCAGCCATCCCGACGAAATTTTATTGGTGGCGGAACACGGCAATCAGGTTCTGGGTTTTCTCTCTCTGCACTTTATTCCCCAGCTGGCGCTGCCCGGTGATTTCGCCCGCATCAGCTATTTTTGTATTGCGGAGGGCGAGCGCAGTAAAGGCAGTGGCCAACAGTTGCTAGGCCACGCCGAACAGCTGGCGCGCGAGCGGGGTTGCGATCGCATGGAAGTGCATTGTCATGCTTCCCGGCTCAAAGCTAACCAGTTCTATTCGCGTGAAGGCTATGTGGAATCCCCGCGTTATCACATCAAAGATCTGGGTTAGCTTTGAGTTCACGCCCGGAGGCGATGACCAGCGCGTCAGCAATGCTATCCAGCTGATCGAACGGCAGTAGTGAGGCGCTGACGCGAATAAAGGGCTCTCCGTTGAGGCAGCAGCGTTCTCCCGGCAGTACGGCGATACCGCGCGCTGCCAGGGTGATCATGGCGTACTGCTCAGATTCCACCGGGATCTGCACGCTTAATCCATCTCGCTCTTCCAGCACCAACCCGCGTTTGGCCAGTGCCGCCAGTAACTGCTGGCGACGCTGTGCGTAAACGGTCTTCGCCTGTTGAATATTCTGCTGTGTGGCCTCATCGGTGAGCATCCACGCTACCGCATCCTGCAAGATACGGCTGGTCCAGCTGACGCCGAAGTTACGCCACGACTGTAAACGCTTCACCATGTCTGCCGTCGCGGATAACGCCGCCAGGCGCAGATCCGGACCATAGGCTTTGGAAAACGAGTGCACGTGGATGACCCGTTCCGGGAAATGGAAACCAAGACTCCAGGCGGGCCAGCGCGACAGATCGCCAATGCCATCATCCTCGACAATCATCGTGTTACTGTTCGCCAGCACGCGTGCCAACTCGGCGCTGCGACGCTGAGTCACGCTGTAGCCGGTGGCCGAATGCGTGCGCGGCTGATAGATAAACATGGCCGGTGATTTCTGCAGATGCGTGGCCAGCGCCGTGGGTATCGGCCCCTGATCATCACAGGGCAGCGGCAAAATTTCTGCGCCGATATTTTCCAGCATATCCAGCAAACGCGTGGCGGTGGGATCTTCAATCACCACCCGATCGCCCGGCGATAACAGCGTCTGCACAATCAGGTTCATGGCATCAAAACCGCCATCCGTGGCCAGCCAGGCTTCCGCCGGATAGGGCCAGCGTGGGCTGATGGCCGCTTGCAATTGCGGGGAAATCGCCTCGCGCTGATAACTGTTTAATTCAGGCGAGGCAATGCCGGCGAGGATCGCCCGTTTGAGATCGGGCAGCAGCGCCGGATCGGGTGACGCCATCGCCAGCGCTGCACGGATGTTCTCGCCATAGTTACCAATCTTCTCAAAGCGGATGGGGCGTGGCAGCACACTGTTGCCACACACCCATACGCCACTGCGTCCTTTTCCCGCCAGCACTTTCTGCTTCTTCAGCTGCGCCCAGGCAGCAGAAACGGTTGCCGGACTGACGCCCAGCCTTTCTGCCAGTTCACGTACCGCAGGCATTTGCATGCCGACAGCGATTTGGCCGTCCCGAATTAAGGATGAGGCGGTGAGCGTTATCCCCTTCACCGAGGCGTCTTCTATTTGTTGGCTAAGCCACTCGACATCTACCGTTTGCGTCATAAGAAAATCATTTGTTCAGTAACAAAGAATTTATTGTTCAGATTAGTATTCGCGTTTTAGACTCAAATTCAAGCACTATTTGCTGAATAAATAAACAGCGCCAGATCTCTGGCCGAAAACGGGGAAAGCACAATTATGGTAACCATCAGACTGGCGGTGCGTGACTGGGATTATTTCACCCCGCTGGCACTCGGCGACATCAAACCGGAAGGCTTCACGCTGGAGATTGACCGCGTGGGCACACTGGTTGATAACCTCGCAACCAGTGACAAATACGATGCGGGCGAAGTGTCATTCAGCCGCTATGCTCAGGCATGCGCCAGAGGCGATAACTCACTGCTCGGTCTGCCGCACTTCCTGATGCGCGGCTTCCGCCAGCGCTGCATCATCACCACCGCTGACAGCCCGATAACCACGCCCGCACAGCTGAAAGGCAAGAAAATCGGGGTGACCGGCTGGCAGGATTCTGGCAACACCTGGACGCGCACCGTGCTGCGTGAAGCTGGCGTGGAGATCGATGATGCGTATTGGTTTGCCGGCCGCCTGACCGAAGAACATCCGATTGTTGATCGCCTCGCGGGCTTCGGTCGTCCTGGCCGCATTGAGCCGGCTCCGGGCGAACGCCCGCTGATCGATCTGCTTAAGGCCGGTGAGCTGGATGCGGTGTTTACTCCCTTTATGCCAGAAGGTTTTTTCCTGAAAAATTCTGGCCTGCGTCAATTGCAAAACGACTTTGTGGCCGCCGAGCGCGACTACTTTAACCGCGTCGGCTACGTGCCGGGTATTCATCTGCTGGCGATGAAACCAGCACTAGCGGAAATGCATCCGTGGCTGCCGCAGGCGTTGAGCGAAATCATCGATCGTTCGTACCAGATGTGGATGCAGAAACGCGAGAAATACGCCGACACCACGCCGTGGCTGCTGGATGATTTGCGACGCACCGCGCAGGAATTGCCGGCGGACTGGAATCAAAACGGATTCTCCGCTAACAAAAAGATGATCGCCGATTTTGCCAACGAGCTGTTCCAGCAAGGCTTAACCAAAACATTACTGACGCCGGAAGCGATTTTTCCGGCTGCAGCGCAAGGGGAGTGATGATGAAAGTTGCAATGGGGCAGTTTGCTGTCAGCCGCGAATGGCAGGAAAACACCGATATCTGCATCGGTTTGATGAACAATGCACTGGCCGGAGGCGCGGATTTACTGGTCCTGCCTGAAGGCGTACTGGCTCGTGATATTGCCGATCCTGATTTGGTACTGAAAGCCGCACAACCGCTGGATGGTCCTTTCATCACCCAGCTGCTGGCTGTCAGCAAAGGCAACGATTTAACCACCATGATGAGCGTGCACGTGCCGACAGAGGGCAACAAAGCGCTCAACGTGCTGATTGCGATACGCAACGGTGAACTCATCGCCGCCTACGAAAAGCTGCATCTTTATGATGCGTTTGCGATGCAGGAGTCACAGCGCGTGAATCCTGGCAACGAAATCCCACCGCTGGTGGAAGTGGCCGGGATGAAAGTGGGCCTGATGACCTGCTATGACGTGCGCTTCCCAGAGCTGGCACGCCGTTTGGTGCTGGACGGTGCTGACGTGCTGGTACTGCCTGCCGCGTGGGTGAAAGGCCCGCTGAAAGAGATGCACTGGGAATTGCTGTGTACCGCACGCGCACTGGAAAACACCTGTTACATGGTGGCTGTGGGCGAATGTGGTCCGCGCAATATCGGCAACAGCCTGGTGATCGATCCGCTCGGTGTGGCGATTGCCAAAGCGCCGGAGTCGGCGGCACTGGTGTTCGCCGATCTCGATCCACAACGCATTGCCTACGCACGCAGCGTACTACCGGTGCTGGAAAACCGCCGTTTTGCTCGTCCTGAACTGAAACCACTTTGATAGATTTTGGGGAACTGGCTCATGAATAAATTAACAACAGCAATTGCGTTGGCGCTGGGGCTGACGGTCAGCGCGGTACAGGCAGCGGAGACGATCCCAACGCAGAAAGTCGATCAGGCATTGCATGACCGCCTGCCGGCAGAGATTAAAAGCGCCGGGAAAATGATTTCGGTAAATAACGGCTCGTTTCCTCCGTATGAGATCGTTAATGGCCCACATTCGATGGACGGCGCCTCTGCTGACCTGACGAATGCACTGGCTCAGTTGCTGGGTGTGAAAATTGAACACGCCACCGTGAGCGGTTTGTCGGGCGTTTTGGCTGGCATTAACTCGGGCCGTTATCAGATGGCGATTGGCCCGATTGGTGACTATCCCGATCGTCAGCAGAAAGTCGACTTTATCGATTTTGTGCAGGAATTCGTGGTGTTTGGCGTGCAGAAGGGCAACCCAGCGAAGATCAATGGTCTGGAAGACACCTGCGGCAAGCGTATCGCCGTGATGGCGGCCGGTTCTGCCGAGCAGGTGATTCGTAAGCAGTCGGATGCCTGCGTCGCGGCGGGTAAGCCAGCGGTGGTGGTGCAATCCTTTACCGACCAGCCTTCATCGATTCTGGCGGTGCGCTCTAAGCGTTCTGATGCATTCTTCTCTTCACAGGCACCGCTGACCTACTTTATCGAGCAAGCCAACGGCCAGCTTGAGCTTTCCGGTAAAGGTCAGAAAAACGGCTTTGGCGACATTTTCCAGGGCACGGTAGTTCCAAAAGGCTCAGATCTGGGCAATGTGGTGCTCGACGCCTACAAAGAGCTGTTTGCTAACGGTACTTACGCGGCGATCATGAAGAAGTGGAAACTCGACGGCAATATCTTGCAGCAGCCGGGGCGTAATCTGGCGCAGGGGACAGAAAAATGAATCCAGTCACCCACAATACGCGAGCCAGGGATAAGGCCAACGTGCAGCAGCGCGATGTCGCTTTCGCCCGCAGTGCGCCCACCTATGGACGCTGGATCTCATGGATTGTGGTACTGGTGGTCGCGGCCAACTTTCTTTGGCTGGTGGCGACGAATCCCAATTTTGAATGGAAAGTGGTGTTGCAGTGGTTCACCGAAGGTTCAGTGATGAAAGGACTGCAGGTGACGCTCGGGCTGACGGTGGTCTCGATGATCCTCGGTACGCTGCTGGGCCTGTTGCTGGCGGTGTGGCGTCTTTCGGAAAATAAATTGCTGAGCGGCATCTCGTCGCTCTACATCTGGTTTTTCCGCGGTACGCCGCTGCTGGTGCAGCTGATCTTTTGGTACAACCTGTCGACGCTGTTTCCGAACATTTCGATTACCGTACCCTGGACGGACATCACCTTCGCCAGCTGGAACACCAACGATCTGATTACGCCGCTGACCGCTGCATTTGCCGGACTGGCCCTGAATGAAGCGGCCTACATGGCCGAGATCATCCGCGCCGGGCTGTTGTCCGTGGATCAGGGACAGGTGGAAACCACTCAGGCGTTTGGCATGAGCCGCAGCCGTGCGCTGCGCCGCATCATCATTCCGCAGGCGATGCGATCCATCATTCCACCGACCGGCAATCAGCTGATCAGTATGATCAAAGCGACCTCGCTGGTCAGTGTGATTGCCATGGGCGATCTGCTTTACTCGGTGCAGGCCGTTTATAACCGCACCTTTGAAATTATCCCGATGTTGATGGTAGCCGTGATTTGGTATCTGCTGATCACTTCGATCCTGAATATTGGGCAGTCAGCGATTGAGCGTTACTACGCACGCGGCACCAAACGTACCGTGGTGAATAAACGTCGGGCAGACACGGCTGTAGCAGCGACACATCAGCTGAAGGAGGATGTATGAGTGAGGTTCAGCCGCTGGTATCTGCGCGCAATGTCCAGAAGAGTTACGGCGATAACGAAGTATTGAAGGGTATCGATCTGGATGTATTTCCTGGCGAAGTGGTGGTGATTCTCGGACCATCAGGTTCCGGTAAATCGACCTTCCTGCGCTGCATCAACCATCTGGAAGATATGAATGCCGGTTCCATCATGGTCGGTGACGAGCAGATCGGCTACGAATTGAAGCGCGGGATTCTGCATCGCCTGTCGGCACGGCGGATTGCTCACCAGCGTCAGAAAATCGGCATGGTGTTTCAGCAGTTCAACCTCTACCCGCACATGACGGTGCTGCAGAACATAATCGAAGCGCCCATCGGTGTGCATAAGTTCCCACGCCAGGAAGCGTTACAGCATGCGCGCGAGCTGCTGACAACGGTGGGATTAAGCGATAAGGCGGATGCATGGCCACGTCATCTTTCCGGTGGGCAGCAGCAGCGCGTGGCGATTGCTCGCGCCTTAGCGATTAAACCGGCGCTGATGCTGTTTGATGAGCCGACTTCAGCGTTGGATCCCGAGCTGGTGGGCGAAGTGCTGGCGACGATGCGCACGCTGGCCGATCGTGGGTTAACCATGATTGTGGTGACGCATGAAATCGGCTTTGCGCGTGAAGCGGCGGATCGGGTGGTATTTATGGATGGCGGCGTGGTGGTGGAGCAGGGGACGTCGGAGCAGGTGATTGGCAATCCACAGCACCCGCGTACGCAGGCATTTTTGAGCCGCTTTATTTAACGTTGCGAGGATGTTGATCGTAATCTGTTACAGATTCCAGTTGAGACGGGTAACAAACTGCGCGTTAATAGTCTGGTCTGTTTTTCGCTAAGGTTGAAGGTAAAGTATGGAAGGTTTCAGCATTGCCAAACTGCTGATCATCGGTGCACTTATTGTACTGCTGTTTGGTACCAACAAGTTACGTTCACTGGGTGGTGATCTGGGTTCCGCCATTAAAGGCTTCAAGAAAGCCATGAAAGACGATGAATCCACCGCAACCAAAAGCACCGCTGAAGAAGCGCCGGCTGAACGCGTTAGCCACAAAGAGTAATCCAACTTCAAACGTCAATAAGTGTAAATATTTATTACGTTGATAAAAAAACCAGACTGCTTCCAGTCTGGTTTTTGTTTTTTGGGTCGCGAGTGAAAACTGCTGGCTGCGGGCACGCACCCGCAGAACCGATTATTTCACTTCCAGTCCTTTAGCCTGCATATCCGCATGATAAGAAGAACGTACGAACGGGCCACAGGCCGCGTGGGTGAAGCCCATCGCCATTGCTTCTTCTTTCATCTCATCAAACTCTGCCGGGCTTACATAACGCTGTACCGGCAGGTGATGACGGCTTGGCTGTAAATACTGACCGAGCGTTAACATGGTGACGCCATGGCGACGCAGATCACGCATCACTTCGACGATTTCCGCATTGGTTTCACCCAATCCCACCATCAAGCCAGACTTGGTCGGCACGTCCGGATGCGCTTCTTTGAAACGCTCCAGCAGCTTCAGTGACCAGTCGTAGTTGGCGCCAGGGCGCACCTGACGATAGACGCGCGGCACGTTTTCCATGTTGTGGTTAAACACATCTGGCGGCGTGGCGGTGAGGATTTCCAGCGCACGATCCATACGGCCACGGAAGTCCGGGACCAGGGTTTCGATTTTAATGGTTGGGCTTTTTTCACGGATAGCAGTGATGCAATCGGCAAAGTGCTGAGCCCCACCGTCGCGCAGATCGTCGCGGTCAACCGAGGTGATGACCACATAACGCAGCGCCATATCAGCAATGGTTTGTGCCAGTTTCAGCGGTTCGTTGGCGTCAGGCATATTCGGACGGCCGTGTGCGACGTCGCAGAACGGGCAACGACGCGTACAAATCGCGCCGAGGATCATAAAGGTGGCGGTGCCGTGGTTAAAACATTCAGCGAGGTTAGGGCAGGAGGCCTCTTCACACACCGAATGCAGACCATTTTTGCGCATGGCGGCTTTGATACCCTGAATGCGGCTGGAATCCGCAGGCAGTTTAATCTTCATCCACTCCGGCTTACGCAGAATTTCTTCACGCTCGACCATCACAGTTTTCACCGGGATCAGCGCCATTTTGTCGGCATCGCGATACTTGACGCCACGTTCCATCTGAATTGGTTTACTCATAAATCTGCAGGTTCCGGTCGGGATTGCGATTTGAAAGCTTCCTCACTCAAACTGAGAACCAGGCTTTCAACTTTATTTGAAAATATGGCAAAAATTATATCATTTCGTCTGCGCATAAGCAGCCGATATGCGAGCGCTAAAGTTACAATTTTGTAAATGAGCACAGACAGTCAAGGTCAGACCGCGGCATCATTTTGCCATTCCAGTTGGGTAAAGCCGGTTAAGCGGGCGAAATGTTGCACTAAACGTGGCTGCACATCAGCAGGGGTCACGCCTGGCTGCTTTTCGCTTAGCTGCGTCATACGCATCCCGGCATAGCCGCAAGGATTGATGCGCAGGAAAGGCGTCAGATCCATCGCCACATTCAGTGCCAGCCCGTGGAAAGAGCACCCTTTGCGAATGCGAAGCCCTAACGAGCAGACCTTGTCATCGCCGATATACACGCCGGGTGCATCAGCACGTGCTCGCGCAGCGATACCGTAATCCGCCAGAGTGGCGATCACGGTTTCTTCCAGCGCGGTGACCAGCTCTCTGACGCCGATTTTATGACGTTTAATATCAATCAAAACGTACATCACCTGCTGCCCGGGTCCGTGATAGGTCACCTGACCGCCACGATCGCTCTGTACCACCGGAATATCTCCCGGCATCAGCAGATGCTCGGCTTTGCCTGCCTGGCCCTGTGTAAACACCGGATGATGTTCCACCAGCCAGATTTCATCGGCAGTGCTGTTGTCACGTTGATCGGTAAACTGATGCATCGCATCGGAGACAGGCTGCCAGTCGCGCTGGCCCAGTTGACGAACAAGAAGCGTGTTAGCTGACAAAGCGGAGATCCGGTAGAGAGTGAAGGGCTGAGTATAACGCTGGCAAAGCCGCCTTTGCCAGCGCGGGTATTACAGAACCATGCGCACGATATCGATGTTACCCAGTTCTTCGTACAGGGTTTCTACCTGTTCGATATGGGTTGCAGTAATGGTGATAGAAACCGAATGGTAGTTACCTTTGCTGCTCGGTTTCACTGCCGGGGTATAGTCGCCGGGTGCGTGGCGCTGCACCACTTCAACCACTTGATCAACCAGCTCCGGTTGCGCCAGACCCATTACTTTATAGGTGAAGGGGGTAGGGAATTCGAGCAGTTCATTCAGTTTGGTTTTCATGTTGGCTCCGGTGCTTAAAATTGAGAAGAGCAGCCCGCAGGCCGCCCCTACAACAGGTGGTGCATAAAAATCGATAAGGGAGGCTTTCCAGCCTCCCCTATACGTTTGAAACGGGGGTTTCTAATTATATGGTATCAGACAGACGATTTTTCAAGCGTCTTAGCCAAACCAGTGATGGAACATCAGTTTGATGTAATCAATGATACGGCTGAAGAACCCGCCTTCCTGCACTTCGTTCAGCACCACCAGCGGGCGCTGTTCAATGGTTTTGCCATCCAGCTGGAAGTTGATGCTGCCAACAACCTGATTTTTCTGCAGCGGGGCATGCAGTTCAGTGTTGGTCAGCACGTAGCTGGCTTTCAGGTCTTTCATGCGGCCGCGTGGAATCGTCAGGTAGGCATCTTTTTCAACGCCAAGCTGAACGCGATCGCTGTTACCAAACCATACTGGCTCAGAAGCGAACTCTTTGCCCGCTTTAAGAGGTGCCACGGTCTCGAAGAAACGGAAGCCCCAGGTCAGCAGTTTTTTACTTTCGGTTTCACGACCTTTGTAGGTGTGACCGCCCATTACGGCAGAGATCAGACGCATCTGGCCTTCAGTAGCAGAAGCCACCAGGTTGTAACCTGCTGCATCAGTGTGACCGGTTTTGATGCCGTCCACGTTCAGGCTGGTATCCCACAGTAGACCGTTACGGTTCATCTGTTTGATATTGTTGAAGGTGAACTCTTTCTCACGGTAGACCGAATATTCGTCTGGCACATCACGAATCAGTGCCTGACCGATCAGCGCCATATCACGCGCCGAGCTGTACTGGCCTTCGGCATCCAGACCGTGCACCGTCTGGAAGTGGGTGTTTTTCAGACCCAACGCGCCAACGTAGTTGTTCATCAGGCTAACAAACGCATCCTGGCTGCCGGCAACGTAATCAGCCATCGCCACACAGGCATCATTCCCTGACTGCAGCACGATACCGCGCGTCAGCTGAGAAACCGGTACGCGATCGCCTGGCTTCAGGAACATCAGTGAAGAGCCTTTGAACACCGGATTACCGGTTGCCCACGCATCTTTACCTACGGTGACGATGTCGTCGTTATGGATTTTGCCTGCTTTGACTGCCTGACCAATCACATAGCTGGTCATCATTTTAGTCAGACTGGCTGGATCGCGGCGCGCATCGGCGTTCTTTTCAGCCAGGACTTTGCCGGAGTTGGCATCGATCAGCACATAAGCTTCAGCATCGATTTCCGGGACGCCCGGAATCATCGTCTTAAGGTTAACATCGTCCGCAAAGGCGGCATGGCTGAGAGAAAGGGCGACCAGTGATCCCACTGTCAGGCGTTTCAGAAAACGAGAGGGTTTCAGCGTATTCATGTTAAGGACTACAACATCCGTGGGCTAAGAGTGAAAAAAGTGCCTTACTATAGCAAACGCCCGATCGAGCGACATCTTGCTTTGCAAATCAGTTTCAGCAGTAAAGGTAACTGCCCGTAACATTACGGACGGGCAGTTGTAATAAATGAGCTCATCTGAGCTTCAGTGGTCAGACGCTGTTGCAACGCAGCGGCTTCCGCCCGGCTGCTGTATCCACCGAGTTGAATACGATAAACATTGCCATTGGCTTCCACATTGCCGGGCACGCCAAAACGTTTACCCAGGCTGGACGCCAATTGACGGGCGCGCGCTGCATCATTGACTGCACCGACCTGCACGACATAACCACCTGCGGCGGCATGCGCACTTTGACTCACGGGTGCGGCGCTGGCTGGCGCTGAAACAGGTGCCGCCACTGGCGCAGCAGCCGTCGCCTGCACAGGCGCGGCTGTCGGTTCACTGCCTTCCAGCACACCATTTGCTAAAGGCTGAGGCGCGCCAAGGAAACCGCTGCTCTGCACCGGGGCGCCGAGGCCACCGTTGCTCTGCAGGGTGCTGTTATCGACTGCGCGAACATCCTGTGGCGCAGGGGCTGGCGTAGAATTGGCGCTGCTGCCACCCATCATCACCATGCCGCCGTTAAGATCCGGGCGCGAGGGCAGGGCGTAGCTCTGTTTTGCCACCGTGGTACCAATGGTACCGGGGCCGGAAACAGAACCATCCGGTGCGACTTTGATGTAATCCACGCGAACACGCGAATTGTTCGAGATATTCAAACGGTCACCTGCCGCGCGAGACAGGTCAATGATGCGGCCGGGGGTATACGGACCACGGTCATTAACACGCACCACGATCTGGCGACCATTGGCGAGGTTCGTGACGCGCACATAGCTTGGCAGTGGCAGAGTAGGGTGTGCCGCAGTTAAGGCGTCTGGATCGTAAGATTCGCCAATTGCTGTGCGATTGCCTTGCGCTTCTGCACCGTACCAGGTGGCCAGTCCGACTTCGCTGTAGTTCGAAGGATCTTTAATCACGCGATAATTTTTGCCATTAACGCTGTAATCCTGGCTGGTAGAAGGATTGATCGGTTCATAGCGCGGTTCAACGCCCGGGATTTCCACCACCGGGCCATTATAGGCCGGCTGCGGTGGCGCAGTATTATTCTGCTGTTCCGGTGCGGAACAAGCAGCCAGTACCAATGATGCCAGTGCAACCCCAAGCCAATCCTTACGCATGTGCAGCCTCTTAAACGCTTTTAGATAACATTTTTCGATGAGTATGGATCGACATCACGATGCCAAATCCGGCCATTAACACAATCAAAGCCGACCCGCCGTAGCTCACCAGCGGCAGCGGAACACCGACCACGGGTAAGATACCACTTACCATACCAATGTTAACGAAAACATAGACGAATAAAATCAACATCAAACCACCGGCCATCACGCGACCAAAGGTGGTTTGCGCGCGCGCCGCAACAATCAGGCCGCGCAAAATCAGCAGCAGATACAGCACCAGCAAGACTAATACGCCGACCAGGCCGAGTTCTTCTGCCAGCACCGCAAAGATAAAGTCAGTATGACGCTCAGGCAAAAACTCCAGCTGTGACTGGGTGCCATGCAGCCAGCCTTTGCCACGCAAACCACCCGAACCTATCGCAATCTTGGACTGAATAATGTGATAACCGGCACCGAGCGGATCACTCTCAGGATCGAGCAGCATCATCACGCGGTCGCGCTGATAATCATGCATCAGGAAGAACCACAACACCGGAATAAAGGCCGCCACCAGCAGCACCGCCACGGCGATCAGCTTCCAGCTCATCCCCGACAGGAACAGCACAAACAAGCCGGATGCCGCGATCAGAATCGAGGTGCCGAGGTCTGGCTGGGCTGCCACTAATAGCGTCGGCATGAAGATCAGCACCAGCGCAATACCGGTATTTTTCAGCGTTGGCGGACAGACATCACGGTTAATAAATCGCGCGACCATCAACGGAACCGCAATTTTGGCTATTTCGGAGGGCTGGAAGCGCACGAAGCCGAGATCTAGCCAGCGCTGAGCCCCTTTACTGATATGGCCGAAGGCATCCACCGCCACCAGTAATATCACGCAGACAATATAGAGATAGGGCGCCCAACTTTCATACACGCGCGGTGGCACCTGCGCCATCACCAGCATGATAATGATTCCCATGGCAATCTGGCCGAGCTTACGCTCCATCATGCCCGGATCCTGACCGCTGGCGCTCCAGATGACGATGGCGCTGTAAGCCAGTAGCGCAAGGATAATCAGCATAAACAGGGGATCGATATGGATACGCGTCCAGATCGATCTTTTCTGCGGGCTATCGTTCATGGATATCTTTATTCACCTTCGTAGCCAGGCGGCATCGGTGCAGCTTCAGGCAGCACGGTATTGTTGTCGCCTAACATTATGTGGTCGAGAATCTGGCGCATCACCGTACCCACTGCAGGGCCGGCACCGCCGTTCTCCAGAATCATGGTCACGGCAACGCGCGGTTTGTCGTAAGGCGCGAAAGCCGTCATCAATTTATGGTCACGCAAGCGTTCGGCAATTTTGTGCGCGTTATAGGTTTCGTTCTCTTTCAGACCGAATACCTGCGCAGTACCGGATTTCGCGGCGATTTTGTAAGGCGCATCAGCAAAACTTTTGTGCGCCGTCCCGTTCGCGCGGTTGGCCACGCCGTACATACCGTCTTTAGCAATTTCCCAGTATCCCGAGTGGATGTCGCCAATCGGCGCATCCGGCGGCTGGCGATAAGGCACCATGGCCTGACCTTCACGGGTGGCGCGCAGTAAATGCGGCACTTTGATAATGCCGTCATTGATCAGAATCATCATGGCTTTGTTCATCTGTACCGGGGTTGCGGTCCAGTAACCCTGGCCAATGCCCACCGGAATGGTGTCACCCTGATACCACGGCTTCTTAAAGCGCTTAAGCTTCCACTCACGCGTTGGCATGTTGCCGGGGCTTTCCTGTGGCAAATCGATACCGGTGCGATGGCCATAGCCAAATTTGGTCATCCACTCTGACAGGCGATCGATGCCCATGTCGTAGGCGACCTGATAGAAGAAGGTATCGGCAGATTCTTCCAGCGACTTGGTCACATTCAGACGGCCGTGTCCCCATTTTTTCCAGTCGCGGTAGCGCTTTTCTGAACCAGGCAACTGCCACCAGCCGGGGTCAAACAGGCTGGTATTGCGGTTAATCACGCCTGCACTCAGCGCGGAGACGGCAACATAGGGTTTCACCGTTGACGCTGGCGGATAAGAAGCCTGTAACGCGCGGTTATACAGTGGACGGTTCTCATCGCTCAACAGGGCTTTGTAATCCTTGGTGGAGATACCATCGACAAACAAATTGGGGTCGTAGCTGGGGGTAGACACCAGCGCCAGAATTTCCCCGGTGCGCGGATCGCTCACCACCACCGCGGCACGGCTGCCAGTGAGCAAGGTTTCAATGTACTGCTGCAGTTTCAGGTCAACGGTCAGATAGATATCGCGGCCAGCCTGCGGAGACTGCTCATGCAGCTGACGGATCACCCGGCCACGGTTGTTCACTTCAACCTCTTCGTAGCCGGTTTTGCCATGCAGCACATCTTCGTAATAGTTTTCGATGCCCAGCTTGCCGATATCATGCGTTGCCGCATAGTTAGGCCATTTACCTTCATCGTCGAGGCGTTTAACGTCGCGATCGTTAATTTTAGAGACGTAGCCCACCACATGGGTCAGCGTCTGGCCGTAAGGATAATAGCGACGTTGGTAACCTTTCACTTCCACACCGGGGAAGCGGTACTGACTGACGGCGAAACGCGCCACCTGCACTTCGTTGAGCGCGGTTTTAACCGGAATGGAGGTGAAACGGCGTGAGCGCTTACGCTCTTTTTCAAAGGCGTCGAGATCGTCGTCAGTCAGATCCAAAATCGGGCGCAGATCCTGCAGCGTCTGCTTCAGGTCATCGACTTTTTCAGGTACCAATTCGGCCTGATAAATGGTGCGGTTCAGTGCCAGCGGAACGCCGTTGCGATCAAAGATGATACCGCGGCTAGGCGCCACGGGCACCAGCTTGATGCGGTTCTCATTAGAACGGGTGCTGTAATCGTCAAAACGCAGGATTTGCAGATGATAGAGGTTGACCACCAGCACGCTGGAGAGCAGGAAAATGCCAACAAAAGCCACCAAAGCCCGGCGGACAAAGAGTTTCTGTTCGGCAGTGTAATCGCGAAAGGCGTTGCTCTGTAATTTCATCCGCTGCGTTTATTGTCTGGAGGTTGTCAGGCGTTTATTCACGGTGATAAGGATGATTCGTGGTAATGCTCCAGGCACGATACAGGCTTTCTGCAACCAGCACACGCACCAGCGGGTGTGGCAGCGTCAACGTGGACAGCGACCAGCTCTGCTCGGCAGCGGCTTTGCATGCCGGAGCCAGCCCTTCCGGACCGCCAATCAACAAGCTGACATCGCGGCCATCCTGTTTCCAGCGCTCAAGCTGTTGCGCCAGCTGTGGGGTTTCCCACGGCTGCCCTGGAATATCCAGCGTGACGATACGATTGCCTTTACCGACAGCCGCTAACATCGCTTCACCCTCTTTTTCCAGGATGCGCTTGATGTCAGCGTTCTTGCCGCGTTTACCCGCGGACACTTCGGTCAGTTCAAACGGCATATCCTTGGGGAAGCGGCGCAGATACTCCATGAAACCTGTCTGAACCCAATCGGGCATTTTGGTGCCGACGGCTACAAGCTGCAGTTTCAAGGCTTAGCTCCAGAGCTTTTCCAGCTCATACAGCTGGCGGCTCTCTTCCTGCATCACGTGTACGATCACTTCGCCGAGATCAACGACGACCCAGTCAGCAGCAGCTTTGCCATCGACGCCCAGCGGTTTCAAACCCGCGGCACGGGATTCCTGAACCACGTGATCGGCGATCGAAACGACATGACGCGTCGACGTGCCGGTGCAGATGATCATGCAATCGGTGATGCTCGATTTGCCCTGTACATCAACAGCAATGATGTCCTGGCCTTTAATATCGTCAATCTTATCAATAACGAAATCTTGGAGTGCTTTACCTTGCAAAAGGTTCCCCTTAAAAACAGGTGATTACGAGAAGGCTGAATGCCCGGAAAACATAGCCTAAAATGAAGCGGCGCAGTATAGCACGCAACGATCAACCGCGATATAAGCCAGCGCGATCGATATAATTGATAACCGCGTCGGGCAGCAGATCGGCGCAGGATTGTCCCTCGTGGCGACGCTGGCGGATTTCCGTGGCGGAGATATCGAACAGCGGCGTATCAGCCAGCCAGATATGGCCTGCCGGTGAATGATGCAACTGTTCAACGTGCTGTGCACGATGCGCATCCAGCCACTGCTGCATCTCAGCTGTTTCCATCTGTGTCGCATAGCCAGGTCGCTGGCACACCAACAGATGACACAAAGAGAGGAGATCCTGCCAGCGATGCCATTTGGCTAACGTTAGCAGAGAATCTTGTCCGATGATAAACCCGAGGGGCTGTTCTGCACCGCGTTCCGCACGGAGTGCTTCAAGAGTTGCGACCGTCCATGACGGCGTATCCCTCTCCAGCTCTCGCGTATCAATATCAAACAGTGGGCGGGTCGCAATAGCACAGCGCAGCATTTCAACGCGTTGCTGGGCACTCGCTTCAGGCTGTGGGCGATGCGGTGGCACGTTATTCGGCAGCAGCGTGACCTTTTTCAGCCCCACTTGTTGTGCCAGTGCTTCCACCGGGCGCAGATGCCCAAAGTGGATGGGATCGAAGGTGCCGCCAAACAGCGCGTAGAGTTTAGACATCAGTAAAGCTTAGGGGAAAATCGCGGTGACACAGCAGCAGCGACAATGTCTCCAGCTGCGGCCAAAGGTTTTGACCGTAATCCTGCTTCATGGTCAGCTCCAGTTCGGCGAGCAGATGCACGGCGCGTTGCAGACGGCGTGCATCAAGGCGTTGAAGCGCATCGGTAAACAGCGCGCGACGATTCTGCCAGATGCGTTGTTGATCCATCAGCGCACGCAGACCCTGCTTACCCTGATTGCGTTGCAAATGCAGTAGCGTCAGTAAATCACGTTGCAGAGTGCGTAGTAAAATCACCCCTTCAGCATCTTCTTTTTCCAGCTGATGCAGAATATGCAGGGCACGTTTGCTTTTGCCCGCCAGCAGCGCATCCACCCAGTGGAAGGGCGTAAAGTGCGCTGCGTCATTCACCGCGTCTTCTACGCGGAGTAGGGTGAGCTTACCATCCGGCCACAGCAGTGACAGTCGTTCCAGCGCTTGTGCCAGTGCCAGCAGATTGCCTTCGTAGCAGTAGCACAGCAGTTGAATCGCCTGGTCATCAACACTTAACTTCATGGTTTTGGCACGGCTCGCGACCCAGCGCGGCAGCTGTGCTTGTTCGGGCGTCTGGCAGGGAACCAGCACCGCATGGGCGCTGAGCGCTTTAAACCAGGCGCTGTTTTCCTGCGCTTTGGTCAGTTTTGCCATGCGCAGCACCAGCAGGATATCGCTGTGCAGCAGGCTGGCGAGCTTAACCAGTTGCTCAGCCATCGCCGCATTGGCACCGTTTTCCGGCAGTTGCAGGGTTAGGGTCTGGCGCTGCGTGAACAGGCTGAGTGCCTGACAGCTGGCAAAAATCGCATCCCAATCGGTTTGCGCATCGAGAGTGATACTGAAGTGTTCTTCAAACCCCTGCGTGGACGAGGCGGCACGGATTGCATCCGCACTTTCCTGAATCAGCAGCGGTTCATTACCCGTCAGAAAATAACAGGCGCGCAGCCCCTCACGAAGCTGCGCGCTCAGTTGTTCAGGATAAATCCTGATCATTGCAGACTGGTTGCTGACGAAGACGACACTTCTGGTGAATTCTCACCCGGTGCGATGATCTCCGGCTGTGGCAACGTGTCTTTGTTGCTTTCCTGCGCGGCATGAACCGTTAGCAGTTTACGCACCAGTTGCTCGGCGGCACGCTGACGCATCTCCTGCACGATCATGTCCTGCTCGGCATCCTTCGCCAGTGCGGCATTCGGGTTGTCGAAGAAAGAACGGTACACGGTGGTGCTGATCGGGTAGATGCCTTTGCCCGGAATCAGAACCTGCGCAGTCACTGTCATCACCAGTGAATACTCAGCAGTGGTACCGCTGATAAACACCGATGCAGTATCACGTCCCTGCCTCTCTACGCCTAAGCGCAGAGTAGGGTACTTGGCACTGGCCTTTTTGCTGTCATCAACAATGGTGACATCATTGATACGCAGCTGCTGGCGCACGGTGCGCGCCAGTGGACCATACGGGTCGCCACTCTGGACGATCAGCGTTTTCATCTCGGTTGGCACCATGGTGGTGCCGCGCGGGTGAAAACCACAGCCTGCGGTGATCATCACCGCAAGCAGGACAAACAGCCTGATAATCAGTTGTCGCACAGTTCCTCCTGAACTTAACCCACGACCAGGTTAAGCAGTTTGCCAGGGACATAAATCACTTTACGAAGTGTGACGCCTTCCAGATATTTCGCCACAATATGCTCCTGCGCAGCACGCGCCTGAACCTGCTCCTGCGTAGCATCCGGCGCAACGGTAATTTTGCCGCGCACTTTGCCATTCACCTGTACAACGACCAGCAGTGAATCTTCCACCATCGCGGATTCATCCGCAACCGGCCAGCTGGCTTCGTCTACATTACCTTCGCCGCCCAGTGCCTGCCACAGAACATAGCTGGCGTGTGGCGTGAACGGATACAGCAGACGCACGACCGCAACCAGCGCTTCCTGCATCAGTGCGCGATCTTGCTCGCTCTCCTGCGGGGCACGGGTCAGCTTGTTCATCAACTCCATAATGGCAGCGATAGCGGTGTTGAAGGTCTGGCGACGACCCACATCATCGGCCACTTTGGCGATGGTTTTGTGCAGATCGCGACGCAGCGCTTTCTGATCGTCGTTCAGTGCATTGAGGTCCAGCGCCACGGTGGCACCTTTTGCCACGTGTTCGTAGGCCAGTTTCCACACGCGCTTCAGGAAGCGGTTCGCACCTTCAACGCCAGATTCCTGCCATTCCAGCGTCATTTCTGCTGGCGAAGCAAACATCATGAACAGACGTACGGTATCGGCACCGTAACGTTCAACCATCAGCTGAGGATCGATGCCGTTGTTTTTCGACTTCGACATCTTGCTCATGCCGGCATAAACCACTTCGCGGCCTGCGTTGTCGACAGCCTTGGTGATGCGGCCTTTTTCATCGCGCTCAACGGTGACGTCAACCGGAGAAACCCAGTTACGCTCGCCGCTGGTACCGGTGTAATAGAACGCATCGGCAAGTACCATGCCCTGACACAGCAGACGTTTGGCTGGCTCATCAGAGTTCACCAGGCCCGCATCACGCAGCAGTTTGTGGTAGAAGCGGAAGTACATCAGGTGCATGATGGCGTGTTCAATACCACCCACATACTGATCGACCGGAAGCCAGTAGTTCGCTGCCGCCGGATCCAGCATGCCTTCGTTGTAATTCGCACAGGTATAACGTGCGTAGTACCAGGATGACTCCATAAAGGTGTCGAAAGTATCGGTCTCGCGCAGCGCAGGCTGGCCGTTAACCGTGGTTTTCGCCCACTCAGGATCGGCTTTGATCGGGCTGGTGATACCGTCCATGACGACATCTTCCGGCAGAATAACCGGCAGCTGATCTTCTGGCGTTGGCATCACGGTGCCGTCTTCCAGCGTCACCATTGGAATTGGCGCGCCCCAGTAACGCTGACGGGATACACCCCAGTCGCGCAGACGATAGTTCACTTTACGCACGCCAACGCCTTTCGCGGCCAGCGCATCAGCAATGGCATTGAAGCCCGCTTGATGATCCAGACCGTTGAACTCACCAGAGTTGAACAGCGCGCCTTTGTCGGTCATCGCCGCTTCGCTCAGATCAGGCGTTGAACCATCCAGATTCAGGATGACTGGCTTGATGTTCAGGTTGTACTTGGTGGCGAACTCCCAGTCACGCTGGTCGTGGCCTGGAACCGCCATCACTGCGCCGGTGCCGTATTCCATCAGGACAAAGTTAGCGACCCACACCGGGATCTCTTCGCCTGTCAGCGGATGGATAGCAAACAGGCCGGTAGCCATGCCTTTCTTCTCCATCGTCGCCATATCTGCTTCAGCCACTTTGGTGGTGCTGCATTCGGCGATGAAGTCGGACAGTGCAGGGTTGCTGGCTGCAGCCTGACGCGCCAGCGGGTGACCGGCAGCTACAGCGACGTAGGTCGCACCGAGGAAGGTGTCCGGACGCGTGGTATATACAGTCAATTTTTCTTCGCTGAATGCCACGTCGAAGGTGATTTCCACGCCTTCAGAACGGCCAATCCAGTTACGCTGCATGGTCTTGACCGTTTCAGGCCAGTCTTCCAGCTTATCCAGATCGTTCAGCAGCTCTTCCGCGTAAGCGGTGATTTTCACGAACCACTGTGGAATCTCTTTACGCTCGACTTTGGTGTCGCAACGCCAGCAGCAGCCGTCGATAACCTGTTCGTTGGCCAGCACGGTTTGGTCGTGTGGGCACCAGTTCACCGCGGAGGTCTTTTTATAGACCATGCCTTTTTCGTACAACTTAGTGAAGAACCACTGTTCCCAGCGATAGTACTCTGGCTGACAGGTGGCCAATTCACGGCTCCAGTCATAGCCAAAGCCCAGCAGTTTAAGCTGGTTCTTCATGTATTCGATGTTGTCATAAGTCCATGGCGCGGGTGCGGTGTTGTTTTTTACTGCAGCGCCTTCGGCTGGCAGACCAAACGCATCCCAGCCAATCGGCTGCAGGACGTTTTTACCCAGCATGCGCTGATAGCGCGCAATCACATCGCCAATGGTGTAGTTACGCACGTGGCCCATGTGTAGACGGCCAGAAGGATAGGGCAGCATGGAAAGGCAGTAGTATTTCTCTTTGCCTTCCTGCTCGGTCACTTTAAAGGTTTCGTTTTCGTCCCAGTGTTGTTGGACGCGGGATTCTATCTCTTCCGGGCGGTATTGCTCTTGCATGGCTGCCTGTGGTCCTTTATGAAAATCGTTTTGCGTACTTTTAGATCCGCATAGCATACCCATAAGGCTCTCCATCAACAACATTTCACGCCCCGGCTGGCCGGATTTCTGCTTAATGCGCCGCCGCTTTCACCCTTTTGCGATTAACTCCGCTTTCGCCACGGCAAATATGACAGAACAGCTAAACTTACTATCAGCTATTCCCGCAGAAAGGAGAACAAAATGAATAACGTGGCGCAGGAGTATCGTGCAACGATAGCGGCATTAACCCAGCGGCTGGAGCAGGGCGAGCGTGATGTTGATGCGCTGGTTGCCGAAGCGCGGCAGGATTTATTGGCAAAAAAAACGCTGACCTCTTCTGAAGTGAATGAGGTGATGCGGGCGGTCAGGCGTGATTTACATGAGTTCGCACTGAGCTATCAGGAATCATCAGATGCGCTGGGCGATTCTGTTTTTCTGCGGGTGATCCGCGAAAGCGTGTGGAAAGAACTGGCGGATATCACTGACAAGAGCCAGCTGGAGTGGCGCGAGGTATTTCAGGATCTGCGTCACCATGGTGTCTATCAAAGCGGCGAAGTGGTGGGATTGGGTAATCTGGTGTGTGAGAAGTGCGGGTTCACCCGGGCGATTTATACCCCAGAAAGCTTAACGCGCTGTCCTGAATGCGGGCACGATCATTTCCAGCGTCAGCCTTTTGAGCCTTGATTTGCGGAAAATCGCGCCGCTGCGTGCGTAACGGGGAAACCCCAGTCATACAGCGGCGCAATTGATAGCGCTAATTAATGCAGGATTTTGGCGAGGAAGTCTTTCGCGCGGTCAGACTGCGGATTATTGAAGAAGTCATCTTTATTGGTGTCTTCGACAATTTTCCCTTCATCCATGAAAATCACGCGATTAGCCACTTTGCGCGCAAAGCCCATCTCATGCGTTACCACCATCATGGTCATGCCTTCGTTCGCCAGCTCAACCATCACGTCCAGTACTTCGTTGATCATCTCTGGGTCGAGCGCTGAGGTTGGTTCATCGAACAACATCGCAATCGGATCCATGCACAGCGCACGAGCAATCGCCACACGCTGCTGCTGGCCACCGGAAAGCTGTCCAGGGAACTTCTCTGCATGCGCAGCCAGACCAACACGCGTCAGCAGCTTGAGGCCCTTTTCACGTGCGGCGGCTTTATCACGCTTTAGCACCTTGACCTGCGCTAGCACCAGATTATCGACAATGCTGAGGTGCGGGAAAAGTTCGAAGTGCTGGAACACCATGCCGACCTTGCTGCGCAGTTGCGCCAGGTTGGTTTTCTTGTTGTTCACTTCGGTACCGTTAACCTGAATGCTGCCTTCCTGCACCGGCTCTAAACCGTTAACGGTTTTGATCAGCGTAGACTTACCTGAGCCAGACGGACCGCAAACCACCACCACTTCACCTTTTTTCACTTCGGTGGAGCAGTTGGTCAGCACCTGAAAGTGACCATACCACTTAGAAACATTTTTCAGGCTAATCATTTAAACCGTCCTCTTTCTTTTCAGATAGCTAACCAACAGCGAAGCGCTCAGGCTGATCACAAAGTAGACCAGACCGGCAAACAGAACCATTTCAACCTGGGTACCGTCACGTTCGCCAATGGTGGAGGCGGTACGGAAGAAGTCAGCCAGGCTCAAGACATACACCAGCGAGGTATCCTGGAACAGCACAATGCCCTGCGTCAGCAGCAGTGGCACCATGGCGCGGAACGCCTGCGGCAGGATGATCAGTTGCATCGACTGCCAATGCGTCATACCCAGCGCCAGCGCAGCATGAGACTGCCCACGCGAAATACTCTGGATACCAGCACGAATGATTTCCGAATAGTAGGCCGCTTCAAAAAGTGCAAACGCGATCATGGCGGAAATCAGGCGAATGTCGGTTTTGGGTGACAGTCCCAATACCTGTTGCAGTAATGCGGGCACCACCAGATAGAACCACAGCAGCACCATTACCAGCGGCACCGAGCGGAACAGGTTGACGTACAGCTTGGCGAACCAGCGAATCGGTGCGAACGGCGACAGACGCATCACGGCCAGAATCGTGCCCCAGATAATGCCGAACACCACAGCGACAGCGGTAATCTTGAAGGTGATGATCAAGCCGTTCCATAAATAAGGCAGGCTTGGGGGAATCGAACTCCAGTCAAAATCGTACATTATTTGCCTCCCAGATTGCCGGGCAGGCGAATTTTACGTTCTACCAAACTCATAATCAGCATGATCACCAGGTTAATACCCACGTAAGCCAGGGTAATGGCGGTGAAGGATTCATAGGCGTGTGCCGAGTAGTCGAGCAACTTACCGGCCTGCGCCGCCATATCCACCAGACCAATGGTCGAAGCGATGGCGGAGTTTTTCACCAGGTTCAGCATTTCCGAGGTCATCGGCGGCACAATCACGCGATAGGCATTTGGCAGCAGTACGTAGCGATAGGTTTGCGGTAACGTAAGGCCGACCGCCAGACCGGCGTTCTTCTGACCGCGCGGCAGTGATTGAATCGCGGCACGAACCTGTTCACACACGCGGGCTGCAGTAAACAAGCCAAGGCAAATGGTCGAGGAAACAAAGAACTGAATATTGGGATCCAGCTCTGCTTTGAACCACATCCCCAGTTTCTCGCCAACCAGTTCTGGTGCTACCAGATACCAGAAGAAGAACTGGACGATTAGCGGGATATTACGAAACAGTTCCACGTAGCAGGTGCCAATGGTCGACAGCAGTCGATTAGGCACGGTACGCAGAATGCCAAAGAAGGAACCTACCAGGAAGGCGATAATCCAGGCGCAGCAGGAAACCGCAACGGTAACCTGAAATCCGGACCACAGCCAGCCGAGGTAAGTCGTATTGCCGAACGGGGCCTGTTGTAAAAAGATGCCCCAGTTCCAATCGATACCCATAACGAGCTCCGGTAAAAAAAGGGTAGCGAGGCTACCCATAAGATTGTTGAGCGGTGTCTTGCTGACTGTTTCAGGGGAACGGCCTGTTACAGTTTGTCTGTCCGCACCGCGTGTTCAGCAATCGAGAGGGCAGCAGAACTGCCCTTGTTGTCGTTGTTAATTCAGAGTGCTTTATCGTTTGGTGCTTTGAACAGCGCCTGCATGTCAGAAGACAGCTCGAAGTTCATGTTCAGATTCTTCGGTGGGATCGGCTGTTTGAACCAGGTTTCAAACCATTTGCCCGCTTCGCCTGAGGTCTGCGCTTTGGCAATGGTGTCATCCATCAGCTGTTTGAACTGGGGATCTTCTTTACGCAGCATACAGCCGTAAGCTTCTTTCGACTGTGGTGTGCCAGTAATTTCCCAGTTGTCTGGTTTCTTGGCTTTCGCGCGCTCACCTGCCAGCAAGGCATCATCCATCATGAAGGCCACGGCACGACCGGTTTCCAGCGTACGGAAAGAATCGCCATGGTCTTTGGCGCTGATGATGCGCATGTCCATTTTCTTCTCGTCGTTCAGCTTGTGCAGCAGAACTTCAGAAGTGGTACCGGAGGTCACGACAACGGTTTTGCCTTTCAGGTCAGCAAAATCTTTGATGTCGCCGCCTTTTTTCACCAGCAAACGGGTACCGATGATGAAGACTGTGTCAGAGAAGGCCGCTTGTTGCTGGCGTTCCAGGTTATTGGTGGTAGAACCACATTCAAAATCGTAAGTGCCGTTCTGCAGAAGTGGAATACGGTTCTGAGAGGTGATCGGCAGCATTTTCACTTGCAGATCAGGTTTGTTCAGCTTGGCTTTGATCGCCGCAACGATGGCGTTTGAGTAGTCTTGTGAATAGCCAACCACTTTTTGCTGGTTGTCGTAGTAAGAAAAGGGAACTGATGACTCACGATGCCCAACGACGATCACGCCGCTATCATTAATTTTTTTCAGGGTGCCGGTGAGATCTTCCGCCTGGGCCGCTCCCGCTGCTGCTCCCAACAGCAGAAGAGATAATGCCACTTTGCGTGTCTGCATGTTCCTACTCCTTTGAATGGATGTCGCGCAGAACATAAACTGCGCAGATTGTGATGTTGTGTGTATTTCGTGCTGCTTTTTTAGTTATCCCTTAGCGCAACTGCGCGCAGGATAGTGATTAACATAGCGAATTGTTAACGCAATGAAACAAAAAAGTTTGTTTTTTGCGAGCCGCTCCGCACCAATAAGAGGCAATAAAAAAACCATTGCGCCGTTTCGGTGCGTGTCAGTGCCAGATAATAGTGCGCGATCATGGCATTACGCTGACAAAACGCTGATGTTGAGAAAATCACTGAAATAAATAGCAATGATCGTGCCAGCACGGTGAAATGCGTGAAAAAGCCAGCAGAGAATCTGGTAAAGCGTAGCCGATGGGAGCGGAAAACAGCGCAAAAAAAAGGCGAAGTGAGCACTTCGCCTGTCAGAATGTGATCGGGGTGTCAGTGGCGGCGACGCATTATCGCCAACACCAAGCCAATCAGCGTCAGAATCCACACCGGCCAAATGCCCGCTTTGGCATAAGGGGTTTCACCGGTGGTCGGAGTGACTTTGGCTTCCAGTACGTCACGCGTGAACTGCGGGATCTCTTTTTCAACCTCGCCGTTGGCATTCACCACCGCCGTGACGCCGTTATTGGTGGATCGCAACAGTGGACGGCCCAGTTCCAGTGCACGCATACGCGCCATCTGGAAATGCTGCCATGGGCCGATGGAATGACCAAACCAGGCATCGTTAGATACTGTCAGCAGGAAGTTGGTGTTGGGACGGAAGTTCGCTCGTACCTGCTCGCCCAACACAATCTCGTAGCAGATGGCGCTGGTAAGATCATAACCCGCCACTTTCAACTGCGGCTGCACATAGGCACCACGGCTGAATGACGACATCGGCAGATCGAAGAAAGGCGCCAGCGGACGCAGCAGATCTTCCAGCGGCACAAACTCCCCGAACGGCACCAGATGGTTTTTCTGATAGCGATTGTGGCTTTGGTAGCTATAAGGCTGCTCGCCGCCCAGCACAATGACGGAGTTGTAATCGTGGTAGCGGTTATCCCCTTCAACACGTGAATCGACAATCCCGGTAATCAGCGTACTGCCACGCTCGCGTAGTTCGGCATCCAGCGATTTCAGGAACGGCTGCTGATTGCTTTCCAGGTCTGTAATGGCTGATTCCGGCCAGATAATGATCGGCGCTTTGCCCATGTAAGGCTGACTGAAAGAGGTATACACGCGCAGCGTGTTCAGCAGTTGTTGCGGGTCCCACTTCATCGATTGTGGAATGTTGCCTTGCACCATCGCCACATCCACGCTGCGTTCCGGCAGCGGCTGATACCATTGCAACATGCGCAGTGGCCATGGCAGCAGCAACAATACCGCGGCCGCCACCAGGCTTTTCACCGTGCGATGATACAGCGCATGCACCAGCAGGCCGGCGATTACCATCAACAGGAAAGTAATGGTTTCGACGCCCGCCAGCGGCGCAAAGCCTTTGAGCGGACCGTCGATCTGGCTATAGCCGAACTGCAGCCATGGGAATCCGGTGAGGATCCAACCACGCAGGAATTCGCTGATTTGCCACAATGCCGGTGCTGCCAGCACCAGACGCCACAGCGTCGCACGTGGCCACAGGCGATTAAGTACCGCAGCAAAAAGCATCGGATAAATCGCCAGGTAAGCGGCCAGCAATATCACCAGGAAGACGTTAACCGGGCCGGGCATCCCGCCGAAAGTGGCGATGCTGACATAAACCCAGTTAATGCCACTGCCGAACAGACCAAAGCCCCAGACGAAACCAATCGCGGCGGCTTGTGGGCTGCGGCGATCCAGTAGCAACAGCTGCAGACCTGCCAGGGAAACTAATGCGGCAGGCCAAAAATCGTAGGGAGAAAAGGAAAGGGTGCCAACGGCACCCGTAATCAAAGCCAGCAGCAGGCGAACCCGCTGCTGCGAGTAGAGAGAGGCTAATGCCATAAAATTATTCGTCTTCGAGTTGCGGTTGTGGAGAATCTTCCGGAATTTTCACATGCACCTGGATGATACGGCGGCTGTCGGCCATTGCGACTTTGAATTGGTAACCATCAATGTCGATGCTCTCACCGCGTGCGGGAAGGTGGCCGAATCCCTGCATCACCAGACCGCCAATGGTATCTACTTCGTCATCACTGAAGCTGGTACCAAATACCTCGTTAAAATCTTCAATCGGCGCAAGCGCCCGCACCGTGTAGGTGTGGCGATTTAACTGACGGATATCACGATCTTCTTCATCGTCATACTCATCTTCAATTTCACCGACAATCAATTCGAGGATGTCTTCAATCGTGACCAGTCCGGAAACGCCGCCGAATTCGTCAATGACGATCGCCATATGATAGCGCTGGGAACGGAACTCTTTCAGCATGCGGTCAACACGCTTACTTTCAGGCACGACCACGGCGGTGCGCAGCACTTTCTCAATGCTGAAAGGCTCAGACGCGCTGCTCATAAACGGCAGCAGGTCTTTGGCCATTAAAATGCCTTCGACGTGGTCTTTATCTTCGCTGATCACCGGGAAGCGTGAGTGGGCGGAATCAATAATGACCGCAAGGCACTCTTCAAGGCTTTGGTTGCGTTTAAGGGTGATCATCTGGGAGCGCGGGATCATGATGTCACGCACGCGCTGCTCGGCAATATCCAGAACCCCTTCGAGCATGTCGCGGGTGTCCTGATCGATCAGCTCTTTTTGCTCAGAATCGCGGATCAGTCCCAGTAGCTCATCACGGTTTTTAGGTTCACCGTGAAAAAGTTGGTTAATTAACAGGGAGAAAAATCCCTTTTTACTACTGGGTGCGTCGCTGTTTTGAGAATGGTCGTCGCTCATGGCGTTTTTATTTCGTTCTCTCTGGTGAGGGAAAGGAACTGCTGGCATCCGCGCCAGCAGCGCAATAACCTGAACCTAATGGGGGTCAGGCGTCTTCTTTCTCCGAAATGTACGGGTCAGGATAACCAAGAGCAAGCATTATCTCGGCCTCCAGCGCCTCCATTTCTTCGGCTTCTTCATCTTCAATATGGTCATAGCCCAGCAGATGTAGCGTACCGTGGACTACCATATGCGCCCAGTGGGCTTCAACGGTTTTGCCTTGTTCTTCCGCTTCTTGCTCAACAACCTGACGACAAATAATCAGATCGCCCAGCAGTGGCAGCTCAATTCCCGGTGGCGCTTCAAATGGGAAAGAGAGCACGTTGGTCGGCTTATCTTTACCGCGATAAGTCAGATTAAGCTCATGACTCTCTGCTTCATCCACCAAACGGATAGTAACTTCACTTTCCGGCTGGAAAGGGATGACTGCGGCTTCGAGCCAGCGCTGGAAAGCGGATTCGGCTGGCAGGCCATTTTCATCGGCACAGGCCAACTGTAAATCTAAAATCACCGCGCTCATTAAGGCTCCTGCGGGCTGGTTGGGGTAGCTAGTTGAGACGCTAGCGCTTCACGCTTGCGCTCTTCTGCCAGTTTGTCACGGCGTTTCTGGTCGGCTTCTTCCCACGCTTCATAAGCATTCACGATGCGTGCGACAACCGGATGACGCACCACGTCTTCGCTGTGGAAAAAGTTAAAGCTGATTTCATCGACTTCCGCCAATACCTCAATGGCATGGCGCAGGCCGGATTTGGTGCTGCGCGGCAGGTCAACCTGCGTCACGTCTCCGGTGATCACCGCTTTGGAGTTGAAGCCGATACGGGTCAGGAACATCTTCATCTGCTCGATGGTGGTGTTCTGACTCTCATCGAGAATCACAAAGGCGTCGTTGAGTGTACGGCCGCGCATGTAAGCCAGCGGAGCCACTTCAATCACATTGCGCTCCATCAGCTTTTCCACGCGCTCAAAGCCGAGCATTTCGAACAGGGCATCGTAGAGCGGGCGCAGATAAGGATCGACTTTCTGGCTCAGGTCACCCGGCAGGAAGCCCAGTTTTTCACCGGCTTCAACGGCAGGACGCGTCAGCAGAATACGTCGAATTTCCTGACGTTCCAGGGCATCAACGGCAGCGGCAACCGCCAGATAGGTTTTACCTGTACCAGCAGGGCCGACACCAAAGGTGATGTCATGGTCGAGGATGTTAGCCACATATTGCGCCTGGTTGGGCGTACGAGGCTTAATCACACCGCGCTTGGTTTTGATGTGTATTGCTTTACCAAACTCCGGCACGCTTTCGGCGGTTTGCTCCAGTACGCGGCTTTCTTTGATCGCCAGATGTACCTGGTCCGGTTCAATATCTGGGATTTGGCCACGCACAGGCGCGGTGCTCACGTACAGATCACGCAGAATATTAATGGCCGCGTCAACGCTGAGCGATCGGCCCACCAGTTTGAAGTGATTGTCCCGGCGGTTGATTTCGACACCGAGTCGTTTTTCCAGTTGCTTCACATTGTCATCAAACGGACCGCACAGGCTCATCAGTCGGCGGTTATCGGCCGGTTCAAGGGCGATTTCACGAGTTTCGATATTCAAATGAATCCTTTGGGTCACTCAGGGCCAGTTGAAGAAGATGTATCCAATGCTTCATCACAGACATAAGCATCTATACGGAATTATTTATGGGGCGATGCCCGGCTGCAAGTTACAGAAGCGATATTTGGGCGTTGCAGGCGGAATGCAAGGGGTTAGGGATGAAACAGGCGGCAGCACCTTGTGCACTGCCGCGCAAAGCGTGGGGTATCACGGCTGGTAAAGACCGACACCGATGTCATTTTCACGGCGCGTACGGGCAATCACGGCATCGGGGCTTTGATTAACACGTAATGCCATTTCATCTTCGGTGCGGATCAGTTTGCCGCGCAGCGAGTTGGCGTGAACATCGACAATTTCCACGTCAACAAACTTACCGATCATCTCTACTGGCGCTTCGAAGTTCACCACGCGGTTGTTGTCGGTGCGTCCGGTCAACTCCATGACATTTTTACGTGAGATGCCTTCTACCAGCACACGCTGCGTGGTGCCGAGCATGCGACGGCTCCACGCCATCGCCTGCTGATTGAGACGTTCCTGCAAAATATACAGGCGCTGCTTTTTCTCTTCTTCCGACACATCGTCAGGCAAATCAGCGGCAGGGGTACCCGGACGTGCCGAGTAGATGAAGCTGAAGCTGACATCGAAGTTCACGTCGCCCACTAGCTTCATGGTCTGTTCAAAATCCTGCTGCGTTTCGCCGGGGAAACCTATGATGAAGTCTGAACTCATCTGAATATCAGGACGTGCTTTCTGCAGCTTGCGAACAATCGCTTTGTATTCCAGCGCGGTGTGCGCACGTTTCATCAGCGTCAGGATACGATCGGCACCGCTCTGTACCGGTAAGTGCACGAAGCTCGCCAGCTCTGGCGTGTCACGGTAGACATCGATGATGTCATCGGTAAATTCAATCGGATGGCTGGTGGTGAAACGGATGCGATCAATGCCATCAATGGCCGCGACCAGACGCAACAGTTCCGCGAAGCTGCAGAGTTGGTCATCAAAGGTCGTGCCACGATAGGCATTGACGTTCTGGCCCAGTAAATTGACTTCTCGCACGCCCTGCGCGGCCAGTTGCGCGATTTCCAGCAGAATATCATCACACGGACGGCTGACTTCCTCACCGCGGGTGTAAGGCACCACGCAGAAAGTACAGTATTTGTTGCAGCCTTCCATGATCGACACAAAGGCCGTCGGGCCTTCTGCACGTGGTTCCGGTAAGCGGTCAAATTTCTCGATTTCCGGGAAGCTGATATCAATCACCGGGCTTTTCGTCCCGCGCACCTGATTGAGCATCTCTGGCAGGCGATGCAGCGTCTGTGGACCAAACACAATATCTACGCAATTAGCGCGTTCACGCAGACGTTCACCTTCCTGCGAAGCGACGCAGCCGCCGACGCCAATAATCACGTCAGGATTTATCGCTTTCAACTTCTTCCAGCGTCCTAACAGGGCGAAAACCTTCTCCTGCGCCTTCTCACGGATCGAGCAGGTGTTGAGCAGCAGTACGTCCGCCTCTTCAGCGTCCTCGGTCAGGGTGTAACCGTGAGTGCTGTTCAGCAGATCGGCCATCTTTGATGAATCGTACTCATTCATCTGACAGCCCCAGGTTTTAATATGCAGTTTTTTGGTCATCGAACTAGCCATTGATTCAGTGCAGGGAAGTGCAGGGCGCGTATTGTAATGCTTTGCTGCTGTTGTGACCAGCACAGCAGGGCCTGAGATTGTGCAGCCAATTTCCGGTACACTTTATCTATCAACGTGATGACGTGAGCTATCACGGCAAGCAGAAGGATTAGAGTTAATGCAGGATTCACATTTTGATGTGGTGGTGGTGGGCGGCGGCATGGTGGGCGCGGCGCTGGCCTGTGGCCTGGCACAGCAGCAATTTCGTGTGGCGGTGATTGAACGTGCCGAACCCGCTGCGTTTGATGCCGCAAGCCCGCCCGATGTACGCATTTCTGCTATCGGTGCTTCGTCGGTGGCACTGCTACGTCAACTCAATGTTTGGGATCGCGTGCAGGCGATGCGCTGCGCGCCTTATCGCAAGCTCGAAACCTGGGAGTGGCAAAGTGCGCATGTGACCTTTGATGCTGCCTCGCTGGGCCTGCCAGAACTGGGATATATGGTGGAAAACAATGTGCTGCAACGTGCGCTGTGGGAAAAAATGCAGGAAGAGGGGATTACGCTGATTTGTCCCGCCAGCCTGCAACAGCTTCAATCGCATCGTGGCGGCTGGCAGGTTCAGCTGGATAATGGCACCACGCTGGATACACGGCTGGTGGTAGGCGCGGATGGCGCCAATTCACGCGTGCGACAACTGGCGGGGATTGGCGTGCGTGGCTGGCAATACGCGCAGTCTTGCATGCTGATCAGTGTCGAGTGCGAGCAGGAAGTGGGGGATTCGACCTGGCAGCAATTCACGCCAGAGGGACCACGCGCGTTCCTGCCGCTGTTTGATCATCACGCCTCTCTGGTGTGGTATGACGCACCGGCGCGTATTCGCCAGCTACAGGCAATGCCATTGTCACAGCTTGAAAAAGAGATTCATGCCCACTTCCCGGCACGCTTAGGGCGGATTCGGGTGAAGAAGGCGGCCTCATTCCCGCTGGTTCGTCGCCACGCTACCCGCTATGTTTTGCCGGGATTGGCACTGGTGGGCGATGCGGCACATACCATCAATCCCCTCGCGGGGCAGGGCGTGAATCTTGGTTATCGTGATGTTGATGCCTTAATCAATACACTGGTTGATGCGCGCAGTCAGGCTCAGTTGTGGTCATCGGATTCGGTGTTACAGCGCTATCATCGTCAACGCTACAAAGATAATTTGCTGATGCAGGGGGGGATGGATCTTTTCTATTTTGCCTTCAGCAATAAGCTTTCACCGCTGCGATTTGCACGAAACCTGGGATTGATTGCGGCGGAGAACGCCGGAGCGCTGAAACGCAAGGCTTTGAAATACGCGTTGGGCTTGTAAGTGTCAGAGCGTCGTAAGACGCTCATTTTTTTTCCCGGATGCAGAAAACAATAAAGCCCGCAAAAGCGGGCTTTATTGTGCAATTTGGCTGGGGTGCAGGGATTCGAACCCCGGAATGCTGGTATCAGAAACCAGAGCCTTACCGCTTGGCGACACCCCAATAATGCGTTTTCAAATTGTCTTTAATTGGCTGGGGTGCAGGGATTCGAACCCCGGAATGCTGGTATCAGAAACCAGAGCCTTACCGCTTGGCGACACCCCAAAAATTTGGTGGCTACGACGGGATTTGAACCTGTGACCCCATCATTATGAGTGATGTGCTCTAACCAGCTGAGCTACGTAGCCTGAGTTTACTGCTTACTGCTTCCGATAATGGCTGGGATACCTGGATTCGAACCAGGGAATGCCGGTATCAAAAACCGGTGCCTTACCGCTTGGCGATATCCCATCTGTCGACTCGTATCCACGAGTAAATATCAGATTGGCTGGGGTACCAGGATTCGAACCTGGGAATGCTGGTATCAAAAACCAGTGCCTTACCGCTTGGCGATACCCCATCCGGCTGCCGAAGACTGAAATGGTGCGGGAGGCGAGACTTGAACTCGCACACCTTGCGGCGCCAGAACCTAAATCTGGTGCGTCTACCAATTTCGCCACTCCCGCGAAAAAGATGGTGGCTACGACGGGATTTGAACCTGTGACCCCATCATTATGAGTGATGTGCTCTAACCAGCTGAGCTACGTAGCCATCTTTTTTTCGCTAACCTTCATCGGCGTTGCGGGGCGCATTATGCGTATTGAGCTTTGTAGCGTCAACAAGTTTTTTGCCGTTTTTTGCCTTAAAACGCCTGTTTGACTGGCTTGTAACCAGGGTGGCGATTTATTCAGCAGTTTTCGATCGCAACATCGACGATAAAAACAAAAAGGGGCCTTTGCAGACCCCTTATCCTACTCATTCACAAGCTTATTTGTAGGCGGACTGATGCACGCCGACAGCACGACCCGATGGGTCATCCATGTTCTTGAACGCTTCGTCCCACTCGATGGCTTTAGCGGAAGAACAGGCAACGGATGGACCGCCCGGTACACACTCTGCAGCACTGGCAATCGGGAACAGCTCTTCAAAGATTTCACGGTACAAATACGCTTCTTTCGAGTTCGGCGTGTTGTACGGGAAGCGGAAGTGCGCGGTAGACAGCTGCTGATCGGTGACCTGCTTTGCTGCCACTTCTTTCAGGCTATCAATCCAGCTGTAGCCTACGCCATCAGAGAACTGCTCTTTCTGACGCCATGCGACGCTTTCCGGCAGGTAAGAAGAGAAGCATTCACGCAGAATGTGTTTCTCCATTTTGCCGTTGCTGCCGCACAGTTTATCTTCCGGGTTGATGCGCATCGCCACATCGAGGAATTTCTTGTCGAGGAACGGTACGCGCGCTTCAACGCCCCATGCAGACATCGCTTTGTTGGCACGCGCACAGTCAAACATGTGCAGCGCCAGCAATTTACGCACGTTCTCCTCGTGGAATTCCTGAGCGTTCGGTGCTTTATGGAAGTACAGGTAGCCGCCAAACACTTCGTCCGCGCCTTCACCAGACAGCACCATTTTGATGCCCATCGCCTTGATTTTACGCGACATCAAATACATCGGCGTGGAGGCGCGAATGGTGGTGACGTCATAAGTTTCGATGTGGTAAATCACATCGCGAATCGCATCCAGACCTTCCTGCACGGTGAAGTGAATTTCGTGGTGCACAGTGCCCAGATGCTCAGCCACGGATTTAGCGGCTTTCAAATCAGGTGAACCTTCCAGACCGACAGCAAAGGAGTGCAGCTGTGGCCACCAGGCATCACTTTTATCTTCATCTTCAACACGTTTCGCGGCAAAACGCTTAGTCACGGCAGAGATGATAGATGAGTCGAGGCCGCCAGACAGCAGCACGCCATAAGGCACGTCAGACATCAGGTGGCTTTTCACTGACTCTTCCAGCGCATGCTTCAGGCCCGCAGCGTCAGTGGTGTTCTCAGCAACCGCAGAGAAATCCATCCAGTCACGCTGCCAGTAACGACGGATTTCGCCATCGCTGCTGCACAGGAAGCTTCCCGGTGGGAATTCTTTGATGGTGCGGCAAACCGGCACCAGCGCTTTCATTTCAGAAGCGACAAACAGGTTGCCGTGCTCATCGTTGCCCATGTACAGCGGGATGATCCCGATGTGGTCACGGCCAATCAGATACTGTTGCTTCACGCTGTCCCACAGAATAAAGGCGAACATGCCTTGCAGATCATCGAGGAAATCGAGGCCTTTTTCCTGATACAGCGCGAGGATCACTTCGCAGTCAGAACCGGTCTGGAACGCATAACGGTCGCTCAGTTCAGCACGCAAAGCCTGATGGTTATAGATCTCGCCGTTCACGGCCAGTACGTGGGTGTGGTCAGCGTTGTACAGCGGCTGTGCACCGTTGTTAACGTCAACAATCGACAGGCGCTCATGCACCAGAATGGCTTTGTCATCGGCATACACGCCAGACCAGTCCGGGCCACGGTGACGCATCAGACGGGAACACTCCAGCGCTTTCTTGCGCAGTTCAACAGGATCGGATTTCAGATCCAGCACACCAAAAATCGAACACATAACTGACTCCTGATCTCACCTTGCGGCGATGTTATTTCTACGTTTGTCCGGCAGCCTTGACTGCGTGATGTATAAGAAAATGCGCTATCTGGTGGTGTTAACGCAAGAGAAATTGCGATCTTTTGATAAAAAGATTGTTGTGATAGCTTAAAAATTGAATTTTATTTAAATAAATTGCGATTAAATTAGATGGTATCTAATGAATTGGCGTTTTGAATGATTTCCTGTGCAATTACCGCTGCACAAAATCACCCTAACGGGATGCAAAAACAAACGCCCTGCTCACACAACGTGCGGGCAGGGCGATAAGTAAACGCGATAGTGAAGACTTAGAACAGGTCGATATCGGCCACTGAAGGATAAATCCAGTCGGGGCGGAATGGCATCGCATCAATGTCACTCAGCGTAGAAACCCCGGAGAGCACCAGAATGGTTTCAAGCCCCGCCTGGAATCCGGCCAGAATATCGGTGCGCAGGTTATCCCCGACAATCACTGTCTCTTCCGAATGGGCATGCATCTTATTCAACGCAGCGCGCATGATGTAAGGGCTCGGCTTGCCGACATAAAACGGCTTGCGTCCGGAAATGGTTTCGATGCCGGCACAGAGTGCGCCACAGGCCGGTACGTAGCCGCGCGCATGGGTATCCGGGTTGGTGGCGATAAAGCGTGCGCCGCTGGCGACAAAGAACGCAGCCTTGTGCATCATTTCCCAGTTAAACGAGCGCGTCTCGCCGACGATGACGAAATCGGGATTCACATCAGTGATGGTGAATCCCGCCTTATACAGTTCGTGGATCAATGCACCTTCGCCAATCACATAGGCTTTTTTGCCTTCCTGACGGCGCAGGAAATCGGCGGTTGCCATAGCGGAGGTATAGAACACCGAATCCGGCACCTCAACGCCTGCATTGGCAAAACGGTTTGCCAGGTCTTGTGCGGTTTGCGACGGATAGTTAGTCAGCACCACCAGCGGCATCTCTTTTTCGAGGATGCGCTGCAGAAACTCATTCGCGCCTTTCACGGCGGTATTGTCGTGCATCAACACGCCGTCGATGTCACAGATTACGCTTTTGATGGTCATATTGGCTTCCGGTCGGGCCCGCCAGACGGCAGGCTTCAGTTATTCTTCCAGCAGATGTTGCAGCAAAATACCATTCAGCATCGCGCGTTTTGCCAGGGCAAAGGCACCAATCGCTGAGCGATGGTCCAGTTCAGAACGCACCACCGGCAGGTTTTTACGGAACGCGTTCAATGCCTGGGTATTAATGCAGCCTTCAATCGCCGGGAACAGCACTTTATCTGCGTCAGTGATTTCCCCCGCCAATACCACCTTTTGTGGATTGAACAGGTTAATGGCAATCGCAATCGCTTTTCCGAGGTAACGTCCCACGTATTCGATCACTTCGCAGGCCAGCGCATCACCCTGATTAGCGGCACGACAGATTTGTGGCATCAGACAGTTATCCAGCGTCAATGTGCTCGGATAGCCCTGATTGAGCAGATGGCGCACACGATTTTCAATCGCACCGTTGGCCGCAATGGTTTCCAGACAGCCAAAGTTGCCGCAGTGGCAGCGTTCACCCAAAGGGTCGACCTGGATGTGACCAATCTCGCCAACGTTGCCATTGCTGCCGAGGAAAATGTGGCCATTGGCGATGATGCCCGCACCAGTACCGCGATGTAAACGCACCAGAATGGAGTCCGCGCAGTCGCGGCTTGCACCGAAATAGTGCTCTGCCAGCGCCAGACTGCGGATATCGTGACCCACAAAGCTGGTGACGTTAAAGCGTTTTTTCAGGCTGGAAACCAGTGGCCAGTGGCTCACGGTGATGTGCGGCATGTAGCGAATAATGCCGTTAATCGGGTCTACAAGGCCGGGCAGAATCACCGCAATCGCGATTAGTTCATGAATCTTGCGTTGATGCGCGGCCATAAACGCCGTGATGGCATTGAATAGCGCATTCTCCAGCGTTTCCTGGGTGCGCTCAGGCAGCGGATAGTCTTCCTGTGCCAGCGATTTACCGCTCAGGTCAAACAGGGTCAGCGTCGCATCATTGCGTCCTAAGCGAACGCCGATGGTATGAAAGTGGCGGGTTTCGGTAATGATGGAAATCGCGCGGCGACCACCGGTAGAGGCTTGTTGCTCTACCTCTTTGATCAGGCCGCGCTCAATAAGCTGGCGGGTAATTTTCGTGACGCTGGCGGGCGCAAGCTGGCTGAGATCGGCAATCTGTATACGCGATATCGGCCCTTGTTGATCAATTAGCCGATAAACGGCTGCACTATTGAGTTGTTTGACAAGATCGACATTTCCTATTTGAGTCTGGCCGCCAGTGGTCATTCAGTACTTACTCGCTGAGGACGTCGTCTCCATTGACTAACGTCTTAGTGATTTGATAATCGCGGGTAAAGACAGTGAGATTAGCGACTTTTCCTGCTGCCACTGAACCCAGCTGTTTTTCCACACCCATTGCCTGGGCCGGGTAAAGCGTTGCCATGCGCAATGCTTCATCCAGCGCGATACCGCAATGTTCGACGCTGTTCTGCACCGCTTCAATCATGGTCAGCGCAGAACCGCTCAGGGTACCGTTTTCGTCAACGCAAAGGCCGTCACGATAGTATATTGTTTTGCCTGCAAAAATGAATTTATCAATCGACGCGCCGGCCGGCGCGGTCGCATCCGTTACCAACACCAGCTTGTCACCTTTGATGCGCTTTGCATTGCGCACGTTAGCGTAGTGGACATGTAAACCATCCGCAATGATGCCGCAGTATACATCAGGTGAATCAAACAGCGCACCGATCAGACCAGGTTCACGCCCTGCAAAGGTTGGCATGGCATTATAAAGGTGAGTGGCAAAACTGACACCGGCACTGAAGCCCGCTTTGGCTTCTTCGTAAGTGGCGTTTGAATGGCCCGCAGACACAATAATGCCGGCGTTGCGCAGTTTGCCAATGACCTCGGCCCCGGCGTTTTCTGGCGCCAGCGTCACTTTGGTGATCACATCCGCGTTGGCGCAGAGGAAATCCACCATCTCCGCATCGGGCAGACGAATCAAATCTGGATTGTGAGTGCCTTTTTTGGCTTTGTTCAGCCATGGGCCTTCCAGATGCAGGCCTAACGCCTGATTTGGGTGTTTTGCCAGATAGGCGCGCATGGTTTCAATGGCGCGCTTCATCAGTACATTGGTGCTGGTGATCAGCGTCGGCAGATAGCTGGTGCAGCCTGATTTTTCGTTGGCGCGCTGCATGATTTCCAGCGTTTCCACGCTCAGTGCGTCGATATCATCGTTGAACTGCACACCGCCGCAGCCGTTTAACTGTAAATCAATAAATCCGGGAGCGATAAACGCACCAGCCACATCCTGCTGTGCAATCGTTGCGTCAAGCGCATCTCGTGGGCACACGCGCTCAATCAGGCCATCCGCAATCACCACTGCATGATTGTCCAGAATTTCATGACCGGTAAAAATCCGGCCGTTCACTAATGCGTACATCGTTTTTCTCTCCCGGCTAAGCCTGCCGCCTTGAGGCAGCAGGTTTTTCACAACGTGTTCTCACACACCCTTCATATTTTCCGCTTCCATTTCGCGGAAATATTTCACGGTTTTCACTTTCAGTTCCATGGTGGCCGGTTCGTCACACACCACCACAGATTTCGCATGCAGCTGCAGACAGCTGATGGTCCACATGTGGTTAACGTTACCTTCTACGGCAGCCTGCAACGCCTGCGCTTTCAGATGGCCCGTCACCAGAATCATCACTTCTTCAGCATCCAGCAACGTACCCACACCCACGGTCAGGGCGTATTTTGGCACCTGATCCACATCACCATTAAAGAAGCGCGAGTTAGCGATACGGGTATCGTGCGTCAGGGTTTTAATGCGGGTGCGGGAAGAGAGTGAAGAAGCCGGCTCGTTAAAGGCAATGTGTCCATCGTTGCCCACGCCGCCCATAAACAGGTTAATTTTACCGAATGAGCGAATCTTCTCTTCGTACTGGCGACATTCTGCGTCAATATCTGGCGCATTGCCATTCAGAAGATTGATATTTTCTGGTTGGATATCAACGTGATCGAAAAAGTTGCGGTACATGAAGCTGTGGTAGCTTTCTGGATGCTCTTTTGGCAGACCCACGTATTCGTCCATATTGAACGTCACCACGTGCTTGAAACTAACCTGGCCCGCTTTGTGCATCTCAATCAGATGCTTGTAAGCTTCCAGCGGTGTACCGCCGGTTGGCAGACCCAGCACGAAGGGACGTTCTGCGCTAGGCTTAAACGCGTTAATGCGGTTAACAATGTGGCGTGCAGCCCATTTACCCACCTGGGTAGGTGTGGCCAAAGGGATCAGTCTCATGTCTTCACCTCAATTAAGATTAGGAAAATGTCGTCGCCGATTCAGGTTGAGTATTACTGCCCTTAAGCGTAATCCGTTTAAGCGTAACCAGCAGGGAAAAGTGCGACTTGATATTTTTCATCATAAAATAAGTTTGTGGTGGTGGCTAGCATTTCGCAGTGATAAACGTCCATTATGGTGATTAAAGTCACAGTTACTGTGGTTTTAATTTGCGAGGCGAATTAATTTATCTTTACACTGCGCCTCGTGGTGAAAGATGTCATCAAGGTACCGAGCGTAGGGATAATAAAATCAACCCGCGCTACGGCAAAACGCCAGTCTCATAGGGGGAGAAAAAGGTGAGTATTTTAGGATATCTGCAAAAGGTCGGCCGCGCGCTTATGGTGCCGGTAGCGACACTGCCGGCAGCGGCAATCTTGATGGGGGTAGGGTATTGGATTGATCCAGATAGCTGGGGTGCAGGCAATGCGCTGGCAGCATTGTTGATCAAGTCTGGTTCCGCCATTATCGAAAACATGTCTGTGCTGTTTGCCATTGGTGTGGCTTACGGTATGTCCAAAGATAAAGATGGTGCAGCCGCGTTAACCGGCTTCGTCGGCTTCCTGGTAGTAACAACACTCTGTTCGCCAGCCGCCGTATCTATGATTCAGAAGATCCCGGTCGATCAGGTGCCTGCTGCCTTCGGCAAGATCAATAACCAGTTCGTCGGTATTCTGGTCGGTATTCTCTCTGCTGAAGTGTATAACCGCTTTAGCCATGTTGAGCTGCCCAAAGCGCTTTCGTTCTTCAGTGGCCGACGTTTGGTGCCGATCCTCGTCTCCTTCCTGATGATCGTCGTGGCGTTCATCCTGATGTACATCTGGCCAATCATCTTCGGTGGCCTGGTGAACTTCGGTGAGCACATTCAGAAAATGGGCTCGGTGGGTGCAGGCGTGTATGCCTTCTTTAACCGCTTGCTGATTCCGGTCGGTCTGCATCACGCACTGAACTCTGTGTTCTGGTTTGACGTGGCAGGTATTAACGATATTCCTAAGTTCCTCGGCGGTGCACAATCTATCGCGAATGGCACGGGTATCCCGGGCATCACCGGTCGCTATCAGGCGGGCTTCTTCCCGATCATGATGTTTGGCTTGCCGGGTGCTGCATTGGCTATCTTCCACTGCGCACGCCCAGAAAACCGCGCTAAAGTAGGCGGTATCATGCTGGCTGCTGCGTTTGCTGCCTTCTTCACCGGTATCACTGAACCGCTGGAATTCTCCTTCATGTTCGTGGCACCTGTGCTGTATGTGATTCATGCGGTATTGACCGGTATCTCCGTGTTTATCGCCGCGAGCATGCACTGGATTGCGGGCTTCGGCTTCAGTGCCGGCTTGGTGGATATGGTGCTGTCAACGCGTAACCCGCTGGCGGTAAATTGGTGGATGTTGATCCCACAAGGCCTGGTGTTCTTCGCCATCTACTATGTGGTGTTCCGTTTCACTATCCAAAAATTCAACCTGATGACGCCGGGCCGCGAATTGTCTGCGGGCGATGAAACTGACGGCTACGACGTTAACGTCGACCATAGCGGTAACGGTGAAAGCCAGACCGAATCCCTGGCGCGCCGTTACATTGCTGCCATCGGCGGTTCCGACAACCTGACCAACATCGACGCCTGCATCACCCGTCTGCGTCTGAACGTCAAAGACTCAGCTCAGGTGAATGAAGGTGTGGCGAAACGTTTAGGTGCATCCGGTGTGATTCGCCTGAACAAGCAAAGCGTGCAGGTGATTGTTGGCACACAGGCTGAAAGTATCGCCACCGCAATGAAAACGGTATTGAGCAAAGGCCCGGTTGCAGCAGCTTCCGCTCCTGCAGCAGCAGCGCCTGTTGCGGCAAAACCTCAAGCCGTGCTGAACACCGAAAAAGCCGTGATTGCTACGCTGGTGGCACCGGTGACCGGTGAGATCGTGGCGCTGGATGCCGTACCGGATGAAGCGTTCGCCAGCAAAGCGGTGGGCGATGGTCTGGCAATCAAGCCAACCGACAAAACGGTGGTGGCACCGATCGCCGGTACCGTGGTGAAAATCTTCAACACCAACCATGCCTTCTGTCTGGAAGCCGCCAACGGCGTTGAGATCGTGGTGCACATGGGTCTGGATACCGTGGCGCTGGAAGGAAAAGGTTTCACCCGTCTGGTGGAAGAGGGTGCAACCGTCACCGCGGGTCAACCGATTCTGGAGATGGATCTGGACTTCCTCAACGCCAACGCGCGCTCGATGATTAGCCCAGTTGTGGTGAGTAACAGCGATGATTTCGCCGGACTGAATCTGCTGGCAGGCGGTTCAGTGGTTGCAGGTGTGACACCGCTGTATGAAGTGAAAAACTAAGTCCTTGTGATTTAGTCAGAAGGCAGGAAGCAATTCCTGCCTTTTTTGTTTTAAAACGACCAACAAACGGTTGTTTCCCTCCTGCGCTTTGTGGATCATACTCCGTTACTTCGTGGTACAAATCACCCGCTATTGTTTTGAGGATTTTGAGATGAGTGAGGCTGAAGCCCGCCCAACGAACTTTATTCGTCAGATCATCGACGAAGACTTGGCGAGCGGTAAGCACAGCAGTGTGCATACCCGTTTCCCGCCTGAGCCCAATGGTTACCTGCATATTGGCCATGCGAAATCTATCTGCCTGAACTTTGGTATCGCCCAAGATTATCAAGGTCAGTGCAACCTGCGTTTTGACGACACCAACCCGGTTAAAGAAGACCTGGAGTTCGTTGAATCCATCAAGCGTGACGTGCAATGGCTGGGCTTTGAGTGGAGCGGCAACATTCGTTACTCCTCAGACTATTTCGACCAACTGTTTAACTACGCCGTTGAGCTGATCAATAAAGGTCTGGCTTACGTTGATGAATTGTCGGCAGAAGAGATCCGTGAATATCGCGGCACTCTGACAGCGCCGGGTAAAAACAGCCCGTACCGCGATCGCAGCGTGGAAGAAAACCTCGCGCTGTTCCAGAAAATGCGTGATGGTGGTTTCGAGGAAGGCAAAGCTTGTCTGCGTGCCAAAATCGACATGGCATCCAGCTTCATCGTGATGCGCGATCCGGTGCTGTATCGCATTAAGTTTGCCGATCACCATCAGACTGGTAATAAGTGGTGCATCTATCCGATGTACGATTTCACCCACTGCATTTCGGATGCGATCGAAGGTATTACGCACTCACTGTGTACGCTGGAGTTCCAGGACAACCGTCGTCTCTACGATTGGGTGCTGGACAACATCACCATTCCACAGCATCCGCGCCAGTACGAATTCTCGCGTCTGAATCTGGAATACGCGGTGATGTCAAAGCGTAAGCTGACGCAACTGGTCACCGATAAAGCGGTGGAAGGCTGGGACGATCCGCGCATGCTGACCGTTTCCGGTCTGCGCCGCCGTGGTTACAGTGCGGCATCGATTCGTGAGTTCTGCCGCCGTATCGGCGTGACCAAGCAGGACAACATCGTTGAGATGGCGTCGCTGGAATCCTGTATTCGTGACGATCTCAATGAGAACGCACCGCGCGCGATGGCGGTACTCGACCCGCTGAAAGTGGTGATCGAAAACTTGCCAGCCGGTCATGAAGAAACGCTGACCATGCCTAATCATCCAAACAAACCGGAAATGGGCACGCGTGAAGTGCCGTTTAGCCGCGAAGTGTGGATCGATCGCGCTGACTTCCGTGAAGAAGCCAACAAGCAGTACAAACGTTTGGTGCTGGGCAAAGAAGTGCGTCTGCGTAATGCTTATGTGATTCGTGCTGAGCGAGTGGCGAAAGATGAAGAGGGTAACATCACTTGCATCTACGCTACTTGTGACGTCGACACGCTGAGCAAAGATCCGGCTGATGGTCGTAAAGTGAAGGGTGTGATCCATTGGGTCTCTGCCATTCATGGCCTGCCAGCTGAATTCCGTCTTTACGACCGTCTGTTCAGCGTGCCAAACCCAGCGGCGGCAGAGGATTTCCTCACCACCATTAACCCGAACTCGCTGGAAATTAAACAGGGCTTCGTTGAGTCTGGTTTGCGCGATGCGGAGACAACCGCAGCTTATCAGTTTGAGCGTGAAGGCTATTTCTGTGCCGATAGCGTTTACTCGCAGCCGGGCAAACTGGTGTTTAACCGCACGGTGGGGTTACGCGATACTTTCGCGAAGATCGGCGAGTAATATCTTTCGTCAATAGCACAATATGATCATGAAAGGGCGAGCAATCGCCCTTTTTTATTGCCTGTAATCCGCCACGGGCAATCAATTATGCTGAAGGCGGCAAACTGTGTTTGTTGTCTCATTTTGCGACAATTCTGACTTTAGCAAAATTAACCCATTTGCGAGTGTGAAAAATTGTATTTCAGGTAGGCTATGCGCTCTCAACAGAGCTCTGCGGGTTATCAAAGGAAAAAAAATGACAAGTCTCGCCCTGGAAGCTAAGCATAGCGTGGTGGTATTACATCAGCTTATTGAACGTGTTTTTAACCAGGCAGAAGGCAGTGATGACAGCATGGAACTGCTTTTGTCCTACTTTCACCCGGATTTTAAAATGGTGACCCCGCTGGGTAAGCAGCTGGACCTGAATGAAACAGAAGTGCTGTTCCGCCAACTACACGGCAAGCGGGAAGGGCTGCGTATCGCCACCAGCGAGCATGCCATCATTTCACAACAGAGTAATGAAGTGACGATTCAATATCGTGAGTTACAAATGTTGAACGGCACCAATCAAACGCGCATCTCTCTGGCTGTACTGGATTGCAGCACCACCATTCCCCGCTGGCGTTATCTGCACGAGACCTTTATCGCTTGATAACAGGCATAAAAAAACCGGTGACGAGCACCGGTTTTTTTATATTGCATAGCACACTCAATTACTTATCGTGGAGCGTGTCGTCTTCGCGGCAGTCTCCCAACGCACAGTGACCATACAGGTACAGGCTGTGGTTGCTGAGTTTGATACCATGGCGAGTGGCAATTTCACGCTGACGCGTTTCGATTGATTCATCGCTGAATTCGATCACTTTGCCACAATCCAGGCAGATTAAGTGGTCATGGTGATGTTGCTGAGTCAGTTCGAATACGGATTTGCCGCCTTCGAAGTTATGACGGGTGACGATACCCGCGTCGTCAAACTGGTTAAGAACGCGATATACCGTTGCCAGGCCAATCTCTTCGCCCATGTCGATCAGGCGCTTATACAAATCTTCCGCACTGACGTGATGGGACTCGGGGCCAGGTCCCTGAAGCACTTCCAAAATTTTCAATCTTGGGAGAGTGACTTTCAGGCCAGCCTTCTTCAATGCGGAGTTGTTGTCAGTCATTCGGATATTGTCCTGTTACTTTGCATGTCACTTACGGCGCAGGGGCCTTGAATGTTTAGGTCACGCGTATTCTCATTTGCGTCTCATTATAGAACTCAAGCAGTGAAATGAAAACCAGGGTGTCGCGCAAATCAACAAAAGTCGTAAGGATAAACATCGCCTACGTCAGCGCGGAACGGTGTGGTTTGGATTTCCATTTCACTCAGCCTCAGTCAACAATCAGAGGAATAAGCGGATGACCATTGCGGGTATTCTACAGATTTGCGGGGAAAAGTTAAAAAACCCTGACTATTATTTTTATAGGAAATTCCTTTGCCCCAACGTGAGCCAGCGCTCACATTGGGGCGGCGAGGCATCAGGCTTCGATAATCTCTTTTAACTGCAGCTCATCGAAAATCTGTTTCACCCAGGCGTCAACACGTTCGTTGGTCAACTCTGGTTGACGATCTTCGTCAATCGCCAGGCCGAGGAAGTGTTTGTCATCTGCCAGACCTTTCGAGGCTTCAAAGTGATAGCCTTCGGTCGGCCAGTGGCCCACAATCACCGCGCCGTTTGGCTCAATGATGTCGCGAATCGTGCCCATCGCATCACAGAAATACTCTGCATAATCCTCCTGATCGCCACAGCCAAACAGTGCCACCAGTTTGCCGTTGAAGTCGATCTCTTCCAGCGTTGGGAAGAAGTCATCCCAGTCACACTGTGCTTCGCCGTAATACCAGGTAGGAATGCCCAGCAGCAGGATGTCGAACGCTGCGAGATCTTCTTTGGTGCTTTTAGCAATGTCATGCACTTCGGCGACATCTTTACCCAGTTGTTTCTGGATCATTTTTGCAATGTTTTCAGTGTTGCCGGTATCGCTGCCGAAGAAAATGCCTACGATTGCCATGGGTTAAGTAACCTCTTAAAGCCTGATTGTGAAAGTAAGTCAATTGACTGCACATGTTAGCGAATGATAGCAGACCGTTGAAAAGGGCGGAACGAGTAAAGCCTGAACTTTGTGTTCCTGCGTGCGGTCAGCGCGCTAAGACAGTTTGAGTTGTGCCAGCAGCATTTGTTCAATCAATTCGCTGCGGCTGATGTTTTGTTGCTCGGCCAGCGTATTCAAGGTGTCAACTGCCTCGCTGGACATTTTCAGCTCGACACGACGCAGCCCTCGCACTTTATCGCGCTTGAGCTGATTACGTTTGTTGATACGCAACTGTTCGTCGCGTGTCAGCAGGCTGGTTTTAGGGCGACCGGGACGCCGCTCGTCTGCAAAAAGATCAAGCGTGGTACGGTCTGTCTGTTCTTTTGCCATGATTTGTGAGACTGAGTGGGCGCGAACGGCGGAAAGGCGCTGCGCGATTTATACATTATCGGCCCGACCGCGGCGAAAAAATCATCCGCGGCAAATTTTTAGCGCGACATCATACTTCAGCGCACTCCATGACGCCAACCCTAAACCGTAAACGGCAAGCTTTTGCTTTTACAGGTTAAAAAAGCGGCGAACTGCGCGCAAAACTGCATCAGGTTTTTCAGCGTGCACCCAATGACCGGCACCGCTGATCACGTGCGCATGCGCCTGCGGGAACTGGCGCAACAGTGCATCGCGGTGCTGATTGTCGAGGTAAGGGGAGTCGCCACCGCGGATAAACAGCGCGGGATGCGGCCAGGCGGGAATGTCTTCCCAGCCAGAAATGGTGGTGTAGTTGTCCCATAGCACCGGCACGTTAAAGCGCCATTCGCCGTCCACGAAAGACTTGAGAATAAACTGAATCACACCCTCTTCAGCGACATGTTGGCGCATCACCTCGGCCGCTTCACTGCGACGCGCCACGCCTGCGGCAGTCACCGCACGAATGCCGGCAAAGATCTCATCGTGACGACGAGTTTGGTAATCCACGGGCGCGATATCGATCAGCACCATCTTCTCGATACGTTCGGGTGCCACCGCACTGAGTGCCATGGCGATCTTACCGCCCATCGAGTGGCCTATCACGCCAGCACGTTCAATCTGGTGTGCATCCAGCGTCTCCACAATATCTTGCGCCATGGCGTGATAATTCATGACCTCACTGCGCTCAGATAACCCATGGTTGCGTACGTCCACTTGCAACGTGGGGCGAGCATCTCGTACGCCGCGCGCTAGCACGCCAAGGTTATCCAGGCTGCCAAACAGGCCATGAATTAACAGAATCGGGGAAGCTTCAGGGGTAGATTGTTCAGTTTGCAGACGGGCGTTCAAAATCATGGCTAAAGTTCTTACGGTTGTGACCTTGGCTTAGGGTATCATGGATTCACCTGTCCAGGAGCCAGCCGGCCAGGCATTAGGGCATATTCCGACTTTTGCCCTGAAACGACGCCAGCGCTATCGGCTGCCACGGATTTAACTTTATAATCCTTATGTTAGAGCCCGCTCACGTTTTGCACAGCTCGATTTTGCTAAGGCCGTTGCAATAATGCGTGGTTCTGTCATTTGCCAGAATTGTACGGAATAAGATGAAAACGATTGAAGTTGACGAAGAACTCTACCGTTATATTGCCAGCCACACGCAGCACATTGGTGAAAGCGCCTCCGATATTTTGCGCCGCATGCTGAAGTTTACCGCGGGCCAGAGCGCACCTGCTGCACCTGCCGCCACGGCTTCGGTAAAGGAAGCGCAGCCAGCGCGCAGCGAAGCGCGTCCTCAGGATCGCGTACGCGCCGTGCGTGAACTGCTGCTTTCCGATGAGTATGCCGAGCAGAATAAGGCGGTTAATCGCTTTATGCTGGTACTGTCAACGCTCTATCGTCTTGATCCAGCAGCATTTGCTGATGCCACTGCCTCGCTGCAGGGCCGCACTCGCGTCTATTTCGCGGGTGACGAGCACACGCTGCTGCAAAATGGCACCCATACTAAGCCGAAGCACGTTCCCGGCACACCGTACTGGGTGATCACCAATACCAATACAGGCCGCAAATGCAGCATGGTGGAACACATCATGCTGGCGATGCAGTTCCCTCAGGAACTGACTGAGAAAGTTCGCGGCACCATTTAAACTGAAGCGTCAGGGAGAAGCGCCAATGGCCAATCACCCCCGTGCCGGGCAGCCAGCCCAGCAGAGCGATTTGATTAACGTTGCACAATTAACCTCGCAGTATTACGTCCTGAAGCCCGATGCGGCGAACCCGGACCATGCGGTGAAATTTGGCACTTCTGGCCACCGCGGCAGCGCGGGACGCCAAAGCTTCAATGAAGTGCACATTCTGGCGATTGCGCAGGCGATCGCGGAAGAGCGCAAAAAGAATGGCATCACCGGCCCATGCTATGTGGGTAAAGATACTCACGCACTGTCTGAGCCGGCTATCTTGTCCGTGCTGGAAGTGCTGGCAGCGAACGGTGTCGATGTGATCGTGCAGCAGGATAACGGCTACACGCCAACGCCAGCGATCTCCAATGCCATTCTGGAACACAACAAGCGTGGTGGCGCGCAGGCTGATGGTATCGTTATCACGCCTTCGCACAACCCGCCAGAAGACGGTGGCATCAAGTACAACCCACCAAACGGTGGCCCGGCTGATACCAACGTCACCAAAGTGGTGGAAGATCGCGCTAACCAGTTGATCAAAGGTGAGCTGAAAGACGTGAAGCGTCTGCCACTGGATCAGGCCTGGGCAAGCGGGCATATCGTTGAGCAGGATCTGATTCAACCGTATGTGGAAGGTCTGGCTGAGGTCATCGACTTCCCGGCAATCCAGAAAGCGGGCCTGAAAATTGGCGTTGATCCGCTGGGTGGTTCTGGTATCGCTTACTGGCAGCGCATCGCTGAGCATTACAAGCTGGATCTGACCATCGTTAATGATGCTGTCGATCAGACTTTCCGCTTCATGCATCTGGATAAAGATGGCGTGGTGCGCATGGACTGTTCGTCTGAGTGTGCGATGGCTGGTTTGCTGGCGTACAAAGATAAGTTCGATCTGGCGTTCGGTAACGATCCGGATTACGACCGTCACGGTATCGTCACGCCTGCTGGCTTGATGAACCCGAATCACTATCTGGCGGTTGCGATCAATTACCTGTTCCAGCATCGCCCGCAGTGGGGCAAAGATGTGGCGGTGGGTAAAACGCTGGTCTCCAGCGCGATGATTGACCGCGTAGTGAATGATATCGGCCGCAAGCTGGTTGAAGTCCCAGTTGGCTTCAAATGGTTTGTTGATGGCCTGTTTGACGGCAGCTTCGGTTTCGGCGGCGAAGAGAGCGCGGGTGCTTCCTTCCTGCGCTTCGATGGCTCAGCCTGGTCAACCGATAAAGACGGTATCATCCTGTGCCTGCTGGCAGCGGAAATCACCGCCGTTACCGGCAAGAATCCGCAGCAGCATTATGACGAGCTGGCTGAGCGCTTTGGTGCGCCAAGCTATAACCGTCTGCAGGCTCCGGCGACTTCTGCACAAAAAGCGGCACTGTCTAAGCTGTCACCAGAAATGGTGAGCGCTGACACGCTGGCGGGCGATCCGATTACTGCACGTCTGACCGCAGCACCGGGCAACGGCGCGTCAATTGGCGGTCTGAAAGTGATGACAGAGAACGGCTGGTTTGCAGCGCGTCCATCTGGCACTGAAGACGCTTACAAAATCTACTGTGAAAGCTTCCTCGGCGCTGAGCATCGCCAGCAGATTGAGAAAGAAGCAGTCGAAATTGTCAGCGAAGTGCTGAAGAACGCGTAACTAAACGTAGAGGCGCACTAGGTGCGCTTTTATCACGCGTTTTCAATAGAATGGCCCATGTGACCGCATGGGCCATTTTTTATGGCATAAAGCGGTAGCCAATACCGGTTTCTGTCAGTAAATGACTTGGCTGAGTGGGATTGGTCTCCAGCTTTTGCCGCAAGTGCCCCATATAAATGCGCAGATAGTGGCTGTGCTCCACTGCATTCGGCCCCCACACCTGATTCAGCAATTGACGCTGCGTTAGCACTTTTCCGGCATTGTTCAGCAACAAACTTAGCAGGCGAAACTCGGTAGGCGTGAGGTGAATTTCCTGCTGGTTACGTAACACGCGGCGCGCGGCCAGATCGACACTCACTTCACCAAATTTCACTATCGGTTCAGGCTGGCTGCTTAGATGCCGACGTAACGCCACGCGCACGCGGGCCAGTAGCTCGCCAATACCAAACGGCTTGGTCAGATAGTCATCTGCACCGGCATCCAGCGCATCGATTTTGTCCTGCTCATCACTGCGCGCAGACAGCACGATCACCGGCATATTGCTCCACTGGCGCACTTCGCGGATAAAGTCGTTACCATCACCATCCGGTAGCCCAAGATCGAGGATCACCAAATCCGGCTTTCGCGTGGCCGCTTCAATCAGCCCGCGCTGTAATTGCTCTGCTTCCACAATTTTCAGGCCTTCGCTCTCCAGCGCCAGGCGCACGAAACGGCGAATCTCTTTTTCATCTTCAACAATCAAGATGGTCGTCACGCTGACTCCTGCCACAGGTAAAGTTAACACGGCACTTTATCAAGAATCGGACACCACGTCCGTCATGATGTTTTTAACCTCGCAATATCCCGGCGTTTACAATTATGTAACTTACTTTCAGGCAATGCCGAAAAGCACAAAAAAAGACCAAAATTAGTGGTCGGATGAGTAGTAAAATTACACAACTAAGCGTAATATCTGAGGCAGATCACAATTCAACGCAAAATTTACCCCAGGAGGCAATCATGTATCAGGCATATCCACTTTATAAAATCGTGTTGCGCCGTGTGCTGGCGGTATTGGTTGGCATACTTGCCTTGCCCGTCATGCTGTTCCGTCAGGATCGTGCTCGTTTCTACAGTTATCTGCACCGCATCTGGTGTAAGACCAGCACCAAGCCAGTCTGGCTGGCGCAGACAGAAGCGATAGGCAGCATCCACTGGTAAGCGCTCTCTCGACTCCCTAAGAACCCGGCAGCTTCAATTAAGCGCCGGGTTTTTTTATTCTAAACTTAACTCTATTCCCTGGTTACCCGCTGTTATCCCTCGCCGTTTCAGCTACACTTAAACCTCTACAAGATTTTGGAGGTTGTACAAGTATGAGCGAAAAAATTCCTGTTGGTATCAGCGCTTGCCTGCTCGGGGATAAGGTCCGTTTTGACGGTGGCCACAAGCGTTTCGCTTTTGCAACCGAAGAACTGACACCCTTCATCCGTTTTGAACCGGTCTGCCCGGAAATGGCGATTGGCTTGCCCACGCCGCGTCCGGCTCTTCGCTTAGTCAAAGAGTCGGACGATCAAATTCATCTTTGCTTCAGTAAAGATGGCGGGCAAGAGGTAACGGATGAGATGGAGCGCTGGTCGGCCGATCGCGTTAAATCATTACATCACCTGTGCGGCTACATTCTTTGTGCAAAATCACCCAGCTGCGGCCTGGAGCGCGTGCGCGTCTATCAACCTGATACCAATGATAATCGCAAAGCCGGCACCGGTGTTTTCACCTCATTCCTGCAGCAGGAAATGCCCTGGCTACCGCTTGAGGAAGATGGGCGCTTACATGATGACGCCATCCGGGAAAACTTCATGGGGCGCGTTTATGCGCTGCATGAGTTCAACGAGATGTGGCGCAGTGGCTTAACCCGTCACAAGTTGATGGCCTTCCACAGTCGATACAAGTTGCTGCTGCTGTCGCATGCGCAGGATGAGTATCGTGAAATGGGGCGATTTGTCGCGGCAATGGATCAATGGGATTCATTGGATGATTACGCCTATGAATACCGTATTCGCCTGATGCATTTGATGTCGCATCAGGCTTCGCGTCGTAATCACACCAATGTGCTGATGCACGTGCAAGGCTATTTCCGCCCGCAGTTGTCATCCCCGCAGCGTCAGGAGTTGGCACAGTTAATCGATCGTTATCGCACTGGCGTCCAGCCGCTGTTGGTTCCCATCACCATGCTGAAACACTATATGGCGGAATACCCGCATCCGTGGCTGACGCAGCAACGTTACTTTGATCCCTATCCGGAAGCGCTGCGTCTGCGCTACGGTCAATAAGTCCGGAGCATTATGACCACCCACTTAGTCTGGTTGCGTAACGATCTGCGCATCAATGACAACACTGCGCTGGCTGCCGCCTGCCGCGACAGCCATGCCAGGGTACTGGCGCTATTTATTGCCACGCCTATACAGTGGCAGCAGCATCATATGGCGCCGAAGCAGGCGGCCTTTATCTACCAGAATCTGTGCATGTTGCAAGACGCTCTCGCCGAGCGTGGCATAGCGTTGCATTACCATCAGTGCGACGACTTTACTGCTTCAGTGGAGTACCTGAGTGAGTTTTGCGACCAGCATCAGGTGGATGAGCTCTATTACAACTATCAGTATGAGATTAACGAACGCGAACGTGATGCGGCCGCTGAAAAGCGCCTTGATGGTCAGGGCGTGATTTGCCAGGGCTTCGATGACAGCCTGTTATTGCCACCCGGCAGCGTGCAGACCGGCAATCACACCATGTTCAAAGTCTTCACACCATTTAGCCGCGCTTTTGTTCGTCGGCTGCATCAAGGGTTACCGGATTGTCATCATGCACCGAAAGCACGCGGTGATGCGCCTGTCAGTGCGGGTAAGAAAATCCCTGCTTTTGATTATCCGCTGGAAGATTTTGATGCATCGCTGTTTCCGGCTGGGGAAGAAGCCGCGTTGAAGCAATTGCGCCATTTCGGTAAGCAATCGGTGCAGCACTATCCCGACGTGCGCGATCTGCCGGCATTAGACGGCACCAGCCGCTTATCACCTTATCTGGCGATTGGGGTGTTATCACCGCGGCAGTGTTTACATCGTGTGCTGAAAGAACACCCTGATGCGCTAAATGAAGGTAAGGCCTTTACCTGGCTAAATGAACTCATCTGGCGCGAGTTTTACCGTCATCTGATGGTGGCATTCCCGGCATTGTGCAAGCATCAGCCGTTTGTGGAGTGGACGCATAACGTCCAGTGGCAGAAAAACGAGGCGCACCTCACCGCGTGGCAGCAGGGCAAAACCGGTTATCCCATCGTGGATGCGGCAATGCGTCAGCTCAATACGCTGGGCTGGATGCATAATCGCTTGCGTATGATTGTTGCCAGCTTCCTGGTGAAAGATCTGCTGATCGACTGGCATGACGGTGAGCGCTACTTCATGCAGCAACTGATCGATGGCGATCTGGCGGCCAACAACGGCGGCTGGCAGTGGGCGGCTTCCACCGGCACCGACGCGGCACCGTACTTCCGTATTTTCAATCCCACCACTCAAGGTGAACGCTTCGACGAAAAAGGCGAGTTTATCCGCCAATGGCTGCCAGAACTGAAAGACGTGCCGGATAGCGACATTCATCAACCGCAGGCGTGGGCGAAGAAAAACAATAAGAAACTCGATTATCCCGAGCCAATCGTGGAACATAAGGACGCACGTAAAAAGACACTAGACGCCTTCGAGCGCGCGCGCAGCGCGGCCTGAGGCGATCAGGGAGCCGTATTAAATGAATCATGTCGAGTTAGAACACATTGTTAATCAGCAGCTGAACACCAGCGCCTTCAGTGACTATGCGCCCAATGGTTTGCAGGTGGAAGGTCGCGCGGAAGTGAAAACCGTCATCACGGGCGTAACGGCCTGTCAGGCGCTGCTGGATGAAGCGGTCAAGCGCAATGCTGACGCTATCCTGGTCCATCACGGTTATTTCTGGAAAAGCGAATCACCGCTGATTAAAGGGATGAAACGCCAGCGTCTGCGCACGCTGCTGGTCAATGATATCAACCTGTATGGCTGGCACCTGCCGCTCGATGCCCATCCGCAACTCGGCAACAATGCGCAGCTGGCAAAGTTGTTTGATATTGAAGTGAAAGGGGAAATTCAGCCGCTGGTGCCGTGGGGCGAATTGGCAGAACCTTTAAGTGGCGAAGCGCTCGCCGCCAAAATCGCCGACCGTTTAGGCCGGAAACCATTGCACTGCGGTGATAATGCCCCGGCACTGATTAAACGCGTCGCCTGGTGCAGCGGCGGTGGACAGGGCTTTATCGATAGCGCGGCTGCTTTTGGCGTGGATGCTTTTATCAGCGGTGAAGTCTCTGAGCAAACCATTCATAGTGCACGTGAACAAGGCCTGCACTTTTTCGCCGCCGGGCATCATGCCACCGAGCGTGCCGGTATCGAGGCGCTGGGCGAATGGCTGGCGCAGAGCTATGGCCTCGATGTGACCTTTATCGATATCGACAATCCCGCCTGATTTCTCTCTCTTCGCGCCCTTAACCCACGTTAAGGGCGCAAATCTGTTGACACATCTCTGTCACTTTCGCATAACTTATTGACTTTCATTATAAGCAAAGCGATTTGTGGACATTTTTTGTCCGCCTAAATCACGACCGGGAGGTGGGTTTTGCAACGAGCACGTTGTTATCTACTGGGTGAGCGAGCAGTGGTACTGGAGCTGGAACCGCCCGTTTCACTCGCCAGCCAGCAGCGCATCTGGGGACTGTGCCAACGCCTGCAGCACAACGAACAGGTTCAGGAAGCGATTCCGGGAATGAATAACCTGACGCTGCTGCTGCGCGATCCGCAATTAAATGCGCTGGATGCCATTGAGCGTCTACAACGCTGGTGGGAAGAGAGTGAAGAGCAGATTCCTGAATCACGCCGGGTAGAGATTCCCGTGGTGTACGGTGGCGCGGGTGGTCCCGATCTGCAGGTGGTGGCAGATGGCGCCAGCATGTCGCCTAAGCAGGTGGTTGAACTGCACAGCAGTATTGAGTACGTGGTTTATTTCATCGGCTTCCAGCCTGGTTTTCCCTATCTTGGCGGCTTAGATGAGCGTCTGCATACGCCGCGCCGTGCTGAACCGCGAGTTATCGTTCCCAGTGGATCTGTCGGCATCGGTGGCAGTCAGACTGGCATCTACCCATTGGCCGCACCTGGCGGTTGGCAACTGATCGGTCATACCCCCGTCAGCCTGTTTGACCCTTTACAACATCCGCCGACACTGCTGTGCCCCGGTGACAGCGTGCGCTTTGTGCCGCAACAGGAGGGCGTATGTTAAACATTCTACGCGCTGGATTGATGACCTCAATTCAGGATCAGGGACGTACCGGCTGGCGGCAATATGGCATCAGCGTCAGCGGGGCGCTCGATCAACCTTCAATGCGCACCGCCAATATGCTGGTGGGCAACCCGGAAGAGAGCGCCGTATTAGAGATTGTACTCGGGCAGTTCAAAGCGGAATTTAAGCGTGATGGCTGGTTTGCGCTGACCGGTGCTGGCTGTAATGCCGATCTGGATGGCAAACCGGTGTGGACTGGCTGGCGTCTTCCGGTGAAAAAAGGCCAGGTATTGTCACTGGCGATGCCGGTGCGCGGTATGCGTAGCTATCTGGCGGTCAATGGTGGTTTCGCCATTGATGAGATGCTCGGTTCGCACAGCACCGATCTCAAAGCGGCTTTTGGTGGTTTCCAGGGCCGTAAGTTGCAGGATGGTGATCAGCTGCCGTTGGGCAAACCCTCGCGCACCTTCAAAGGCAAAGCGGGCGTACGTCAACTGCTGTGGGGTAACCGCATTCGCGCCTTGCCGGGCCCGGAATACAACGAGTTCACGCGAGAAGCGCAGGAAGGTTTCTGGCGCAGCCCGTGGAAGCTTAGCCCGCAGAGCAATCGCATGGGTTACCGCATGCAGGGCCGTCAACTGCAGCGTAAAGCCACGCGTGATTTGCTGTCACATGGGTTAGTGCCTGGCGTGGTGCAGGTGCCGCCTAATGGCCAACCGATTGTACTAATGGCCGATGCGCAAACCACCGGCGGCTATCCGCGTATCGCCTGTGTTATCGAAGCTGACCTTTATCAACTGGCGCAGATTCGCCTCGGTGAACCGATTCATTTTATCCATTGCACACTGGAAGAAGCGCTGCTGGCGAAACAACATCAGCAACGTTCCTTCGACCAAATAGCCTGGGGGCTTGCACATGAAGATTGATCTCAATGCTGACCTTGGCGAAGGCAGCGCCAGCGATCAGGAACTGTTAACACTGGTGAGTTCGGCCAATATCGCCTGTGGTTTTCATGCTGGCGATGCGCAAACCATGCTGCAATCGGTGCGCTGGGCCAAAGCCTCTGGTGTCGCAATCGGTGCCCATCCCAGCTTCCCGGATCGTGAGAACTTTGGTCGTACTGCGATGCAACTGCCACCGGAAACGGTGTATGCGCAGATGATCTATCAGATCGGCGCGCTGAAAAGCATCGCCGAAAGTGAAGGTGAGCGATTAGTGCATGTGAAGCCACACGGCATGCTGTACAACCAGGCCGCAGCGGATGCAACTCTCGCCGACGCCATTGCCCGCGCGGTGAAAGCGGTGGATCCCGCATTGATACTGGTCGGCCTGGCGGGAAGTGCTTCCATCAAGGCGGCTGCGCATCATGGCTTACGCACGCGAGAAGAGGTGTTCGCCGATCGTGGTTATCTGGCAACGGGCGCACTGGTGCCGCGCAGCCAGCCGGGCGCGATGATTGAAGAAGCCGAGCAGGCGCTGGCGCAAACCCTCACCATGGTGCAGCAACGTCAGGTGCAGAGTATCAGCGGTGAATGGGTGCCTGTGAATGCAGAAACCGTGTGTCTGCATGGCGATGGTGCTCACGCACTGCAATTCGCGCGTACGCTGCGTGCGGCATTTGCCACCCAGCACATTACCGTGACCAGCGCATAACAAATAACAACTCGCCCGATTTGTATCGGGCTTTTTATTTCTGATGAGGGGAAAAACATGGATAACGTGGTCAATCTCTGGCCGTTACTCGGCATTGCCGCCATCGTTCTGGGATTCGTGTTGCGCTTTAACCCAGTGCTGGTGGTGATTGTCGCCGGTTTTGTTACCGGATTCGCCGCGCATATGCCGCTGGCCGATATTCTTGAAAAGCTCGGTTCCGGTTTCCTGAATACCCGCAACCTGCCGCTGATTTTACTGCTGCCGCTGGCCGTTATCGGTTTGCTGGAGCGTCATGGCTTGAAAGAGCGTGCACAAAACTGGATCGCGCAGATCAAAACCGCAACGGCGGGTCGTTTGCTGATCGTCTATCTGTTCGTGCGCGAAATCACCGCCGCACTCGGTTTAACCAGCCTCGGTGGTCATCCGCAGATGGTGCGTCCACTGCTGGCACCGATGGCAGAAGGCGCCACCGAAAACCGCTATGGTGAAGTACCCGATGAAGTGCGCCATCGCCTGCGCGCTATGTCGGCAGCCACCGATAACGTCGGCCTGTTCTTTGGTGAAGATATCTTTGTCGCCTTTGGTGCCATCATCTTCATGCATAACTTTATGCAGGAATCCGCGGGCATTAGCACGGAGCCACTGCATATCGCCTTGTGGGGTATCCCCACCGCACTTTGCGCCTTCCTGATCCATTCGGCGCGTTTGGTGCGTCTTGACCGCCAGCTAGCGCGTGAACTGGGTGCCATTAATCAGCAGGCGTTGCACGCCAAAGGCGGGAAATAATGTTCCAGCAACAATATTTGATGTGGCTGGCAGGGGTGATCCTGCTCGTCGTGGCGGTGCTCTCCTGGCGTGATGCGGCTAACCCAAGACGTTTGACGACCGGTTTATTCTGGGCGCTGTATGGTCTGATGTTCCTGATTGGTGATGGTGCCTATCAACTGATGGGGCAGTGGGCGGGTGATGCCGCCGCCGGCAAACGCATGCTGCACATTGGCGTGGGCGTTGCCGTGGTGCTGATGGCGTTGATTGCCGGTTTCGGCGGTGTTCGTCTCGGCAGCTATCATCAGCGCAGCGATCAACAGAAACGCGAAAGTGCGCAGCGTCTGCGCAACAAGCTGTTCCTGCCCGCGCTGGCGATTCCGGTGGTGACGGTTATTGGCGTGCTGGCGTTTAACAATATCCCCGGCTTGCAGGATGCCGTGTTTGGCCCCGGCAACCATTCTACTTTAATCACCCTGTTCTCGATGATGGTCGGCTGCGTGCTGGGCTGGATCATCGCGCTGCAAATCACCCATGAAAAACCCCTGCAGTCGATGCAGGAAACCCGTCGATTGCTGGATGCGGTGGGTTGGGCGTTTATTCTGCCGCAGATCCTCGCCACGCTCGGCCTGTTATTCACCAGCGCAGGCGTCGGCACCGCGATTTCACATCTCACCGAGCAGTATCTGGCAGTGGACAATCGTCTGATTGCGGTCGCGGTATATGCCATTGGTATGGCGCTGCTGACCATGGTAATGGGCAATGCGTTTGCTGCTTTCCCGATTGTCACGGCGGGCATTGGTATTCCTATTCTGGTGCTGCAACACGGCGGGAATCCGGCGGTGATGGCGGCGATTGGTATGTTCTCCGGCTATTGCGGTACTTTGATGACGCCGATGGCGGCGAACTTCAACATCGTGCCCGCGCGGTTACTGGAGTTGCCGGATCGAAACGGGGTGATCAAGGCTCAGGTGCCAACCGGTGTGCTACTGTTATTGGTCAATGTCTTCCTGCTCTACTTCCTGATGTTCTTGTGAGGTCGCAATGAAAACGGTGTTGATGACGGCGTTTGAGCCTTTTGGCGGTGAAACCATTAACCCTTCGTGGGAAGCGGTGCGCAGTTTTGATGGCAAAGAAATTGCCGGTGCCCGGATTGTGGTACGTCAGCTGCCGGTAGTGTTTGCCACCTGCGGCAAGGTGCTGACGCAAGCGTTGGATGAGATTCAGCCTGACCGCGTATTGTGCGTGGGGCAGGCTGGCGGGCGTGTTGATATTACCGTCGAACGCGTGGCGATCAACGTTGATGATGCGCGTATTCCGGATAACGATCAGCAGCAGCCCATCGATCAGCCGATTGTGGCGGGCGGTCCTGATGCGTACTTCTCCACGCTACCGATCAAGGCAATGGTTGCGGCACTGCGTGAAGTCGGCGTGCCGGCCTCGGTATCGCAAACGGCGGGCACCTTCACCTGCAATAACGTGATGTACAGCCTGCTGCACTGGTTGAAAACCACTAACAGTCCGGCACGGGGAGGCTTTATCCATATCCCTTATATGCCGGAGCAGGCGGTAAACCACCCTGGCGTGGCGAGTATGGCGACGGCCAGCGTGATTCTGGCGCTGGAAACCTCACTGCAGGTGATTTTAAGCACTGACACTGACATTCGCGTGGTTGGCGGCGCAACGCATTAACAGGAGAAGGTATGCCTGAAGGACCGGAGATCCGCCGCGCGGCGGATCAACTGGCAACGGCGATGGAAGGCAAGTCGCTCACCGATGTGTGGTTTGCCTTTCCAGAACTGAAAACTTACGAACCGGCACTGATGGGTGAAACCATTACTGCCTTTGAAACGCGTGGCAAAGCACTGCTGACGCACTTCTCCAATGGTTTAATCCTCTACAGCCACAACCAACTGTACGGCGTGTGGCGCGTGGTGCCGACGGGTACTGAACCCAACACATCGCGTCAGTTGCGCGTGCGGCTGTCCAATGCCGATCAAACTATTCTGCTGTACAGCGCATCGGATATTGAACTGCTCAATGCGGATACCGTTGGCGCACACCCCTTTCTACAACGCGTGGGGCCCGACGTGCTGGATGCCACATTAACGGTGGAAGAGGTGCGTGAGCGGCTATTATCGCCCCGTTTTCGTCGGCGGCAGTTTAGTGGACTGCTGCTGGATCAGGCGTTTCTGGCGGGATTGGGTAACTATCTGCGCGTGGAGATTTTATGGCATGCCAGATTGCTGGCGTCGCATCGGGCGCAGGATCTCAGCGAGGAACAGCTCAACGCCTTGAGCGAGGCAATGCTGGCGGTGCCACGTTTGTCGTATCAGATGCGCGGTAGCATGAAAAAGTATCACGAAGAGGCGGCGTTTCGTTTCGAGGTATTTCATCGGCAGGGCAAAAAGTGTCGGCGCTGCGGTGAAGTGATCGAGAAGGGCACGTTGTCATCACGGCCGTTTTACTGGTGTCCGGGATGCCAGAAATGAGAAGGGCGGGATAACCCGCCCTCCATTTTTATTTCTTCAGCGCCGAAGTGAATGGACGCTCGGTGTAACCGGTATACAGCTGACGCGGACGTGCAATCTTCATGCCTTCGTCGTGCATCTCTTTCCAGTGTGCAATCCAGCCCACAGTACGCGCCATGGCGAAGATCACGGTAAACATGGAAGAAGGAATGCCCATCGCTTTCAAAATAATGCCTGAGTAGAAATCGACGTTTGGATACAGTTTACGCTCGATGAAGTACGGGTCGTTCAGTGCGATGTGTTCCAACTCCATCGCCACTTCCAGCAGATCATCTTTCATACCCAGCTCGTTCAGTACTTCGTGGCAGGTATCGCGCATCACGGTGGCACGTGGATCGTAGTTTTTATAAACGCGATGACCGAAGCCCATCAGACGGAACGAATCGTTCTTATCTTTCGCACGTTTAACAAACTCTGGAATGTGCTCAACGGTGCTGATCTCTTCCAGCATACGCAGGGTGGCTTCGTTGGCGCCGCCGTGTGCCGGTCCCCACAGAGAAGCGATACCGGCCGCGATACAGGCAAACGGGTTAGCACCGGAAGAACCGGCGGTACGCACGGTAGAAGTCGAGGCGTTCTGTTCATGGTCAGCGTGCAGAATCAGAATACGGTCCATCGCGCGTTCCAGCACCGGATTCACTTTGTACTCTTCGCACGGTGTGGCGAACATCATATGCAGGAAGTTACCGGCATAAGAGAGGTCATTGCGCGGATAAACAAACGGCTGACCAATCGAGTATTTGTAGCACATCGCCGCCATAGTCGGCATTTTCGACAGCAGGCGGAACGCAGCGATTTCGCGATGGCGCTCAATGTTGACGTCTAATGAATCGTGATAGAAAGCGGCCAGCGCGCCCGTTACCCCACACATCACAGCCATTGGATGTGAATCGCGGCGGAAGCCGTGGAACAGTCGGGTGATTTGCTCGTGGATCATGGTGTGACGGGTAACGGTGGTGCGGAACTCTTCAAACTGCGCCTGAGTTGGGGCTTCGCCATTCAGCAGGATGTAACAGACTTCTAAATAGTTGGAGTGGGTTGCCAGTTCGGAAATCGGGAAGCCGCGATGTAACAGAATGCCTTCGTCACCGTCAATATAGGTAATTTTAGATTCGCATGACGCAGTAGAGGTGAAACCGGGATCGAAAGTGAACAGGCCGTGAGAGCCAAGAGCGCGGACATCAACAACGTCTTGTCCCAGCGTACCTTGCATCACATCCAGTTCAACTGAAGCATTATCTTGTAGGGTTAGCGTCACTTTTTTATCTGTCATTTTTCGTCTCCATAGCGCCTTAGTAGGTAAGGATCTTAGACACCAGAATAGCCTTCATGTTGTGTAAAACCACAATCTTCACAGTATCACTCTGCGGTAACGTTTGTCGTGCAGGGTTACAGAGCGAAAGATGCGTTAGGGCCAGTCGGTGGCGTTCGGGCATGACATGCTGAACAGCGCGGATGTTAAAGATCCTGTCACGACATAACTTCTTGGTAACCAATAACCTGATGCTTTGTGTTGCTCGTAATGGCAATGTTACATAACTTGAGCTTAGGGGAAAGTGTATCCCCATAACTTTTGTGCATCATAGGGCTTTAATGCGATTGTTTGTAACTGAAATGTTGATCTATTGTCAAATCAGATAATTAAAAATGTATGAAATGTGAAATTCGTGAGTCGGATCACTGTTCAGCCTAAATGTGACCAAAGAGATTGTAGGGGAATTGTAATCAGAATGTGATCCTCCTATACTGCCGCCAGGTCTCCGGAATACCCTGACACCAGGAGCCACCCAGCGTTTTTTCGCTTCATTTAACACTGGATGTTGCTTTTTTGGTGGCGGTTGCAGTCTGAACACGCGCTGTGCTCTGATGCGACTCAGGTCCGGAGGAAGCAAAATAAAAAAGAGCTGTGTGGGCAAAACCGTGAAAAAACAAAGACCTGTTAACTTGGATCTCTCGACGATCCGGTTTCCCGTTACTGCAATATCGTCCATTCTCCACCGCGTCTCCGGCGTGATCACCTTTGTCGCTCTCGGAATACTGCTCTGGTTACTGGGTCTCTCTCTCTCTTCTCCTGAAGGCTTCCAGCAAGCGGCTTCCATCATGGACAGTTTCTTCGCCAAATTCATCATGTGGGGCATCCTGACTGCGCTGGCGTATCACGTCGTGGGCGGCATTCGTCATATGTTGGCTGATTTCGGCTTTATGGAAGAAACCCTGCAGGTGGGAACCCGTTCCGCGCAAGCGGCTTTTGGTATCACTGTCGTGCTCTCAATTTTGGCTGGAGTCCTCGTATGGTAAGCAATGCTTCTGCATTAGGACGCAACGGTATTCATGACTGGCTGTTACTGCGTGCTGCTGCAATCTTAATGACGCTCTACATCATCTACCTGCTTGGTTTTGTGGTGATGACCGGCACCCTGACCTATGACGCCTGGCACGGCTTCTTTGCCTCTGCCTTCACGAAAGTGTTTACGATACTGACGCTGTTCTCGATTCTGGTCCACGGCTGGATTGGCATGTGGCAGGTCCTGACCGACTACGTTAAACCGGTAGCAACCCGCTTGCTGCTGCAGTTTGTGATTGTGGTCGCGCTGTTGTCGTATGCCGTTTATGGAATCGTCGTTGTGTGGGGTGTGTAATGAGTTTGCCAGTCAGAGAATTTGATGCCGTGGTGATCGGCGCGGGTGGCGCGGGAATGCGCGCGGCTCTGCAAATCTCCCAATCGGGCCAGACTTGTGCCCTGTTATCCAAAGTCTTCCCAACCCGTTCCCATACCGTATCGGCGCAGGGCGGTATTACCGTGGCGCTGGGTAACACCCATGAAGATAACTGGGAATGGCATATGTACGATACCGTCAAAGGCTCCGACTATATCGGTGACCAGGACGCGATCGAATATATGTGTCACGTCGGTCCGGAAGCGATTCTGGAACTGGAGCACATGGGGCTGCCTTTCTCCCGTCTTGATGATGGCCGCGTGTATCAGCGTCCGTTTGGTGGTCAGTCGAAGAACTTCGGCGGTGAGCAGGCGGCGCGTACCGCTGCGGCTGCTGACCGTACTGGCCACGCACTGCTGCATACCCTGTATCAGCAGAATCTGAAAAACAAAACCACCATCTTCTCAGAATGGTATGCGTTGGATCTGGTGAAAAACGAAGACGGCGCGATTGTCGGCTGTACCGCTATCTGCATGGAAACCGGTGAAACCGTCTACTTCAAAGCCAAAGCGACGATTCTGGCCACCGGCGGTGCGGGTCGTATTTACCAGTCCACCACCAACGCCCACATCAACACCGGTGACGGCGTTGGCATGGCGCTGCGTGCCGGTGTACCCGTGCAGGACATGGAAATGTGGCAGTTCCACCCAACCGGTATTGCCGGTGCGGGCGTGTTGGTGACCGAAGGTTGCCGCGGCGAGGGTGGTTACCTGCTGAATAAACATGGCGAACGCTTTATGGAACGTTACGCGCCGAACGCCAAAGATCTGGCGGGTCGTGACGTGGTGGCGCGTTCCATGATGGTGGAAATTCGTGAAGGTCGTGGTTGTGATGGTCCATGGGGCCCACACATCAAGCTGAAACTCGACCATCTGGGTGCAGAAGTTTTGGAATCCCGCCTGCCGGGCATCCTTGAACTGTCGCGTACCTTTGCCCACGTCGACCCAATTAAAGAACCGATTCCGGTTATCCCAACCTGTCACTACATGATGGGCGGCGTGCCGACCAAAGTCACCGGTCAGGCGCTGCGCGTGAATGAGCAGGGCGAAGACGAAGTGATTCCGGGCTTGTTCGCGGTCGGTGAAATCGCCTGCGTGTCGGTGCACGGTGCCAACCGTCTCGGCGGCAACTCACTGCTGGATCTGGTGGTGTTTGGTCGTGCGGCTGGCGTGCATCTGCTGGAGTGTCTGGAAGAGCAGGGTGAACTGCGTGAAGCCACGCAGGAAAACATTGATGAAGCCATGGCGCGCTTCAATCGCTGGGAAAACAACACCACGGGCGAAGACCCGGTTGAAATCCGTAAAGCGCTGCAACGCTGCATGCAGAATAACTTCTCGGTGTTCCGTGAAGGTGATGCGATGCGTGAAGGTCTGGAAGAGCTAAAAGTGATTCGTGAGCGCCTGAAGTCAGCGCGTCTTGATGACCGTTCGCCAGATTTCAACACTCAGCGTATCGAATGCCTTGAGCTGGATAACCTGATGGAAACCGCGTACGCCACTGCGGTTGCCGCCAACTTCCGTACCGAGAGCCGTGGCGCACACAGCCGCTTCGACTACCCGGAACGTGATGATGCTAACTGGCTGTGTCACAGCCTCTATGTTCCGCAAACGGAAAGCATGACGCGCCGTGAGGTGAACATGCAACCGAAACTGCGTGCGGCCTTCCCACCAAAAGCGCGTACCTACTAATTGCGGAGATCATCATGAGACTCGAATTTTCTATCTATCGTTACAACCCGGAAGTCGATGACAAACCGCGGATGCAGGAGTACACCCTGGAATCCGAAGATGGTCGCGACATGATGCTGCTGGACGCGCTGATCCGTTTGAAAGAGAAGGACCCTACGCTGGCCTTCCGTCGCTCATGCCGTGAGGGTGTGTGTGGTTCTGACGGCCTCAACATGAACGGTAAAAACGGTCTGGCCTGCATCACTCCAATCTCCGCGCTGGGTAATGGCACGAAGAAAATTGTTATCCGTCCACTACCTGGTTTGCCGGTGATCCGCGACCTTGTTGTTGATATGGGACAATTCTATGCGCAGTATGAGAAGATTAAGCCTTTCCTGTTGAATAATGGGGAAAATCCACCGGCGCGTGAGCATCTGCAGATGCCTGAAGAACGTGAGCATCTGGATGGTTTGTACGAGTGTATTCTCTGTGCATGCTGCTCAACTTCGTGCCCATCGTTCTGGTGGAACCCGGACAAGTTCATCGGTCCGGCAGGTTTGTTAGCCGCTTACCGTTTCCTGATCGACAGCCGCGATACTGAAACCAATGCGCGTCTGGACAATCTGAACGATGCTTTCAGCGTATTCCGCTGTCACAGCATCATGAACTGTGTGAGCGTGTGCCCGAAAGGACTAAACCCGACGCGCGCCATCGGCCATATTAAGTCGATGCTGCTGCAACGCGGGGCGTAATACACTGAAGTCACTGTCCGGGAACTTAGGTTCCCGGCAGTTTACGGAAGCCTTTATAAGCGCGGTGATGACCACGCTTATAAAGGTTCCCTTACGGGCCAGGCGCCGGTTGCGCACAGGTTCGTATCGCTGAACTCACTACGGCAAGCCGCGAAAGCGGCAACAAATGAAACCTCATAAAAAGCAGATTAATGCTTAAGGGATCACAATGCAGAACAGCGCGATGAAACCCTGGCTGGACTCCTCCTGGCTGGCCGGCGCGAACCAATCTTACATAGAGCAACTCTATGAGGATTTCCTGACCGATCCTGACTCAGTTGATGAAATGTGGCGCGAGCTGTTCCAACAGCTGCCTGGCACTGGCGTGAAACCTGAGCAATTTCACTCCACCACGCGTGATTACTTCCGCCGCCTGGCAAAAGATGCGACCCGCTACACATCCTCAGTCACCGATCCGGCCACCAATTCCAAACAGGTTAAAGTGCTGCAGCTGATCAATGCGTTCCGCTTCCGCGGCCATCAGCAAGCTAACCTCGACCCGCTCGGCCTGTGGAAACAGGATCGGGTGGCGGATCTTGAGCCGTCTTATCACGATCTTACCGACGCCGATTTTCAGGAAAGCTTTAACGTAGGTTCATTTGCCATTGGCAAAGAAACCATGAAGCTGGCTGATCTGTTCGCGGCGCTGCAGCAGACTTACTGTGGCTCGATTGGTGCAGAGTACATGCACATCAACAACACCGATGAAAAGCGCTGGATTCAGCAGCGTCTGGAATCAGTGGTCGGCCATGCGAATTTCAGCAGCGACGAGAAAAAAGGTTTCCTGAAAGAGCTGACTGCGGCTGAAGGTCTGGAAAAATACCTCGGCGCGAAATTCCCGGGTGCAAAACGCTTCTCGCTCGAAGGCGGAGATGCGCTGGTGCCAATGCTGCGCGAGATGATTCGTCACGCGGGCAAAAGCGGCACGCGTGAAGTGGTATTGGGCATGGCGCACCGTGGCCGTCTCAACGTCCTGATCAACGTGCTGGGTAAAAAGCCTCAGGATCTGTTTGACGAATTCTCAGGCAAGCATAAAGAGCACCTCGGCACCGGTGACGTGAAGTACCACATGGGCTTCTCGTCTGACGTGGAAACCGAAGGTGGTCTGGTACACCTGGCGCTGGCGTTTAACCCGTCGCACCTCGAAATCGTGAGCCCGGTAGTGATGGGTTCAGTACGCGCGCGTCTGGATCGTCTTGCTGAGCCGAGCAGCAACAAAGTTCTGCCGATCACCATTCATGGTGATGCCGCCGTCATCGGTCAGGGCGTGGTTCAGGAAACACTGAACATGTCACAGGCACGCGGCTACGAAGTGGGCGGTACCGTTCGCATCGTCATCAACAACCAGGTTGGCTTCACCACCTCCAACCCGAAAGATGCGCGTTCAACCCCGTACTGCACCGATATCGGCAAGATGGTGCTGGCACCGATCTTCCACGTCAATGCGGATGATCCGGAAGCTGTGGCCTTCGTTACCCGCCTGGCGCTGGATTATCGCAACACCTTTAAACGCGATGTGTTTATCGACCTGGTGTGCTACCGCCGTCACGGCCATAACGAAGCTGACGAGCCAAGTGCCACTCAGCCGTTGATGTACCAGAAAATCAAAAAACACCCAACGCCGCGTAAGCTTTATGCAGACCAACTGGAAAGCGAAGGCGTAGCGACTCAGGAAGACGCCACCGAACTGGTAAACCTGTATCGTGACGCGCTGGATGAAGGCGAATGCGTGGTGCCAGAGTGGCGTCCGATGAGCTTGCACTCCTTCACCTGGTCGCCTTATCTGAACCACGAGTGGGATGAAAGCTATCCAGAAACCGTTGAACTGAAACGTGTGCAGGAACTGGCGCGTCGTATCAGCAGCGTACCGGAAGCCGTTGAAGTGCAGTCACGTGTCGCGAAGATCTACAACGACCGTAAAGAGATGGCCGAAGGCAACAAGCCATTCGACTGGGGCGGCGCGGAAAACCTGGCGTACGCTACGCTGGTTGACGAAGGCATCCCGGTGCGTCTGTCGGGCGAAGACTCCGGCCGTGGCACCTTCTTCCACCGCCACGCGGTTATTCACAACCAGACCAACGGTTCAACCTACACGCCACTGCACCATGTTCATAATGGTCAGGGACAATTCAAAGTGTGGGATTCCGTGCTGTCTGAAGAAGCGGTACTGGCGTTCGAATACGGTTATGCCACCGCAGAGCCGCGCGTGCTGACCATCTGGGAAGCGCAGTTCGGCGACTTCGCTAACGGTGCACAGGTCGTAATCGACCAGTTCATCAGCTCCGGCGAGCAGAAGTGGGGCCGTATGTGTGGTCTGGTGATGCTGCTGCCACACGGTTATGAAGGTCAGGGCCCTGAGCACTCCTCAGCGCGTCTGGAACGTTATCTGCAACTCTGTGCTGAGCAGAATATGCAGGTGTGTGTGCCCTCTACGCCAGCACAGGTTTACCACATGCTGCGTCGTCAGGCACTGCGCGGTATGCGCCGTCCACTGATTGTGATGTCACCGAAATCACTGCTGCGCCATCCACTGGCCATTTCCAGCCTGGAAGAACTGGCTAACGGTAGCTTCCAGCCGGCGATTGGTGAAATTGACGATCTGGATCCGAAGCAAGTGAAACGCGTGGTGATGTGCTCCGGTAAGGTCTATTACGATCTGCTGGAACAGCGTCGCAAGAATGAGAAGAACGATGTCGCCATCGTGCGTATCGAGCAGCTCTATCCGTTCCCGCACAAAGTGGTGCAGGACGTATTGAAAAACTATTCCCATGTGCAGGATTTCGTCTGGTGTCAGGAAGAGCCACTGAACCAGGGCGCATGGTATTGCAGTCAGCATCATTTCCGCGAAGTGGTTCCCTTCGGTGCGTCACTGCGTTACGCAGGTCGTCCGGCTTCTGCTTCACCAGCCGTGGGCTACATGTCCGTACATCAACAACAGCAGCAAGACCTGGTTAACGACGCGCTGAACCTTGGTTAATTAAAAGGAAAGAAAATGAGTAGCGTAGAAATTCTGGTTCCCGATTTGCCTGAATCCGTAGCGGACGCAACGGTTGCAACCTGGCACAAAAAACCCGGCGACGCGGTTAGTCGCGACGAAGTACTGGTTGAGATTGAAACGGACAAAGTTGTGCTGGAAGTGCCTGCTTCAGCAGACGGTGTACTGGAAGCGATTCTGGAAGATGAAGGCGCAACGGTGCTCTCGCGCCAGCTGTTAGGCCGCCTGGTTGAAGGCAACAGCGGTGGAAAAGAGACTTCTGCGAAAGTAGAAAGCAAAGAAGCGACCCCAGAGCAGCGTAAAACAGCGTCTCTGGAAGAAGAGAGCAACGATGCGCTGAGCCCAGCGGTACGTCGCCTGATTGCTGAAAACAACCTCGACGCCAGCCAGATTAAAGGCACCGGTGTGGGCGGTCGTCTGACGCGTGAAGATGTTGAGAAGCATGTCGCGAAGAAAGCCGACGGCGCGAAAGCGGCTCCTGCAGCGGCGGCAGCGGCACCACAGGCTGCGGTGGCTAACCGCAGCGAGAAGCGCGTACCGATGACGCGTCTGCGTAAGCGTGTGGCTGAACGTCTGTTGGAAGCGAAAAACAGCACCGCGATGCTGACCACCTTCAACGAAATCAACATGAAGCCGATTATGGATCTGCGTAAGCAGTACGGCGACGCGTTTGAGAAACGTCACGGTGTGCGTCTGGGCTTCATGTCCTTCTATATCAAAGCGGTTGTTGAAGCGCTGAAACGCTACCCAGAAGTGAACGCTTCTATCGATGGCGAAGACGTGGTTTACCACAACTACTTCGACGTCAGCATCGCGGTGTCTACGCCGCGCGGCCTGGTGACCCCAGTGCTGAAAGATGTTGATGCGCTGAGCATGGCTGACATCGAGAAGAAAATTAAAGAACTGGCTGTGAAGGGCCGTGACGGTAAGCTGACAGTGGAAGAGCTGACCGGCGGTAACTTCACCATCACCAACGGTGGTGTGTTCGGTTCGCTGATGTCTACGCCGATCATCAACCCACCGCAGAGCGCGATTCTGGGCATGCACGCCATCAAAGAGCGCCCAATGGCGGTCAATGGTCAGGTTGTGATCCTGCCAATGATGTATCTGGCACTCTCTTATGACCACCGTCTGATCGATGGCCGCGAATCCGTGGGCTACCTGGTCGCGGTGAAAGAGATGCTGGAAGATCCGGCGCGTCTGCTGCTGGATGTCTAATTTTCGCCGGGCGCATCGCACAACGGTGCGCCCAAACTCATATCTGAATGGATAGAACATCATGAACTTACATGAATACCAGGCGAAGCAGCTGTTTGCTCGCTATGGCATGCCGGCACCGACTGGTTACGCCTGTGCTACGCCACGTGAAGCAGAAGAAGCCGCGTCAAAAATTGGTGCAGGCCCGTGGGTAGTAAAATGTCAGGTTCATGCCGGTGGCCGCGGTAAAGCGGGCGGCGTGAAAGTGGTGAACAGCAAGGAAGATATCCGTGCATTTGCTGAGCATTGGTTAGGCAAGCGTCTGGTGACCTACCAAACTGATGCCCATGGCCAGCCGGTAAACCAGATTCTGGTTGAAGCTGCGACTGACATCGATCAGGAACTGTATCTGGGTGCGGTGGTTGACCGTGCTACCCGTCGTGTGATCTTCATGGCTTCAACTGAAGGCGGCGTGGAAATCGAAAAAGTGGCGGAAGAAACCCCGCACCTGATCCACAAAATGGCACTGGATCCGCTGGCCGGTCCTCAGCCTTATCAGGGCCGTGAGTTGGCGTTCAAACTGGGCCTGTCCGGTAAGCAAGTTAGCCAGTTCACTAAAATCTTCATGGGTCTGGCGACCATGTTCCTCGAGCGCGATCTGGCGATGGTTGAGATCAACCCGCTGGTGATCACTAAGCAGGGCGATCTGATCTGCCTCGATGGCAAACTGGGCGCAGACGGCAACGCACTGTTCCGTCAGCCTGAGCTGCGTGAAATGCGCGATCCAAGCCAGGAAGATCCACGTGAAGCACACGCAACACAGTGGGAACTGAACTATGTTGCGCTCGACGGCAACATCGGTTGTATGGTGAACGGCGCCGGTCTGGCGATGGGCACCATGGACATCGTGAAACACCACGGTGGTCAGCCTGCGAACTTCCTGGATGTCGGCGGCGGCGCAACCAAAGAGCGCGTAACCGAAGCGTTCAAAATCATCCTGTCTGACGATGCCGTTAAAGCGGTATTCGTTAACATCTTCGGCGGCATCGTGCGTTGCGACCTGATCGCAGACGGCATCATCGGTGCAGTAGCAGAAGTGGGTGTGAACGTGCCAGTAGTGGTACGTCTGGAAGGTAACAACGCCGAGCTGGGCGCGAAGAAATTGGCCGACAGCGGTCTGAATATCATTGCAGCAACCAGCCTGACAGACGCTGCGCAGCGTGTTGTTGCTGCCGCGGAGGGTAAATAATGTCCATTCTTATCGACAAAAACACCAAAGTCATTTGCCAGGGTTTCACCGGTGGCCAGGGGACTTTCCACTCTGAGCAGGCTTTGGCCTATGGTACGCAGCTGGTTGGCGGTGTAACGCCAGGTAAAGGCGGCACCACGCATCTCGGTCTGCCGGTGTTCAACACTGTGCGTGAAGCGGTAGAAGCCACTGGCGCCACTGCGACTGTGATCTACGTTCCAGCCCCGTTCTGTAAAGACGGTATCCTGGAAGCTATCGATGCAGGCATCAAACTGATCATCACCATCACCGAAGGTATCCCAACGCTGGATATGCTGACCGTGAAGGTGAAGCTGGATGAAGCTGGCGTGCGCATGATCGGCCCGAACTGCCCAGGTGTGATCACCCCAGGCGAATGTAAGATCGGCATCATGCCGGGTCACATTCACCAGCCAGGCCGCGTCGGTATCGTGTCTCGTTCAGGCACCCTGACCTATGAAGCGGTTAAGCAGACCACTGATATCGGCTACGGCCAGTCAACCTGCGTCGGTATCGGTGGTGACCCGATCCCTGGCTCTAACTTCATCGACATCCTGAAAATGTTCCAGGACGATCCACAGACCGAAGTGATCGTGATGATCGGTGAGATCGGTGGTAGCGCTGAAGAAGAAGCAGCAGCCTTCATCAAAGAGCACGTGACCAAGCCGGTTGTGGGTTATATCGCGGGTGTGACTGCTCCGAAAGGCAAACGTATGGGCCACGCAGGCGCCATCATTGCCGGTGGTAAAGGTACCGCTGATGAGAAATTCGCAGCATTGGAAGCGGCCGGTGTGAAAACCGTGCGCAGCCTGGCTGACATTGGTGACGCGGTTAAAGCAGTTCTGCCAATCAAATAAGCAGCATCTCATGATGTGCTCAGGCCACCTTCGGGTGGCCTTTTTTATGCTCGCAACACAACGCCAGGCATAGCCACGCAAAAAGCAGGGAAAAAAGGCAACGAGTTGAAAATCCGCGGCTATGCTTACTGAGTTAGCAAGGTAAAGAAAGGAAAATACGCGTGATTTCTCTTGAGGAATTAACGCTTAACCGCCTGCATTAAAGTTAATAAATTGCGGGAAAGGTAATTATTTTCTTAAATGCATCATCTATTTATGACAACTAATTAACAATGACTCTAACAATACATACCTGAAAAAATATTGTCTTAATCCAGATCAATAAAGCGTGAGATATAACAAACTTTACTGCTGGCATCACGCACGACAAACAGGATAAATTGCGCTGCATCAATTCAGTCTTTTCCGCGATTTTTCAGGAGTTTGAGCCAGGCGTTGTTAGCGCAATTCTGCCGCCTCCACGCATCACACTCCTGCTCGAAACAGATTGAAGCGATCGGTTTTTCGGGAAATTTTCACCACTGTTACTCACTCATTTCGGGCTACAGATTTCTCTGTTCTGTCAGTAATAAAACTGGAATCAATAATCAGTCGTTCCTGGATCTTATTCTGCACGTCAATGTTCGCTGTTTACCGTTGTCAGCCGCAGAGTAAATTCATGCGAGGAGCAAGGAGTCATCATGTTAGATATTGTCGAGCTGTCGCGTTTACAGTTTGCCCTGACGGCGATGTACCATTTCCTGTTCGTCCCTTTAACGCTGGGTATGGCGTTTTTGTTGGCGATCATGGAAACCGTATATGTCCTGACGGGTAAGCAAATTTATAAAGATATGACCAAGTTCTGGGGCAAGTTGTTTGGTATCAACTTCGCACTGGGTGTGGCCACCGGCCTGACCATGGAGTTTCAATTCGGTACTAACTGGTCATATTACTCACACTATGTCGGCGATATCTTCGGTGCGCCGCTGGCCATCGAAGGCTTGATGGCGTTCTTCCTCGAATCCACCTTTGTCGGCCTGTTCTTCTTCGGCTGGGATCGTCTCGGTAAAGTTCAGCATCTGGCGGTCACCTGGCTGGTAGCGCTCGGCTCGAACATGTCCGCGCTGTGGATTCTGGTGGCGAACGGCTGGATGCAGAACCCGATCGCATCCGAATTCAATTTCGAAACCATGCGTATGGAGATGGTGAGCTTCTCCGAGCTGGTGCTCAACCCGGTTGCACAGGTGAAGTTTGTCCACACCGTGGCGGCAGGGTATACCGCAGGCGCGATGTTCGTACTGGGCATCAGTGCCTGGTATCTGCTGAAAGGCCGCGATGTTGCTTTTGCTAAACGTTCGTTTGGTATCGCCGCCAGCTTCGGCATGGCCGCGATTCTGTCCGTTATCGTGCTGGGTGATGAATCCGGTTATGAAATGGGTGACGTGCAGAAAACCAAACTGGCTGCGATTGAAGCCGAGTGGGAAACGCAGCCAGCGCCGGCCGCCTTCACCCTGTTTGGCATCCCGGACCAGGACTCGCAGGAGAACAAATACGCGATTCAAATCCCGTATCTTCTCGGTCTGATCGCCACGCGATCGGTGGACACGCCGGTGACCGGGCTGAAAGATCTCCTGTCGCAACATGAAGTGCGTATCCGCAACGGCATGAAAGCCTATGCGTTGCTGAACGAACTTCGCGCAGGCAGCAAAGATCCAACGGTGCGTAGCCAGTTCGAAGCCAGCAAACAAGATCTCGGCTATGGCTTGCTGCTGAAGCGCTATACCCCGGATGTGGCCAATGCCACCGAAGCGCAGATCCAGAAAGCAACGCAGGATTCGATTCCACGCGTGGCGCCGCTCTATTTCGCCTTCCGCATCATGGTGCTGTGTGGTGTGCTGCTGCTCGGTATTATCGCGCTCTCATTCCTGAGCGTGATTCGTAACCGCATCGGCAAGAGCCGCTGGCTGCTCAAAGCGGCGTTGTACGGCATCCCGCTTCCGTGGATCGCAATCGAGTCAGGTTGGTTTGTTGCTGAATATGGCCGTCAGCCGTGGGCGATTGGTGAAGTGTTGCCGACCGCCGTGGCGAACTCCTCACTGACCGTCGGCGATCTGCTGTTCTCAATGATTTTGATTTGCGGTCTCTACACCATTTTCCTGGTGGCAGAAATGTACCTGATGTTCAAGTTCGCCCGTCTGGGACCCAGCAGCCTGAAGACCGGCCGCTACCATCATGAGACCGTGAAAACGGCTGCTCAGCCAGTGCGTGGATAAGGAGAGCAACCATGTTTGATTACGAAGTATTGCGCTTTGTCTGGTGGCTGCTAATCGGCGTGCTACTGATTGGTTTCGCAGTGACCGACGGCTTTGATATGGGTGTCGGCATGCTGACGCGCATTCTGGGTCGTACCGATACCGAACGTCGCATCATGATTAACAGCATCGCTCCACACTGGGACGGCAATCAGGTGTGGCTGATCACCGCCGGTGGTGCGCTGTTTGCAGCCTGGCCAATGGTTTACGCGGCAGCGTTTTCCGGCTTCTATGTGGCGATGATTCTGGTGTTGGCTTCACTGTTCTTCCGCCCGGTGGGTTTTGACTACCGTTCGAAGATTGAAGATATGCGCTGGCGCAACACCTGGGACTGGGGCATTTTCATCGGCAGCTTTGTTCCACCACTGGTGATTGGCGTGGCCTTCGGCAACCTGTTGCAGGGCGTACCTTTCCATGCGGATGAGTATCTGCGCCTGTTCTACACCGGTAACTTCTTCCAGTTGCTGAATCCGTTTGGCTTGCTGGCGGGTGTCATCAGTGTGGCGATGATTCTGACGCAGGGTGCAACCTATTTGCAGATGCGTACCAACGGCGAACTGCACCTGCGTGCTCGCGGCACCGCGCAAATCAGTGCACTGGTAATGATGGTGTGCTTCGTATTAGCCGGTGTGTGGGTGAAATACGGTATTGATGGCTATGTGGTGAAAAGCGTTATCGATCATCACGCCGCATCCAATCCGTTGGGCAAAGAAGTGGTACGCGAAGCCGGTGCGTGGATGGTGAACTTCGAACAGACGCCAATTCTGTGGCTGTTCCCGGTGCTTGGCGTGGTGCTGCCTCTGCTGACCGTGCTCTGTTCGCGTATGGAGAAGGGCGCCTGGGCGTTTGTCTTCTCTTCACTGACGCTGGCATGCGTCATCATGACGGCAGGCATCGCAATGTTCCCATTCATTATGCCTTCCAGCACCGTGCCGGGCACCAGCCTGACGATGTGGGATGCCACCTCGAGCCTGCTGACGCTGAAAGTGATGACCTTTGCCGCCATCATCTTTGTTCCGCTGATTCTGGTGTACACCAGTTGGTGCTACTACAAGATGTTTGGCCGTATCACCAAAGAACACATTGAGAGCAATACGCACTCCCTGTACTGATTAAGGAGATTGAGCATGTGGTATTTTGCCTGGATTCTTGGCACCCTGCTGGCCTGTGCGTTCGGCGTAATCACAGCGCTGGCAATTGAGCAAGCAGAAGAGAGTGGCGCAAAGGATAAACAGCACTGATGCGCACACTGATTCGGACGCTTTACCGTCTGATGGACAAGGGCCCGTTACGGGCCCTTTCGTTAATCCTGGCACTGTGGTTGGCAGCCTGTGTCATTTGGCAGCCATCGCGTTTTGCTGCACGTACCAGTGATTTAGCGATCTGGCATGGCCTGTTGATGATTTGGGCGGTATGCGCCGGCGTGATCCATGGCACGGGGTTTCGCCCATTACAAACCCGTTGGCAGGCGTTATTTTCTCCGTTGCCCGCGATGATTGTGCTGATTATTGGGATTTACTGGTTCTATCACTGAGTTGCACACCGCTGTTTGAAACCGCCTATTTCAGGTGCTGGCGTGAGTTTATGTCAGCGCCTGGTCAAGAAATATCCTGAAATTCCTTCCAGTTGTTAACGTGTGATAATTATTTTCTCCTGGCTCTGGCGGACCATTCCCAAGCCGATCTCACTTGCGTATAGTAGCAACGTTTAAAATGAGACCGGGATGTAGAGTGAGTACAACGCTGTTTCGCTGGCCGGTTCGGGTCTATTACGAAGATACCGACGCTGGTGGTGTGGTTTACCACGCCAGTTATCTTGCTTTCTATGAACGAGCACGTACCGAGATGTTGCGCCAGCACCATTTCAATCAACAAGCCCTGTTGGAAGAACAGGTGGCGTTTGTGGTACGACGCATGACGATAGACTTTGTTGCCGCAGCACGTCTTGACGATCTTCTGGATATCCAGAGTGAAGTGACCGCCATGACTCGCGCCACCATGACATTCTCGCAGCGTATCGTTAATGCAGAAGGCAAAGTGCTGAATGAAGCCGAAGTCCTGATCGCCTGCATCAACCCACATCTAATGAAGCCGATTGCGCTTCCCAAGTCTATTGTCGCGGAGTTCAAGCAGTGACTGACATGAATGTTCTTGATTTGTTCCTGAAGGCGAGCCTTCTGGTCAAACTTATCATGTTGATTTTGATCGGCTTTTCTATTGCCTCATGGGCGATCATTATTCAGCGCACGCGCATCCTGAATGCGGCGGGTCGCGAAGCCGAAGCCTTTGAAGATAAGTTCTGGTCAGGCATCGAGTTATCGCGCCTGTATCAGGAAAGCCAGGGACGCCGCGATGAGTTAGGCGGATCTGAGCAGATTTTCTATTCAGGTTTCAAAGAGTTTGCCCGTTTGCACCGTGCTAACAACCACGCGCCAGAAGCGGTGGTAGAAGGCGCCAGCCGTGCGATGCGCATCTCAATGAACCGTGAACTGGAAGCGCTGGAAAACCACATTCCTTTCCTTGGCACCGTCGGTTCCATCAGCCCGTATATTGGTCTGTTTGGTACGGTGTGGGGGATCATGCACGCCTTTATCGCGCTTGGCGCGGTGAAACAGGCGACGTTGCAAATGGTTGCGCCGGGTATTGCCGAAGCGCTGATCGCCACTGCAATCGGTTTGTTCGCGGCCATTCCTGCCGTTATGGCGTATAACCGTCTGAACCAGCGCGTCAACAAGCTGGAGCAGGGCTACGACAACTTTATGGAAGAGTTCACGGCTATCCTGCATCGTCAGGCTTTCTCCACCGACAACACGAAGTAAGTCGAGGTTAACGATGGCCAGAACCCGTGGTCGCGGGCGCCGCGACCTTAAGTCGGAAATCAACATAGTTCCACTGCTGGACGTACTGTTGGTGTTGCTGCTCATCTTTATGGCAACCGCGCCGATTATTACGCAGAGCGTGGAAGTGGATCTGCCTGATGCGACCGACTCGAAAACGGTCTCAACGGATGATAATCCCCCGGTCATTGTTGAAGTGGCTGGCGTCGGGCAATACAGCCTGGTGGTGGATCACGATCGTATGACGCAGCTCCCGCCGGAACAGGTGGTGAGCGAAGCACAGCGTCGCATTGAAGCCAATCCGAAGACGGTGTTCCTGATTGGTGGAGCGAAGGATGTGCCTTACGACGAAATCATCAAGGCGTTGAACCTGTTACATCAGGCAGGCGTGAAATCTGTCGGTTTGATGACACAGCCGATTTAAAGCGAACCGTTTTTGGGATCCGAGAGTGTCGAAGGTAACCGAGCAGAACGACAAGTTAAAACGCGCGATAATCATTTCGGTGATTCTGCACATCGTGCTGATCGCCCTGCTGATCTGGAGCTCGTTTAACGAAAAAATCGAATCCAGCGGCGGTGGCGGCGGCAGTGACATTGATGCCGTGATGGTCGATTCCGGCGCAGTGGTTGAGCAGTATAACCGCCAGCAGAATCAGCAACGCGACAGCCAGCGTGCCGAGCAGCAGCGTCAGAAACAGTCGCAGCAGCAGGCCGAAGAGTTACAGCAGAAGCAAGCCGCTGAGCAGCAACGTTTGAAAGAGATGGAAAAAGAGCGTTTGCAGGCGCAGCAGGAAGCTAAAGAGCAGGCCAAACAGCAAGCTGAGCAGCAGAAAGCCGCTGAAGCAGCAGCGAAGCAGGCTCAGGATCAGCAGAAAGCAGCCGAAGCAGCGGCGGCGAAAGCCAAGTCTGATGCAAAAGCGGAGGCGGATGCACAGGCTAAAGCGGCGGCAGATGCCAAAGCCAAAGCAGTAGAAGAGGCTAAGCAGGCTGCAGCAGACGCGAAGAAGAAAGCGGACGAGCAGGCCAAAGCTGCTGCGGCTGAAGCGGCGAAAGAGAAAGCGGTAGAACAAGCCAAAGCCGCCGCTGAAGCGAAAGCGCAAGCTGCCGCCGATGCGAAGGCGAAAGCCGCTCAGGAAGCCAAAGAGGCTAAAGAGCAAGCTGCCGCAGACGCAAAAGAAAAAGCTGCGGAAGCCGCTAAAGAGAAAGCCGCCGAAGCCGCTAAAGAAAAAGCGGCTGCCGACGCGAAATCCAAAGCTGATGCGGCCGCGAAAGCGAAAGCCGACGCTGCAGCAAAAGCCAAAGCCGCAGCGGATGCCAAAAAGAAAGCGGCAGCCGAGGCAGCGAAGAATGAAAGTGACGTTGATGACCTGTTAGGTGGACTCTCGTCTGGTAAGAATGCACCGAAAAGTGGCACGGCTTCTGGCGGTGCGGCAGGGCAGGGCAATCAGAAGAAAGCCGGTGCGTCAGGCGCTGAGATTAACTCTTATATGGGCCAGGTCGTTGGCGCGATTCAAAGTCGCTTCTACGATGCTGATACCTTTAAGGGTAAAGAGTGTAATCTGCGTATCAAATTGGCACCTGACGGCTTACTGATTGATGTGACATCTGAAGGTGGCGACCCGGCATTATGTCAGGCTGCAATCACTGCAGCGAAGCAGGCTCGAATTCCTAAGCCGCCATCGCAAGCGGTGTATGAAGTGTTTAAAAACGCCCCAATGCGTTTCAAACCGGAATAATGCAGTAACTCACGGCAGGTTGAACTAAGGTTAGCTTGCCGTAATTTATGAACACTCGTGTTTTTCAGGAACTGTGCGAATTATCGTGGACTCAGGTTCAGATAAGGGAGAAAAGATGAAGCAGGCACTTCGTGTAACCTTAGGTTTTTTTGTACTGCTGTGGGCAGCAATGCTGCACGCAGAAGTACGCATTGAAATTACGCAGGGCGTGAACACCGCACGTCCAATTGGTGTGGTGCCGTTCAAATGGGCTGGCCCAGGCGCGGCACCAGAAGACATTGGCGGCATCGTCGCGGCTGACTTGCGCAACAGCGGTAAATTCAATCCGCTGGATCGTTCACGTCTGCCACAGCAGCCCGCCAGCGCGCAGGAAGTTCAACCTGCCGCATGGAGCGCATTAGGTATTGATGCGGTTGTCGTGGGTCAGGTCACGCCGAACCCAGATGGTAGCTACCAGATTGCTTACCAGCTGGTGGACACCGGCGGCGCACCCGGCACAGTCCTGGCGCAGAACTCTTACAAAGTCACTAAGCAATGGCTGCGTTATGCAGGCCACACAGCCAGTGATGAAGTGTTTGAGAAGCTGACCGGTATCAAAGGCGCATTCCGTACGCGTATCGCCTATGTGGTGCAAACCAACGGCGGCCAGTTCCCGTATGAACTGCGCGTATCAGACTACGATGGCTACAACCAGTTCACCGTGCACCGTTCACCAGAGCCACTGATGTCACCGGCCTGGTCTCCAGACGGCAGCAAAGTCGCTTACGTGACCTTTGAGAGCGGTAAGTCAGCGTTAGTGGTACAAACGCTGTCAAACGGTGCGATTCGTCAGGTTGCTTCTTACCCGCGCCACAACGGTGCTCCGGCCTTCTCGCCGGATGGTTCAAAACTGGCGTTCGCGCTGTCTAAAACCGGTAGCCTGAACTTGTACGTGATGGATCTGGCTTCAGGTCAGACGCGTCAGGTGACTGACGGTCGCTACAACAGCACCGAACCGACCTGGTTCCCGGATAGCCAGACGCTGGCCTATACCTCGGATCAGGCCGGCGCGCCTCAGATTTATAAAGTTGGAGTTAACGGCGGTGCGCCACAACGTATTACCTGGGAAGGTTCTCAGAACCAGGATGCGGATGTGTCAACTGACGGCAAAACCATGGTGATGATCAGCAGCGCCGGTGGTGCTCAGCATGTCGCCAAACAGGATCTGGTAACGGGAGCCGTTCAAACAATAACGGACACGTTCCTGGATGAGACGCCAAGTCTGGCGCCTAACGGCACGATGGTAATCTATAGCTCTACTCAGGGGATGGGTTCCGTGTTGCAGTTGGTTTCAACAGATGGGCGTTTCAAAGCGCGTCTTCCGGCAACCGATGGACAGGTCAAATTCCCTGCCTGGTCGCCGTATCTGTAATGCATGAGTCCCCTGCATAGCGGGGGATGAAAATGTATAGCAAACAAAATAATAGGATAAAGAAATGCAACTGAACAAAGTGCTGAAGGGTTTGATGCTGGCTCTGCCGGTAATCGCGGTAGCTGCATGTAGCTCGCACAAAAACAACAACAACGACCAGACTGGCATGGGCGCAGACAACGGCGCTTACGGTGCTGGCCAGAACGGTAACATGTCTTCTGATGAGCAAGCGCGTCTGCAGATGCAGCAGCTGCAGCAGAACAACATCGTTTACTTCGGTCTGGACAAGTATGACGTGGCTTCTGACTACGCTCAGATGCTGGATCAGCACGCAGCATTCCTGCGCGGCAACCCGTCTTACAAAGTGACCATCGAAGGTCACGCGGATGAGCGCGGTACCCCAGAGTACAACATCGCCTTGGGCGAACGTCGTGCTAGCGCGGTGAAAATGTACCTGCAGGGTAAAGGCGTTTCTGCTGACCAGATGTCTATCGTTTCTTACGGTAAAGAAAAACCAGCTGTACTGGGTCATGACGAAGCGGCTTACGCTAAAAACCGTCGTGCCGTACTGGTTTACTAAGAGCATCACATGATGAGTAACTTCAGACTTCATCTCTTGAGTCTGTCGTTACTGGTTGGCGTAGCGGCCCCTTGGGCCGCTAATGCCCAGGCGTCAATCAGTAGCGTTGGCTCTGGCTCGGTCGAAGACCGTGTCACCAATCTTGAACGTATCTCTAATGCCCAGGCTCAGCTTCTGCAGCAGTTACAGCAGCAGATGAGTGACAACCAAAGCGATATCGATTCGCTGCGCGGCCAAATCCAGCAGAACAGCTATCAACTTAATCAGGTGATTGAGCGCCAAAAGCAGCTCTATCAGCAGATCGATACGTTGAGCAGTGGTAATGCGGGTGCACAGGCGAGCGGTGGCGGTGATGCCGCAGCGGCGGGTGCAGCAGCGGGAAACGCTGATGCAGGTGGTAGCAATGCAAGCGGAAATACCGCTGCCCCTGCGCAAACCGGCGATGCAAATACCGATTACAATGCGGCAGTTGCGCTGATCCTTGAGAAAAAGCAATTCGATCAAGCGATCACGGCCCTGCAGGCGTGGGTGAAGAAATATCCTGACTCCACCTATCAGCCCAATGCCAATTACTGGCTCGGTCAGTTGAATTACAACAAGGGCAAGAAAGATGATGCCGCTTATTATTTTGCCACTGTGGTAAAAAATTACGCGAAATCGCCGAAAGCCCCGGAAGCGCTGTTTAAGGTTGGCGTGATCATGCAAGAGAAGAACGACACGGCGAAAGCCAAAGCGGTCTATCAACAAGTGATCAAGTTATACCCGACAAGCGAATCTGCCAAGCTGGCGCAAAAGCGTCTGGCTGGGATGTAATTTGTGCAGCAATGACCGGATTTCGTATGATTTCTGGTCTTGCAGCATGAAAGGTAAGCAATTGAGTGATTTGGTGATAAATAAGGGTTGCGCCCTCCCGCTAAATCAGTAATATATGCCGCCGTTGCCCGGGCAGTTTAACAAAGCGTCCGGCAGCCTGAAGATGGGTCGTTAGCTCAGTTGGTAGAGCAGTTGACTTTTAATCAATTGGTCGCAG
>CBCTJT010000023.1:0-83199 GCA_965147305.1 uncultured bacterium
CCCAGGCTGCTAAAAAGCACCACAAAAAAGCAACCAAGCCAGCTGCACAGAAAGCCCAGGCTGCTAAAAAGCACCACAAAAAAGCAACCAAGCCAGCTGCACAGAAAGCTCAGGCTGCTAAAAAGCACCACAAAAAAGTAACTAAGCCAGCTCAGAAAGCTCAGGCTGCTAAAAAGCACCACAAAGCGAAAAAAGCGGCTAAATAAGTCGGCCCTTTAGCGCCAACACCGCATTAATATTTAAAACACCCGGTTATGCCGGGTGTTTATTTACTGGAGTAGCGAAAAATGGTGCGTCGCTATCGCTTCGAAATTATCCTGATTGTAATGATCCTCTGTGGCATTGTTGCAGCCAGTTTTTTTATCTAGTCGTTGTAGCGTGCTGATTACTCCAATATTTCTCCCTTTTTTCCCGCTCTCCGACTATAGTTATCGCTCAAGCGTGATGACAAACTCCCCTACTTATTCTCGCCATTGAGAGAACTATGCGCCTGGCTATCCTGTTACTTGTTGGTATTTTCAGTTTTAACCTCGCAGCACATGCCGATGATGAAGATGGGCCAAGCCCGGAAGACATCAAGACACTTTTCTTTGGCAAAGATAACCGTAAGGCGATCAGCGACGTTAGCGCCGCGCCATGGGACGCGATTGGCCAGCTTGAGACCGAAAGCGGCAACCTCTGCACTGCCACCCTGATTTCCGCTCATCTGGCGTTAACTGCCGGACACTGCCTGCTGGCCCCGCCGGGTAAATTTGATAAGCCGGTTGCCCTGCGCTTTATGTCAGGCGCCAAAGGCTGGCGTTATGAAATACATGATATTGACGCGCGAGTGGAACCTTCATTGGCGCGCAGGCTTAAAGCCGATGGTGAGGGCTGGATTGTGCCGCCGGGCGCTGCACCTTACGATTATGGCTTGGTTATTTTGCATAACCCGCCGTCCGGAATCGTGCCCATCCCCCTATTTGACGGCTCACGTAGCGATTTAACCGATGCGTTGAAAACCACCGAACGTAAAGTGACGCAGGCGGGTTACCCGGCTGATCACCTCGACACGCTCTATTCTCACAGCGACTGCTTAATTACCGGATGGGCGCAACGTGCTGTGTTGTCGCATCAATGCGATACATTGCCTGGCGATAGCGGTTCACCGCTGCTGTTGAAAAGTGGGGATGGCTGGAAACTGATTGCGGTGCAAAGCTCTGCACCTGCTCCGGCTGACCGTTATCGCGCGGATAACCGTGCCATTGCGGTCACATCGTTTAAAGACAGTCTTGAAGAGTTGGCGAAATAAGATTTCGCCACTTCATCGCAGCGCTATTTTTCACGCACGGTCACCGATTAATTGACTTACTGAGGCGCAAGAAATTGCGCCTCAGTCGTTTATGCAATCAGCTAATCTGTTCCATCGCCTGCAGAATACGTTTATCAGAGATGGGATAAGGTGTGCCCAACTGCTGGGCAAAATAGCTAATCCGCAACTCCTCCAGCATCCAGCGAATCGCCTGAACTTCAGCATCATCCTGGCGCTGTGGCGGCAGTTTATTGCGCCATGCTTGCCACGCCTGCTCTGTCGCCTGCACTTTCAGCATGCGCGCACGATCGCTGTAAGGATCTGACGGCAGTTTTTCCAGACGACGCTCAATGCCCTGTAAATAGCGCAACGTATCGCTCAGATGTTGATAGCCATTGCCGGTAACAAAGCCGCGATAAACCAGACCACTCATCTGCGCTTTAATATCAGACAGTGCCAGCGCCAGCGTCATATCGACGCGGCCTTTGAGGAATTTGTTGATATTGAACACGCTGGTCAGAATCTGCTCGACCTGTTTGGCAATGGTCACCACGGTTTCATTCAATTCAGCACGCACTTTGTCGCGCAGCTGCTCGAAGTTCTCCTGTTGCCACGCCGGACCGCCCGCTTCCGCCATCAGCTTGTCGATTCCACAAGCGATACAGTCATCAATCAGATCCAGTACTTTGCCGTACGGATTGAAGTACAAGCCGAGCTTGGCTTTGTTGGGCAATTTCTCGTGCAGATACTTGATCGGCGAAGGGATGTTCAACAGCAACAAGCGACGCTGACCGCGCCACATCATTTTCTGCTGCTCCAGTTCATTATCGAACAGCCTAATGGCGACACTGTCTTTCTCGTCGACCAGCGCGGGCCAGGCTTTAACCTGATAGCTGCCGCGCTTCTGCTCGTAACTCTGCGGTAAATCACCAAAGCTCCAGATGTGCAGTCCGCTCTGCTCCAGCCCATCGTCCGCGACTTTCGATAGCGTTTCCTGCACTTTGCCCTTCAGCACCTGCTTAAGCTGATGCAGGTCTTTGCCTTCCTGCAGCTTGCGGTTGTGTTCATCCACAATGCGGAAGGTCATTTTCAGGTGATCGGGCACCTGATCCCACTGCCAGGCTTCACGGTCAATGGTGACGCCGGTCATGCGGCGGAACTCGCGTTCCAGCGCATCCAGCAGCGGTAACTCCATCGCTTTAACACGACCAAGGAAAGCTTCTGCGTAATTCGGTGCAGGCACCAGATTGCGGCGCGTTGGTTTTGGCAATGATTTAATCAGTGCAATCACCAACTCACGGCGCACGCCGGGGATTTGCCACTCAAAACCCCCTTCTTCGACCTGATTGAGCAACGGCAGCGGAATGTGGACGGTAACACCATCGGCATCCGCACCGGGTTCAAACTGATAGCTGAGCTTCAGCTTCAGGTTGCCCTGATGCCAGAAGTTGGGGTAATCAAGCTGGCTGACTTTATCGGCACCCTCTTTGATCAGCATCTGCTTATCAAAACTGAGCAAGTCAGGATTGTCTTTGCTCGCTTGTTTCCACCAGCTATCAAAGTGGCGGGCGGAAACCACGTCAGCGCCAATGCGGCGATCGTAGAAAGCAAACAGCGTTTCATCATCGACGAGAATGTCACGACGACGTGATTTGTGTTCCAGATCTTCCACTTCACTGCGCAATTTCAGGTTGTTACGCAGGAACGCATGACGCGTCTGCCAGTCGCCTTCTACCAGCGCATGGCGGATAAACAGCTCGCGGCTGAGCGGCGCATCGATATGGCCATAGTTGACCTTGCGCGCCTGCACAATCGCCAGGCCATACAGCGTGACTTTTTCTGTGGCCATCACCGCGCCCTGAGCTTTTTCCCAGTGCGGTTCGCTGTAGCTACGTTTAATCAGATGCTGCGCCAGCGGTTCAATCCATTCAGGATCGATACGCGCGGCCACGCGGCCCCATAAGCGGCTGGTTTCCACCAGTTCCGCCACCATGGTCCACTTCGGCGGCTTCTTAAACAGACCGGAACCTGGGAAGATGGAGAAGCGAGCATTACGCGCGCCGGTGAATTCCTGCTTCTCATTATCTTTCTGACCGATGTGCGACAGCAAACCGGTTAGTAAGGCGCAGTGCACCTCACGATACGGCGCAGGCTCGCTGTTAACCGGCATGCCCTGTTCGCGCACTACCTGACGCAGCTGCGTGTAAATATCCTGCCATTCACGCACGCGCAAATAGTTGAGGAAGTCGGTTTTACACTGACGACGGAAGTGATTGCCCGACAGCGCTTTTTGCTGCTCCTGCAGGTAATTCCAAAGATTCACGAAAGAGAGAAAATCCGACTCTTTATCAGCAAAGCGACGATGTTTTTCATCAGATGCCTGCTGTTTTTCACTCGGGCGCTCGCGCGGATCCTGAATAGATAAGGCCGCGGTGATGATCATTGCTTCACGCACGCAGCCGAACTTTTGCGCTTCCAATACCATGCGCGCCAGACGCGGATCCACCGGCAATTGCGCCAGCTGACGGCCGGATGAGGTCAGCTTGTAGGTTTCATCTTCGCTCAGCGTAATAGCGCCCAACTCTTCCAGCAGGCGCACGCCATCCTGAATGTTGCGCTTGTCGGGTGCTTCGACAAACGGAAATGCGCCGATATCACCCAGACCGAGCGCGGTCATTTGCAGAATGACGGAAGCCAGGTTGGTACGCAGAATTTCCGGATCGGTAAACGCCGGACGGCTGAGGAAATCGTCTTCGGAATAGAGACGAATACAGATACCTTCCGATACACGTCCGCAACGCCCTTTACGCTGATTGGCAGAGGCTTGTGAAACCGCCTCAATCGGCAGGCGCTGCACCTTGGTGCGATAGCTGTAGCGGCTGATACGTGCCGTACCAGGATCGATAACGTACTTGATACCCGGCACGGTCAGCGAGGTTTCCGCCACGTTGGTGGCCAGCACGATACGGCGCCCGCTATGCGACTGGAAGACACGATTCTGCTCGGCATTCGACAGCCGCGCATACAGCGGTAAGATTTCGGTATGCGGGATATCGCGCTTCATCAGCGCATCGGCGGTATCGCGAATTTCGCGTTCACCGCTCATAAAGATCAGGATATCACCGCGGCTCTCGTGGCCTAACTCATCGACGGCGTCAAAAATCGCCTGCAGCTGATCGCGGTCGGTATCGTCAGCGTCTTCCACTATCGGGCGATAGCGCACTTCCACCGGATAGGTGCGACCTGAGACTTCAATCACGGGCGCATTATTAAAATGGCGCGAGAAACGCTGCGGATCGATTGTCGCCGAGGTGATGATCACTTTCAGATCCGGGCGACGCGGCAACAACTCACGCAGATAACCCAGCAAAAAATCGATGTTCAGGCTGCGCTCGTGCGCTTCATCAATAATGATGGTGTCGTATTGCAGCAGCTGGCGATCCTGCTGGATTTCCGCCAGCAGAATACCGTCGGTCATCAGCTTCACCTGAGTGGTGTCGCTGACCTGATCGTTAAAACGCACTTTGTAGCCGATGGTGCCGCCGAGCGAGGTTTCCAGCTCATCGGCAATACGGTTGGCGACGGTACGCGCGGCTAGTCGGCGTGGCTGCGTATGACCAATCAACCCTTTCACACCACGTCCGAGCGCCAGACAAATCTTCGGCAGCTGAGTGGTTTTCCCTGAACCGGTTTCCCCGGCCACAATCACCACCTGATGATCGCGGATCGCCTCGGCAATCTCTTGCTGCTTTTGACTGACCGGCAGGTTCTCCGGGAAGGTGATGCGTGGCGTGGCCGCCGTACGCTGGGCGATACGCTGTTCAGCCGCGGCAAATTCGGCTTCTAGTTCTGTCGCAATACCCTGCTGCGCCGCAGGATTTTTCACCTTCGTTGCGCCATGCAGACGTCGCTGCAAGCGCTGGCGATCGCGCAGCGTCAGATTATCGAGCCGCGACCAGAGCGGCGCCAAAGGGGAGGTTTGGGATGATGACATAGTGATGCGTTACCTGTTGTCGCGGCGAGCCTGGCAAAATGCGCTCGATACCGGCTGAAATTTCCCGGCGGATTCAATCAATTATTGCCCGGCATGATAGCACACTCTGGAAAACCTCACCTGACCGGACGTGCGACCTTATTCAATAATTTCGAACATAGGTCTCGAAATATTGCGCTTTTACCTCGCGGAGGATCTCCGTAGAGTGTAACGCATTGAGCGGTAAGCCAACCGCGTAACGCACAGGAAAATACCATGAGCAAAGTTTTAGTTCTGAAATCAAGCATTCTGGCCGGTTACTCTCAGTCAAACCAATTGGCTGACTTCTACGCTGAAGAAGCGCGCGCCAAAGGTAATGAAGTGACTGTTCGCGATCTGGCTGCTCAGCCAATTCCCGTTCTGGATGGCGAGTTGGTTGGCGCACTGCGTCCTTCTGATGCTCCGCTGTCTCCACGTCAGCAGGAAGCACTGGCGCTGTCTGATGAGCTGATTGCAGAACTGCAAGCGCATGACACTGTGGTTATCGCTGCGCCGATGTACAACTTCAACATCCCAACTCAGCTGAAGAACTACTTCGACCTGATTGCTCGTGCAGGCGTGACTTTCCGTTACACCGAAGCAGGCCCGGAAGGTCTGGTCACCGGTAAACGTGCTGTGATCCTTTCCAGCCGTGGCGGTATTCACAAAGATACCCCAACCGATCTGCTGACCCCATACGTGAAATTGTTCCTGGGCTTCATCGGCATCACCGATGTGAACTTCGTGTTCGCTGAAGGTATTGCTTATGGTCCAGAAGTGGCGACCAAAGCGGCTAACGACGCGAAAGACGCCATCAAGCAAATTGTTGCTGCGTAATCTTAAGAACGTGATGAATACCCGAGAATAATGGGTATGATGCTATCTTTGCCGGGCCTGAGTGCCCGGCTTTTTTATGGCTGTGACTCAGATAATGATGGGTTTTACTTACGTAACCACTGCCCGTTAATGCCGCGCACATACTCGCCGCTGCCCGCGCGACTCACCAGCTTCTCGCCCGCGATACGTGCCACTTCGCTGGTGGTCAGATTGTTCTGCTGCGCGACGCGCTGATACTGCTGCGTGCGGCCATCGTTGATCCGCTTCACCAGCGCCAGGGTTTCATCATCCTGCTGACGTGCAGCGACGTAGCCACTGAGTGTTTCACCCACGCGGCCCTGCTGCCGCGCTTCGTCCAGCGTCAGCGCCCACGCTGAAGGCACCAGCAGCAGCGCCAGCATCAATGCCATCGCTTTTGATTTCATCTTGCCGCTCCTCAAAACAGGCCGCTTTGATTTTTCAGCAACGCTTCCACATCTTTATCGACCTTGATGTGGATTTCATGTTCGATCTTCACGTTCATATTGATGGTGATCGGCTCTTTCGGTGCCGCCACTTCAATACGCGGCACGCAACCGATCAGCGGCAGTCCAGCTGCCAACACCAGCAATGCCCTGAGGCTCATGGTTGGGGATCCTTTTTCGATGGCAGGGTGGCATTTTGCTCCACCCAGGATTGCAAATTATCGCCAAAGCGCAGGCTGCGCCACAGCTGGAACAGATTTTCCTGATGCCGATAGTTGAGGTTAATCAACTGTCGGCGATTACTAAACTGGCTGGTACCCTTCACCTCAGATTGCATCGTGAGATTGCCGAAGTTATCGAGGTCTAATGTGGCCCACGAACGGGAAATCTCCATATAGCGCAGCCAGTCCATGGCGGCACCCGCGGCGAAATTATTGCTGACAATGGCATCGGCCATATCTTTGTCCATGCGGAACGTCAGCGGTCCGCTGTTGGCAATCCAGCCCTTCTCAATCAGCCATCGCGGATTATTCACCCACAGCGGTAGTTCGCCGTTCACTTTGCCCGACATAGCAAACTGCTTGGGTTTGATCGCCGTGATCAGCTTGCTAAGGTTAATGTCACGCAGTGAAACGCGCGCAGGCTCGTGCTGCGGCATCCTCAACTTTGGCATGCTGACATGGCCGCCCAGCAGATCGAAATTGACATTACTGAGCGTCAACGGCTGGCGTTCCTGCCATGGATAGTGGCCCTGCAGATCGGCGGTAATATTCTGCAAGGCAAACTGGTTTTTGACTTCGGCGATGCGCAGTGAAACCGGACCACGACGCCCTAGTTGCCATTGCTGATCCTTGAGGCGGAACGGCAGCGTGAAGTCGATGCCATTGATTTCACTGTCCGGCATCCACACGCTGCCTTTTTTCACCGCCCAGAAACCACCAGCTTCAAAGCCCTGTTTCGTGGCCGCAGAAAACGCCATTTGTGCACGCAGTTCACCTGACTGAATGCGCATTTTCAAATCACTGCTGAGCAGTGGCTGGAACACGGTTAATGACTGCGCGGGCCACCAGGCTTCACCACGCAGACGTTCACCATCCCAGCGACCGTGAACCCGCACCGGACCAATATCCTCAGCGGTTAACTGCCCACGCCAGATAAAGCGACTCGGATCGCTGCCTTTGGCTTCGAAGCTCAATTCTGAAGGCGGCAGCCAGCCGCCATAGCTGAACTGCGTCTGACCGGATTTCAGGGTAAAACCGCCGTTGAAAGCCGGATGGTTTGTATCGCGCTGCCAACGTACTGGTGCCGTTAGGGTCAAACGCGGCTTATCGACCTGCACCATGCCATAGGCCAGTTGATCAAAACCGGTGTTGAGTGTGTCCAGGCTGATTAACGTATCCTGCCAGCTGCCCGTGCCCTTCACATCCCATTTGGCATTGAGCGGCTGCATCAAACCATCGCCCCAGTATCGCCAGTTCCAGCGCCCGCTGTCCGGCCAGAAATCGCTGGCGCGGCCATCAAGATGCAGCGTAAAGCGACCGAAGTTGGGATCGTGTGCCTTTAAGATGGCCTGCAGGCGGCCATTAATACCGCGCGAGCCAACGGTGACGCCAGCCAGTGGCCAGCGCGCTTCATCCACTTCCAGCGTTGAAAGCAAGCGTCCACGCAGACGCAGCAGCGCACCTTGTTTAAGCGTGATTTGCGGATCGGTCAACATGCCGTGCAGCATACCCGGCATGCTTCCGAACAACTGCAGGTCCGCAAACTTACTTTCGCCGGTCAGCTGGAACGGTAACGCGCTGTCGGTAAGGCTCAATGTACCCGGCCCGATACTCAGCACCAGGTTACCCTTACCCCCGCGTCCCTGAGTTAGCAGGTTAAATCGTCCGCTGACCTGGGTGTTTTCCAGTCCCTGCTGCCAGTTGTCGAGCGTGAGCGCCAAACCACCCGACAGCGGCTGATCGGCTTGCGGCCAGCGCCAATGTCCCTGAGTGATACGAATCTGCTGCGCATCGACCTGCCATGGTAACTGCAACAATGGCTGATCGTCGCCCTGTTGATTAATCACCAGCGTGCCCTGCTGCTGCTGCCAGTTTAGCGTCACCGCCAGCGGCTGCGGCCACTGCGCCAGATTGACATCACCGCTGAGTTCGCCCGCAACGGGTAAACCGTTGGCAAAAGTGGGCAGCGTCAGCTCACCGTGCAAATCGAGTGGTTTTGGCAGCAAAGGATGATTGAACTGGAGTTGTGCGATCTGCAGTTGCTGCCCCTGCAAGCGCGCATCAAGCTGGAGGTTATCGCCCTGATAATGCAAATGCTGGACGCTTTTATCGAGGCTGAGATCAAAACGACCGGCATATTGCTGCCAGGGTAAAATACTCAGTTGTTCCAGATGGATATCGGCGCCCGGTAGCATCTGCTGCCATTCAGCCAGACTGCGCGGTGCACCGCTGGAATTGCTCTGCGGCAGGGCTTGCAGGCATTCACTGTTAAGCTGCACGGCCTGTGCACTGAGCTGCCAGCGTTTATGTTGCCAACCCAGCGCTACATCTTTGACATTCGCCAGCTCGCAATCACCAGCCAGATAGCTTACCGCTGGAAAATGCACGCCGCCGTTATGCCAGCGCGGTGAACCGGTCAGTTCTACACGGGTATTTTCCGGCAGCCAGATGCCCGCCAGACGCGGCAACCATTGCGTCAGCGTCAGCAACAATCCCAACAGCAGCAGTATCAGCGCCAGTAGCGCAGCAAGAGTTCGACGGAGGCCCCGCGTCATGGCAGCTAACTATCCTGTTCTTTACGCAATCCTGACGGAGATGATGTCATGTTATGCCCGCCAAATGAAGGTGTTAGCTATATAGCCTGGCTGAAGATCAGCAAAATGATGCAGAAAACGTTATTCTGTGATGATACCGACGTTGCATTTTTCAGGAGCGAAATAATGAAAGTTGCGGTTTACAGCACCAAACACTACGACCAGAAATACCTTGAACACGTCAATGCCAGCTTTGGATTTGAGCTGCAGTTTTTTGACTTCCTGCTGAGCGAAACCACTGCTAAGAATGCGGCAGGCTGTGATGCCGTGTGCATTTTCGTTAATGATGATGGCAGTAAAGGTGTGCTGGAAGAGCTGGCCGCGTTAGGCGTGAAAACTATCGCGTTACGCTGTGCCGGGTTCAATAATGTCGATCTCGAAGCCGCCGAAGCGCTAGGTCTGCAGGTGGTGCGCGTACCGGCCTACTCGCCGGAAGCGGTGGCTGAACACGCGGTGGGTTTGATGATGACGCTCAATCGCCGCATTCACCGCGCCTATCAACGCACGCGTGATGCTAACTTCTCGCTGGATGGCCTGACCGGCTTCAATATGCATGGCAAAACGGCCGGCGTGATTGGCACCGGTAAAATCGGTGTGGCGACCATGCGCATCCTGAAAGGCTTTGGCATGCGTTTACTGGCGTTTGATCCTTATCCAAGCGCTGCTGCACTCGAATTGGGTGCCGAGTATGTCGACCTGAAAACCCTGTTTGCCGAATCCGATGTGATTACGCTGCATTGCCCAATGACGCCGGAAAATCATCATCTGCTGAATACACAAGCCTTTAATCAGATGAAAGATGGGGTGATGATCATCAACACCAGTCGTGGTGGTCTGATTGACTCACAAGCAGCCATTGATGCGCTGAAACAACAAAAGATTGGTTCGCTCGGCATGGACGTGTATGAAAATGAGCGCGATCTGTTCTTTGAAGATAAATCGAACGACGTGATTCAGGACGATGTGTTCCGTCGCCTGTCAGCCTGCCATAACGTGTTGTTCACTGGTCATCAGGCATTCCTGACTGCCGAAGCCCTGACGGCGATTTCCGAAACCACGCTCAGCAATTTACAGCAGCTTGAACGTGGCGAAACTTGTCCGAATCAGGTGAAAGCGTAAGAATTTGGCGCCTGCCTTAGCGGGCGCACTGTCCACCCATCAGCGCCTGCTCGTCACAACGACGGCCGTTGGCTAACTGACACATGCCAATACGCGATCCATCCAGCTGACGTGAAAACGCCAGTGTTCCCCCGGCATTGTTGCAATTCACTTCGGCCATGGATGCCATAACGACATGCGGTTGAACGTGTGCTGCGGTAGCCTGTTGCGGTGGTTCGTCATCACTGTTGCTGCTGCAGGCAGAAAGTAACAGTGCTGCACCGGCCAGCAGTAAGGTAGCGGCTTTCATCGGTCGGGCTCCGGGGGGTTTGGCGTAAAAGAGCCACCAGCATATGTCAGGTGCGTTAAGGGATCGATAGGCGACACAGCTTTTTACAAATTTTTTTATCGCTGTTTGCAAGCAGAATTATCCTGATTGGACCTGATTAACCTTTTCTCACCGAAACAATCCTATTTTTCAATGCGTAAGGAGGCATCATGTTAACGGACATGTTAATCCGTATTGCCCTCGCCGGCATTTTGGGTGGGCTGATTGGCCTTGAACGTCAAATGCGCGCCAAAGAAGCTGGCTTACGCACCCATATTTTGGTGGGTATTGGCAGTGCCATGTTTATGCTGGTGTCGAAATATGGCTTCGCTGACATGCTTGATAGTGACCACGTGGCGCTCGATCCCAGCCGAATCGCCGCGCAGGTGGTGAGTGGGATGGGCTTCCTCGGCGCCGGTACCATCATCATTCAAAAACAAGTGGTCAAGGGGTTAACCACCGCCGCGGGTTTGTGGGTCACCGCAGCGATTGGCCTGGTGATTGGTAGCGGCATGTATGAAATTGGTATCTACGGTACAGTGTTAGCGCTGGTGGTGTTAGAAACCTTCCGTCGCATCAGCCATTGGCTGATCGGCCGCCACCATACGTTGATGGTGCACCTCAAACCGAAAAGCGTACCGCTGGTGTTACTGGTGTTGCAGCAAGAGAATATTCGCTATGGCCATATCGCCGTGGTTAATCGGGATGAGGAGAACGGCCTGTGTGAATTGAGCGTTGATGTGACATTGTCACGCAATGCCGCCATTCATACTATTTACGATAAAGTGATGGAAATCAAAGGCGTTCAATCCCTAGAAATGATGTAAAAATCGACAACCTTAGATGGCAGTGCGTTCACCTCACGCCACCACACAGATGAAAAAGTCCTGCTATGGCGCTTTGCTAAACTGAATAATTACCCCCGTAAAGTTTCGGGTTTTTCAGCGTAGCAAAGGACGATTTATGATTACCGTCGACGGCAACGGTGCGGTGGCTTCGGTGGCTTTCCGCACCAGTGAAGTGATCGCCATTTATCCCATCACGCCCAGCTCCACCATGGCGGAACTGGCCGACAGCTGGTCTGGCGAAGGTCGCCGCAATATCTGGGGTGATATCCCTCGCGTGGTGGAGATGCAGTCAGAGGGCGGTGCGATAGCCACCGTTCACGGTGCATTGCAGACAGGCGCCCTTTCCACCACCTTCACGTCATCACAGGGTTTACTGCTGATGATACCGACACTCTACAAGCTGGCCGGGCAGCTCACACCATTTGTTCTGCACGTCGCGGCGCGTACTGTTGCCACGCATGCGCTGTCGATATTTGGCGATCACTCCGATGTGATGGCTGTACGCCAGACCGGTTGCGCACAGTTGTGCGCCTCCAGCGTGCAGGAGGCCCAGGATTTCGCACTGATTTCACAGATGGCTTCACTCAATAGCCGCGTGCCCTTTATTCATTTCTTCGACGGCTTCCGTACCTCACATGAAATCAATAAAATCGTTCCGATCAGCGATGAAACGCTGCAGGCACTCATGCCGAAACCAGCGATTGCCGCGCATCGTTCACGCGCACTGACGCCGGATCACCCCACCATTCGCGGCACTTCCGCCAACCCTGACACTTATTTCCAGTCACGCGAAGCCACCAACCGCTGGTACGACGCCTGTACTGGCCATGTTGAAGCCGCTATGGACGCGTTTGCCGCTAACACCGGCCGTCAGTATCAGCCGTTTGAATTTTATGGCCATCCGCAGGCTGAGCGCGTCATCGTGATGATGGGTTCGGGATGCGGCACCGCTGAAGAAGCCATTGACGCCATGCTGCAGCGCGGCGAAAAGGTCGGATTGGTGAAAGTGCGCCTCTATCGTCCGTTCTCAGCAGCGCATTTGATCAAAACGCTGCCTGCTTCGGTTCAGCGTGTGGCGGTGATGGATCGCACCAAAGAGCCCGGCGCACTGGGTGAACCGTTGTTCCTGGATGTCATGACTGCGCTGGCTGAAGCTTTTAGCCGAGGTGAACGCCCGACGCTACCGAAAGTGATCGGTGGACGCTACGGTCTGTCATCGAAAGAGTTTGCCCCCGATGCCGTGCTCGCTGTGTTCCGTGCGCTACAACGTGAACAACCGCCCGCGCGTTTTACCGTGGGTATTTATGATGATGTCACGCACTTATCGCTGCCAATGGAAGCGAATATTGTGCCGAACCGGGCACGACTGGAAGCGCTGTTTTACGGCCTCGGCAGTGATGGCAGCGTGAGCGCCAGCAAAAATAATCTGAAGATCATCGGCAATGCCACGCCGTGGCACGTTCAAGGCTATTTCGTTTATGACTCAAAGAAAGCTGGCGGTCTGACCGTTTCCCATCTGCGCGTCAGTGAACATCCCATCCAGTCGGCGTATCTTGTGCAACAGGCTGACTTTATTGGCTGCCATCAACTGCAATTTATCGATAAATATTCAATGCTTGACCAGTTGAAACCGGGCGGTATTTTTCTGCTGAATACGCCTTACGCCGCCGATGAAGTCTGGTCACGGTTGCCGCAGGAAGTGCAGAGCCAGCTCAATGATAAACAGGCGCGGTTTTACGTCATCAACGCAGCACGGATCGCGCGCGAATGCCAACTGGGCGCGCGCATTAATACCGTAATGCAAATGGCGTTCTTCAAGTTGACGCAGATTCTGCCTGGCGACAGTGCATTAACCGAACTGCAAAACGCCATTTCGCGCAGCTACAGCAGTAAAGGTGAGGAGTTGGTGCAGCGTAACTGGCAGGCACTGGCAATGGCACAACAGGCACTGGAAGCGGTGCCACTGCAGGCCGTTGATCAGCACAGCCCGCATCGTCCGCCGGTGGTATCCGATAGCGCACCGGATTTTGTCAAAACCGTCACCGCCGCTATGCTGGCAGGCTTAGGCGATAAATTACCGGTGTCTGCGCTACCGCCGGATGGCACCTGGCCAGTAGGCACCACTCAGTGGGAAAAACGTAACATTGCGGAAGCGATCCCCATCTGGCAACCCGACCTGTGTACGCAGTGTAATCACTGTGTAGCCGCCTGCCCGCACGCGGCGATTCGCGCCAAAGTTGTTACGCCTGAGGCCATGGAGTCCGCACCAGACTCACTCGCTTCTCTCGACGTTAAATCACGCGATATGCGCGGCCAGAAATACGTGCTGCAGGTGGCTCCTGAAGATTGCACCGGCTGTAATCTGTGTGTGGAAGTGTGCCCGGCCAGCGATCGCCAGCATCCGGAGATCAAAGCGATTAACATGCAATCCCGTCTTGAGCATGTTGAAATCGAAAAGGTGAATTACGATGCGTTTCTTGCGCTGCCGGAAATCACGGCGGAACAGCTGGAACGCATTGATATTCGCACCTCACAACTGATCACGCCGCTCTTTGAGTACTCAGGTGCCTGTTCCGGCTGCGGGGAGACGCCGTATATCAAATTGCTCACGCAGCTGTATGGCGATCGCCTGCTCATTGCCAACGCCACCGGTTGCTCATCGATTTATGGAGGTAATCTCCCCTCCACACCTTACACCACCAACGCCGAAGGACGCGGACCAGCATGGGCCAATTCCCTGTTTGAAGATAACGCTGAATTCGGGCTTGGTTTCCGCCTGAGCGTTGATCAGCAGAAGCAACGTGCGCTTCGTCTTTTAAATCAGTGCGCGCCACAGTTGCCTGACGCTTTAGTGGCGGCTCTGAAAGAGGAAAATGTTCTGCCCTCTGTTCGTCGCGAGCAAATCATTGAACTGCGTCAGCAGTTGGCGGCTTTATCATCATCGCACGCAGGCGAATTGCAGGTTATCGCCAATGCGCTGGTGGAGAAATCTGTCTGGCTGATTGGGGGCGACGGCTGGGCCTACGACATCGGTTATGGCGGTCTCGATCATGTAATGAGCCTGAGCGAAAACGTCAACGTGCTGGTGCTTGATACTCAGTGCTACTCCAATACCGGCGGACAAGCTTCCAAAGCCACGCCGCTCGGCGCAGTCACCAAGTTTGGCGAGCAAGGTAAGCGTAAAGCACGTAAAGATTTAGGCGTCGCCACCATGCTGTATGGGCATGTGTATGTGGCCCAAATCTCGCTCGGCGCGCAGTTGAATCAGACGGTGAAAGCGATTCAGGAAGCGGAGGCCTGGCCCGGCCCATCGCTAATCATTGCCTACAGTCCGTGTGAAGAACACGGCTACGACCTGGCTTACAGTCATGAGCAGATGCGATTGTTAACCACCAGTGGATTCTGGCCGCTGTATCGTTATGACCCTCGACGTGCAGAACAAGGTAAAGCGGCACTGGCGCTGGATTCTCGCCCGCCCACCTCGGTGCTGGAAGAGGCATTGATGAACGAGCAGCGTTTCCGCCAGTTGCAAACCCGTGAACCGGAAGCCGCCGCGCAGCTCTGGCAGGATGCAACTGAAGCCGCCAATCAACGTTATCAGCGACTGGCGGAAATGGCCGGTAAAGCAGAGAAAAGTGACTAAATGAACTAAGCCCGGCGCGCTGGCCGGGCTTAATGATTTAACAGGGTTGAAGCTGAATAATTGCCATCTCAACCGCGCGATTGGGCGAGCCGGTTAACTCCCGATAGCGCAGTTGCAGATTACGCAACTCTGTCGCTACCACCTCTTTTTCTGTTGCTGATCCACGCTGTGCCAGCTCGAGATAACATTGCCCGACTAGCCGGCACGCTTCTTCAAAAACCATGTCGTACGTTTGCATCTGCCTCTCCTTACCTTTAGAAACTAAAAAAAACACTTCATCCATCCTGTCAGGCAGCGATGCGCGCAATCTTTACCCAGATCAATAAATGGGCAGATTGTTCTGGCAAAGTGTGCGGTTTTATCGCAGGAATTCGAGAAAAGAGATCACATCAGACTGGCATTCGCCTGCACAATCCGTACCATACGCACTCATGTCATAGGGGTTTATTGCCGCTGAAGCCATATTCAGCCGCCAACGGCCCTTGCGTTCATTCTCAAGCGTGAAAATAATGTCAGAAAATCAAGAAGTAACGAAGAAAGAACAGTACAACCTGAACAAATAAGATAGATTGTCTAAGTATCTGGCAAAATTATATATTCATTTTAAATCAATTGGTTACTTTAACGCTAAAGTACGCAGTCATACTCCCAGCCCCATTTTCAATGCCCATTTTAGTGCCCTGATTTGGGTTTTTGCCCCTGTTTTTGCCCCCTGCTTCTCCATCTCTTAGTAGAGAGTTAACTCCCCCAGTTATAGCTGTTTAATCATCAGTGAATACATAAAATTCATGTTGTGGGTATTTGCATTTAGCTGACTAACACTAGTCTGTGTGAAACAACTGAGAGCAGGTCAGGCCTGCTTAAAGAAAATTCGAAGCTCAGACCGCTAATGTACCCCTTCAGTCCGCAGGTGACTAAAGAGACTGCCTTAGAGCAGTTTGTTTGCGGCCTCAAGTATTTCATCGCTTGAAAGTGTTCGGTCAGAGGCAACATGAACCACCATTGAGTCGCCCGTCAGGGAGGGAAAGCCTGCAGACATAATTTGAAGCTGAATTTCTTGTCCGTTAGGATATTCCCGGCGGATAGAGGTAACGCCATCCATCAAGCTCATCACTACTGCGGGGCACAAATTGAAAAAAACAATAACTCGTTTCATATAAATCCTATGAGCCAGTGAGCACCGACCTTATCACGCTTACATGCCTTTAACTCGATAATATTTCTAATGGGGGCATTTTTTTAAAAAATGTACAGTGCTCGTCAATTAAATACCATAGTAATTTTAAATAACTAATTGAATGCATTGGGTAATTAATTCAGGACATTTCCGATTCATGTGCTAAACGGCACCAGAAGTCGGAATTAAAATTAATTTTATAATGTATTTTGTTTGCTTTCGATTCTCTTATGCCTACTCTTAACGGACTATTAATCCCCCATAGACATGCGGCGGTCTATACTCAACAACAAGGAAAAAATTTTGGAAACTCACTCAGCCGTTATAGATAAACTATCGTCTCTAATTCATCTTCTTAGCAATAGTAAGAAAGAAAGTTTTAGCGAAGACAAAACAGAAGAGATGATTGAAATTTACCTTATGTTGGGCGCAATTCTTCAAAAGGCATATCAAGTAAAAATCAGAGTCTGATTAGCCATTTTTTCAACATTCTGTTTTTATACTATCAGCAGACTTTTGAGGTAGGTCTGCTGCTCGTGCACAGCCAAGAGCTGACTTTGCTGTCAGAGCGGACATAAATAGCTCAGTGGCGCAAACCGGATGTGGTAAGTGATAGAAGTGCACTTATGGTGTAAAAGATATAGCTCAGCTGTTTTTCATACAGCTAAGACAGAACGCCGCGCGCCTGTCCGGATTATGGACGCGAAAATACTGCCAGGCGTGGAGCGGCGTGTGGAACGAACCCATGAAAATCCGATTTTTCAGTCCCGGTACCAGCTGACAGTGAGCCCGATGCAGAAGGCTGCAGCCATCTTTTTCATTAATGCTGAAGAGATAGAAGTTTGAGATTTCAATATTCATATACGCCCCTGTAAGGCATGAAATTCATCCAGATACTAGTAGCTTCTAAATCCTGCCTCGTCAGGGACGTGAACGGCACTTGCACTTAATGCTTATAGCCCCCCTTACGACCCGCTTCCGCTGCCCGCTCCGGGTCGTTACGGAAGTTTCCGCTACTCATCTGACCGCCTTTACGTCCGGCTTACCTGGCCCGCTCTGTATTCTCGGCAAAGTTGCCGGCACCACTACGTCTTTCACTCATGTAGCCTCCGGTTTGGGTTATGTTGCATAAAAACTTTAGCCTGAAGTCAATTATTAATGAAGCGAAGCGGCTAGATTTATGGCAGCCACATCAGACATGAAGTTAGAAACGAAGCGAAAAAAATGATTGTAATTTAATCAACCCGGCCCATTAGAAACAGAAAATACTCCGCTATACCGCAGGCAAAAATAAACCGCAGAGGCGGGCGAAAAACGACACAGGCGGGTATAACTGTAAAAATATAGGGTTCGGCATCGCAATTAAGTTCAACGTGTAAAGTGAGTGTGTAAATCAACAGAAGTGCAATGGATGTTGCAAGTATAAGCGTAGCGATGGATGAACTGATTATATTTCGCGGGAAAGAGTGGATTTGATACAGAGTAATTAGGAAACCAGCAGCAACCCTAAGGTTGCTGCTGGCTGCCAAAACAACGGGGTGCGCATGATTTTGGATTTCAGCGTGTTCCACCCGGCATTGTGCACTGCTTTATATACGTCATTTTACTTCCATGCAAATTTTAATAGTTACATAGCAAAAGTAATAAATAGTACTTTGACAATTCCCATGAATCTTTAATCGATGTCAGCAGATCGCTCACAGCATTCGTTCGGACGATGCTTAGTCAAACGCCTCTACGGCTTCGCCTAGTTTACCCCGGGATGGTCATGTGAACTGAGTATGGGTGGTCGAGTCAGATGCTATTCCACATATTGTCTCGGTGACTTTTATTATGCTGTGCCAGGCATAGAGCAGATGCCTCATCAATGGAGAGTAAAATGAATAAAGTTGCCTGGATTGCAGTTATGCTCCCTCTGAGCTTCGGTGCGTATGCCGAAACGGGTGGATTTGAAGCGGGTAAAACGTCTCCGCCTCAGAGTCAAGAGGATGCGGGCTATTAAGGATCGGAAGATACCGGTGAAACGCCTGTGACGCTCGTTAAAGACTTTCGCCAGGGTGGATACGTGACACTGGAAGGTTACATCACTAAAAAAGTGAAGGGTGATACCTATCTGTTCCGTGACAGTAGCGGCACGGTCAACATTGACGCGCCGGTCAGCACCTTTAAAGGTAAAACCTACAGCGATGAGGACAAGGTTTGTGTCAGTGGTAAGGTATATGGTAAAGGTGAAAGTGCCCACCTTCAGGTGGCCAGAATTGATGAACCCTGAACCCACATCAAACGTCAAAGTTGCGCAAGTGAAGCTTTGAAGGGGTAACCGGATTTCTCTTCGACATGATGAGCCGCCCCCTGGGGCGGCCACGAACCTTAAGGTTCTTCAAGTTTCTCACTAATTATTTGGTAACCCATCTCGGTCAGTTCACCGTATGTCATGGGTTTATCATGCAGTGGTTGCAACCATCCTTCAGGGGGGTTTTGCGAGAGTAACCAGACTTCCGGATCGTCTTCCCCTCGCTTTAGCCAGTAATAACCTGCTTCCATAAGTACATCCTCCAGAGCGTACCGGCCTGCTTAACGAGTATTCGAAGCTCTAACCGGATTTATTCGGCCACAACCCGGAGGCGGTTATGACCTAAGAATAACTGTGTGTCTCCATGCTACGCGGCTAACGATCGCTTAATTGTGATGCGCGTTATCACACCATTACCAGTATCGTTGTTCAATTTAATGAAACAAAGCAGTATTATCGCCTCACCATCGATGGATTATCTGGCACAAACAATTAATAATCACGCCAAAACACAGTTAAATCGTACCAAATACATTTAAGCCTAAGCCTAGCTGATAAACAGCGACTTTACACAATTTTCATATTCTCAGACTGTGTGATGGAAAAACAAACAGGTCTCATATACTTCTATTAGGGTAGGCTTAAGATTGCACGCTTCACTTCTTCCTTACCCCTTTACGTTTTCAGGCTTCTCTGGACTTATACCGAATGCCCCATCAATGGCGAATGACTTGAACTAATTTGTCAGGATCAGCTTCGAAGCTTACGGTTAAAGTGTCGGATTTGTAGCAACATGATGCCCTCACTACAGAGTTCAGAGGATGCCGGATATAAGGGTTCGAAGGAAACGGCAGAGACGCCGGTAACGCTGGTCAAACATTTCCCGAAGGTGCTATGTATCTTTTGGGGTTCAAATCATTTGAAAGTGAACAGGGGCATCTATCAGTTTCTTAACCGCATTGGTACGGTAAACCTTAACGCTCCAGGGGTTGTGAAAAATATTGAGTCATGACTCAGTCTTCCCGCTTCGCATGCAATCCAATTATCACGTACTAAACTTATTTGTATCGCTGCCATTTTCCTGTGTCAGCAATAAAACTCCGATTGATCATAATTCGCATTCTTTGTGCAAGCCCGGCTTGCCACCAGCCCCGGGCTTTTCTTTTAAATGAAGTTTTCATAAACACTTCTGGTTTTCTGAACCTTCAGGGAATTCATAACGAACAATATAGAAACGTTTTATAAAAGGCTATTAAATCAAAATTACTGATTAGACCGGAAGTGCCTTAATTATCCCAAGCTCCGCCTGCGATTTAATTCGCTCGCAGTGCAATCTTTTCTGCTACATGGTCTACATTTGTCTGTAAATGAAATCCCCCCTGAATGAGAAAACAGGTCCATATGAGAAACCTGACGATTCCTGCTCTAACGACTGTGCTTTTGCTAGCAATAATTTTTCTTGTACAGGCACAATGGATTTCCATGATGTGGTAAATCGTCTTATCATGGCAGCACAATAAAAAGACAAATGGTTATTAGACACTTTACGCACAGGCTGAACTCAAGGGCATCCTGTGCTTTTTTTTTGCATCAAAGCCTGTATATATGATTAAAAAGGCTACTTCATGCTGTACACGTTCGCATTAAATCACCTTAGTTAAAGGAATAAGACCCTCCACCCTAAATATTTTCTTGCATTTGTAGCGTCTGTCTTTTGGCCTTCTTCCACCGCCCCCTGACGGAATCCCCTTCTTCCAGACATCATTTACGCCATCACATCGACTAATCTCGCTCTTTACTGCCGCTTCGCTAGCGTTTAATCAGTTCCAGTCTATTTTCAATAAGTCGCCCTTTACTTCCCTGTTCAGACGACACAACTCTTATTGGAAATGTTTGGCATAGATTGATGCCGCCCGGATGCGTGGAAGCTCCGGGTCTTTATTTTGATCAGATGCCCAGCTAACAAAATTTTCTCAACCTGCTCCCACACGCCTTTCTTGCCCCCTGAGATTTCGCAAAACCGCCTCAATCAGTCCGGGGTGATTTGCTTCTGAGCAGTCTTGCGGCGTCCAATGCGATGGCCCTCATCTCAATATCTTTTGAAGACTGCGCCAGCCTCTCAAGTTCATACAACACATTCCCCTGAGTGATCGTTATACCGTTCGCGACCAACTCAATCACAGCCGTACCAATGGCGCACCCAATCAATCCTGCTCTGTCTGAAATCATATCTTTCATCATGTTTATACGAAGCGTTAAAGTGTTTTCATATTAAAAATAGCCTGTAAGCATGAACTTTCAATGCGTACTAACGTCATAACTTTTATGGAGATTATCCCATGTAACGAATTTCGCCCGCAAAAGCGGGCTTTTTTTACCCTATCGACTTCATCAGAAAGGCACCTCATTTCCCACAGGTACCGGCGTCACTTCATGCGTCACCACGCCAACGACCGTGACGTCCTCCAGTAAATCCTCGTCCAGGACCTGGCCTTCATCAGTAATGATCCGCCACGGGTAAAGCCAAACGCTCGCCCACTCACCTGTACCAGAGATGTCCAGTAAAACGGTGTCCCCATTCTCAGGCCTGAGTTGCTCGTCGAAAATGCAGGTTCGTGCTCTGAATTCAATCAGATAGCGGGTCTGACTTGTGTGTAACAGTTGCTGCAATGGGCTCAGCAAAAACGTCACCTCGCAACGGGAAGGTCCGAAAAGCGCGTGGTGTACGCGGGTGACAGCATGTCGCGTTTCATGGCCCATGTTTTCTGCATCCCCTGTCCTGCAAACCATAATTTCCCCTTCCCGCTCTGGTTAAGTCCGTCAACGACACGCATCAGCGCTTCACTGTTAGCCTGTGGCTTGAACTCGTCAAAGAGATTGAGCTGTGAGACGCCCTGGCTGTAGAAATCCCCCAGCATCACCCCTGCTTTCATAAAGCGGCATCCATCCAGCCAGATGCGGTCGAGTGACTCCATGGCCAAGCGGACAATGTCTCGCGTGTCGTTGGAAGGCGTCATCAGCGTGCACATGGTCTGATTCCCATAAAATGTTTCTCCTACTGCGTGCGGGCTGGTCCGGACGAACACGGCGATCTGCCGGCAGTATTGTCGTTCACTTCTGAGCTTTTCGGCCGCGCGCTCGGCATAAGCACACACCGCCTGGCGCATGTCCTGATATTCCGTAATCCGCGAACCAAACGAACGCGAACAGACAATCTGCTGTTTCGTGGGCGCGAACTCCTCCAGTTCGAGACAAGGTTCGCCGCGCAGCTCCCTCACCGTCCGTTCCAAAACCACGTTGAAATGCTTCCGGATGATGTACGTGCTTTGCTCAGAAAGATCTTTAGCGGTGATGATGCCCATCGTGTTCAGCTTTTTGCTGATGCGCCGGCCAACCCCCCAGACATCTTCAACCTTCACCAGTTCCATCAGCCTGCGCTGGCGATCGACGTTCGATAAGTCCAGTACGCCACCGGTCTTCGTCCACTTTTTGGCGGCGTGATTGGCCAGCTTGGCCAGCGTTTTGGTCGGTGCGATTCCGACCCCGACCGTCAGGTGCGTATCGCGCTTTACGCGCGCGCGAATTTCACGCCCGTACTCCTCCAGCACACGGCAGTTGCGCACGCCCGTCAGGTTCATAAAGGCTTCGTCGATCGAATAAATCTCAACGGCGGGCGCCATATCCTCAAGCGTCGTCATCACTCTGTTACTCATGTCGGCGTACAAGGCGTAATTGGAACTGAATACGTGAACTTTATGACGCCTGAACTCGTCTTTGAGCTTGAAGTACGGTGCCCCCATAGGCAGCTGCAGTGCTTTCGCTTCTGCCGATCGCGCGATGACACAGCCGTCGTTATTCGAGAGCACCACCACCGGCTTACCGCGTAGATCAGGCCTGAACACCGTCTCGCAACTGGCATAAAAGGAATTCACATCCACCAGGGCAAACATTACCGGCCCATCGTTTTAATGGAATGACGCACCACGCCGAAGATTTCAAACTGATCGGCATCAGGGATCGGAATGATCGCATGCGCGGCGTTCATCGGCTTCAGGTGGAGGAAGGGTCTGGTCATCAGCTGCTTGACCGTGAACTCACCAGAAATGGCGGCCACGATGATATCTCCATGTTCCGCCGTAACAGAACTGTCGACCACCAGCATGTCACCGTCGTTGATCCCCCCTTCAATCATTGAGTCGCCGCTCACCCGGATGAAGTAGGTCGAACTGGGATGACTGACCAGCAGATTATTAAGATCCAGCCGCTGTTCGACATAGTCCTGAGCCGGCGACGGAAAGCCACACGGGACTCTGGCAATAAAAAGCGGTAACTCCAGAATGGCGCGGATTTCCGCAGGTCTGAAAAACTCCATGATGATAGCCCTGATAAATACTGTATATATAAACAGTAATCGTAAACAGCACAATCGATCAAGTCAGGCTGGAAGACTTTTTCCAAATGCGTTGTAGGTAAAGGAGATTTAATCTGAGCTGTTCGGGCTATTTCAGGCAGCTCGGCGATGAAGTCATAAGCGCAGGACAGATCAATTTCATCATAATTCAGGCCAACATAAACCAGGGAGAAGCCGTAGCAAGCTCTGGCCGCTTCGGTTATCTTTTTGGAATTTGTTTTATATGACGTTAATTTTCATAACTTAATGGAAATTTATGGCGCTTTATTGCGTTCTTTAACACATCCTACCACCCCATATTTAATGGTCTATGGTATGTGGGTCAGTCGCTGACTGGCAGCACAGCAAACAGGATGCGTTTCATACGAGAGAGACATTCCTTAGCTACTGCTTTTTTGCCCGCCTTGTGCGGGCTTTATTTAGCTTAACCTCTCCCCTTCACCGCGCGGTTGAAAACCGGCGGCTCGTTTGAGTGGCGTTTAGCTGTGGGGGTGCCCGTCAATTTCTGTACCTTATAAAAAACCCCTGACTTCGCTATACGGCTACGCTTTTGGTCTGTGAAGACCTGCACTACGCTTAATGAGCAAAATGCCTGTGCGGCAACGCTGGGATAAAATGTGGCGTGCTCAGCAGATGAATCATTAGCACGGCAGCGTCAGTGATTTCAGCGATGACCAAATGCCAGCAGCCCGATGGCGTGTCTTACTGTAGACCGCTCGTTTACCTGAGGTGACTTATGGATGTTTCACCAAGATTCGTTGTTGTACTGAATATTGTGGCCATTGTGGTGCTAACGATAGCCTTACCGAAATATCTGAACTGGTTTTAAAGCGCTTAGCCCGGTGCTTTGCAGGCCACAACAGGACTTAAGTATCCATCGCCAGACCGCCGGTGCCATTGAACGATTGGCGATGAATACGGGCGCGATTCAAATTCTCGTGGTCAGACAGACTGGAGGTTGAACATGCGATACCTGATCATACCGGCCGTCACGACTGTGTTGGTTCTGGTGATTGTGTTTCTGGTACAAACTCATTGGGGACCTACGCCCTGGTGACTCGACGCATCAGAGCGGGCAAATAAAAATAATATTGTTAAGTCAGCACTCTGCATGAACTGGACTCAAAGCTGGTTCATGCTTTTTTTTGGCCTCTTCACTCCCCCGTAATCACTGTCATGCGGACTTATCCGTTCGGATTAAACAACTGGAACAGCCGCTCATCCCCTTCCCGATACGAGATGTCCCGGAAAGTCGTGGTGTGCATCTCGATCCATTTGTTGGCGGCCCGCAACGAATAGTGCCAGTTAAGGCGATCGAGCTCCTTCACAAAGTCGAGTGTGGAGATGGTGTAACGGCCAGCGGCATCGCGTTTTATCGCCTGCCTGAATGCAATCATGATTTCATAGTCGCGGGGCATGTGGATGCCCTCCATTCAATACTGTACATATGAACAGTATTATTGAGTTGATGATGCTGATCAAGCCAGTTGGTTTGAGTCTGAGGTAAGGTTACTGAATAAAAAGGAATTAAAGCGCGAGGAGAACTTTTAGCTGAGAAGAGGTGAGATGGGGAAAGTTGATAAACTCTCTTTCGGGCGGGTTTACTATCGCTAAAGGGGGGTTATTTCACGCCGGTGAATTGAGTGAAAAAGAAGCGAATACAATGCTAATTAAGGCTTAAGCCGCCTATTCTGAACAAATGAACTAAGCTGAATGTCAACGCAAAAATGACATCTGAGAACTGAGGCTGAGAAGTCTTCAGTGATAAAACACAATGACCACAAGGATTTTTATTTATGGATGACGTTGACTTGGCTCAGGAACGTGAAGAAGCGCATCTGGCGGCATCTTTGTCTGCCCGAATGCCGCGCCTGGTGAGTCGAAATGGTAACTGTATCTGGTGCACTGATGAGCCAGTAGTGGCTAATACCGCTTTCTGTTCAGCAGAATGTGGCGAGGATTATCATAAGCATCAGCGTGAAATGAAGCAAAGAATCACGGCTGATTGAGCACACTGACGCGGCATCAATAACAGATATTCGGCCCTGAAGTAGATATGAATGGTTGGCGTCACCCGACAAGGCAGCAGACAGTCCCAGTGGTACATAGAGCTGGACCCTCTCGGTCAGCCATAACGAATGCCCGGCGGTAGCGCCGGGATATTTCGCTGTACATTTAAATTTCACTGTTATGCCATATTTTTATCTTTTTTTCTTAGTCACTCCATTTGATCATTAAAAGATATCTTCCAGTCAAAACCCTTTACTTTTCTGAACAAATGCACACCCGACAATTAGCACAGAGTTTATTATCAGGATTATGAACTCCCATTCACGCACACTCCCCTCTCCTTAAATACTGCGCATCAATTCGGTGCTCAGCCTTTTTTTTAGAACTAGGGGGAGTATGTTAGCCAGGAAAGTAATATTGGCTGCGATGGGGGCAGTAATGCTTTGTTCATCAGCAATGGCAGAAGAAATATCCGACCGCACTACTTTGTCTCTCGGTTATCAAAGAGGCTACATTAAAGGCTTTGGTAAACTGCACGGGAATAATATTAATCTTCAATATGAAACTGATTCTCCGTGGGGTGCGATGGGATCTTTCACTGCAATGAAAAAAGAATGGGGGGATGACAGTTTCTCTCAAGAATACAGAAAGAAAAGTATATGGAATACAACGGACAGATTAGACGATATCAGAAATGCCAAGTATTACTCGGCCATGATAGGACCAACTTATCGTCTTTCTGACAAAATCAGCTTTTTTGCCTTGGGGGGGATTTCGCACTCAAAGGTCGATAATTCTCTGATAGTATATCCAGGCGATGCACACCATAAACCCGGTAATATGAAAAACGGTTCTGAGTCGTCGAACAGATTCGCCTATGCTGCAGGTGTAACGGTTAATGCCACTGACAACCTGGCAGTGACAGTGGGTTATGAAGGCTCAAGTGCCTCTTTTGAGGCGAAGAATCATCCGATGAGCAGCATGTTTGTGAATGTGGGATACCATTTCTGATCACTTAACCTATGGCTCATGCACAATGGGCCATCTCATTGTATATCAGGCGGTTCAGGCCACTGTTCAGGCCCTTCATTACGACAAGTATATCTGTAAACTTCAGCGAGATGCTTTTTCCATGCAATGAGTTTGAGGTTCTCATCGTCAGTTAACCCGTAAATCTCTTTTACAACGTTTAATTGACGAATTTCGGCATCCGCTATATTAAGTAACGTTTGTTTCTTCTCCTCATTATCTGCAGCAAGATTTGGATTTAATCTTTTTTTTACATCAACCCAGCAAGGTTTTCCATTACCCTGCGCCCCCAACTCTTTGCCAGAAGGAGGAATACTGCTAAATTCCCTCCAGGTTTCATCCGTCACTTCAATAACATCATTCGCCCAGTTGGTATACTTAAGATAAACACTCTTTTCTTCCATCCAGAAAAAAGCTTTTGCAGAAGGGCTAAATCCAAATGTCATCATTACATTCCAAAAGCCACCCAAAAAAAGCAAACCTCACCAGAGCCGAGATGAGGCATGAAACTTACATTGTTCACATTCGTGACATACATATTATCTGTACTGCGTTTATTTTTTCCACCTTGCGAGAGGTGTACGCTAAAACACGCAACCGGAAATTTAACAGGAAAAAACATTTTACCCTTGTCATGTGAAAACGTTCCTTTTCCACCCTGTATTTTTAAGCCGCTACTAGGGTCTCTGAAGCACCAGGCGTCCTTATTTTGATACTTTTTAGACTTGGAGGCCTTTAGCCAGTTAGATAGACTCCCCTTCCAGCACGGTCCTTTAACGTCACCTTCCGTTGTCACCTCTGCCTCGCCCATCTGAAGCGCCTTGCCGATTTTTACCTTTCCACCAATATCCACGTCGCCTGTGATCTCACCGCCGGCAAAAGGAAAAAAGCGTTCATCGGCTTCATGCCGGCTGTAACTGTCGCTGGCCGAGCACAAAATCCAGGCGCTGAGTGTGCTGTTCCATTCGACTTCAACGGTACTTTCCTGACGAATCTGTTCTGCTTTCAACTCACCGTGATTCGTGGTCAGGATGCGGCTGTCCGGCAGTTGGTCAACGGCTAAATAGGAGGGGCCGGTGTTACTGTGTCGTGCACGAAAATATAACCGTATCCCATCGTTGAGTGACCTAATCGTGGGCCTGAAACTCACCTGATAGTGGTTTTCGATGCCAGCGTCTTCACCATAGGTCAGTTGACGTTGCTGGACGGCAGTCACCAACCCTTCTTCTGGTAAAAATGGTGCGCCCGAAGCCTGAGTAATGAAACGGCCTTCGATAGATGTCGCACCATAGGGAACTGAAATCACCCAGGCTGCAACATGACCGTTGTCTGGCGGTGGCGTGAGCTGCTTGCCCGTGGTGGCCGCCACACCCGTTTTTACGCTGACGACACACTTACCCGAGCGAATGGTTTTCTGTGCAGTACCCGTGTTGTCAGGGCCGCTGTAAGCCACTGCCGGGTTCGCAGCATTGTAGTAAGGCAGCACGGTAGGACCGATATCTTCGTCGCTGTAAGCCACCTGAATAAGATAGTTAATGCTGTGATCAGACGTTAACGGTGCAGGTAAATGGAACGTTTCCGACGCTGCCTTTAACCCCTGCTTCAGTATCACCTCTGTATCAGGAGGCAGTGACGAAAAGGCTATACCATCCACACTCTGCAGACTGTAGATTTGTCCTTCACCCACCGTGATTTTCATCGGCTCTGTAATGACCGGTTGGCAGGCCAGCCCACTGAGGTATGTGTGATGCCCAAGGAGGGCTGAAGCGAGTTTCGCTAAGCCAATCATGGCAAATTTGTTGGTATTCAGTAGATCCGTTTCGAGCGGGATAGCCCCTGGATAAACAATCTGACGGTCCATCAAATATTCCTTAAAAAAAGGCCACCTGAGGGTGGCCATCCAGATGTTATCTGGTGTTAAACGCGTTTACTGTATTCGCACCCATACGAGGGTGCCTTCCAGTTTCGCCGCTGCGATAGCCGTAAAAATCTGCTCATTTGTGATGGCACCAGCGACCTGCTCATCAGAGACGTACTGGCCCCTTGATGGACAATGGTAACCTGATGAGGGTGTTCGATAGCCCGCGACCCAGGGGATGCCCGATTTCTTCGGCCGATTTACCGTGATAAATCCCTGATACGGCAAGACGCAGGAACCATAGCCGCCGGCTATCCCGTACCCTGTGTAAGGTTCACCGTAAGCGCCAGTATCCTGTGGACACTGAGGTTCAAAAATCTTCGGAGGGCTACCCGTGAGTTCTTCAAGTAACTCACTGATGGCCAGACGCGTCCCGGCCGCGCGGAAGAGCGTTCGTTTGATCAGAAGGCGAAACTGTTCGTCGGACAGGCCGGTGGGCCGGAGAAGACGGGGACCAAAGAAATCCCAGGCGGCCATATCCAGCCAGCCTCCTGAGGCAGAATGGATGCGTGTCTGGTTACGGGCGTAGAGGTAAAGTGAATAGCACCAGGATAATGTCCTAGCAGCAGCTGACATCACGGCATCCAGGATAGAGCTGTCTTCCGTAAACCAGCCAGCCGGAAGCAGGCACCTAAGCCTTTCGTACATGTCCTTTGTATCCCCTTTCGCCATTTAGCTCACCGTGATATCCCCTGGACGTATCACTTCCCGGCCTGTAGCCGACATATCTGCGATACCGTTGTTGAGTTTCAGCGCTGTGACGTTGACCACCAGCGGGCTGGCACCGTAGGCCACCCTAACCAGCTGCGTATAGGCGAGGAGCTGACCCAGCGGAAGTTTGCTGATAAAGGCTTCGAGAGCCAGTTTCACCTTCCTTTTGATCTCTGCAGCGTCCGCATGCGCTTCCGTTTCCACCCTGAGAATGACATCGGCTTTCAGCACCTCAGGGCGTGACACGCCAAACGTAATGGTGAATCCCCGTACCGCATCGATGGCCGCGCGGACTTTTTCTAACAGCGTGTCGCTCGGCTGTCCGCTTCCATCATCAATGACGGCAAAAAAATATCCCGGTTTCGCATCGCCCTTTTCGTCAACGTTTTCCGTCAGGGTGTAGCTGACGACTTCAGGTATGTTGCTGATGACAAAACCAATCGCGGCTTTGGTGGCTTTAGACAGCGAGGCAATCCACAACACGAAGCGCGCACGGTAATCGTCATCCGATTCGGCGTCTTTGCCATTCATGAATGCTTCTGGGTTCATCACGGTATCCACGAACGGCACCGCACCGCTGATCACCGTCACGCAGTTCTTTTGAGCATTCCCCGCCTGACCGGCTGTGTCAGCCCGCACAGGAACAGACAATGAGCTCACCCCAGCCTTGAGCACATAGCCGGCCTGCCCCGCATCCCATGTTTCCCGCTTTTCATCGGCAATGACGGAATAGGTCTGCGCGCCATCCAGCGTGGTGACGCGAGTACCGGGCAGGACGATCGCCTTCGTGGTTGAGGTAAATCGCTGAAAGGTCACACTTCCCGTCGCCTGCACCGCGGACAGACGCGAAAACCGGAAGTCTGCCATCCAGCTGTCCAGGTCTTCTCCTGAGCAGGTTGCGGCACGGGTCGTCACCAGCAGCTTTACTATCAGCTGCTGGATCCACATGGCCACGCCCGCGTTAGACTCCGCCAGCGACAGGAGGATGCTGCCGATAGTGAAGTCCACCAGCTTTGACGATCGGGCCTGAATGGCCGTCACCTGGTCACTCACCAGTTCAGTGAAAGATTTAATATTCATAGAGAGATAGTCTATTGGGTGACATTAAAGTGAAGTGATTCCTGCATCCCCGTCATGGCATCGATATAGGCAATCGACACGCTGACACCGCCCTGGATCAACATGAGCTTTATCGTCGGAGGGGGATGGTGGGCGACCGCTTCTTCCAGCAGCATCTGTCCGCTGATCAGCACTTTCCACTCGCCCGGTTTAACGGGCTCACCCACTTTTTTGCCCAAACCAGCACCATACCCAGGGTGAAAAAGATATTCGCCCGGATTCGTTAGGAGCCGTCGCAGAATGCGCTGTTTCGTGCGTTCACTACCTGTAGCGGTGCGTAGATCGCCCGTTGAGGAAGAATCAATATCTCCCCCCGTGAAGTGACAGATGTCCTGCATGCGTTAACCTGACTGAGAAAATGTGATGGGCTTTTTGGGCGGGTCGGTGAAGTTGCCCTGACCTTTTTCGAGGTGGGTATGACCGTTGTAGACGGTACGAATACGATGAATCGGCCCATATCGCCCGTTGTTGTCGAAAATGTTTTTCACCACTTTCAGGTTTGCATCAATGCACACGTCACCGCCAGTGAAGTGATGCACCGGTGCGTCATAAGTGAGCTTCACTTTCGCACTCAGCAGGACGTCTCCGCTGTTCAGAAACTTCAGCAGCGAACCGCTCTGGTGGATAAGCCAGAACTCGCCTGAAGGCGGTCCCGGACAGCGATCTTCGTCGTTATAAAACTGCCCCGCCGCCATGCCCACGCCCGCCAGCCCGGAATCAAATTCGACCTCTGCCACCGCGCCTATCATCGGTCCGGCAGCCAGGCCCCAGGCATTCCCCACCCAGGGAGAACTGAGCGGTATCCAGCCGGTTTCCTCCCCCGTGGGCTGAAGCTGTACCTTTACCGCGTAACTGTCCGGATCGTAGGCGGTGATAATGCCCTGCCGCGTGCCGCTTTCACCCGCCGCACTCTGGCGCGCCGTGGCCGCCATGATATTCAGCAGCGCCCTCACCGCTGGACCACCAGCGCCGGACTGTGGTTTTTACCCGAGATGTGCATGGTGTAGCCCGTATCCCCGCTCAACGTGCGTCTCACGCGATCGCAGTGATACAGCTGATCGAACGGGCTCTGCGTCCCCTCGATGCGCACACGCGTGCCGGGCATCAGCAGATTGTCGCCTGCCGTTGAACAGTTAAATGTCATCTCATGCTGGATCACCTGTTGGTATATGGATTGCGCCAGCGCGCGGGCGGCCTCCGGCGTCAGTCCGTTACGGATAACACGATAAAGCTGTGCGTTCGCCGTGGCATGACCCGGTGCGGCGCCTTTTGCAGGCTGCGGATAGGTAGCAATAAACTGCTTATTTTTGAGCCGGGCATTCCAGCTCAGAACTTCGACCGTCACGCCCCGGGCTATTGTGAGCGCGCGGGAGAAAGAGAGATCATCAGACGTATTGCACTGTGGACTGGCCTGCGCGTCGGGTTTCTCCCAGCGGATGACATAATTGTCTGCCCCGGCATCCTCCTTCACGGGCTCGAAATGGAGAACGTCACCGTTCACATACACCGAGAAATTTTCCATGGCCGCCAGCGTGGTGATCAGGTCCCATTCGGTCTGTTCACCGGTGAGGTGCGCCGTGTCTATCTGGTAAAACTCCCCCACGCGCGCTTTAGTCTCCGTAATCACCGGCCTCAGACCATGTCGTCGTGCCAGCGTGGCGGCAATCTGAGAAGCCGTCAGGTTTCTGAAGCTTTCCCCGGTGGTTTTCGCATCAATCAGTTTTGCTGTGAAATCGCGCCCTTCTGCCGTGATGGCGAACCGCGCCGGATCGTAATGCCAGCTGTCAATATTGCCCGTGATAAGCCGCTTTTCATCCGTCCCTTTCCGTGTCGTGATGGTTGAAAACAGCGTTACCTGAACAGTGGTCTGCCTTGCCCACCAGTTGAGCAGCTGCATATCAGTCGGCAGCGCAGAGAGAGCCAGATTCAGATCGAAGGTGGCCGCCCCGCGGAACGCATGGTGTTCCACACTGAACGACACGAATGACACTGCCCTGTCGTTTAAAAGACAACGCCCGCTGACATGGCGGGCGTGCGAGGCGATAAGGGGATTGTTGACGTCCATTTTATCCTGAGGGATGTCGGGGAATTTTCAGCGTGTGAATGCCGCTGAGCTTAGGATCATTAAGATTGTTCGCCTCGGCAATGCCGGTCCAGAGTGCCGCGTCACCGTACTGATCGGACGCTACCTGGTACAGATTGCCGCCCGACAGCGTCACCGCCTTGATGCCCTCAGCTGAGCGCCCCGCGTTCACGTTCTTATTCAGTCGCCCCAGCACATCCTGCATACGATAAAGCGCGGGGATCTGCGTGGAATGGTGTAACTGAGCGAGGACATTGCTGACGGTTTTCGAGATCGGATTGCCGGGCACCAGTCCCCCCAGAGAGGTAATTGTGCCTGCAGCGGCTTCAAGCAGTGCCAGCTCGTGCTGAATAATGTTACGCGCGGCGATCAACGGCCGGACGATAGCCTGAATCTGCACCACGGTTGCATGGGCAAAGTCTGTCACCTGTCTGACCGCCTCATGCAGGTCTTTCACCGCCTGTGTGACGGCATCCAGATTGATGATGCTGGCCAGACCGAGGGCGCGGCCCAGGTCGCTGTTAATCAGCTCTCGCAGTGCCCCCGTGAGCGCATCCACTTTGTCGGGTGAGCCGTCATTACTGACCACGGCTACTTCAATGGTGTAAGCGCGGCGCCAGACAAACTCGTAGACCGCGCTAAAGGACGTAATCACCACCGTAAAGCGGTAACCATCCAGCGTCAGCACCAGCGGGTAGCCGGCATCCCTCATACGCTCGAGTTCGCTGATCCGCTCGCCAGCCTGAGCGCCCGTCATGACTCCAGACCAGGTCAGCGGCTGGTATTCGGTACCCAGCACGTCAACCACGCGCCGTCCGCCGATCATCTGGTGCTGCACCGTCTTCTGTATGGCCGTGATGGTCAGGCGTTCCGGGACTTCGAAGTCCATGAATTCGAATTCGCCCAGCATCAGTCGGGTGGCCGTCGGGTCGATACCTTGCGCGAAGGATGAAAGGGCATTGAGAAACGACATCAACTATTTACCCGATTCGTGAACAACTTTCTGCGTTGCACCCTTGTTCAGGAGATCCCTTCGTTGATAGGGAGCGTGAAAGTATGTTTTTTAATCTGCTCACTGGCACTTTTCTGTATTTAGCTCTGCTAAATTTTACCGCTTCGCATGCATTCTCAAATTTTCTGACTAACATTCAATTGCCTCTGTTACTCCTCGTGATGGAAGTACGCACTTTGGAAATGTTGGGCACAGGATTGTGCCAGCCCGGTTGCCACCCTTTCCGGGCTTTTATTTCCTTCGCGCGTTCGAATCCGCCCGTCTCAAACTCCATTTCGCTTAACTCAAATTCTTTCGATATCTATGATCTTCATCAATTAATTAGCCTGCTACATATGTGGAATAACCCTCGCGCCTGGCTAAAATTTAATTGTAACTGGCTGGCCCTTAGATCTTAAGGAACCCTGAAATGAGGACTGACTATGAATGAAGTAAAACGCAGAGGTGGCGCAGGAAATTTCGCCAACGATCCAGAACGTGCAAGAGAAGCTGGCAAACGCGGAGGACGCGCCAGCGGTGGCAACTTCAGGAATGATCCTCAACGCGCCGTAGAGGCTGGACGAAAAGGAGGCAGCGTCAGTCGCCGCCCTTCTAATCCGTCAAGCTGATTTGCTAAGGGATCATTAGCCAGGGACTGGCCCTTAAATCCCTTATTCTGGAGCTCAAAAGGTATTACACGTCTTTTAACGCAGCTGTAATCGCTCTCTCCAACTCTTCATATGGAACCGCACCAGAAATCACACGATCGCCAATAAACGTCGTCGGCGTAGCTGAATATTGCAGTTTTCGAAGCAACGCTTTATTCACATTAATAATGTGTTGAGTAACGGGCCGGAATTTACTCAGATTCACGCTGGCAGTGCTTAATGCGAAACGAATTCGGTCATCACCTGCCATGGCACTGGAAGCCATGAGCGCGCGATGGAAGGCATGAAACTTTTCCGGTTGCTCGATCCAGACCGTCAGGGCCATACGCGTGGCGGCTGTTGATGCCTCAGCTCCATACGAAATCAGCTTATATGTGATGGCTATCTGGGGATAGCCCTTAAGCAGTTTTTCCAGATTAACGTCGAGTTGCTGGCTAGGCATGCTGTCATAATTCACGAAACTCACAATTTTCAGCACCGGATGTTCAGCTCCCACCACAGGCGACATCGGATCGTTCAGTAATTTGTTGCGAAGCAGAGCCTCTACCCGAGTAAAATTTGCTGGGTTCAATGAGGTGGATAACAAAACCTGCTGGCTATCTAACAAAGGATGAAGGGTTACGTCAGGTGACGCAGACGCCGTGCCGACAACCATCAGCACGGATGAAAAAATGAGCTTATTCAGCATGACCGTTTTCCCCTGTAAACGCACAGTCTCGCGATGTTCCGTCAGCCATAGGTCATGATGAAATCACCACATCAGAGCGCATCATGGCGATTAATGGATTCAGATTTATGAGAAACGCCGCAGTCATGTCATTAAACGAAACGGTTTTAGGGAACGATAAGGCTGCTGGCATGGCCGGGGTGCATCATCAGCATCGATGAGTCGAATGCGCTGGTGGATGATGGCGCCCTGGCGGCCTGCAGGGCCATCTGATTTATCACGGTTGCCACCAGCACCTGGCGGCCTTCATGTGTCATGAGGAGATTGACTGGCTGCTCAGTCTTGTTGCCCGGGACTGGCGGGATGGGTGGATAACGTCCGGTCTTACGATAAGCCTGCTCGCTCGCTCTCTGGTTATCGAAGTCAGCCTGTGTGGGCATCCAGGGTTTGTAGGGCGCGCCGTTGTCACTCGCGTTCTGCCGGGCAAGCCTGTCGCGCTCTTTCACTTCCTGACTCTGGGATACCGTACTGGCAGGATAGAGTGCGGCCATGGTCGCGGCGGCAATGATGGCCGGTAACCCTGTCAGTGCAGCAGACAAACCTGTCAGCCCTGTGGTGGCACTTTTGCCGATAAGCATATCAATGCCCCAGCCCGCCAGTTTCAGGGGGGACAGCAAAGCGCCGGCCGCGTGTTTGAGGACCCAGAGGCCTCCACTGGCCGCCGCCAGGCCGGTGATGGCCAGCGCCGTGTTTCCTGCGAACTTCGCCATCTCAGGATGTTTGTGTGCTATCTCCGTCATTTGTTCCAGGGAGTGCGTCAGGCCATCCAGACCTTTGGTGAATGTGTCAAGCAAGCCGCCGTCTCTGCCCATCACCAGCTGCAGGTTCTGCCATTTTTTCTGGAAGTCGATTTTTTTGCCGTTATAGGTGCTGCCCACAGCACCATAGGCATCATCCAGACCCCGCGCGATACCATAAGCGTCAAGACGGTGGTGGATGGTCTCCAGCTGCTTGTCGATGAGGTTGAACATCTTGCCGCCGGTACGTCCAAATATCAGGGCATTCTCGCGCTGTTTCTGTTCGTCCGTGTAATGGTGCTGCCGGTAAATGGGCAGTATCATTTTCTCGTAGAAATCCACCGGCGACTGGCTGAAAAGCTGCGCGTTAATGAGCGGGTTCCCGTGCAAACGCTTTACCCCACCCAGACTGTTAAGGTCAACTTTGCTGGCATCCCAGATGCCCATTTTTACCAGGTCAAGAGAGACCTGGCTCGGCAGTTTCACGATACCGTTAAGGCGATTATAAGCGGTCATCAGCGCTTCACCCGCTGCACCGCCCTTTAGCTCGCCGATAATGGGCTCAAGCTCGGCAAATAAAGCCTTATTGGTGAGGTTGAAGGCAGAGGTGCCCGCCTTGGCCATAAACTGACGAAACTGAGTGAAATCGACGTTGCCGCCTGAAGACTGGATGGCTTTGAACGCCGCATCCATCAGCGCATTAAAACGTTCCGGGCTTTTAAGTCCCCCCGCGGTTTCAGTAAAACGCAGCATGTCCATTTGCTTGGCAAACGTGGCCTCTCGCTGATGCTCATCGAGTCCGCGTGAGGCGAACTTGATGCGCGCCAGCACAGGCGCAGCAAGTTTAGCCGCGCGCAGCTGCTCATCCAGGGACTTCATGCCGGAATCGCTGAACACGCCCTGCGCTTCAACCATATATTTCAGCAAATCAGTCGTAGAGGAACCGCGGATGCGGGTCGTTTCCGCAAACTGCTGCGCTTCCCGTGTCGCAGCCGGGCTCATGCCGAACTGTCTGAATTTCTCAGTCATGGTCTGGTAGCGCGCAGCCTCATCCACAAAGCCGCTCAGCATTTTAAATCCCAAATAGCCAGTGGCCAGATTGGTCATGCCATCTGAGTAGGCACCATGGCCAGGAGGACTGCCATGACCACCACCATTTCCTGAACCACCAACGCCCCAGCCGCCCGGCGGTACGCCGTTGTGCCAGCCATTCCAGCCTGAACCAGAACCTGGCGGAGGAGGCAGAGCAAGTACCCCTCCATGATTGCCATATCCGCCTCCACCACCACCCGCTGCGGCGGAGCCGGCCGCAAGAACAGGCAGCGTCAATGCCGCGCCGTAGCCGCCAGCGAGCTTAGGAAGATTGCGGGCGGCATTATTCATGCGCTGGGCGTGGTCGGCAGCAGAACGGATAGCTTCAGCATAATCGCGGGCCCCGCGCGATGCGCCGGAAAACTGATTATTCAGGGAACGGTTAAGTGCACGCAGCGCGGATGTCGCCTCTCTGGCAGCGCTGGTCAGTGCCTTGATGTTTTTAGTGATTTTAACGAACTTGTTGTTGAGTTCGATCGCATCACGGCTGACCTGCATCAGGTTGCGCGTAATCTGGTCATCCAGCGCCAGCCGCACGGCTACGCGGTAAGCCTGAATATCCATCGAAACCTCAATTTACGGGTATTAAAACCAGCCGGTGCTGGTCATGTTTGTAGTACGAAGAGTGGAAAAAAGCTGAATGTTGAAGCCAGTCTGACGATAACATTTGCAACGTTAATAAGAGGGAACCCCGATTATGAATAAACTCGGTCGCCTGTTTAAAACAAAACGGGATGCTCAATCGATGTATATCCGCGCTTCGGAAACTGAGGTCTCTCGCATCGCCGGAAAGTGCAACCGGGACCCATTGGCTGCATTACACATAAAACTTAAGCTTTTCCGCTCTGAGTTAGCAGCCTGCCCGGAATGGGACGGTGACACGCATGATCAGATATGGGGGGCCATCGAATCACTTAAACGCCTGCTCGTGCAGATTGAGCTGCTGGGTAAACATCGAGCATTACTAACTTCTGCAGAATGATGCATGAGACTGCCGATACCTATTCAAAATTTATTATGGTGAACCTTAAATGGAACAGCCCAACCCCTAGCCGCTCTGATGGTAATCATCTGGTTTCTAATGTTCATCCCCTGTTTCCGCATGGCTCAGAAAGCTGGTTTCGGATGGAAGATGGCGTTGCTGCTGTCATGTCCAGGCATTCACTTCATCATGCTCTACGTCTTTGCCTACAAGAATTGGCCTACGGCGCCCTATCGGTAAGCACTGATCATCTGTCAGGATGGGCGAACAACCTAATCTAGGCTAGGATTGCTCTTAATTGGATAGTCAGACCTTACCTATAAGAAAAACATCATTAACGCTCTCATAGGTAATGAGAAAAAGGTGCAAGGATGGATAAAGTCTGTTTTCCCCCGCTACTACCACCCGGTTTTCATGACTTGGATGACCTTGGACTAAAAAATCTATGTGTGAATGCTTTTCCTACTTCAGTTAGGAGGAGTACACTATACTGTAATTTTGTACAGTTAACGGGGTTGCTTAGGGAGATAAATCTTCAGTTCAAGTGCTTTGGTGAAATCTGGGTGGATGGTTCTTATACAACACACAAACCAGAACCTGATGATATAGATATACTTTTAGTCATCGACTATCGAGCGTTGCTGCAAATCCCTGAAGAGCAATTAAAGTCAGTTAGCCCATTGTTAAATCGTAGCTTCGTGAAGGCTAACTACAATATCGATGTTTTACTTCTTCCTGAAAATCACCCTGAGGTGGATTATAGTGAAAGAAGAAGTTACTGGCGCGGTTGGTTCGGTTTCGACAGAAGGGAGAATCCTAAGGGTCTTGTGAGGTTTGCCTTATGAAAAACAATGAAACTTTCAAAAACCTCAATGACAGGATCTCTTTCGTTCGCCGAGATGTTGAAAAACTCGCTGCGAGAAAGAGCAACTCTCTTGCTGATAAAATAATTTTCGATTCGATGGATTCGCACCTTAGCGAGCTGATGGCTAAGCAAATAGAAGCTGATATTCGCCATCCCTTGGTTGACTTCCTTGAGCTTAGGCTTAAAGGTGTCGTAGTGGACTATGGTACAATCCCACTTGAAATCTTAGGCATAATATCCACCAATCTTGCGGCTTTAATACAAAGAGCTACGCACAAGCTCACTTCAGGAAAAGATTCACAAAAAGTTCCGCATGACATTAAAAGTTCGCTGAACTTGAGACTTGCAGATCTTTCACCAGGGTCAACCAAACTAGGCGTAACATTCTCCACTGGGCTAGCAGAATTGGTTGAGACCATTCCAAGCAAAGCGGTTAAAGAAATATTTGAACTACTTCAAAGTAAAGATGATACTCATTTTATGAATCATGTTGCTGAGATTGGTTTTAATTCAACCTTAAGCCTTAAAAAAATCATCGACGAATGCGATAAAAATCATCTTACCTTCGACGCCAACTGGGCAGGACCGTTTAGTGATGGCGTAAGATCAGTAAGCATAGACAGCAATAAAATCAAATACTTAGTTGGTAGACTTGCATCAACTAGCTCTTCGAATCCAGTTACTGTAAAGATGACTGGAGAGCTGGTCTTATTATCTAAATATGGAAAATTAGAAATTAATGTTGATGGCGAAAGAATTAGAGCCACCTACCCGCTTGATATGCTCGATTCAATTCAGTCAAAGCACAAAGTTGGACAAGCTATATCTCTCATGATTGAAACAATTGAAATCCACAATGACCGAATAGGTTTGAATCGTAAAAACCATTCGGTTAAATCAGTCATATAATCATCCCGGCCATGGCCGGGTTTTCTTCACAATATGGCCTTCACCCTTATTTCCACAGAAGTAACTCGTCACTAAGCGATAAAACCACGACTTAAAGCAAATCCAATCGACTCCATTAGCGGGTCAATCTTCCGCACGTACGCGGGGCCGATGAAGGGGCGCGGCGGAATGTTTTCGGTACCGACTTCCTGCCAGAATCCGATCTGACTTTTAGTGCCCACGATGGCAGCCAGACCAACCACTTCACTCTCGATGGAATCCCTCAGCTCACCAGAGCGCAGCAGCGGATCATCTTCAGTGTATCCCTGGCGCACACGGTCGGCTTTTGTTGACTCAGCCAGTGGTGCCCAGGCTTCAAACGGGCCATATGCTGGCTGGTAAACGCCGATCTCTTCTTTCGCCGTTTCCTCAATCTCTTTCACGATGACGTGAAAACCCAGCTCAAGCTCTGCTGCGATTTTGGTGGAAGCAAATGACATCTCTCGACCGAACTGCTCAAGGTCCATCAGCTGGCCTCCTCCCACTGGCCTGTGTTCCAGTTGTACCTGCCGCCGTCGAACTCGCGGATGACCACGCCCATGGCAATACGCTCATGAGGCATTAGCCCGGTCAGTCCCGGAAAAATGATGCTGAAGGGAACCCCGGATTTCATCAGCCAGCACTGATTGATGAACGCAGGGTTCCGGGCGAGTTTTTTGCGGCGGTCTCCGTGGCCTCGTCTTCTTCCTCTTTCGACTTCTCACGTAACCAGGATGTCACCGCTTTCAGTCCGCTTTTACCGAGGATGGCCAGCATGCCTTCAATCTGTTTGGGGTTCTGCGGCACCGGGTATTCGTCACCGTCGATATCCGCCACTGCCGCCACCGGGAAGGCATACATGTTCATGTACATCACGTTCATGGCCATTTCAGGCCCTACGGCGACCGTCAGGCGGGATTCCTGAACCGGGTCCAGCTCGCGCAGGGTGATAAGGCGCCCTGCTGCGTCCCTGACCTGGTTTGCTTCAGTTGAGGGTGCAGCCGCAGCGGGCTTGTTGTTTTCATGCACTGTGACCTGAACCATTTTTATTCCTTAATCTACTTTTGCAACGGTTAGCCATCCAGGACAGCAGCTGATTACCGGTTTTCTCACCCTGCTTGTAGCCGGCATCGGTGAGATGAAACGACACGCCCTCATCGCGGTAAACATTGACTGTGCCACTGGCTTCGCTAAGTGTTTTGATAATGGTCGTGCTGGATGTCTGATGTGAGAGCAAATGCGCCTGAATGGTGAAAGTGGCGTTGTCATGCACTGACAGGTTCAGCGTGCGAAAATCTTTCTGCGCCCGAACCAGTTCGCGAGCAGCCTTCAGAGTGGCATCCAGCCCTTTCGTGATGAACAAACCAGCCGTGGTCAGCGCGCCGCCCGTCACCGTCATCCTGCCGATTTGCTGAATTTTCTTCTGGAACACCTGCTCTATCTCTACTGAACTGCCCTTTATCACAAACCTCACCATAGCCAACTCATATGATCAGTAACAAAACATCTCTGTCATATTGGTCTGTCACTCTCTTGTGGCGGGTTACACATACCACGCGTGAGATACGAGAACTTATTGGTTACCGTTGCCATCAGGCCCGCCTTAGACGGGCCTAATTTTTTTTTAAAGGCTGTTAACTATACAAATTCGAACTGGCTTTATCCCCCAGCTTACGTTTCACTGCAGATTCCAGTTCATTAAAAGGCACATCCCCCCAAAATACCGTTTCGCCCACCAGTGTGGCGGGTGTATGGGTAATGTGGAGCTGTTTCATCAGGGCCTTATTTGAAGCAAGCGTGTGCGTCGCTTCTGGGCTGATTTGGTAAATATTGCCTCCCACGGCACGCACTGAGCGACGGATGCTATAGTCATCCAGCACCCCCTGATAACGCATTAGAGCCTGATGAAAAGCATCAAATTTATCAGGCTCGGACTCCCACATCGTCAGCGACATACGAGCGGGGTTCAGCGGCTGGAAAGGTGCGGGGTTAAGTTTGTAAGTCACAGCCAGCTTAGGGTATCGAGCCAGCAGACTATGCAACTTCGCATCCAGCGCTTTGCAGTCCTTAGCGTTGTAATCGGTGAAACACACCAGGGTAAGCGCGGGATTCTGTGCGCCGATTTTCGGTGAATGGGGGTCATGCAACAGGTTGCTACGGATCAACGCCTCTGTCTCCGGCGCTCTTTCGGGTGTGAAGGCCACCAACTCGGAAACGGGCACACGCAGGAATTGTTCCTGCCCACCCACCGAATGCTGAGCGGGCCCAGAGGATGACTGTATCAACATCATTGAGGCCAAAAGTATTTTAAGCATAGGGAGAGTTCCTCAAAGTTCAACAGCGTACATAGCGTTTCATACAGACAGATCTGCGCGGCAAGCGAGACGGTAATTTGCCTTATGTTACCTGATGAAGTTTCAAGTCAGAACTCAGATTTTGCGTATATACCCAGTGCTGAATGGATGGTCAAACCTTCCGCGATAACGAATGACGCGCCTGCGGGCATCCGTGACCTGGCCTGGAATAGCGGTTGTGGCCAGGGAGGATTCCAGTTTTTCAGTGATGGTGACGTTGACTATGTGCTTCCTCAGTTCACTTTTTTGCGACGATTAGCCGTCCATGACAGGGTCTGATTAACGGTCTTTTCACCCTGTTTGTTGCCGGCATCGGTGAGATGAAACGACACGCCTTCATAGCGGTAAACACTGACCGTGCCACTGGCTTCAGTAATGGTTTCCGTGATGGTGCCGCGCGGCTGGTCGATACCGTTGTAATAGTTGTCTTCCCACTTTGCCCAGAAGTCATCAAGCGTGGCATCCATACGCTCGGCGCTGATGGTGCCGTGCCACCCCGTCGGGATTTGCAGCTCATCGGTCAGGCCGTTGAGCGGGGTTATTTTCTGGGTGGCGACCTGCGGTTTGGCGTCAAAGCTAATTATTTTGGGAATGCGCAGCTTGCCCGCGGGCGTGTTGATATCAACGGCGATATCACGACCGACGGTATAGCCAAGACTAGGCATGATTTATCTCCGGATGAGGATGGGCGGTGTCTGCAGGATTAAGCGTGCCGGTCGTTGGCGACGGTAATGGTCACGCTGCCACCCCCTTCCAGATTAACCAGGAAGTAACGCACCACGTTCAGGTATTTCACCTGCACATCGGCGGTCATGAAACCCTGCGCCACGCGGGCGTCCGGGTTGTTGGTGGCATCGAGCCGCACGGAAAACGCGGGACCGCCGTTCGGATCCTCTATCATCTTCAGCGTTTCCAGATTCGACAGGAATGACTCGAGCGTGCTTTTGGTTTCACGGCGCAGGTCTGTTGTCTGATTGTCCCCCACCACGCCGCCGAAGCTGGCCGCAATGGTCAGCGACAGGAAGTTGGTCATGCGGGTGTAGGTGTCATCGTTCTGGGTCGGACTGGATGACGCGTTGCGCCCCGATCGCATCCCAAAGTAATGGCCGCCCGGACACGGGTTGGTGATGACGTCGAGACGCGCGGAATTGATGGCACCGATTTCCGGTATTGAGTACGGACGACCTGCCAGCTGGCGCTCGGTGGCGATGATGCCCGGGATGCGTTTATTAAGCGTCGAGATATGTGGTGACCGGGCTGCAATATTGGCCGCTTCAAACGTGGCGGGGGCGATCATCCTGTTGATACCGTTGGCGCTGTCCTTCCAGTATGCCCAGTCACCCACCAGCAGCTTAAAGTGCCAGTCATCCACGCCGGAACTGTTCAGCGCTTCAGACGTTGCTTTGCAGTCGGTGGATGAAGCGCCCTGAGAAATGACATACGCCCCTTCCGACGCGGCGAAAGCCGCCATATCAGGCCAGCAGTCCTTATCGGTCACATCAATCAGATTGATGACCTGAGAGTTGGTGCCGCGCAGGGCGTACATCCCCTTTCGTGGTGTTTCAATCCCATCATTACCCAGTATCACGGCATCCTTAATGCTGGTGGCACCATCGGTCCCCCCCGCCAGCGTCACCTCCGTGACGGCAGAGGACGCTGGGGCATCGGACTCGATGACTCTTGCCCTGACCAGCTGGCTGGGTCCCCGGATGTTGAGCTGCCCCTGGTTCACCGCATCCGCCATGGATTGCCACAGCGCCACACCTTCACCGCGGAAGTTATCAAACACCTCAGCACTGACGCCCGGCAGGCTGATTGTCAGTTTTTTGCTGTTCACAGCAGTGCCGGTGCCCATCATCACGCTGATACGGTTGCCGCGCGTACCGGTGTACAGCGCCGTTAAGAGCAAGGCGGCTTTTAATGCGTTATCACTTAGCCTGCCGCTGGCTGCCGTGTCACGCCCGTTCGTCACGCGCACGCAGTTGAGGTTTGATGCCCCCAGCTGCAGTGAAATCGCCACCGCCGTGGACAGGTCATAGGGACGGACACTGGGAGCCCCCAGCATAAATGCCATGTCCGTATCCGAACTGATACGAAACGCGCTGTTGACCGGTCCCCAGCTCGCCACACCCACCAGCCCCAGACCATCCGTCGCCACGCCGTTGATAAAGCGCGTTCGGGGAGGCACGACCTGCACGTACAGGTCAGGGGCGTTCAGGGCAGACGTGTTCAGGCTGCCAGCCGGATATATCGGCATGATGAGTTACTCCACTGGAAAGAGAGAGGTCAGGATGATCGGATGTTATTTAGCGACAGGCTGGTCGTTGAGGGTGATCACGGTCTGGATGACTTCCGGCGCGTCTATCATCTGCGTGGTGGCGAAATTCATACTGAAAACAAAATCGCGACGATACACGAGCCAGTTCTCCGCGCTGTCTGTGTCAAACTGGCGCAGGTAAAGCAGTTGCGCGGGTGCAGAGTCGCCCAGATCGATATGGCACTGCTCGGCGAAAGCGGTATCAATAGCTGTTCCGACCTTTTCCCTTAATGCGGGTGTGGGTGCCCAGACCGTTATCTGAAAATCTTTGAACTGGCGCTTCAGCTCCCGGACCGCTTTACCTGATTCAGCGCCAGATGCCACAGGACGGAAGGGTCGCCCAAGCGGCGTGTTGCCCCTGCGTTCAGTCGGGAGCGCCCAGACAGAAACGTGCACGTTGCCCGTTTCCATATCCTGCTGCAGGACACCGGGCACTGGCCAGCCCGGGTAAACTTTCACCGGGACACTTAAGATGCCTGGCAGACTGATGCCGTCGGGATACACCACGTCGGAGATCCGTTTAGCAAGGTAACGGGATACGTCATCAACGCTCGCCATATCATATCGTCAGGCGCAAGGCTGCCAGGCGCCAGCCCATATCAGTGAGTTCAGTACCGGTGATGACGTAACGCTCACCGCAGTCATCCGTCATAAAATCCCCGGCACGAACGTGCAGATGGCCAAACACAGGCATCAGTATTCCGAACCACGCGCTGCGGGTGTCACCGGGTAATCTGACCGGGTTATGTTCCCCGCTGCGATGCAGCAAAATACTCGCTGGCCATCCTTCCATGAGGACTTTTTCTCGGTCGGGGCGTGCCCCGCCATAATCCTGAATCCCCGCTTCATTTCCGGCAACGTTCGTGCGTTTAAGAGTAATCGTCCGATCCGCTTTCACGCACAGGATCGGCTGCAGTGGCGGCATGGCCGCAACATACAGAACCCCTTCCTCAGGTGAGACGAGGAAATCCCCCACCTGAAAATGGGTCGCATCGAAAATACCCATGCGCGCAGCCTGACCAAAACGTGCCGTAGCCATAATCCGTGGTAAACGAGGCGTACAGCCTCTGCACAGGTTCGGTTTTAAGCGGGAACAACGGGCTCACCGCGCGGTAATGGCTGACCATGCTGCCGATGCGTTTTGCGGCCCGCCCGCTGCCCCGGTTCAGCCGGGCCGTCAGTTGTGCCAGATCCATCTCAGCCTCTCACTATCCGGATGTTGCCCTGGCTCAGCGAGGGGCCGGGCGGAATGCCCAGCAGGAAACAGAGCTGGCGTCGCCACTGGTTATACAGGCGGGTACGGTCGGAGACTTCAGAGCGGTTACGTTGCCAGACGGCAGCTTTATCGGTATCCAGGTTATCGCCCGCTGTGCTGATTGCCTTTTCCAGTGTGGCCAGCGTAGTGAGGTGACTGATTACAATCACCGCTTCTTCTGACCGCAGGGTTTTCAGGCGGTGCGCTAGGGTCTGGAAACGTCCGGACGTCACCTGCGCGTAGGCTGCATCGGATCGGTCATCCGGCTGGGTGTCACCCAGCAGCGAATAGCCCATGTAACGACGTGCATCAGCCTGCTGTTGGGGTGTCAGCATGTTGACCTCTGAGGGATGCAAGGAATATGAAGGCAGGTGCAGGCCTAGCCTAATAAAACGGCGGTATGCTCCGGTTTGATGTTCTGGCATCCCCATGCTGCGGCGACTTCATAGCGTACACGGCGGTATTGTTTGTACATCGAGAATTCAAATGACATTCCGGTGCGCGGGTCGGTGATCATGATGCGATCATCCGCCATATCCCCTTCTTCCGGCAGTGCGGGCGCACGGGTGGCCAGAATGATGGCGGAACGGCTAAAAGCGAAATTGGCAGCGAAATTGCTCAACGTTTCAAACTTCGCCCCTGCTTTAAAGTCTTCCTGCAACCCAGGTTCATGAATATGAATGGCGTCATAGGATTTACCCGCAACCACATATTTATGTTTACCTAGTACGATGATCGAGCCTTCGGTGACTGATTTCGGTACAGCTGATATCCCATCAGAACCTAACGTTGGTAGGTCTATTATCGTATCCCCCTCGTGAAGATCTTTAGCGGTCGTCATTTTCTCCGACTTATCGTTAGAGCAAAAAGCCACACCTGCGGATTCGCGCAGTGTGAAGCCGTGCAGTTCCAGCAATGTGCCCTGCGCCCGCAGTGATGTCGTCCCCGCTTCGTTGGCTTTAGTCAGTTGCGCCATAGTGCGCAGTGCTGCACCGGATGTGGTGTCGATAACACATTGAAGATCGCTCAGTGGGGCACCATTGTCAGTCAGGATTTTGCGCACCTGCGCCGTATCAGTCAGGGTGTCTTTGAACGGCGTTTTACCCGCTTCACCTGTCGCGCGTGAAGCGCGGCGGTAAAGATCGCCCAGGTCGTCTTCGATTTCATTAACCAGCGTGCGCATGGCTTGGGTGATCTGATCCTGGCGGATGCCTTTGTAACCGGGACCGCTCTTGATACCCTTCTGCTGTTCGCCTTCCCAGCGGAACGGCACCATGCGCGATCTGGTGATGGTGAGCGGCACGTTATCAATATTCTGGTCACCGTTGTCCGGCGGCAATTGCCCAGGCTTCACATCTTCACCCTTTGAGGCAGGCGTTAGCGGGATGCGGATCGGCTGACCGAGTGCAGCACGTTCCGCACTGGGGTCCAGTGTGACAGACGGAATAAAGCCCGCCATTTCACGCGAGACAATATCCAGCGACTGGTACAGGTCGGGGATGAGTTGCGTCAGGGTATTCGACATGCAGTGTGGTCCTGTTAATCAGTAATCTGCACACCCGCGCGCGCTTTATCGCTCTGCTCCTGAGGGCTGAGTGATTCAAACTGTTCGCGGGTGAGCGAGTTCGGGTTGGTATTGCCATTCCCCCCGCCGGAGCCGCCGCCCGAAGCGCCGGTGCCTTTGAGGATCTGGTCTTTATACGGATAGTGTTCAACAAGGATGCCGAGGGCTTCATCAAACCCGGCCGCCTCGCCGGGGTTGATGGCGCTGAAGATTTTGTTCCCCGCGCGGTCAAAAGCCGTGACGTTGTCACCCTCCACCTGGAAATTGCTGCCAAAACGAGCCTCCACCAGGTCAGCGGGGATACTCATCTTTTCGGTGATGAACTTTGAGCGGGCAAAACTGCCGCCGATCTTCTCTGCGGTCAGCTTCAGATTGAGGTCATCACGCTCTTTGACGATTGGCGCATACTTCTCTTCCAGCGCGCGCACTGCTTCGGTGCGGACCTTCTCAACTTCACCGGCATCCACCAGCGTTTTGTCGGCCAGGTTTTTCACCGTATCGAGTGCGGCCAGCGCCGCAGCGGGATCGTCAATGCCTTCAAAGGTTTTCAGCGTCATCTCTGCCGTTTCCGCACGTTCGCGATGCGACTTTGCTTCACCATTAAGGCGTGAAATGGTCTGCAGCGTGCCAGCGGCATCAAACGCCACTTCTTTGCCGTCGTCCTGCACATACACAGGCTTGCCGTCGGTCACGACCACCTGGCCATTTTCGTCGAGTTTCAGTTTCATGAGGGTCATCCAACCTTGAGAGCCATCCGGCCCGTGACGCCGCGCTGCATCCGCAGTCGCAGGCAATAAAAAAGCCCATGCCGGAGCATGAGCCTGAATGCGTTACACCGCCGGAACAGGGGCGGGCTTGTCTGCAGGTGATGGAGGCATCGCGCGAATGCGCTGCTCCTCCTCTGCCCAGCGCAGTTCACTGCTGATAAGCCCCCGGCGCTGGATTTCGTTGAACAGTGTCTCGTCAGACAGGGCACGTTCTTTGTGCATGCCCACCAGGAAGTCGGCTGAAGCTTCGGCCAGTGTCGTGGCGCCGAAGTCACTGAAGATAGTGACGTGCCCCGCCTCTTTCTCGCCTATCCATTCGCCCAGATACTGCAGCGCCAGGCGGGCGGCGTCGGTCAGGTCGCACACCATACGCTGCAGGGCGCTGGTGCCCGCCTCGTTGTCCGCCAGCGTCTGCACCACGGTGCGGTGGCCAGGTTTGATCACCAGCAGCTCCGCGCCTATCTGCCGCATCTTCTCCTCAAGGTCGAGAATGTCGGTGCGCCCGGCCTCAATAGCTTTACCTGTGTGCTCGACGTAGCGCAGATCAGCATCGTCTTCTTCAGACATGATGGCTGAGGCTGCACCAACAGATATCGGCGCCTCACCCAGCTTTTTGCCAAACAGCACCGGCACGCGGGCGACGTGGAGGATGGTCTGCTGGTCGCTGCGGGACTGCCAGTGCTCCACGTTGAGCCACGCCAGCTTGGCCAGCGGCGGCCGCCCGGTCATAAAGCCACGTTTGTCACCGTACACTGGGACAAAGGTGATTTTCTGCAGGCTGGTGGTGCCCTCGTCATGCAACTGCCACTCCATGGCACCTGTGGTTTCATTGCGCTTTTCACGGTAAATCCGCCAGCGTCCCGGGTTCAGCACCCTGACCTGCTCGACGGCTTTCACCACGAACTCATTTTCCGGATCCCTTTCGCTCACGCTTTCCACAAAGCGGATCATGGTGAAGGTTTCCTGTCCGTTGACGCGTTCAGAGTCGTAATCCAGCAAGCTGTTGGCGGTGACTTTGACGAAATAAGGTCGCAGTCCGCACTGACGTTCTTCAGCGCGCGTCAGGTCCTTTCTGGTAGGGGGATGTTCCACCAGGATACCGCAGAGACCATACGCCATGGCCTCTTCACAGATATCCGCCAGGAAGGAGTGCAGATTGGTACCCTGCAGATCCACATCCGGGAACATGTCACGAATGCGGGTGGGCACAATCTTGTCGTCCCAGGTTACCGGGCGCGAAAAGGGCTTGCCACTCAGCACCTCGACCGTGCGGCTGAATGCCGGGAACAGCGTGGCCGTGTTCAGGCGACTCTGGTAAAACGCGGCCTCTTCATTTGGCCACTGAGGCAGATACGTTTTGCCGGCGAGCCGCATCGCTGCGGTCCCGCCAAGCAGCGCTGAAATCATGGGCCAGCATCCGGCCATCGACTCAATTTTGGGCGATCGCTTCCGGACGTCGTTGCTCATGGAAATCTCTGGTCAGGCGGAGAACGGACGAACTGTAGTGCCTTTCGGCTGGAACAGTTCGGTAATGGCCCAGACCAGCGCATCGAGGCGGTCAGGGGATTTTTTGGCGGTGGCAGGCACGTATTCCAGCAGCTGATTCTCGAGCTGGTAGAGGTTGCCGCGGTGTGCCACCCGGCCCTGTTCATACAGCGCTGAGATGGGTTCGGCGCGGGCGAACTTGCCTTTGCTGGCGTGGACACGAATGATACGCCCCCGAAAGCCGGCGTTGCGCAGCGTGTCTTCAGCCATGTCACCGCCCTGGTTGGTCTCAATGACAATGGCTTCCGCACGGTGGGTCTCATAAGCCTGTATGGCTTTCTTTGCCCAGCCGTTCGGCGAGTACTTGCCTGAGTGGTCTGCATCAGCGGAGAACAGCCGATCGTTGCCGCGCCCGTATGAGCTGGCGACGACTATCCCGGTTTCGTCACTGTCTTCGCTGTTGGTGGCCTGCGGGTCGATGGCTACTACCGTGCGTGATGGCTGCAGCTGGATGTCCAGCGCGCGCGCGCCGGAAACCATGGACTCTGTCCACAGCGCGCCTTCCGCATTGAAGCGGCGCGGTCGCTGCATGTACTGCGCTTCCGCCGTGCGGCGGTGCGAGAACAGGGAGACGCGGTGAGTTTCGTTGTGCTTGTACGGCCACAGCCAGCCGTCAGGCAGGCCATGCTTAACCGGTATGGCGTGTGAGTTTTCCGGGTACAGCGCGGAATACGGCTGGCTGCTGTCAATCAGCACCGAAAGATTCAGGTGATGCCACCTCTCGCCACTGCCGCCGCGCAGCAGGTAGCCGCTTAGATCGTGGTAATGGATACGCTGCATGATGACCACGATGGGCGTGGTCTCAATGGCCAGTCGGGAGCGAATCGTCTCGTTAAAGCGGGTATTCACCGCGTCGCGAATGATTTCGCTGTAGGCGTCGTCTGGTTTGACTGGATCGTCAATAATCAGACTGCCCTGCCAGCCCGGCTCCATATGCCCTGCACGAAAGCCGGTGACCTGTCCCGCAGCGGAAGAGGCATACACCCCGCCGCCGTATTCGGTCCACCACATCGCCTTACTGTCTGCATCGTCACGCAGCGCCATCGGCCACATGGCCTGGTATGCGGCAGACTTCACAATACCGCGTGTGGTCGACGAGTTCAGTAAGGCCAGGTTGTGGGAATACGAGAGGTGCATAAACCGCGCGCGGCGGTTCAGTGCCAGACCGCGCCCCATCATGTTGATGGTGGCCAGTTCGGTCTTAGTGTAACCCGGTGGAACGTTAATGATGAGGCGCTGGATGTCACCATCAATCACGCGGTCCAGCGTCTGCTGAATGACCTGATGGTGTGGCGCGACAATCATCCGGCTGCCGGTGCGCTGCTTGAAGAAATATCGGGCAAAGTACATCCCGTCCTCTTCACACTCTATCCGGCGTGCAGCGGTCTTATACTCAGCAGTCGTCATCCTCTAACATATCCCGGCGCGCCTGCCGGTATTCCTCACGAGAGAGCAGCTTAACTTCAACCGGACCACCCTCTTTGCCCGTCAGCGTATGCGTGGACTGTTCACGGAAGGCCTGCACCGAGATATGCTTGCCCAGCAGCTCCAGGTTCTTCACTTTGTCCGGCCACTTAATCTTTTTGAGGATGTTCTCGATGGTGGTTTCGTCGCAGTTAGTGACTGAAGTGAGGACGTCTAACCCGCTCAGCGTAGTGCGCCAGACCTTAGGCCAATCGTGCACCATTTTCAGGCCTCCGTCATCTTTAAGGATGTCGAGCACGTCCATCTGATCGATTTCCACCAGCCGGTGAAGAACATAATCTGCATTAACCTCTGTTCTTTCATTACGTGCTGATTTAAGTTCAATAATGCGTTTCGCAACATCAGGCTTTGACAGGTTTTCAGAACCCATACGGTTAGCGGTCTTCTGGCTATAACCTGCCCTGATAGCCGCCTGCGTTGCATTCAAATCTATCAGGTACTCGCGACAGAACATTTCCTGTTTGTCGGTGAGTGCCATCTAATTACCTATGGAGAGAGAAATGAGTGCTCAGGAGTATGACTTTCAATTCAACTTCGGTAAGTTTGAATTTTTGACTTTGCATTTAGGTCAATACGAAAAATTTCTAGCAGCCTGCGAAACTGAGGATGATATCGGCGTGGTTTTAAGGCTTCACTTATTGCTAGAAAAGGATTTGGAAGCTTGGTGCATGTGCGCTTCTGGCAATGGTAGCATTTTCAGAGGTTTTGGTGAGAACCTATCCTTGGATTTTGCGGCAAAGGCGCAGATAGCGCATAACTTTGGATTAAGCGCAGAATTATTAAAAGTAATTAAACGCTTTAACAAAGCTCGCAATGCGCGATCTCACCAAATTGATAATTTAGAAATAACAGATGAAGAAATTGCATCACTTTCGTCTTTCATAAGCGTTGGGTATCCAGAAAACTTATTGCCAATGAATGAGTTCCAAGCTCAAATAGGTGAAGGTCCAGCCTATCCATTTTCAGATAAAAATACACCTAACAGGATCCGTTTCCTGATGTTGTTCTCAATGTTAAAAATGAGAATGTGCGACGAAGCAAGACGTCAAGTTGGCTCACAGTTGTGACATAATTGAAGCCGCTCAATGAGTGGCTTCTATTAAGCTCACTTTGGCAGTCCGGGGATAGTTATTTGACCATGCTTGTCGATACGTTAAATAAGCGCCAGCAACTGCGGCTTCTTCTCTCTTCCCCAGCGGTTCAATAATCGACCTGACATGCTGGCGACATCTTTCTTTTTCAGGAACTCTAGCACAGCAGCATTTCGTTCTGCCTCAAGGCTTGCCACACTCTGTCTGACCATGTCTGTCATCCAGTTGAAAGCCTCGATGTAAGCCTCCTTGAACATGATTGCAGTCTTCCCTGTAAAACTGAATACCAGCATTGTCCATCCATCCCGGGTCATCTGGTCGAAAGGCTGCTGCTTACCGTTCTGTAGCTCATATTTTTCATGGCAAAGCGTAAAATTGCGCTCTGCAAACCCGGTTGAACACTGGCTGATTACGGCGCGTGTTTACGCAAAACGTCTTTGTGATCTTTCCCAAATGCCAGCGCAACTTTGAAAGTGTCAGTTGATGACTCTGCACCGGTAAGAAATACGAGCTCACGAAAGTCCATACCATTTACGAGCGTTAGATATGTCATTGCGTTCAAACTTTCTTTGAAATGAACCTTTGCCGCACAGGAAATCAGCCCATCGAAGGCTCGCCAGCACACACTGACTTCCTCAAAGGCTCATTTCAAAGGGTTGGGTTCGATGGCTATGGTGCGCTTGCGGAGCGCGGAGGGTTACTACGAACGTAAAAAAAGCCGCACCCTGACGGGCACAGCTTTGTATTCTCAGCTTAAATCAATTAATGGGGACCGTTTAAAGAAGGCTTGGAAGCACTTGGACCTGCAAAATCACTTCGTGCTAAATCAGCGATTAATGTTCTGTCTGCATAAACGGCCGTCTGTATCCGGCTTTTGATACGGTGTTTAGCGTGCCTGATCACCAGCATCCACTTAGGATCAGCGGTATTCCTGCTGTACTTTTCAAGCGCAACCAGCAACTCGTTCCATTTTACGCTTTGATACGCCTTGTCTTTACCCAACAAATCTTTCATGTGCTGTATTGTGTTATCAACCCGGAGTTTTACTTCTGCAATGCTTGTTCCAGACTGGTGAAATGCCGCCAGTTTTCTCAACTGTACCGCATAAATTTCTACATCTAAGTCTAATGCGTTCACACGCACCTCAACGATTATAGTTTTAAAATTTAACTTGTAGCTTATATAGCCAAAAAATAAAGCGAAGCGTGAAAAAATAACTCCATACTGGCTCTGGCTGTAAAAAAACCAGGGTTCGGCACAAATACTCACAGCACGTTAAATGACTTAAGAAATACTGTACAAAGCGAACTTAAAATATGAAAATGAAGTTTACCATCGGTATTATTAACAAAAATTTAATATAAAATAAAATAAATCATTCTTTTTTGAGTTTGAATGGCATAATTATCCGAATTTCATAAGATTCTTTTAAGCTTATTTTTAAATAGCAATTTAGATACACCTCAGACCATCATCATTGAATCATTTACCGTTGTACAAGTTCCCAAAAACTGTATAGGTTTGTCTGGCGAAAGGATCCGCACGTAACGATGGGTGCATTGCACCGCCTCTGTCAGTGTTTTTGGATTTCCACTTACAGAGGTCATTTTTAGTGCCAGAAAGGTATTTTCTGCGTGAGAAGATCCAACCGTGTTGATACCAATTTGAATATCCTATGAGGCTTCCATGAATATTTCCGTCAGCGATAAAAATCAGCTCGAGGCCCCTCTGTTAGACGAAATTAAACAGTTTTCCAGCGAAAGAGCCGTGATCGGCGAGATACGTGCCGAAATTGCCAAAACGAAAATGCGCATATCAAATAAGGACGTTATTCTGGCCCTGATACTCAGGCTGGAAACGGAATATGATGTTGTTAAACAGGATATCTACCGAAATGCTTTAGAACTTATCTTGGAACGCACACCCGACGATATCCCTTCATGAAACATGCTGTGTGTTAGTTGAATAGTGAGTAAGGACACTCAACGCCTCGCGTACCAACATTTGCCCCTGGGACGGGGGCATTTTTAAGGAAGCGCATCATTCCTGTTCGTCAGTCTCGAGTTTCAAACTATCACAGTTCAGCGCGCAAGCTTGATGATTTCGCGTTCTTTTTATGCGTTGCATTCCACAGTTGAATAATGGCATCAATGAGTACTGTAAAGTGCTCTTTCAGGCTCTCCCAGTTCTCACCCAGCACATGGGCTGCAGCCTGAAGTGCTGCCATCACACACTGTTTCTTGGCGTCACCCGCTTTATCCTTTTCATGAAAGGCGATTTCGGCATCATGGATAGCTTTGCGCATGACCTCATATATCTGATAGCCACTGGTAATCGAATGGAATAAATCGACGTTGAAGAAGGTCACGCTGTGCAGAATATTACTGAGTGAAGAGAGCTGGGTAGTCATCTGGAAGTCTCAACGTTTTGGTTGAAGAATTCAGGCGTCGCGCTTATCCGGGGACGACAAAGCAGCGATTTTGGCCTGGACGAGTTTGTGTTTGTAATAGAGGTTCACAGCAAAAGTCATGACGGCCAGGAAAATGCCGGTTATTAAGCTGATGGCGCTCCATTCCTCCGGGCTGAACATGGTCAGGAAGCCATTGGCCACGGCCCCAGCGGATGCGCCATAGGAAGCCACCGCAGTCAGTCTGCTCACAGTGTTTATCCTGATGATTAATGAGGGAGTGAAGTTGATGTGCCGCGCGCAGACAGGTGAAAACAAAAAGCCCCGACGGCGGGCGTCAGGGCTTGGTTAACTCAGGGTAGAAAATCCCATCGTTAGAGTAAATTTACCACAGAAACTGGAAAAGTAAATAGCGAGCTATCGCATCGGCATGTGAACAATCGCGCGCTATTTGGTGATGCGCTGAAATTGCGCCTCCGCCCAGGACACCTCTTTCTCGAGGTAGCCCGTCAGGTGATCCAAAAGACGTTTCAGACTTTTGTGCCAGGTATCAAGGGAGATGTTTTCGCTCACCTGCGCAACGGCGCGGTAAACCACTGTTGAAGGAATACGCTCAAAGCCCCGCCCCCCGCAGCGAACGCAGTGATGATAAATGGGGACGCCCTGCAGCCGGGTTTTGAGACGGTTGACGGCAATCCCGCGGCCCTTGCAGTCATTGCAGGCCGCGCGCACCGTTCCTTTGCCGGCACATTTTTTACAAGGCTTCCCCTTCTTCATCCCTGACCCACTGCAGGAAACACAGGGTAATTCCGTCGCTGCGCTGCGGGCAAAGTCGAGAAAGGCGTAAATGACCATCACCTTCAGCACCCCCTCCCGTTCAACAGCCGGTAATTTGCACAGGGCCGGATAATGAAGGGTCTCATGACGGGCGACAGCCACCAACAACGAAACAGCCTTCAGTGCAGCCTGCGGGCTCAGGTTCATCTTTCCCGCAAAGGCGGCACTGCCGATCGGAGCACGGCGCTGCATCATGCCTGCGGCGGCCATGACATCGGTAACGGATAGCGATTCGGGTGAAGCACGGCTGAATAACGTTCCCGGATGAAGCGATCGGGGAGAATGAAATTTGACGAGGCCTTCAAGATTCATAAAAACTCCATTGCGCTGTATAACGACTCTCGATACAGGCAATGGAATATGGCCGGAGAGGCATTCAGTTTTCTGAATGTCTCAGCTGTAGCCGATGGGATGGACAATAAACGCTTTCTTTGAAACCACGACGGGCAACTGTTCGCGCGTCAGTCCCGTGGTTCTTATCCAGATAGCAATCAGCGCTTCCCCCGTATGGTGTTTAGGCACCGCCCCCTGCTTCCAGCCAATGAGTGTGGATGCCGCGACGTCCAGTTCATAAGCAATCTTCTGCAGTGAATAGCCCGCTTTACTGATGTCATTTAACACCCGGAACCAGTCTGTCTTGTGGATATTAATGATCGGCACAATGCGCCTCCTGATTCGGTTCTGGAGAGATGATGCTCACTGGCATGACCTGATATTGCGTCATGGTCTTTCCCCCAGTTTTAGCATGGTCAGATCTTTGAGTCGCTTCAGACCGAGCTTATTAGCGCAGTTTTTGCGATGCTGATACACCGTGCACCTGTCGATGCCAAAGTGTTCAGACTGCCAGCCAGCGTCTTTGCCGTGAACGAACCCGTCCAGAATATCCAGCTCTCTCTGGCTCAGCTGGACCATCGAGTCATGCCTGACTTCACCCGCTATCACCCTGCCCAGTAAACCGCTGATCCTGTGCCGGCAGGTGCGCGTATGGATTATCTGCTCTTCATGGATCACGCGCTGGAGTACCTGAACGGCGTGGCCGGTGAGGAGACTGACGTCGTCTGCGAAAACCACCAGACGCGTATTGACGCGTTTCTTTAACGCCAGAAGCGTACTAATACATTTGGGCATGAACGTTTCCTGTGAAACACAGACAATCGCGGCCCGTAAGTGGCAACGGCTATGTATGGTCCTTTCTGCATCCCATTTTGCAATGTTGCAGGCATGAAAGGTCTGCAAATAATGTTGATGCGCGACCGTGTTAACCACTTCAAATAACCCCTGATGCAAAATATTCCTTTCACCGATCACAACAAAATGCCTTGCTGGGTACATTATGATTTTCCTTTAACCCTGAATGTCGCCATTAACATATATTCCTGCGATAACGTCGGGAAATCACAATTTCAGTTCACACCCGCAGCCTAAACAATATATTCCGGTTAGGGACTTGAGGCAAACCAGATGCTTCACGAACAATAGCATATAGCTATCAGTATGTTAGCGATGAAGGTAGGAATATTATTAATCCAGGCGGTCAGTTATTTTTCCTACTAAGTAACTGTTAAGTTAATCAGCAACATGTTGACAGCCTGGCATCCCGATTTAATATTTCGCTCACACACCGGAGGATGTATGAAAAGAATTCTGTTAAGCATATGTTTAATTTCTGGCTGCCAGAATATGGCTACACCTCATTATGAAAGAACAAACGACAATAAAAACTCGCTATTTCCTGATTCCTGTCATGCCTGGGATGACAGATTTATTTATGCCCGCCCGGATATCATTAAAACCAGTCAGGATTTTGAATGTTTACGCAGGGAAAGAAAGAGTATGAAGGATAAACTGGCGCATAAAGTCCGGAAAGCAGTCAACGCAAGGGCTGGATTGCCAAAACGTTAACCCGGAAAGCCCTCACGCTTATTTTGACGTGTGACATTTAATTATTCAGGAATAACTGAAGGGCCAGTTCATTTAAAAATTCCACCGAAAGCACAACGGCATTCTCAATGTGCGTTGGCCGAAATTAATTAAGGCGATATAACCATGACCAGGTCATCCGAAATCAATACTCCATTCAGTATCATGGCGGTGATTGCCGTGTCACTGAGCGTGGTAATTGCCATGTTAGACAGCACCATCGCGAACGTTGCGCTGCCCGTTATCGCGGGTGAATTCAAAGTGCCGGCATCTGAATCCATCCTCATCGTCAATGCCTATCAGTTTGCCGTGCTAGCCTTTCTGCTTCCGCTGTCCGCGCTGGGAAAGACCGTCGGCAACAAACGCATATTTGAAGCGGGTATCGTCTTCTTTGCGATGTCCTCGATAGGCTGTGCGCTCTCGAACTCTCTGCCCATGTTGATTTTGTTTCGCATGATTCAGGGTTGCGGCGCTGCGGCCATTCTCAGCGTCAATGCAGCATTGATAAAGGAAATCTACCCCTCACTGCTGCTCGGACGCGGTCTGGCCATCAACGTCATGATTGTATCCGTTTCCGCTGCAGCAGGCCCCTCAATCGCCGCGGCTGTTTTGTCCGTGACGAGCTGGAACTGGCTGTTTACCCTCAACGTGCCGATCGCTGTCGCTTCGCTATTAATGAGTGTTATCTACCTCAGAAAACCGACCCCCTCCGATGTCAGATTTGATGTGCCTGGTGCCTTGCTCACCTTCGCGGTTGCCGTGTCCTTTTCAGTCTGTATGACAGGGTTAACCCGGCAGCTTCCACTGTTGGCTACAATCAGCTTTGATGCTTTCATCTTATTGTTAATTGGCTGGTACCATCATCAGAACGGTAAAGGCAACCAGGCGCTGGTCCCGTTACGCTTATTCAGCAGCCAGACGCTTTCACTGTCTCTCATGATGTCCGCACTGTCCTATTCAACGCAGCTTCTGGCTTACGTGTCTCTTCCTTTCTATTTTCATGATGTACTGCATCGGAATGTGGTGGTAACGGGTCTTCTGCTGACAGCCTGGCCGCTGGCGACGACTTTTACCTCGGTATTAGCCGGCGAACTCATCAAGCGCATTAACTGCAACATCATTGCGATGGCCGGACTGGCTGCCCTCATGCTGGGGATGGTATTGCTAGCCGTCCTGCCCGACTCACCTCACAACGGTGACATCGTGTGGAGAATTGCACTGTGCGGAGCCGGATTTGGGCTGTTTCAGTCCCCTAACAATTACCTGATCATGACAACTGCGTCGTGTAAAGATGCCAGCATAGCCAGCGGCCTGCTGGGTAGTTCGAGGCTTCTCGGACAGATAACTGGTTCTGCATTAGTGGCCATCATGCTTAACGTCTTTGATAAACACGGTATCAAAATCAGTCTTTTACTGGGGGCCTGCTTTTCCCTACTGTCCCTTTTAGTGAGTTACTTCAGACTGTTAGCCTCAGCAAAATGAGACCGATCCTGTTTTGAAGTTGCAATAAATCCTTCAAAAAATCCAGAAATCAGTATGCAGAGTCAAATTAGCTCGAATAAAAGTTAACGCTAATCACACCCAAATGTAATTGGGAATAAATATCAATAAGCGAAATAACCGAAGCTTTAGTGAAAGACTTATGCTTTTTCATCAACCAACTGCTTAGATTGATAATTCATGATAGTGCTAATGATAAAAATGATTGCCTTAAGAAACTATTGTAATTGGCAACACTCCTGCCTTGATGATATTTTCTTCACATGGAACTTGCTGGTTCCGTATTAAAGGTGAGGATTAAACCGCCCGGTCCTTATGCCGGGTTTTTTCTGTTTCTTAGCCATCGCTTAACCCCCACTGAAATTTGGCTTATAATACCCTGTTCCCGAATAACATTCTCCGCCTATCTCAAAACTCTGAATGAAAAACATTGCCTGTAAATATAAAAGTCCATGATGTTCCTTCCTTCAGTCGGTGATTGCGTTGAGATTAGCGGCGACCCTGAGAATACGAGAGTCTCATCTTTTAGTGGTGTCGTCACTTCACGTTACTTTCGTTACCGTCGTCTTTAAATTGATGAAGTGTTTTGCCACATCAATATTGTTGTGGAGCAAACATCACATGACCCAGACACGTTATTAAATGAATAAATAGAATTGAAGAAATCTCAGGGGATTCATATCCTGTTGATTAAATTAACGTAAATATTCCACTACTTAAATTATACTCTGTCATACTGGATGCGTGGGTGACCTGAATCTTCATCCATGACGCATTGAGTGACAACACATTGTCACGACCTGTACTTTAACAGGATCCGAAGCTTTGACGTGTATTCATTGCTTCGGCAATTTTTAAATACTCCCAGTTGATATTCCCACATGATAAAGTCATTTTTGCTCTCGCTGAGGAGCATTAAAGAGTTCAATCCAACAAATTCTCAACATATCATGCCATTTGAAATCGGCATCCATCTAAGAACTGCCATTGAATAAGATGATATTTGCATCAGGCGCAATGAGGTGTAGACGATGCTCCTATCGCATTGTATCGTTTCGAACCATCTTTCATTCTATCATCTTTCAGCACATTTTTTTTCATGACCGGACTTCATATAGGTTTGCCGGACCACCTTCCGTAGATCTCAGTTGCTTAAAAGGCATAAAAAAAACCCGCCGAAGCGGGTGTCATATGGTAGTGACTACACCAGGGAAAATCTTAGGGGCACCACTTTTGACAAGATAGGTACCACATATATCAAAGTTTAGACTATCTCATGCATTTCGTTTGTAAATATCATTAACTATCTGATTCTGCATAAAAATTTATGATTAACCATTAACATGATGAATATATTAACTTCGAGACTATTGACATTTGAATCGTTCAATAAGCAACCTGATTATGCTTTTCAGTCCATTGTGGTCTCCATAAACCTTTGAATTTAAGTTCTCGGAGCAGATTTATTACCCCGTCGATAGGCTAAAAAGCGCACTTTCCGCACCAGTCTGCTCACTATCCCATTCTGCCGTCGATGAAGATGCCGTCATCGAATTGGCCGGTGCCAGATCTCGATCCGAAGCAGTATCTGAATGGCTATCAGTAATTATGCAGGGTCGTAAGGATTCTATGACGTTACGGCAGACGGCCTTTTGGATAGGGTAGAGTCTTGATAAAAGAAGCGTGAAAACTGCAAAGATATGTTATTCCGGGAACAGTGAAGAAGTGCTAAGGAACGTAGCGCTTTGACACACCCGTATTCAAGGGCATGAGAGAGGAGCGCTAATCTGCTCCCCCAGAGTGCTAAGCCTGCTTAGGTTGGCCATTAGATGCTGTCAGGCCGCCGTCTACGGGTAGATTTACCCCCGTAATGTAACGCGCATCATCGCTGGCAATGAAAGCTATAGCACTGGCAATATCCTCAGCCTGACCAGCACGCTGCAAAGGAATACGGTCATAGAATTTGCTTAATAACTCCTGGTTGTCTTTCATATCTTCGGTGAGATCCGTCAGCGTAAATCCCGGGCAGACGGCATTAACGCGAACACCGTCCGCACCATAGTCCATCGCCAGCGCACGCGTAAAATTGGTCACGCCGCCCTTGGCAGCATTATAAACGCTCATTCCCCAGTCTCCCCCCAGCCCTGAAACCGAGGACGTGTTCACCACATTCCCTTGGGTTTTGAGTAATGAGGGCATGAAGTAATGGACGCAATGAAATACCCCATCCAGATCGGCCCCCATCAGCTTTTTCCAGTCTTCAACGGTCACTTCATGTATTTTTCCCTGAACGACACTTCCCGCATTGTTCACCAGCACGTCGACTCTGCCATAGGTTTGCTCGACCAGTTCGGCCAGTTGTTTGACCTGGACGGAATCAGACACATCACAAGGCGCGATGAGATGCTCTCCTTTAGGAAGCGTGTAAAGCGTGGTTTCGAGTTTTTCACGGGTTCTTCCCACCAGCACCACCGAAGCACCTTCACTGGCAAAACGCTTTGCTGAGGCCGCCCCTATCCCTGAACCCGCACCGGTGATCACGACAACTTTTTCCAAAAAACGTGACATCGTTATTCTCCTTTAGGCCTTTTCAATGAGTGTTAAGCCTGGCAGCCATGAGGGGATGATCAAGCGAAGCATGATCTCCAGGATGGGACATCAATAGAAGTGGATACCCGCGGGCATACCCGGTAAGCCCTTAACCTTTTGAACAAGGTAAGGGCTTATCGCAAACCTAAAGAGCTGGGTTTATGGTTTAAGAATGACTTTTGTCCAGCCGGGCGCTCGGCTGTCAAAATTTTTATAGCCTTCAGGAGCCTCATTGAGGCTCAGACGATGCGAGATAATCCGGCCAGGGTTGGCTTTATCATGGTGAATAAGCCGTGCGAGCTGCCGGTTGTAGGCCTTCACGTTTGCCTGACCAGTGCGGATGGACTGCCCCTTGAACCAGAAGCTGCCAAAATCAAACGGCATTTTCCCCTCTTTTGCCAGGTCGCTTTCCGCTGCAGGATCCTGGGGCACGAAGACCCCCACCACGCCTATTCCGCCTGTAGCCTTGGTGGAGGCGACCAGGCTGTTCATAGTTGCACTGTTGTCTTCATGGCCGTGTTTATTGCAGCACTGGTAACCAACACATTCACAACCGCAGTCTGTGCCCCTGCCGTCAGTCAGCTCAAGGATTTTCTGTACGGCTTCATCCCCGGCAGCATTAACCGGTGTGGCACCGAATTGCTCAGCAAGGGCCAGACGATCGCTGTGAGTATCAATAACAAAGACCTGGGAGGCCCCTTTGATGATGGCAGAATGCGCGGCCATTAGTCCCACCGGCCCCGCCCCGTAGATGGCGACGCTTTCTCCCGGACGCAGCCCCGCCAGTTCGGTTGCATGCCAGCCGGTCGGGAAGATATCTGAAAGCATGACGTAATCTTCTTCTTTCTCCGCCGCATCCTCTGGGAGGACCAGGCAGTTGAAATCGGCAAAAGGAACCCGCAACAATTCCGCCTGACCACCGTCCCACGGCCCCATTTCAGCAAAACCATAAGCGGCGCCCGCACTCCCCGGGTTAGCTGTCAGACAAAATCCGGTCAGGCCTTTTTCACAGTTTTCACAGAAGCCGCAGCCTACATTGAAGGGCATACATACGCGGTCACCCACTTTGATACGCTCGACTCCCTGGCCAACTTCAACGACCTCGCCCAGGTTTTCATGGCCAAAAATCCGTCCTTCTTCGAAGCTGGTACGTCCTTCATACATATGCAGATCCGAACCGCATATATTCGTGGAGGTTATCCGGATTAATGCATCACCGGGACGCTCAATTTTTGCATCAGGAACATTTTTTACCGTTACGTTAAATGGGCCGTTGTAAATAATTGCTTTCATAAGATCGCCTTAGCCATTATCTGAGTGGTTACAAAGTTAACTGAAGTATTTAATCGTTGCGCTTATATCTTTTACCTTTCAATTCTCCACAACAAATATGGCACATATTCCAGATTATGATTATAATGGTGCCGACGCGCTTGCATGAAGTTGATTGTGAATTACGATTAAAATGCTATATGCATATTTTCACTTAATCATTACGTTAACAGTTCATGTAGAGGAAATATTATGGCCCAACATAGAGGCGGTTCAGGAAACTTTGCAGAAGACCCCAAAAGAGCATCTGAAGCTGGAAGAAAAGGCGGTCAGGCAAGCGGTGGCAATTTCAAAAATGATCGTGAGAGAGCTTCCGCAGCGGGTAAGAAAGGTGGCCAGAACAGACATAAAAGTTCGTGATAATCCTAATAATATCGTTAGGAATCAAAGAAGCCATTTTCAATAATTAAATATTTTAACCTTCGACTTATCAATTCAAATATATTTAGCCCTTTACCTCAGACGGAAATTTCCAATCCGTCAAGAACTCGCTGGAGTTTACCCTATGAAAGTTAAAACACTTCTCGATTTATTTATTCATGACCTGTCCGATGTTTATAGTGCTGAAAAACAAATCACCCGCGCCCTGCCAAAAATGATCCGTGCTGCATCCGAGCCAAAACTTAAAGAGGCCTTTCAGCATCACCTTGAAGAAACCCAGGGTCAGATTGAGCGTCTCGACCAACTTGTGGAAGCACATGAGGAGGTGCGCATAGTGCGTATGAAATGCCATGCGCTTGAAGGCCTGGTTGAAGAAGCGCAGGAATTGATCGAAGCGACTGAACCTGGTCCCGTCAGAGATGCAGGCCTCATTGGAGCCGCCCAGAAAGTGGAACATTACGAAATCGCGACGTACGGCACGCTGATTGCACTGGCCATCAAGCTTCAGTTTGGAGAAGCCTCCTCGCTTTTGAAAGAGACGCTGGATGAAGAAAAAGACACCGATCAGAAATTGACATCAATCGCTGAAAAACAGTGACACGGCCATCATCTGGAGATACCTATGTCATTAACCTCTGCACATTCGCATTATCATGACTGGCTGCGTGACGCGCATGCCATGGAAAAGCAGGCTGAAACGATGCTTGAGCAAATGGCAAAACGACTTGAACATTATCCCCAGCTACAACTGCGCATTGAGCAGCACATTGAAGAAACGCGTCAGCAGCAGACGCTTCTTGAAGGCATTCTGGACAGGCATGGAATAGCACACTCAAGCGTAAAAGATGTGATGGGAAAGATGGCTGCGATGGGACAGGCATTTGGTGGCATGTTTACGGATGATGAAGTTATTAAAGGTGCCATCGCCGGATATGTCTTTGAAAATGCCGAAGTGGGAAGCTATACCAGTCTGATCAGCGCGGCAAAGCGCGTCGGCGACACAGAAAGCGTCCCTGTACTGAAGCAAATATGCGAGCAGGAACTGGCGATGTCTGACTGGCTGATCAGTCATTTGCCCGAGTTAACCGAACAGTTCATGACGTTGAGTGAGGATCCCGATTCAAAGGCCAAACGCTGAAATCCCTGACGTGATAAATGCCATATCTTTAAAGTGAAGCGGGTAAAAATATACCCGCTTTCATTTGGCCCAATCCCCGTGTAAACGACTTCATCCGCCCCAAACCCAGTTGCGCACTTCAGGCACATCCTCGCCATGCTCTCTTACATAACGATGGTGCTCAGCGATTCGCTCCTGCAGGTCGTCGAGGAGTTCCGGATGACGATCAGCTAAGCCCGGCACATGCCAAATGGCCGACTGAGCCAGATGATAGCGATCCAGCTCATTCAGCACCGTCATATCAAATGGTGTGGTGGTAGTACCCTCTTCATTGAAGCCATGAACATGGAAGTTACCGTGATTGTTTCTCTGATAGGTCAAGCGATGCACCAGACTTGGATAACCATGGAAGGCAAAGATGACGGGTTTATCCGTGGTGAAAAGGGCATCGAACTCTTCTTCGGCTTTGCCATGCGGATGCTGCTCCTGCGTCTGCAACGCCAGTAAATCCACCACATTGACGACCCTGATACGCAATTCCGGCAGATAGCCCTTTAGCAAATCGACTGCCGCCAGGGTTTCCATTGTAGGCACGTCCCCCGCGCAGGCCATAACAACATCAGGTTCACCCTCACAACTCGCCCAGTTCCATATACCCATACCCGCCTCACAGTGAGAAATGGCACTCTCTATATCCAGCCACTGGGGTGAAGGTTGTTTACCTGCAACAATGACATTGATCCGGTCCCATGTTCGCAGGCAGTGGTCCCCGACCCACAGCAGCGTATTAGCATCGGGTGGCAGGTATATACGCACTATGTCGGCTTTCTTGTTCGCGACATGATCAATAAATCCCGGATCCTGATGGCTGTAGCCATTGTGATCCTGACGCCAGACGTGGGACGACAACAGATAGTTCAGCGAGGAGATCGGCTGTCGCCAGCCCAGCTTGCGGGTGACCTTCAGCCATTTAGCGTGCTGGTTAAACATCGAATCGACGATATGAATAAAGGCTTCATAGCAGTTAAACAGCCCGTGGCGCCCTGTAAGCAGATAGCCCTCCAGCCAGCCCTGACACTGATGCTCACTGAGGATCTCCATGACACGACCGTCACGTGACAGCTGTTCATCGTAATCCTTAATGGGTTCCATCCAGGTACGGGAGGTGACGTCAAACACGGGTGACAGACGGTTGGATGCCGTTTCATCCGGGCCAAACAGTCGGAAGTTATCAAGATTTTTTTGGAAGATAGCACTCAGATAATGGCCAAACTGTTCGGTGGCCTGTCCCTGTGTGCTGCCGGGCTGCCCCGTCACCAGCGCAAAGTCGTGAATATCGGGCGTGATAAGTTCACGGCGCAACCTTCCCCCGTTGGCATAGGGCGTTGCACCCATACGCTTATTACCCTTCGGGGCCAGCGCGCGCAATTCAGGTGCAAGCGCTCCGCTTGGCTCAAACAGTTCCTGCGGCTGATAGCTGCGCATCCATTGTTCAAGGATCTGGCGATGGCCATCATCCTCACGGCAAGCGGAAACCGGTACCTGGTGGGCGCGCCAGAATCCCTCCACTTTTTTGCCATCCACCTCACGCGGGCCGGTCCATCCTTTCGGGCTGCGCAGAATAATCATGGGCCAGCGGGGCACAGCATCAGTTGCATTACCGCTGCGCGCCTGGTGCTGGATATCAGCGATGATGTCAAACGCCGTGTCCAGCGCGGTGGCCATCTGCTGATGCATGGCAAGCGGCTCATGGCCGCTGACAAATAGCGGGGTATATCCATAGCCACTAAAAAGCTGCTGAAGATCTTCATCACTGCTGCGTCCCAGCAACGTAGGGTTTGCGATTTTATAACCGTTGAGATGGAGAATTGGCAGCACCGCCCCATCTCGTTGGGCGTTCAGAAATTTAATCCCTTGCCAGCTGGCAGCCAGTGGACCCGTCTCCGCTTCACCGTCACCGATGACACAGGGCACCACCAGTTCAGGATTATCGAAGGCCGCGCCAAACGCATGCGACAGCGAATAGCCAAGTTCGCCTCCTTCATTAATCGAGCCCGGCGTTTCAGGGGCAGCGTGGCTCGGTATCCCGCCCGGGAAAGAAAACTGTTTAAACAGCCTCTGCATTCCCTCTTCGTCTTCACTGACGTGAGGATAAATTTCGCTATAGCTGCCTTCCAGCCAGCTGTTAGCCACCATGCCGGGGCCACCATGTCCGGGCCCGCAGACGTAAAGGAGATCACGGTCGCGCTGGCGAATAATGCGGTTGAGGTGAGCATAGATAAAGTTCAGGCCCGGCGTGGTTCCCCAGTGCCCCAGTAAACGAGGTTTGATATGTTCTGGCTTCAGGGGTTCCCGCAGAAGCGGATTTTCCATGAGATAGATTTGTCCCACAGAGAGATAATTTGCCGCGCGCCAGTATCTGTCTATCAGAGCAAGTTCATTGGTCCCGGTGACTGTCGTCATACCTGTTCCTCCGATGTTGCGTTCGTCGTTGAGTTGTGAAGATGCGGCCCTCCTTCAGGACCGCCTTTCGTTACCTTTTTTTAGAAAACAACTGGCTTGCCGTGTCTTTGAGTATCTGCGAGGTGCCATGATCGCCTTTTGCCATCGATGACATAAAGGCTTTAGCCTGTTTGAAGGTGATATGCGGTGGGAGCGGAGCCACTTCCGGGTCAGTTTTGACCTCCAGCAATACGGGGCGATCTGCGCTTAACGCACGTTGCCAGGCGCTGGCCAGCTGTTCCGGGTTATCCACATAAATGCCCACCAGCCCCAGTGATTCAGCAAACTCAGCGTACTTCACATCAGGCAATTGTTGCGTGGCTTCGAAGCGGGGATTGCCCTCCATGACGCGCTGCTCCCAGGTCACCTGATTCAGATCCTGATTATTGAACACGCAGACAATCAAACGGCTATCCGTCCACTGCTGCCAGTATTTCTGGATGGTAATCAGCTCTGCCATGTTGTTCATCTGCATGGCACCATCGCCCACCAGAGCGACAACCGGGCGTTCAGGGTGCGCAAATTTGGCCGCGATCGCATAAGGGACGGCAGCACCCATACAGGCCAGCCCCCCTGACAGCGTGGCCCGTTGTCCCTGCTTCACGCGATAATCGCGCGCAAACCAGTTTGCACAGGATCCGGAATCAGAAGTGACGATAGCGTTATCCGGCAGCTGCGGAGACATCTCCCACACCACCCGCTGGGGATTGACGGGATTGGCTGGTGCCAGCGCTCGCTCTTCCATCTGCTTCCACCAGTCCTGAACCTGCACGGCAATTTCTTCCTGCCAGCTGCGGTCCTCTTTGTGATCCAGCAATGGCAGGAGTGCACGCAGGGTTTCAGCAGCATCGCCGTGAAGATTCACCTCACAGGGATAGCGTAAGCCGAGCATGGCCGGGTCGATATCAATTTGCACCGCTCGCGCCTGCCCCTCTTTTGGCAGGAACTCCGTCCAGGGAAAACCGCTGCCAATCATCAGCAGCGTGTCGCAGTTCTGCATCAACTCCCAGGAAGGTTTAGTGCCCAGCAGGCCTATCGAGCCGGTCACAAATGGGGCGTCATCGGGCAGCACATCTTTGCCCAGCAATGCTTTGGCGACGCCAGCTCCAAGTTGATTTGCCGCCTGGACGACTTCAACCGCCGCGCCGCGTGCACCAGAGCCAATCAGGATTGCCACTTTCCTACCCGCATTGAGTACATCGGCTGCGCGCTGTAAATCGGCTTCATAGGGGATAATTTTGGGACGCTGATAGCCAATGCCTGAATGGGTAAACCCGTGCAGATGTTGCGGTGACTGCCACTCTTCATCCTGAATATCTTTTGGGATGATCAGCACAGCAACACCGTTTTGCGCTTTGGCGATACGCACGCCACGATCAACGAGATGTCGAACCTGAGCCGGTGCGGCCGCTTCCTGCACAAAATTCGCCACACCCGCAAACACGCGATCCAGGTTCATTTCCTGCTGATAGCTTGCGCCTCTCGCCGTTGCCTCTGCCTGCCCGGCAATGGCCAGCACAGGGGCATGATCCATTTTGGCATCATAAAGCCCGGTTAAAAGGTGGGTCGCCCCCGGCCCGCCCGTGGACAGGCAGACGCCAAGCTCGCCGGTAAATTTAGCGTGACCGGCGGCCATAAAAGCCGCCATTTCCTCGTGGCGCACCTGAATGAACTCTATGCCATCGCCCTTTTCATTTGCGCGCTGTATAGCACCCAGAACCCCGTTTATCCCGTCCCCCGGGTAACCGTATATTCGCGTCACACCCCATTCTTTCAGGCGCTGGACAAAAAAATCGCTGGTCTTGATGCTCATGGTGGTTTCTCCTTCGCTAAAGACATAACCCTTAAAGATAGCCGTTGAGAAAAATGGCCTGCTCAGTCGCAGTCTAAAGAGCATTTCATGAAGGGTTTCAGGCACAGAAATTAGTTAAGCGTGCCGCAGGAATGAGCTGAGTTCAGGCTTCTTTCATACAGGACAAACAGAACACGGCCCTGTCTGTAGAAAAATGCGTGAAAAAATATTGCCAGGCGTGAAGAGGGGTATAAAACGATCCCATCGTCACGCGATTAAAGATGTCCGGAACAAATCGACAGTGGGACTGGTGGAGAAAGCAACAACCATCGACATCATGCTTGCTGAAAACATAAATTCTGGTGGCAGAGTAAGTCATAACTGTCCCCTATAAGGCTTGAAACACAGCAGAAGGGTTGACCAACTGAATCTAGCCCCGAGAGGGACGTTGAAATGATTAAATAACAGGTTTTCCACGGCGGCTGATTTTCCCACCCTTACGGCCCGCCTCTGCGGCGCGTTCAGGGTCAAATCTGAAATTACCGCCACTTACGTGGCCGCCTTTGCGCCCTGCTTCAGCAGCCCGCTCTTTGTTCTCAGCAAAGTTGCCGGCACCGCCACGTCTTAAGCTCATAATGTCTCCGATTCAGGTTAACTTGCTCCAAAACTCTAGACATAAATGGTTAAATTAAGTAGCGAAGCGGTAAACATTTATATCGAATGCATGAAATGCGGATGAGAATAAGCGAAGCGAAATGTTCACTGATAGATCGTCACGAAGATGACTGAGATAAATTTTTTGTTGTCAGCATTTCGGCTCCATACTGTCGCAGATTGTCTCAGGCACAGTAACAGCCGGGCAGTAGGATATATAAAACAAAGCCGGTATGGCGTTCCGGGCTTCAGCTTATTTTCCTGGCAGACCTCTTATCTCGTTTGGCCTGAGTGACTTAACAACATGAAGAGATGCTCAACAAAGAAGGAGTGATGAATTTTTGCATGTGTGTTCTGAACGCACCTTCGTGAAAGCGCTCCGTTTATAGAGTTACAGAAATAAAAAGTTACCCGGCCTATATGGCAAACTAATATTGTTGTACTACATTAAAAAAGTAAGACTTCAGTTTATTGTAAGGTTAATCAAGGATAAGGAATTCCCTCCCCCTTCTCTGCCCGCTTCGGCGGGTTTTTTTATACTTTAGAAAAGTGAGTTACCTGCTTAAAGTCTTATCTCCTGGCTTCACTGGCGGGAAATTTAAACGCAACGGCATCGTTAAACTAAATGTCACCTGTCGCTAAACCTCATGCAACCCAAAAGCTAAACCAGCTCCCATGACCAACTAATGTTAATAAGTTTTTGGAAATCTCGTTCATTTTCTTTTTGATTAAGGGGTATCTGTAGCCATAGTTATTTCCCCTCCCTTACCCCCTAAAAAAATAACTTCGTATGATGCATCAACTTTCTGACATAAAAATGGGCTTAAATTAAATCTGTGACTACGCTGAATCATAACGCATGCGTTTCTTTTTCAGATGGTAAAAATAAATTCAGGAGAACGATCATGGCTGAACGCTGGGTTAATGATGGTGCAGTTATCACAGAATCTCATGGCGGCCTGCCGCTAAAACGTATTTCATGGAGCGCGGTATTTGCGGGTGTTATCGCCGCGCTTATTGTTCATATTTTATTAGGTTTACTCGGCACTGCGATTGGTGCGTCTGTTATTGATCCTCAACAGGAACGCAATCCGCTTGAATATATAGGGACCGGCGCGCTGATATGGACCGGTGTCAGTATGCTTATCGCCATCATTGCCGGCGGTTACGTTGCTGGCAGGCTGGCTCAACGCGAGGGGGCACTGCACGGTCTACTGATGTTTGGCGTCAGTACTCTTATCACCCTCTGGCTGGCATTTTCACTGGCGACAGGGATTATCGGGGGCGCATTTAATATCCTCGGTGCCGGAGCAAGTGCATTAGGGAGTGGTGTCTCTGCCGTAGCCCCGTCTGTCGGGAACATGGCAAAAGAGAAACTTCAGGAAAATAATATTAATTTAGATTCGCTCCAAAATGAGTTACAGGCCACCCTCCGTCAGACAGGTAAGCCTGAACTTCAGCCGGATAAGCTTCAGCAGGATGTGAACAGTGAGGCAAATAGCGCACAAGATCAGGCTAAACAAACAGCTCAGAATCCTCAAAATGCGGATAACGATATTGTTAACTGGATCCGCGGGGTCATAAATCGCCATTCAGATACCCTTCAGGCTGCCGACCGGGATGCGCTCAAAAACATCATCAAAGCCCGGACAGGTAAGAGTGATCAGGAAGCTGAGCAGATCGTTAACCAGACGGTTGAGAGTTATCAGAAAGCCATGGCGCAGTTTCAGCAACTGAAACAGCAGGCTGAGCAGAAAGCTCGTGAAGCCGCAGAGAAAGCCGCCGCCGCAACCGCCAGAGCCAGCTGGTTCACCTTCTTCGTATTGATTATTGAGGCCGTGCTGGCTGCTGTATTCGGACGCATTGGCAGACGCACACAACCCCATACCATTCTGGCCAGCGAAAGACCGCTCTGACATCGTTGTGTGCAAGAAATATTGTTTCGATCATCGAAGCATCTGCTTAAACAACATGCCGCCATGAACATGGCGGCATGTGAATGTAATCAAGCGCGCTCAAATCGCAAATTAACGATTTTTCCTAATTGAAGCGAAGAAATAAAAAATCGTTCCGCTTATGTAGTAAAGCGTGGAGAATTGATGCCCCCACCTAAGCCAATCGATTAAAAAACAGTCCCTTCCCTCATCAATTAATTTCAAACGAAGCGATTTATACACATGTTTCATAACGGTGAGATGAAGCCTTAAAATAAGCAAAGCGCGAGAAAAGCATTGAGTAAAATTACGCCAACCTCTTTTTAACCTATATTTACTGGGGTCATTTAATTAATGAAATAGGATAATAGCAATGTCGAAGCCAGTTAAAATTAAAGAATTATCGCATCAGGCCCCCTCTAAAGGGCCGGATTCGTCGCAGCCTTCACGGGGATCTCTGGCACCTTCAGATGGTTCACATCAGCCGGCAGCAGAGCCTACGCCACCCGGTAAACAACCCACTGCCCCAGGTAGTTTAAAAGCGCCGGAGACGCATAACAGCAAACTCCAGCAACTTGAGCCACTCAGAAAAAACGGCGCTGATCAGTCTCTGACCACCAATCAGGGAACAAAAATTGCAAACGATCAAAACTCGTTACGCGCGGGAGCACGGGGGCCAACCCTGCTTGAAGATTTTATTATGCGCGAGAAAATCACGCATTTTGACCATGAACGCATCCCCGAGCGCATTGTGCATGCGCGTGGTTCGGCGGCGCACGGGTATTTCCAGCCTTATCGCTCATTAAAAGATCTGACCAAAGCACATTTCCTGTCCGATCCGGAGCAAGTCACACCTGTCTTTGTGCGTTTTTCTACGGTTCAGGGCGGTGCGGGCTCGGCTGATACCGTGCGCGATATACGTGGTTTTGCCACTAAGTTTTATACCGATGAAGGTGTATTTGATTTAGTCGGAAACAACACTCCCGTGTTCTTCATTCAGGATGCCCATAAATTTCCGGATTTCGTGCATGCCGTTAAACCTGAGCCGCACAATGAAATTCCTCAAGGGCAAAGCGCACACGACACCTTCTGGGACTATGTCTCCCTGCAGCCTGAAACCTTGCATAACGTTATCTGGGCGATGTCCGACCGCGGTATCCCACGCAGCTACCGCACAATGGAAGGTTTTGGTATCCATACTTTCCGTCTGATCAATGCGGACGGGAAAGCGACCTTTGTCCGCTTCCACTGGAAACCTGTTGCAGGTAAAGCGTCTTTACTCTGGGATGAGTCACAAAAACTGACCGGGCGCGATCCTGATTTTCACCGCCGCGATTTGTGGGAAGCCATTGAAGCCGGCGATTTTCCGGAATATGAATTAGGCCTGCAGCTTATCCCCGAAGAAGACGAATTCAGGTTCGATTTCGATATCCTGGACGCCACCAAACTGATTCCGGAAGAGCTGGTGCCGGTAGAAATTGTGGGCAAGATGGTGCTGAACCGCAATCCCGATAATTTCTTTGCGGAAACCGAACAGGTGGCCTTCCACCCCGGTCATATTGTACCGGGTCTGGACTTCACTAATGACCCTTTATTGCAGGGGAGACTCTTCTCATACACCGATACGCAGATCAGCCGCCTGGGCGGCCCTAACTTCCACGAAATCCCCATAAATCGACCGGTTTGTCCCTACCATAATTTCCAGCGTCAGGGCATGCATCGTCAGGATATCGATACCAATCCGGCAAATTACGAACCGAATTCAATTAATGATAACTGGCCGCGAGAAACGCCGCCCGCAGCCGAAGGTGGTGGTTTTGAGAGCTATCAGGAGCGTGTGGAAGGGCATAAAGTGCGCGAGCGCAGTCCATCCTTTGGTGAATATTACTCTCAGCCTAGATTGTTCTGGTTAAGTCAGACGCCTGTCGAACAACAGCACATCATTGGGGCCTACTCCTTTGAGTTAAGCAAAGTCGCTCGTCCCTACATACGTGAGCGTGTGGTAGACCACTTATTAAATATCGATATTGCACTCGCTCAGGGTGTGGCTGAAAACCTGGGGATTGCACTGACTGCAGACCAGTTAAATACGCCCCCCGCTCCCGACGTCAACGGTCTGAAAAAGGATGACAGTCTGAGTTTGTATGCAGTCCCAGGTGGGGAGATTAAAGGTCGGCAAGTTGCTCTGCTGTTGAGTGATGGCGTTAAATCGGCTGACGTACTGGCAGTTTTGCAGTCACTTCAGTCAGCGGGTGTGCATGCCAAACTGCTGGCCGCTCATATGGGACAGGTTGTGGCTGATGACGGTTCAGTATTACCTGTTGATGCGACATTTAGTGGGTTGCCATCACTGACATTCGATGCCGTGTTTGTACCTGACGGAAATATCGATGCAATTCTTCTAAGCGGGGACAGCCGCTATTTCCTGCTGGAAGCCTACAAGCACCTGAAAGTCATTGGTCTGAGTGGAGAGGCTCGACGATGTAAAACCCAGTTCGCGTTGCAGGACGATGAGGAAGAGGAAGGTGTTATTGATGGACAAAACGCAGACAGCGCGATGATGAGTGCTTTTATTGATGCAATGAAAGCTCATCGGGTCTGGTCACGAAGTCAAAAAGCTCTATCAGTACCGGCTTGAACAAGCGTATGTAATTCACAATCTGATCTCCCCACGCAGTGTTGGTTAACTCATAAACCAGCGCTGCGACAATGCAATGAGCTTTTCTCGCATAGCGTTGAAATTGAGCTATGTTTTGTAATATGTCTTATTTAAGCGCAGCTTTATAAATGGTCAGTGGTGCAGCTGCTGGCCGGTAACCGTCATATTGTGGGTCATCTGCTGTTTCCAACGTATCGGATAATGTAAGGAGAGCCCGTGCACAATCAACTTCTCAGTTTTGACACAGTGTACCGAATGGTGCGTCAACACAGTCTTATTGAATTTCCACAGCATGCTGAATGTAGCCCGCAGAAAATGGTGAACGCCTATCTCAAAGCTTCAGGGTCATCTTTGCACGCGCCAGGTCCTGGTCTTAACTTCAGTCATCGCACCGAAGACGTCGTTTCGGAGTTCGACCATTTTATCATCACCGATAAAAACCGGGAGGCACTGTACGAAGATATTGCAGACATGGTGCGCTGGCTGGCTGACAACAATTACCTGCTTCGGAGCGTAGAAGATGAATTATGTTTTTACCCTACCGATAAACTTCTTCGAACAAATTCACTCATCTTCTGATCTTCACTGTGAAGAAATTTAAAAAAGCAACGCGGCTGCTGATGCGGCCGAAAAGCCGAAGTCCAACTGCACTAATCTTATGAATAATCTAAGATTGATCTGAACTATGCCTCGCGTTTAAGTTTCTTATCACGGAGGATTGAAGCAGAAGCTTGCACTTCCACCAGCAAAAAATAACTGCGTTCATTAAATGAATTCACTTTTCACCGACAAAAGGTGTTACGGTACTTCTGTCTGAAAAACAGGCAGGTCTTATTCTTTAACAGGCTTGTTGCCCTTGAATCGATGCGGGTGCAATTTAACTCTCATGAGCTGACCAATCCGCTTCCACCATTATTCCCAAGTCAAATGAAGCGCGTTCGATAGCGCTGGTGTGCGATATCTCGCAGGGACACCTCACGACATTTGTCATTTCCAAATTTGCGCAATGTTAATCGCGGACGAGCGACATGCCTTCTATGTAGTCAAGGATTACATGCCCATACCCAAAGATGTTAATGCCAGCGATAAACACTTCAAGCCGGCCAAATTCCCTGTAACTCAGTGGGGCAATCAGGCTCCGCCACGGGTGAAGTACAGCAGTGCAGCAGAGGTAATCGGCGCATTGTTCCAGGACGTTCTCAGAACAAGAGGGATTATCTCTGTGCCTGATGTTCAGCTTATGCTGGCAGTGAGGCTGGAGCTCTGCACTGAGGAGGACGACAGAAAAATTCTTTTGGAATCTCTGATGCTGCTGGCCGATAAATCTACCTGTAACTGAGAGACTGTAGTCATCTCAGTTACATCGGAAATGAACGCATTTTCAAAATTTGCTAAGAGCTCAATGCCTCTCTGAGCGACTTACCTCGGGGAGCTATGAACCCATATCCGCTTGCATCGTGCTCATAGATTTTAAACGATACCTGTTTGTTTGACGACAAACTGGTTTCACCTGTGCTTTTACAAACAAACTTTCCTTGCAGGTAAGAGGTCTAATCAGTATAAATTCCTGATGACCCCATCATATAAAGGGAAGTTATAATGGAAAAACTATACGCAGATCTGTCTTCAGCCCCTCTTTTGACTGGCATTATTGGCGAGGCGGTGCTGGAGCTTGTAGAACGCAGCATGAATATCAGCCGGGATAGCATCATAGCTATGCTTGAAAAGAAAAAGCGCGAATGCACAATTCCGGCGATTATTCGCGTGACTGAAGATGCCCTTTTCTGGATGCGAAAAGGAAGCGGAAGCTGATAAGGGAATGAGTGTTAAATGCGTGTGCGCGTCATCTAAGCTGTAAAATCATATCGTGTGTCTGAATCAGGCTTGCATGTTTATGCGATCAATCTAATCCAGCGATGTCTCCAGCGTCACGCAGATAACATTATTTATCTTCGATATGCGCTACTCTTTAAAGTTACTCTATCTGAAATGGGAACCGGAGTAGAAAAACTGACAGAGGTGTTTGCCTGAGCACGCCCTGAAATTCGTGCACGATCCGGCAGCGCCCCTGACGTAACTTCACATCAACGACCATGGTGACGGAAGAAGGCAAAGGTTGGTCTGTAGAAGCAAACTGCTTCCCCCTGAATTCAGCCAATTCCTTATTGGTTAACTTAAAATTCATCAAGAGTTGCGACACCATAGATGAGTTGCGGTTAAATCCTGAGCTTAGCTGAATTCAGCATCACTGATGGCGTAATTTTCATTCATCAGCAAATCACATCATAATTGCTCGATCAGCATCAGGAAGCTAATTTCGTTCCGAACCTTCTGTTTCTCTTTTCGATTAACTGCCCCAGCTCTAACTGAAGCTGTTCATGTTCACGTTTGGCTTCCGAAAGACGTTTCGCATGCAGCAGTAACTTGCCCCCTGTGCCCTCCTGTTCTTTAAGATCACGAATAATCAACGAGACTTCATGCACATAACATTCAAGCGTTTCAATGTGGTTTTCGATATCTAATCGGGTTAGTCTTTTAGTGGTACGATGCATAATGAAGTCCTGTCCATAGCTAACGATTATCTAACCCTCTAATATTAGTCAAAAAATGCTTAAGCGCCATCAGACCTCCCCCCCACTATCGCATTTGTTTGTCTGGATATCCCTCGCCTTCCTCCCTGCGAAGATTAATGTTATTACTGAACCGCCAGAGAGTATTTGTTCACTTAAATTTCCGTTATGTGCCATAAGCGGACATCGGAATGATTAAAATAAATATCAAAACCTATTGAAGCGGCCCTGATGGTATCGTTAATCTTTAATGTGGAACATCCATCTTTTATTCTAAAAGATGGATGAGTTAATGTTCCGTCATCCACCATTTTTTATATAAGGCACACACCGGTCTGATTTCAGTCCATTTGCATATATCAGAAACTGTGGTTATCCAATGTTCCGGTAAACCTTACACTCCTGCCAGCACTGTTGGGTCACCAGTCCTCCAGACATTATCAACTGTGACCCGGCAAATGAACCAGCCGTCTTGTTGCTTTAAAAGCTCAACGTCATAACGATTTTTCATCAGATAGTGGCGTGAGGGATCGGATTCAGGCAAGTGCTGTGCTTCCACAATCGCCTCCAGATATGCTTTATCTCCATCGATAGTTACACGTGGGTTCGTCACTGAATGAGTGGTCAAAATCGGCTTTAGCGAATTCAGCAATGCATCAGCTATAGTCTCTTTACCCTCCAGGACAGGATATTCAAAACCTGCTTTAGCTCCCGCAGGGCGGAAGTCAGACACTGCATCTTCAGTAAAGGCCCCTTTAATTAATTCCGGATCTTTGAGATCAATTCCTGCCGCATATCGGTAAAGCGCATCAACGATTGCAAGATTGTTTGCAACATTTTCACTGAGTGATACTGACATAATTTGCTCCTTATAATTGGTGATCCAGATGGTATACTGTGGATACCTGGTGTCAATTAGGCACCTTTTTTCACCCAGGTATACGGAGGTAAACTGTATGTCAGCAGACAACAGGCAGGCCCGCAGTCCGGAGTATTCCTCCGGTCATTCATGCGAGGACAAGGCTTCAGGTAGGTTATTACTGGATCAAATAACTGACAAGTGGTCTGTCTCAATCCTTTTTGCTCTGTGCAGCAAGCCATTGCGGTTTAACGAGATAAAGCGGTGTATGGATGGTATTACCCAGAAGTCACTGACTCAATGCTTACGCCGTCTTGAACGAAACGGCATAATTGCCCGTCGCGTCATTCCATCGTCTCAGATTGCAGTTGAATACAGCATTACCCCCCTGGGTCGCACTCTGGAAGCGCCCTTTCAGGCGCTATTTAACTGGACCATTGAGTACAGCTCTGACGTGACACTTGCTCAGGCTGCTTTTGATGCCAGGACGACCGAATAAAATTCTGGCAGGCAATCTTCACATTTAGCTAATTGCGGGCATGGCTGAGAGAGATTTTTTTTAAATCAGCTGATGGCGGTAATCCAAACTGTCTCGCGTATTCCCGACTGAACTGGGTGTGGCTTTGATAGCCCACCGATAGCGCGACATTCATAATATTTTCGCCCGATGTGGTGAGCTTAAGCCGGGCATGCATCAGGCGAATCTGTTTCTGGTATTGCACGGGGCTTAGGGCAGTTATGGCGCGGAAGTGGCGGTGAAAAGCGGACACGCTAAGTGCTGCCATTTCAGCCAGATCTTCAACACGTATGGCTTGTGTGTAGTTTGTCTTAATCCAGTTGATCACCTTGTACATCCTTGCAAGGTGGGTTTCAGGCGTTGCGATATCCCTTAGCATCCATCCAAGGGGTCCCTGCAGTACACGAAAAAGAATTTCCCGTTCATACGCCGGAGCCAGAGCGGCAATTTCGTCAGGCTTTCTGATAAGGGATAACATTCTAATCCATGCATCCAGTAACTCCCGGGTGACTGGCGCTACTGAAAATCCTGAATGATAGAGATAAGCGTCACCATTGCCCGGAATCTTGTCCAGCAGATCGGCAATAATTTCAGGCTTGGGCGTCAGGCTGACAGCCAGATAAGGTGCATTTGTAACGTTATCAGGGAACACATTACCTACTGCGGGTAAGTCTACTGACATGACAAAATAAGTAGCAGGGTTATAGTTTAATGTCCTTCCGCCGACAGTCATGCTTTTTGAACCTGTCAGGATCAGGTTAATCATAGGCTCATAAACAGCAGAAAGTCTGTGCTCAGGAATTTCTCCCTGCACCATTGCTAACCGGGGAATGCCCGTCTCTGTCCGCTGATTTCCGGCTCCGGATGCCAGTTCTCGTAGTTCGCGTAATTTATTTTCCATCAGCAATTGATAACACGTCTCCATTACCCACAACAATATAAAAGCAGAATCGGGCAACAACTAAAGAGAATCGCATAAGCCAGCGATAATCCCGGTGCGTAACCTGTGTAGCGTATTCTTTCACTTACAGGAGCAATCATGAAATACGTTCTGATTACCGGGGGTAGCAGGGGAATTGGTGCCAGCACAGCGATCGAGTGTGCAAGGCGTGGATTTGGCGTCATTCTGACGTGGAACAATCAGGCTGAATCCGCACAATCCGTAGTTAAGAGCATCGAAGCTTCCGGTGGTAAAGCTATGGCGATGAAGCTGAATGTTGGCGACGTCGGTAGTTTTGATGAGTTCCGAACTGCACTTGAGCGGGTGATGAAAACACAATTGAATACTTCAGGTCTTGATGGCCTCGTTAATAATGCCGGTTACGGACTCTTTAACCCCATCGAAACCGTAACTGAAGAGCAATTTAATGGCTTGATGAATGTGCATCTCAAGGGGCCATTCTTTCTGACACAGAAGCTGCTGCCTCTGCTGCGCAGAGACTCCAGCATTGTGAATCTTACAAGCGCTACTACGCGTGTTGCCACAGCGGGTGTTGCCCCATACGCAGCATTTAAGGGGGGTCTTGAAGTCCTGAGTCGCTATATGGCGAAGGAATTTGGCGAGCGCGGGATTAGAGTGAACGCAGTATCACCTGGCCCCATCCGCACTGAACTTGGCGGTGGGCTTAACGACGAATTTGAATCTCTCCTCGCCTCACAAACTGCGCTGGGACGCGTTGGTGAGCCTCTTGAAGTGGCTCGCGTGATCGCCTCTCTGCTGACAGACGATGGAGGTTGGATCAATGCGCAGTCAATCGAGGTTGCGGGTGGCTATATCGTCTGAAAGAGGAATTTATTTTGCTTGATCATATTTTTATCTCAGTCAGTGACCCTGTACGTTCAATCGCATTTTATGAGCGTGTACTGCCTGTTCTTGGCATCGTAAACCGCCATGACTATGACGGTGCGCAGGGGCCTCACGGCCACCCTGACCTCAAAGGATTCGGTGCAGATGGCCGGATATTTTTCTGGCTCCGGCAGGGGACTGTTTGCGCTGATGCTGTCCACGTAGGTTTCATCGCAGAATCGGAGTCCATGGTTAATGCGGCGCATGCTGAAGCTCTTGCGGCTGGTGCAACCGAAATTCACCCTCCGGGAGCACAGATGCATTATGACCCTCGTTATTACGCAGCACAGGTCAGAGACCCAGACGGATATAGCATTGAGTTTGTCTATAAAAGCTGGCAACACAATCCATAAGCCTTACACACTTACTCTATGAACTCAGATGCTAAAGCAGCATAACGGGTCCACTGTTACAAAGGATGAACATGACAACTCTGATGATTTATGGCGCTACTGGTTATACCGGAAGCATGATTGTTCAACACGCATTGGATTCGGGCATACCGGTAACTATTACAGGCCGCAATGAAGATAAACTTGTCGCTATGGCCAGTGAGTTGAACTTACCCTACAAAGTCTTCTCTCTTGAAAATCCGTCTCAAATTGATGAGGCGCTGGCAAATGTTACGGTATTGCTCAACTGCGCAGGCCCTTTTGCGTACACTGCCGATGCCCTGATAAACGCAGCGATACGCAATAAGATTCACTACCTCGATATTGCCGCAGAACAGGACAGTTACAGACTGGCTGAAGCCTATGAAGAGGATGCGAGCGCTGCCGGCGTTATGCTGCTACCGGGGTGTGGAGGATCAGTAGCGATGCTGGGGTGCCTTGCAGTTCATGCCGCAGAACGGGTTAAGTATCCTGTAAGCATTTCTCTGGCACTGAACGTGGCCGGATCCATGTCACGGGGCTCAGCTGTGAGCGCAATGGAGAATTTATCGCCTGATTGTCTCATAAGACTGAATGGACAGCTGGTGCCAAAGGACCCCGCCGAGCTGAGATCTTTTGATTTTGGCAATGGTGCACGAGAATGTTTTCCAGTAACCCTGCCGGACCTTGTCACTGTCTGGAAAACAACGGGCATCCCTGACATCTCGACATTTGTGCACGTTAGCGGGGTTGGGTTCCCACAGGGTGATTTATCTACATTACCCGATGGCCCTTCAGCAAAAGAGCGTGAAAGCAGTCGTTACCAGGCTGTTGCCGAAATAGTAGACGCTGAAGGAAAGAGAGTCCAAATGCTGCTAGACACGGTTAATGGATACAGTTTTACTGCGATAGCCGCAGCGGAGGCAGCGCGAAGAGTACTGGCGGGAGATGCAAAGCCTGGTTTCCAGACGCCCGCAGACTTGTTTGGGAAACATTTCGCGGAAACCATCGCAGATACGCGTATCACTCAGCTGTAAGGCTTGTGTCCAAATTGATTTAATAGGCCAATGAATGTTGGCCTATTAAAATGTCCTGTCTTCATATCCTAATCATTTTAAATGTACTTCTTATTCCTGAGATTTAGCACTTCCAGGAACATTCATTGTTAAACGCCAGCCTCAAAAGATTTAAAGCGTCCGCTGATCGCTCAGGCTGTGTGAAACCCGGCCCCAAAATGAAGTGTGCGCATCTACGCAAAATCTGGCAGTGCTCGACTGGCTGGCTTGACCTGCTCCCCGTTGATTAATACACCGCGATGTTAGTAATGTCTTCATAAGCCACATGAGGACATCCCCATGAAGAAGCGATTTTCCGACGAACAGATCATCAGTATTCTCCGCGAAGCAGAAGCCGGGGTTTCGGCCCGGGAACTCTGTCGCAAGCATGCCATTTCGGACGCCACCTTTTACACCTGGCGCAAGAAGTTTGGCGGCATGGAAGTCCCCGAAGTGAAGCGGCTCAAGTCACTCGAAGAGGAGAATGCCCGCCTCAAGAAGCTGCTCGCTGAAGCCATGCTGGATAAGGAGGCGCTTCAGGTGGCTCTGGGCCGAAAGTTCTGACGACAGACCAGAAGCGGGAGGCCGTAGAAGTCATGTGTGAGACAACGGGTCTGTCACAACGCCGTGCCTGCAGGCTGGCTGGTCTGTCCCTTTCAACCTGTCGTTATTCGGCTCAGCGTCCGGCTGCTGACGCGCAGCTATCTCTGCGTATCACAGAGCTGGCACTTGAACGCCGCCGGTTTGGTTACCGGCGCATCTGGCAGTTATTGCGTCGGGAGGGCCTTCACGTCAACCACAAGCGGGTTTACCGCATCTATCACCTTGACGGTCTGGGTGTAAAACGCAGGCGACGCCGTAAGGGTCTGGCGACTGAGCGGCTTCCGCTTCTCCGCCCGGATGCGCCGAACCTGACATGGTCGATGGATTTTGTCATGGATGCACTTGCCAGCGGCCGCCGGATTAAGTGCCTGACCTGCGTGGATGATTTCACGAAGGAGTGTCTGACGATCACCGCCGCTTTCGGTATTTCAGGCGTCCAGGTCGCGCGTATTTTGGACGGCATCGCGCTGTTTCGTGGCTATCCGGCAACGATAAGAACCGATCAGGGCCCGGAATTTACCTGCCGTGCGCTCGATCAGTGGGCTTTTGAGCATTGCGTGGAGCTGCGGCTTATTCAGCCCGGTAAACCAACACAGAACGGATTTATTGAGAGTTTTAACGGACGCTTTCGGGATGAATGCCTGAATGAGCACTGGTTCAGCGATATTCTCCATGCCCGGAGAATCATTAATGACTGGCGGCAGGACTATAACGAGTCCAGACCTCATTCATCGCTGAATTACCAGACGCCGTTTGAATTTGCAGCATGCTGGCGAAACGGGAAACATGAAGAAAACCAACCGACATTACTAACTGAAGGGTGTATCTAATATTGGGGGCAGGTCAGAATTGGTCTAATAATCAAAGTGCTAATATCCATGATAATGATAGGATAATTCATTACTTAATCGTTACAAGTGAAGATGTTATTGATGTTTTATCTTCTGTCAAACCATCAATAGCTTACTGTGGGTAAATATAACAGCTATCACGTCGGTTTCTCTATTAACAGTTAACCCCTTCATGATTATGGTGGAGACGGTTTAAATGTCCACTCCTCGCTCACAGGGGCCCTTTGGTTAAGATAGCTTGTCCGCTCGGTGCCAGGAGTGGACCCTCTCTGGAAGAGGAACTGTAAGTGTTATTGAATATATTCCTGATTTTTCACTAATGCTTTTCAAAAATTTCATAAGAGAACTCCACATGTGGATGAACATACTCTGCTGAATTAATTTCGTGTTGCACATTATCAATTGTTATAACGCATAGAACCCCACTGGTATTTAGTAGGACAGCCTTTTGCTTTACAGTCGGAGTGACATAACGGCCAGGAGTTAAGAAGGAGGCGACAGTTAGCACATCAAAATCTGGAGCTGTAATCAGCCCGACCGCTTTAAGCCCGCCATCTATAAGGAGGTAAACACTATTATGTGAGTGTGCACCAAACACTATTTTAAACTGGTAATCACCGTTTCCAACCGTATAGTGTGGATGGTCCCTGAAGCGAAAAATCTCGCGTCCCTTAAGTGCAGGATTCGCATAATGCGTAGGGTCGCGGAGAATATCAATATTTTCGAGCCGTGCAGCTCGTTGACGATACACCGAAAATGGAATAGCATGCTTTTTGTCTGCTGGCAGTCCTTCAATCCAACGCCAAATAGCATCAATCTGTTTAGAACCAGGGAACTCGTTTATATCGGGATTAAAATTAAAGTCGAAGCCCTTTGGTTTATGCTCATCAAGCCAGTTAGGTAATTTCCGCTTAGGGTTTCGAACAAAGATCACCGACAACCATGTGCTTGGTTTGGTCATAAAAGCTTCTCTTATCCATTTGTTCTCGATACCAACCCCTGAATTCGGATTATTGTTAGCTCGTTCGACATAGTTTTCATCGACAATCAACAGTACATGTTCGGATTCGATAACTTCTCGCATGAAACCACTTAAGCTTGAACCATACCTTACAGATTCATCGATTTTAACCGTATAACCAATATGGTCGAGATGACTTGCGATTAATCTAACCCATTCCCTATGGGCGTCTGAAGTCCAAGCGTATGAAATAAACAGATCGGTTTTCATTCATTAAGTCTCACTTAACACATTTTAATAAGCGAATTTTCCATCCCAAATCCTCGTTTGGCAAATCCATTTATCTAAATCCAATACTGAGATGGATACTTTCCTGACCTAAGTTATCGCTATAAATATATAGGATAAAGGTCTTCAACGCGTTGTCCGTTTTTCGCTCAGGCTGTGTGAAAACTCCTGATCACTTTTTGGTCTAAGCGATGGTTTCA